>NZ_JBYSYJ010000002.1:0-616072 GCF_058783135.1 Novosphingobium sp. FW305-C-30-35
ATGCTTGGCGCAACCTCTCAGCACGCGTGTTTCCCCGGGGAAACGAGCCACAGCGATCCTCACTCAAAAATGTTTCCCCGGGGAAACACCCGCGAAAGCCTCCTCACCTTGACCCGCGCCCGCCCTGCACCGTCGCAACCGCAGAACCGCAAGGGTCCGTCGGGCGACCAGTTCGATCTGTTCCTGCCCTACGTGGCGGACATGCCGATGCGCGATCAGCGCGAGATGATGGAGCGCCCCTTCTTCAGCCTCGCCAAGTCGAAACGCGTCAAGCCGATCGACTACACCTCGCCCGACGGCAAGCTGTGGGTCCACGTTTCGGCCAGTCCGGAATACGGCATGGCGACGATCTGGGATGCCGATATCCTGATCTACTGCGCCAGCGTGCTTGCCGACATGGCACGACGCGGCGTCAACGACGTGCCGCGCAAACTGAACCTGATGCCCTACGACCTGCTCCGCGCCATCGGCAGGCCGACCACGGGCCGCGCCTACGAGCTGCTCGGCCAGGCGCTGGACCGCCTTGTCGCCACGACGATCAAGACCAACATCCGCGCGGAAAACAGACGCGAGGCCACCTTTTCATGGCTCGATGGCTGGACCCAGCTGGTCGATGAAAAGACCGAACGATCGCGCGGCATGACCATCGAATTGTCCAACTGGTTCTGGGAAGGCGTGATGATGAAGGGCGGCGTGCTCTCGATCGACCGCGCCTATTTCGACATTACCGGCGGACGCGAACGCTGGCTCTACAAGGTGGCGCGCAAGCATGCCGGGGGGGCAGGGGAAGAGGGCTTTGCCATCTCCATGCCGACCTTGTTCGAGAAGTCCGGTGCGGAGGGCGAATACCGCCGCTTCAAGTTCGAGATCCTCAAGCTTGCCGAAAAGGACGCGCTGCCGGGCTATGGCCTCAGCGTGGAGACCGCCAAGGGCGGCGAACCGATGCTGCGCATGCGCCGGATCGACGGCAAGGATGGCGCGGGCGTCGTGGGGCAGGGGACTGGCGGCGTGGTACGACAGCCCGAGGCAGAGCGCGCTTCGGCACCGTCCACCAGCAGCAAGTCCGCTGAGCCCGCACCTGTCGGCGGTACCTCGCCCTCGGGTGTTTCCCCGGGGAAACATTCTTCTCCGACCGAAACCTTTGACGCCTCGGCGCTGATCCGCAAGGCGGTGAAGGGCCTGAGCGACAATGCGACCCGCGGGTTCATGGCCGACGAGACCATCGCCTATTTGCGCGAAACTTGCCCGGGCTGGGACCTCCACGCGCTCCATGCCGAGTTCGAAGGCTGGGTGAATGCCGACGCGGCGCGGCTGCCCGCCAACTGGCAGAAGGCCTTCATCGGCTTCGTCAAGCGCCACCACGAGAAGCACGGCCACACCCTGCGCCGTTGAACTTCGCGCTCTCCGTTCCGAAAATGTCGTGTTTGCAGAGAGTGCCCGTTCCTGAAGTGTCGGGCTTGGTGGGGCGACGTTTCCCACGGATTTTGCAGCGGCGTGCTTATCCACCGAATTTGAACCTACTTGTTGGAGTTCTGTTGGAAAGTGATTCAATCGTCCCACCCCATCGCACCCCTGATCCGATCCATCGATCCATCGGGAACGGTCTGATCCGGGGTTTCGACCTATCAGGAACGCCCCGTCGATCCTTCAGGAACACCGGGTCGATCCATCGGGAACGATTGGCCGACACTCCGGGAACAGGCGGAATGGCGCGAATCGCGGAGAATTGGCGAGTCGGGGCAGGGCGCGGGGCGCTTAACCTGTCTAACCCTATCTAAAGGCCTCTAACCCTCGGGAAGCTTCGCTTTCTTGGGAAATGAAGGGATGAGGTCTTGTGGGGCAGGCCTCAATAGAGGTCGGCAGCAAAGGGGGCGGCGGCGATGGGCGTGCAGGAAAAGGGCTCGAACATGCCATTGGAGCGGGCGAGACCGCCGCTTTCGAGCTGGCGCAGCAGCTTGCCCGCGCCGGCCTTGGTCACGCCCAGGGCGCGGCCGAGCTGGGCGGGGGTGAGGTCTTCCAGACCGACGAGGAGGAGCCACGCACTGCCGAGCCGCGAGTGGGAGCGCTGCTGCGGGAATTCGGCGGCAAAGCGTCGCGTTGCCCGCCAGATGCGGTCAAGATCGCGGGCCACTTCCAGCATGGCGCGGAGCAGGCATTCACGCGCGCCATCGCGGCGTTTCGCCGGGGAAAGATCGGCGCGGAACAGGCGGCGCCGGGCAAGCGCGGGCAAGGGCAGGGGCGGAGCGGTGAGGGCAAAGGCTTGGGGCCGGGCGAGGGCGAGGAGGTTGATCGCCCAGCACGGACTGAGCGCCGTGGCGCCGAGCGCGTCATCGCCTGCGGGGCCCAGCGAGTAGCGGTGCTGGTCAATCAGTGCCAGAAGCCGCTCCAGCGGGTCTGTGGGCAGGCGTTCCCCTGCGAGGGTGGCGATGACCGCTTCGAGCTGAACCATGCTCTGTGCCGCGATCGTGGCGGCCTGGCGGGCTTCGGCGGCAAGGGGGGCAACGGCAATGCGGCGGACGGTCCGCACGGCCTCTGCCAGCGGTGATGCGGGGGAAGGGAGGATGGCCGTGAGGAGGGCGAGGAAAGCGTCACGCTCTGCCGCGCATTCGGCCCCGACCAGCCTTGCGCCAAGCGTGATGCCGCGGTCCTCGCGATAGGCGGCCCAGGCCTGCGAGAGTTGGCGCAATGCCAGCGTTTGCTGCATTTCCGGGGTGAAAAGCCCGGCAGGATCGAGGTGCGTGCGGACCAGCGCATCAAGCTGGCCGCGGCGGAAAGCGAGGGTGAGGGGGGCGGGATCGTAGGCCACGGGAGCCGCCACGCATACCGGCATTGCCCCGCACCGTCAACGATTGGGATACCTAACTGCCACTTTGGTATCCTATCATGATGATCGAAACGGGCGGCGGATCAGGGCGTCTCGCGCCATCCGTTCCGGCGCGCGGCCAATTCCTCTTCTGCGGTAAGCGCGGGGCCTGCGGCCATGGCCTGCGCGGCGGCGAGGACATCGCCTGCACTGCCGGCCTGGCGGTATTCCCCCGCCGGTGCGCCGCCGCTGCTGGCCGCGCTGTGGCTTCGCAATTGCCACCCTTGCGCATCGCGGCAGGCGATGGCGGCGCTGGCAGCGCGTTCGAACGCCCGGCAATAGGCGCCGCCTGCATCGCGGAAGCTGAGCAGGACGCGCACCGGAGCATCGGCCTGTTGCCCGGCGACGAGTTGGCTATCGAGCGCGCTGGCGAGCTGGGCATCGGCATAGCCGGCATCGCTGGCAGGACGCAGGGTGAGGGCAAGGACCAGCGAGGCGGCAAGCGCCGGGCCGGCAAGCCATGTCCAGCGCGGCGGCCCCTTGCGGCGGGCGCGCGCATCGGCAAGGCTTGCCACATTGTCCTGCGGGGCCTTGAGCAGCGCGGCGAGATGATTGGGCACCGGTTCTGCGGCAATGGGCGCGAAATGGGCGCCGAGGCGCTGGGCGAGGGCGCGATGCGCGGCAACCTGCTTCTCCAGCGCCGGATCGGCGGCAATGGCCGCAGCGATGCGCTCGAGTTCGGCCCCTTCAAGCTGGCCATCGGCAAAGGCGGCGATTTGTTCGGGGGTGGGCTGTTGGTGGGTGGGGGTCATGCCGCTTCTCCCAGCAGGGCCATCAGGGCATCGCGTCCGCGCACCAGGCGCGAATTGAGCGTGCCGACCGGGCAGCCGACGATTTCGGCCGCTTCCTTGTAGGACCAGCCTTCGACCATCACCAGCAGCACGGCCTCGCGCTGTTCATCGGGCAGGCGGGCAAGCGCGCGGTCCATGTCGGCCAGGGCAACGCGGGCTTCCTGTCCGCCTGATGCGCCGACGCCGAGGCCCGCTTCCTCGTCTGTGAAGGTCTCGTGGCGCCGGGTGCGGGCGCGGATTTCATCGATCCAGATATTGCGCATCATCCTGTACATCCAGCTGTCGAGCCGCGTGCCCTCCTGCCACTTGCTGCGCGAGCGCAGGGCGCGTTCGATGGTGGTCTGGCAAAGATCATCGGCCTCGCCCGCATCGCGCGAAAGCCCGGCGGCAAAGCGCCGCAAGCGCGGGAGCAGTGCAAGGATGCCATCGGCGAAGGGATCGGCCAGTGTCGTTACCTTTCTGATGGATAGAACGGACGGCCTCGTTCGTTTAATCCGTGAGACAGCGAAGATATGGCAATATTTTTATGAACATGAAACGCTTAGCCATCCCCCTGATCGCGCTTGGTGCCATGGCTACCCCGCTGTGCGCGCAATTGGCGCTGCCCGATCTGGGGCAGGGGGCGGCGGGGCGGACGCTGGGAGGCATTGGCGGCACACTGGGCGATACGCTGGGCGACTTGGGGGGCAATGTCTCCCGGACCGTTCGGGGCCTTGCCGAGGCGCGGTTGGTCCGGCTCGACAGGCTGGCGCGTGCCAACCGCAACCTGATCGAGAAGGATGCTGCGGGCGCGCTTGCCCGGCGCGGCGAACTGCTGGTGATGGACTCCACTGCCGACGACATCGCCACGGCGCAGCGGGCGGGCTTCGTCGTGCTTTCGCGCGAGCGGCTGGGCGATCTGGGGGTTGAAGTGGTGCGGCTGGGCGTGCCTTCGGGCATGGGGCTGGCCAAGGCGCAGGACGTGCTGTCACAGGCGCTGCCGGGAGCGACCGTTGCTGCCGATACGCTGAACTTCCAGGGCGGCACGGCGTCGGGTTCTGCAGGCAGGGCAGGGGGCGCGGCAGGGGGCAGGGCAGGGGCCATGCCGCCGATAGCAACGCCGGTTGGCGTTATCGACGGCGCGCCCATGCCGGGGCTCAAACCTGCCGAAACGCGCGGCTTTGCCCGTGGTGCGCCCAAGGCCAGCGATCATGGCAGCGCGGTTACCTCGCTGCTGCAGTTTGCCGGGGTGCAGCGCGTGCTGGTGGCCGATGTCTATGGCAGCGACCCGGCAGGCGGCAATGCCCTGGCGGTGGCCAAGGGGCTGGACTGGCTGGTGGGCAAGGGCGTGAAGGTGGTATCGGTCAGCCTCGTCGGCCCGCCCAATCCGCTGCTGGCGCGGGCGGTGAAGGCGGCGCAGGGCAAGGGCGCGGTGATCGTGGCGGCGGTGGGCAACGATGGCCCGGCGGCGCCGCCTTCCTATCCCGCCTCCTACCCCGGCGTGATCGCGGTGACGGCAGTGGACGGGCGCAACCGGGCGCTGATCGAGGCGGGGCGGGCGCTGCATCTCGACTATGCCGCGCCGGGGGCCGATATCGCGGCGACCAATGCTGCGGGGCGGCGGGTGAAAGTGCGCGGCACATCTTTTGCAACGCCGCTGGTGGCATCGCGCGTGGCGCTGAAATGGGGCGCCAATCTGGGGCCGAAGCTTGATGCCGAGGCGATCGATCTGGGCGCACGGGGCCCGGATGGCACGTATGGCCGCGGGCTGCTGTGCACGATCTGCAGACCTGCGCGGTAGGGTGACGAGGGATGGGCGCTGAATGCCCACCCCCAACCCCTCCCGCCTGCGGGAGGGGAGCGAGACTTGGCGAGCCGAAGGCGAGATTAGTCGCAGCGGGGTGGGCCGTTGGCGCTGGCGTTCGCAACCCGGGTGATTTCCGAAAAAATTCTGGGGCGCGTGAATTAAACCGGACAGCCCATCCGTTTTCCTTTGTGAGAGGCCGTTGCGAAGGCGGCCCTGCCCACTTTGAGGAAAGGAAATTCACGATGCGCAAGATCCTTATCGCTTCGACCGCCATGCTGATCGCGCTGGCTCCGGCTGCACAGGCCCAGATCCTGGGCGGTGGCGGCATCGGCGGCGGCCTTGGTGGATCGCTGGGCGGCACGCTTGGTGGTTCGATTGGGGGCAGCACCATCGGCCGGACCATGGACAGCGTCGACAGCACGACGCGCAGCACCGTTCGCAGCACTACACGCGGCTCGGCGGACGCCACGGGCCGCGCTTCGGCCAGCAAGTCGGTCGATCGCAAGAGCGGCAAGGTGGGCGCACAGGGCAGTGCCGACGGTTCGCTGACCGGCAGCCTTGGCCAGACGCTTTCCACCCCGACCGGCATGACCCGCGCAGGCGGCTCTGGCGCGGCTTCGGGCGGGGCTTCGGGTGGCGCCAATGCGCAGCTGATCGGCACCGATGCGGTGCGGTCTACCGCTGGCGAAGTCGCCGGAACGGCACGAAGCACGGCGCGCGGGGCGGTTGACGGCACTCGCAGCACTGCCGGTGCGCTGGCGACCAGTGGGCGCAGCGTGGCAGGTTCCGTCGCTGGCTCTGGCGCGGGGATGGCGAGCGGTTCGGCGAATGGCGCGCTTTCGGCCGGTGCGGGATCGCTGGCCCTGGCCGGCAGCGCAGCGTCTTCGGCGCAAGGTGCCTTCTCGCTCAGCAAGGGCATGAACGTGCTTGGCCCCGATGGCGAGAAGATCGGCAAGATCCGCGAGGTGATCGCCGACAGCCGCGGGCGGGTGCAATCCCTGCTGGTCAAGGTCGACGGTGAAAAGGCCCTGCTGCCCGCCGCCAACTTCAGCGGCAGCGGCAACGGCAAGGCTGTCGTCTCGGCAATGGGCGAAGGCCAGATCAAGCGCGTGGCCCAGCAGCAGGAAGCCGCTGCGGAGGATTGATGTAAAGGCCGGCAAAACACGCTGAAGGCGCGGTCCCGGGGAAGGACCGCGCCTTTTCGCTTTCGGGGCTCTGCCTCTTAAGGGTCCTTGCGTTCCTTGGTTTCGCAGGCCTTGGCGATGGCTTTCAGGACTTCGGCCTCTTGGCCTTGGGGAATCTTGCCGCCGTCGATCGCGGCTTTGCCAACTGCAATGCAATCCTGAATGGCTTTGGTGGGTGCTGCTTCCCTGATCCCCTGCGCAATGAATTGTGCGGCGATACCAGTCGAGAAGGTGTTGCCGAGCTTCATGCCTCCGCCTTCCGTACCACCGGACGTGTCGCCGTTGAACGTGCCGAAGACCGAGAGCGCATCTGTCTTGGTGTCGCCGCTTTCCTCTTCCTTCTGGGCGATGAGAATTCTCAACTCGCTTTCAGCCTTGTCGATGCGTCCGGCGGTATTGGCCATCTGCCCCTCGATTGTGCCGAGTTCTGCGTTAAGTGCCTGCACAGGCAGATTGCGGACGCGGGTTTCTGTCGCTTTGAGTGTCGCCAGTTGCTCAACTTCCGTGGGGGTAAGAACGCGTGCCACCCCTGCGGGGGCGCTTTCGAGCGCAGCAATGCTGGCCTGAGTTTTAGACAGGTTCGCAAATTCAGCGAGCTGGGACTTGATCTCGACGAGGCGCCGAGAGCGCTGGGCGTTGGCTTCCATGCCTTCACTGATGATCGAGCGCAGTTCGCTCATCCGGTTTCGGTCGACACGGCTGCGGCCGTTCTGGTCACTGTGGCCTTCAACCCGCTGCAGGTTGTAATCGGATGAGCAACCGTCCGCCTTGCTGCACTGCTTCGCTACGGCAATGGGAACATAGGCGATATCAAGCGCACGGAAACCGATGTTGACATCAAGGCCCGGCGCTTCGGGAGCACCTGCCTTGACACCCAGACCCAGCTGCTTGGTGGATGAATAGACCAGCGGTGCCTGTTCCATCGCCCCGCATCCGCCAAGGATCAGAGTGGCCGCCAGCCAGATGTTATTGCGCCTCATTGCTTGTCCCCCTTGTCCAGCGTACAAATATCGGTCCGTCGGCCGATCAGATCCTGCCATATACGGGCCTCTTGGGGGTCTTTGGGCAATTCGAAGATTATGATCCGACATTGCGACAGGTCTTTTGCCTGAACAGTATCGGCACTTCCATATCCGAGCACGAGGCCATTCGGCAGTAGACCAAGACCAAAAACCGTGGTCCTGTATGCAGTTATGCCGCTTGCGGATTGAGGAAGAACGGCCGGCTTGCCCACATGAGCGGTCGACCGGCGGCCAGAAGCGTCTTCAATACTCACGATCGTGCAAGAGCACAGAAACTGTGCAAGACACATCGCAGCGAAGACTGAAGTCCGTGCCACCCTTTACACCCCCATCGGGAAGGTGACACGGTTTTACTTTGCCGTAAACCAGTCGAGTGCTGGTTTTTCTTGAATCAGACCGATCCGGAGTAAATTTGGACCAGAAGAGAAGGGGCTGATATGTCCCTCCCTTTCCGCCGCTCTACCTGGCATCCTCCAAAATCAGCTCAGCCGCGCGTTCCGCTACCGCCATTGCCGGGCCGTTGGTGTTGCCGGAGACGGGGGTGGGCATGATCGAGCAGTCGACCACGCGCAGGGAGCCGATGCCGTGGACGCGGGCGCGGGTGTCGGTGACGGAGGTGGCTTCATCGGTGCCCATGGCGCAGGTGCCGGTGCCGTGGAGGCCGACTTCGACCATCTTGGCAAGCTCGGCCAGGATCGCGGCCTCGTCCTGCACGTCGGGGCCGGGCATGCGTTCGGTGCCGATGAAGGCTTTCAGCGGTTCGGACCCGGCGATGGCGCGGAACAGGCGGAAGAGTTCGAGGCTCTTGGCCCGGTCCGAGGGATCGGACCAGATCGCGGCGTCGGCGATCGGCGCGTCGCGGAAGTTGGGCGAAGTGAGGCGGATCGAGCCGCGGCTCTTGGGCCGCAGGTGATAGCCGGAGAAGGTGAGGCCGGGATTGGGCGTGAGCGGGCTGCCGGGGCGGGCGGCCATCTCGTTCACCGTGCGCATGGCGAAGGGCGCGGCGCCGACCTGCAGATCGGGCCAGTCCTCGGGCGTGCCTTCGCTGGCGACCAGGCCGGTAATCGGCATGCCGACGCGGGCAAGGTGGCCGGTGCCAGTGAGGAAATACTGGAGGGCATTGCGATAGAGCCGCCAACCGAAGAACTCGCGGTTGGTGCCGGGGTGGTTCGTCAGGTCGAACGAGACGCCGAACTTGGTGTGATCGGACAGGTTCTGGCCGACGCGGGCGAGGTCCTTGATCACCGGAATGCCCAGCGCCTGCAGCGTGGCGCCGGGGCCGACGCCCGACAGCTGGAGAAGCTGCGGCGAGCCATAGACGCCGGCGGAAAGGATGACTTCCTTCGCGGCGGTGTGGCTGCGCTCTTCCCCATGGGCTTCGGTGACGACGCCCGTGGCGCGGCCGCCTTCGATGGTGATGCGCTTTACCGCAGTGTGCTGGGCAATGGTAAGGTTGTGGCGGCCGAGGATCGGCATGACGAAGGCCTTGTACGAGCTTTCGCGCACGCCCTTGCGATCGACGGTGTACTGGCTGCGGCCGACGCCCTGCTTGCCGGGCGTGGTGATATCGTCGAGCCAGGGCATGCCCTGCGTGCCGAAGCCGGCGACCAGTGCATCGAGCACCGGCGACTGGTAGGTCGACGCAGTGACCTGCAGTTCACCACCCTGGCCCCGACCAGGATGCGCGCCGGGATCGCGATAGTCCTCGAACTTCCTGTAGCAGCGGGCGATTTCATCCCAGCCCCAGCCCGACAGGCCGTGGTCGGTCCAGCTGTCGAAGTCCTTGGGCATGCCGGTGAGATACCAGGTGCCGTTGATGGCCGAGGAGCCACCCATGCCGCGCCCGTAAGTGTGGATGCCGCCGCGCATGCCGGGGCGCGGTTCGGTCTGGTAGACGCGGAAGTAATCGGGGTTGCCCATCATCTTGATGAAGCCGCCGGCCATCTTGATGAAGGGGTGCTGGTTGTCGCCACCGTCCTCGATCAGCAGGACGCGGGTTTGCGGATTGGCGCTGAGGCGGTTGGCCAGGACGCAGCCTGCCGAGCCCGCGCCCACGATGATGTAATCGAATTCCGCCATGACCCTCTGGCACCTGTCCCTGAATTAGAATAGAACTGAAGTTCTCTTTTTATCTGCACAGGCCTTGACCCGCTGTCAAGCGATGATTAGAAGAAGCATTCTAATTATCGGGAGAGCAAACGTGCTGCCAGTCGAACGGGTGATCGGAGAAGAAGGACTTGCTGCTACGGCAGGCGGGTTGAAGCTGGCGATGCGCCTGCCATGGTATCGCTCGCTGCCGTTTTCGGTGGTGGAAGTGGGGCCGCTGTCGGTGGGTGGCGAAGCTGTCGACTTGTCCGACGCGCTGATCGAATACAACGGCCAGCAATGGCCGCTTTCGGAGAATGGCGAGAAGGTGGACACCTTCTGGTTCATCCGCGATTCGGCGTTTCTGGTGCTGCCTTCGCTCAGCGCCGAGGTGGGTGAAACCCGCGAGGTTTCGCTGAACCTGTTCATCAGCCCGCCCTACATTCCGGGGATGAAGCGGACCAATCCGCAGACCTCCACGCTCACTGTCGAAGCTGCCTGAGAGAGGACCGGCAATCATGGCTACTACCGCAACTGGTCCGCAGACCGGCGTTACGCTCTATTCCTTCACCAACGAGTACCTGACCCGCCAGTTCGAGCTCGATACGCTGCTGGCCGAAGTGGCCAAGCGCAACCTGGGTCCGAACATCGAGATCATCGGCTTCCAGAACTTCCGTGAATTCCCCGACGTTTCGGACAAGTTCGCCGAAGAGTTCAAGCAGATGATCGCCGAGACGGGCCTGAACCCGGTTTCCTGCGCGATCAATTCCGACCGCTTCCTCAAGCCGGGCGCGCAGCCGATCGAGGACGCCGCGCTGGTGGAATACCACAAGCGCCAGCTGCGTTCGGCCAAGAAGATGGGCTTCAGTCTGGTGCGCTACCAGTTCGCGCTGCCGGTGCACCTGCTGCCGGAAATCGCACCCTATGCCGAGGAGCTGGACATCCGCATGGGCGTGGAAGTCCACGCGCCGATGTGGGCGGGGCACCCCGCGGTGCAGGCCTATGGCGAGATGTACGACAAGCTGAACACGCCGTACCTGGGCTGGATTCCCGACTTCGGCGGCACGGCAAGCCGCATCCCGGAATCGATGCTCGATGCTGCGCGCGCCAAGGGGGCCAAGGAAGACCTGCTCGACAAGCTCAAGGAAGTCTGGCTCGAAGACGGCATGAGCCACGAGAAGGCCGGGCGCCTGCGCGAGTGGGCTCTGCCCAAGGGCCATGGCCCGCTGGAAGTTCAGGCGGCGTGCCTGGCGTTCTTCATCCTTTCGAACCACGATCCCAAGAGTTGGGCGGCGCTGGTCGATCGCACCATCCACATCCACGGCAAGTTCTATGGCGTGAGCGAGGATCTGGTCGAGGAAGCGATCGATTACGACACGATCCTGCCGCTGTTCAAGGATGGCGGGTTCACCGGCACGATGGTCTCCGAATGGGAAGGCCATGCCTATGACATGCGCGATGCCTTCGAACAGGTCCGCCGCCACCAGGCGATGGCCCGCCGCATCTGGGGGAATTGAGCCATGGCTTTCGAACTCTCGGTAAACCTCGAATACGGCTTCACCGAAGCGGGCGACAAGATCGAGGACCGCATCGCGGCGGCTGCAGCGGCAGGCTTCCGCAAGGTGGAGCTGTTCCTGCTGAAGGGGCGCGATCTTGATGCGATCAAGGCGGCGCTCGATGCCAACGGCGTCGAACTGATCAGCACGGTGGCGGACTATGTGACGCAGCTGGTCGATCCCGCCACGCACGAGGGCTTCTGCGAGGTGTTCCGCGAGGCGGCCTCGGCGGCCAAGTTCCTCGGCTGCTCGAACGTGGTGGTCACTTCAGGGCGCGGCGTGCCGTGGCTGAAGCGGCCGGTGCAGCTTTCGATCTTCGCCGATGCGCTGCGCAAGATCCTGCCGATTGCCGAGGAGCTGGACGTGACGATCCTGCTCGAATCCGCCAACACGCGCCACGATCACCCCGGCGTGCTGTGCTCGACCACGCACGACAGCGTGGTGGTGGCCGACATGCTGGACAGCCCTCGCGTCAAGGTGCTCTACGACCTCTACCATTCGGTGGTGGAAGGCGAGGACCCGGACGAGGCGCTGGCCGCGGCGATGCACCAGGTGGTGCACGTGCAGATCGCCGACGCGCCGGGCCGGGGCGAACCGGGATCGGGCAAGATCGATTGGCCGGGGGCGCTCGCCCGCTTCGAGCGTCTGGGCTACAAGGGCACGATCGGCCTGGAACTGCAGCCGACCAAGCCTTCGGTCGAGGCGTTCGGCTATATCCGCGGGCTGTGCGCCTGAGTTACCCTTCCGTCAGCCGCTGATGCGACTGTCGTCTCCCCATTTGCACTGCGTGAAAATGGGGAGGGTGCGGCAGTCCTCGGCGGCGGACTAAGCAATTCTACGGGGTCCCCGATAATACCGCCTCTTCAAGGTTTTCGCCTAAGTTCTGCATCTTAACCAAGATTCAAGGACTTAGGGCGAAACACGGTGGGGATGCAGGCCTTTGCGAACATCCTCAGGCTGGATACCAGCGATCCGGAGCTGACGCGGGCGCAGTTTCGTTCGTTTTCGCGCCAGATGCCGCTGCTCTATGCGATTCTGGTGTGCAATGCCTTTGCCATCGCCCTGTCGTTCTTCGACCCGGCGCGCCCGATCAAGACCGTCGTGACGCCACTCGTGACATGCGGCATTGCCGTGTGGCGCGGCATCTGGTGGTGGCAGCAGGGCGATCCGGCCAAGCTGTCTGACGAATACATCGCGGCCTGCCTGCGGCGCACCTGCTGGCTGGCGATCCTGATGACCATGGCGTTCGAGGCGTGGTGCATCTGGGTCTATCCCGATGGCGATGCCTATGCGCGCAGCAACCTGACGTTTTTCCTTGGTCTGACCGAGGTCAGCACTGTCTTCTGCCTGATGACCCTGCGTCCCGCCGCGATGCGCGTGGCGCTGGTCAGCACGCTGTCGTTCCTGTTCTACTTCTCGTGGGTGGATGGCGGAAAGCTGCTCGGTCAATCGGTGGTGCTGACTCTGGTGTGCATCGGCATGATCGTGGTGACGCACCGCTACAACATCTCGTTCTCCGAACTGGTCCGCTCCCAGCGCACCCTCCGCACGCGGCAGATGGAGGCCGAAAAGCTCTCCGAGGAAAACCGGCGCATTGCGTTCAGCGATCCGCTGAGCGGCCTGCCCAACCGCCGCGAACTCCTGACGCGGCTTGATCGACTCGAGGCGCGGGCTGATCCCCTGCCCGATAGCCTTGCGGTGATCTTCATCGATCTCGATGGCTTCAAGGAAGTCAACGACGAGCACGGCCACCAGGCCGGCGACGCCCTGATCCGCAGCATCTGCCTGCGGCTGGGCCAGCATTGCCCTGCGCATGCACGACTTGCCCGGGTCGGCGGCGACGAGTTTGCGGTGCTGCTGGAAATGCCCAAGGCGCAGGCCGAGGCGGAACGTCTGGCCGCAACGATCCTCGAGGAGATCTCGCTGCCGGTGCTGGTCGAACGCCACGTGCTGCAGGTGGGCGCCAGCATCGGCGTTGCCGCCAATACCGATGCGGCCGGAACGCCACGCGAATTGCTGCGCCGCGCCGACACTGCGATGTATCACGCCAAGACCGGCGGCAAGAACCAGGTCGCCGTCTATGATGCCGCGTTCGATGAGGGTCGAAAACATCGCCTGGCCGTCGAAACGCAGATCGGTCGCGGCCTCGCCCGCGATGAGTTCGAAGTCTACTACCAGCCCGAGGTAGATGCCCAGACGGGACGGATCGTGGCGGTGGAAGCCCTGCTGCGCTGGCCGCGTCGCCCCGAGGGCCCGCTGCCGCCGGATGATTTCATCGACATTGCCGAAGCCACCGGGCAGATCCATCCGCTCGGCATGTTCGTGCTCGAACGCGCCTGCCGCGATATTGCACCGCTGGGCGACTTGCGGCTCAGCGTCAATGTCAGCCCGGCACAGTTTCGGGATTCGCATTTCGAACGGCAGGTTGCCCATGTGCTGGAGCAGACCCGCTTTCCCCCCGAGCGGCTGCAGTTCGAGATCACCGAGGGCTATCTCCTCGCCAATCCGGAGCGCGTGGTGCGCGCAGTCGAGACGTTCAAGGAGCGCGGCATGTCGATCGCGCTCGACGATTTCGGCACGGGCTTCACCAGCATCCACTACCTGCGCAGCTATGGCTTCAGCCACATCAAGATCGACAAGCCGCTGCTCGACGGCCTGGCACCGGGGAGCAAGGGCGCGATGCTGGTGACCGGGGCGATCATGCTGGCCTGCGGGCTCGACATGCGCGTGATCGCCGAGGGGGTCGAGACCGAGGAACAGGCGCAGCTGCTGCGGCAGGCCGGATGCCACAAGCTGCAGGGCTACCTGTTCGGCAAGCCCATGCCGCTTGCCGATTTCGTCGCTGCCTGGGAGCGGTCGGAGCGCACCGTGCTGCAAGCCTCGGCGCGCTTCGCCGGTTAGCGGTCAGGCCGCGAACGCTGCCTTCAACCGCGCGCCCGCCCGTTCGATATAGGGCATGGCATCGGGCACCGCCTCGAACATCGAGAAGAAGCCGTGGATCATGCCGGGCGCGAGTTCGGTCTCGACCGGCACGCCGGCCTGCTTCAGTGCCTCGGCATAGTCCAGCCCTTCGTCGCGCAAGGGATCGTACTGCGCCACCAGCACCGTGGCGGGCGGCAGGCCTGAAAGGTCCGCGTGCTGCAGCACCGCTGCTTCCGGGTGCGCGTTGGCATGATCGCCCACGTAATGCGCCCAGAACCACTGCATCATGCGGGTGGTGAGGAAGTAGCCTTCGGCATTCTCGGTATAGGAGCCGTTCTCGAAGTTGGTGTCGGTGACCGGGTAGATCAGCAGCTGGTGGGCGAGCTTCGGCCCGCCGGCATCGCGTGCCCGGATCGCCACGGCAGCGGCGAGGTTGCCGCCCGCGCTGTCCCCGGCCACGGCCAGGCGGTGCTTGTCGATCCCAAGGTCTGCCGCGTGGTCCACCGCCCACAGCAGGGCGTCATGGCAATCGTCGAGCGGGCCGGGGAAGGGCGTTTCCGGGGCGAGGCGGTAGTCCACCGACAGCACCGCCGCGCCGCTCGCCACGGCAAGGGCACGGGCCGAGGCATCGTGCGTCTCGATCGAGCCGATCACCCAGCCTCCGCCATGGTAGAACAGCACCAGCGGCGCGTTCTCTCCCGCGCCCTCGGGCTTATAGAGCCGCGCGGCGATGGAGCGGCCGGGCAGGTCCAGTGTCAGGTCGCGCACTTCGGCCACGGCCGGGGGCGGGCCCATCTGCATCGGCCGGTTCGCCTCGCGCAGGGCCTCGGGCGTGATCGTCTCGTAATCGACCGGCGGCATCTGCGCGAAGAAGCCGAGCAGCGCCTCGACCTGCGGATTGAGCGTCATCGGTATCTCTCCCTTACCCGTACTGGGCGACGATTTCGGCCACGGCCGCAGCCACGTCGCCGCGACGATAGCCGAGCAGCGCGGTTTCGCCAGCGTCGGTTTCATAACTGATCGTGTTGCCGCGCCCTTGCGGGATGGCCACGTCTGGCAGGAGCGGCAATTCCTCGTCGCGCTCTTCCAGCTTCACGTCACTACCAACTGCGTCGAAGAACAGCTGGAAGTATTCGCGGAAGGTCAGGTTCTCGTCACCCACCAGATAGGCCTTGCCCGGCTCGCCCCGCAACAACGCACCCTCGATGGCTTCGGACAGTGACCGGAACGACATGAAGTTGGTGCCGCCGGTGGGAGCGAAGAACGGGATCGGGATCTGGCCCTTGGCCCATGCCACGTAAGGCTCGAAGATCGCGCTGGGCAGGCCGGGAACGGCGCCGACCATGAAGGGGGCATTGACGCTGATCACGTCGAAGCCCTCGGCACCCTCGTTGCGGGCAAGCTGGCACGCGGCAAGGCGCGACTGGATATAGACGTTGCCCGCAATCAGCTCCGGTGCGGCCTGCGGGTAGAAGCTGCCGAGCTGGATGGCTCGGCTGACCTCGGCTTCGCGCGCGGCGGCGAAGACGGCCGGCAGCGCTTCGTGGTTGGCCTTCTTCAGCCATGCCCCGAAGTCTTCGCCCTGCGGCACGTGGCGCGGGTCGTTGCCTGCGGCAAAGACCATCCAGTCGAAGCCGGAAAGCGTTGCAGCGGTGAAATCACCCGCCACGTAATCTCCCTTGAGAAAGCCGAGCCCTGTCAGCGGCGTGCCCTGCGGCGCCGACGAGCGGCCGGTGATCGTCACGTTATGGCCCTGGCGCGCCAGATGCAGCGCGGCGTGGCCGCCAAGGGCCCCGGTGCCACCGATGACCAGTACTTTCATCATTCTCTCCCTTCGGAATTCGCGTTCACCACTGGTAGCGGTGCAAGATCGGGGCTGCGGCGCAGCAGGTTGCCGCCATCGACCGCGATGCACTGCCCGGTCACCCAGGCGCTTTCGTCGCCGGCAAGGAAGCGTACCGCGCCGGCCATGTCGTCGGCCTCGCCCAGCCGGCCGAGCGGGTATTCGGGCAGGAAGGCCTCGGCCGCTCCGCCCTCGAACATGCCCTGTGTCGCGCCCGAACGGGTGAGGCCCGGGCGGATGGCATTGACGCGCAGGCCCGAGGGGCCGAGCTCGTCCGCCGCCGCGCGCACCAGTCCTTCGAGCGCCGCCTTGGCCATGTGGTAGGCGGCCAGATGGCGGAAAGTGAGGACCGCCGCGCCCGATGACAGGCAGACGATCGACCCGCCTGGCTGCATCAGCGGCGCAGCAGTGCGGATCACGTGGAAGGCGGAGACGACGTTGCTCTCGAAGGCATCGCGAAGGTCTGCGGCGGTGGTCTCGATCAGCGGGCGGAACCCGCCGCCACCGACCGTGGCAAAGGCGACGTCGAGCCTGCCGGCCAAGGCGTGGGCGCCGCGTACCGCTGCGGCCACGGCCTGATATTCGGTGCCATCGCCGATGAAGGTGTGGACTTGCGCGTCCGGCACGTGCGCGCGGATGCGCGCAGCGGTTTCGGCAAGCCCGTCGGCCCGCCGCGCCATCAGGGCGAGGCGCGCCCCGTCACGCGCCAGCTGCAGCGCGCAGGCCTCGGCAATGGCTCCGGTGGCACCGGTGATGAAGGCGGTACGGCCGGAAAGACCGCTCACGCCGCGCCGCCCGGATTGGAGACGGCGCGCAGTTCTTCCCAATCGACGATCAGGGTGCGGCGGGTGAATTTCCATGTGCCTTGTTCGCGCCGCCACTGGTCCTGGTAGCGGATCGCCCAGACCAGCAGCTTGTCGCCGTCCGGCGCGGCAATGCGGTGCTCTGCCGTGGAACGGGTCTCGCCCTGCGCGGTGTCACCGTCCACGGTCACGTCCATGTCGTGCACCATGTGGCGCGTCATGGTGAAGGCGTGGGCGAGGTGGTCGATCGAGCCGAGGTTGGCTTCCAGCCCGGTGATGCTGAAGCCAGGGCCGCTGATCTCGACATCGTCGGCCAGCACTTCGCGCCACAGCGCCTTGTCGCGCCGGTCTGCGCCGAGGGCATAGCGCTCGGCGGTGCGGCGCAGGGCGGCAAGGTCGCTCATGCCACGGTGCCCGGAACAACGAGGCCATTGCCCGAAATCAGCGGCACGTTGGTCCATTCGCCCTGCGGCGTGCGATACCAGCCTGCTGCTGCCAGTGCGCCGCCATCGATGTTGATCGCGCTGCCCGTTACCCATGCCGCCAGCGGGCTGGCGAGGTAGAGCGCCGCGCCTGCACAGTCGCTGGGGCGGCCGAAGCGGCCCAGCGGAATCCAGCGCTCCTCGTGTGCGCGGTTTTCCGGCGGGATCATGATATCGAGCGCCACTTGCGGGGTGTCGGTCGTCTCGGGCGCGATGGTGTTGACGCGGATGCCCTCGGGGCCAAGCTCGAGCGCGAGGCTCTTGGTAAAGCCGGTGACGGCCCACTTCGCGGCGGCATAGACCGAGCAATAGGGGATGCCGCGATGCGCTTCGATCGAGGTGACGTTGATGATCGAGGAGCCGGGCGCGCCCTTGCGCAGCAGCGGGATCATCGCGCGGGTCATGCGCAGCATCTGGCCAAGGTTCACGTCGAGGATTTCCTCGGCCTCCTCGTCCTCCAGCATGGCGAAGGGGCGGGCGTGGACGAAGTGGCCGACATTGTTGACCAGCACGTCCAGCCGGCCGGTCTCGGCGGCGATCCGCTCGGCCAGCATTGCGCCGACGCCGCGCTGGCGCACGTCGCAGCGGATCACGCGGGCCGAGGGCATGGCGGCTTCGGCTGCATCGGCATTGGCGGGGTCGATCTCGGCGATCACCACTTGCGCGCCGGCTCCGGCGAAGGCCTCGGCAATGGCGCGGCCGATGCCAACGCCACCGCCGGTGACCAGCACGGTCTTGCCAGCGAAATCGAGCGCCTGCGCAGCGAGCTTTGCGTTATCCACCGCAGTCATACGGCAACTTCCCTCTCCATGCCGATGATTCGGCAATAGTTGTTTTTATTTCTACGCATACTGTTTGCCGGAAGAGCACATGTCAACCGAATGCGCAGGGAGAGGGCACTGCTGTTGCTAGATTCCCGGTTGCTCCGCCGGAATGTGCACCACCAGCCCGTCCAACTCCTCGCCAAGCTGGACCTGGCAGGACAGGCGGCTGTTCGGGCGGATCTCGACGCCATCGATGGCCTCGAGCATCTCGCGTTCTTCCGGCCGGGCGGGGCCGGTGCGGTCAAGCCAGTCCGGGTCGATGTAGCAGTGGCAGGTGGCGCACTGCATCATGCCGCCGCACAGCGCGTCGATCCCGTCGACAAGGTTGCCGACCGCAAGCTGCATCAGGGTCATGCCCTCGAAGTTCACGCAAGTCCGCGCCGAGCCGTCCGGCTGGACGAAAGTCACCTTGGCCATTCAGTGCGCCTCATGCATGGGCCGGGCAACCGGCCGCCTTGGCGAGCGCCGCCACGTCCGCGCTTCCACCCGCGCCATCCAGCTTGCGCCGCTTGTAGCGCACGCGGCAGGGCTGGGCGGGCCAGTAGGTCGATGCGCCGGCGATGGGGCGCACTTCGTCGATCAGCTCCATGTCGAAGTTCTGCAGCAGGATCGCCACCAGCACCTTCATTTCCATGCGCGCGAAGTTTACCCCCGCACAGCGATGCACCCCGCCGCCGAAGCCGATCAGCGAGTTGCTCTCGATCTGCGCGTCCGGGTTCTGCGGGTTGAAGCGCTCGGGATCATAGGCATCGGCATTGCGGAAGGTCTCTTCCATGCGATGGCTGACCGAGGGCGCGAGCAGCACGAATTCGCCCTTGCGGATGCGATAGCCGTCGCGCTCGATATCGGCACTGGCCTTGCGGCTGAGCATGTAGGCGACGGGGTGGAGCCGCTCTGTCTCGCGCAGGGCGAGGTCCATCTTCTCCATCGCCACGGCCTGCTCCCACCCCAGGCTGGCACCGTTGCCGCCGCCGATCAGGCCGGCGACCTCTTCGCGCAGCACCTGCTGGTAGCCGGGGTTCTGGAGGAGGTCGGCCAGCGCCCAGCTGACTTGCCCGGCGGTGGTTTCGTGGCCCGCCCAGACCAGCAGCAGGATCAGGTGCCGGATGATCTCGTCGGGCACGGCGCGGCCATCGGGATACTTCGTCTCGATCATCGTCTGGAAGAAGTCGGGCGGATCGAGCGGACTGGCGCGGCGCTTGTCGATCCACGATTGCAGGATCGCGTGGAGCTTCTTCTTGGCGCGCTGGCTTTTCACCATCTTGGGCGTCGGCAGCCACAGCGGCAGCACGAACTCCATGCCGCCTGAAAAATCGCGGAACAGCTCGAAGAATTCGTGGCCAAGCTTCTCGTGGAATTCGCGCCCCATGAAGCTGTGCGCGGCGATGTCCATTACCACGGGGCCCAGCGTCGGGATCAGGTCGAACTCGCCTTCCTCACCCAGCCGTTCGACGAGGTTCAGCGATTCCTCGACCATCACCGGCACGTACTGCTTCATCGATGCCGCCTTGAACCGGGGCATGATGATCGCGCGCTGGCGCAGGTATTCGTCCATCTCGGCAAACGAGTAGAACTCGGGCGAGAACATCTTGAGGAAGAACGGCATCGACTCCCGGATCGAGAGCAGCTTGTCGGTTTCCTCGAAGAAGAAGCGGTTGTGTTCCGGCCCCAGCATCACGTTCATGCGCTGGCCCATGAAGTTCATCGCGAAGAGCCGGCCCTTCGAGCGATAGCCGCGCTTCAGGACGGAAACCGGATCGCGAAAGAACTGGGCGAGGTGCCCGAGCAGCGGCACGCCGCCATCGAGCAAGGGAAGGCCGTCTGCACCCGCTGCTGCACTTGCCATCGATCATCTCCCCGTCTGGCCGGTTGCTCCGGCTCCAACGGGCGAAGGGTATGGGGCGGGGGGGCTGGTGCAAGGGGTTCGCGGATCTCGGTATCGCAGGATGATCCGGCGGGGATCATTGAGCGAACGTCCCTGAGCGCTTTGCCGAACAAGCCTTCAACCACAAGCCCCGTCATGCTGAACTTGTTTCAGCATCTATCTCTCACCGAACACTGTCCGTGGATGTCGAGAAATGGACCCTGAAACGAGTTCAGGCTGACGAAGCAATTAGGCGAAGGTGCTTCGGCGCTACCCTTCAATAGACCGCCGCCGGGTTCTTCGGGCGCGGGCTGCCGAGCATTTCGCGGTGCGAGGGGCGGTCGTGGCCCCTGTCCTTCACGCCCAGTTCCTTGGCGATTTCCGCCACGATCAGCGTCTGACCGGAAAGCTCGTCGCGGTTCGGCGCCCGGTCGATGGCAGCAAGGACGTGGGCGGAGAATTCGGGGTTCTCGGCCATCGACAGGAAGCCTTCGTACTGCTCCGGGTTGGTCTTGGCCGCGATCAGCGCGCGCTCGGTCAGTTGCGGGCCGAGCCAGAGCGAGACGGCGATCACGCCGGTGCCGCGGAAATCGTGCTCCATGTCGTGCGCCAGCTTGTCGAGCCCGGCCTTCTGCGCGCCGTAGGCGGGGCCGTGCATGTAGCAGGTCGCGCCGAACGACGAGGTCATCGCGATCAGGCCCGATTTCTGCGGAACCATGATCTTCGCCGCGTGCCAACTGGCGACGTAGGCACTGCGCAGACCGACATCGATGATCTTCTGCGCATCCAGTTCCTTTTCCCAGAACGGCGCCTTCTCGATCAGCTGGTGGTGCATGTAGGCGGCATTGTTGACCAGCACGTCGAGGCGGCCCTGCTCGTCCATGATCTGTTCGAATACGCGGGCGACGCTGGCATCGTCGGCATGGTCGCAGACAACGGGAATGCCCTTGCCGCCGTTCTCGGTGATCTTCTGCGCGGTTTCGGATACCGTGCCGGGCAGCACGGTGCCGTCCCAGCCCTTCGCGTCACCCGGCGTAACGGTGCGCCCGGTGACGTAGACGGTGTAGCCCATCTCGCCAAAGCCGCGCGCTATGCCGGCGCCTGCACCCCGGCTGGCGCCAGTTACGAGAGCCACTTTCGGTTGTTCGGACATGGTGGATTCCTCTTGCGCGATCTTCAGCCCAGGTGGGCGAAATCGAACTGGCTGGTGGGGATGATATCGTTGCGGGTGAAGTCGATGAAGGCGTGGCAGCTGGCCATCATCGCGTCGAGATTGGCCTTGAACTTTTCCGGGTTGCCCACGGCATCGAAGAAGACTTCGGGCTGTTCGAGCGCTTCCAGGGGAAAGCATTCCTCGACGAACGCGCTGTAGGCCGGCGCGCCTTCGGTGAGGGGGCGGACGATCAGGTTCTGGACGTATTCGAAATTCGATTGCGTCTCGATGGCCACCCGCGTGTGGTGCGAATGCCAGTGGGCGACGGCCTCTTCGCGGGTGATGTCCGGGCGGAAGGTGATGAAGCTGGCCTGGCTCCAGCCCCAGGTGCGGTGTTTCCCCGGGGAAACATTTGCAGAACACGGATGCGCGGTGTTGGGGATGATCTCGGATTCGCAGACCAGCCATGCGGCGAACCAGGCCGAATGCGCGGCCAGCGCGGCATCTACCTCAGTCCGGAAGCGGGCGTTTGCCGAGGGCATCCAGAACTGCACGACGGCAGCCTGCTGCGGCGCCTGCCACTGCTGGACCAGCGCTTCGCCCGGTGCGACCGTGGCATCGCGCAGGTTGAGCCGAACCCGGCTCGCTCCCGCAGCGACGAGCGCCTGGGGCAGGGTGCCGAGCAGTGCGGCGCCGAACTCCTCGCGCGATTGCTGCGGCGGGGCCCAGAGGGCAGCGATGACCTTTTCCATGGGCTGCGCCTCCTCAGTCGAAGTTGGCCTGTCCACCGTCGAGCGGGATTGTCGCCCCGGTCAGGTAGGCAAGGTCCTGCCCCGCAAGCGCCACCAGCGCGCGGCCGATATCGCCTTCCAGGCTGCCGACCCGGCCCAGCGGGATCGTGCGGAAGAAGGCCTGCGCCTCTTCGGGATTGTTCTCGATCCACCACTTGAGCCCGGGCGATTCCGCGTGCGGCGCGATGGTCAGCACGCGGATGCCTTCGCCGCCCCATTCGGCGGCAGCGGCGCGGGTGAGCGAACGGATCGCCTGCTTGACCGCGGCGTAGCAGCCGTAACCGGTCATGTCCCAGCGGATGCCCGCCGACGAGCAGAAGTTGAAGATCGTGCCGCCGCCGCGCGCGGCGAGGTGCGGGCGGGCGAGCTTCATCAGGCGGTGCGTGGCCAGCGGCCCGCTTTCAAATCCCGCAAGGAAGGCTTCGTCCGTCACGTCCTCGAGCTTGCCGAGCGGCACTTCCTGGGCATTGTTGACGAGAATGTCGAGCCCGCCGAAGGTGGCGACGGTGCGCTCCACCGTCGCGGCAAGGTCGGCGGCGGACCTCACGTCGCAAGCGACGGCAAGCGCCTGGCCGCCGCGTTCCTCGACCATCCGCGCCGTTGCCTCGACCTTGGCGAGCGTCCGCCCGGTGACGACGACAGATGCGCCAGCGCCTGCCATTGCCAGCGCCACGCCCTGTCCGATGCCCTGCCCGGCTCCGGTTATCAGGACGACTTTGCGGTCAAGATCGGTCATGCTTCTCTCCAGTGGCGTGAAGCGTCTTGCGGCCTCTCGCTGATCGGGTTGTTGCCACGGCCTCATGCAAACTGCAAACCAAAATCTGAACGCAGGTTACAGAGAAAACGTGGAGTATTGCTGCCTTTGCGTAAGATGCGGCATTTATGGCAACGCAAAGTGTGGTCCGCTTGGGCTTGCCCAATGCTCTTGGGCGTGCCATGCTGAGGGCGTGGGAGAAGATCGCGATCGGTCCGCAAATCGTTCGCGATTCGGTTTTCGGGATCACGAATGCGCTGTCGTCACCAAGGCAGAACGGCGCGGTGATCAAAAGGAGTGATGCAGATGGCAACCTCGAAAGAGTATGGCCTGGGTGAGTTCGATTTTCCGCGCGGCTGGTTCATGATCGGAACTGCTGCCGATGCCACGCGCACTCCCGCGCCGATCCGCTACTTCGGCAAGGATCTGGTGATCTACCGGGGCGAGAGCGGCAAGCCTTACGTGGTCGATGCCTATTGCCCGCACATGGGCGCGCACCTGGCGAAGAACAGCACGTCCTACATCGTGCGCGATGGCGAGCATGTCGAGGGCGAGTCGATCCGCTGCCCGTTCCACGGCTGGCGCTTCGGCACCGATGGCGCGTGCAACCACATTCCCTATTCCGACTTCATCCCCAAGGCAGCGAAGCTCGGCACTTATCCGGTGCTCGAACGCGCCGGGATCATCTGGATGTGGCATGATCCGGAAGGGTTGGAGCCCGACGTCGAGCTGGCCAATTTCGGCGGCCATTATGGCGAGCCGGGCTGGGTCGAATGGAAGATCGACTACATGGGCGATCTTAACAGCCACGGCATCGAGATCGTCGACAACATGGCAGACTTCGGCCACTTCGTGCCGATCCACGGGGCGACCGACTGGCAGTACTTTGCCAACGAGTTCATGGGGCCGCACCTGCACCAGTACTACAGCGCCGGGCACCGCACGCTGACCGCCAACCCCGAAGACGCGCTGGTCCTGGATACCTGGTACGAGGGGCCCGGCTTCCTGCAATCGGAAATGGCCGGCACGTTCGACAGCTTCATCATGATCGCCAACACGCCGATCGAGGACGGGGTGACGCGGTCATGGCACGCGCTGATGGTCAAGGTTCACGACGGCAGCCGCGAGACGACCGCCGAGGACCGCCAGACTGCGCTGATGTATCAGGAAGCAAGCCGCCTTGCCTTTGCGCAGGACGTGGAAATCTGGGCGAACAAGCGCGCCTGCATCAACCCGCTGGCGATCCCCAAGGATGGGCCATACGCCAAGGTGCGCCTGTGGTACCGCCAGTTCTACAACCCGCGTGACAAGGCGCCCGAGATACAGGGCCGGGTCAATGGTCTGCACGTCACGCTCGACAAGCGGCCGGGGCAGAAGGTGGCCTGAGGACATAAGGCTCCCACGCAGGGGCCAAGGGAGAGATCATGGGAAAGCTTGCAGGCAAGGTGGCGATCGTCACCGGTGGCGCGCGGGGCATGGGCGCGGCGACGAGCCGGCTGTTCGTGGCCGAGGGCGCGAAAGTGGCGATTGCCGATGTGCTGGACGAGGCCGGTGAAGCACTGGCCGCAGAGCTTGGCGATGCGGCGCGGTTCTTCCATCTAGACGTGACCGACGAGGCCAATTGGGCTGCCGTTGTCGGCCAAGTTGAAGCAACGCTGGGACCGGTCGACGCGCTGGTCAACAATGCCGGCATCCTGCTGTTCAAGAGCCTGCTCGAGACGACCAAGGCCGAATACGAAAAGATATTGGGCGTCAATCTCGTCGGCGAGTTCCTCGGCATCAAGGCGGTGGCGCCGGGCATGATCGCGCGTGGGCGCGGTTCGATCGTCAATGTCTCTTCCGTGGACGGGATGAAGGGCGCGAACAGCCTGGTTGCCTACGCCTCGTCCAAGTGGGGCGTGCGCGGGCTGACCAAGGTGGCGGCGATGGAGCTGGGCCACAAGGGCGTTCGGGTGAACTCCGTCCACCCCGGCGGAGTCGACACGGTGATGTCCAACCACTCCGGCGCGCCGCGCGAGGAAGTGGACAAGGGCTATGGCAACGTGCCGTTGCAGCGCATCGGCGGGCCGGAAGAGGTGGCCGCAGCCAGCGCCTTCCTTGCCAGCGACGAGGCGTCCTACATCCATGGCGCAGAGATCGTGGTCGACGGCGGAATGACCACCGGCAGCTACTACATGGGCTTCCCCGGATCGCCGGGAATGTAAATCCGGGGGTCTCCTGCTTGAAGGGCTGCCCTTGCAGGCAGCCCCCGAGCGGTTCAGATCTTGCCTTCCTTCAACATCAGCACCGCATTATGCGCGGCGCGGGCCGACATCGCCATGTAGGTGAGCGACGGGTTCTGGCAGCCCGACGAGGTCATTACCGCGCCATCGGTGCAGAACAGGTTCGGCGCCTCGTGCGCCTGGTTCAGCCCGTTGAACACCGAGGTCATCGGATCGCGGCCCATGCGGGCGCTGCCCATCTCGTGGATGCCCAGACCCGGCGGTCCCGGTTCGGTCCGCTGGTAGACGACAGTGCCGCCGGCGGCTTCGATCATGGTCCGGGCATCGGCCTGGATCTGCCTGGCCATCTTCTTCTCGTTTTCGCGCAGCTGAACGTCGATGTGGAGCAGCGGAATGCCCCACTTGTCCTTGCGCGTCTGGTGCAGCGTCATCCGGTTATCGGGATGGGGCAGCATTTCGCCAAAGCCCGAGATATAGGCGACCCACGGCCCGAACTTGCGGTTCCGCTCCTTGATCTCCTGGCCGATTCCTGCGGAAGCATCGGGCTTTCCGCCCTGCCGGGTCACTGCGCCCTGATAGCCGTAGCCGCGCACGAAGCCGTCGGCGTCCTCTGTCACGTTGCGATAGCGCGGGATGTAGATGCCGGTGGGACGGCGGCCGTGATAATAGCTGTCGGCCGGATAATGCGGCATCACGCCGGCTGTCGCCAGCGCATACATGTGGTCCATGATGTTGCGGCCGACCTGATCGGACTTGTTGCACAGGCCGCGCGGATTTGCCTCGTTCGCCGAGTTCAGCAGGATCTGCGCCGATCCGATGGTCGATGCGTTGAGGAAGAAGACCTTTGCCTCATGGGTCCGCCCCTCCATGGTCTTGGCATCGATCACCCGCACGGCCGTGATCCTGCCACTGGCCGGGTCCTGCACCAGGCTGTGCACGATCGCATCGGTGACGATGGTCAGGTTGCCGGTGCGCTCTGCCGCAGGGAAGGATGAGGACAGGCTGGTGTGGTTCGCCCCGAAGCTGCAGCCGCGTTCGCAGATCGAACGGTTCTGGCAGCTGGTGCGCCCCAGTTCCTCGTGGTGTGGCTGGGCGACCGAGAGGTTGGCATTGCGCCCGATGATCACCTTGCGGCCCGAGAACTTCTCCTCGACCGATGCCTTGAACAGCTTTTCGGCATCGTTCATTTCCCATGGAGGCAGGAATTCGCCATCTGGCAGTTGCGGCAGGCCTTCCTTTGACCCTGCCACGCCGATGAACTTCTCGACATGGCTGTACCACGGCGCGAGGTCGTCATAGCGGATTGGCCAGTCGACGCCGTGACCGTCCTTGGCGTTGGCCTCGAAATCCATGGGCGAAAGACGATAGGCCTGGCGGCCCCACATGATCGAGCGCCCGCCGAGGTGATAGCCGCGAATCCAGCTGAACGGGCGGTCTTCTGGCGTGGTGTAGGGATGTTCGCTGTCCTTGACCCAGAACTGCTTGGTCGCGGCATTCACGGCATAGCACTGGCGCTGCACAGGATAGTCGCGCGCCAGTTCCTCTTCGGGAATCTCGTTGTTGTTGGGCAGCTCCCACGGCATCTGGGTGTCGTTGTAGTCGCTGACGTGTTCGACCTTGCGGCCGCGCTCTATCACCAGGACCTTCAGGCCGCGTTCGGTCAATTCCTTGGCGGAAATGCCCCCGCTGATACCCGAGCCGATAACGATGGCGTCAAACATGAATCTATCTCCGCTCAGAACGGACCGAGGCCGAGGAAAGGCCGGGATTTCGGGGTAAGCTTGACCGAGGCCTGGTAGGGGCCGGGCACGTGATCATAGACCAGCTCGTGCTCGCTGCCGGTCGGGCTGTAGTAGTAGAGGCCGATGACCAGCTCCTTCAGCCGCTTGTAACCGGCATCGGTAGGTACGGTCCCCGTCTGCAGGAACCCCGCCTTGTTGGCATCGAGCGGGGCTGTCGGCTTGAGCGCGGCGGCATCGTGGGCGCGCAGCACCGTTTCGCGCTCCTTTGCGGAAAGCGCGGCAAAGCTGCGCCCCTTGGCAGCTTTGGCCGAGGCATCGATCCGGTCAAGCGCCGCGAGGATCTCGGCCCGGGTGGCCGACGCGGCCCAGTTCTTCAGCATCGCACCAAGCCGGGCGGGGACTTGCGCCGCAAGCGCGCCCGGCGTGTCGGTGACGGGCAGCATCGTGTCGGCCACGCTTGAAAGCAGCGCAAAGCGTGGGGCGGGGAGGAAGGGCGTGGTCTTGCCGGCCGGTGCCGCAAGTGCCTCGATTGGAAGTGCTGCCGCGCCGAGCAGGGCGGCGAAGCCGGCCAAGATGCCACGGCGATCGGTTTCGGGAAGATCAATCATCGGCAGTCTCCGTGTTCTGGCTTGCTTCTTGGCGCAGGGCAAAAATGGCCGGTGTGGACATCATGCCTGGCCCCAGCATGCGCGGATAAAGTGGTGCCCCTCGGTGTAGACCTCTTCCGGGCTGCTGAAGAAATCGCGCCATACGCGGGTTGCGGCGGCGAGCTCGGGCAGGCCCTTGCCGAAGGCCTCGATGGTCAGCCAGCCATCGTACCCCGTCTGCTTGAGTGCGGCGATGGCCTCGGCAATCCTGGCATGCCCGCGCCCCGGAGTGCCGCGATCGTTCTCGCTGATGTGGACATGGGCCACGTGGCCGCGCGCCAGTGCCTTGCGCAGCGCCGCCACCGGGTCCTTCTCCTCGATATGGGCATGGAACGTATCGTAAAGGATGCCGAACCCGGGTGCATCGAGACGGTCCAGATAGGCGCTCGCCTGTTCGCAGGTGTTGAGCAGGTAGCACTCGAAGCGGTTCAGGGGTTCCAGCGCCAAAGGCAGGTTTGCCGCGCGGGCGCGTTCGGCAACTGCCCGGTGCACCTCGGCGCAACGCTCAAGCTCGGCCTCGGTCGGCCCGGCCCCGCTGAACAGCCCGAGCGGCTGGAACAACGGTCCGGCCAAAACCTGCGCGCCGAGCGCTGCTGCGCAATCGATCACGCGCTCGAGATGCTGGACCGCACGGGCGCGGACTGCGGGATCGGGTGAAATCGGATTGTGCGCTTCGTCCGGAAGAATGGCCGTTGCCGTGCGTTCGAGCCCGATGCCGTCAAGGATGTCGGCCAGCCCGGCAAAGTGCGCGCTGCTCGAAACGTCGAACAGCGGGACTTCCACGCCGTCGAACCCGGTGTCCTTCAGCGCTGCGAGCAGCGGCGCATCAGCGGGCGTGACATGCCCCGTCCACAGCATCAGGTTGATGCCGACCTTCACGGATCAGGCCTTTCCGCTTTTCCGTTCGACGAGGCGCACGGCGAGGAAGATGAAGAAGAGCACCACCGGAATGATGGCAATGGTCTGGAAGCTCTTCTCTGCAGCGTAGGCAAGAACCTGCTGCAAGGCATCGCTGCCGGGCTGCAATGCGGCGAAGGCTTCTTCGCCCCCGGCCTTCTCCAGCTTGGCCCTGTCATAGATCGCGCCGAGTTCGGGGAGCACGAAGTAGATCGCCAGCGCGCCGGCAAAACCGACCAGGCCAATGCCCCATGGGCCAGAACGCGGGTATCGCCGCGAAACTGCCGCCAGCATGGTCGGCCACATGAAGCACACGCCGAACGCCCAGACCGTTGCCGCCAGTACCGCGGTAACGGGTGAGTTCGCCACCGACAGCAGGTACAGGCCCACGGCCGCAGGCACCGTGCACATCAGCAGAAGGCCCATGTCGGAAAAACGATGTTCCAGCGCGCCGGCGAAATGGCGCATGACGAACATGATCGCAGAGACATAGACCAGCACGAGAATGCCCGGCATGCCGACGGTATTGGTCAGCGTCACATCGACCCATGCGCCAGGCGCCAGTTCGCTCGACGCGGTCAGGAACATGATGGCGAAGAATACCCAGAAGCTCGGCCGCTTGAACGGCTCGGTCATCATCTCGCCGAAGGAGACGCCTGCCACGGCGCTTTCGGTCTGCGGGAACTGGTGGCGGGCTGCCCAGATTGCCAGAGCCACGCCGGGAATGAGGCACAGGCCCACCAGCGCCTGCCACGGCAGGTCAAGCGACTTGAAGAACAGGACCGAAAGCAGACCGCCGAGGATCAGGCCTGCCGGCCACCAGGCGTGCAGCTCGTTGAGCTTGCCTGTCTTCTCGTCGGGAAAGAGCGTGGCCACCACGGGATTGATCGAGGCCTCGGTCGCTCCCCAGCCGCAGCCCCACAGAACCATGGCCAGGTTGAGCACGAGCATGATCGAGGCGGGTGGAGCGTTCCCCGCCAGCAGGACAAGGAGCGGGCCGAGGATGAAGCAGGCCGAGGCGAACAGGATCACCTTCTTTGCGCCCAACTTGTCGAGCAGCGGCGAGATGACCAGCAAGCTGATGGCAAAGCCGAGGAAAGAGTTGCCGAGCACGACGCCGATAAGCTCGCCCGAATGCTGCGGGTCTATCGGATCGAGCAGGGCTGTCTTCATTGCCCCGGCGGCGCCTGCGCGCACGGCGTTCGCCAGTGCCGCACAGAACAGGGCAAGGACGCAGATCCAGAAGATCGATTTCCTGTTCTGGGATGTGGTTGCCATGAAAGAATTCCCCGCCCGTTCCTGTAGTTGCTCTATGTCAGTTGCTTGCTTGCGCTGACCCGGTGGCGCTGGCAGCATCGCCGCCGCAGCCACTGCCGGCGCGCTTCATCGCCCACTGTACCGCACCCGTAAGGAACTGGCGGTACTGGGGATCGTCGTAAGTCTGTGCAGTGTGGCCTGCCGCAGCGTAGAACACGCGCCCTTGGCCAATGCATCGCCACCACGCCACGGGATGGTCCTTGCCCATGGCAAGTTCGGTGCCCATGAACGAACCCGGCTTGTAGCTGCCCTCGTCGATCGTGGCGAGAACGGTCAGCCCGGGGATGCCGCGCGGCGACTTGTCGAAGGAATACCATTCGTCGACATGATCGAACCTGTCAGGCAATGACGCGGTCGAAGGGTGCGCATGGGTTTCGACGTTGACGGCAGCGCTCTGGAACTGCGGTTCCATCGGATGGCCGATGAAGTTCGTGCCGATCACCGAGGTGACATACCAGTCCCACGCCTTGTGCGAATTGTCGCCCGCGCCGTGGATCCCGACATAGCCACCGCCATTTTCGAGATAGGCCTTGAACGCAGCGCGCTGTTCGGGCGTGAAGACGTCGCCGGTGACGTTGGAGAACACCACGGCATCGAAGCGGGACAGGATCTCGGGGCTGAAGGCCGCTCCGTTCTCCGTCTGGTAGAGGCCCCAGCCATTCTGCTTGGCCAGCGCGTCGAACATTTTCGCAGCAGCGGGAATCGCCTCTTCATGGCGAAAGGCATTGGTCTTCGAGAAGACCAGCACGGCGGGGCGCGGAATGTTGGCGGGAATTTGCGGCGGGACCGTCTCATAGACTTTGACACCGCCCAGAAACACGCGCTGGATCAGGTCCCAGTTGCGCCACGCCAGGATCGCCATGACTACCGCGGCCGCAAGCAACAGCAGGCCGAGCACCTTCAGCACTTTGCGCAATATCGCTCTCCCCGCGCCGTCGATCCTTTTGGACCCCAACTAGATAGCGCTGTCAATGTGGTTGGTAACCCGCATGCCCGGCCAGCGCAAGGGCATGGCAGTTCACGAGGATGGTGAGTAAAAACTTAGTTCCTTTACGCACCATGATGGGTATATGTCTACGCATTCCTGGCAAGTCGGCGAGGCATGCTTCACCTTTGCGCATCCTGTGATGCGTATGGCGTGGGCTCTGGCCCCTGATGAGCACTCGATTGACGTGAAGAAGGGACGATCATGACCAACCGACTTGCCGGCCGCCGCATCATCGTTTTCGGCAGTGCGACGGGCATTGGCGCAGCCACCGTTCGCCGCCTTGCCGAGGAGGGCGCGCAGGTATGCGCAGCAGATATCAACATCGCCGGTGCGACGAAGGTTGCCGAGGACGCCGGTGGTGCCACATTCGCCGTCCATGTCGACATCGCTGACGAAGCCTCCGTCCAGCAGGCGACGGCGGCCGCGGTGGATCGGTTCGGCGGGCTTGATGGAGCGCATATCAACGCGGCCGACCTGCGCGTGATCATGGAAGATTCCGATGCCTTGGCAATCGACCTCGCCACCTTCGATCGCACTATCGCGGTAAACCTGCGGGGCCACCTGCTGTGTACCCGCGCAGTCCTGCCACACCTCGTTGCCAGTGGGGAGGGCGCGATTGTCTATACCAGTTCGGGCGCTGCCCACGGCGCCGAGCCAACACGTCCCTGCTATGCCATGGCCAAGGCCGGACTGAACGCATTGATGCGCCATGTCGCGGCACGCTGGGGAAAGGATGGGGTCACGGCCAATGTCCTCGCGCCCGGTTTCACCGTCACGGGCGAGATGAAGGCGCAGATGGACGCGAATGCCGAGGAGGCCAGGAAGTGGGCGGACTACTACATGGCCCGCACCCCCCACACGCGCCTCGGTACATCCGAAGACCATGCCGGCGTCGTCGCCATGCTGCTGTCGCAGGACGGGCGCTGGATCAATGGCGGGATCTTCGATGTCAACGGCGGCTCGCTGATGCGCGCCTGAATGCCGGCGTAGGCCTTTCGGCAGCGCTCAATCGCGCAGGTGGCGCTCGATCGCTTCGTCGGTGAAGCCCACCCCGCGGCAGCAGAACCATACGGCGTCGCGGATGAGGTCCTCGGTGTTGCCGTGGTAGGGCGAGCGTTCGACGTTCGAAGCCAGCACGTTGAGCACGGTGCCGACGTGTTCGGTGAACAGCGAGGTGTTGGCGACCGAGATTTCCCGGCCCACCACCTCGCCAGCGTCGCGCGCCTGGCGCAAGGCGGCGGTGAGGCGATGATTCATCAACCGGTGCGCGCGGCGATAGACCAGCGTGGCAAACCGCGCGTCGCCGATCAGGCTGGCAAGCAGCAGGCGGAAGCCTTCCTTGAAGCGCACCTGGGACGGCCCGATGACGAGGCTGAAATAGGCATGGAGATTGCGGACCAGCGCCCGCCCGTTGAGTTCCTGGAGCCCGAGGATCTCGTAGCTGGCATCCTGTTCGCGGATCACTTCGCGCAGCACGGCGCGGTAGAGCGCCTCTTTCGAGGGGAAGTGCCGGTACATCAGCGCTTCGGATACGCCCGACCGCTTGGCAATCTCCTGCGTGCGCGCCGCTTCATAGCCGTTCTGCGCGAAAATTGCGCGGGCGTTGGCGAGAATGAGCGCCTTGCGGTCTTTCGCGGGGAGGCGGGTGCGTTTGGTCACGCATCCCGACTAGGGCGAAACCCCGGTCCCGCGCAAGAGAGATGCATGGAACCGGGTTGGCGGTGTCAATCGATCAGGCGATAGCAGCCCGGTTCCGGGCGGCGGGTGGCGTTGAAGAAATCGACCAGGCGCCAGGGCCACGACAGGAAGACGCGGCCCTTGGAGTTGTTGTAGTAGGAATTGGCGCGCGGGTGGGTCCAGATCATCTGCGGCATGCGCTCGTCCACCTTGCGGTTCCAGGCATCGAATGCGTCCTGCTCCACCTCGAAGGCGCGGGCGCCGGCTTCGGTGATGCGATCGAGCGCCTCGATGATCCAGTTGACCTGCGCTTCGGAGATAAGGTTCTGGCCGGCGGCGTGATTGGGCGCGCTGTTGGGGCCAACGGTGTGGAAGTAGTTGGGATAGCCCGGGACGCACATGCCAAGGTAGCTGCGCGGGTCTTCCGCACCCCATTCCTCGCCCAGTTCACGCCCGCCTTCGCCCCTGATCACAAGGTTGCCGACCATCTGCGCGACGTTGAAACCGGTGGCGCAGATGATCACGTCGCACTCGAACACCGAGCCGTCTTTCGCCTCGATGCCATTTGGCAGGATGCGGGCAATGCCCTGCGTTTCGAGGTGGACGTTGGGGCGGGCGAGCGCATCGAACCAGCCATTGTCGAGGACAATGCGCTTGGAGAAGATCGGGAAATCGGGGGTGAGCTTCTCGATCAGGTCGGGCCGGTCGGCAAAGCGCTGCTGCATGTAGCCGAGCGCGTACTGGCGCGTCATCTCGTTGCCTTCGGAGACGGCCAGCATGTTGCCTTCCCACGCCGGGTCCTTGAGCACGTTCGAGAACAGTCCGTCGGCCGCGGCCCAGTAGACGCGGAAGCGGAACCATTCCTTGAAGGTTGGGATGTTGGCCAGCGCCCACTTCATCCCCTCGCTCACCTCGTGGGCGATTTCCGGATTGTAGAGCACCCAGTGCTTGGTGCGCTGATAGACGGTGAGTTCGGCCACCTCGGGCGCGATCGCGCCGCAGAGCTGGGCCGAGCTGGCGCCGGTGCCGATCACGGCGACGCGCTTGCCCTTCAGGTCGAGATCGGCGGGGTAGGCGGCGGTGTGGACGACGGGGCCCTTGAAGCCGGACAGGCCCGGGATGTCCGGCATCTTCGGGCGGTTGACCGGACCGTGGCCGTTGATCACCGCGTTGACGACAAGGTCTTCTGTCTGACCATCGGCTCGGCGGACAGTGACGGTCCAGGTGCAGGACTTCTCGTCCCAGACCAGCTTTTCGACCGTGGTGTCGAAGCGGATGTCGCGGCGCAGGTCGTACTTGTCGGCAACGCCCGTCATGTAGCGCTGCATGTCGGCGCCGTGGGGGTGGTAGTGCTGCCAATCGGGCCAGATTTCCCAGCTGAAGCTGTAGAAGTGGCTGGGCGTATCGACGCCGACGCCGGGGTAGCGGTTCTCGTACCAGGTGCCGCCCACTTCGGGGTTCTTCTCGATCACGACGAATTCATAGCCCGCCTCGCGCAGCTTGGTGGCGGCGGCCATGCCGGTCATGCCCGCGCCGATGACGAGCACCTTGAAGCCGGCCTCGGGGGCAGGACGATCGGGCAGCTTGCTGCGGTCTATCCAGGGACGGAAGCCGCACTGGTCGTTCACCAGGTCGACGAACTCGGTGTCCACCGGTTCGCCCACGGTCACCGACATTATGCGCTGGACGAGCGCGTCCGAGGGTTCGCTCCTGGCGAGGCCTTCGCCGGTGGTGAGCAGGTGCCGCAGCTTGAGGCGCAGCGCGTCGGCCAGCTCGTCGGGAATTTCCGTCGGAGGATAGGAGAACGCGGGCCGGATATGGGGCGCGAACTGTTCGAGCAGATCGGTATCGTGCGAGAGATGGACATAGGCCGCAAGCAGGGTCGGCACGTTCGCTTCATCGAGCGCGCGGGCAAGGTCCGGGCCATTGGCCAGTGGTGTATAGTTGGTGCGCTCAGCCAGAATCGCGTTCATCTCGCCTCTCCGTTTTGATAAGTGGGCACTTACATCATAAATCAGGATTGGCAAAGAGGTCTGTGCAAGCGGTTGACTGCCAGCTTGATTTAATCGAACCTACGAGGACGATTTTAACCTGCGAGACAGCCTGACGTGGCGATTTCCACCAAGAAGACGATCTTTCTGACCGGTGCGACCGGCAACATGGGCAGCGCGACCCTTGCCGAACTGGCGGGCAGGGCAGACCGCTTCCGGGTCCGCGCATTGGTGCGGCCGGAGGAGCAGGGCCACCCGGTGGTGAAGCGGTTCGCAAAGCATCCGGCGGTGGAGTGGCTCAGTGGCGATCTGACCAGCGCGCAGGACATGCGCCGCGGTATCGACGGCGTGGATCAGGTGCTGCACATCGGCGGCATGGTCTCGCCCCTTGCCGACCAGTTCCCCGAACTGACCATGAAGGTGAATGTCGGCGGGGCGCGAAACATCGTCGAGGCGATCAAGGCGGCAGGGCAGGCAGAGACTACGGCCCTCGTCTATATCGGCACGGTGGCGCAGACGGGGCATCGCAATGCGCCTGTGCATTGGGGCCGCACCGGCGATCCGATCAAGATCAGCCGGTTCGACCAGTACGCAGTGAGCAAGACCCAGGCTGAATCCATCGTCGCGCAAAGCGGGCTGAAGCGCTGGGTCTCGCTGCGCCAGACCGGCATTGCGCATCCGGGCATCTGGAAGATCTTCGACCCGATCATTTTCCACAACCCATTCAACGGCGTGTTCGAATGGGTAACGGTGGGCGATTCGGCCCGGCTTGCGGCAAATGCCTGCGAGGATGCCGTGCCCGAGACGTTCTGGAAGCGATTCTACAACATCGGCGGCGGCGAGAAGCTGCGGGTCACCAATCACGAGTTCGCCCGCATCACCGCACGCGCGCTGGGGCAGAAGGATGCATTCGCCAGCTTTCGCCCGCACTGGTCGGCGACGCGCAACTTCCATGGCCAGTGGTATGCGGATTCGGACCGGCTCGAGGAGATGGTGCCGTTCCGCTCCGAGACGCTGGAGGACTGGGCACAGGCGATGGTCGCCAGCATGCCGGTGCCGGTGCGGCTTGTCGCCCGGTGGTTTCCGGGCGCGGGGCGCAGCCGGATGGAGAAGCTGGCCAAGGGCCCGGGGGGCACTCTCAACTGGATCGCGAATGACGACCGCGAGCACATCGATGCCTATTTCGGATCGCGCGAGGCGTGGGAGCGGCTGCCGCGCACCTGGGCCGACTTCGAGTTTCGCCAGCCCTCGCGCGAGGTCTCGCTGCTCGACCACGGTTATGACACCGAGAAGCACGAGCAGGACTGGACCGGCGACGATCTCAAGTCTGCCGTCGCGTTCCGGGGCGGCAAGCATGTTGGTTCGATGGGCGGTGCCGACGAGCCGACGCAGATCCGCTGCGCCATGGGCCATGACTTCACGATGACGCCCCGGCTCTACCTCAAGGGCGGCCATTGGTGTTCGACCTGCATGGTCGATCAGGACAGCTACGATGCGAACAGGGCCGCCAATCCGTTCTTCGCGCAAGTCTGGCCCGACATGGATTGAGCCCGGGGAGTCAGGCGGGCGACTGTAGCGGGTGTGCGTAAGGCGCTTTCGCCCTTTTGGTTATTGCGTTGCGAAAATGGCACATTCTTACGCAAATACCCCGCTGCAGGCCAATTACGACCGAATAAGATCGCTATTGAGCGAATCTGATTTGACGCACCCGGCATGGTTTGTTAGTTAAGACTAACTTCGGCGTGATCGAATGCAAGGACCGAGGGGGAGTGATTCTGAATTTGGGCGCATGGGACGGTCCAGCACGATGGACGGTAGGCGCGCTATCGCTCCCCTGAAGTCACCGCACGATCCCGCCGGAATCGGACCGAGCGATCGGCACAAATCCAGGCGCGAACGCAGGCGGGGCCACCTCGCTCTTTCGGCCAACGAGGGGAGGAAACATGAAGTCCGACAACACCAGGTTCGCGCTACTGCTCGGCGCCAGTGCAATCGCGATGCAGCTGCCAGGTGCAGCCATGGCGGCCGAGCCGGCCGACGCCGCGCCGCAGGCGGCAGAGGAAGCGCCGAGCAACGAGATCATCGTTACCGCCACCCGCCAGTCGCAGAAGCTGCAGGACGTGGCGATGACGGTGAACGTGGCCACCGGCGAACAGCTCGAGAAGTTCAAGATCTTCGACGTCAAGGACGTGCAGCAACTCGCTCCTGGCCTGGAACTGACCAACGTCAGCGGCCGCAACAACACCACGACGCTGCGCGGCATTTCGTTCGACCCCGATCAGGGCACCTCGCCCGCCGTGCAGGTCTACCTCAACGAGATCCCGACCGACGCACAGACGGTCTACACCGCGATCTATGACGTGCAGCAGATCGAAGTGCTTCGCGGGCCCCAGGGGCTGCTGCGCGGCCTTTCGGCGCCGGCTGGCGCGATCACCATCGCCACCCGTCGCCCCAGCTTCGAAAAGCCCGAGGGCTACGCGCAGATCACCGGCACGACCCGTGCGGGCTACAACGCGCAGATGGGGGCCTCGCTGCCGTTCTCCGACACGTTCGCGATCCGCGTTGCCGCGCTGGTCGACGGCAACCGCCTCAACAACGTCTATAACGTGACCCGCAAGGAACGCTCGAAGAGCACCACCGAAAGCGCGCGCATCACGCTGGGCTGGAAGCCGACCGACAACTTCACCGGCTACCTGACCTATCAGTACCTCGAAGCCGACAACCGCCAGTTCCAGCAGGTCATCGGCGCGGGCAATACGCCCTATAGCCAGTATTTCACGATTCCGGTTCCGGGTGTGGGCGATCTTCCGGCGCTGCTCGCCGGTGTGTTCGTGCCCGATACGACTGCGCGGTCGGGCCCGGCGCTGACCACGGACGATTATGCCTCGGTGCAGGATGGTGCCTTCCGCAACATCAACAAGTCGCACATCGTCAACCTCAACCTGGACTACGATCTCGGGCCCGCGACAATCGCCTTCGTGGGGGCGCACCAGTTCAGCAGGCTCGACATCCAGCGCGATCTTGATGTGACCAATGCGCTGCCAGGCTATGTGCAGTATTCCGATGTGGTGACGCCCTACAAGGTCGATACGGCCGAATTGCGCCTGACCTCGAACAACAGGGAAGGTCTCGGCTGGGGTCTTGGCGCGTTCTACACGAAGCAGACCGGCACGACGGTGGTCAACCAGGATGCATCGCAGTTCTGGTATGCGGTAAGCCCTAATGCGCAAGTCAACCTGCCATTCGCCGCGATCGGTTTGCCGATCCCAGGCTTCACGCCGTTCACGCTGCCCAACACACTGGGCATCGCAACGCGCGTCAACGTGCCGGTCAACAACCAGACCTGGTCGTTCAACGCCAACCTGCGCTACCGCTCCGGCCCGCTGTCGATCGAGGGTGGCGTGCGCTATTCGATCATCAAGAGCGTTCAGACCACACAACTGACGCTGAGCGGCGCCGTCAATAGCGGCCCGACCGAGATCATCCCGCCGGCCCTGCAGCGCAATACCAACAAGCCGGTGACGGGCGGCGTGAATATCTCCTACGAGATCACGCCGAACCTCAACGTGTTTGCCGCCTATGGCCATTCGTTCCGCGCCGGCAGCACGGGCGTTGCCGTGCCGGCCGGCATTTCCAACGACCTGATCCGCACCAATCCGGAAAAGAGCGATTCGTTCGAGGGCGGGATCAAGGGCACGATGTTCGATCGCCGCGTCAGCTATTCGCTTTCGGGCTATTACCAGAAGATCGACAACTTCCTGTCGCGGTTCACCGACATCTATTACAACGCTCCCGCGAACCAGCCGGCCACCGGGTTCTTTGACTTCAACTACAATGCCGATGCCACGATCAAGGGCGTCGAAGCCTCGTTCGACGGGCGCGTTTCGGACAACTGGGACCTGGGCGTGTCGGCCGCATACACAAAGGCGCGGTTCGACAATGCCCGCGTGCCGTGCACCGACTTTGCCGGCACCGGCGTCCCCAACCGCAACGGCACGCCAAAGGTTACCGGCACGGGCAATGTCAGCTATTGCGTGGCCAATGGTCGCCTCGCCGAAGTTCCGGACTTCAGCCTGACTGCCAACACCGAACTGCGCCTGCCGATGGGCTCGGTGACGCCGTTCGTGCGCGCCCTGTTCACCTATCGTCCGGGCTTTGATTCAGAGCGGGCGCAGTACACCTATCAGTCGCGCGAACTGCTCAACATGTTCCTCGGCGTGCGCACCGACGACGGCAAATGGGAGTTCGACGTGTTCGCCCGCAACCTGCTCGACCAGCGGCGCATCACCAACCGTGGCCTCGGCAACGGGACGGTGGATTCCCTGATTGCAGGCACCTTCAATTCGGGCTTTCGGCAGGTCAGCCTGACCAACCCGCGCGAATTCGGCGCCACGTTGAAGTTCAACTGGTAATTGCCTGTCGCGCTTGGCGAAATCTGCAGGGGCCGCTCGCAAGGCGGCCCCTGTGTCGTAGACGGGTGTGCGGCGTAGATGCGCTGCACTTTGGTGCAAATAGACAATTTCACCAGTGTTTTTGCGGCAAAGTTTTGTCTAGATGCTTTGCAAGGCGCAAAATGCGTATCATAAGATTCACATGGCTACGCACTAGGTTTCGAGGGGTATTAAATGTCGATATCAGCAGCCACGCTCGATCTCGTCGCGGCTCATGCCGAAGAAGGGCGCAAGGCGCGGCGCATTTCCGACAAGGTCGTGGAAGCACTGCGGCAAGAGGGCTTCTTCCGCCACTTTACCCCCGCCAGCCACGGCGGACGCGAAGGGACGCCGCAGGACTTCTTCCTCGACCAGATCGCCATTGCCGAACGCGACATGAGCACCGCCTGGGCGCTGGGGATCGTCGCGGTTCACAACTACCAGATCGCGATGATGGACCCTGAGACACAGGCCGAGGTCTTCGCCGATGGCCCGGACGCCATGATCTCCAGCTCGTACAATCCGGTGGGCGCGAAAGTGCAGCGCACCGAAGGCGGCTTCCTGCTGTCGGGCCGTTGGGGCTGGTCGAGCGGGAGCCTGCACTGCAACTGGGTGCTGCTGGGCGGGATGGTGGCCGAAGAGGGCCATCGCACCTTCCTCGTGCCCGCCGGCGATTACCGCATCGACGATACCTGGCACACCATGGGCCTGCAGGGTACCGGCTCCAACGATATCGTGATCGACACACCGGTGTTCGTGCCCGAGCGCCGCAGCCACAAGCAGATGGACGGGTTCAATTCGGTCCACCATCAGGGCAGCGGCGTCTATGACCTGCCATGGGCGCAAGTGTTCATCCGCGTGGTCAACACCGCCGCGATCGGCGCAGTGCGCCATGCCATCGCGCTGTTCAGGGATCGCGTCGGCCTCAGCTCCACCGACATGACCAAGTCCGCCGCCGACCCTGATGTGCTGGAACGCATCGCCCGCGCCTCCAACCTTGCCGAGGAATGCCTGACGGTGATGGTCAGCAACTTCGAGGCGATGGAAAGGGCGGGCTGGAAGCCGACCATCGAGGACCGCGTCCGCTATCGTTATCAGGCCAGCCTCGTGGCGGATCGCTGCATCGAGGCGATGGACCTGCTGATGGACGTGGCCGGTGGCCGCTCGATCTATCTCGGCAGCGATTTCCAGGATCTGTGGCATGACGTGCGCATGTCGCGCGCGCATGTTGCCAACAATCCGGTCGGCTTTGCGCGCAACTATGCCAGCGTGCTGATGGGCGCCGAGAACCGCGACTTCTTCCTGTAAGTCGCGGTTCTTGTCGGCGCAGCTGATCTATGTTGCGCCGATGCCCAGGTGGCGTTCGAAGAAGCGCGCCATGAGGTCGATTGCCTCGCGCGATTCCGGCAGGGCCACACTGAACCAGAAGCCGTGCGGCATGGCCTCGAACACGTGAAGGTCGGCATCGCGCCCAGCCTTGCGCAAGGCGCGGTGGAACATTGCCGCCGAACTCAGCACCGCATCGCGCGTGCCGGTGACCAGCAGCGTCGGCGGGAAGTCCGAAAGGTCGCCCTTGATCGGGGCTAGCAGCGGATCGTTGCGGTCCGCCGCTCCAACAAAGACACCGCGTTCGCACAGCGGATCGTCCAGCTTTGCGCCGACGTGGCCGTAGAAGCCCGACAGCGTCAGGTAATTGAAGGTATCGCCCAGCTGCGTCACGTCGCCGCCGGCGGTGAACACGCCGCAGGCAGCCGGTAGTGGAAGCCCCTCTTTCTTGAACCGCATGATCGCCATGGCTGTGAGGAAGCCGCCAGCCGAGGTGCCGAACAGGATCACGTCCCTTGCCGCATGCGTCTTCAGGGCATCGCGATAGACCGCCACGATGTCGTCAACAGCAGCGGGGAAGGGGTGCTCGGGCGCGAGGCGATAATCGACGGCGATGACTTCGCACCCGGTTTCGGCAGCCATCGGGATGGCTTCCACCAGCGAGCCCGAACCCATGACGAAGCCGCCACCGTGCAGGTTGATCAGAAGCTTGCCAGCATGGCGCACGCCGTCCCTGGGCGCAATGCGATGGCAGCGCACGCCGCCGATCGCGGTCTCCTCGACCGTGCAGGGATAGGCTTCCAACGCCTGCTGGTTCAGCCACTCGAACATCGGCGCCAGCGGTTCGCGCATCAGCCACATCGGCACCGGGGGCGCGTCCTCGGGCATCTGCTGGTTGGGATCGAAGCGCAGATAGGCCTTGGCCTCCTCGCTGATCGTATCGGGCACGTCGAGCTTGATCCGGCCCAGATCCACGACCCCGTTTTCAACATCATAGCTGCGCATCAGGCTTGTTCCTTCCGGCCTTTCGGCTTGTCATTGCGTAACATATGCGCGAAGAGGCTACGATAATCAATGATAGTGAGTGCTGATTCACTTTCCTTGCGGAATGTCCGAGAGGCCGGCTCGCAAGGCCAGTCACGACATCGCGCAGCGCGAACGGGAGAACGATACGATGACCGCAATTTCCGGCTTCACGAAGCTGATCTGCCGCGATGAGGAGGCGATGGCCTCCTACTACGTGGCGGTCTACGGCTACGGCATTGTCCAGAGGGTGGCTGGCTCAAGCGATGGCGAGCCGTTCCGCGAAGTGATCCTCGCTCCGGGGGGTGACTGGACCAAGGGCTCGCTGGTCATGTTCAACTTTACCGAGCGCGCTGCTCCCCGCGACCAGCAGGTCATCCTCGGCTTCGTGGTCGAGGATCTCGACGCACTTGTCGAAAAGATCACGGCGAACGGCGGCAAGCTGGTCGGCCCGATTCGCGAGGAGGCTGATCACGGCGTGCGCGTGGTATTCTCGACCGATCCCGAAGGCGCGCTGTGCGAAAACGTGCAGATGCTGGCCCATTGATCCGCAGCGGAGAGTAAGTTCATGGCCTTGGACAAGGACGTATTTGCAGGCGGCGTGGCCGTCGTAACTGGTGCCGGTTCCGGCATTGGCGCAGGGCTCGCCCGTCGCGCCGGCGCGCTCGGCATGACCGTGGTGGTGACCGACATCAACGAGGCCGCCGCCGCTGAAACTGTCGCCGCGATCAAGGCGGCTGGCGGAAAGGCCGAAGCCGAAAAGGTCGACGTGTCGATTCCCGAAGAGCTCGATCGCATGGCCGAACTGGTGTTCGCCCGGCATGGCGAAGTGCGCCTGCTGATCAACAACGCGGGTATCGAGACCGTCGGCTACACCTGGGAAGTGCCCACGGCGCGCTGGGAAGCCGCGCTGAACATCAACCTCCATGGGGTGATCCACGGCGTGCGCGCCTTCGTCCCGCGTATCATCGCCAGCGGCCAGGAAGCTTGGATCGGCAACCTTTCCTCCGTTGGCGCCTTCGGACAGATGCCCGCGCAGACCGCCTATATCGTCACCAAGCACGCGGTGCAGGCGTTCAGCGAATGCCTCTATCTCGAGATGGAATTGAAGAAGCTGCCGATCCACGTATCGGCGATCATCCCCGGCATGATGCGCACCAACATCTTCAATGTGGAAGGCGGCGAGGGGGAACCGGCCAACGCCAGCGGCCACCGCCGCGCGATGTTCGAGATGATGCGCGACTACGGCATGGACCTCGACGAGGGCTGCCGCCTGTTCCTCGAACAGATGGCCGAGAAGAAGTTCTGGGTGCACAGCCAGCCCGAGATGAGCGAGCAGGCCCTCGGCAGCCGCATCCGTTTCATGCAGGAGCAGACCCCGCCGGTCATGCCGGACATCGCCCGCCAGATCGCGGCGGATTGAGAGGCACGGCAGCGGCGCGCCTTTCCGCGCGCTGCTCTTCCGGCAGACTTCAGCTTGTGCGCGGGGTTTCCACCGCGGCGTTGCGGCAGGCCCATTCGAGCAGAGCCGAATAATCCTTCTTCGCGAATTCCGGCATGGCGCGGGCTCCGCCATAGACGGCGTGAGCGGCCGCGCCGACCGGCAGGCCCATGCGGTATTCCGCCGCAGCCGTCATCGCCAGGGTCATGTCCTTGAAGGCAAGGTCGATGGTGAAGCCGGGGGTGGTATCGCCCTTCAGCACCTTGTTGACCATCAGCGTGTGCAACTGGCCGTTCTGCGCCGTTGTGCTGCCGGTGACCTTCAGGATCGTCGCGATATCTAGGCCAAGACGCGTGCCGAGCGCGACGGCTTCGGCGCTCACTTCGGCGATGGTCAGCAGCAGGAAGTTGTTCACCAGCTTCATCCGGCTGCCCATGCCCTGCCCGCCGCAGCGCATGATGTCCTTGCCCATGGCATTGAGCAGCGGCTCGACGCGGGCGAAGTCCTCGTCGCTCGCGCCCACCATGAACAGCGATTCCCCGCGCTCGGCATGGAGCACGAGGCGGCCGATCGGGCTGTCGACAAAGGCCACGCCCTTTTCGGCACAGGCCCTGGCGACGCGGTCGGTGCCGTTGGCATCGATGGTCGACATGTCGAGCAGCAGCGTGCCGGGCTTCATCTGAGCCAGTGCGCCATCGGGGCCGAGCACCACGGCCTCCACATGGGGCGTCGCGGGCAGGCAGGTGATCACCACCTCGACATCCCTCGCGGCTTCGACCACCGAGCCCGCCTTGCGCCCGCCCAATGCCACGATCTCGTCAGCGCGGGTCGGGTCGATGTCATAGGCGATGACGTCAAAGCCCTTGCGCACCAAATGTCTGGCCAGTGGCAGGCCCATCGCGCCAAGGCCGATGTATGCAACAGTCGTCATATCTCTCTCCGACAGCGCTCAGACGGCGCCGTGATTGATGTAGCTGGTCTTGCTCTCGGTGAAGAATTCCGCGGCCGTGGAGCCGGTCTCGCGCGCGCCGTAGCCAGAGGGCGAACGCCCGCCGAGCGGGACGTGGTATTCGAGGCCCGCCGTCGGCGCGTTGACCATGACCATGCCGGCCTTCGATGCCTTGCGGAAGCGTTCCGCGCTCTTGAGGCTGGTCGTGGCGATGCCGGATGACAGCTTGTATTCGCAGGCATTGGCAGCGTGGATCGCCTCGTCGAGGTCCTCGACCTTGATCACCGAAGCAATCGGCCCGAAGGATTCGTGCTGGTTGCAGCGCCATTCGGCCCTGGTGCCGGTCAGCAGCGTCGGGGCCATGTAGAGGCCCCGCGTGCGCGCTTCCATGGCACCGCCACCTGCGGCAAGCTCCGCGCCTTCGGCCTGCGCATCGATCACGAACTGCAGGTTCTCGTTGAACTGCTGAACGTTGGCGACCGGGCCGATCTGGGTCTCGGGATCGAGCGCGTGGCCGACGCGGTAGCTGCCCGCCACCTTGGCCATGCGCTCGACAAAGGCATCGTGGATGCCTCGCGTCACGATCAGGCGCTCGGTCCCGGTGCAGCGCTGCCCGGTCTGGATCCAGGCGCCGTTGCTGGCGATCTCGACCGCGAGATCAAGGTCGGCATCGTCGAGCACGACCAGCGCGTTCTTGCCGCCGAGTTCGAGCTGACACTTGGTCATCGTCTCGGCGGCGCGGGTCAGCACGGCGCGGCCCGTGGCGGTGCCGCCGGTGAAGGTCAGGCCGTCGGCCTCGTCGATCATCACGTTGCCGGTAGCGCGGCCATCACCCATGACGAGGTTGAACACGCCCGCCGGAACGCCCGCTTCCTCGATGATCTGCGCCAGCATCACCGCGCAGCCTGGTACGAAGCTGCTGGGCTTGAGCACCACCGCATTGCCATAGGCGAGCGCGCCTGCGATCTTCCATGAAGGGAGCGCGATCGGGAAGTTCCACGGGGTGATCGCGGCGATGACGCCCAGCGGTTCGCGCGTGACCAGCACGTTGAAGCCATCGCGCATCGAATTGTACCATTCGCCCTGCGCGCGGATCACGTCGCCGGCCGCGGCCTGGAAGCACTGTGCGGCGCGCAGGGCCTCGCCTATGCCTTCGGGCAGGGTCTTGCCTTCCTCGCGGCTGAGCAGCTTGCCGATCTCGGGCGCGCGCGCCTTCAGCAGTTCGGCAATGCGGTAGAGGATATCGGCCCGCGCCTGCATGTTGAACGCGGCCCATGCCGGCTGCGCCCGGCGCGCCGCCGCCATGGCCTCGCGCACTTCGGCCTCGCCAACCTTGGTATAGCTGCCCACGGTCTCATCAAGGTCGGACGGATTCTGCGTGGTGAACGGCGTTGCGCCGTCCACCCAGCGACCGTCGATGTAGTTTGCACCCTGCATCACAATGTCTCCGCAATCACGCCAGCCGCCAGCAGGCGTTCGATCTCGTCCTTGCCGAGCCCCAGTCTTTCGCTGAGCACGGCGACGGTATCTTCGCCCGAGCGTGGCGGGGCGTGGCGATATGTTGCGGGCGAGGCCGAAAGCTGGGCCGGGAAGCCAAGCACCTTGACCGGCGTCCCGTCGGATCGCGCCATTTCGTGCACCAGGCCGCGCGCTTCGATCTGCGGGTGGTCGAGCACTTCGGGAATCTCGTTCACCTTGCCGCCGGGCAGCCCCGCCGCTTCCATCGCCGCGATCAGTTCAGCCGATTTCCACCGGGCGATGGCCGGGCGCAATTGCGCGAGCAGGGCATCGCGGTTGACGCTACGGCCCGCGCTGATCGCAAAGCGCTCGTCGTCAGCGAGGTCAGGCAGGCCGATCAGCGCGGTGAAGGCGCGGAACTGCCGATCATTGCCGAGTGCGACGAGCACGCTGCCGTCCGAACAGGCAAAGTCCTGATAGGGCACGGTATTAGGGTGCTGGTTGCCCATGCGGCGCGGCACCATGCCGCCGTTCATCCAGTTCGACGCCTGATTGGCGAGCAGCGCCACTTGCGTATCGAGCAGGGCAAGGTCGATCCGCTGGCCCTCGCCGGTGGCATGGCGGTGGTTCAATGCCGCCAGCACCGAAATTGCGGCGTAGAGCCCGGTCGTCAGGTCGCTGATCGGGATGCCGACCTTCATCGGCCCGCCGCCCGGCTCGCCATCGGGCAGGCCGGTCACGCTCATCAGGCCGCTCATGCCCTGGACGAGGAAGTCGTATCCCCCGTTGTTGCGCAAGGGGCCGGTCTGGCCGAAGCCGGTGATCGAAAGGTAGATCAGGTCCGGCTTGACCTCGCGCAGGGACTCATAATCGAGCCCGTACTTGGCAAGGCCGCCGACGCGGAAGTTCTCGATCACCACGTCGGCCTGCGCGGCGAACCGGCGGATCAGTTCGGCGCCTGCAGGCTCGGCCATGTCGATCGCAACCGAGCGCTTGTTGCGGTTGGCGCAGAGGTAATAGGCGGCATCGCGGCTACCGTCGTCAAGGAACGGTGGCCCCCACTTGCGCGTGTCGTCGCCCTGTCCCGGCTGTTCGACCTTGATCACGTCGGCGCCAAGGTCGCCCAGAACCTGTGAACACCACGGCCCCGCCAGCACGCGCGAAAGATCGAGGACGGTAATCCCGGCAAGCGGGCCGGCAACCTGCGGTTCGCTCACTCGCCCTTCAACTCCGGCTTGCGCTTTTCGAGGAAGGCACTGACCGCCTCGTGGTGGTCATGCGTGTGATGGGCCAGCGCCTGGTAAGCGGCCGAAAGCTCGAGCAGCGGGGCCAGCTTCATGTCCTGCCCTTCGCGCAGCAGGCGCTTGGCCATGCGGGTGGCATGGCCGGGGTTGGCGGCGATCGAGTGGGCGACTTCGAGGGCACGCGGCAGGAGCCGGTCAGGCGCCACGACTTCGCTGACCAGGCCGTACTCCAGTGCCTTGGCGGCGTCGATGGTGTCGCCGGTCAGCGTCATCAGGCTGGCGCGGGCCATGCCGATCACGCGCGGCAGCAGCCACGCCCCGCCATCTCCCGGCACGATGCCGAGCTTTACGAAGCTTTCGGCGAACAGCGCTTTGTCCGAAGCGATGCGGATATCGGTCATGCAGGCGAGGTCGAGGCCCGCCCCGATCGCCGGGCCGTTGACAGCGGCAACGACCGGCACTTCCAGATCGTAAAGCGCCGTCGGGATCAACTGGATGCCGGTGCGATACTGGTTGCGGATCGAGAAGGGCGATCCGCCGAACATGCCGGTTTTCTCGGCCATGTGCTTGACATTGCCGCCTGCGCAGAAGGCCTTGCCCGCCCCGGTCAGCACTACCGCACGCACCGAAGGATCGCGGGTCACGTCTGCACAGAACTGGGCGATCTCCTCGCTGTGCGCGGTTTCCGAAATGGCGTTGCGGGTGTCCGGGCGATTGAGCGTGGCGATGACCACCGGGCCATCGCGTTCGACCAGCAGGAAGGGGGTTTCGGACATCGCGCGCTCTCCATGGGCTTTTGGTTGGCTGAAACAGTTAGGCTACCCCGTCCTTTCGGGCTAATATTGAATTTTCCACATTCGATAGTGAGTATGTATCGTGGACCTGCGCCAGCTGCGCTATTTCAACGCCCTTGCCGAAACGCTGAACTTCCATCGCGCGGCAGAGCGCCTGCACATCTCGCAGCCACCGCTGACGGTCGCCATTCGCAAGCTTGAGGAAGACCTCGGCGTCGCCCTGTTCGAGCGCGATCCGCGTGGCGTGCGCTTGACGACGGCAGGCCTTGCCGCGGTTGCCCCGGCGCGCGAGGCTCTGGCGGCGGCCGAGAAAGTGCGCGAGGCCGTGCGCCAGGGCGCGGCGGGCCTGCGTGGCCGTCTGTCGATCGGCTTTATCGGCTCGGCCATCGGAGAATTGCTGCCGCGCATCGTCTCCCCCTTTCGCCACGCCTACCCGGAGGTCGAACTCGCGCTGGAGGAGATGAACAGCGTCGAGATCGTCCGGGCCATTGCTGCGCGCCGCCTGGACGTGGGGCTGGTGCGCCTGCCGGTGATGGACTCAGCGCCCGTGGCCATCGACGTGATCGAGACCGATGAACTGGTTGCGGTGCTGCCTGCCAGCGACGTGCTGGCGCGGCGCAAGACGCTTGATCTTGGCGCCTTGGCTGATCGCAGCTTCATCATCTACAGCCCGGTCAGCGTGCTCCATGCCACGATCCGGCTCGCCTGCCATCGTGCCGGGTTCACCCCGCGCGTCGCGCAGGAGGCGGTGCAGGTGCAGACCATCCTCAGCCTTGTCGAAGCCGGGCTTGGCGTGGCGCTGATCCCCGGCCGCAGCGCGCGCTTTGCCGGGGAGGGGGTGCGCATCGTCACCCTGTCAGACCCGGTGCCGATCGCGATGGGCATTGCGCGGGCCGACGAGCCATCTGTGCTGGCACGGAATTTCGTGCGCACTGCCCTGGCCTGTGAGAACGCCTGATATGCAATCACTATCGAACCCGGCAAAATAAATATTTGATGCAGAGTGCCTCCGGGCGCATCGCTTTGCCCTTGAGAGCGGCGCCATGATGCGCCGCCCGGGACAGGAGCCGCCTTTCCGTGTTCGATACCCTGACGCTTGCCCAGTTGCCACCCGAAGACGAAGCGCTGCGGCCTGCCATCCGCACCTTCATTGAACAGCACATTGCCGGCATCCCGATGGATCGCCGCGCGCGGTCGTGGCAGGGCTTCAGCGCGGAATTCAGCCGCGCACTGGGGGAGGCGGGTTTCCTCGGCCTCACGCTGCCCAAGGAATACGGTGGCCACGGCAAGGGCCCATTTGCGCGCTTCGTGGTGGTCGAGGAATTGCTCTGCGCCGGAGCACCGGTCGCCGCGCACTGGATCGCCGACCGGCAGAGCGCGCCACTGCTCCTGAACTTCGGCACCGAGGCGCAGCGCCGCAGGCACATTCCCGCGATCTGCCGGGGCGAACAGCTGTTCTGCATCGGCATGAGCGAGCCGGGCTCGGGCTCGGACCTTGCCAGCGTGCGCACGCGGGCCGACCGCAGCGGCGGGGGCTGGGTGGTCAACGGCCAGAAGATCTGGACCACCAATGCCATGCATTCGGACTACATGATCGCGCTGGTCCGCACTTCCGGCACTTCGGCGGACCGGCAGGCGGGACTATCGCAATTGATCATCGACCTGAAGGCGCCCGGCGTCACGGTACGGCCCATCGTCGATCTTACGGGCGATGCGCACTTTGCCGAAGTGTTTTTCGAGAACGTCGAACTCGGCGAGGATGCGCTGGTGGGGGCAGAGGGTGAGGGCTGGAAGCAGGTTGTCGCCGAACTGGCGTTCGAACGCTCCGGGCCGGAACGCATCTATTCCAGCGCCGTGCTTTTGGATGCGTGGATACGGCACCTGCAAGCGGTGGGCCGCAGCGATTGCGCCGCGCTGGTCGGGCGGCTGACTGCCGAGTTTGCCACGCTGCGCGCCATGTCGATTGCCTGCACGGCGCGATTGGTGGCGGGGGAAAGCCCGGTGGTCGAAGCGAGCATCGTCAAGGATCGCGGCACTGGCTTCGAACAGGAATTGCCGGTGGTGATCGGCGACGATCTCGCCGCGCACCCCGATGAGGCGGTGAGCGAGGAGCTGTATCGCACGCTGCTCTACGTCACCCACATCGCGCCGAGTTTCAGCCTGCGCGGCGGCACGCGCGAGATCCTGCGCGGGATCATCGCGCGCGGCATGGGCCTGCGGTGAGGGGAGAGAAACAGATGGACATCAACGAACTGCTCGAACCCTTCGTCCGCATGCTCGATGCGGCAGCGAGCCCGGCAGTGGTCCGTGCCATCGAACACGGTGGCTCTGCCGACGCTCTGTGGAGAGAGATCGCAGGGTCAGGCTTCCTCGATGCGCTGGTTTCCGATGAACACGGCGGCGCGGGCCTGACTCTTGCCGATATCGAACCGCTGATCGAGGCACTCGGGGCCCGCGCCGTGCCCCTGCCCGTGGCCGAAACCATGGTCGCCCGCGCGCTGTTGGCCGAGAGCGGGATCGCTGCGCCCGATGGGCCGGTCGTGCTTGTCACCTCGCTGGCGCAGCCGGTGCCGTGCGGACTGGTGGCGCAAGCGGCGCTGGTCGATTGCGGCGATGCGCTGGTGCTGTGCGACATGGCGCAGCTTTCGCCCGCGCCGACCGGCGTCACCAATTCATTGGCTGCACGCATTTCCGGCAAGCCCGAAGGCAGGAGTCTGCCCCGCTCTGCATCCGGCCTGCGCGCCATTGCCGCCGTGCTGCGCGCTGCGCTGATCGCCGGTGCCGCCGCCCGCCTGTGCGACGTGACCACCGCCTATGCATCCGAGCGGGTGCAGTTCGGCAAGCCCATCGGCCGCCAGCAGTCGCTGCAGCAGATGCTGGCGCTGATGGCCGAGGACATGATCGCCTGCCGCATCGCTGCGCAGCTTGGCGCTTCGCATGGTCTGAACGTGCCGCTCGCCGCCGCGGCCACGGCCAAGATCGCCACCTCGTCGGCCGCCCCGCGCATCGCTGCCACCGCTCATGCGGTTCACGGCGCCATTGGCATCAGCGAGGAATACGACCTCCAGCTCCTCACCCGCCGCCTGCACGAATGGCGCCTCGCAGATGGTTCGGAGGGCTACTGGTCGCAAGTGCTGGGGCAAAGCCGACTCGCGTCGACCGTGACAAGCGTGGACTGGATCAGGCAAAGCGTCTTCGCCTGATCCACCTCAGAGCTTGCCCGAAAACCGGTTCGGCCCCGCCATCGCGCGGGTTTTGCGGCCATCGGGCAGCACGACCTCACCCTCCACGCCGCCGGGAAGCTCTACATCGAGCCGGAACCTGCCGCCCTTGGCCGTCCAGTCGGTGCGGATCGTGCCGCGCACGCTGTGGTAGGTCGCGCCGCCAGTGCCCAGCACTTCGCTCATGATCGGCGCAATGCGGACCTTGCCGAAGCCGGGCGTCGCAGGCGCGATGCCGGCGATGCGGCGAAACAGGAAATCGCCGATTGCGCCGAAGGCATAATGATTGCGGCTGTTCATGCTGGCATCGCCCTGGTCGCTGTTCCAGCGTTCCCACATGCTCGTCGCGCCCTGCTCCACCATATAGCCCCATGACGGATAGCTGCGCTGGGTGAGCAGGGTGATCGCAGTTGGCTCCTGCCCGGCCATGACCAGCGCATCGAGGATGTGCGGCGTGCCGAGGAAGCCGGTGGACAGGTGGTTGCCGCGCCGCGCAATGTCCGCCGCCAGCGCCGCGCCCGCTGCGCGCATGGCTTCGGGCGAAAGCAGGCCGAAGCGGATCGCCACGACGTTGCCGGTCTGGCTCCCGTTGCCGACCTTGCCATCGACGACGAAGGCGGTGTTGAATGCGCTGCGGATCGCCTCGAACAGGCTGCGATACTTTGCGGCAGCCTCTGCGTCGCCGATCGCCCCGGCCATCGCCGCCATCATCGTCGCATCCTGCGCCCAATAGGCGGTGGAGAGCAGGTCCTTGGGCGTGGTCGCCGCGCCCGGATTGGCCGTCGGCGCATCGACCGAGAGCCAGTCGGCATAGTCCGCGCCGCGCTGCTTGCGCCAGACATGGTCAGGGTTGGCCGCCTCGATCCACGCCATGTAGGCTTCCATCGCCTGCCAGTTGGCGCGGATCACGCCGGTATCGCCATTCTGCATCCACGAGGTGTGCGGCAGGATCACCCCGGCATCGGCCCAGCCCGGCGAGGACAGCTTCATCGTCGGCACGAACGGCGGGATGCAGTCGGGGAAGGCGCCCTTGGCGCTTTGCGAGACGCGCGCGTCCTCCATCACGCGGGCGGTGAAGGCGGTAACGTCCATGTTCCATGCCGCCGCTGGCCAGAACACGGCGGCATCGCCCATCCAGCCCAGCCGCTCGTCGCGCTGCGGGCAGTCGGTCGGCAGGCCATAGAAGTTGGCCTTCTGGCTCCACACCGAATTGCGCCAGAACTGCTGGATCACCGGATCGCCGACGCGCAACTCGGCGGTCAGTGGCAGGTCCTGATGCGCCACCAGACCTACAAGGTTCCACGCCGTCTGATCATCGGGCACACCGGTGATCTCGACATGGCGATAGCCGTGATAGGTAAAGCGCGGCTCATAGACCTCGCGCCCGCGCCCGGCGGCAATGTAGATGTCCCGCGCCTTGGCAGTGCGCAGATTGGCCTGGTCGATCATGCCATCGGCCTTGAGGATCTCGGCAAAGCGCATCTCGATGCGCGTGCCGGCAGGGGCACTCACGGTGAGACGTGGGAAGCCGGCAAAGTTCTGTCCGTAGTCGAGCTGATAATGCCCAGGCCCCAGGCGCTTGACGCTCTTCGGTTGCAGCGTCTCGCGAATGCGGATCGGCGGGCAGCGCTGTGGTTGAACCGGGATCGCGGGAGCAGCCACCACACTGGCCGGACGCCACCCTGCAGTAGCGCCGCCGACGCCAGCCCAGCCGGGCTGTTCACCCCGCGCATCGTGGATCTCTCCATCGTACAGCGAATGTTCGAGCACGGCCGAGTCTGCGATCTCCCAGCCATCGCCACTGCCGATCACGGTGCGCGAGCCGTCGTCATGCTCGATCTCGAGCTGGCACAGCATGCGGCATGGCGCAGGCCCGAAGGCAAAGCGGGCCGAAGTGCTGAAGCGCGAACCGTACCAGCCATCGCCGACCACCATGCCCAGCATGTTGGCACCGGGCTTGAGCAGCGCGGTGACGTCATAAGTCTGGTAAAGCACCCGCTTCGAAGGATCGGTAAATTCGGGTGCCAGCTTGCGGTCGGCCAAGGGCGCGCCGTTGATCCATGGCTGGTAGATGCCCAGTGCCGCGGCATGGAGGCGCGCGGCGCGGATTGGCCTGTCGATGGTGAAGCCATGGCGCAGGCGGCTGGCAGGCGTGAGCGGCCAGGGCTCGCCAATGGGGAGGCTGCCCTTCGCGCGTTCGGCTGCGGGCCATGCCGTGTCATCGAACGCGGGCAGATGCCAGCCGGGGGGCGCCGCCACCACGGTTTTCCAGCCAGGACTGGCCGAAGTCATCCGCTGGATCAATCCCTCGCCATGGCGCAGCAAGGCCGCCGCCACGCAAGGCGGCTGGCCAAAGCTGCCGACGCGCCGCCCTTCGATGGCGATGACATTTCGGCCCTTCTTCAGGATGATCGGCCAGACTGCCATCTCGGTGTGACGCGCTGGGCCATCGCGCGGCGCGGGCGCGGGTTCGCCATTGATCCACACGCCGGTCAATTCGTGCAGCGTGGCGCAGAATTCTGCCGCACCGCCGGGATGGTCAAAGGTCCAGCGGAAGGCGCGGGTCTGGCCCACGTTCTGCTTGTCCGGCCCTGAAAGCCAGTGCAGCCCGGCTTCGCGATCGGCCTTGGCGACCAGCGTTTCGCTGGCGATCCATTTGGCCTGCCAGTCTGCCGGGGCAAGGCCGGTTTCCCACATTGCGGGCTTGCTGCGCAGCGGCGTGCGGCTGCCCCTGGTCCAGCTTTCCACCTGCCACCACACCCGGCTGCGCGAGGGCAGGGCCGGCCCGCCATAGGCGATGTCGACCGCCGAAGTGCCTGCCACGCGCCCGCTGTCCCAGACCAGGTTGCGGCCAGCAGCGAGGTCGTCCGGACTGCGCGCCACGCTGATCCGGTAAGCGACCTGGCCTGCCCGTTCCGCGCCGCCCAGCTTCCACGAAAACCTCGGTGGTGCATCGCCCAGCGCCAGCGGGCTTTCCAGACCGCACACACGCAGGCCTTCGACCTGTGCCGGTTCAGCTGCGGCTAGCGCCCGCAGCGGGAGCGCGGTTGCGCCGCCGCCGGCAATGCCCAAGGCAATGGCTTCGCGCCGGTTGACCTTCATCGTCTTTCTCCCGGTATCTTTGCTCTTGGCATCAGGGCTTGATCGTCTGCGCGGCCAGTGAAACCTGCGTGGCCAGCACCGGGTCACCGGCAGAGCGGGCCACCTCGATCTTCACTCTGCCCGGCTTCACAACCCAGCGCTGGCGGGCCACGTCAAAACTGGCGAGCAGGCGCGGGTCGGCCGTGATCGTCACTGTCCGGCATTCCCCCGGCTTCAGCACCGGCTTGTCCCACCCGATCAGGCGCCGCGCCTTGCCGGGCAGCGTGACATAGACCTGTGGCACGTCGGGCCCTTCGCGCGCGCCGGAATTGGTAACGGTGAAGCTGACGCTGACCGTGCGCCCGCCCTTGGCCCTGAGCGCCGAATAGCGGAACGTCGTGTAGGACAGGCCGTGGCCGAACGCGAACAGCGGCTTCTCGCCCTTGCGGTCGAACCAGCGATAGCCGGCGTCGGAACCTTCGGGATAGGTGATCGTGAACGGCGGGCTGTTGGTCTGCAGCCCATAGGTGGCCTTGTCCTCCTTGGACGGCGGCGGCAAGTCCGATCCGGGCAGGACGGGATTGGGCAACTGATCCACACTTACCGGGAAGGTCACCGGCAGGCGACCCGAGGGATTGGTCTTGCCGGACAGGATTTCGGCAATCGCATCGCCGCCGCGCTGGCCGGGATACCACGCGGCGAGCACCGCCGGCACCTTGGCCAGCCAGGGCATCGTTACCGGGTTGCCGGTCTCCAGCACCACCACCGTGCGCGGATTGGCGCTGGCCACGGCATCGATCAGCGCATCCTGCCGGCCATCGAGCGCCAGGTCAGGCTGGTCCTCGGCTTCGGTCGCGAACTTCGTGGCGAAGACCACGGCGACATCGGCGGCCTGGGCCGCGTCTGCTGCCACTTTCGCATCGCTGCCGTCAACGTACGTCACCTGCGCCTTGCCAAATGTGCGGCGCAGCGCCTCAAGCGGCGGCGTGCCGCCCCACGCACGGCGGGCGAAGGTGGCGGCAGGCCCGCTCTCGATCTTCTCCACCGCGCGGAACCCGCCGACCGGCACGACCTGGCTCGATCCCCCGCCCGATGGCACGCCAAGATCGGCCTTGCCGCCGATCACCACAATGGAGCGGACCGAAGCCGCCAGCGGCAGGATGCCGCCCTCGTTGCGCAGCAGCACCGTGCCTTCGCGTGCGGCCTGCAGCGCAACTTCCCCATTGCGGGCATAATCGATGGCCCTGGGCGCGATCACGGTCTTGTCCACGCCCTTGGCATAGATCGCCCAGAGGATGCGCTTGGCCGCCGTGTCGACTGCCGAGATCGGAATGCTGCCGTCAGCCAGCTTCGGCTTCAGTTCGGTGGAGAACCAGCGCTTGCGGTCAAGCATCTCGCCCGATTGCTGATCCAGCCCGGCCAGCAGCGCCTCGGCCGAATGGACCGCGCCCCAGTCCGACATGACATAGCCCTTGAAGCCCCACTCGCGCCGCAGCACGTCGGTCAGCAGGAAGCGGTTTTCACAGGCATATGTGCCGCCAACCTTGTTGTACGAGCACATGACCGAGCCCGGATTGCCGCGCTCCATGCCGATCTGGAAGGCCAGCAGGTCGCTCTCGCGCATGGTCGCCTCGTCCATCTCGACCGAGGCCGACGAGCGCCCGATCTCCTGGTTGTTGAGCGCGAAGTGCTTGATCGTGGCGATGATGCCGTTCGCCTGCACGCCCTCGATCTGCGCCCCGGCCAGCACGCCGCCGAGCAGCGGGTCTTCGCCAAGATACTCGAAATTGCGCCCGGCTCGCGGGTCCCGCACCAGATTGACGCCGCCTGCCAGCATCACGTTGAAGCCCTTGGCCACGGCTTCCGATCCGATCATCCGCCCGCCCTCGCGCACCAGCGCCGGGTTCCAGGTGGAGGCGAGCGACAGGCCGGAAGGCAGGGCCGTGGCAACATCGCCCTTGCGCATGTCCATGATGTTGGAAACGCCAAGGCTGGCGTCGGTGGCATACTGGGGCGGGATGCCCAGGCGCTCGATCCCGGCAATGACGCCTGCGCCAACCGGCATGCCCGGCGCGCGCTTGGGCACGGGAATGAACAGCGGCATCGTGCCGTGAAGCAGCTGGATCTTCTCCTCCAGCGTCATCTGCGAAAGCGCCTGCTCGGCGCGCGCCTCGGCGGTATCCCGGGAAGCTTGCACAGGGTTGGCCTGTGTCTGGACACAGCCGAGCGCAAGTATTGCAGCAGAGCAGGACAGGCGCGCGGCAGGCTTCATTTCAGGGTCCTCAGGTGATCCGGCGGGGCATCACCCGCCCCGTGCTTTCAAGCCGGCAGACTTCACGAAGCTCGCCTTCGAGTCAAGTAATAGATCACGCAGGTTCGATTATGCGACACCGCTTGCGCGGGCTCTGCTGCTGTGGAACAAGGCACCGCGATGGACGCCAGCCCCAAGAAAACCCGCGGTCCCGCAGCAAGGAAGGCTGCGCCCGCGCCGCATCAGCCGGTGCGCGGCCGGCCGACGGCTGATCAGGTCACCTCGATCGATCGCGCCATTGTCGACACCGCGCGCACGATGTTCCTTGTCCACGGGTTCGATGCTGTCGGCATGAAGCAGGTGGCCGAAACCGCGCGCGTTTCCAAGGGCACGCTCTATGCCCGCTATCCCTCGAAGGAAGCGCTGTTCAAGGCGGTCATCGAGCAATCGATCGCTGACTGGTCGGCGGAAGCCTCGTTGCAGGACGCATCGCTTACCGACAATATCGAACAGCGCCTGCGCCATCACGCCAAGATCATTGCCACATGGCTGGGAAGGCCGGACGTTCTTGCCCTGCAGCGTCTCCTGCTGTCGGTCCAGGAACGCTTTCCCGAGCTTTCCGAAGTCATGCAGCGGCGGGGCAACGATTACATCGTCGGCCTGATCGCCCGCGACATCGAGGAAGCGGCTGCGCGTGACAGGCGCAACCTGCGCGATGCTCGTGCCGTGGCGCGTCTGCTGGTCGCCGCAATCAGCGGGGCTCAACTGCAGAGCGGACTGGCGGCCAGGGACGAGGACCTGCAAGCCTTCGCACAACGCGCGGTCGATCTGATCCTGTGGGGCACCAGCGCCTGGTAGGCTTGATATTCGAACACCTGTGTGCATTAATGCTCGGGCGAACGACTCGCATGTCGTATTCTGAGAGGATGCCCATGATCCGCACTGCCCTTATCGTCGCCTTGGCCGCTGCCGCGCTTCCCGCCTCGGCCAGCGCTGCCGAACCGGCCAGGCCCGAAGCTGCCGCGCCTGCCGCCAAGCCCAAGTACAGCACCGCCGAAACCGACATCGGCACCCTGCTCGATGATCCCGCTGCCAAGGCGATCATCGACAAGTACATCCCCGGCATGACCAGCAACGAGCAGATCGAAATGGCCCGCTCGATGACGCTGAAGGCCGTGCAGACCTACGCGCCCGACGACGTCACCGACGAACGCCTTGCCCAGATTGACGCCGATCTCGCCAAGCTGAAGTAGGCGTCCGGCCGACTGGGGCAGGACAAACGAAGGGCCGCGATCGCAATGAACGCGGCCCTTTCCTGTGTTTGCCGCCCGGCTCAGGCTGCCATGCCATAAGGCGCATCGACCGGCGCTTCGGCGGGATACTCTGCCGGACCGCCGTAGTCGTAGGCAGCATTCAATGCGGCGATGAACACCGGATCGTTCAGCGGATCGCTCGGCGTTGCGATCTCGATGCCGCGCGAACGGACGTCCTTGATCAGCATGTCGATCGCCTGCTCGTGGGTCAGGTTGTCGCTGCCGTCCATGTTCTTCTTGAGTTCGGCATAGTCGCTGAACACTTCGGCCGACCAGTGGACGAGGAACCTCAGGTCGTCGGTGTGATAGCGCTCGATCACCTGCTCGCCCGTCTTCACCAGCCAGCCATCGCGGTCAGCCGGATCGCCGGTGAACACGCTGTCGAAGCCGAGGCCCTCGGGCCGCCGCCGCTCGACGGGTCCGTTCGCCTCGCCCCGGTGCACCAGCATCTCGTTCTGCACGACGACGGCGCGGTTGTAGATCGGCGATTGCACCCGCGCGGGCTTGCCCAGCGGCCCGTTGGGCCAATAGGTAAAGCCGCTTTCCGGATCATGGCTGAACCAGGTGATCACCTGCGCCATCTTGATCAGGTAATCCTGGAACAAGCCGGACCGGCCCATGATCGAGCACAGCCAGGTGGGCGAATTCTCGTGCCGCACGCCGCGGAAGCTTGGGGAATCGAGGTGGCCGGGGTCGGTGTTGCCGCAAGGTCCGTTGACATTGAACAGCATCATCTGCGGCTTGGCGTACTGCGCGCCCCAGTAGGATTTGGCGTGGTTCAGGAACGCCTCGTTGTAGAAGACATCATGCAGTTCGGGGTAAAGCGGCGTGGAATAGTTGGCGAGGTAACCCCGGAACGTCGGCGTCAGGAACATGTCGAGCGTGGGGGTGAAGCCCTCGGGGAAACCGCCGGCGAACGTCGCGATCAGCGATTCCACGGTGGGGAAGTGCTGGGCGATGATCAGCTTCCACGGCCCCTGATCGTGGACGACATCCAGCATCAGCCGCTTCTGCGCTTCCGTGAACGGATTGCTGATCTCGCGCGGGGGCGAGGCGGGCTTGAGAATGTCGGAAAGGTACTGCCTGCGGGCTTCATCGAGCATCACTGTCTCCTGTCTGGGATTCGCGCCTTCCTGGCTTTCCCGACAGAAGTTATAGATCGATAACTTTTTTGGCAAGCGACTTCAGGCGAACTCCGCTATGGAGGGGCGATGGACGGAAACTCCGATATTCACGCGCCCGCAGCATCCGGCGCTCTCACCAAGGGGCAGCGCACCGCGAACCGCATTCTCGATGCCGCCGAGGAATTGTTTGCGCAGCACGGCCATGGCGCCACCTCCTTGCGCGACATCGCCGCCAAGGTCGGCCTGCAGCAGCCTGGCCTCTACAAGCATTTCACCGGCAAGGACGAACTCTACCGACAGGTCTATGAGCGCGCGCTCAAGCCGATGACCGATCTGATGGACGAAGTGCTGGCGCGCCCCGATGCCGACTTCGCCGACCTGACCGATCGCATGACCGACCTGCTGGCGCAGCATCCCAACATCGCCCGGCTCCTGATCCGCGCCGCGATTTCGTCCGACAGCGAGCCGGACCCGATCGGACTCGACTGGCTGGCACGGATGGTCGGCTATGGCCGCAAAATGAACGAGAAGGCGGGCAAGCCCTCATCGGATGACAGCCTCGCGATGCAAATCGTGGCGATCTTCAACATGCTGTTCGGCTTCTTCTGGGCCTCGCCCCTGATTGAAAGCCTGTCCGGGCGGCAGGCAACCGATCCTGAAGCCATGGCCATCCAGAAGGGACTGCTGCGCACGTTCATTGCCAGCTTCTCCGGCGCTGCCGGCGAGACCCCTCGGTCCTGAACCGGGCCGTTGCGGCAGGTTAGGGGCGCTCCGCCAGCACTTCTCCTGCGCGCGCCTTCTGCATGCCGCGCACCACTTGGCCGGGCCGCAGTGCGGTCGGCTGGTCATCACGGCGGATCACCTGCCCGCTGACCACGGTGGCGCGATAGCCGCTCGCCGCCTGATCAAGCCTGCGCCCGCCGCCCGGCAGATCGTGGCGTACTACCGGCGCGTGCAGGGTCAGCCGGTCGATGTCGATCACGTTGAGATCGGCCTTGTAGCCGGTGCGCAGCAGGCCGCGGTCCTCAAGGCCGACGACCCGCGCCGGGCGCGACGACAGCATCTTCACCGCCTCGGCCAGACCCATGCGTTCGCCGTCGCGGTCGCGCACCCACCAGGTCAGCACGAAGGTGGGGTAGCTGGCATCGCAGATCGCCGAATAGTGCGCGCCGCCATCGCCAAGGCCGGTCACGGTATCCTCGCGCCGCATCAGGCCGAGCAGGGCATCAAGCCTGCCTTCGTGGAAGTTGCCCAGCGTGTTGAGGATCATGCCGGTGCCATCGCGCTCCATCAGCACGTCATAGGCCACTTCCTCGGGCGTGCGCCCCTGCGCGCGGGCCAGGGCACCGATGCTGTTGCTAGCCGATGGTTCGTACTGCGGGGGATCGCCGAACGGGAACATCCAGTCCCAGATGCGGGTGAGCATGGCCAGCGGGTGGCCCTCCTGCGGCATCTCGCCGATCAGCTGCGCCCGGAATGCCGGATCGCGCAGGCGCGGCAACTGCTGTTCGAGCGGGAGATTGGCGAGCGGCTGATAGGACGGGCACAGGCAGAACGGATGGGTCGAAAGCGCCCAGCCGGAGACCATGCCGATCGGGCGCGGCAGGACCTGCGGCCAGATCTCCAGCCCTTCGGCCCGCGCCTGATCGACCAACGTCAGCGCGTCTTCCCAGTTGGGGCGGCCATGGTTGACGAGGCCCAGCGTGAAGGTGGACGGGCGGCCCGAAGCGCGGGTGACGGCGATCAGCCGCGCCATCTCGCTTTCCCAAGTCTCGAACGGCGCATCGAGCACGGCCTGGAACACGCCCGTACCTGCCTCGGCCAGCGCGCCGGTGATGGCGATGAGTTCGTGCGTGTCCGCGCCGAAGGTCGGGATCAGGTCGCCCGCCTTGGTGCGGTGGATGTTCAGCCGCGAGGTGGCAAAGCCGATGGCCCCGGCGTCCATCGCCTCGCGCGCTATCGTCCGCATCCGGGCGAGATCATCTTCGGTCGCGGCCTCGCGGGCGATGGCCCGTTCGCCCATGACCCACACGCGCAATGGGCTGTGCGGAAGGAGGCAGGCGACGTCGATGTCGCGCGGACGGCGGGCGAGAGCATCGAGGTATTCGGGGAATGTCTCCCAGTCCCAGGGCAGGCCTTCGGCCATCACCACGTCGGGGATGTCCTCGACACCCTCCATCAGCCGGATCAGCGCTTCATGGTCCGCCTTTCGGCATGGCGCAAAGCCGACCCCGCAATTGCCCAGCACCGCCGTGGTCACGCCATGCGATGAACTGGGCGAAAGCGTATCGGACCAGATTGCCTGCCCGTCGTAATGGGTGTGGATGTCGACGAAGCCGGGGGTGACGATGTGTCCCGAAGCGTCGATTGTTTCGCTGGCGGTGCCGGTGAAAGTGCCGCCGACGTGGACGATGGCATCACCGCGCACGGCAACGTCGCCGACATGCGGCTCCGCGCCGCTGCCATCGACGATCAGGCCGCCCTTTATCAGCAAGTCTGCCTGCGTGGTCATGCACTCTCTCCTCGTGTTTCCCCGGGGAAACATTTAGCGAACATTGTTTCGCTGGTGGTTCAGCCGATGTAGCGCGCCCGGTAGGAGGCGAAGGCTTCGCGCACGTCAGCCTCGTTCAGGCCGAAGCGTTCGAGCGAGTAGTCGTGCATCGGGCGCTGTTCGCGCTTGTTGCCGGCCATGAACTCGGTCAGCGCGGCCTCGATCTTGTCGTCCAGCGGAATGCCGATGTGAGCCAAGACGCGCTGCGCCTGCTTGAGGGGCTCCTTTGCCACCTCGCGGTAATCGATGTCGATGAAGCGGTCTTCGCCGATGCGGGTGCGTGCCTGCTCGAAGCGGTGCATCCATTCGGCAAGGCGAGGAAACCAGAACGCGCCCACGGCTTCGTCCGAATGGACCGAATTCAGCTTGTAGAGCGCGGCCTCCATGCTGACGTAGCTTGGCACGACTTCCAGCGGATCGCGGTGGGTCATCACCAGCACCGCCTTGGGGAAAGCATTGGCGATGACATCGGTATAGGGCAGGTTCTGCGGGCTTTTCAGGACCCACTTCTTGCCGCGCCGCGTCGGGTCCTGCCACTGCAGGTATTTCAGGATCGTCTTGAGGTCCTCGTAACCCTTGGACTGGTCGTAATCGTTGAGCCACTTCGCGAACGAGGGGATGAAGGTCATCGCCTCGACCATGGTGGTGATGAACAGCTGGCCGAGTATGATGATCTCCTCGTCCGGCGCATCGGGATCGAGCGGGTGGATCGAGGCGAGTTCGGGCGAGAGGTTGAGCCATCCTTCGATCATCGCTTCGGCATAGGCGCGGCGGGCCTTCGGATTGCCGGGTTCGTCGCCGGGCAGGGGGGCATAGTTCTGCGCCTCGTACCAGCGGATCGCGGTCATGCCCGGGGCGCTGGCGAGCAGGCGATGGAAGATCGTGCTGCCGGTGCGCGGCAGGCCAAGGATGATCGCGGCGACTTCCACGTCCTCATCGAGGATTTCGGGATGGCGCTTGATGTCCTCGACCATGCGCAGGCGGCTGGCAAGGCCTTTGACGATCGCTTCGGTCTGCCCGGCAAAACCGGCCTCCGTCAGCTTGCCCTCGGCATTGGCGGCGGCGATGTAATGGTCCATCGGCTCGAAGAACCAGGTATCGCCGAAATCCGACAGGCCGGTGCGTTCGCACGCAGCAGACAGCAGGGTTTCGCGGTCAAACACCGGGTCGGCGACGGGGGTGGCGGTGGTTGCCATCGTAGAGTAGCCTCTCACTAGGACCAATTTGCTCCATGCGTAATTATAGGAGCAGTTTGGTTCGCAATTGGCGATGTTTTGTCACCACGCCCCTGATAATGCAAACACAAATCAGAACGAAACCACCGTTCGCAGCGACTCCCCGCGCCGCATCAGATCGAACCCCGCGTTGACCTCGCGCATCGGCAGGCGATGGGTGACGAGATCGGCCAGGTTGAGGCGACCGGCCGCGAAATGATCGAGCAGGTCGGGCAGTTCACTGCGGCCCTTGACGTTGCCCATGAACGAGCCTTGCACCCGCCGCCCGAGCTGAAGCTGGAACGGGACCAGTTCCATCGCCTGCCCATCGGGCGGCACGCCGAGGACGACGGTGCAGCCCCAGCCGATGCGCGTCGATTCGAAGGCCTGGGCCATCAGCCTGACATTGCCCGCACACTCGAACGCGTAGTCCACCCCGCCTTGGGTCAGCGCCTGGATCGCGGTGACGGGATCGCTCGTCCGCGCGTCGATGAAGTCCGTCAGGCCGAAGCGCTTGCCCTGTTCGTGGCGCAAGGGATTGATGTCGACGCCGATGATCCGCGCGGCACCCGCAAGACGCGCACCCTGCACGACATTCAGGCCGATGCCGCCGAGGCCGAAGACGGCGACGGTCGCACCGTTTTCGACATGGGCGGTGTGCATGACTGCGCCGACGCCGGTAGCCACGCAGCATCCTGCGGTGCAGGCGAGGTGGAAGGGTACATCATTGCGGATCACCGCGACGTTGCGCTCTGCCGTGACGATGAACTGCGCGAGGCTGCCGACGCCGGAATAGGCGGAGACCGGCTGGCCATCGAGCGAGAACGGGCTGGGCTGGAGGGCAATGTCGCCGAGGAACGCCTCGCACAGGTTGGTCCTGCCCGAGCGGCAGTTGCCGCAAGAGCCGCATTCGCCGATGCCGACGGGAATGACATGGTCGCCGACCTTGACCGACGTGACCGCCGCGCCGACTTCGCGGACGATGCCGGCGCCTTCGTGGCCGACGACGACCGGGAAGGGATAGGGCGCGGCCTTGCCTTCGATCTGGCTGAGGTCGGTGTGGCACAATCCGCTCGCCATGATTTCGATCAGCACATCGCCGGGTCCGGGCGGGGCGAGATCGAGCAGTTCCTCGACCAGCGGGGTGCCGGGGGCGTGGCAGACCATGGCTCTGGTTTTCATCTTTCAGGCTTTCCCAAGGATCATGTCGGCGGCCTTTTCGGCGATCATCGCGACGGGGATGGCAGTGTTGCCGCCGGGCAGGTGCGGCATGATCGAGGCATCGACCACGCGCAGCGACTGCAGGCCGTGGACACGCAGGGTATCGTCCACCACGGCCATGGGATCCGAGCCCATCCGCGCGGTGCTGGTGGAGTGGTAATCGGCCTCGGCATGGGCGCGGATATAGGCGTCGATCTCCTCGTCGGACTGGATGTGCGGACCCGGTGCGAGTTCCTGCCCACGCATCTCGTCGAACGCGCTTTGGGCAAAGACGCGGCGGGCGATGCGTATGCCTTCGCGCATGACGCGGCGGTCGTTCTCCGTCGCATTGTAGTTCTGGTCGATCACCGGGGGCGCATCGGGATCGGCACTGGCAAGCGTGACGCGCCCGCGCGATTCCGGGCGGGCGACGTTGATGTGGGCATAGAAGCCATGCATCGGCACCATCTTGCGTCCATTCTGCCCGAACAGGGCCGAAACCAGCAGCATCTTGATGTCAGGCTCGTCCAGCGCCGGGTCGGAGCGGACCATGCAGGCGACCGACATGCCCGGGTCTGCCAGAGGGCCTGTCCGGAAGGCGAGGTACTGCGCCATGGCAAGGGCGCCGCGCACAGGATTGAGGAAGCGCAGCATCGACCACGGCTTTGTCGAGCGGAACTTGACGTGCGCCGCGAGGTGGTCCTGCAGGTCCTGGCCGACGCCGGGCAGGTCGTGAATCAGGGGGATGCCGTGCTCGGCCAGATGCGCGGCGGGGCCGACGCCCGATAGCATCAGCAGTTGCGGCGTGTTGATCGCGCCTGCGGAAAGGATGACTTCGCGGGCGGCTGTCGCGAGAGTGTCAGTGCCTCGCCTGCGAAATATCACGCCGGTGGCGCGGGGGCCGTCGAAAGTGATGCGGCGGGCCTGCGCTGCGGTCAGCACGGTAAGGTTGCGGCGCTTGAGGACAGGCCGCAGGTAGGCCGATGAAGCGCTGGAGCGTCGGCCTTTGCCCACGGTAAGGTCGACCGCGCCGAAGCCGTCGCGTGTTGCGCCGTTGAGATCGCTCGTCAGGGGGTAGCCGGCCTGCGCTCCGCCTTTCAGGAAGGCCTGGGCGAAGGGATGATTCTGTGCGGCCCTTGTGACCTGGATCGGGCCATCAATGCCGTGCCATTCGTTCTGCACCGGGCCGAAGCTTTCGAGCTTGCGGAAATAGGGCAGGACCTCGGCGAAGGACCAGCCGCGATTGCCGGCCTGGGCCCAGCGGTCATAGTCCGAATGGAAGCCGCGATCGTAGGCCATGCCGTTGATCGAGGAGCCGCCGCCGAGAACCTTGCCCCGCGGGCTGTAGAGCATTCGGCCATCGAGGTGGGCCTGCGGTGCGGACATGTAGCGCCAGGCATGGGCGCCCGACATCATGATCGGGAGAAGGCCGCCCGGCGCGGCGATCAGCGGGCTCGTGTCCTTGCCGCCTGCTTCGAGCAGCGCGACCTTGCATTTGGGATCGGCGGACAGGCGATTGGCAAGGATGCATCCGGCCACCCCGCCGCCGACGATCACGAAGTCGAATTCGAGGCGCTCCATGCGGCGGCGGAGCCGGTCAGAGTTCGACGACCGAGAGGATGTGGCTGTGCCTGTCCGGAAAGACGTAATCGAATTCGAGAACCATGCTCTCGCCGAGTTGGCCTGCGCACATCAGGTCAGTCTCGACGAAAACCTGCACGCCTGCCGCGCCATAGGCGTAGCGGGTGGCCTTGCCGAATACGGGGGAAGCATCGAGCCGGGCGTCGATGGCATCATCGCCACGGCGGGCGCGGTTCATGCCGATGTTGAGGCGGCCCCGGAAGGCGGGATCGTTCGCGTTGAGATCCTGCAGGATCAGGACCATCCGTTCCAGTTCCTCGAGCGATCCGACGAGGAAGCCGAAGTGGAAGCTGGCTTCGAAATCCTGCGCCATCATCCCGCGGTACGCCTTGACCGCCTCGTGCTCGTCATCGCTGCCGACACGCAGCGCTGCGTGGATCACGGCGATGAGCTGCTGCTGCGGTTCGGGCAGGCAGGAGAGGTAGACGATACCGTCGCCCCGCGCGAAGTGGCTGCCGGACACCACGAAGCGGTAGAAATTGCCGCCGGGAAGCGGGAGGACCTGGGTTTCCTTGAGTCCGGCGATCTGGAGCAGGCGCGAGGCGAGTGGGCCGTCGTCGGGTTTGCCGTAATGCAGGGCAAGGTGGCCCATGGACAGCGCGCCATCGGAGATGGCGGCAACTGCGGCTTCCGGTGCGATTGTCGCCATGGCAGTCGGTCCTCTCTTATCCTTGTTCAGGGGCAGACTAACAGCGTCGCGTTCCAGGAGCAATATTTGTAAGTGGGCACTTATGGCGAATCGCGTATCAGACCGGAGATATATTTTCGTATGAGTGAAGTTCGTGGCCGGCTCTCTGGGTTATTTGCGTATTCCATTTTGCCGTTGTGCGGGTAGGAGAAGCGGCCATGCAACGCCTTGCGCTGGATCATATCACCGCCGTCGACACCACTCCGGTCCAGCTTGCGCAGATTGCGCGCCAAGCCGGCTGCGATGGCATGTGCCTGTTCATGGAGCCGATGGACGTGCTGCCGCTGATGCCGAAGTTCGACATCTACGCCGACCGCGTGGCGCGGGCGGAGTTGCGGCGCGTGATGTGCGATCTGGGCGTGGCATTGGACCTTGCCTATCCGTTCACGCTGTCGGGCCGGACCGAAGTGGCTACTTTCTCCACGGCCATGGAATGCGCCGCAGAGCTGGGGGCGGGGCTGATCAATGCGCTGCTCTATGACCGCGATCCGGCGCGGCGGCTGGAGCGGTTCGGGGCGTTCTGCGACTTGGCTGGCAGTTTCGGTCTGAGAGTGGGCGTCGAGTTCTATCCGCCAAGTCAGGTGGGCTCGCTGGCGGCGGCGCTCGATCTGGTGGGCGCTATCGGGCGACCGGGCAAGGTTGGCGTCAATGCCGATCTGCTGCACCTGATGCGGTCAGGCGGATCAGTGGCGGAACTGGCGGCGGCTCCGGCGCAATACGTGCTCTATGGGCAGGTTGCCGATGGGCCGGCAACGGCGCCGGAAGATGTCGAATTCGAGGCCTCTTCCGCGCGCATGCTGTGCGGCGAAGGCGCGTTCGACGTGGCGGGATTTGTGCGCGCGTTGCCGGAAGGGTGCCCGATAAGCGTCGAGATCCCGCGCAACCATGCAGTGGGCGGTGAGACGGCGGCGATGCGCGCGCAACGCGCTGTGAACAGCGCGCGCGGCAATCGGTTAGAGCACTTTCCCTCCAATCGGGCGTAAGCCAGATTGGTCGGAAAGTGCTCTAGCGTCAGGCGTTGCGCAGGGCGCTCAATTCCTCGGCCGACAGAGTCAGGGCGTCGGCCTTGGCGCTGTCGCGGACCTGTTCGGGGGAGGAGCCGCCGAAGATGGCGATGGTCTGGTTGGGCTGGCTCAGAAGATAGGCGAGGGCGATCTCGTTGATCGAGACGCCATGCCTTTCGGCCAGCGACTGCACGATGGCGAAGCGGCGTTCGTTCGCGGGGTTGGCGTAGCGGGCGGCGAGTTGTTCGCCGACCGAGCCGGACGCGAGCTTGGTGAAATATCCGCCGGATTGGGCGGCATAGGCTACGATGGGGAGGCCGCCAGCGTGGAGATCTTCGTATTCGCCTTCGTAGTAGTGCTGGTAGCCCTGCTGCGCGGCGGCGGCGGCATCGGGCACGGCGAGGCCCCAGAACGTCTCCGAGGCAACGAAACCTTCCTTGCCGATGGAGGCGGCATAGGCGTTGGCGGCGCGGATACGCTCTGCTGCCCAGTTGGATGCGGCGAAATGACGGATGCGTCCTGCCTCGCGGTGGGCGATCAGCGCGTCGATGATCGGTTCGACCGGGCTTTCCGGATTGTCCATGTGCAGGAAATAGAGGTCGATGGTATCGACGCCGAGGTGGTCGAGGCTCTGGGCAAGGTCGGCCGCGACGTCATCCGGGGTCACGCGGTTGCGGTAGTCGCCCACGCGCATGTCGAAGAAGCCGCCCTTGGTGGCGATCACGAAATCGTCGCGCTTCTGCGTCTTGAGCCACGCGCCGACTGCGCGCTCGCTCGCGCCGGCGGGGGCATCCGGCATCCAGTCCCCATAGGAGCGGGCGGTGTCGATGAAGTTGCCGCCAAGGCCTGCAAAGGTATCGAGAATGGCGTTGGACTTGCCCTGATCTAGCATCCAGCCGAGCATGTTGGTGCCGTAGCACAGGCGGCTCACGGTGAGGTCGGTGTGGCCTAGCGTAACCTTCTTGAGCATTGTGCGCTTCCTCGTAAATGTAAGTGCTGACTTAGCAAAACTTGGGCGGAAAGGAAGCATCGGGTGCGAAGTTTCCCGAGGTGCTTCCGTCCGTTCAGGCGCGCGCGGCGCGGCGGCCGGCCTGGCGCCCGAAGAAGGTGCAGTCGGCAAGGCTCAGGCCGGAGGAATAGCCGTGGCCCCATGCCGGCAGGCCCGAGGTGCAGCGCCCTGCGGCGTAGAGTCCGGGGATCGGCGCGCCGGAGCGGCCGAGCACTTCACCGTCTGTCGAGGTCTTGAGCCCGCCCAAGGTGAAGAAGCTGAAGTAGCTTGTCTGGAAATTGCACTCCAGCGCGACGAACGGCGACTGGTCGAGCGCTTTCAGGATCGGGGGCTGCTTGTCGAACAGGGGATCGCGGCCGTTGCGGGCGTGTTCGTTGTAGAAGTGCATCGTGGCCGAAAGCGTGCCTGCGGGCATTTCGAGTTCGGCTTCGACTTCCTCCCACGTCTCGCCAGTGCCGGCGATGGTGATGCCGGCAAGGTCGAGCGGTTGGGTGAAGTGGGCGCTGTCGAGCAGGAGGTAGACCTTGCCGCCCGGCTGGTCGACGGCGCAGCGGCTGACGCGGCCGTGGTAGCAGTCTTCGTTGATGAAGCGCTGCCCGGCGACGTTGACGAAGACGCCGTGGGCCTGTTCGGCCGGGATCGTCCACGGGCAGGTGGTGAAGAACTGGTCCATGTGAATCGCATCGCCGCCGACCGAGACGCCGAGTTCGATGCCGATGCCATCGTCCTTGTCGCCGATCGGGCTGTTCACGCGGAAGCTTTCAGGGCAGTATTTGCGGCGCATGGCCTCGTTGAAGACGAAGCCACCGGTGGCAAGGACGACGCCCTTGCGGGCTCGGACGAAGCGGTCCTTGTTGTCGATGCGGACGACGGCTCCGGCAATGGCGTCACCATCGGTGATGAGCGCGACGGCGCGTGCGTCGACGTGGATCTCGGCGCCAAGATCGCGGGCGCGGCGTTCTAGTATGTCGACCAGCGGACGCCCGCCGCCCCAGCCCATGTGCTGGATCACGTGGCCGCGCGGGGCGGGCTTTGCGTGTCGGTAGAACGGCGCGGCGGCCTCGCTGCCCGACCAGATCAGGGTGGAATCGTCGGTCGGTTCGATCACCTTGCCGGGCAGGTAGTTGCCGCGATAGGGCACGCCCTGATCCTTCAGCCACTGGTAGTGCGCCAGCGCCTCGCGGCCATAGATCTCGCACTTGGCCTCATCGACGCAGGGGCCGCCGGCGAGCTTGAGATAGGCGGTGAAGTCTTCGACCGTATCGTCGAACCCTGCGGCCTTCTGTGCATCGGTACCGCCACCGACGTAGATCTCGCCACCGGAGAGCGCCGAGGCACCGCCGCTGCCGGAACTGCGTTCGAACAGCAGGACCTCTGCACCCGCAACGCGGGCCTCGATCGCGGCGCAAGCCCCGGTTGCGCCGAAGCCGATCACGGCGACGTCCGTTTCGAAATCCCACTTTTCGACCTGCGTAATCGGCAAAGGTCGATACTGCGAATATCCTGTCATTCCGGCCTTCCGCTCCCATGCCCGTGCGCGGATCTCGAGTGTCCGCTGCCTGTGGCTGTCATTTGAACGCCCGCTTGACGTTATTCGCGTCAATCTGGGCCGCATTCGTAATTTAAGATTGCATTGGATACGCAAATCGTCAATTGAAAAGGCAATCGCCTTTGGATATTGGCGATTTCGAATCTGCTGCGGTGCAACTTTCGGCACCTGCGGCATGGGATGGGAGAGCAGCCGCGGTGCAGGGCACTGATCACATTGACTTGGGCGGCCAGGTGGCGATCGTCACCGGGGGCACGCGCGGGCTGGGGCGGCAGATTGCGCAAGCCCTGCTGCGCGCCGGGGCTGCGGTGACAGTGTGCGGCCGAACCGAGCCTGACGATCTGCCCGAAGGCCTGACGTTCCGGGCGGCTGACATCCGCGATCCCGAACAGGCGCAGGCACTGGTCGATGGCGTGGTGGAGCGCCATGGGCGGCTGGACATCCTCGTGAATAACGCTGGGGGTTCACCGCAAGCCCCCGCCACGGCGAGCCCGCGCTTCTTCGATTCCATCGTGAAGCTGAACCTGCATTCGGCGATGTACATGTCGCAATATGCCTATGCCCACATGGCGAAGGCCGGGGCTGGCAGCATCGTCAACATCGCCAGCGTATCGGGCATACGGCCCTCCCCCATGACGGCGGCCTATGGGGCGGCGAAGGCAGGGCTGCTCAGCCTGACGCAGAGCCTTGCGCAGGAGTGGGGGCCCGATGGCGTGCGCGTGAACGCGATCATCGTCGGCCTGATGCAGACCGAAACTTCGGAGGAAACCTATGGCGACGAGGCGGCGCAGGCTGCGGTTGCCAAATCGCTGCCGCTGCAGCGCATGGGCACCGGCGCGGACATCGCCGGAGCCGTGCTGTGGCTGAGTTCGAGCCTCGCCTCATGGGTGAGCGGCGCACGCATCAACGTCGATGGCGGGGGCGAGCGGCCCTACTTCCTCGACCTCGTGAAAGGATAAGCTGCCATGGGCATAAAGGCACTGGGCTATGTCAGGATCGAAACCGCCAAGGCGGAGGCCTGGGACCACTTCATGACGCAAGTGGTCGGCACGATGCGGGCGGATGCGCCATGCGATGGCGTGGCGGCCTACCGGATCGACGACCGCCCGTTCCGCTTCTGGGTCGAGCGCGGCGAGAGCGACCGGCTTGTGGCTGCTGGTTATGAAGTCGGCGATGCGGCGGAACTGGCGGCGCTGCGTGAGACGATTGCCGGGCTGGGGCGCGAGATTGTCGATGGCGATGCGGATGCAGCAAAGGCGCGCGGCGTGGCGGCGTTCTTTGCGACGAGCGATCCTTCGGGCAACGGCCTCGAGTTCTTCCACGGCGATGTCCGCGACGATGTGGCGTTCGTTTCGCCGGTGGGCGTGAGCGGCTTCGTGACCGGAGACATGGGCATGGGGCACGCCGTGTTTGCGACGCCGAACTTTGACGAGGCGCACGCCTTCTACAAGGCCATCGGCTTTCGCGACACCGACATCCCGCGCTTCCGTTTTTCGGACGATCCCAACGATCCGGGCATGGGCTTTGCCTTCATGCACGCCGACAATGGCCGCCACCATTCGGTAGCCATTGCGGAAATGCCGGTGCCGCCTTCTGCCTGCATCCACCTGATGCTGGAGATGAAGACGCAAAGCGACGTGGGCAAGTGCCATGATCGCATGCGCATCAACAAGGTGCCCGAGAGCGCCTCGATCGGCCGGCACGTCAACGACCAGACCTTCGGCTTCTACATGCAGACGCCCTCTGGCTTCGACATCGAGATCGGGGCCGATCCGCTGGTGATCGATTACACGAACTGGACACCGACCGCGCATCTGATCCCCAGCGAATGGGGCCATGTCTGGGCATGGCAGAAGGCGCTTGAAGAGCAGGCAGGAGAACAGGCGTGAGCCTTGATAAGAGGATGAGCGCGGCGGAGATCGTCGCGCAGCTGTCCGATGGCATGACCATCGGCATCAGCGGCTGGGGGCCGCGGCGCAAGCCGATGGCGCTGGTGCGCGAGATCATGCGTTCCGACCTCAAGGATCTGACCGTCGTCGCCTATGGCGGCGCTGACGTGGGCATGTTGTGCGCAGCGGGCAAGGTGAAGAAGCTGGTCTTCGCGTTCGTCAGCCTTGATGCGATCCCGCTGGAGCCGTGGTTTCGCAAGGCCCGCGAGAGCGGCGCACTGCAGGTGCTGGAGCTGGACGAAGGCATGTTCCAGTGGGGCCTGAAGGCGGCGGCGTTCGGCCTGCCGTTCCTCCCGACGCGGGTTGGCCTCGGCACGGACCTTGCCGAGCTGGGCGGCCTCAAGACCGTGCAGTCACCCTATGACGATGGCGAGACGCTGATCGCCATGCCGGCGCTCAAGCTCGATGCCGCGCTGATCCACGTCAACCGCAGCGACTGGCGCGGCAACGTGCAGGTGTTTGGGCCGGACGTCTATTACGACGAGTGGTTCGCCAAGGCTGCTGCCAGGACCTACGTTTCATGCGAGGAACTGGTCGACCGGATGGAGGACCATTACCCCGAAGGCGCGCAGGACAACCTGTTCGAGCGCTGCTTCGTTTCGGGCGTGGTGGAAATGCCCTGCGGCGCGCACCCAAGCTCGATGCCGCCGCATTACGGCTGGGACATGAAGGCCTTCAAGGCCTACGCCGATGCGGCACGCGATCCGGGCGACTGGTCTGCGGTGGCGGACCGCTTCGTTGGCGCTTCTGAAGCCGAATATCTTGAATCCATTGGCGGAAAGGAGGCGGTAGCGGCTCTTTCGCTGCCGATTTTCTGATGAGCGACATCACTCTCGTAGACCTGTGCATCGTCGCCTGTTCGGAAGCGTTCCGGGGCAATGGCGAAATCGTGGCGACCGGCGTGGGGCCAGTGCCGCGCCTGGCGGCGGGCCTGGCCAAGCTGACCCATACGCCCGAACTGATGATGACCGACGGCGAGGCCTATCTGGTCGAGCAGCCGGTGCCGCTGGGGCCGCGCAAGTACGACGACCGCAAGCCTGCAGGATACCTCCCCTTCTCGCGCTTCTTCGACAGTGCGGTGTGGTCAGGGCGAAGGCATGCCATGGTCACGCCGACGCAGCTTGATCGCTTCGGGCAGATCAACCTGTCCTACATGGGCGGGACCTATGACAAGCCGAAGACCCAGATGCTGGGCGTGCGCGGCTTTCCGGGGAACACGATCTACCACCCCAACTCGTTCTTCTTCCCGGCGCATGGGCCGCGCGTCTTCGTGCCCCAGGTCGATATGATCTCGGGCGTGGGGTACAATGCGGCCAAGCGCGTTCCGGGCGGCAACTTCTCGGGCGTGAGCCTGCGCCGGATCGTGACCAACCTTTGCGTGATGGACTTCGGCGGGCCGGACAACCAGATCCGCGTGATCTCGCTGCACCCCGGCGTGACGTTCGAGGAAGTGCAGGCGGCAACCGGTTTCGAACTGGCCCAGGCCGACAACGTGGAAGTGACGCGGCTGCCGACGGCAGAGGAACTGGCAGTGATTGCCGGCCTCGATCCGCACAATGTCCGCGCCAGCGTGCTCAAGGACAACCCGCCCGCCATTCGCGCCGCCGCCTGAGGGAGATGACCGCATGACCGACCTCGTCGAGCCGAAGCAAGTCGACATCGTCTACGAGACGCAAGAGCCTGTCCGCTACGAGGTGGAAGGCAGCGTGGCCTGGATCACGATGAACCGGCCGCAGTTCAACAATGCCCAGAACGGGCAGATGACCTATGCGCTCGACGATGCGTTTGGCCGCGCGGTGCAGGACGACAACGTCCGCGCGATCGTGCTGGCGGGCGAGGGCAAGCACTTCTCGGCCGGCCACGACATCGGCACGCCGGGGCGCGACCTGCACCATGAGTTCGACAAGCGGCTGATGTTCCCGCCGCACACGAACAAGCCGGGCGCCGAACTGCTCTATACCCGCGAGCAGGAGCAGTACCTTGGCATGTGCCGCCGCTGGCGCGATATCTCCAAGCCGACCATCGCCATGGTGCAGGGCGCCTGCGTGGCGGGCGGGCTGATGCTGGCCTGGGTGTGTGACCTGATCGTGGCTTCGGAAGACGCGTTCTTCCAGGACCCGGTGAACCCGCTGATGGGCATTCCGGGTGTCGAATACTTTGCCCATGCCTATGAACTGCCGACGCGCGTGGCCAAGGAATTCCTGCTGCTGGGCGAGCGCATGCCGGCGGCGCGGGCCTACAGCTTCGGCATGGTCAACAAGGTGGTGCCGCGCGCCGAATTGCGCGAGGCGACTGCTGCGTGGGCGAACAAGCTGGCGGGGCAAGGGCGGCTGGGCAACTGGCTGACCAAGCAGTCCGTCAATCACGTCGAGGAACTGCGCGGCAAGCGGGCGGCGATGGATGCGGTCTACCACATGCACCACTTTGCCCATGCGCAGAACGATATCGTGACCGGCAACTCGATTGCGGGCGTGAGCGGGACGTCTGCTGCTGCGGCAAATAAGAAAGACGCGGGCGAAGGCTGATGGCTGGTGCGCTTCACACCGTCCTGACCGAGCGCCTTGGCTGCAAGGCTCCGATCATCCAGACCGCGATGGGCTGGGTGGCCGAGCCGAGCCTTGTCATCGGCAGCTGCAATGCGGGTGCGTTCGGCTTCCTTGGCGCTGCGGTGATGACCCCCGATGAATGCCGCGAGAAGATCCTGGCCGTGCGCCGTGGTACGGACAAGCCGTTCGGGGTGAACTTCCATTCGTTCCAGCCCGGAGCGGAGCAGATCGTCGACCTGATCCTGGCCAATGCCGATCAGGTGCGCGCGGTCAGCTTCGGGCGCGGGCCGAATGCCAAGATGATCGGGCGGTTCAAGGATGCCGGGATTCTGTGCATTCCCACCGTCGGCGCGGTGAAGCACGCCAGGAAGATGGAAGAGCTGGGCGTCGACATGATCAGCGTCCAGGGCGGCGAGGGTGGCGGGCATACCGGTTCGGTGCCGACGACGATCCTGCTGCCGCAAGTGCTCGATACCGTGAAGGTGCCGGTGATCGCCAGCGGCGGCTTTGCCGACGGGCGCGGTCTGGTTGCGGCTTTGGCCTATGGCGCCGTCGGCATTGCGATGGGCACGCGCTTTCTGCTGACCAAGGAAAGCCCGGTGCCCGATAGCGCCAAGGCGGCGTACCTGAAGGCCGGGACCGACCAGATCATCGTGACGACCAAGCTTGACGGCATTCCGCAGCGGATGGTGCGCACGCGCCTGATGGACCGCATCGAGAAGTCCGGCTCCCTGGCCATGTGGCTGCGCGCCTTCGAGGCAGGCGCGGCGATGAAGCGCCAGACCGGCGCCTCGTGGCTTCATTTCATCAAGGCGGCCAAGGGCATGACCGGGCACGGCGATGTGTCATTGAAGCAGGCGATGATGGCCGCGACCATGCCCATGCTGATCCAGAAGGCGGTGGTCGATGGCGATATCGAGAACGGCGTGATGGCGACGGGCGTGGTCGGCGGGCGCATTTCCGAGGTTCCGACCTGCCAGGAGCTGGTCGACCGCATCATGGCCGAGGCCGAGGCCCGCCTTTCCGCGCTCTGCGCAAGCTGACATTTCGAGGACGAGGGACACCCCATGCCGATCACGCTTACCGTCAAGGACCGCATCGCCGAGATCGTGTTCGACGTGCCGCCGGTCAACGCGTTCGACAGCGAGACGTGGATGTCGCTGCCGGCCATCGTCAAGAAGGCGGCGGCAGACCCTGAGGCGAACGTGGTGCTGATCCGCGCGGCGGAGGATTCGCGGGGGTTCTGTGGGGGCGTCGATATCAAGGAGATGCAGGCCCACCCGGAACGCATCACCGTGCTCAATCGCGGCAACTTCCTGACGTTCAAGGCGATCCACGAGGCGGAGATTCCTGTCGTGGTCGCGGCGCACAAGTTCGTGATCGGCGGCGGCATCGGCATCTGCGGCGCGAGCGACGTGATCATCGCGGCGGACGATGCGTTCTTCTCGCTGCCGGAAGTCGATCGCGGCGCGATGGGCGGGGCGAGCCACATGTCGCGCATGCTGCCGCTGCACAAGGTGCGCGCGGCGTTCTTTACCGGCGGCAACATCCCGGCGCAGGAAGCCTATCGCCTGGGTGCGGTGGAGAAGGTGGTGCCGCGTGCCGATCTGGTGGCAGAGGCCCACGCCTTCTGCAGCGTGATCGCATCGAAGAGCCGCAAGGCGCTGGTCATCGCCAAGGAAGCTCTGAACGGTCTCGAAGCGCGTGACGTCGATCGCGGATACCGCTGGGAGCAGGGCTTCACGCTGGAAATGTACATGCACGAAGACAGCCAGCGCGCGCGGGATGCCTTCGTCGAGACCGGCAAGGCGGCGAAGTTCTGATGAACCTGACGTACACTCCAGAACAGCAGGCATTTCGCGCAGAGGTACGCGCGTGGCTGGAAGCGCATGTGCCCAAGCAACCGCTCGAGCATTACGACGCGACGCGCGAGGGTTTCGAGGCGCACCGGCAATGGGAAGCGACGCTGAAGAGCGGCGACTGGGGCATGGTGACCTGGCCCAAGGAATACGGCGGGCGCGGGCTCGACCTGATCCAGTGGCTGATCTTCGAGGAAGAGTATTACCGTGCCGGAGCGCCGGGCCGCGTCAACCAGAACGGCATTTTCCTGCTCGGCCCGACGCTGATGGAATTCGGCACGCACGAACAGAAGCAGCGTTTCCTGCCGCCGATGGCGAGCGGCGAGGAAATCTGGGCGCAGGCCTGGTCCGAACCGCAGGCGGGGTCCGACCTTGCCGGAGTGCGGGCGACCGCCGTTCGTGAGGGCGACGAATACGTGCTCAACGGCCACAAGATCTGGTCGAGCCGCGCCGCCTTTGCCGACTGGGCCTTCGGCCTGTTCCGCGAGCCGGGCAGCGAGCGGCACAAGGGGATGAGCCTGATCTTCTTCCGGCTGGATCAGGAAGGCGTCACCCGCAACCCGATCCGCAAGATCAACGGGCATGTGGGCTTTGCCGAGATCTTCCTCGACAACGTGCGCGTGCCTGCGTTCAACCGCCTGGGCGACGAGGGGCAGGGCTGGCACATCTGCATGGCGACCGCAGGGTTCGAGCGCGGGTTGATGCTGCGTAGCCCGGCGCGGTTTCAGGAAGCCGCGGCGGCGCTGGCGGCGCTGTGGCAGAGCCGCAAGGACAGCTGCGATCCAGCGCTGGAGGCGGACGTGGTGCGCGCGCACATGAATGCGGAGGCCTATGCGCTCAACATCTACCAGACCGCATCGCGGCTGATGGCGGGCGCGAAGATCGGGCCGGAGGCTTCGACCAACAAGATCTTCTGGTCGGAGATGGACATCCACCTTCACGAGACCGCGCTGGCTATCCTCGGGGCCGAGGCCGAGCTGCTGCCGCCTACTGGTGAGCACGAATGGCTCGACGACTACATCTTCTCGCTGGCCGGGCCGATCTATGCCGGGTCGAACGAGATCCAGCGCAACATCATTGCCGAGCGCATGCTCGGCCTGCCGCGCTGAGGAGGGACGGGCACATGGACTTCACCCTCAACGACGAACAGCTGATGTTTGCCGAGACGGCACGGACGCTTCTGGGCGATACCTGCACGCCGGATCATTGGCACAAGATGATGGAACAGGGCGTGGCCTTCGATGCCGCGCGCTGGGCGCAGATCGTCGAGAACGGCTTTACCCTGCTGCTCCTGCCCGAAGCTGCTGGCGGCATGGGGCTGACCGAACTGGACCTTGCCCTTATCGCCATCGAGGCGGGCTATGTGGCGCTGCCTGAACCTCTGGCGGAAAGCGCCGGTGTTGGCGCGCCTTTGCTGGCCAGCCTTGCGCCGGATCATCCGCTCCTGGCCGATCCGGCGGCGATCATCGCGGTGGCCCCGGCGATCAATCCGGTCGTCGCCAATGCCGGCATTGCTGCGGCGATCCTGATCGAGAAGGACGGACGGGCCTATCTGGTGACGCCGGATCAGGTGACGCTGACGCCAGCCGAGACCATCGATCCGTTCCGCCGCCTGTTCCGCATCGAATGGGATGAGAGCAACGCCGAGGATCTCGGCCCTGCCGACTGGACGCTGGCGCTGGACCGCGCGTCGCTGTTCGCGGCGGCGCAGGGGCTGGGGCTGGCGCAGCGGGCGGTCGATCTGGCGGTCGCCTATGCCAAGGATCGCATGCAGTTTGGCAAGCCGATCGGATCGTACCAGGCGGTGAAGCACCATCTTGCCAGCGCGCAGACCGCGATCGAATTCGCGCGGCCGGTCGTGCTCGCTGCTGCGGCCGAGATCGGCCACGCTGACATTCATTCGCGGGCGCGGGTGTCCGAGGCGAAGGTCGTCGCACTGGAAGCGGCCGAGAAGGCCGCGCGAGCTTCGATCCAGGTCCATGGCGCGATGGGCTATTCCTGGGAAGTGGACGTGCACCTGTTCCTCAAGCGCGCGCTGGCGCTGAAGGCGGCGTGGGGCACGCCCGCCTTCCATCGCAGCCGCATTGCCACGCGCATCTTCACCCAGCCACTTGGCGCCGACCAGACCTTTGCACGCGAGACAGAACATGCCTGAAGCCTTTATCGTCGATGCCGTGCGCGCGCCTGTCGGGCGCAAGAAGGGCAGCCTTGCCCACCTCCACCCGGCCGACCTTGCCGCGCATCCCATCCGCGAACTGATGGCGCGGCACGACTTCGACCCGGCGCTGGTCGAGGACGTGGTGTGGGGCTGCACCGAAACGATCGGCGGCCAGGCGGGCGACATTGGCCGCACGGCGTGGCTGGTCGCTGGCCTTGCCGAGGACGTGCCGGGCGTGACCATCGATCGCCAGTGTGGCTCTGCCCAGCAGGCGGTCCACTTCGCCGCACAGGGCGTGATGAGCGGCACGCAGGACATTGTCGTGGCCGGTGGCAGCCAGGCGATGAACCGCATTCCGATCATGGCGGCGATGACCGCTGGCGCTGCCTATGGCTTCGAAAGTCCGTTCATCGGCGCCAGGGGCTGGGACGCGCGCTATGGCGACGAGGAAGTGAACCAGATCCGCTCGGCCGAGATGATTGCCGAGAAGTGGAACATCAGCCGCGAGGAAATGGACGCTTTCGCCTATGAGAGCCACCGCCGTGCGCAGCATGCGACCGAGCAGGGCTGGTTCAGGAACGAGATCGTGCCGCTGGAGGGGCTGGACCGCGACGAGACGATCCGTCCGGGCACGACGCTGGAAGGCCTCGCCTCGCTCAATCCGGTGCGCGAGGGCGGGCGGATCACGGCGGGCAATGCCAGCCAGAATTCCGATTGTGCGGCTGCGCTGCTGATCGTCAGCGAGCGGGCGCTGAAGGAGCACAACCTCAAGCCGCGCGCGCGCATTCACCACATGTCGGTGCGGGCCGACAATCCGGTGTGGATGCTGACGGGGCCAATACCGGCGACGCGCTATGCCATGCACAAATCGGGCATGAAGCTTTCCGACATCGACCTGTTCGAATGCAACGAGGCTTTCGCTTCGGTGCCGATGGCGTGGATGAGGGATCTCGAAATCCCGCACGAGAAGGTCAACGTGGCGGGCGGCGCGATTGCGCTGGGCCATCCGATCGGCTCGACCGGGGCCAAGTTGATGACGACGCTGCTCAACTCGCTCGAGCGCACCGGTGGCCGCTATGGGCTGCAGACGATGTGCGAAGGCGGGGGCCAGGCCAACGTCACGATCATCGAGCGGCTCTGACCATGCACGCCGCCGCCGCCATCACCAACCTGCTCTACCGCTACGCGGAACTGATGGACGCAGGCCAGCTCGAGGAGGTCGCCGCGATGTTCGAACATGCGCGCGTCACTTTGGGTGGTGGCACGGTGGTCGAGGGCGCGGCTCCCATGCTGGAGCAGTGGCGCGCCTTCGTGCGCATCCATCCTTGCGGCACGCCGCGCACGCGGCACGTGATCACCAACCCGATCCTCGAGATTCACGAGGCGGCGGGCACGGCGAGCTGCCGTTCGGTCTACACCGTGTTCCAGCAGACCCCGGAACTGCCGCTGCAGGCGATCGCATCGGGGCGCTATCACGATACGTTCGAGCGCGTGGAAGGCACCTGGCGCTTCGCCACGCGCGATTATTCCATGCTCGATTACATCGGCGACCTTTCGCAGCACCTGCTGCTGCCGGTTGGCTGAAGCACTTCACAGGAGACACAAGTGGGCATCTGCGGCGGTATCTGTAATGGGCGCACTGTGATCATCACCGGCGCCGCGCGCGGGCTGGGCCGCGCCTATGCGCTGGCCTTTGCCGCCGAGGGCGCGAACGTGGTGGTCAACGACATCGGCACGTCGCTGGGCGGCGAGGGTCGCGATACCAGCGCTGCCGATGGCGTGGTGGCCGAGATCGTGGCGGCGGGCGGCAAGGCCGTGGCCAACTACGAGGACATTACCGACTGGGATGCGGCAGGACGGATCGTGCAGGCCGCGCTCGATGCGTTCGGTGACCTGCATGTGGTGGTAAACAATGCCGGCATCGTGCGCGATCGCATGTTCGTTTCGGCAACGCTGGAAGAGTGGGACGCGACGATGCTCGTCCACCTGCGCGGCCACTTCTGCCTTGCGCGCCACGCCGTGAACTACTGGCGCGCCAAGCAGAAGGACGGGTGCGATCCCGATGCGCGGATCATCAATACCTCGAGCGGGGCCGGGCTGCAGGGCTCGATCGCGCAGGCAGCCTATTCGACAGCCAAGGGCGGCATCGCCTCGCTGACGCTGGTGCAGGCGGCAGAGCTGGGGCGCTATGGCATCACTGCCAATGCACTGGCCCCATCTGCGCGCACCCGCATGACCGAGCAGGCCTTTGCCGAGAAGATGGCGACCGAGGGCCAGGCCTTCGACGTGATGGACCCCGCCAATGTCGCGCCGACGGTCGTGTGGCTCGGCAGCAGCGCAAGCCGCGATGTGACCGGGTGCGTCTTCGAACTCGAAGGCGGCAAGATCATGCTGGAGGACGGCTGGCGCGAGGGTCCGGTGGTGGACAAGGGCGCCCGGTGGGAGCCTGCTGAAGTTGGCGATGCCGTGGCGAAGCTGATCGCAGCGCGCGTGCCGCCGCGGAAAGTGTGGGGTGCGGCCTAAAGGCCGCGGGGTATGGGGCACGGCCTGAAGGCCCGGACGGAGTAGAGACGATGGAATTTGCCTTCACCGACGAACAGGCGATGATCGCCGAGACCGTGCGCGGCTTCTTTGCCGAGAACGCGACGAGCGAGCGCACGCGAAAGGCCATGGCGGCCGACGGGATCGACCGCGAGCTGTGGTCGTCGTTCGCGACCGAGCTTGGCCTTGCCGGGATCGGCCTGCCTGAGGAACATGGCGGCGCAGGCCTCGGCATGGTCGAGATGGCGCTGGTGGCCGAGGCTGCGGGGGCGCAGGTGGCGGCGCTGCCGCTGCTGGGCCACGTGATGATCGGGCAGGCCATTGCGCGTGGGGGTTCCGAGGCGCAGAAGGCGGAATGGTTGCCGCGCCTTGCTGCGGGCGAGTTGATCGCGACGGCGGCGTGGGCTCCGCAGCTGGCCGTGGAGGATGCCCGGATTTCGGGTACGTTCCCGTTCCTGCCGCATGGCGCTTCGGCTGATCTGCTGCTGGTCCATTCGGGCAGCGATGCGTGGATCGTCGACCTCAAGGGCGCTGGTGTGAGTGTGCAGGCGCACGTCACGATGGACCAGACCCGGCCTTTTGCCACGGCGACGCTCGATGGCGCGCAGGGCGAGCAGCTTGCTGATGGCGATGCGGCAATTGCCGGGGCGCTGGCCGCCGGGTGGATCTGCCTTGCCGCCGAGGCGCTCGGCGGGGCGCAGGCGACGCTCGATCGCACTGTCGCCTATTCCAAGGAGCGCGTGCAGTTCGGGCGGCAGATCGGCTCGTTCCAGGCCTACAAGCACCGCCTGGCCGACATGATGATCGAGATCGAGCAGGCGCGCTCGGCGGTCTACTGGGCGGCCTGCGCGGTGGACGAGGGTTCGGACGAGGCGCAGGTCGCGCTGCATTCGGCCAAGGCGTTCTGCGCCGACACCTTCTTCATGTGCGCGGGCAACATGATCCAGCTGCACGGCGGCATCGGCTTTACCTGGGAGCATGACGCGCACCTGTTCTTCAAGCGCGCCCGTTCGATCCAGACGCTGCTTGGCGATGGCCAGTGGCATCGCGAGCAGGTCGCCTCGGCGGTTCTCGGGGCGGCTGCATGAAGCTCGGCTTTTCGCCCGCTGACGAAGCCTTTCGCGCAGAGTGCGCGGCGTGGCTGCAGGCGGAAATGACCGGGGAATTCGCCGACATTCGCGGCATTCCCAACCTGTGCGACGCAATCCCGCGCCGCAAGGAGTGGGAGCAGCGGCTGGGCGAGGCCGGGTGGAGCTGCATCGGCTGGCCCAGGGAGTGGGGCGGGCGCGATGCGACCATCGCCCAGCAGGTGATCTTCGCCGAGGAATATGCGCGGGCTGGCGCCCCCAATCGGATCAACCACATCGGCGTGGAACTGGCCGGGCCGACGATCCTTGCCTTCGGGTCCGAGGAGCAGAAGGCGAGGTACCTGCCCGAAATCGCGGCAGGTCGGCAGATCTGGTGCCAGGGCTATTCGGAGCCGAATGCCGGTTCCGACCTTGCCAACGTGAAGACCAAGGCGCGGTTGGACGATGGTGAGTGGGTGGTCAACGGCCAGAAGGTCTGGACCAGCCTCGCGCATTATTCGGACATGATCTTCGTCGTCGCGCGTAGCGAAGAAGGCTCGGCGGGCCCCAAGGGGCTGTCGTTCCTGTTGATGGACATGGACCAGCCCGGCATCGAGGTCCGCCCGATCCGTCAGATCAACGGCGAGGCCGAGTTCAACGAGACTTTCCTCACCGACGCGCGCTGTGCCGCCGATGCCATGCTGGGCGCAGCGGGCGAGGGGTGGAAGGTGGCGATGGCGCTGCTGGCGTTCGAGCGCGGGGTTTCGACGCTGGGCCAGCAGATGCAGTTCAGGAACGAACTCGACGCCGTGATCGATGCGGCCAAGGCCAACGGAAAGGCTGCCGATCCGGTGATCCGCCAGAAGATCGCGCGGGCGGAAATCGGCCTTCGCCTGATGCGCTATGGCGCGCTGCGGATGCTTTCGGGCACAGACCTTGCGGCCATCGACGGTGCGGCGCTGACCTACAAGATCCAGTGGGCGACTTGGCGGCGTGACCTTGGCGAGCTGGGCATGGAAGTGCTCGGACAGGCCGGAGAAATTGCGTCCGGTGACCATTACTCCTGGCCGACGTTGCCCAACCTGTTTCTCTTCAGCCGCTCCGACACGATCTACGGCGGCACCAACCAGATCCAGCGCAACCTGATCGCCGAGCGCGGTCTGGGGCTACCGCGCGAACCGAGAGGTCAAGCATGAGCGTTCCCGTTCCTCCCTATCCGACGCCCATGGGCATGCTGAAGGGCAAGACGGTGGTCGTCACCGCCGCTGCCGGGACCGGCATCGGCTTTGCGGTGGCGAAGCGGGCCGCAGAAGAGGGCGCGCGTCTGCTGATCAGCGACTTTCACGAGCGTCGTCTGGGCGAAGCGGCCGATCGCATTGCCGCCGAAGTGGGGTGCGAACGCCCGTTCACGCAGGTGTGTGACGTGACCAGCGAGGCGCAGGTTCAGGATCTGCGCGATGCCTCGCTGGAGGCGTTGGGATCGGTCGACGTGCTGATCAACAACGCCGGCCTTGGCGGCGAAGTGGACGTGGTCGACATGACCGACGAACAGTGGAGCCGCGTTCTTGACGTGACGCTGACCAGTCTGTTTCGCATGACGCGGGCGTTCCTGCCTTCGATGTATGCGGCGAAGAGCGGAGTGATGGTCAACAACGCCTCGGTGCTGGGCTGGCGCGCGCAGCGGGGCCAAGCGCACTATGCCGCGGCGAAAGCGGGCGTAATGGCCTTCACCCGCTGTGCCGCACTGGAAGCGGCGGATCACGGCGTGCGCATCAATGCGGTGGCGCCGAGCCTGGCGATGCATCCGTTCCTTGCCAAGGTGACGACAGAAGAGCGCCTTGCCGAGCTGGTCAAGACCGAAGCCTACGGGCGCCCCGCCGAGGTGTGGGAAGTGGCCAATGTCATGCTGTTCCTGGCCTCGGACCTTTCCTCCTACATGACCGGCGAGATCGTCCCGGTATCGAGCCAGAGGGCCTGATCGTGGCGGTGGTGTTCGAGAAACCGGCCGACCTGCTTGGCAAGGAAGGCACGGAACTGCCGCCGACCGAGTGGCTTCTGGTCGATCAGGAGCGGGTCAACGGGTTTGCCGATGTCACGGGCGATCACCAGTGGATCCACGTCGATGTCGAGCGTGCCAAGGCCGGACCGTTCGGCGGGACGATCGTGCATGGCTACCTGACGATGAGCCTCGTCAATTACTTCCTCCCCCAGCTGATCGAGGTGCGCGGGTTTGCCCATGCGGTGAACGTCGGCGCGGACCGCTTGCGCTTCCTCTCGCCGGTGAAGGTTGGCAGCCGCATCCGGGGTGCAGGCGAAATCGTCTCGGTCGAGGAGGTCAAGGGCGCGATCCAGTCAGTCGTGCGCGTCACCGTCGAGATCGAGGGGCAGGACAGGCCAGCCTGCGTGCTCGATACAATCAGCCGCTATTTTCCGGAGCAAGTGCGATGACCGATCCCAAGGTGATGGAAGCCGCCGTTCACGAATATGTTGCCGCGTTCGATGCAGGCGCGCCCGAACGGGTTGCCGCGTTGTTTGCGGAAGATGCCACGGTCGAAGACCCGGTGGGGACCGAACCCAAGGTCGGGCAGGCGGCGATCCTCGAATTCTATACGGCCTCGATGCAGACAGGCGCGAAGCTCAGGCTTGAAGGGCCGGTGCGCGTGTGCGGGCCTTATGCGGCGTTCGCGTTCTCGGTCCTGCTCAACCTTGGCGGCAAGGACATGCGCGTCGATGTGATCGACACCTTCAAGTTCAACGACGACGGCAAGGTCGTCGAGATGCGGGCCTATTTTGGGCCGACCAACATGCACGGATTTTCCTGAGAGGACGCAAACATGCGTGAAGCCGCCATCGTTTCGACCGCCCGCACCGGCGTGGGCAAGGCCTATCGTGGGGCCTTCAACGATACCGAAGCTCCGGTGCTGTCGAGCCACGTGGTCAATGCCGCGATTGCGCGGGCCGGGATCGATCCGGCACGGGTGGACGACGTCTATCTCGGCGTCGGCAACCACTGGAACACGCAGAGCTACAACCTCGGGCGGCTAACCGTCCACGGTTCGGTCCTGCCCGACACGACAGCGGGCTTCACGCTCGACCGCAAGTGCTCGTCCGGCCTCAACGCCATCGCGCTCGCAGCGCGTGGCATCATGTGCAACGAGATCGACGTTGCCGTGGCGGGCGGCATGGAAAGCATTTCGCTGACCATCAACAAGCATGCGCCGCAGTTTCGCAACCGTTCGGAATTCATCAAGGCTGCGGACCCGCATGCCTACATGGTGATGATCGAAACCGCCGAGATCGTCGCGGAGCGCTATGGTGTGACCCGCGAGGAGCAGGATCGCTTTGCCGCCCTTTCACAGCAGCGAGCCTCGGCTGCGCAGGAAGCCGGCAAGTTCGATGACGAGATCGTGCCGATCACCGTGACCAAGGCGTTGTTCGACAAGGAGGGCAACGAGACCGGCAAGGAGGAGGTGACGCTTGGCCGTGACGAAGGCGTGCGAGCGGGCACGACTTACGAAGCGCTGGCAGGCCTGAAGCCGGTGTTCAGGAACGGGCAGGTGATTGCCGAGGGCAAGCACGTTACCGCAGGCAATGCCAGCCAGCTGTCCGATGGCGCATCGGCGCAGGTGCTGATGGACCTCGATACCGCAAAGGCCGAAGGGCGTCCGGTGCTGGGGATCTATCGCGGCTTCCAGGTGGCGGGCTGCGGGGCAGAGGAAATGGGCATCGGGCCGGTCTTTGCGATCCCCAAGCTGCTGGACCGCGCAGGGCTGAAGATCGAGGATATCGGGCTGTTCGAGATCAACGAGGCCTTCGCGAGTCAGGCTGTCTATTGCCAGAAGAAGCTGGAGATCGATCCCGACACGCTCAACGTCAACGGCGGCGGCATTGCCATCGGCCATCCGTTCGGCATGACCGGATCAAGGCTGGTTGGCCATGCCCTGATCGAGGGCAAGCGGCGGGGCGTGAAGTACGTCGTCGTCTCGATGTGCGTGGCGGGCGGCATGGGTGCGGCCGGCCTGTTCGAAGTGGCCTGACGCGCGATGCTCGATCCCCTGCCGCCAACGATACCCCACGCCGCTCAGGCTGCGGCAAGAACCTGGCCAGATGCGCCGGCGGTGCTTGAGAACGGCGAGGTGTGGAGCTTTGCCGAGCTGTGGCAGCGCAGCAGGGCGGCGGCTTCGGCACTGCTGGGGCGGGGCATAGGCGCAGGGGACCGGGTAGCCATCTGGGCTCCCAATTCGCGCGAATGGATCGTGGCGGCGATTGCGGTGATGAGCTGCGGCGCGGCGGTGGTCACGCTCAATACCCGGCTGAAGGGCCGCGAGGCGGGAGACATTCTGCGCCGCACGAATGCGAAGCTGCTGTTCACGGTCGAGGGCTTTCTCGGCATCGATTACCGCGCCCTGATCGCGGACGAGGACCTGCCTGCGCTGGAAGGCACGTTGCTGCTCGAGCACGATCTGGTGCAAGGGGGCAAGGGGGCGGACGACCCGGCCGTGGACGGGGCGCTGGTGGGTATCGACGCCGATACTGTCTCGGACATCCTGTTCACCAGCGGGACGACCGGCAGCCCCAAGGGCGTGCTGATGACTTACGGCCGGGTCCTGCCGCAGGCTGCGGTGTGGTGCCAGAATACCGGCCTGCGCGAGGGCGATCGCTATCTCATTGCCAATCCGTTCTTCCATTCCTTCGGCATGAAGGTGGGCTGGGTTGCGTGCATCCTCTCGGGGGCGGTGGCTGTGCCGATGCCGCAGTTCGACGTGGGCCAGGCAATCGAGCTGATCGAGCGCGAACGCATCACTTTCATGCCGGGGCCGCCGACCATCTTCCAGATGCTGCTGGCAGAGTTGGACAAGCGCAAATGGGACTGCTCATCGTTGCGGGGCGGCACCACCGGCGCGGCAAGCGTGCCGCCCGCGCTGGTCGAACGCATCCGCGAGGACCTTGGCATGGTGGATCTGATCACCGCCTATGGCATGACCGAGTGCGTGAACATCACGACCTGCGTTCCGGGAGACGACGCTGAAACTATTGCCCGCACCTGTGGCAAGGCTTTTCCGGGCAACGAAGTTCGCATCGCCGACGCGCAAGGCAACGAAGTGCCGCGCGGGCAGACCGGCGAGGTGCAGGTGCGCGGGCAGGGCGTCATGCTTGGCTATCTCGACAACGCACAAGCCACGGCCGAGACCATCGACGCCGATGGCTGGCTGCACACAGGCGACGTCGGCACGATGGACGAGCGCGGCTATGTGCGCATCACCGACCGGATGAAGGACCTGTACATCTCGGGCGGGTTCAACGTCTATCCCGCCGAAGTCGAGAAGCTGCTGGCGGAGCATCCGGCGATCGGCATGGCCGCCGTCGTCGGCGTGCCGGACGAGCGCCTGGGCGAAGTGGGCCGCGCTTTCGTGGTGCTTCGTCCCGGTGCAACCGCAAGCGAGGCCGAGCTGATCGCGTGGTCGCGCGAGAACATGGCCAATTACAAGGTGCCGCGCAGCTTCGTGCTCGTGGAGGATCTCCCGCGCAATGCCGCGGGCAAGGTGCTGAAGACAGAACTTCGCTGATCAAGGCGAGGGCTATTTCGGAGAGAGTAATGCAGCGATTTGTCGGCAAGGTTGCCCTCGTCACCGGAGCAGGATCCGGCATCGGCCGCGCCGCGGCGATCCGCTTTGCGCAGGAAGGCGCGAGGGTGTTCTGCGCTGACCTCAACCTTGCGGCGGCGCAGGCCGTCGTGGCCGAGATCGGTCAGCGCGCAAGCGCCGTGAAGGTCGACGTGGCCGACTATGCCAGCAACCAGGAGATGGTGGCGCAAGTTCTGGCCGTAGCCGGAAAGCTGGATTTCGCCTTCCTCAATGCCGGGCTCTATGGCGCCGCCGAAGGCCTCGACACGGTTGACGAGGCGCTGTTCGACAAGCTGGTCGCGGTCAATCTCAAGGGCGCGTTCAACGGGATCAAGGCGGTGCAGCCAGTGATCGGGCAGGGCGGCGCGGTCGTGGTCACGGCTTCGGCGGCCGGCGTGGTCGGCCATCCGGCGAACCCGGCCTACAGTGCTGCCAAGCATGGCGTGGTCGGGCTGGTGAAGTCCTGCGTCGATGCCTTCGCGGCGCGCGGCTGCCGGATCAATGCGCTGTGCCCGGGCGGAGTGGAGACCCCCCTGATCGGCGCGCCGGATGTCGAGATCGTTGATGGGCAGGAGCTGCCGCGCGTGCCCTTGCGCGGCATGGGACAGGCGCAGCATGTTGCCGAAGTGGCGTTGTGGCTGTGCAGCCCGGCCTCGGGCTTCATCACCGGCCAGGCGCAAGTGCTTGACGCGGGACTGCTTTCGACCTTCGCGCCGGTGATGCTGCCCATCGGGCCGTGAGATAGACCGGCACGCAGGCCATTACGCCGCCTGTTGAGCGGCACGAACCATGGGCTGCCGGTCGAGCGATAGGTCTTGCGGAAGCCATCATTCAGCTGATCTGCCTTACGTGTCTGAAGCGAGGGAGGCGAAGTAATCGGCAATGATCCTGTCCGGCATGCCGATGCCACGCAGGCAGAACCACGTCGCCTGCCTGACAAGATTATCCCCCGCGACTCCGTAAGGCCTTGCCGCCAAAGGCAATCCCCCGATTGCGGCCATCATCGTCCCGACATGTTCGACGAACATGGCAGCGGCGGGCACGTCGAGAGGCTCGCCCTCAAGTCCACCCTCGGCCCGGGCAGAGGCATAGGCCGCGTCCATGGCAGCCCCGTTGCGCCGCTGCGAGCGGCGATAGATCAGGCTGGCGTAGGAGCCATCGCCTGCAAGGCTGGCCAGGGTCATGCGATGCGTATCATGACGGGCAGGATCATCTGCATCGGTCGCGCAGGCGGAGATGAAAGTGTGGATCGCACTGGCGAGGCCCCGCGCACCTTCGCCGTGCACGCCCTGTTCGCGCCAGCGCTCGTCCTGCTCGAGAAATACCTGGCGCAGGACCGCGCGGTAGAGGGCGAGCTTGCTGGGGAAATGACGGAACACCAGCGCCTCCGAGACCTTCGCCTCGCGCGCGATCTGCAGGGTCTTGGCTCCGTCATAGCCGTGCTGTGAAAAGACCCGCCGTGCGGCGGCAACGATCTGGCCTCGGCGCTGCACGCCCGGTAAACGGGTCCTTGTCATGATCACTCACTTACTTGGCAGACGGAGTGAGTCAATCATCGGGCCGAGGCTATTGCAGTTCCGGCCTCACCAGCGCCGAGGCGGGAACCCGCTCCGCCCAGAACGCGCCTTCGAGATCGGTATCGACATCGACTGCGCCGCGCACGCCCAAGGCCTCGCGCGCTTCGGCCAATGGGAGGTGGAAGCACGGCTCCAGCCTCTTCATGAACAAGGCGTCGCTGGCCTTGCCGACCGCCATGCCGCGCTGGATAGCGTCGGTGCAGGTGTTCCAGACTTGCGGATAATGCAGTATCGTCCGCACGGTGTAGCGGAGCGATCCGAAGATCTGGATCAGGCTCAATTCGGCTGCCAGTTCCGGATTGCGGATGTGCTTGAACACGTTGGTCAGGCGGTACCAGTAAGGTACGAGCTCACCCATGAAGTTGAACCCGCCGCCACACAGGATGTGTTCGAAATCGTGGGTCTGGCCTGAGCGCAGGTTGTAGAACTCCAGCTGGCTTTTCGGTTCGCGCCAGGGCGTGATCTGGATCTCGTAGTTTCCTTCGGTGATCCACTGGTAGAAGATTCCGCCGAGCGAGCCTGGCGCGTACTGCGCGAAATCGTCGATCGAGTAGGTCGAGTAGAAGCCCTCGGAAAGCCAGGCATCGAGTTCGGGATTGATCCGGCGTTCTGCCGTGAACATCTCCTCTATGGCATCGTGATCGCGCAGTTCCTCGAGAATCGGCAGGAACTCGTACATCTCGGCTGGCGGGGGCAGGTCCGGGCCGTTGCGGCGCAGGAGGATCATCGCCAGCCAATCGCGCAGGCGGGGGTTGTTGAGATACTTCGACGAGGACACGAGCACGCTCGACGGCGTTTCGACCGGCATGACGCCGCGGGCGAGATAGGGCAGGTCAGGCATCGACTTCTCCTGTTGCTTTTCTGAGCGGTGCGCAGTGGAAGGTTCCTGAAAATCAGTCACTTCGTGCCGCGCCTTGGGTTCGCTGGCGATTGCAGAATCGGTGTGGCCGCATTGTCCGGTGCATCGCCAAAGGAGGACTTCCAGAAAAATTCGTCAAGCCCACATAAGCGCAAAGATGTGCCCTTGGCTACGCAACATGATGCTAAAATCGTCTCTTGAACTTATTTTGCGTAGTTGATACGCTGCTTCATAGAGAAAAAGAAAACCGGGATGAGGGGCCTCCCTGCCTTTCTGCGAATTGTCGTCGTGCATGCTTGGGGCGTGCGCGGGGATGCCGCTCATCCTGTCGATCCGTGTTTCGCCGCAGAGGCATGGGAAGTGCGATCTTGGAGGGAGAGAACGATGTCTGACACAATGCGTGCACGCTCGGAAACGGGACGACGGGTCGCTTGGGCGTTGCTGGCAAGCGTTTCGCTGGGCAGCTTTGCTGCGCCGCAGATCGCTTTTGCTGCAGAAGATGCTGCGGATGAGCAGGCTGCGGAAAACAGCGTGCCCAACAACATGGAAATCATCGTCACGGCCAACCGCCGCGAAGAGCGCGCACAGGACGTTCCGATCTCGATCACCGCGATCAGCGCAGAAAGCATCCGCGAACGCGGGCTTACCCAGTTGCAGGATCTGCAGGCTTCCGTGCCGTCGCTGGTCGTCGGCCCGAACGGGCAGGCTTCGCGCGACGTGATGTCGCCATCGATCCGCGGGCAGAGCGCATCGTTCCAGGGATCGCCCGCGGTCGTCGTCTACATGAACGAAGTCCCGCTGGTTTCGGCGATCACGCTTTCCGGCCAGGGTGGCCCCGGCAGTTTCGTCGACTTGCAGAACGTGCAGGTTCTGGCCGGCGCGCAAGGCACGCTGTTTGGACGAAACACCACTGGTGGCGCGATCCTGCTGACGCCGGCCAAGCCGACCGACAAGCTCGAAGGCTATGTCCAGGCCGGCTTTGGCAACTACAGCATGGTCGAGACCGAAGCGGTGCTGAACCTGCCGATCTCGGACAAGGTTCGCCTGCGGCTTGTCGGAGCCTCACGCGATCGTGACGGCTTCACGCATGATGTGAACTGGAACAAGGATCGCGACGACCAGCACTGGCGCATGGGCCGCGTCGGGCTGTGGATCGAGCCGGTGGAGGGCGTCACCAACTATACGCTGGGCTACTATGGCAAGTCGCACAGCAATGGCACGGGTTCGATCGCCAAGAACTTCAATACCAACTATTTCGTTGGCCTCGCCACGCGGCCGATCCTGGTTGCACCGGGCGTATCCCTGCCACTGGGCGCAATCGCTCCGACTTTCAATTTCTGCGGTGCAGGGACCGGCCCTGCCAATTGCAGCTACTACACCAACCTGCTCAATCAGCAGAACGCGCGCGGCATCCGCCAGACAGCGCATGGCATGGACAGCTTCGCCAAGCTGGAATCCTGGGGCATCAACAACACCACCGACATCGAACTTTCCAGCACTCTCAAGCTGCGCAACATCTTCAGCTATGCAGAACTGAAGTCGTACTACGCCAACGACCAGGATGGCACGATCGCTCCGGTCTATGATACCGGCGTGACCGTAGAGAGCCGCACCGCCCCCCGTGACTGGTACAAGCAGGTGACCGAGGAACTGCAGTTCCAGGGCACGGCGCTGAACGACAAGCTGACCTATACGGTCGGCGGCTTCTACTACAAGCAGAGCCCCCGGGGCACGATGGTGTCCTATTCGATCAACGTCTGCGGCCTGCAGTCGGTCACGGGCTGCCCCATCGGCCAGAGCCAGATCAGCGTGACCAACGAATCCAAGGCGCTCTATGCGCAGGGCTCGCTCGATTTCGGCGCGTTTTCGCCTGCGCTTGACCGCCTGCGACTGACAGCGGGCTATCGCTATACCTGGGACACCGTGGACGGATCGACCACATCGTTCAGCTATGTCCCGCTGCCGGGTGGGGCGAAGTATGTCACGGCGTGTTCGTGGAAATCGAATCCCAATCCCACGCAGCCGATCGCCGATCCGCTCAACACCTGCCTGTTCGGTGCAAGGCTGAAAAGCTCGTCGCCCAACTGGACCATCGGGCTCGACTACCGCCCGAACGACAACATCATGGTCTATGGCAAGGTCACGCGCGGCTACAAGGCCGGTGGCTTCAACAGCTATGCCGTGTTCGAGAACACCCGCACCTTCGGGCCGGAGACCGTTACTGACTACGAAGCAGGCTTCAAGACCGACTTCAACGCCGGTGGCATGCGCGGGCGGTTCAACGTCAACGGCTTCTGGCTGGACTACAAGAACATCCAGCGCGCGGCCGGGGACTTCAACCGCGCAACCGGCGGCAATGGCGCGATCACGCTGAACAACGCTTCGGCCGAGATCAAGGGCGTCGAAGTCGAGGCGATGATCCAGCCGACGCAGAACATCGAACTGGGCGGCAACTACAGCCACCTCAGCGCCAAGTACAAATCCTTCAAGTTCGATTCGAGCTCCGGCGTGTGGGATTGTACCGCGCAGTCGATCACTTCGCCCAAGGTCTTTGCCGGGGCGGACATGACCTGCCGTCCACTGCAGTACCTCTCGCCCAACATCCTGTCGGTCTATGGCCGTTTCTCGCTGCCGGTTTCGGAAGATGTGGGCAATTTCAGCCTGTTCCTCAGCTACAACTGGACCGACAAGCAGCCGACGGCGCCGTTTTCGACCGAGCGCTTCCCGGATGGGACGATCAACGAACCGGGCGTGCTGCTGCCGAGCTATGGCCTGCTCAACGCCACGATCGACTGGAAGGGCGTGATGGGCGCGCCGGTGGACCTGAGCCTGTTCGCCACCAACATCACCAAGAAGAACTACATCATCTCGAACACCGGCATCTTCCAGACGATCGGCGCGCAGAGCGTGATCTATGGCGAGCCGCGCATGTTCGGCCTGCGCCTGCGCTACAGCTTCGGCAACTGACGAGAGAAGGAGACGGCGGCGTGACAGGAAGACTTTCTGGGCGCGCCGCCGTCATTACCGGCGGTGCCGATGGCATCGGCGAAGGCATTGCTCGCCGCTTCGCCAGGGAAGGGGCGAGCGTGGTCGTCGCAGACTACGATGTCGAGCGCGGTCCGGCGGTGGTCGAGCAGATTTGTGCAGGCGGGGCTCAGGCGGTCTTCATCCAGTGCGATGTCTCTTCCCGTGACGATGTGTTCGCGGCGGTGGACCTGTGTGCCGAGCGGTTCGGTGCGGTCGATATCCTCGTCAACAACGCCTATCGCGGTGAGGGGCCGGTGCGGATCGAGCGCAAGACCGACGCGCGCTTCGACGATGCGCTGAAGATGTGCCTCTATGCGACCAAGTGGGCGATGGAGCGGGCACTGCCGCACATGAAGGCGCGGGGCTGGGGCCGCGTGATCAACATGGCGTCGCTGAATGGCGTCAACGCACACATGGGCAGCGCAGACTACAACGTCGCCAAGGAAGCGGTGCGGGCCTATTCGCGCACGGCGGCGCGGGAATGGGCGCCCCATGGCATCTGCGTCAACGTGATCTGCCCGGCAGCGGTCTCGGCCGCCTATCGCCGTTTTGCGGAAATGGCGCCCGACGTGGCGAAGGCGACTGCCGCCGCAAACCCGATGGGTCGCATGGGCGATCCGGAGGCGGACATCGGCGGCGTCGCCCTGTTCCTCGCCAGCGAGGACGCGCGGTATCTGACCGGCAATACCCTGTTCGTAGACGGTGGCGGCCATATCAATGGCGTGCCGTGGGTGCCGGATTTCGGGGACGACTGAAGCGTCGCCTCAGTCGGCGCCACTCCAGATGATTGCCGCGTCCCCGCTGTTGGTGTGCCACAGGGCATCGCGGCGCGTTATGCGCCAGCCTTCGGGGCGCAGGGTCCAGCGGTCGATGTATTCGCCGTTCGTGTCGAATACTGGACCGCCCGTGTCACCGGGGCGCTGGTGGCGGGCCTGGACATAGGCGCGGCTGGTTGCGGTCAGGCTGCCGGGCGCAACGTCGATCGTGATGCTGCCGATCAGGTGCTGGCTTGGCCCGCAGAGATCGAGGAAGCGGCGCATGTTGGCTTCCAGCGCGGCGATCCCGGAGTGTTCGCCCAGGCCGTAGTCGAAGGTCAGGTCAGTGGCGAAGATATCTGGCAAGGCGTCCCACTGCTTTGCATCGATCACGCGCGCGAAGCGGGCGAGGCCTTCACGGATCGCGCGCTCGGCCGTCAGTTGAGCCAGGGTTCCCGATGCCGGGGGCGCAGCCGGAACCTCGTCCACAACGAACATGCGCGTGGCGGCGCGGTCGAAGACGTTCTCCTCGTCATGCGCGATCCGGGCGGCAACTTCCGGGTCCGACGCGACGGCGAGGAAAGCGTCGTAATGCGCGCGGCTGGCGAAGCGCATTTCCGTCACGCTGTCGAGGTCGATTGCGGCAACGGCGCTGCTGAAGGCGCCGTCGCGGTCGACGTAGTTGCGCCGATAGTCGGCAATGTGTGGCAGCAGCGAGCGGATCAGCGGGGCGTGGCGCGTCTCGTAATAGGCGATGAATGCCTCGCGGCTAAGGCCCTCCTTCTTGCGGAGCAGGGCGATGACCTTGACCGGCGCAGTGCTCATTCGTCCCAGTGGATGAGGTGGCTGATGTCGGTGCGTTCGTGCGGTTTGCGGCCGGTGGTCGCGAGGCGCTGGACGGAAGGTTTGCCCTTCATCTCGCTGAACTTGCGCAAGACTTCGATCACGCGATCATAATAAGTGGACTCGATCTTCCACACCCCGCCTTCGCGGCGATAGGCGTCGGTATAGATCGCCGTGCCGAAGGTGTGGGCGTCCTTCTCGAGGTCGATGAACACGTCCTGCAGATACCACAGGCCGGTGGCGCTGTTGTCGCCGGTCACGCTGATTTCGGGCATCGAGCCGATGTGCATGGCCAGCGCGCCCGAGTGGAAAGAATTGGACAGGAACTCGACCATGGCGTCACGCCCTGACAGCGAGACCTTGTAGGTGCCGCCATTGTAGGTGCAGGCGACATCGGCCGTGAACAGCGCCGGCAGGGCAGCAAAATCGCCGGTATCGATAGCGCGGAAGTAGCGGTGCTTGAGCACCTTGATCTCTTCCATGTCGGAGAGCTGCTGGAGCGTGTAAGGCATTGCGGGATCAGGCTTTCTGTTCTTGTGCGTAGAGCATTTCGGCGCGGCCCTTGAGCGCGCGGGCGCTATCGTCGAACGCACGTTTTACCCACGGTCCGGCAAAGCGGAAGACGTGGATGCCATTGGCGCCAAGGAAGGCGTCGGTCGAGAAGTACCGGCATGATGCATCGCCGGTCGGTTCGATCACCTGATCGCGGCGGGCGGGGTAGGGCCAGAAATCGGAGTGGACCATCTCCCACGAGATCATGCGCTCGGGCTCGAAAGCGCAGATGTATTCGCAGTTGGGCACGAGCGTGCCGGGCACGGCATAGTTGACCAGCGTCATGTCGACCGCCGCGCCCATTTCGAGTGTGGAGGAAGCGCGCACGCAGAACGGATTCCATTCGCTGTACCGCGGCATGTCGGTGAGTACGGCCCAGACCACGCGGGCGGGGGCTGCGATCTCCACCGTCTCGCTGACGGTCACGGCATCGGGATCGAAGCCCGAAACCGGATCGTCGGCAAGGGTGGGGTGGCTCTTCATCCAGTCAAGCAACATGACCGTGCCCTCCCTTATGCCGCGACCCAGTCGCCGCCGTTGACGTCGAGCATGGCGCCGGTCACTTCCGAGGCGTAGTCAGAGAGCAGGAAGTAGACCGCCTTGGCGCAATCCGCGTCGGGCGGGATGTGGCCCACCGGGATCTCGCTGGCGCGCTGCTTGCGGAACGCTTCGGCGCCTTCGCCGAGACCCTGGATGAAGCCTTCCAATGGAGCGCCCATCATCCAGCCCATCAGCGCGGTGTTCACGCGCACGCCGGTGCCGCCGAACTCGACCGCGAGGTGGCGGGTCATGTGATTGAGCGCGCCCTTGGCCATGCCATAACCGCCTTCGCCGGGCATCGGCTTGCGGGTGCAGAGGGTGGAGATGTTGACGATGGAGCCAGCGCCTTGCGCCTTCATCGTGGGAAACACGGCCATGGCCATGCGCAGCGCGCCTGCCGCGCCGACATCGAACGCTTGCAGCACCTGGTCGATGTCATGCTCGATCAGCGGGCCCCAATCAGGGTGATAGTAGGCCGAATTGACCAGACCATCTATGCGGCCCCACTGGTCGAGCGCGGCCTTGGCTGCGGCCTGGCACTGATCCATCTGCGTCACGTCGAGCGGCACGGCGATGGCTTCGCCACCTGCCGCGACGATCTCGTGCGCCACTTCCTCGATGGCCTGCTTCGAGCGGGCGGTGACGACGACCTTGGCGCCTTCCTTCGCCGCACCCCGGCACGCGGCCTGGCCCATGCCGGGCCCTGCGCCGGTGATGATGACGACCTTGTCCTTGAGGATCATGGCATTTTCTCCCGGGGGGTTGGGCGGGGGTCTTATCGCCCTCTCGCCGTTTGTTTTTCAGGTCAGGCTTGCGCTTTCAGCATGTCGAGCGCGACGTCGACGATCATGTCTTCCTGTCCGCCGACCATCTTGCGGCGGCCGAGTTCGACGAGGATCGCGCGCGTATCGAGGCCGTAGGTCTCGGCAGCCTTTTCGGCATGGCGCAGGAAACTGGAGTAGACCCCGGCATAGCCCAGTGCGAGCGTCTCGCGATCGACACGGACGGGGCGGTCCTGCAGTGGGCGGACGAGGTCTTCGGCAGCGTCCATCAGCATCATCACGTCGCAGCCGTGGTTCCAGCCCTTGCGATCGATGGCGGCGATGAAGACTTCGAGCGGGGCGTTGCCCGCGCCCGCGCCCATGCCGGTCAGCGAAGCGTCGATGCGCACCGCGCCGCACTGCGCGGCAACGATCGAGTTGGCGACGCCGAGGCCGAGGTTGTGGTGGGCGTGCATGCCGCGCTGGGTTTCGGGCTTCAGCACGCGGTCATAGGCTTGAAAGCGCGCGCGAACGCCGTCCATGTCAAGCGCGCCGCCACTGTCGGTGACATAGACGCACTGTGCGCCGAAGCTTTCCATCAGGAGCGCCTGCTGGGCGAGGGCGTCGGGCTCGATCATGTGGCTCATCATCAGGAAGCCCGAGACGTCCATGCCAAGATCGCGGGCGATGCCGATGTGCTGCTTGCTGACGTCGGCCTCGGTGCAGTGCGTGGCGACGCGGACCGAGCGGACGCCGATGTCATAGGCGCGGCGCAGTTCCTCGACGGTGCCCACGCCGGGCAGGATCAGCGTGGTCAGCACGCACTTGTCGAGCACGTCGGCCACGGCTTCCAGCCATTCCCAATCGGTGTGCGCGCCGAAGCCGTAGTTGAAGCTGGCGCCGGAAAGGCCGTCACCATGGGCGACCTCGATGGCATCGACGCCCGACTTCTCGATGGCCGAGGCAATCGCGCGGACGTGGTCGATGCCGTACATGTGCCGAACCGCGTGCATGCCGTCACGCAGCGTCACGTCCTGGATGTAGAGCTTGTCGCCGGCTTCGACGTTGAAGGTGGCAGTCATCGTCCGATCTCCTTCAGGCGGCAGCAGCGGCCATGCGGCGCGCGGCAAGCAGTTCGCCGGTGGCCTTGGCGGCGGCAGTCATGATGTCGAGATTGCCGGAGTAGCTGGGCAGGTAGTCGCCTGCGCCCTCGACTTCGAGCATGATCATCGACTTGATGCCGGTGAATTCCCCCTGCCCCGGAATCTTCAGGCGGTTGTTGTCGCCGAAGCGTTCGAACTGGACTTCCTGCTTGAGCCGGTAGCCGGGGACGTACTTCTGCACTTCGGCCACCATATCGGCCACCGACCGGCGAATGGCGTCCTCATCGCCGCCTTCGGACAGGGTGAACACGGTATCGCGCATGATCATCGGCGGTTCGGCCGGATTGAGGATGATGATCGCCTTGCCCTTGGCGGCGCCGCCCACCTGTTCGATCGCACGGGCGGTGGTGCGGGTGAACTCGTCGATGTTGGCGCGGGTGCCGGGTCCGGCCGAGCGCGAGGAGACCGACGCCACGATTTCGGCATAGTGGAGCTTGTCCGAGACGCGGGCGACGGCGGCGACCATCGGGATCGTCGCCTGACCGCCGCAAGTCACCATGTTGACGTTGGGCTGGTCGAGGTGCTGGCCCATGTTGACCGGCGGCACGGTGAAGGGACCGATGGCCGCGGGGGTAAGGTCCACCACCTGGATGCCATCGGCGCGCAGAGCCTCGTCATGGACCTTGTGGGCGTAGGCGCTGGTCGCGTCGAAGGCGATGCCGATGTCCTTGTAGAGCGGATGCTTGCGCAGGCCGTCGAGGCCTTCGTGCGTGGTGGCGATGCCGTGCTCGCGCGCCATGGCCAGGCCTTCGGACTTCTCGTCGATGCCGACAACGATCGCCAGTTCCATGTTCTGCGGGTACTTGATCATCTTCATCATCAGGTCGGTGCCGATATTGCCCGAACCGATGATCGCGGCCTTGACGCGTGCCATTCAGGTATTCCTCAAACGAAGTTGGCGACGCAGGTGCCGAGTGGCCCTGCAGCGTTGCTGAGTGTCATTTCGAAGCGATCGCCCTTCACGGCGGGCGCGAGCGGGACGAGTGAACCCGACAGGATCACGTCGCCCGCATCGAGCGTCACGCCATAGGCGCCGAGCGTATTGGCGAGCCAAGCCACCGCCTGTGCCGGATCGCCCTGCACGGCATGGCCATAGCCTTCGGACAGCGGTTCGCCGTTCTTGGTGACGGCCACGTGCAGATTGGGCAGGTCCAGCCCGGCGGGGTCGAGACGTTCCTTGCCGATCACATAGACCCCGCATGAGGCGTTGTCGGACACCGTATCGACGATCTTGATGTTCCAGTTGTCGATGCGGCTGTCGACGATCTCGAAGCAGGGGGCGATGCTTTCGGTGGCTGCAAGAACGTCAGCGGCCGTGACGCCGGGGCCATTGAGGCTGCTCTTGAGAATGAACGCGATCTCGGCCTCGGCGCGCGGAGCAATCAGGGCCTTGGCGTCGATGTCGATGTCACCTTCGACATTCATCCAGTCGGTCAGGAAGCCGAAGTCGGGCTGGTGGACGCCGAGCATGTCCTGCACGGCCTTGCTGGTCACGCCGATCTTCTTGCCGACGACCTTCTCGCCATCGGCGACGCGGCGCGAAAGGAAATCGAGGTTGATGGCATAGGCATCGTCGAGCGTCAGCGAGGGATCCTGCTCGATCAGCGGGGCGATGGTCTTGCGGGTGCGCAGGGCTTCGTAAAGCGCCGCGCCATAGTGCTGGATCTTATCGGCGGGCATTGAGGAACTCGATGGCAAAGGCGTTGAACTCGGCAGCGCGTTCGACCTGGACCCAGTGGCCGGTGCGGCCGAAAGTGATCGCGCGGACATCGGGACAATGGTCGAGGAACAGGCGCGCGTGGGCTTCCGGGCAGAACTCGTCGTTCAGACCCCACAGCACGAAGACCGGCTGGGTGATTTCCGGCAGCCGCGGCGAGAGGTCGGGCGTGCGCATGCGCACCAGCACGTCCTTGGGCTGGGTGCGGGCGACGGCGAAGCGTTCCTTCACCAGGGCATCCGGGATCTTGGGGGCGAAGTCCGGGTGGACGAGGTTCGAGACGAGGCGCTTCTGCTCGGCCAGGTTGAAGTCCGGCCCCCCGAAGCTGGAGACCATCTTGGTGATGCCCGGCATCACGAAGTAGGCCTCGCGCTCGGCCACGCAGCCAGGGGCCATCAGCACCAGATTGCGGGTGAAGCCGGGGTGGTCGAGCGTCATCAGCAGGGCAATGCCGCCGCCCAGCGAATTGCCGACGAGGCTGGCGCTGGTCACGCCGTGGGCGACGAGCGCTTCGTACACGGTGTCGGTGAAGAGCTGCAGCGTGTAGTCCAGCCCCTCTGGCTTGGACGAGCCGCCATAACCGATCAGGTCGGGCAGGATCACGCGGTAACCGGCGTCCACAAAAGCATCGATGTTCTGGCGGAAGTTGGACGCACCGGAGGCGCCGGGGCCGCTGCCGTGCAGGAAGACGACGGCAGGCGCGGAAGGATCGCCCGCTTCGGCAATGACAATTTCGTATCCGCCGGAGACGCGATGCGTGGTCTGGGTCAGGCTAGCCAAGGGTGGCGCTCCCATCAGAGGAAGGTGAAGGTCGGTTCCTGACCGAGCATCGCGCCGACCACGTCGAGCGTACGATTGGCCGGGTCATTGGCGACGTGTGCGCGGCCGGCGTTGAGATCGAGCCAGGGCTGGATGATCGCGCTGGACGTGTAGATCGCGCGACCGCCCAGCAGCTTGACCATGTCGTCGACCAGATCGGCCATGCGGCGCACCACGCTGGCCGAGTTGTAGGCAAACAGGGTGCGCTTCTCCATCGGGATCGGCTCGCCTGCTTCGGCCAGGGCCATCAATTCATCGAAGGTGAGGCGCAGGGTCTGCTCCATCTCCGTCACTTCGGCCTGCGCACGGGCGATGGCGGCAAGAAGAAACGGATCGTTCTTGGAAGCCTTGCCGGTGTTGGTCGAGACGCGGTTCTGGGCAATGTCCATGGCGGCAGAAATCGCCGCGCGCGCGCCGCCGAAGGCAGCGGTCGAGACCGAGCGCATGAAAACCTGGGCCCAGGGGAGGGTGTAGAGGGGCCCCGTGTTGGTCTGCTGGCCGGGGTTGGTGCAGAGATATCCGTCGATCGAACGGTGAGTACGGTGTTCGGGGACGAACACGTCGTCGACGATTATGTCATGGCTGCCAGTACCCTGCAAACCGAAGACGTGCCAGCTGTCGGTGTCGATCGCATAGTCGGCGCGGGGCAACAGGAACGCGCGCATGTCGGGCACGCCGCCTTCTTCGCGCGGCGGGACCATCGCGCCCAATACGACCCACTGACAATGGACGGAGCCGGTCGAGAAGCCCCAGCGGCCCGAGAGTCGATAACCGCCTTCGACCGGGGTCACCTTGCCGACAGGCTGGTAGGAGGAGGACACGAGGGTGGAGGTGTCCTCGCCCCAGACCTCGGCCTGCGCTTCTTCGTGAAAGAGCGCGATTTCATAAGGATGGCAGCCGACCACGCCGTACATCCAGCCGGTGGACATGCAACCTTCGGCAAGGGCCCGCTGCACATCGTAGAAGACGTTGGGGTGCATTTCGTAGCCACCCCAGCGCTTGGGCTGAAGGATGCGGAAGAAACCAGCCTCTTGGAATTCGGCAATGGATTGCGCCGGAACGTCACGCCCGGCGACGCATTCGGCCGCGCGCTGGCGCAAGGCGGGGATCATGGCCCTTGCCCGGGCGACGAGCTCTTCGCCCGACGGGATCGAGCTTTCGAGCGAAATTGCAGCTGCGCTGGCCATGAGCGGCCTCTCCTCCGGTACGACTTTCGACTCACGCACTGCTTTACGTGGCAATGCATTCGTAAAAAGATATCGCAACAGATACGCAAATCGTCAATCAAAAAGCATATCGGCTTTTGATATTGATAAAATTGCGGCTCATTGCACATGGAGGACTTGCGACATCCACACGGCGTGCGTGCATGGGCATCACCTCGGGAAGTGTGTGCCAGGTCGCGCTGTGGCCGCAGACGTCCTTCCTGATGCCCCTCCCCGCCTTGCCAGTGCCCGACGGCCGATGGACCTTCTCAACCAACACAAACTGCGCAGACAATGTAGATAATTTTTGCGAGAAGCGCCATGCATGATCTCAACAGCAAAGCAGTTGCGTATGATTCGCAGCCAAAAGCAAGGCGGAGAGGGGCAGCGCGATGATGTCGCTTCAGGAAATCTCGGACAGGCTGGAAATACAGGACCTCTTCGCGCGCTATTGCTTCGCAATCGACGAACGGGACTGGGACGCGCTTGACCGTGTGTTCACGCCAGACGCGCAGATCGATTACTCCGAAACCGGAGGCGCCGCGGGTACTTTCGCGCAGATCAAGGCGTGGTTGCCGGTGGCGCTGGATCGCTTTCCGATGTTCCAGCACATGGTGGCGACGACCAAGCTTGACCTTGACGGCGACACCGCCCGGGCGCGCACGATCCTGTTCAACCCGATGGTCCATCGCAGCGCGGTGGGCGAGGAGCAGGTCTTCTTCATCGGTCTTTGGTATCGTGACAGGCTGGTCCGCACGCCCGATGGCTGGCGCATTGCCGAGCGCCACGAGGACATGGCGTGGTCGCACAGCGTGCCGCCGATGGGCCCCGTGCCCGAGATCCCTGCAAACTGAGGAGCGCCTGCCGATGTTGCGCATTTCCGTGCCCGCCGAAGCGGCCAGCGATCCCTATGGCCATGCCGCGCGAACCCATGCGCGCGAGATCATGGCCGCTGCAGCCGGATTCTCCTTTGCCGTCTATCGCGAGACCCGGCTCTCGCTACGCGAGTTCGAGGCGGCGCGCATGCGCACGGCGCAGATCAACGGTTGCATGATCTGCCAGGACTTCCGCGCGGCGCGCGATGCGGAAATCACCTTCTCGGTTGGTGGCGAGACGCCCGAGCGGCTGGTGACGGCAAACGGCCCGGCGCCCGACGAGGCGTTCTATGCGGCGGTGGAGAACTGGCAGGACTCCGGGTTGTTTTCACCGCGGGAGCGGCTGGCCATCGCCTTTGCCGAGCGCTTCGGCACGGACCCGAAAGGACTGGCGGCGGACGAGGATTTCTGGACCGGGATGCACGAAGCCTTCAGCGATGGCGAGATCGTCGATCTGGCGCATTGCGTGGCGGCATGGGTCGGTCTTGGCCGCGTGGCGCATGTCCTGGGGTTTGACACGGTGTGCCTGGCCACAAATCCATCAGGCAGGGAATCGGCATGAGCGTGAGTGACGAGAGGCTGGGCACGCCCGGGACGGGTGTGGTGATCACCGGCGGGGCATCGGGCATCGGCCTGGCCACCGCCCATGCCTTGGCCGAAGTGGGGCGCCCGGTGGCGCTGTGGGACATCAATGCCGAAGGCGCCCAGGCTGCCGCGGCCGACATCGCGGCGCGATATGGCGTGGCGGCGGTGGGGCTCGCGGTGGACTTGCGCAATCCGCAGGGGGTTGCCCCGGCCGCAATCGAAACGCGCGCTGCGATCGGAAACGTCGGCGGTATCGTCCACGGTGCGGGCACGGCGGTGCAGACCGGAATTGGCGGGGTCACGCCCGAGAACTTCGACGCCGGAATGGCGCTGCACGTGCGCGCGGTGATCGAACTGGTGCAGGCTTTCCGCGATGACCTGAAGGCGCATCCGGGCGGCGCGGTGGTGGCGATCTCTTCGATCAACGCATGGTTCGGCAACGGAATGATCCCGATCTATACGGCGGCCAAGGGCGCGGTCATATCGCTGGTGCGATCCATGGCCGACGAGCTTGCGCACGATGGCATCCGCATCAACGCCCTGAGCCCCGGCATGATCGACACGCCGATCCTTGGCGAGATGCGAGACGGGATGGCGCAGATCTACGGTCCGCGCATATTCCCTGGCCGGTTCGGCAAGCCCGAAGAGATCGCGACGACGATCCGCTTTCTCCTGTCGGATGAAGCCAGCTATATCACCGCCACGGAGATTGTCGTCGATGGTGGCATCCGCCATTCGCAACGGCCTTGAAGGAGTTTTTGACACGATGCGTTCGGTAATCGTTACAGGTGGCTTTGGCGTGCTGGGGCGCGCCGTGGCGCAGGCGTTCCGCGACAATGGCGACAAGGTGGCGCGGATCGATTTTGCGCCCTCGGCGCCGGACGCGAACCCTGGCGGGCTCGACATCGGCGGTGTGGACCTGACCGATGCCGCTGCCGCAGCGGCGGCGGTAGAGCAAGTCAAGGCGGCGCTGGGCGGCATTGCCGTTCTGGTGAACGTGGCGGGCGGTTTCGTCTGGCAGACGCTCGCCGATGGTGGGCCCGAGACCTGGGCAAGGATGTTTGCAATGAACGCGACCACCTGCGTGACCATGACCAAGGCTGCACTGCCCACGCTGAGCGCGACACCGGGCGCGGCGATCGTCAACATCGGCGCGGGCAGCGCGCTGGTGGCGGGCGGCGGGATGGGGTCCTATGCCGCATCCAAGCAGGCCGTCCACAAGCTGACCGAGAGCCTTGCCGCCGAGCTTGCCGGGACGGACTGCACGGTCAACGCCGTGCTGCCGAGTATCATCGACACGCCGACCAACCGGGCCGACATGCCCGACGCCGACTTTTCGCAGTGGGTGCAGCCGGCTTCGCTGGCCAAGGTCATCGTGTTCCTGGCATCGCCCGGCGCACGCAACCTGAGCGGGGCCCTGATCCCGGTATCGCGCGGGGGCTAACCCTACGCGCCCTCTAGGAGTGCGCGGGCTGCCTGCGCACCATCGAGCAGGGCGTTTTCGCGCCGCACTGCCCGCCAGCCCTTCGCGGTGCGGCGGAACAACCAGCGGTTGGCCGAGACGCGGTGGACCACAAAGCTGCCTGCTTCGTGGCGCAGCACCAAGGAATGACAGCGCGCAGTGGCGACATCGCCTGCGACAGTGACGGCAGCAGGGCCAAGGAGATGGGCGCAACCATCGGCCATGAGCTGGCGGTGGACCGGGCCCTCGATCAGCGCGGCGATTTCGGCATGGCCCCTGGCCGTGGCAAAGCCGGTGACGACATATTCGCCATCCTCGGTCCACAGCTCGGCAAGGGCCTGGGCATCGCCTGCATCGGCAAGCGGTCCGTAGCGCGCGATAAGCTCTCGCACAGCTTCGCGATCTTCAAGAGCAGTGAGGCGGGCAGAGAAATCGGTGGCTTCCGGCATTGGCTTGGTGCTTTCAGGCAAACGGAGTGAGGCCGCCGAGCACCTCGCGAACAAGGTCGCCCTGTCCGCGCGTCCCGGTCTTGGCGTAGATGCGCTTGGAATAGTTTCGTGCGGTCTCGTCGGTCAGGCGCAGGGCACGCCCCGCTTCGATGATCGTCTCGCCACGGCTAAGCTTCTCGGCAAGCGCGGCTTCGCGGTCGGACAGGCCGTGCAGTTCACGCAGGATGCGGGTTCCCGCGCGCTCATCCTCGCGGACGGAGGTGCGGAGCGTACCGATCACGGCGGGCAGGGCGTGTGGTTCGGGCAGGGCAAGGTCGCACTTGCGCAGGAGCATGTGCAGGTCACGCGCAGGATCAAGCAGGATCGCGGTCGCTTCGATATGGCCCTCGGCGATTGCGCTGCAAGCCTTTTCGAGCGCGCTGCTGGCAGCGGGCAGGAGCTGCAGCCGTCGCCCACCACGTGGATCCGGGGCAGGGGCAAAGGTGAGCATCCGCTCGGCCTGTGGGTCGGTTGCCATGACCCGCCCGCCCGGATCGAACGCCAGCTGTCCCGCGCCGAGCCGAGCAAGGGCTGCTTGTGCCATCGCGGTCTGCAAGCGCTGTTCGGCAAGTGCGGCGAGCGTGCGCAGCGAAGCGGCAAGGTGCGGGCCGATGGCGGCAAGGGTGGAAACGGCAGCAGAGCTGAAATCCTCACGCTCGCGCACCAGCAGCAGCCACGCATCGGCCGCACCGCCGGCGCTTACGCGGAGCCAGCGCCCGTAGCGAATGCCCATCTCGGCCAGAGCGCTGCGCTGGAGGGCAAGGCGCGCGGGATCGTCAAAATCGAGCATCTCGTCGATCGCATAGACACGGCCTGGCCGCAGCTGGCCATAAGGGTGCAGGCCGAGTGCGTTGATGCGGCGGAAGTCGAGTTGACGCTCCCTCACCGCGCGGGGCGCGGTGACATGGATGACGGTCGGCTCCTGCGAAGGCATGGCATTGGCCAGGGTAATGATGAGGAAAGCGCGGCGCGCATATGTGCGGGCGACGAGATTGCGCATGAACGCGCCCCACGGCGGCGTTTCGTGAACACCCTCGACAAGCGGCAGGAAAAGCTCCTGCTGGTCCGTATGCGTGAATGCCACCGTTTCCTCCCATATGGGAGCTTTGGTTTAGGGGCGAAGGGCTGAATTGCAAGCCGAGCCTGAGGGAGCTTCTCCGAATGACTGATGCCGTGACGCCTTCTGCCGCGATGACCGATGCAGAACTTGCAGCCCATCTTGCCCAAGTGGCGGGAAAGCTGCTGCTGACGGTGCGCGAAAGCGGAATGCTCAGCCTCAAGAAGCTGGGCAAGGCCGGCGATGCCACGGCCAACCAGTTCCTCGTCCACGCCCTGCGCGAACAGCGGCCGGAAGATGGCCTGCTTTCGGAGGAGGAAAAGGACAACCTTGACCGGCTGCAGTATTCGCGCACCTGGATCGTCGATCCGGTCGATGGCACGCGCGAATATGGCGAGGCGCGGACCGACTGGGCGGTGCATGTCGGCCTGGCCATTGACGGCGTGGCAAGCACAGGCGCGGTGGCGTTGCCAGGCGCCAACGGGGGGGCCGGGATCGTCCTGCGCACCGACCAGCCTCGCGAAGTGCCGCCCGCGCCCGAAACCTTGCGCATGGTCGTCAGTCGCACGCGCCCGGCGCACGAAGCGGTGGCCGTGGCCGAGGCCATCGGGGCCGAGCTCGTGCCGATGGGCAGCGCCGGGGCCAAGGCGATGGCCGTTATCCTTGGCGATGCCGATATCTATCTTCATTCGGGCGGCCAGTTCGAATGGGATTCCTGCGCGCCCGTCGCAGTCGCCTTGGCGCATGGCCTGCATTGCAGCCGCATCGATGGAAGCCCGCTCGTCTACAACCAGGCTGACACATACATGCCTGACCTGCTGATCTGCCGTAAGGAACATGCCGAAATGGTCCTATCCCGGATAAAGGCTGTTCAGCGCGCTTGATGGGCAATTGCCAGACATCCAAATAGAAGGCAGGTAATCCCCTCAATTTCAGGGGGTTTGCGTGCGCAATAGATTCGCGCTGTTCGTTGTCGGTCTTCTTGCCACTACTGCACCGGCACTTGCCGGAGAGACCGTCCTTTACGGCCCAGCGCCGAAATGGGCCGAAGTGCGCGATGCTGCAAAGATCGACACCGCGGCGAATACCCCGATCGCCCTGCTCGACGTGCAGCAGCGTATCGAAGGCGAGACGCTGCGAGTCTATGTCGATCAGGCCTTCAAGCTGGGGAGCCCGGAATCGCTGACACAGAGCGGCACGAGTTCAGCGGTGTGGATGCCCGACAAGGGCGATCTGACAGTTCATCGCGTCGAGATTCTCCGCGCGGGCAAGGTGATCGACGTGCTCAAGGGCGGCGCGCGCTATCAGGTGTTGCGACGGGAGCGAGGGCTGGAGCAGCGCCAGATCGACGGCATGTTGACCGCCACTCTCGCCGTTCCCGGGCTGCAGGTCGGCGATGTGGTGCGGATTGCCTATAGCCAGACCATGCGCGACAAGGCGTTGCAGGGGAAAGTGCAGATCGACAGCGGTCTCTTGACCCTGCCGCTCGAGGCAGGCTTTGCACGCACCAGCGTTTCCTGGCCCGAAGGCCTCGCGGTAAAGTGGCAGGCGGGCCCGTCGGCCGGCAGCCCGACCGAAAGTGTCAAGGACGGCTGGCACACCGTGAACGTGGCGCTGCCACTGGCAAAGCGAGAGGAGATGCCGCAAGGCGTGCCATCGCGCTTTACCCGGCCGCCCACGCTGGAAGCCACCACGTTCGGCAGCTGGGAAGAAGTCTCGCGGGTGTTCGCACCGCTCTATTCTACGAAGGACGCGATTGCGCCAGGCAGCCCGCTGGCAGCAGAAGTCGCCAAGATCGAGAAGCAGAGCGCGGACCCGCTGACCCGCGCAGCTCTGGCCACACGGTTGGTACAGGATCAGGTCAGCTATCTGCTGAACGGCATGGCCGGCGGGAACTACGTGCCGCAAGCCCCTTCGCTGACCTGGACCTCGCGCTACGGCGATTGCAAGGCGAAATCCCTGCTCCTGCTCTCCTTGCTTGAAGCCTTGGGGATCAAGGCAGAGGTCGTTGCCGTCAATAGCCAGACGGGCGATGCCGTGCCGGAATCGCTGCCGATGCCCGCAGCGTTCGACCATGTCATCGTGCGCGCCGAGATCGCAGGGACGACCTATTGGCTCGACGGTACTGCAACCGGCACGCGGCTGCAGACGCTGGCCGATGTCCCTCCGTTCCGTCATGCGCTGCCGATTCGGGCTGAAGGCGCAACGCTCGTGGCGATGGAACCGCGCGTGCCCCAGGCACCGATGGCCTCCGTGAAGATCACGATCGATCAGCGCGCCGGGGTCGAGATGCCGGCCTTGATCTCGGCGACTTCGACTTTTTCAGGGATGCTGGGCAGCAACCTTGGTGCCGCGTTCGGGCAGGCCAGCGAAGAACAGAAGAAGCAGATGATCAAATCCCTGGCGGACTCGATCTTCAAGGACCTGACCGACGACGGCGGCATCATCACTGGCGGGACAACCGCGTTCGACAGCGAGACCGGGACGGCCACCGTTACCATCGATGGCATGGTCATTTCCCTTTTCCTGGACCGCGATGGCACCAAGCGCATGGACATGCGCGGCCTGGGCAGTGCCAGCGCCTCCTTCGACCACGATCGCAGCCGGGCAAACTGGAAGGCGATCCCCGTCAACCTTGGCCGCGCGGAACGAGTGCGAGAGGAGATCGAAGTTCTGCTCCCGGCTGACGAGCCGGGTTTCAAGTTGGGCGGAAGGGCCGAATACGAGGCAACTTTCGCTGGAACGACCGTGACCCGGAAGGGGGCGCTCGAAGGTCAGCGCTTCACCATCAGCGAAGAGCGCGCCTCGCTTGGCGGTGAACTGCCCGCTTCGGAAATACCCGTGGAAAAGGCAAAGGCGCTGCGCCTGCGCAACACGGTGCCATTCCTTGTTGCCCCTGTGACCGCAGCCCGCGCATGGCGCTATCAGCAGCCAGCGCTGAAGGCGCGCATCGCGCCGATCGAGGCAGCCTACGAAAAGGCGCTGGCGCGGGAAACCGGCGATGCGCAGAGCGATCCCTTGGCGCGCCGTGCCGATCTGCGGGAATCCGTGCAAGATCTGGATGGGGCGCTGGCCGACTGGGACAAGGTAATCGCTATGGCGCCCGATGCCTGGACCTACGGCAGGCGCGCCTTCACCAAGCGGCAGATGGGTCGTTGGGCCGATGCGATCGCGGATCATCGTGAGGCGTTGAAGCTGGCACCATCGGTCTCCAACGCCATCTCACTGGCTGGTGCCCTCGGCCGCGAAGGCAAGACTGACGAGGCGCTGGCCCTGCTCACCGAATACGACGACATGGGCGACGAACACACCGGCGTCGTCCTGACCCGTGCGGACATTCTGGCTTTCGCAGGGAAGGGGGCGGATGGTTTGAAGGAGATCGACGGGCTGATCGAGGAGAAGCCCGGAGACACGTCGCTGCTCAATGCTGCTTGCTGGTATCGGGCACGTTTCCGGGTGGATTCCGACGGTATGATCAAGGCTTGCAACCAGGCGGTCGAACGGGCTTCCAATGCTGCCGCCGTGCTGGACAGCCGGGCACTGGCCTGGTTGGCGCAAGGCAACCTGCAAAACGCGTTGGCCGACGTCGAAGCTGCTCTGAAGATCTCGCCGTCCCAACTCGCGTCGCTTTATCTGAGGGCCTGGATCGGCAACGCCATGGGCAAGCCGGATGCGAAGGCCGATCTTGCCTACTTTCGCAAGGTCGCGCCGGGTTTGGTGCAGGATTACGCGCGCTACGGCTTGAAGTAACGCGCAAGCCTGTCCCCGTGCCGCGTCATGCCGGCAAGGCGCAGTCCTCCCTACGTTTCTCCTTGAAAAGCGGCAGTGCTGCTGCGCGTCACCGCGCGTGCACGTAGGGCAAGCCGTGAACTGCAAAAATGCGTGCTTTGCGCAACACTCGCCAGCGAGTGCGACGCATTTTGCCGAAATACAGAGTTTCCAGTTGCCATCCTCGCTGCATATGCGTAGATTAAGTCCGAATTGATTGCGCGAAAGCGCATCGGAAAGTATCCTGGAGAGGGAGAGGACATCGTGAGGAAACTGCTCGCCGCTACGGCATTGAGCTCGCTCGCCTTTGTTGCAGCACCGGCATTCGCGCAAGATTTGCCGCAGGATTCCGCGCAAGACACTGCTGCCGAAAATACCTCGGGTATCGGCGAGATCGTCGTCACTGCGCAGAAGCGGGCCGAAAACATCCAGAACGTGCCGATCGCCATCTCGGCGGTGAGCAGCCAGTTCCTCGAGACGCGCGGGATCACCTCGATCGACAGCCTCGGCTCGATCGCGCCGAACGTGAAGTTCGAACGTGCGCCATCGAACAAGACGATTTCGCAGATCGCCATCCGCGGATCGGTGACGATCAACCCGGCCGTGACCTGGGAACCTGCCGTCGGCCTTTACCTGGGCGGCGTCTACATTGCCAAGGCGCAGGGTTCGATCTTCGACGTGGCCGACCTGGAGCGCGTTGAAATCCTGCGCGGTCCGCAGGGCACGCTTTATGGCCGCAACGCGCTGGCCGGTGCCGTCAATCTCGTGCCCAAGGCGCCGAGCGGCGAACTGGGCGTGAAGGGCGAGCTGACTTATGGGAACTACGATTACTGGAAGGGGCGCGCCGTGGTCGATCTTCCGGCGATGGGGCCCTTCTCGCTCAAGCTTTCGGGCCAGATCCAGAAGCGTGACGGCTTCATCAGGCTGACGCCCAATCCCTATCCCCAGGCGGTAGCCGCGGGCCCTGCGCGCACCGGTCGCACCAACGACCTCGACGGCAAGAGCGGCATGGTCCAGCTGCGCTTCAAGCCTGAAGGCAGCAACTTCACCGCCGACTACATGTTCGACTATTCGAAGTTCGATCAGCGCCCGGACTATGCCCAGCTGGTCCGCGTCAACCGCAATGGCCTTCCCCAGGACATCTTCGATCCCAACTCGCCCGGCTATGCCAACGGCGGAGCGTTCTTCCCGCTCAACCTCTATGACCGGGCCGACCGCCAGTCGACCGCATCGCTCGACGCCAACCCGCTTTACGAACGTTCGCGCACTTATGGTCACGCGCTGACCCTCACGCTCGACCTCGGCGGCGCCACGGTCAAGTCGATCACCGCCTACCGCAATCTCAAGTGGGCGGACTCGCTCGATCTTGATGGCTCGCCGCTGCCGGTGGCGCTGACCCAGCGCGATACCAGCTTCCACAGCTGGAGCCAGGAACTGCAGGTTTCGGGCCAGACGATGAGCGACAAGCTCAAGTACGTCGCGGGCGTGTTCTACTACAAGGAAAAGGCCGAAACGCTCGGGCCGCAAAGCTTCTTCGGCGGCGGTGCGTCTTACCAGTCCGACTACGGATCGAACACCGAGGCGTTCGCCGTATTCGCGCAGGTCGATTACGACATCACTGATGCCCTGAAGCTGACGCTCGGCGGGCGCTACACGCACGAGAAGAAGGATGTGCGCCGCTTCCTGCGCATCAACTTCGATCCGGCAAACGGCATCTTCGCCCCGTTCGTCGCGGCGAACATCCCCTATGGCGGCGTGCCCGATGCCAAGTACAACCGCTTCAACCCGGCGATCACGCTGGCCTATCAGGCAGACGAGAACATCAATCTCTACGCTCGCTTCGCGCAAGGCTTCAAGTCGGGCGGCTTCAATGGCGAAACCAACGACTTCCGCCAGCCGACGGCGGCTTGCCCGACCGGCGCATTTGAGCTGTGCAACCCCTATCGCCCGGAAACGGTCGACAGCTACGAAGTCGGCATCAAGACCAAGCTGGCCGATGGCAAGGTGATCTTCAACGTCGCCGGCTTCTGGGACGAGCACAAGGACATCCAGCTTTCGGTCTTCACCGCCAACGGTGCGGCAGCCTCGGTCGTCAAGAACGCAGCTGCCGCGCGCATCCGCGGCTTGGAAATCGAGACGGTGATCCGTCCGGTCGACGTTCTGACGATCAACGGCTCGCTCGCCTTCCTTGACCCGAAGTACAAGAGCTATATCGAGGCAGTGGGCGGTGTGGATACCAACGTCGCCGACAACCGCGCCTTCCCGCACACACCCAAGACCACCGCAGCGGCCGGCGTCGATCTCCGCGTGGCGCAGGGTGACTGGGGTCGCTTGAACATCAACGGCGACATCAACTACGTCTCCAGCTACTTTACCTTCCCTTATGCTCTGGTGCCGCCGAGCCCTTCGGACCAGAACGCTAACAACACCAAGTCCAGGGGCCGCACCATCGTGAACCTGCGCGCCGCAGTTTCCGAAGTGCCGCTGGGCGGGGCGAAGGCTGAACTCGCGCTGTGGGTCAAGAACCTGACCAAGGAGCGCGATCCTTCCAACTTCATCGACTTCGGCCCGGGCTTTGGCGGCCTGACGGTCGGGTATTTCCCCGATCCGCGCACTTACGGCCTCACGCTGGGCGTGAAGTTCTGATGCTGTTCGCAGGGAAAAAGGCGCTGGTAACCGGTGCGGCATCGGGCATCGGCCGCGCCACCGCTATCCGCTTCGCTGCCGAGGGCGCGTCGCTGACCATCGGTGATCGCAATCTTGCGGGGCTTGAGGAAACGGCCGCGATGATCGCCGCCGCTTCGGGCACGGCGCCGGTGGTGCAGGCCTACGACGCCACCGACTATGCCTCGTGCCGCGCGCTGGTGGACACCGCCGCGCGCGAAGGGCTCGACATCGTCTGCAACATCGCTGGCTTGCTGAAGTGGGGGCGCTCCGAGACTTTTGCGGCAGAGGACTTCGACCTGCTCATGCACGTCAACGCGACGAGCGTCTTCGTGATCTGCCAGGCGGCGATGCCACACCTGCTCAAGAGCAAGGGCACCATCGTCAACACCGCGTCCACCGCCGCGCTGCAGGGCCAGCCCTACAACGCTGCCTATTCGGCCTCGAAGCACGCGGTGGCGGCGATCACCAAGGGGCTGGCCATCGAATATGCTGCCGCAGGTGTTCGCATCAATGCGATCTGCCCCGGCCATGTGATCACGCCGATGACGGAGAACACCCCTCCGCCCGAGGGCGTGGACTGGGCGCTGATGATGCGCAACGCGCCCAAGTTGCTCGACGGTTCGTGCGCGCCAGAAGACATCGCGGAAATGTTCGCCTTCCTCGCCAGCGACAAGGCGCGCAAGATCACCGGATCGCTGTTTACCGTCGACGGCGGACAACTGGCAGGATGACAGCATGACAGACCTTTCCGCCGAAGCCAGCAACCTCAGCCACGTCTGGCGCCGGTTCTGCAGCGAACTGGCCGAGGCGGGGGAGGTTCTGGCACGCCCATCGAGCCCGACCAGCGCACTCGATCAGGCCGAGGGTCTGCGGTATCTCAGCCGTCTGGCGCGCACCGCGCTCAACATGCTGGTCGACAGCGCGGACCCGGATTTTCCGCGCCTGTTCCTGTTGTGCGACGACAAGATCAAGATCGGCGCCGACAACCCCGACAACCTCTACCAGCAGTGCGTGGTGCGGGGCGATCGTACCTATCGCATCACCGGCAAGCGCAATACGGTCCCCTACTTCTCGATCGGCAGCAAGGCCAACCGCTATGCCATCGACGGGACGATGGCTTCGACTGGCGAGATCGAATTCGCGCAGATGGAGTTCGGGCCTGACGGCACCTTCGAGATCGTGGTCAGCCGCGATCCGCAGCCGGGCAACTGGCTGCCGATGGCAGTCGACACCACCTTGCTGATCGTGCGCCAGACCTTTGACGACAAGCAGACGCAGACCCCTGCCGACATCAAGGTGGAACGGATCAGTGATGGACCGACAGCGCCCGCGCTGCTCACGCCCGCATTGATCGAACAGCAACTCATGGCCTCTGCCGCATGGGCGCGGGGCACGGCCAATACCTTCGCCAACTGGTCCGAATGGTTCAAGGCGCATCCCAACCAGTTCTACGATGCGCCGCAGGAGATTTTCTGGAAGGCGGGCGGCGATCCCAATATCTGGTACGGCCACTTCTACTTCGACCTCCAGCCGGGCGAGGCGCTGGTGATCGAAACACCGGTGCCGGACTGCCGCATGTGGAACGTCCAGATCGACAACTGGTGGATGGAATCGCTCGACCACGTTCACCAGAAGGTGTGGCTCAACAATTCGATGGCCAGGCTGGAGCCGGACGGCAGCGTGATCGTGGTTTGTGCCGATGCTGATCCGGGGTTCGGCAACTGGGTCGATCTTGCCGGGCATCGTTCCGGCACAGGCCTGTGGCGCTGGTTCAACGCAGCCGAGAACGTGGTGCCCAGGATGCGGGTGGTGAAGCTCTGACGATCTTGTCGGGCGCCCCAGCAGGTGCCATCTCGGCCACTGAATACACCGCCGGGAATGACAATTGACCCAGACTGCAGACCGCCTTCCGACGTTCTTCCTCAACCATGGCGGCGGCCCGTGGCCATGGATGGACGGCCCGATGCGCCGGGCATACGACCAGCTTGAAGGTTCGCTGCAGGCTGTCATCCCATCCTTGGGGGCCATGCCCAAGGCCATCCTCGTGGTTTCGGCACACTGGGAAGAGGCGGTGCCGCACGTTTCGACCAACGCGGCGCCACCGATGCTTTATGATTACTATGGCTTCCCAGAACACACCTATCGCATACGCTATCCCGCTCCCGGGAGTCCGGAGCTAGCCGGTCGAGTCAGCCAGTTGCTACGCGCCGGGGGCATGGACTGTCGCGGGGACGCGAAGCGCGGCTTCGATCACGGCACCTTCTCGATGATGCAGCCGATCCGGCCCGAGGCGGACATTCCAGTTGTCCAGCTTTCAGTGCTGACCAGTTTCGACGCCGCCGAACACATCGCCATGGGCCGCCTCCTTGCGCCGCTACGCGAGGAGGGCGTGCTCGTATTGGGCTCGGGACTGTCGTATCACAATCTGCGCAATTTCGGGGTGAAGGGACAGGCGGCGTCGCATGCCTTCGACCGCTGGTTGCGCGACAGACTTTCCGGGGTCGATGGCGATCAGCGTGCGATCGCGCTCGAGCGGTGGATGGATGGGCCTGCGGCCATGCAGGCGCATCCGCGGCCCGAGCACCTGCTGCCCTTGCATGTCATCGCCGGAGCTGCCGGAGCAGATCCATGCAGCGTCCAGTTTCACCAGGACGATTTCTTCGGCGGCCTTGCCGTGACCAGCTTCCGGTTCGGCTAGACGATCAAAGGCCGGGCAATCCGACAAAGGCGGCCCATGCCAGCATCGGCCCGATGCCAACGATGATTGCGGCATAAAGCAGCAGCTTGCGCAGCATGGCAGGGCGTTCGTCTTCGGGCGCATTGCCGACGATCAGCGCGCCGTTGGTGGAAAACGGTGAGGTATCGACGATGGTGTTGGCAATGCAGATCGCCGCGACGACCGGCATGACGGCGATGTGACCGCCAGCGAGAACGGGCAGGCTTAACGGGATGATGACCCCTAGCAGCGCCGTCGACGAAGCGAAGGCCGAGACGACGCCGGCAAGATAGCATAGCAGAAGAACTGCGAGACTGGCCGATCCGACCTGCCCGATCAGTGCGCTGATTGCATCGAGCGTGCCGATTCTGTCGAGCAGGGTCACGTAGATGACGATGCCTGAGATGAGCAGGATGGTGGACCAGTCAACCTGCTTGAGCGCACCCTGCTGCGTACGCGGCGCAACCATGGCGAGCGCGAGGATCACTATGAGTGCCATGAACCCGATCTCGACCTTGAACAGCAGCGCGCCGGCGGCGAGGGCCAGCAGGCCGGCAAGCGTCCACGCCCCATCGCGGTCGAGCACCGGCACTTCAACATGGCCTTCGTGGTTCGTGCCTGCCACCGCCTCGCGCCGGGCATAGAACAGCCAGACCATGAGGGCGATTGCGGCATTGAAGGCCGCGCTGGCGATGAACAGGTATTGCGCATCAGGCTCGATGCCGCTGCCGGTGAGGACCTTGGCGGTGATGCCGCCGTAGATCGAGATGGGCGAGAAGCTTCCCGCCTGGGCGCCGTGGACGACGAGCAGGCCCATCATCAATGGCGAAAAGCCGTGGCTGCGCGAAAAGCGCATGGCAATCGGGGCGACGATGGCGACCGCAGCAGGTCCGACAGCGCCAAGCGCCGTCAGCACGCCGGCGACGATGAATACAAGCAGCGGCAAAAGCGCCGTATGACTGCCCAGCAGCCCCGCCGCGCGCGCCACCAGCCAGTCTATCGCGCCATTCCTGCTGGCAATCCCGAACAGATAGGTGATGCCGAGCAGGGTCAGGAACAGGTCGGCAGGAAAGCCTGCCAGAACCTCCTTTACCGGCAGTCCTGCGCCGAATACGCCAAGCGCCAAAGCTGCTGCGAAGCCGATCAGCCCCATGTTTACCGGCAACCACACTGCCGCCACGAAGATCGCGACCAGAATCGCGATCGACAGGATCAACATCTCTCATTCCCCTCCCGCACGTTGCCCTAGCTGGCGAAGAGTGCGGCATATTCCTGTCTTAGCAGTGCCTTCTGCACCTTGCCCATGGTGTTGCGCGGCAATTCATCAACGAAAACGACCGCGCGCGGCTGCTTGAAGCGGGCCAACCTGTCAGCCAGAGCGGCAATGACCCTATCGGCATCGAGTGTCGGGTCGGTCGCCTTCACCACGGCAACGACGGCCTCGCCCATGTCGGCGTGGGGCACGCCGATCACCGCGCTTTCGGCAATGCCGGGGATCTCGTCGAGCACGGCTTCGGCTTCGGCCGGATAGATGTTGAAGCCCCCGGCGATAATCAGATCCTTGGCACGGCCGACGATATGCACATAGCCTTGCGGGTCGATGTAGCCCAGGTCGCCGGTGATGAAGAAGCCATCGTCGCGGAATTCCTCGGCAGTCTTCTCAGGCATCTGCCAGTAACCGCGAAACACGTTGGGTCCTTTGACCTCGATCACGCCAATCTCGCCCTGGGGCATTTCGACTCCGCTTTCGGGCTGGGCAATGCGCAAGATTACGCCCGGGAGCGGGAATCCTACGCTGCCCGGCTTGCGCTTGCCATCATAGGGATTGGAAGTGTTCATGTTGGTTTCGGTCATGCCATAGCGTTCGAGGATCGCTTGCCCGGTGAGAGCGGCAAAATCCTTGTGGACCTCCGCCGAGAGGGGCGCCGAACCTGAAATGAAGAGGCGCATATGGCTGACAAGCTCGCGAGTGAAACCGGCATGGCCCAATAACCGCGAATAGAAGGTCGGCACCCCCATCAACACGCTTGCCTGCGGCATCAGCCTGACAAGTTCATCAGCATCGAACCGCGGCAGGAAGATCATCGCCGAGCCCGCCGCGATCGTGACGTTGGTTGCCACGAACAAGCCGTGCGTGTGAAAGATCGGCAGGGCATGAAGCAACCTGTCGGCGCTGGTGAAGCGCCAATAATCGAGCAGGGTCAGCGCATTCGAGGCCAGGTTCGCATGGCTCAGCATTGCTCCCTTGCTGCGCCCGGTTGTGCCGGAGGTGTAAAGGATCGCAGCGAGGTCGTCCGGCTGCGGAATGTGGCGCGGGAACGCTTCGGGCTGGCCTGCCGCGGCCGCGACGAGCGTTCCGCCGGTGCCTTCTGCGTCGAGCGTCAGCAGCGCAGGCAGGCCAAGCTCGCAGCACAAGTCCGACATGGCCGCCTCATCAGTGGTGCGGCACAGAACGAGGGCGGGGCGCGCATCACCAAGGAAGTAGCGCAATTCGCCTATCGTATACGCAGTGTTGAGCGGGAGGTAGACAGCGCCCGACAGCAGCGCGGCCAGCCAGGTGAGCAACGCTGTCTGCGATTTCTCGACCTGGACCGCCACACGGTCGCCCGGCATCACGCCATTGGCGCGAAATGCATGGGCGATCTGGGCAGCGCGAACTGCGGCGCTACGGTAACTCAGCTCTGCTCCATCCGGACCGATCAGGAAGGGTGCATCTGGTTGAGATTCGCAATGGCCCAGAAACAGGCTGAGGATGTCGTGCGGCGCACCGTAAGGCAATTGGCAGGTCCTTGAGCAGGACTCGGGAACAGGTTGTTTCCGGAGTGTGTATATGCAAGAATTCCATAATCACACTATCGGGCATGCATCAACATGATTTCGGAAAATGACCACGCCGGCGGGATGCTGCGTTCGGAGCGCATCCGCCTCGCGCTTGCGGACGAAATTACCAGCGGCATTCTGGCGCCCGGCACCCAGCTGGACGAGCAGCAACTGGGCGACCGGTTCGGCGCCTCGCGCACGCCGGTTCGCGAAGCCTTGCGGCAATTGGCCGCGGAGGGACTGGTCGAGATGCGACCGCGGCGCGGTGCGGTCGTGGCCGCGATGACGGCAGAGCGGGTGTTCGAGATGTTCGAACTCTCAGCGGAAATCGAAGCGCTGTGCGTGCGCCTGGCGGCGTGGCGGATGACCCCTCTCGAACGTAGCGCGCTGAGGAAAATCCACGAAGAATCGGCCATTTTGGTGGAGAATGGCGATGTGGAGGAGTACGACCGACTGAACTGGCGGTTCCACGATGCGATTTATGAAGGAACCCACAACACCTTCATCGTGGAACAGGCAAAGCTCCTTCGTGAGCGCATGGCCGCCTTTCGCAGAGCGCAGTTGCGACAGGGGGGACGACCCGCGCGGTCGCGCAACGAACACGGCGAACTGGTCGAGGCCGTAATGCGTGGCGATGGGGAAGAAGCGGCCAAACTGATGCGTGCGCACATGTTCAACGCTTCGAACGCGCTCGAAGGATACGCTCGCCTGTTCACCAGTCCCGACGTGCAAGGCTGACGATACCCTCAACAAGGCCAGTGGGAACTGGCAACAATTTTGGCTTGCGCTGTCAAAACAAGTATGCAAGGCAAGAGGCATAACGACCGCGCGCATACATTGCAGCGGCTGAGAGGGATGCCAGAACCAAGCCACAGGGGCGATATGTGAGCCCTGGCGCCCCCTCTGCTGACAGCGCTGTCGATAAGGGTGCAGGTTTCAAAAGGGAGGATTACGATGAGAAAACTGCAGTTCGCGTGCCTGGCATCGGCACTGTCTCTGGCGGCTACGTCCGCCTACGCGCAGGATGCCAGCGAGGCGCCGACAGATGGCGACATCGTCGTCACGGCAAACCGCACTTCGTCGCTGCTGTCCAAGACCCCGATTGCAATGACGGCTGTCGGCGGTGACGATCTGATCGCCTCGGGCATCACCAACCCGACGCAGCTTGAGGAAAGCGTTCCCAACCTGTCTATCGTGCGCGGCAACGGCCTGCAGATCACCATTCGCGGCGTGACCAGCACCGACGGTACCGAAAAGGGCGATCCTTCGGCGGCCTTCATGGTCAACGGCGTCTATCTGGCGCGTCCGCAGGCTCAGGAAGTCTCGTTTTTCGACATCGAGCGCGTAGAAGTGCTGCGCGGCCCGCAGGGCACGCTCTATGGCCGCAACTCGACGGCCGGCGTGGTCAACATCCTCACGGTTCAGCCCAAGTTCGAATTTGGCGCACGCGCCGATGTTTCCTACGGCAATTTCAACGCGCTGAATGGTACTGCCGTCATCAACGTCCCGGCTGGCGAAACGATTGCCTTCCGCGTTGCCGCGAACATCGACCAGCGTGACAGCTATCTGATCGATGGCGCACCGAACGATGGCGTGACGCTCAACAAGTTCAAGGATAACAAGTCTGTCCGCCTGTCAGCACTGTTCAAGCCGACCCCGGACCTCAGCCTTCTGCTTGTCGGTGATTACAGCAAGGTGAAGGGCAACCCCACCAACGGTGTTCCCACCACGCAGTTCTATAGCAACATCACGAGCGGCGGTCGCCAGAACTTCAGCGCGCCAACCTATCTGGGCGCCGATCCCGATGTCGCCCGCACGTTGAGCCGCACGCAGGCGCAGCAGGCCTTCCGCAACAACGAGGAAAAGGGCGTGATGGGCGAGCTCAACTATACGTTGGGCAATGTCACGCTGACCTATCTCGGGTCATACCGTGAATCGGAACGCAAGGAATTCAGCAACGCCGCCAATGGAGCGTTCTCGGCGGACTTTGCGGGCAAGTACTGGCAAACCTCGCAGGAAGTCCGTCTCGCTTATGGTGGTGATGGCCCGCTGCAGGCGCAGATCGGCGGATACTACTTCAAGGAAAAGTCAGGCATTGCCTTCTTCCTGAACAATCTGCTGGGTGCCAACACGCGCTTCGGCTTCCCGCAGGACCCGACAATTGCCGAGAACAAGTCAGTCTTCGGGCAGGCAACCTATGAAATTGTCCCTGACCTGAAGATCACGGGCGGCGTCCGCTACTCGCACGACCTCAAGTCGCGCGTCGGCAACACGGTGGTCGATTACTACGACAGCATCGGCACATCCTATAGCATCGGCAACTTCATCCGCCGCCAGATCAACCAGAACAACGATGCTTAGCGCACCTTCAGCCGTGTGACCTGGCGGGCGGGGGTCGATTACGACACGTCGCTCGGCCTGATCTTCGCGTCGGTCTCCACCGGTTACAAGGCAGGTGGCTTCAACGATGGCTGCGAGATCGGCAAGGGTGCCAACTGCGCATTGCCCGCAGAAGCGCTTTACTATGATCCCGAAACCCTCACCGCCTATGAAGCAGGCTTCAAGTTCCGCTTCAGCCCGGCATTCCGCCTCAACGGCACGATCTTCCATTATGACTATGCAGGCCTGCAGCTTTCGCAGCTGTCCGACATTTGCGGTGGGCCTTGCCAGGTTACGACCAACGCTGCGAAGGCGAAGGTTGATGGCGTGGAGCTTGATGCCCAGATCCAGCCTTCGGATCGCTTGACGGTCAGGCTGGCACTGAACTGGCTCGATGCCCGATATGACGAATATGCTCCTGCATACAACGATACTTCGGTCACGCCGAATGTACGCCGCTCGGTGAATTTCGCCGGTCGTGCGCTCAATCGCAGCCCGAAGTGGAGCTGGGTTGCCGGGGCGAACTATGTCCTGCCGGTGGGCGAAGGGCGCATCGTATTCGACGCACAGACTGCGGCCCGCAGCCGTTACGAAGTGACCGACCTCGCCAACTTTGCCTACTTCTACCAGCCGGCAGCGACGAAGACCGACGTCTCGGTGACTTACAGAGCGCCGGAGGATCGCTTCTACTTCGCCGCATTTGCCGAAAACCTCGAGAACAACCTCGTGGTAACCGGAGCAAGCACCGGGCTGTTCGGTGCTGTCACTTTCGCCGATCCGCGCACCTATGGTGTCCGTGCCGGCGTCAAGTTCTGACGGGAGAAACTCCCTCGCCGACTGGCATGAGGGCAAGTCGGCAAACGGGCGGGCGGGGCTATCTGGCCTCGCCCGTTCGCATTCCAGAATCTCGGAACGATAAGTTTCCGGAAGCCCCCGCCTCATGGTTCCCTGTGGATCTTCGGCTCAGCTTTCCACGCGGGGTTCCACCTGAATCAGCGAGACAGCTGTGCGGCGAGGCTGGGTCAGCATGAAGTGCGTGGCAACCGCAATGTCTTCTGCACGAAGCATCTTCTGGGCATTGATGGCCTTGCGCTGATCTTCGTCAGAGTACTCCGGATACTGGAAGTCGGCACCGGTCAGCCCCGGTTCGATCAGGCCGACCTTGATGTCTTTGGGTGCCATTTCTTCCCGGAATGCGGCGGCAAAGCCCTGGACGCCGGACTTTGCCGCGACATAGACCGAGCTGCCCTTGCCGCGAGAGACTGCCGACATCGACCCGATCAACACGATGTCGCCACCGTTGCCCATCCGCCGCGCCGCTTCCCGCGATGCAACCACATAGGCGACCAGATCGGTTTCCAACTGATAGCGCAGTTCCCCTTCGTTGACGTCCATCGGGGTCTGCGCGGGAACTGCAGCGTTGATGATTGCAACATCGATCGCACCGCCCAATGCTGCGTCGGCAGCACTCCAGAACCGGCGCATGTCCTCAGGCCGTGCCAGATCGACCGCAACGCCATCGCCCTTTCCGACGTTGTTGATCCGCTCGAGCGCATCGGCAAGATGCTGCTCGTCGCGGCCGCAGATAAATACGGATGCTCCTTCGCTGGCCAGAAGCACGGCGATCGCGCGGCCAATTCCCGTTGTACCTCCGGTAACGACCACCCGCTTGCCATCAAGGCTCGGTTGCTCGGTGTGCGCATCGTCGAGATCGAGGGCAATTTGGCCAGACATGAAATTCTCCGCGTCAGCAGCTCCGACAGAATGCCGGACGCTCGCAAGAGAACTGCATGAGATGGGCGGCGGTTTCCCGGATCAACCGGCTTCAGCCAGCATCCGTCGCATCAGGAGGATGGCCACGCTTGCAACAGCTGGCAATACTCGTCGAAACGGGGGGGTTTCGAGATGACGAAACCCTGCAGCGTGTTGCAGTCGTTCTCTGCCAGCCAGCGCCGCTGTGACTCCAATTCGACACCTTCGGCCACCGTTTCCAACCCCAGCATCTTGGCCAGACCGATGATGCCCAGCACGATCTTCTGGTCGGGGCCAGACTCCGCCACGCGCTGCACGAAGCTGCGGTCGATCTTGATGGTGTCCACGGTGCAGGCCTGCAAGTGGGCGAGCGAGGAGTAACCAGTGCCGAAATCGTCCAGAGCAACGGCGATGCCGCGGGCATGCAGAGCCTTCACGATGGAATCGGCCTGTCGCGTATCGGTAATGACCGACGTTTCGGTCACTTCGACCTCGAGAAAATGCTCACTCGCACCATAATCGGCAAAGATCCGCGAAATCCTGGCGGGCAGATCGGGGGTGAATTCGGATGCACCAATATTGACCGCCAGGCGAGGGGGGAGGCCCTTCTTCACCAGAGCCAATTGCGCGACCGCTGCTTCGCGCAGGACCCAGTCGGTCAGATGCGAAAGCAGACCCGCGCGTTCGACCACGGGTATGAATGTTGCCGGAGAGAGATGCCCGAGCAACGGGCTTTCCCAGCGGACCAGCACTTCGGCCGACAAGGGACGTCCGCTCTCCGCGCAGACCTTGGGCTGATAGCAGACGTGCAGCTGGCCCTGTTGCAACGCCGTTATCAGCTCGGCACGGATCGAACTGGCCAGACGCATGTCGGACATGGCCGCCCCTTCGAGCTGGAGCAGTCGCCCACCACCCTCGCGCCGCAGAAGCCGCGCGGCTTCCATCAGACGTTCAAGCAGGGGTTCCCCGCACTTTGCCATGCCGATCTCGGCCGTCACCGCCGAAAGGGAAAGACGCGACCGCACCCAGGTCAAAGGCTTGCTGTCGCGAACCTTAAGTTCGACCAGCGGCTGCAAGGCTTGCTCCAGAACAGCGAGGCTGTTGCCGATCACCGCCCAGGCATGGCCGTGCACTTTGAACACTTCAAGACCGGCCCGCCTCGCCATCCTGTCGATCAAGGTCTGGATCCGGCCTTCGCCTTGCCCTTCGAACCTGCTCGCCAACTCGGGCTGGCTGTCGATCTTCACCACTGCCACCGCTTCGCCCGGTCTGGCGCGGGAAAGTCGGGCCAGGAAAGTCGCACGTCCGTCAGGGTCCGGTTCCTCCCGGGCTGCGGCGTGGCGCTGGGCGGCATTCTGCAGGTGGCTTTCGACCGTGGCGATCAACAGGTCATAATCGACTGGCTTGACCAGATAGTCATCTGCCCCTGCACGCCGACCCGAAATCATTGTCGTGCGATCATTGAACGCGGTCAGAAACACGAACGGAACAAGCGACTGCGCATTGCGGCGCGCCCTCAGGGTTTCAAGAAGCTCGATGCCGTTCATCCCAGGCATCTGCACGTCGCAGAGCACGAGATCGGGCAATGCTTCGTCCATCCGGGCAAGCGCGGCCTCGGCGTTCTCCGCCTTGTCGATCTGGAATCCGTGGTCGGCCAGTTCCTCTGCAATGTCGCGCAGGATCTCTGGCTCGTCCTCGACACAGAGAACACGGAAGTCCTTGGGTGAGAATGCACTCATCACGCCGCCTCCCAGAATTCGGTCGTCGTGACCGTCGCCAGTGGCAGACTGGAACTCACCACTGTCCCTTGTCCAGGCGTCGACTGGATGTCGAGCAGCCCGCCGTTGGCGTCAATCAGGCTGTTGGCAAGATAGAGGCCCGTGCCGGCGCCGGGAACGGCCGTGCTGTTCGACCCGCGATAAAAGCGCTCGCGCACCAGGGGGAGCTCCTCAGCCGGGATGCCGGGGCCCTGGTCATGCACCGATATGATGCAACGCCCTTCTTCGATCTGCGTTTCGATCCACACCTTGCCGTCTCTCCGCGAGAATCGGCAGGCGTTTTCGAGGATAGCGACGAGCGCGGAGTGGATCAGCTGGCGATCGACAAACAGGGCCGTGCGCTCGACGTCGTCGTTAATGCGAATTTCAATGGCGCGCTCACTGCCTGCCGAGGCAACCGCTTCGCGCAGAACACCGCCCAGAGCAACCGCTGCAGGGCGGCACGTCGTCTGCCCTTCTTCCATGCGTACCAGTTGCAGCGCGCTTTCCATCACGTCACGGATGCGCGAAACGGCGCGGCGGATCATGTCGGACCGTTCCACGACGGTGTCTTCCGTAAGCCGTGACGCCCGCCGCTTCAGGATCTGGCCGCTGCTATCGATCACGGTGAGCGGCGTGCGGAATTCGTGGCTGAGGATGTTGATGAACCGCCTCTGGCCCGTGGTGATGCGGCGTTCGGTATCATACGAACGACGCACTTCGGCTTCCTGGGCCACGATCCGTTGATGCGCTTCGCCAAGCTTCTGGCCCATTTCCACCAAACGGCCTGAAAGGTTGTCGACTTCGCTCACGCCGAACTTTGGCGCGGTCTGGTTGTATTCGCCTGCACCGATCCGGTCCATGAGCTGCTCCACTTCGCGCAAGGGCCGGGCAAGGCGTCGGCTCATCACCCGCGCGCGCCAGACGAGGAAGGCGAAGAACACCACGTAGAAGGCAAGCAGGATCAGCAGCATGATCACGCCGACAGTGACCAGTTGATCGTGCAGCGAATTGGCGTCAGCCAGGATCTGCGAAGCGGGTGCCAGCACCACCAGCGTCCAGCCAGGACCAGCAACCCTGGCATTCGTGGCCAGCATGTCGCGGCCGCCCAGCATGACGTGGCTTATCCTGGAGGAGCCACTGCCGACCGCCTGCGCAAGTGCCTTCAGTTCGGGGCGGCGGGTGATGTTGAACTGGTCCGGCTTGAACGTATCGGACCGTATCGCATCGGCGTACTTGTGGTCCTTGAGTTCGGTCAGCCCAAGATCCTTTTCGCCTGCCGGCGGCAGGGCGAGGATGGTTCCGTCTCGCCCCACCAGCATCGCGTAGCCCTGCCAGGGCAGGTTGAGCGAGAGGATGCGGCTGACCACGGTATCCAGCGTCATGTCGATCCCCACGACGCCCTCTAGCCGCTTCTCGCTGTATACCGGCGCAATCGACGAGACCATCCAGCCCGAACCTGCCGGATCGACATAAGCATCGGTCCAGACCACCTTGCGTTGCGGGTTATGCTGCGCATCCGCTTCGTAGTAGAAGTTGTACGTGGGGATGTTCATTTTCGGCGCGTACTGGCTCAGCACGTCGAAGTAGGGGTAGATGCGATTGTAGCTGTCCCAGGTATTGAGATAGACCTGCCGCACCAGCGGCGATGCAGCCTTGATGTGGCGCATGGTGTGATCGAGCCGCGTGGAGCGCCAGACCTTTTCGATCTCATCCGCGCCGACGGGATGATAGCCGCTGTAGAATGCGGCAGCATCGTCGGGGCGCCCTCGTGTTGTGTGAAATACCCTGTCCGAACCGATGTGATACCGTGCCTTTTCCTCTGGGGGCGGATCGTAGGGCGTAGCCAGCGCTTCGCCAGCTTCCGCGCTAAGAAGGCGCGTCATGCCTTCGACACCACCGAGAGTGGCGGTGATGTTTGCCGATTCACGCGCGGCAATGTCCGTCAGGTACTTCTCCGAGACCGCCGTTACCGTCGCGACATTCTGCTGATACGTGAAGTTCCCCGTCGCCCAGTAGCTCAACAGAAAGCCCAGTTCGATCAGGCAAAGCGGTATGACGGCGGTACGCAGATAGGACGCGCCGAGCCAGCGGGCTAGCGTGGTTTGCCTGCCTTGACCTTTTCGTGCGAGTCCTGCGAACACCCGTTGTTCCTTGCTGACCTGCCGTATACCCCTGGAAATACTAAATTTAGATTGTCGGCTCTAAGCAGAATCCCATATGCGCGCGCACAGACACAGGCCGGAAGGGCAGAATTCTGCGCAGGCGGCGGACTTGCCACTTGGCCATGGCGATGCGCTGCGCCTGCTCGCGCTGGTTGACCGTGCGGTGTGGATCTACGATTTCGATCATGTGCGCATGATCTGGGCCAATCCCGCCGGCTTGCGCTTCTGGCGGGCTGAAAGCCTCGAGGCGCTTTGTGCACGGGACCTGAACCCCACTGCCTTGGGCACGGCCGAGCGGCTGGAGAACCTGCGCCATGCGCTGGCGAGGGGCGAAGTGCGCAGCGAGCGGTGGACCTTCTATCCACAGGGCCAGCCCTTCCAGCGTGACTGTCGCCTGCATGGCGTGGCGCTCGAGGACGGGCGCATGGCGCTGCTGGTCGATGCTGCCGATGCGCCGATGCAGGTGGCGGACAGCTCGTTCGAGACGCGTGCGATCGAGGCGGTGCGGCAATCGGCGCTGATGATCTCGCTGCTGAGCGAGGGCGGGCAATGGCTGATGCACAACCCTGCGGCCGAAGCGCTGATCAACCGGCTGCACGGCACCAACCTGCCGGGACTGGACAACTTCGCGACACTGTTCGCCCATCCCGACGAGGCGATTGCCCTGCGTGCGCGGGCGCTCGAAAGCGGCAGTGCGGAAGCGACCCTGCGCACGGCCGGATCGGCCTTCCGCATGCACGAGGTCACGCTCCGCCGCCTGACCGATCCGGTGACGGGCAGGCTTTCGCTCATGGTCAGCCAGGCCGACGTGACCCGGGCCTACCGGGCCGAGCGCCGCCTGCACAAGGCGCTGGCGCGCGAACGCACGATTGCCGAGACGCAGCGCCAGTTCCTGTCGGTGACCAGCCACGATTTCCGCACGCCGCTGAGCGTGATCGACGGTTCGGCCCGTCGCATCGCCCGTCTGGCGGAACCCGGCAGCGTGATTGCCGAACGCGCCGAGACGATCCGCGACACCGCGCGCCGCATGACCGAGGCGGTGGATCGTACCTTGGGCTGGGCCTCGATCGAGGACGGCCGCGTCGATTTCCAGCCTGAGCGGGCGAACATCAGACCGATGGTGGAACGCGCGCTCCTCGCCCAGCGCTCGGTACATCCACATCGTCCGTTCGTAGCCGAACTGGACGATGTGCCCGATTTGATGCTCGACCAGGTTCTGGTGCTGCGCGTGCTCGACAACCTGATCGGCAACGCCATCAAGTATTCGCCCGAGGAACAGCCGGTCCGCGTGCGCTGCTTTGCCCGCAACGGCGAGGTGATGGTTTCGGTGACGGACGAGGGGATCGGAATTCCCTCCGATGAGCTATCAAAGCTCTTCAACCGCTTCTTCCGCTCGAGCAACGCGCGCCGCTTCAAGGGCAGCGGCGTTGGTCTGCACGCGGCGCGGTTCTACATGGAACTCCACGGCGGCCGAATCTCGGTAAAGACTACCGAAGGCAAGGGCTCGACGTTCACGCTGGCGTTTCCGGTGCCGGCCAAAGGTTAGGCAGTAGCCGCACCGCCACTTCTTCTGTCGGCCCCGCGCTAGTCCCCCAACACGATCAGAACGCTCGCTTCACGCTCGCGCCCCACGTCCTCGGTGTACCGACGTGGTTGTAGTCGAAGCCGAAGCCTGAGAGGTCTATGCGCGAAGTGAAGTAGATCTTGTCGGTGAGGTTGCGGCCCCACAGTGACACGGTCCAGTCGCCACGAACGTAGTCGATCCCGGCGCCGAGCAGGGCGTAGCCGCCTTGGCGCAGGCGGGGGATGTTGACGATCTCGAAGTATTGCGAGGACACATAAGACGCATCCGCGCGGAGGGTGAGGCGGGCGTTGCCGACTTCCCAAGCGGTCCAGTCGATCGCGGCATTGGCGGTGAGGGCAGGGGCGTTGGACAGGCGGTGGCCGCGCACGTCGAGGCCGCTGATCACCCCGCGCGTCGCCCGTGCATGGAGCAGGCCGAGCCCGGCGTTGAGCGACAGGGTGGGCAGGGGCCGCGCGTCGAGTTCAAGTTCCGCGCCATAGATGCGCGAGCGATCGAGGTTGACCAGCGTCTGCGTCGCGTCGACCGGGTTGACCGAAAGGAACTGCTGGTTGCGGTAATCGTACCAGAAGCCGGTGAGCGATACCGAGACCATGCCGCCCAGCCGCGCCTTGGCTCCCGCTTCGAAGGCGTCGAGAATTTCGGGCTTGGCGACGCCCGCTTCGGACGGATCGAAGAAGGCTGGGCGTTGAACCCGCTGGCGCGGTAGCCGCGGCTGTAGCTGGCGAAGAGCAGCGTGCCATCGTCGAGCTTGTGATCGAGCGCGAGCTTGCCGGAGAGGTTGTTGCCGGAAAAGCGGCGGTCGAGCGGTGCGATCGGCGTGGCGACGAGGACACCGTCAACGCCCCGGATTTCCGAGGTCAGCCCGGCCTGCAGGCCTGTGTCATGTGTGAAGCGCAGGCCCCCGCGTAGGGTGGTGCCGCCGCCGAGCTTCAACCGGGCGTCGCCGAACAGGGCCCAGCTGCGCTTGTCCTGATCGAAGCGATTGGAGATGACGCAAGCGAACAGGCTGGCATTGGCGGTGCAGTCGTCCACATCGACGCGGCCGTTGCCGTCGACGTCAAGATCGGTCCAGAAGTTGAGGTCGGTCGCGTTGAACAGATCCTCGCGGTGGTGATGGGCGCCAACGATGACGCTCAGCGGGCCATCGCCCTCCCATGCGAGGCGCAGTTCCTGTCCGAACTGGGTGCCGCGATCAGTGTAGGGGATTTCGAGCACTTGGCGCGGGCTGCCGTCGGTGTCCTCGGGGACATAGAGGCTGCCCTTGTCCCAGCCGGTGACGGAGATCAGGGTGAGGGAATCGCTGAGCTTGAAGGTGCCGGTGAGCGCGGCCGACCAGGTGCGGGCGAGCCGGCGGGCGGTGAAGTTCGCCTCAAGTTCGCGAATTCCCAGTCCTTCGCGGAAGTAGCTGCTGCCCTGGCCGTAGGCCTCGTAAGCGCCGTTGCCGACGCCATCGGGGCGCGGCCTGGAATAGTTGCCGTAGTTCTGTGGGCGCTGCAGGCTGGTCGAGAGGCGCAGTATCAGCTCGGCGCTGTCGGACGGTTGCCACAGCAGCGAACCGCGAATGCCGTATTCGCGGGTGGAGGACAGGTCCGGCTGTCCGGCAAGCCGGTTGCGGAACCAGCCATCGGCACTGGCGGCGGTAAAGGCCACGCGAGCAGCAAGGGTCGGGCCAAGAGCCATGTTCAGCGCGCCCTGCGCCTCGAGGCGATTGTAGTTGCCCGCGCCCAGCCTGAGGTAGCCTTCGCTGGCGAAGACCGGGCGGGCCGAAACGTAGTTGATCGCGCCGCCGGTGGTGTTCTTGCCATAGAGCGTGCCCTGCGGCCCGCGCAGCACCTCGACGCGTGAGAGATCGTAGAGGGCCAGACCGAGGAACGCGAAGTTGCCTTTGTAGACCTCGTCATAATAGGCGGCGACGGGTCCGGCCTGGTTGAGGCTGAAGTCTGACATCGATACGCCCCGCAGCGCAAAGATCGGGGTGTTCTCGCCTACCGTCGCGCTGAAGCGCAGGTTGGGGATGCGGGCGGCGAGGTCGTCAACCTGGGCGAAGCGCGCGGCTTCCAGGTTCTCGCCGCCGAGCACGGAGAGCGATAGCGGCACGTCGCTCGCCTTTTCCGATCGCTTCTGCGCGGTGACGACGATCTCGTCCTGCGATTCGGCTTCGGCGGGCACATCGGCGGCTGGCGCGGGGAGGATAGCAAGGCCGGCAGAAACGCCAGCGGCGAGGACGGACATTCGGAAGCTCCGGGGAAGGGTGCCCCGAACTAGACCGCGTGTGGTTTATACCTTTGGAGGAACGCCATCAGCAATTCTGCTTAGAGTCCAAGTTGCTCGCGGTCGGCCAGCGCGGCGACGAGTTCCGCCTGCGAGGCGGCGTGGCGGTAATTGGCGTCGATCTCGCGGATCGTGGCATCGGCCAGCGCTTCCTCGCGAAGGTTGACGACGAGGAAGTCGCTGGCGCCCAGCGAGAAGCGGCGACGCTCGGCCTCGGCCATCTTGCGGGCGAGGGCAGCTTCGGCGGTGGCGAGCCCGGCCAGCTTTTCGGCGCCGGTCACCTGCGTGCGCAAGTTGGCGATCTCGACGCCGATCTGGTCTTCAAGCAGGCGCAGGCGCAGCGACAGTGCATCTTGCTCTGCCGCCACTTCGGCAATGCGTCCCTTGGCGGCGCGCTGTTCGAGCGGGACCGAGAAGCGCAGGCCAAGAATGCCCTCGGTCGGACGGCGCACCGGCGATCCGTCCCCGAAGTCCTTCGATGCTTCCACGCGGACGTCGAGCCGAGGCTTGAGTTCGTTCTCGGCGAGGCGGGCGCGGATGCCGGTCTGCTCGATCCGGGTGAGCAGCGCCTGGAGATCGGGCCGGGCGGCGATGGCGCTGCTCTGGTCGACAAGGCGGGGAGTGACGTTGTCAACCTGGCGCGGGGGCAGGCGATCCGGCGAGGGGACCACCGGCTGGCCAAGGCCATCGCGCAGGAACAGCGAGAGCGCGTTGGCCTGCAGTTGCAGGTCCTGTTCGGCGCGGACGAGCAGGGCCTGGCGGCGCACGATGTTTTGCTGGTTCTCGGTGCCGAGGATCGAAGGCCGCGCGCCGAGGACGATCTGGCGCTCGATCGAGCTCTGCCGTTCGCGCGCGAGCTCGAAGATCTCGCGGTAGATCTTCACCCGCAGGCCCGCCGCGACCCACAGCTGGTATGCCTCGATTGCGCGGCGCTGCACGCCGATGGCGACAAGATCGCGATCGAGTTCGGCCAGTTCGATATCGAAGCCGGCCAGTTCGCGCCGGCCGCGCCGTTCGTCGATCACCCGGTCGCGCAGCAGCGAGAACAGCACGCCGGCCTTGATCTCGCCGAGTTCGTTGGTGATGGACTTGCCTTCGTACGAGGCGAAATCGCCGATCGACTTGCGATAGCCGCCATAGACCTGGCCGCCGTTGTTCTGCAGCGGTCGGTATGCCGAAACCTCGGCGGTGGATCCGTTGTAGTAGCCCAGGGGGCGGGCCGTCGCCTCGGCATTGAAGACGAGGTCGAACTGGCCCTCGGCAGTTAGCAGGCGGGCATCGGCTTGGCGCTGGCGGGCCATCGCCTCGAGGATTTGCGGCGCGTGGGTGGCCGAGGATTGCAGCACCTCGCGCAGGGTCAGCTCCTGCGCTCGCGCCGCGCCGCCCAAGGCGAGCAGGGCGAGCAGGGCGACGAGGAAACGGGCGATCACTTCGCGTCCTCTTCCTCGCCGTAACTGCCGCTGCCGTAGGCTCCGCCCTTGGCGTCATTCTTGCCCTTGGTCTCCTCCTTGTCGGACAGGGCCTTGAGCCCATTGCCCTTGCGCGGCCCGGCATCGACCGGGGTGGGGAATTCCAGAGGGAAGTCATTGAGCTGGCGCCACAGTTCGTAGGCGATCGTCACCGTTTCCATCTGGATCCAGCCGCGCACCTTGGAGCCGAGGCGGACGTAGTTGTCGTTCGGCCAGGCGGGCTTGCCGGGCATCGGTTCCACCAGCACGCGGAACAGGCCGTTGGGCTGGGCCGAAGGGTCGATCGTCAGCACGCGGCCATCGAACATGCCCTGCGCCACCGAGGGCCAGCCGCTGAACTGGATGGCTGGCCAGCCTTCGAAGTTCAGCCGCACCGCCTGCCCCTTGCGCACCAGCGCGGCATCGCGGCCATCGACCAGCAGCTCGACAACGCGCTGCTGCCGCTCTGGCGCGATCGTGGCGAGGAGATCGCCGGCGCTGATCAGCGTGGCCCCGGCGGCGGTGTTGAGCGAGAGGATGCGACCGTCGCGGGGGGCGCGGACCAGCTGCGCCGACTGGCGGTTGAGCGCGATGTCGACCTTGCTCAGCTTGGCACGGGCCTCGGCCAGCTTGGCGTTGAGTTCGGCCACCTTGATTTGCGTGGCCTCGTAGTCGCGCCGGGCGGCAAGCCCTTCGGCGTAGAGTTGCGAGGAGCGGTTCACGTCGAGCCGGGCAGTGGCCATCGCCTGCTGGGCGGCTTCAATCTGCGCCACCACCTGCTCGCGCTCTGCCGCGAGGCGGGTGAGCAGGTCGGGATCATTGTCGATGATCCGGGCGATCGGATCGCCCTGCTTGACCAGCTGGCCATCGACGACGAACCACTTCTCGACGCGGCCGGGCACGAGCGCGGTTACCTGCTGCACGCGGTCTTCGGGGTTGAGCGCGATGACATCGCCGCGGCCGGGAGCTGTCTGCACCCATTTGACCGCGAACAGCAGCACCAGCAGCAGCGGGATAGCGATGGCGATCATGCGGCCGAGCGTGCGGGTGGTGCGCGGCACCTTCAGGCTCGACAGCGTGGCGAAGCCGGAAAGGTCGTGCCCGTGGGTAGAGGTCTTGGCGGCCATGGCTCAGCCCTCCCCTCCTGCGCCAAGGGCCGTGTGCGCAAAATGCATCACGTCGTCCACGGTCAGGCCCTCGGCCTGCCTGTCAGGGCCAAGCCACAGCCAGGAATCACGCTTGAGGCCCTCGGGACGATTGGTGAACTGCAGGATCGTGGTGCCGTGGGGCCGCAGCGCGGCAAGCGCGCGTTCCAGGCGGGCTGGCGGGAGCATGTCGTAGAGTGGCGAGAGCATCAGCACGCGCGGCCGCGCGACGAGAGCGCCTGCCAGCTTGAGCGCCATCGTCTCGCCCACCGTCAGCGGATAGCCCGAGCTGGAAAGCAAAGCGTCGAGACCGCCCGGCAGCGAGCCGACACGCCTAGCAAGCCCGACAATCTCGAGCGCATCGATCTGCGCCTCGGGACGGGTCGGGTCTCCCAGGCCGAGGTATTCGCGCACCGACATCTCGACGATGGTCGGCCGGTCAAGCACGATCACGTCCGAGCGCAGGCGATACATGTCGAGCGTGGCGAGGTCAGCCCCGCCGACCGCGACGATGCCCGAACGCGGCACTTCCAGCCGCTTGAGCAAGGTGGCGAGCGTTCGCTCCACTCCGGGCGCGGCCAGCACGCCGACTTGCGCGCCGCTCGGCACCGAGAAATCGAGCAAGTGATCGCCGTGGTGGACCTGGCGCAGGCGGATCGCGCCATCGGGCGGGCAGGCGGCGTTGTCCTTGGGTGATGCTTCCTGCGGCACTTCCCAGAACAGGTGCAGTTCCTCCAGGCTCGCCGAAAGCTCGTAGAGCACTTCAAGGTAAGTGCCGAGCTGGGCGATGCCGTAGAACACGCCGGAGAGAATCAGCTCTGCCGCGACCAGCTGGCCGATCGACAGCTCACCCTGCAGGATCAGCCATCCGCCCATCGCCAGCAGGCCGGCGCTGGACAGGGCATAGAGCAGGAGCAAGGCAATCGTCTGGCCGAAGGTGTAGCGGAAATGGTGGCGATGCGCCGCGACATAACCCGCCGTCATCTCTTCCGAGCGCCGGATGGCATAGGCCATGTGCCGGCTGGACTTGTAGACGCCGTTCGACCCGCCGACCGTGCCAAGCCAGTGCGCAGTGGCGTGCTTGGCATGGCTCTTCGCGACGGCACTGGCGATCGAGGAATTGGCCCAGATCCGCCAGATCACCAGCACGATCAGCACCAGCACCACGTTGAAGGCAAGGAAGAACGGGTGGTAGAAGCTCGTCACCACAAGTCCGACGAAGCTTTGCAGAACGATGGTGAAGCCGCCGATCAGCAGGCTGGTCAGGGATTTCTGGACGATGCCCATGTCGAAGAAGCGGTTGAACAGGTCCCCGCGGCGGGAATCGACGAAGAACGGGTTCTGCGCATGAACCGCGCGCAGCGTGATCTCGGCGACAAGGCGGGCGAAGAAGCGGCGCTCGAACTTGGCAAGGAGATGGACGCGGAATGCGCTGAGTACGCCCCAGATCAGCAGCAGGACGAACAGGATCGCGGCCAGCGTGAGCAGTGGTGCCGGCATGGCGGTGTTGGCGACCGAGTTGATCAGCAACTGCACCGAGATCGGCGTCGCCAGCGAGAGCAGCGAGATCGCCGCGCCGAACAGCAATGCGAGACGGAAGAACGCCGTATCCGGCCCCAGCACCGGTCCTGCCCAGCGGAAGAAGTCGCGGAAGGTGGGAACAGGGTGGTGCTCCGCGTGTGCGGACGCGTCGGTCTGGGGGGCTGCCATCGTGTCTCGAGAATCCGTTCTTCGCAGTTGCAGCACAAATGGGGATGGTTCGGTGTCTTTGTGCCAACGTTGTGTGAACTTTTTTTGCTGTCCTGCAAGGTGTGCTCGGGGGCAGACGAGGAGCGTTCGAGCGGATAAAGCGCCGGTGCGAACGGTGAATCGGGAACGGAACCCACGGCTTCCGGTTCGCCTCGGTGGGTGTGGCGCGACCTAGCGAGGGCGTGCCGCACGCGCTCATGCACCGTTGGCGCGGCTGTCTCGTGCGAAGCGGTGAAACTGGAAAGTGATGGCGAATGAACGACTTGGGCGTTGAAGCAGGCGTGACCGTGGCCGAACTGATGGCGTCGAGCGGGGTCCCGTTCGGTACCAGCGGCGTGCGCGGGCTGGCCTCCAGCATGACCGACAAGCTGTGCCATGCCTATGCCACTGCCTTTCTCCAGTATCTGCGCCAGATCGGAGAGTTCTCCACTGGAGATCGCGTTGCCTTGGCCGGTGACCTCCGGACCAGCACGCCGCGCATCCTGGCCGCCTGTGCCACCGCGGTGCGTGATTGCGGCGGGGAGGTGGTGTTCTGCGGGCTGACGCCGACGCCGGCGCTGGCGTTCCATGCGATGGGGAACAACGCTGGCGTGGGCATGCCTTCGATCATGGTCACGGGCAGTCACATTCCGGCCGACCGCAATGGCATCAAGTTCTATCGTCCGCACGGTGAAGTGCTGAAGAGCGACGAGGCCGGCATCGTCGGGCAGCGGGTCAAGATCGATCCCTCGCGCTTCGGCAACGATGACAGCCTGTTGGCGCCGGTGCCCCTGCCCGAGGTGACGCCGGTCGAGGACGAATACATCGCGCGCTATGTCCGTCATTTCGGGGCAGATGCGCTTACCGGACTGACCATCGGCGTCTATCAGCACACTGCAGTGGGGCGCGATGTGCTGGTCCGGGCGGTCGAGGCGCTGGGCGCCACTGCCATGCCGTTCGGGCGCGAGACGGTGTTCGTGCCGGTCGATACGGAAGCGATCCGCGAGGAAGACATTGCACTGGCTGCCAGCTGGGCGGCCGAGAACAAGGTCGATGCGATCATTTCCACCGATGGCGATTCCGACCGTCCGCTGGTGGCCGATGCCCGCGGTACGTGGTTGCGAGGTGACATCGTCGGCCTGCTGTGCGCGCGGGCGGTGGCAGCGGACGTGGTGGTGACGCCGGTCAGCTCAAACACCGTGCTGGAATTGAGCGGCGCGGCGCCAAAGGTGGTGCGCACGCGCATCGGCTCGCCCTACGTGATCCGCGCGATGATGGACGCGGCCGACGCGGACACGAGCGCGCGGGTTTGCGGTTACGAGGCCAATGGCGGGTTCCTGCTCGGCAGCGCGGTCGACGATCTGGCGCCGCTGCCAACGCGCGATGCCCTGCTACCGATCATCGCGGTGGTGATGAATGCCAGGGAACGCCCTCTGGCCGAAGTCGTCGCCGAACTGCCGCCGCGCTTCACCTTCTCCGATCGCGTCGCCGATTTCCCGCAGGAAAACAGCGCCGCGCTGATTGCCTTCCTCAGCCACGGCGAAGAAGACGAGCAGCTTGCCCGCATCGCCCGCCTGTTCGGCGAGATTGCCGGCTTCCCCACCGGCATCGACACGACCGATGGCTATCGCATGAGTTTTGCTGATGGTGCGATCATCCATTTCCGTCCTTCCGGCAATGCGCCGGAATTGCGCTGCTACAGCGAGGCGGAGAGCGACGAGAAGGCGCGCGACCTGAATGCCCGGGCACTGGCCCACGTGCTGGCAGACGTCGTGCCCGAAGCGGTTGCATTCGGCGCATCCCATCGCTAATATTGTATGCAACACATACAAATTATCGGTTGAGGAACAGGCAATGGCCCAGATTATCGATGGCAAGGCGCTGGCCGCGCAGGTGCTGGCGCGCACCGCCGCAGAAGTGGCGGAAATCGTCGCAGCGGGCGGCGATGCGCCCGGCCTTGCCGTGATCCTTGTCGGCAACGATCCGGCGAGCGAAGTCTATGTCGGTCGCAAGATTGCCCAGTGCCGCAAGGCCGGCATCCGCTCGATCGAGCATCGCCTGCCTGCGGACACCGCGCAGGACGTGGTGTTGGCCCTGATCGACGAGCTGAATGCTGACGCCAAGGTCCATGGCATCCTTGTCCAGTTGCCTCTGCCCAAGCACATCGACGCAGCCCTGGTGCTTGATCGCATCGATCCCGGCAAGGACGTCGACGGCTTTCACCCCGTCAACGTCGGCCGCCTTTCCACCGGTACGGGCGGCCTCGTTCCTTGCACTCCGCTGGGGGTCATGCTCCTGCTGGATAGCGTGATCGACGACTATCGCGGCCTGAACGTCGTGGTAATCGGCAAGTCCAATATCGTAGGCAAACCTGTCTCCATGCTCCTTCTCGAACGCGAAGCAACAGTCGCGGTAACGCACATCGAGACGAAGGACCTGCCCGACGTGGCGCGCAAGGCCGATATCATCGTCGCCGCGGCCGGTGCGCCGCATCTGGTGCGCGGCTATTGGGTGAAGCCCGGCGCGGTGGTGATCGACGTCGGCATCACCCGCGTCGTTGATCACGATGGCAACACGAAAATCGTCGGCGATTGTGCGACGCATGAACTCGATCACGCCAAGGCGGTCACTCCGGTGCCGGGCGGGGTCGGTCCGATGACCATCGCTTGCCTGCTCAGCAATACGGTCCTCGCTGCCAAGCGGGCTGCAGTTGCATAAAACGCAAATTTAGAGGCGTTATTCTCGTTTGCTTGAATCCGGAGGAACTCGCATAGCGAACAGGCCTTTCAGGCATCCTCTCCCAAACTTCAAAAGGGGCTGGCGCAAGTCGGCCCCATTTTTTTGTCCAGCGGTGACAGGATCAGCGAGGCGGAGCTGGCTTTGCCGGACGCACCAGCATGAGCAGGGGAATGGCCACAACACAGGCGATCGCCATTGCGTAAAAGTCGTTGATGTAGGCAATCATCGCGGCCTGCTGGTTTACCATCCCGTCCATCACCCGCAACATTGTCTCGCCCATGCCGCCATAGGCCGTCACCCGGTCCAGATCGAACGGCACCAGGGTGCGCGTGACATGCGCGCCGATCTCGGCGTGATTGACTTGGATGTTGCGGGCAAGCTCCACCGAAGCGGCCGAAATGCCGATGGAAGAACCAAGGTTGCGCATCAGGTTGCCAAGGCTCGAGGCATCGGTGCGCAAGTGCGGCGGCAGCGTGGCGAAGGAGATCAGGTTCATCGGCATGAACGTGAACGACAGGCCCAGCCCCTGCAGCAGCCCGGCGAAGATAATCGGGCCGCGCGGCATCTCCAGCGACCAGCCGGTCATCAGCCACATCGAGCCGCCCATCAGCAGCAGGCCCAGCGCCAGCAAGGCGCGCGCATCGACCTTGGTCATGAACCGCCCGAACAGGGTGATCGAGGCCAGCATGCCGATGCCGCGCGGGGCCAGCAGCATGCCTGATTGCAGCGGAGTGTAGCCGTAGATTTGCTGAAGCAAACCCGGCAGCAGCGCCATGACCGACATCATCACCAGGCCGATCAGGAACATGAAGGCCAGGCCGACGGTGAAGTTGCGATCGTGGAATAGCGCCGTCGGGAACAGCGGCTGCGCCGTGCCGGAAAGATGGAACACGGCAAGCCAGGCTCCGGCCAGGGCCACGACCGCGTAAGTCACGATCTCGGCCGAGGCGAACCAGTCGAGCGTCAGGCCCCGGTCTAGGATCAGCTGAAGCGCCGAGACTGTCAGCGCCACCAGCAGCCAGCCAGTGAAGTCCACGCGCCGCTGCCGCGTCGGGGTCTTGGGAAGATAGAGCCACAGCAGGAGGAAGCAGATCAGGCCCACCGGCAGGTTGACGTAGAAAACCCACCGCCAGTTGTAGTTGTCGGTCAGGAAGCCGCCGATGATCGGCCCGGTGATCGGTCCCAGCATGACGCCCTGGGTATAAAGCCCCATCATCCGGGGCCGTTCCGCCGCTGTGCTGGAATCGAGCGTGACTGTCTGGGCCAAGGGAGAGAGGAACGCGCCGCCGAGTCCCTGCAGGATCCGGAAAAACACCATCTGTTCAAGATTCTGCGCCACACCGCAAAGCATCGAGGCCACGGTGAACAGCAACACCGACATCAGCATCATGTTGCGGATGCCGAACTTGTCCACCAGCCAGCCTGCCAGCGGCAGCGCCACGGCCGAGGCCAGCACATAGCTGGTCAGGACCCAGGTGATGGTATCCTGCGTCGCGCTTAGCGAAGCCGTCATGTGTGGCAGGGCGACGTTGGCGATCGTGGTGTCGAGCGTGTACATCACCATCGCCGCCATCGAACCGACCAGCATCAGCGGCCGGTTGCGCGAGACCAGCGGTGGTTGCTCGGCGCTACTTGCCGACATGGACGGTGACGTCGGAACTGAGGCCGGCGATCAGCGGTCGCTCCGACTTGCTGTCGATGGCAATGCGGACCGGCACGCGCTGGATCACCTTGACCCAGTTGCCGGTGGCGTTCTGCGCCGGGAGTACAGAGAATTCCGATCCCGTGCCGGCTCCGATGGATTCGACGTGTCCCTTCAGCTTCAGTCCGGGATAGGCGTCTATCTCGATCTCGGCCAGCTGGCCGGGACGCATGTGGTTCAGGTCGGTTTCCTTGAAGTTCGCGTCCACCCGGGCGCTGCCGTCGCGCACGATCGAGACCATCGGCACGCCGGGAAAGACCATCTGGCCGACCTGCAGGCGCGTGACTTGCGTGACCACGCCATCGGCGGGCGCGCGCACGACCGTGCGCTCCATGTCGAGAGTGGCCTTGGCGCGATTGGCCTGTGCGGCGGCGATGGCGGGATTGACGCCCGGCACCTGCGCACCGGTGGCCAGTTCCGAGCGGGCCTGCGCCACTTCGGCGCGGATCGAGACGATGCGGTCGCGAGCCACGGCCACGGCATGCTCTGCCGCGTCCATGCGAGCGCGGGTGTTGAAGCCCTTGTCCATCAGCGCCTTCTCGCGCGAGAAGTTGGCTTGGGCGAGGGCAAGGTCGTCGTTGGCGGCGGCAAGTGCCGCGGCCTTGGCGGCGACGTCGGCGTTCAAGGCGGTAACCTTGGCCTGCGCCGTGGCGATCTGCGCATCGGCCTGGCGGATCGTGGCGTCGAAAGTGGCAGGGTCGATCGTGAACAGGACGTCGCCCGCCTTGACGTGCTGGTTCTCGCGCACGTTGACCTTGGTGATCAGGCCGCTGACCTCGCCGGCGACGGCGACGATATCCTGCTTGATATAGGCGTTGTCGGTGGAGACGGTGCCCTGGTTGCCGAACCAGTACCACAGCGCGCCGGCCACGACGACGACGGGCCCGAGCACCATGAGGATCGTGCGGGAGCGCCTCGAACGGGTCTCGCCAACGTGCTCCTTCGCGGCTTGCGCGGCAGGTGCGTTCTGGGGGGGAAAGGGATCAGCCTCGGCCATGGATCAGGTTCGCTTCGGGAGTGGGGTCATCGGAAAGGTTGCTGCGCACACGTTCGAGCAGCGAAAGGAGTTGAGCGTGTTCTTCATCCGTCAGGCCGGAAACCGCCTCGCCGATGGCCTGCTGCGCCAGCGGCGTCATCGACCGGATCAGCTCCTCGCCCTTCGCAGTAAGATAGAGGCACCAGCAGCGCCGGTCGGCGGGGTTATCGCGCCGTTCGACCAGCCCCATCTTCTCGAGCCGGTCGATCATGCGTCCGGCCGTGATCGGCTCCACTTCAAGCCAGCCTGCCAGGGCGCCCTGGTTGGTGCCCGGATCGCGCTGGATCGCGGCCAGCATGCGCCACTGCGGTCCGGTCACGCCGAAGTGCTGGGCACTGGCGGCAAAGCGCTTGCGGAACAGGCGCCCGACGTCAGATGACAAGAAGGCCACGTTGACTTTCATGCCGTGGCGATAATAGCAATGCTTACATTCTACAATCCGGAAAAAGAACAGGATGCTTGAGGAGGAATTGGGCGCGGCGCGCCGCTATCAGGCAGCGGCGCAGGGGGCCTTGGCCAGGCGGCTGGAAGGCGCGCGGATCGATGAGCATCAGCGTGCCGCCCACGGCCTTGCCTGGATCGCGACAAGCGTTGCCGCGCTTGAGGCAGTGGCGGAATGGGCCGAACGGTCTGGCTCTGCGCTCGACCAAGCGGTGGCCCGCCTGGCCTTCGCCGAGACGCTGGGCCAGATGGTGGGCGGCCTGCCCATGGGCCAGAACGAGATTCTGCGCCCGGCCGATCTGGGGCTGAGCGCCGAGGCGCGCGAACTGGCGCAGGATTGCGCCGGCCTGCTCGAAGTTGACCATGCCGAAGCGCGCGCCGAAGTGGCAAGCAATCTTGCCGCGGGGCAGTGGTCGTCTGAAGGCCTCGGCGATGCCGATCTCGATACGATCCGCGACCAGTTCCGCCGTTTCACCGATGCCGAGATCGTGCCCCACGCCCACAAGTGGCACCTCGCCAATGCGCTGATTCCGGACGAAACGGTACGGGCAATGGCCGATCTCGGCACGTTCGGGGTGTGCATCCCCGAGGCGTTCGGCGGCCTTGGTCTTGGCAAGCTGGTGATGTGCCTCGTCACCGAAGAACTTTCGCGCGGCTGGATCGGCGCCGGGTCGCTCGGCACGCGCTCCGAGATTGCGGGCGAGCTGATCGTGCTGGGCGGGACACAGGCGCAGAAGGCACGGTGGCTTCCAGCCATCGCCAGCGGGGAGGTCCTGCCGACGGCGGTGTTCACCGAACCCGATACCGGGTCCGATCTCGGTTCGCTGCAAACCCGCGCACGGCGGGAGGGCGAGGGCTGGGTGATCGATGGCGCGAAGACATGGATAACCCATGCCGCCCGGTCGGACCTGATGACCTTGCTGGCCCGCACGCTCCCAGATGCCAAGGGCTATGGCGGGCTGTCGATGCTGCTGGTGCCCAAGCCCCGCGGGACGGAGGACGAACCTTTCCCGGCGGCAGGCATGAGCGGCAGCGAGATCGAGGTTCTCGGCTATCGCGGGATGCGCGAATATGCGCTGCAGTTCGATGGCCTGCGCGCGCCGGGCGATGCCTTGCTCGGCGGCGAGGAGGGGCAGGGCTTCAAGCAGCTAATGCGGACTTTCGAGGGTGCGCGCATCCAGACCGCCGCGCGCGCAGTCGGCGTGGCAAGACGCGCGCTGGAACTGGGGCTGGACTACGCGCTGAACCGCAAGCAGTTCGGCAAGGCCATCGTCCAGTTTCCGCGCGTGGCCGACAAGCTGGCGATGAGCCTGGTCGACATGGTGCTTGCGCGCGAGCTGACCTACGCCGCCGCCCGCGCCAAGGATTCAGGCAAGCGCTGCGATATAGAGGCCGGCATGGCCAAGCTGCTGGCGGCGCGCGCGGCATGGTCCAACGCCGATGCCTCGCTTCAGATCCATGGCGGCAACGGTTATGCGCTGGAGTACGAGATCAGCCGCGTGCTGTGCGATGCACGCATCCTCAACATCTTCGAAGGCGCGGCGGAAATACAGGCGCAGGTCATCGCGCGCGGGCTGCTGGAAGGGCGCAACTGATGGGTGACGTGGACGGGGATCGGTGGGACGCGTGGATTGGCCGGACCGAGCGGCGGGTTGACCGCGCCGACGCCGGACTTGCCGCGCGCTGGCTGGCAACGCTCGATCGCGCGGCGCCCCCCGACGGGACCATGCCGCAAGGCTTCCACTGGTGCCTGTGCACGCCCGATGCGCCAACCTCGGCGCTGGGGGCTGACGGTCATCCGCTGCGCGATGACAGCCCAGACAGCTTCCTGCCGCCGGTGCCACTGCCGCGCCGGATGTGGGCGTCGAGCAAGGTGGAGTTTCTTGCGCCGCTCGTGCTTGGCGCGGCGGTCGAGCGGCGGTCTTCGGTTGCGGCGATCACTGAAAAACGGGGTGCCAGTGGAGCGCTGGTCTTCGTGGATGTTGCTCATGAGACGCTGTGCGATGGCGAATTGGCCGTGCGCGAAGTGCAGAGCGTGGTCTATCGCGATGCTGCCGTCGCTGGCTTGCCCTTGGTCCCGCCGCCGATGGGGAAGAGCACCTTCCATCCGGGGTCATGTACCGCGCACCGCGCGCTCACTCCGGACGAGCCGCTGCTGTTCCGCTATTCGGCGCTGACCTTCAACAGCCACCGCATCCACTATGACCTGACATATGCCGTGGAAGTCGAAGGCTATCGCGGGCTGGTCGTGCACGGGCCATTGACGGCGACGCTCCTGCTCGATCTGGCGCAGGCAGAGCTGGGCGACAACGCGCTGAAAAGCTTTGCCTTTCGGGGGCTTTCGCCAGCGATCTGCGGCGAGGCGCTGCATCTGGTAATGCGCGAGGATGGGGGCGCGGTCGAACTCGCCGCCTTTGCCGCCGATGGACGTCAGGTCATGGCGGCAAGCGCCAAGACCTGAACCGTTCGTCGTTCGTGCCGAAGCTTCAGGCTGCGGGAATCGCCCGCTCGCCAACGATGTTCAGGCCATAGCCTTCGAGCGCGACGAGGTTGTGGTGTGAGTTGGTCAGCAGGATCATGTCGTGAATGCCGAGGTCGGCAAGGATCTGCGCGCCGATGCCGTAGCTGCGCAGTTCCATGTCGTGCCCCGCGGTGCCACCGACCTCGCGGATCAGCTGTTCGGGATCGGTGGGCATCAGCAGCACGATGACGCCTGAGCCTGCCTCGCCAATCTCGCTCATGGCGCGCTGCAGGATGCGCTTGCGCGGTCCCGGCTGGCCGAGCACATCGGACAGGACCGAGATCGAGTGCATGCGCACCAGCGTCGGTGTGTCGGGCAGGATGTGGCCCTTCTGCAGCACGAGATGGACCGAGCCGTCGACCTTGTTGCGATAGGTCTTTATCGTGAACTCGCCGCCGTAATCGGTGTGGAACGGTGCTTGGTCGAGGCATTCGACAAGATGGTCGTGACGGCGGCGATAGGCGATCAGGTCGCGGATCGTGCCGATCTTGAGGCCATGCTTGCGGGCGAACGGGATGAGGTCGTTGAGGCGCGCCATCGTGCCATCGTCGTTCATGATCTCGCAGATCACGCCCGAGGGGTTGAGGCCGGCGAGGCGCGGCAGGTCGACCGCGGCTTCGGTGTGGCCGGCGCGGACGAGGACGCCGCCGTCGCGGGCGATCAGCGGGAAGACGTGGCCCGGCGTCACGATATCGTCACGGCCCTTGGTGGCATCGACCGCCACGGCAACGGTGCGGGCGCGGTCCGCTGCGGAAATGCCGGTGTCGACGCCCTCGCGCGCCTCGATCGAGACGGTGAAGGCCGTGCCATGGCGCGTGCCGTTGTTGCGGCTCATCAGTTCGAGGCCGAGCTTGTCGGCGCGTTCGGACGTGAGGCACAGGCAGATCAACCCGCGGCCGTGGGTGGCCATGAAGTTGATGGATTCGGGGGTTGCCATCTGTGCCGGGATGACCAGATCGCCTTCGTTCTCGCGGTCTTCGTCATCGACGAGGATGACCATGCGGCCATTGCGGACGTCGGCAATGATTTCCTCGACCGTCGCCAGCGCGAAGTCCTCATCGTCACTGTCGTCCATCGCCCGTTCGAGCTTGGTCAGCGTATCTGCCGTGGGATTCCAGTCAGGCGACAGGGCGTCGCGCAAGGTGTTGGGGTGCAGACCTGCCGCGCGGGCAAGCGCTGCCCGCGAAATGACCCGATCCTCGATGAGCTTGCGCGCACGCGCCACAATGTCCTGTGCCATGAGTCGCGTTTGTCACATCGCGATGGCACAGGTCAACAGAAATCACATCGTGATGTGAGGCTATCCCCAGAGTGTCGCACGATAACGTGCGAAGCAGCGCTCACCGCACATCAGACGCATCAGCGCGCCTTCGGCCATGGCCGTCGCACGGCGCGGGTCTTCCTCGACGAGCGGGCGCAACGCCTCGCGGTTCCAGTCCTCGCTGTGCTTCACGTCGAGCACGGCATGAAGATCGAAGTAGCGGCGTTCACGGTCGGACAGGCCGATGCGGCGCAGACCCTTGGCCACCATGGCCGAACGGCCCGGAGCGGTCAGTTCGATCACCCCAAGCGCGCCGACCGAATGCCACGCGAAACCGCGATTGGTAGCCATGCCCGTCATCGCGTTGGCTAGAGCAAGGCTCTCCCACACGGTGTTCTCGATGGTCGGTTCCACGCCCATGGTCATGGCCAAATCGTTGAGCATCGGTCCGTGCATGCCGCGCACGTTGCCACGGCCCATCTCGTCCCAGTAGTTGCGAGCAAGTTCGAGCTTGGCGCTGACCGGGAGCTTGACCTGCGTATAGGCGACAAGATCGTCGAACCCGGCTTCGCCTGCCGCTTCCTGTTCGAAGAACCAGCGCAGTTGAGCTTCATCGGCGTTTTCCGCGAGCCAAGGGAACAGCGGATCGCCCTGACCGGGACCGGTTTGCTTGAGGTCTTCGAACCATTCGACAAAGCCGTCGACATCGGTTGGCGCTTCGCCTGCGCGCTCGCGGACCTCGGCGCGCAGTTCCTCGAGAAACGAGGTTTCGAGATAGCGCATCTGCGCTTCATGCTCGAAATGTTGGTTCCAGTCGTCGGACGGAAACTGCGGACTCAGCCGCTCGCGGTTCCAGCGGGCCAGTGTCTGCTGGATCGTGTCGCTTTGGAACCGGGGGCCAGTGGTGCTTCGCTGGTCAAGATCTATCTGCATGAAAGGCAAACGGAATTTCCACTCGCCTGTTCCGTTGCTAACCCAATGCGCGACGAAGCGTTTGCTGTGGAGGACAGTCCCCTCCGATTGCCTCTGCCACCATTTCGCGCAAGGGGAGCTGCGCCTTCATGCGGATGGCCAGCAGCGCGGTGCCGCTGACCTTGCGCTGGACGAACAGCGTATCGACTGGCGGGACGTGCCACGATGCGCGGTCTGCCGCGACCTTTTCGGCCTCGGCGCGCACGCGCTCGACAAAGGAGCGGTCGGAGAAATCGAACAGGCCGGGCTTTCCAAGATGGCCGATCAATATGTCCAGCATCCGGTCAAACGCCGCGCCGTGACGAGCAAGTTGTTGACCGGAAACGAAACCGACTTCGGTCAGGGCCACGCGCAGCGCATCGCGATCCTCGGCCAGCCCCGCCAGCATCATCCGCCGGTAGGCCTCGCTCGTGGCCACCGGAACCTCACGCGCGGCACCGAAATCGAGCAGCACGAGCTTGCCGGTTTCAGCCTGCCAGCGGAAATTGGCGAAGTTCGGATCAGTCTGCATGAACCCGAACGCGAACAGTTCACGCAAGGTCAGGCCGAGCAGCGCCCCCATGGCCTTGTTGCGCACTTCCAGAGGCGCGGTGAGTAGGCTTTCGACCGGACGCGCTTCGATAAAATCCATCGCCAGGACGTTGCGGCCCGAAAGAGGGGCGTATGCCTGGGGGACCAGAAATGCATCGTCGCCGGCAAGCATCGTGCCATAGCGTTGCATCATCTCTGCCTCGCGGAGATAGTCAGACTCCTCGTGGAGTTGCCGCTTTGCCTCGGAGAGTTGGAGATTGATGTCGAGGCCCTGAGGCAGCAGCCCGGAGACGCGCAGAAGCGTGGCGACATTGTCCACGTCGGCATCGATACTGGCAGCAATTCCAGGGTATTGCACCTTGATGGCCAGCACACGGCCATCGGGCAGGACTGCCTTGTGCACCTGCCCGATCGAGGCGGCGGCAATCGGCTGCGCCCCGAAGTGCCGAAACTTAGAGCGCCACCCCGCACCCCACTCAGCGCTCAGCACGCGTTCCAACTGGGCAGGCGGCATGTAATGCGCAGAATCCCGCAATCGGGACAGGATTTCGGTGAGTTCACGCGGCAGAACATCTCCTGCGTCGAGCGAGATCATCTGCCCCAGCTTCATCGCCGCGCCGCGCAGGCGCGAGAGCTGGTCGGCAACTCTCATGGCATTGCCAGGAGTCAACAAAAGGTCCGACAGTTTCGGCGCTTCGCCGCGCGCCAGCCTGCGCGCGCCTTCCGCCAGCACGCCCCCCGCCACGCCGCCTGCCAGCTGGCCAAACGCAGCCAGGCGCGATAGCCGCGCCGAAGGCACCTTGCGATAACGCGATCCGCTCATTTCAACAGCCTTTGCAATCGGGGGCGGATCAGCAGGAACGCGCGATAGCAGCGCTCCAGGACATGCTCCACCGGGCGCAAGCGGGCCAGCAGGCCAAGCCAGCGCAACGCCGGAATGGCCCGCCACATCGCCGCAAACGCCGCCGCGCCCGACAGGATCCGCTCGCCCTCGGCCACATGAAACCGCGCCAGCGCTTCGGTGCGATCGACCGGACACGGCTGGGCAGGATCGGCGATGTCGACAAAAGCGATCGCGCCCTTGCGATCAAGCCGCCGCATTGCCGCGATCTCGCGCGAGCAGATCGGGCAGGCGCCATCATACCACACCATCAGGTTCGGTTCCGGGGGCTGCGCACGTTCCATTGGCTGCATATGGGCCTCGTCCGGCGGTTGCGAGACCTGCCATTTGGGGAAGGGGCACTCTTGATAGGTGCATCCTATCAACCTAGGCTGCGATGATGCACCCCCGCCAGCTCCGCTATTTCGTGACCATTGCCCGGCTGCGGCATTTCGCCAATGCGGCGCAGGAATGCGGTGTTTCGCAGCCAACGCTGTCTGCCGGGCTTTCCGCCCTGGAGTGCGAGGTTGGTCATCGGCTGATCGAACGTGACCGGAGATTCGTGGGGCTGACCGCGCACGGCGAGGCCATGCTGCCCTGGGCCGAACAGATCCTTGGCGCCGTTGCAGGCATGACGAGCTCGGTCGCCGCGAGTTCTGCGGCGATTACCGGCCAGTTCGCGCTCGCGGCCATCCCCGCCGCGCTGCCGCTGGCCGGACAGTTCGGCGAGACCCTGCTGAAGCGGCATTCAGGCCTGAGCCTTGCGGTGCGTTCAGCCACATCGCGCGAGATCGAGCGGGCGCTGAACAATTTTGAATGCGACGCAGGCCTGACCTATCTCGATCACGAAACTCCGGCCAATGTCCTGTCCGTTCCACTGCACGCTGAGCGCTACCTGTTCGTGACGCGGGCTGATGGTCCGCTCGGGAATTTGACCGAGATCGGGTGGGAGGAGGCTTCTGCGCAACCGCTCTGCCTGCTGCATCAGGGCATGCAGTTCCGGCGGATTCTCGATGCGCGAATGCTGGATCGCGGCTTGGCAATCACGCCGCGCGCAGTAGCCGACAGTTATGTCACGCTGTTTGATCTGGTCCGCTCGGGCGGGTTCTGCACTATCGTGCCAGATACTTATGCCACCCTGCTGGCGGGCCTGCAGTGGGCACGCTGCGCCGTGCTCGATGATGGTGACGAACCGCGCCGGATCGGGCTGGTGGTGGTCAATCGCGTGCCGTTGAGCCCGATGGCCAGCACGGCGCTGGCCGTGGCACGCAGTCTTGCCGGAGTTTGATAGGATAATCCTATCAGGCTTCGACTTTTTCGATTTGACCGGACGTGTCTTTCGGACAAGATCGGACTGCCATGGAACGATTGCCCCACATCATCGCCGCCCACGCTGGCCGGGAAGGCCCGCTGCTTCCGATCCTGCACGATGCTCAGGCCGAATATGGCCATGTTTCGGAAGAGGCCATCCGCACGATCGCGCAGGCACTGAACCTGAGCCGCGCCGAGGTGCAGGGTGTCGTCAGCTTCTACCATGACTTCCACGCCGAGCCTGACGCGCGCCCGGTCCTGAAGCTGTGCCGGGCTGAGGCCTGCCAGGCGCGGGGCGTCGATGTGCTGGCGGCGGGATTGCCCGAGAACGGGCGGGTGAAGGTGGAGACGGTCTATTGCCTCGGGCTGTGCTCGGTGGGCCCGAATGCGATGATCGGCAGCAAGGTCCACGCACGTCTCGATGCGACAAGGCTGGGCGCGCTGGTGGAGGCGTTGGCGTGACTGGCAACGTGACTGGGGGCACGACTGTGGTGCGGATCAGCGACGATGCGCTGGCGCTGGCCTGCGGCGCGGACGAAGTGGCAGAGGCTTTCGTGGCGGCGGGCTGCACTGTGGAGCGCGTGTCTTCATGGGGGATGCACTGGCTCGAACCTTTGGCAGAGATCGATGGCCAGGGCTTTGGTTCGCTTGAGCCGGGCGACGTGTCCGCAGTGCTCGCGGGGACCTCGGCCAAGGCGATCGGCGCCATCGAAGCGCATCCCTTCATCGCCCGGCAGCAGCGCTTTACCTTTGCCCGCGCGGGCAAGACCCGTCCCTTGAGCCTGGAAGACTACGCCGAGTACGGCGGTTGGCAGGGTCTTGCCAAGGCGCGGAAGGTCGGGCCTGAGGCGACGATTGCGCAAGTCACGGAATCCGGCCTGCGCGGGCGGGGCGGGGCAGGCTTCCCGGCGGGGATCAAATGGACGACTGTCGCCAAGGCCCAGGCCGACCGCAAATACATCGTCTGCAACGCCGACGAGGGCGACAGCGCCACTTTCGCCGACCGCATGGTGATGGAGGGTGATCCCTTCATGCTGGTCGAAGGCATGGCCATTGCCGCCCATGCCGTCGGCGCGCAGAAGGGCTACATTTACATCCGCAGCGAGTATCCGCACGCGATTGCCAAGATGGAAGCGGCAGTGCGCGCGTCGGCGCACCTCATCGCGCCGTTCGAACTGGAAGTGCGCGTGGGCGCGGGCGCCTATGTCTGCGGCGAGGAGACCTCGCTGCTCAACAGCCTGGAAGGCAAGCGCGGCGAAGTGCGCGCCAAGCCGCCGCTGCCAGCGCTCGAGGGGCTGTTCGGCAAGCCGACGGTGGTCAACAACGTGCTGACGCTCGCTGCGGTGCCATGGATCATGGCCAATGGCGCCGCGGCCTATGCGGCGGTCGGTTTCGGCCGGTCCAAGGGCACGATGCCGATCCAGATCGCGGGCAACGTGAAGCACGGCGGACTGTTCGAAGTGGGCTTCGGGATCACGCTGGGCGAACTGGTGGGCGACATCGGCGGCGGCACCGCATCGGGCCGACCGGTGCGCGCAGTGCAGGTGGGCGGGCCATTGGGAGCCTATCACTCGCCCGCCGATTTCCACCTGCCGTTCGATTACGAAGCTTTCGCCGCAGCCGATGGCCTGATCGGCCATGCCGGGATCACCGTGTTCGACGATACGGCGGACATGAGCAGACAAGCGCGCTTCGCCATGGAATTCTGCGCGGCCGAATCCTGCGGCAAGTGCACGCCTTGCCGCATTGGCTCGACCCGCGGAGTGGAGCTGATCGACCGCATCCGTGCCAGGTCCGGTCGCGTGCCGGACAAGGTCGAGGCGCTGCCGCAGATGCACAACGCCCGCAAGGTCGAGCGGACGCTGGCGGACGAGATCGTTCTGCTCGAAGACCTGTGCGAGACGATGAAGTTCGGTTCCCTCTGCGCGCTCGGCGGCTTCACGCCCTATCCGGTCCTTTCGGCGCTGCGCAATTTCCCCGAGGATTTCGGGGCTGACGTGGCGAAGGAAGCGGCCGAGTGATGGGTTGCGTGAACATCCTTCGACAGGCTCAGGATGAGCGGAGTTTGGTCGGAGGTATCTCTCTCGACCCGCTCATGCTGAGCTTGTCGAAGCATGCAGGCGCAGCGGTGCAACCATGATCCTCGGCGCGGTCCTTGCCGGTGGCCGGTCCACCCGTTTTGGCAGCGACAAGGCGCTGGCCGAACTGGGTGGGCGCACGCTGCTGGCGCGGGCGGTGGATGCCCTGTCGGCGCAGTGCGATGCGATGGTGGTCGTGGGGCGGGTGGAGGCTCCGGCGCCGACGCTGCCCGATTGGCCGCGCGCGGACATGGGGCCATTGGGTGGCATCGCCGCTGCGCTCCACCATGCGAGAGACGCAGGCTATGACGAAGTGCTGACCTGCTCTGTCGACAGCATCGGCATTGCCGACGATCTGGCCGCCCAGTTGCATCCCGCGCCCGCCTATTGCGAAAGCCAGCCGGTGATCGGACTATGGCCCGTCAGTGCCTCGGCCACGCTCGATGCGCTGCTGACCAGCGACGCACGACATTCGATGCGCGCCTTTGCCGAGGCCATCGGAGCGCGGGCCGTGCGATTCTTCGAAAATCCTGCTAATATCAATACACCGGCGGATCTGATGGCCGCCGAGGAGCGATCCCATGGGTTATGAACGCCAGGCCGATTTCGGCACCCCGGAAGTCCGCAGCGAGACGGAAGTGACCTGCTTTATCGACGGGCGCGAAGTAACCGTGCCCTCTGGCACGACGGTCATGCGCGCGGCAGCTCTGACGGGCGGTTCCATCCCCAAGCTTTGCGCCACCGACAACCTCAAGCAGTTCGGTTCCTGCCGCCTGTGTCTGGTCGAGATTGACGGCATGCGCGGGACGCCTGCTTCCTGCACCACGCCCGTTGCCGAGGGCATGAAAGTCCACACCCAGACGCCGCGCCTGCAGAAGCTGCGCAAGGGGGTAATGGAACTCTACATCTCGGACCACCCGCTCGACTGCCTGACCTGCAGCGCCAATAACGATTGCGAGTTGCAGGATCAGGCCGCCGCCGTGGGCCTGCGCGATGTGCGCTACGGCTATGAGGGCGAGAACCATCTCGGCGCGATGCCCGACATCTCGAACCCGTATTTCGATTTCGACCCTTCGAAGTGCATCGTCTGTTCGCGCTGCGTGCGCGCTTGCGACGAAGTGCAGGGCACGCTGGCGCTGACCATCGACGGGCGCGGGTTCGACAGCAAGGTCTCTGCTGGCCTGACCTCCGACAGCTTCCTGGCTTCGGAGTGCGTTTCGTGCGGTGCCTGCGTGCAGGCCTGCCCGACCGCTACCTTGCAGGAGAAGGCGGTCAAGGAAATCGGCAAGCCGGAGCGCGCAGTCGTCACCACGTGCGCCTATTGCGGCGTTGGCTGCACCTTCCGCGCCGAAATGCGGGGCGAGCAATTGGTGCGGATGGTGCCGTGGAAGGACGGCAAGGCCAATCGCGGGCACTCCTGCGTCAAGGGGCGCTTTGCCTGGGGCTATGCCCAGCATCAGGAGCGCATCCTCTCGCCGATGATCCGCGAGTCCATCGACCAGCCCTGGCGCGAGGTTCCGTGGGAGGAGGCGCTGACCTATGCGGCGGGCCAGATCAACCGCATCCGTGAGACTTATGGCCGCAACGCCTTGGGCGGGATCACCTCGAGCCGCTGCACCAACGAGGAGACGTTCCTCGTCCAGAAGCTGATCCGCGCCGGCTTCGGCACCAACAACGTCGATACCTGCGCCCGAGTCTGCCATTCGCCAACCGGCTATGGCCTGAAGACGACGTTCGGGACGTCTGCCGGCACGCAGGACTTCGACAGCGTCGAGGACAGCGACGTCATCCTCGTGATCGGTGCCAACCCGACCGACGGGCACCCCGTTTTCGCCAGCCGCATGAAGCGCCGGTTGCGTGAAGGTGCCAAGCTGATCGTGATCGATCCGCGCCGCACCGATCTGGTTCGCTCGCCGCATATCGAGGCGGACTTCCACCTGCCGCTGCGTCCGGGCACCAACGTCGCGATCCTGACGGCCATTGCCCATGTAATCGTGACCGAGGGCCTCGCCGACGAGGCGTTCATCCGCGAGCGCTGCGACTGGGACGAGTACCAGCACTGGGCCGAATTCGTTTCGGCAGAGCGCAACAGTCCCGAGTTCCTCTCGCCGGTGATCGGCGTCGATCCCGAAGCCATCCGCGGCGCGGCGCGCCTGTTCGCCACGGGCGGGAACGGCGCGATCTACTACGGCCTGGGCGTTACAGAACACAGCCAGGGCTCGTCCACCGTCATGGCCATCGCCAACCTGGCCATGGCCACCGGCAACATTGGCCGTCGCGGCGTTGGCGTGAACCCCTTGCGCGGGCAGAACAACGTACAGGGCGCGTGCGACATGGGGTCATTCCCGCACGAGCTTTCAGGCTATCGCCACGTTTCCGACAAGGCGACGCGCGACCTGTTCGAGGCCGAATGGGGCGTGAAGATCGATCCCGAGCCCGGCCTGCGCATCCCCAATATGCTTGACGCCGCCACCGATGGGCAGTTCAAGGCGATCTACATCCAGGGCGAGGACATCCTGCAGTCCGATCCCGACACCAAGCACGTGGCCGCCGGCCTTGCCGCGATGGAATGCGTGATCGTCCACGACCTGTTTCTCAACGAAACTGCGAACTACGCGCACGTCTTCCTGCCCGGATCGACCTTCCTCGAAAAGAACGGCACCTTCACCAACGCCGAACGGCGCATCCAGCCGGTACGCAAGGTGATGGAGCCCCTCAACGGATACGAGGACTGGCAGGTCACGCAGGAACTGGCGCGGGCGATCGGCCTGGACTGGAACTACACCCACCCGTCCGAGATCATGGACGAGATCGCGCGGCTGACGCCGACGTTCTCGGGCGTGAACTACAAGCGGCTCGATGCCGAAGGTTCGCTGCAGTGGCCGGTGAACGACACGGCGCCCGATGGTTCGCCGATCATGCATATCGACGGCTTCGTCCGGGGCAAGGGCAAGTTCGTGGTGACCGACTATGTGCCGACTGACGAGCGCACCGGCCCGCGCTTCCCGCTGCTGCTGACCACGGGGCGCATCCTTAGCCAGTACAACGTCGGCGCGCAGACCCGGCGCACGGCGAATACGGTCTGGCATCCGGAAGACGTTCTCGAAATTCATCCGACTGACGCCGACAACCGGGGCCTCAAGTCTGGCGACTGGGTAAAGCTGGCAAGCCGGTCAGGGGAGACGACCCTGCGCGCATTGGTGACGGATCGCGTGGCACCGGGCGTGGTCTACACCACCTTCCACCACCCGGCGACGCAAGCAAACGTGGTCACTACCGACTATTCCGACTGGGCGACGAACTGCCCGGAATACAAGGTGACCGCGGTGCAGATCACGCCATCCAACGGCCCGACCGACTGGCAGGAAGACTACGAGGCGCAAGCCTCGCGCTCGCGCCGGATAGTAGGCCATGACAGCGCGATGGAGCCTGCCGAATGAGCGCGCATACGGCCGAAAAGCTGGCGTACATGGCCAACCAGATTGCGCGCAACCTGGTGCATGACGACAAGCCGGTGGCCGCGGTGGCGGACCATATCGTTTCGTTCTGGACGCCGCGCATGATCGATACGCTGATCGCGCAAGGCTCTGCCGGGCTTGATCCGGTGGCGGCAGAGGCCATGGCGCGGGTGGCTGACGGGCGCATTCCGGCCCCGCAGACCCGCGCAACCGATCCGCAGGTCCATGGCTCCGATGCCGGTTGACGGCACAAGGGCCTTCCCATTTCGCGAAGAGTTCGCTGATGGCCGGGTGTCACGCGCCCTGGACAGGCCGCTGATCGAAGAGGCGCCGGTTGCCCTGGAAATCAACGGCGTGGGTTATGCCGTGATGATGGCAACACCGGTCGATCTCGAAGACTATGCCCTCGGCTTCTGCCTGTCGGAACAGTTGATCGCCTCACCGCACGAATTTGTCTCGGCACAGGCCGCGCCGGTCGATGCAGGCGGGGGCGCAGGCGGGTGGATGCTGCGCGTGCAGCTTGGTGCCGAAGGAGCGGCTCCACTGCTCGAAAGGGCGCGTTTGCGCCTTGCCGAAGGGAGCTGCGGACTCTGCGGGATCGAGAGCCTCGAGCAGGTCATGCGGCCGCTGCAGCCGGTGACCGCCCGAGTCCGGATCGGGGCAGATGCAATCTTCAGCGCGGCCGCCCAGATGCGCGACCAACAGGTGATGGGCCGCGCAACGGGCGCAGCACATGCGGCCGCGCTATGCGATCCGACTGGCAAGATCCGCCTCGTGCGCGAGGATGTCGGTCGGCATAATGCCTTCGACAAACTGATTGGTGCAGCAGCGCGAGAGGGTCTGGCAATGGCGGATCATTTCGTCTTGCTCACCGCGCGCTGCAGTTTCGAGCTGGTGCAGAAGGCCGTGATTGCGGGGGTCCCGGTGCTGGCGACAATATCGGCAGCGTCCACGTTGGCCTGCGAGCAGGCGGCGAGTCATGGGCTGAAACTCGTCAGCCTTGTCCGACAGGACAGCCTGCTTGAGTTGTGATTGGCCGAGACAACGGCATTCCATAGGCTCTGTCTATCCAAACATTGCTTATCGATACTTTTCCAGCCCTGATGCGGGAGCTAGGTCATCCTGGAGAACAGGAGAAATGCGATGCCAACCCCGAAGACCGTGGTGATCCGAAACGTCCGGGTGTTTGACGGCGAGGAGCTGCTCGAAGGCGCAAAGTCGGTGATCGTGCGCGAGGGTAGAATCGCCATCGTGACTGATGCGGGTCAAGAGCCAGCGGTGGAGGGGGCGGCAACGCTCATTGAAGGTGCTGGCCGCACGTTGATGCCGGGCATGGTCGAGGCGCATGCGCATTTGACCTGGGGCTCGTCGGTCGAGAAGATCTACCACCAGTTCATCCTGCCTGAAGACGAACTGAAGGTCGCGGCTTGGCGCAATGCGCGAGTGTTGCTCGACCATGGCTTTACCAGCGCCTATTCGGCAGGCGCGCTGGGTGATGGCATCGAGGTTGAACTGGCGCGCGCCATCGAAGCGGGCGAGACGCCGGGGCCTCGTCTGGTGCCTTCGACACTGGAACGCAGCCCGGAAGGGGCCGAGGGCGTCGACACCGGTGACGTGTTCAACGGGCGCGGGGCCGAAGCGATCCGCAAGTTCGTGGCCTATTGCAAGGAGCAGGGCATCGGCTCGCTCAAGCTGGTGGTTTCGGGCGAAGACGCCCTGAAGCCCGGCTCGGCCAGCGACGTGCTCTATACCGACGAGGAGATGGAGGCGGCTGGCGAAGCGGCGCGTGAGGCCGGCTTGTGGATCGCGACCCATGCCTATTACCCCAAGGCGATCGAGCTTGCGCTGAAAGCAGGCGCACGGATCATCTACCACGCCTCCTATGCCGACGGGGCCGCCGCCGATGCAATGATCGCGGCCAAGGACACGACGTTCTATGCTCCTTCGCCCGGTGTCTCGATCGCCGCGCTGGAAGCGACGCCACCCCCGCACATCGACATGAGCCACATGAAGAAAAGCGCGGCCGAGCGGATGGAACTGGAAGCCAGGCTGGTGCCTGCCCTCAAGGCCCGGGGCATGCGCATCCTGATCGGCGGCGACTATGGCTTTCCCTTCAATCCCAATGGCCGCAATGCTCGCGACCTGCAGATCTTCGTCGATCACTTCGGCTACACGCCGGCCGAGGCGCTGAAGGCAGCAACGGCCCTGGGCGGTGAACTGATGGACCTTGAGGTTGGCCGCGTGAAGCAGGGCTGGCTGGCCGATCTGCTGCTGGTCGAAGGCGATCCGACGCAGGACGTGTCGATCCTGCAGGACAAGAACCGCATCGCCATGATCATGAAGGGCGGTGCCCTGTACAAGGCACCCGTGGAGGTTGCCGCCTGATGACGACGATGTTCGATGTTGCCGTGATCGGCTGCGGTCCCGTGGGCGCCATGGCGGCCAACCTGCTGGGCAGGCAGGGTCTTTCGGTGGTCGTGCTCGAGAAGGAGACCGAGCACTATCCGCTGCCGCGTGCGGTCCATCTCGATCACGAGATGATGCGGCTGTTCCAGAGCGCCGGGGTGATCGACCGGGTGGAGCCGGACATGGTGGCGACCGATGGGCACCTGCATGTCGGCGCCGACCACGGCGTGATCCGCTACATGGGCACGGTCGGCAAGCCGCGCCCGTTCGGGTGGGCCAACGACTACTTCTTCTACCAGCCCGAGTTCGAGGCCCATCTGCGCGCGGCCTTTGCCGACAATGGCAGGATCGGCCTGCTGCCGGGCGCCGAGTTCACCGCGCTTGTCCAGGATGAGGGCGGCGTGACTGTGACGTTCGCGCAGGATGGCGCACAGCGCAGCCTGACGGCACGCTGGGTGATCGCCGCCGATGGCTCGCGCAGCCCGGTGCGCAAGGCATTGCGCGTGAAGCTCGACGACCTTGACTTCGAAGAGCCGTGGCTGGTGGTCGATGCCGAGGTCGAGGGGCCGGTGACTTTCCCGGACCTGACCGGCGTGCCCGAGGGGGCCGACTTGCAGCGCCTGTCGGTGATGATGTGCGATCCGGCTCGCCCGGCCACGGTCGTTCCCGGCCGTCGCAACCATCGCCGCTGGGAGTTCATGCTCCTGCCGCACGAAGACGACGCCGAAATGATGCGCGAGGAGAACGTCGCGGCACTGGTCGGGGCATGGATGAGGCAAGTGCCGCACAAGATCGTGCGCGCCGCGACCTATCGCTTCCACGGGCTGGTGGCGGAGCAGTGGCAGGTCGGCCGTGTCTTCCTCGCAGGCGATGCCGCGCACCAGACCCCGCCGTTCTTCGGCCAAGGCATGTGCCATGGCCTTCGCGATGTGGCGAACCTTGCCTGGAAGATGGCGGCGATCGTCAATGAGGGCGCGGACGAGGCCATCCTGACGACTTACCAGTCCGAGCGTGACCCGCACGTGCGCGGCGTCATCGGCGCGGCGGTGGCGGCAGGGCGCTATATCTGCGAACTCGATCCGGCCAAGGCGGCGGAGCGCGATGCCAGCATCCGTGCGCAATCAGCCCAGAAGCAGGGCGAAACGGCTGCAGACCTGATTCCGGCGATTTCTACCGGCCTTGTTGCGCAAGGCACGCCCGCAGCGGGCCAGCGCTTCATCCAGCCGGTCCTCGCCGATGGGCGCAAGCTCGACGATCTGGTCGGTCAAGGCTGGCGGCTGTTCGTACGAGACGGCGGTGGTGAGGGCGCAATCATTGCCAGCGAGCTGCCCGACAACGGCGCGGTCGAGCAGTGGCTCGACGCGCGCGCAGTCGAGGCCGTGCTGGTTCGTCCCGACCATTATGTGTTCGGCACAGGCTCTGCAGCCGAACTGCTCGCGTTGCGAGATGCGATGCTTCGTCAGAGGCAGGAGATTGCAGCGTGAGCCTGACACTCGCCGCAGCCCAGACGATCATTAGCACTGCACTGGCCCATGCGCGGTCGCGCAGTGCCAAGCCGCTCGCCGTGGTGGTGCTTGATGCCGGTGGGCATCCGGTTGCCTTTGCGCGTGAGGACGGGGCGAGCCTGTTCCGTCATGACATTGCTCGCGCCAAGGCGATGGGCGCGCTCGGCATGGGCGATGATACCCGCGTCCTGGCCGAGCGGGCCAAAGGCAACCCGGTCTTTTTCCAGAGCGTGAGCGTGGCGGTGGGCGGCAACATTGCCTTCTCGCCAGGTGGAGTGCTGATCCGTGAGGCTGGCACGATCATCGGTGCCGTGGGCATCAGCGGCGATACCGGCGACTGCGACGAGGACTGCGCGCTCGCGGGGCTCAGGGCCGCAGGTTTCAATCAGGAGATACCGGCGTGAAGTTGCGCAGCATCGAAATTGCCCTGCCCGATCCCGCCGGCGCCGCCGCGTGGATGGTTGACGTCTGGGGCCTCTATCCCGCCGATGTGCGCGGCAGCACGCATTACCTGCGCGGCACCGGCACGATGCCCTACCTCGTCGCGTTCGAGCAATCGGATGAGGAATACGTCCGGTCGACCACTTTCGTGTGTTCCGGCGAGGAACTTGCCGCCATCAAGGCGCGCGTGACCGACAAGGGCTGGGCAGCAAAGCCGGTAACCTCTGCCGATCCCGGCGAGGGTGCGGGCCTGCTTGTCGAACTGCCCGAGGGCACGATCCTTCGCTTCCTGGCCGGATCGAGCGAGGTCGAGGCCATCGACGGCTTTGCCAAGGCCAGCAAGCGCGTGTCGCCGGTCAAGCTGACGCACGTGGTGTTCAACTCTGCCGATGCCGAACTCCTTGGTCACGCCGTGGAGGAGGTGCTGGGCTTCCGCGTCTCTGACCGGACGAAGGGCATGGTCTTCGTGCGTTGCAACGACAGCCATCATTCCACCGCCTTTGCCCGCGCCGGCTTTGCCAGCCTCAATCACGTAGCGTTCGAGATGGACGATCTCGATGCGGTGATGCGCGGCATTGGCTGGATGCGCGACAACGGCTTTGCACCGGCATGGGGCCCCGGCCGCCACGGCCCCGGCGACAATGTCTATGCCTATTACATCGCCCCGTTCGGCCCGGTGATCGAGTATTCGACCGCAGTCGAGAAGGTTCCGGCAGACTATCGCACCGGTGAGCCGGACGACTGGACCTGGCCCGAGCAGCGCATCGACCAGTGGGGCATCTCGGACAAGGACTTTGCCGGCCTGCGTGTGGCCGAGGAGCGCTTCCGCTGCCGCCGTGACTGGGAACCGGCACCACTTTGAACATCGACAGACGAGGTTTCGTCGGCGGCGCAGCCGCCCTTGCACTGACCGGATCGGCGGTGCAGGCAAAAGGCGTCCTCAGGGGAGACAAGACCATGGCCCGTTACATCAGTTTCCGCCGTCCCGACGGGACCCCCAGCTTCGGCCGCCTCGATGGCGAGACCGTACATGACCTCGGCGCCCAAGGCGCTGCGGCATGGTTGAAGGACGCCGTGGCAGGTGACCTTTCCGTGCTGGCTGCCACCGCGAGCTATGCCCGCGCCGACGTGCGCCTGCTCCCGGTTATCCCCAACCCGAACAAGATCCTCTGCGTCGGCCTCAACTATGCCACGCATGTCGCTGAAACCGGGCGGGATCAGAAGGAATACCCGGCGATTTTCACGCGCTGGGCCGACAGCCTGATCGCCGATGGCGAACCGCTGGTGCGCCCGCCCGAAACCACCCGCTTTGATTACGAGGGCGAGCTCGCCGTGTTGATCGGCAAGGGCGGCCGTCGCATCCCGCGCGAAAAGGCACTTGAGCACGTCGCCGGGTATTCGGTGTTCAACGATGGTTCGGTGCGCGACTGGCAGCGCCACAACATCCAGTTCACGCCCGGCAAGAACTTCCCCGGCACCGGCGGCTTCGGCCCTGCGCTCGTCACGCCTGACGAACTGCCCGAACTGGCCGAACAGCGCGTGCAGACCCGGATCAACGGCCAGCTCGTGCAGGACCAGCCTGTGTCGGACATGATCTGGGACGTGGCTTTCGTGATCGAATACTGCTCGACCTTCACCACGCTGGAACCCGGCGACGTCATCGCCACCGGCACCCCCGGCGGCGTGGGCGACAAGCGTACCCCCCCACTCTACATGAAGGCCGGAGACGTGGCCGAAATCTCGATCGGCAAGGTCGGAACCCTGACCAACCCCGTCATCGACGAGGCGTGATGTCTGCTGCCGATGCGATTGCCGCGATGGGCAGTGCGCTCGGCCCGCAGGTGGTCGAGGCTTGTCGCGCGCTGTTCGATGACGAGCAGCGCGGGCTCGCCGCACGCGTGCCGGCGTTGGCCGTCGATTGCGTCTATGGCCCGCATGAGCGCCATCGGCTCGACCTTTATTGTACTGCCGCCGATCGCGACGTGCCGGTCGTCCTGTTCGTGCACGGGGGCGGTTTCCGGCTTGGCGACAAGGGTGATGAAGGTTCCTGGCAAAATGCCGCGGTGGCTCGGACGATGGCGGAGGCCGGGTTCCTCGGCGCGGCGATGAACTACCGGCTCCTGCCCGATGCGCGCTGGCCGCAGGGTGGCGAGGACGTGGCGGCGGCGGTGGAATGGCTTCGCGACAACGCCGCGGAACATGGTGGTGACCCGGCGCGGATCGTGGTGGTTGGCACCTCGGCGGGGGCGGTGCATATCGCCACGGCGCTGAAGCTGCAGCCGGATCTGCCGGTGGCCGGGGCGGTGCTGCTTTCGGGGTTGTATGGTTACACCCCGCTGGATGCCAAGGACGAGCCGTACTACGGCCTGAACGAGGACTACGCGGCCAGAATGCCGCGTCAGGCCATTGCCTCGACCAGCATCCCCTTGTTCATCTGCTGTGCGCAGTACGATCCTCCACGCTTCCAGGCCGAATTCCTTGGCCTGATGGCAGAGCGTCTCGAACGGCACGGCGCTTTACCGAACGGCATGATCCTGTCCGGACATAACCACTATTCCATGGCCATGCACATCGGCACCGCCGATCGTCGTCTTACGGATGAGATGGTCGCGTTTATCAGGGGCGTGTAGCACCGATGTGACTCGTGCCGCGGGCGCGCGCGAGCTTCTCCTGACGGTCACGTTCGCGGGCCGAAGCGCGTTGTTCGTCTGTCCGCTCATCGTAGCAACCTGCGCAGGAGACCCCATCTTCATAGAGAGGTGAAGCACGCCCTTCCTCATCCACGGGTCGGCGACAGGCACGGCAAAGGACGTGGCTGCCGAGCGCAAGGCCATGGCCCACAGTCACGCGCTCGTCGAAGACGAAACATTCGCCGCGCCACAGGCTTTCATCTTCAGGCACTTCCTCGAGGTATTTCAGGATGCCACCTTTCAGGTGGTAAACCTCCTCGATGCCTTCAGCCTTGAGGAAGGCGGTGGATTTCTCGCAACGGATGCCGCCGGTGCAGAACATGGCAACCTTGGGGGTCTTTCCCTTACCCAGCAGCCGCTCGCGTTCACGGCGGAACCAGCCGGGGAACTCGCGGAAAGTTGTCGTCTTCGGATCAATGGCGCGTTCGAAGGTACCAGCGGCCACTTCGTAGTCGTTTCGGGTGTCGATCACGATGGTTTCGGGATCGGCGATCAGCGCGTTCCAGTCCTGCGGCGAAACGTAGGTGCCAACGCTTGCGCGCGGGTCGATGCCCTCGACGCCCATCGTCACGATCTCGCGCTTGATCCGCACTTTCATGCGGTAGAACGGCATGGCGGATGCGTGGGAGTACTTGACGTCGGTATCGGCGCAATCGGGCTGGGCACGGATGAAATCCACCACATGGGCAATGCCCTCGGCGCTACCGGCGATAGTGCCGTTCAGCCCTTCGTGGGCAACCAGCAGCGTACCCTTGATGCCTTGCGCCTTGCAGGTGCTTTCCAGCGCATCGCGCAAGGCGGCAGGGTCCGCGATTGGCGTGAAACGGTAAAGCGCTGCGACGGTGACCGAAGATTCCATGCCGCGCCCTTAGGGCAAGTGGCAGGGTTTGTCAGTCCCGAGACGCTGCAGCGAATGCTGCCGCGCAATCCTGCCACCGAGCATGGAGGCAATTACCGCCAAGCCAGCCGCAGCATCGGCGTTCTTGCCACAGACAAACAGGTCTACCGCCGCTACTCCGGTCTCCGGCCAGGTATGGATCGATATGTGCGATTCCGCCAGCATGGCCACCGCGGTCAATCCCATGGCTTCACCGAAATGGTGCAGATGCACGCCGACGACGTGCGCCTTGGCCGCGCTAGCAGCCATGCGCAGGACCTGTTCCACATGCACGGCATCATCAAGCCTGCAGCATCCATCAAGATCGGCGATGAGATGGACACTCGTGCCGGGAAGATGAACCATCAGGCGAGACTTTCGAACGGATGCGCAAGATGGGCAAGGGCGCTTTCGGCGGCAATCACGCCGCGATAGTGCGCTTCCTCGAACAGGGAAAGGCCCGAAAGGTCGGAGTGGGCAAACCACAGCGGCGGTGCCCCGCGCTGCGCCGCCATCCTGGCTGGATCCGACAGAAAGCCCGGCTCGGGCCGCACCATGGCATGGCCCCAGCGCCACACATCAATCCGCTCAATCGCGCCCGAAAGATCGGGGTTCATCGCCAGAAGATCATCCTGCACGATGCGCTGCCAGGCTTGCAACGTGCGGGTCATGAGTATCTTGCGGGCCTGGCGCGGCGTTTCACGGCTGAGCGGGAGATACCAGGTCAGTACGGTGGGGCCGCCGTCCGCCGAAGAGGTCTGGTGCGTGGCGACGACATACCCGAGGCTTTCGCTCGCTGCCGAGACATTGTCCCACGCCAATGGTGCGCCCTTGCCACGCGGCGGGCGGCTGACCGTGACATTCGCCACGACCCACGGCGCATAGGTGAAGTGACCGCTGGCCGTGTGTTGCGGCGCTATTCTTTGGGCGACGAAGTGGGGCATCGCGAGGACGGCGGCGCGGGCGCGAACGATGCGTGTGGCGCTGGCGCGATGATCGAAGACATGGGCGAGTACCCCTGATCTGTCCGTTTCGATCCGGATCAATGACCGCGCCAGGCGCAGATGTGGCGCGATCCTGTCAGCCATCGCCCGGACCAGTCGGCCATTGCCTTCGGGCCAGGTCAGTTCGCGGTCACCGTCGTTGCCCGCTGCCCAGCCACGGCGCCCGGCGAAATAGTGGATGCCCGCCCAGGCCGAGACGTTTTCGGGCTCCGAGCCATAGTCATCCCTGCAGCAATAACGCAGGTGGGCGCGCAATGGGGCGGAAGTATAGCCCTGTTCGTCAAGCCATCGCGCGAAGCTTTGCCGGTCGAGCGAGCGGTATCGCTCATCCGTACTAGAAAGCGCCATGGGTGATGCGAATGCGGGCCTGCCGTCCCGCCCGATGGCTTCACGAAACCCGGACATCGCAGACGTGAACCTTGCCTGCTGGGCGTAATCGTCATTCGAAAGCGCGGTCTGAGGGACAAGACCTTCCTGCCATTTGCCGCGCCATAGCAATCGCTCCTCAAGGTCGGCGCAAAGCTGCAGCGGATCATAGACCGGCGCGCCGTTCGCTTCGCCCGTTATCATGCCGAAGCCTCTCAGCATGTGCCGCAGGGCGCGGGCTTCACGGTTTGGCACCGGCAGGTAATGCGCGCCAAGCGGATAGGCGCTGATGGCGTTGCGATCCGATCGCCCGTTGCCGCCGGGCGCGTCTTCAAGTTCAAACAGGGCAAAGCGGGTAAAGCCGGCTTCGGCCAGGCGCCAGCCGGCGGCAAGGCCTGCGACACCGCCGCCCGCAATCAGGATGTCGATTTCCTCTACCGGGCCTGATGGTGCCGGAAACCGGCCTTCCCGGATCAGGTGGCCCCGCTGCCAATCGGTGCCGGACAGGGTGCCGGGCAGCGCTGGCTGGCTGCATCCTCCGAGCAGCGCCGTCACCCCCGCTCCGACCGCTGCGCCAGCAAGCACCTGCCGCCGGGTTGGCTCAGCTTTCATAGCGGCCCCACTCCGCGGCGAAGCTGCGCACCAGGGCCTGGTTGTCGAGCCTGTTCACGGGCGCTGGGCGACGGGCCATATCGGGCGGAAAATCGAACATTGCGCGCTCGCTGGCGGGGGTAAGGAATCGGAGGTCTTTCGGCAGTTGCACCGCATTGGACGGGAAGACGTGGGCAGCCATGGTGAAGCCCCATTCGCCAAAGCTCGGCACATAGGCATGATAACCGCGCACGGCGAGCCCGGCGGCCTCCAGCGTGCTGGCGACGGTCCAATAGGAGCGCGGCGCAATGAGCGGGGAGGTGCTCTGCACCGTCATCACGCCACCCGGGGCGAGGAGGCGGGCGACTTGGCGGTAGAATGTCTCGGTATAGAGCTTGCCCAGCGAAAATTCGGTGGGATCGGGAAAATCGACGATGATCGCGTCGAACTGGCGCCGTTGTTCGCGCACCCAGCGAAAGGCATCGGCATTCACCATCGTGAGCCGAGGGGAGGCAAGCGCTCCGGCATTTAGCTGCGCCAGTTGCGGCGTATCGCGGAAGAGGCGGGTCATCTCGGGATCGAGATCGACCAGCGTAACATGCCCAACGCGGCCGTCACGAAGCACCTCGCGGGCGGCAAGGCCATCGCCGCCGCCGAGTATCAGCACCTGCCGAGGCGCAGCGACCCGGCCCAGCACCGGCCACACCAATGCTTCGTGATAGCGATATTCGTCGCTCGTGGAGAATTGCAGATTGCCGTTGAGATAGAGCCGCAGATCACCGTCCTGCCGCGTAAGCACGATGCGTTGGTAGGGCGTGGAGCGGGCATAGACCACGGGCTCGTTGTAGAACGCAACTTCGCTCCAGCGCTGCAGCCGGTCGGCAAAGGCAAGACCACCAAGCAGCGAGGCGGCGACCAGCACCGCCGCGATCATGTCGCGCCAGATGCGTTCCTGGCGACGCAGAGCGATCAGCAAGGCGATGGCCACCGCCACGTTGGCAAGGCCGAAAACGAAGCCGGTGCGGATCATGCCCAGTTTGGGCACCAGCACCAGAGGGAACAATAACGAGGCGATCAGCGCACCGACATAATCATACGTCAGCACGTTTGAGACAAGTTCGCGGAAGGCGAACCGGTGGCGCAGGATGCGGATCAGCAGCGGGATTTCCAGCCCGACTAACACGCCGATGGTCATCACCAGGGCGTAGAGCGCGACCCGAAAGTCTCCCACCAGCGGGAAAAGCAGGAACAGACCGGCCGCAGACCATCCCCCCAGCGCTGCAATGAGGATTTCCACCCGGACGAACACCGCCATCTCGCCCGAACGCACATGGCGCGACAGCCAGCTGCCGACGCCCATGGCAAACAGGTACGTCCCGATGACGGTGGAGAACTGGGTAACGCTGTCGCCGAGCAGATAGCTTGCCAGCGTGCCCGCCAGCAGTTCATAGATCAGGCCGCAGGTGGCAACGACTAGGACCGAAACCAGCAGGATGACCGCAAGCGAAGCCGGCGCTGCATCCCGCCCGGCGTTGCTGACGGCAAGCGGTGCTTCATCCATGCACGGCGGCGGCGATGATATTGGATATGCCGATGGCAACGGCTCCGGCGAGCAGCGCCACGGCCAGGTTCTTGCGCTCGATGATCTCGCGCCACAACTCGCCCGGGGTCAGCTTGTCGACCAATACGAAACTGACGATGAAGATGACGATCCCCAGTCCGGCATAGAGCATCGTGGCAAGGAAGACGTTTGCGGTGAGCATGGCAGGCTCCTTTCAGGATCCGGTGATCATTTGTGCGATGGGCCGGTGTGGCCCGATGTGACGGGGCGGTCTTCCTCGTCGCTGTAGAACGAATAGGCGTTGAAGGCGGCGAACAGCGCCGCTGCCAGCAGCGCAAGGCTCCACAGCGCGAACAGGATCAGGCGTCTGGTCATTTGTCGCGGAACCTCCACCACAGGATGGTGACTGGCCAGGCGAACAGGACAATGACCAATGTCCACCACATTCCCCACGACATTGCGCCGGTCTCTGCTTCCACCCAGACATTGATCGTCTCGACCGAGCCCCAGGCGTCGTTGATTCCAGGGTCGACCGGCCAGCCATGCGCAGAACCGCTGACGTAGACATCGTAGGTGCCGCGCGGCACGTGGCCAAACATGGTGTCGCCATGATGGCTGCCTTCGCTCCACGCCCCATCGGAATCGGTGCCCGCATAGTGCTCGACCAGACCGAACGCATCGATCGACTGCTCGCTTGAACGATCGACCAGGTTGTATTCGAGATCGACCCAGCGGTTTTCGAACTGGTTGGTGTCCGCTTCGATGGTAACGAACTGCCATGGCCTGCGCACGATGATCGTGCCGACCTTGACCGGGGCGATCTGCCCGCCGACCGGAACCTGAACCATCGCACTTGTCCTGGTGCTCGGCCCGGCGAGTACAGCCATGGCGATCGCGGCGATGATCGAGACAGCCAGTGCGAGCTTGAACATGTTGCCAAGGTCGTCCTGCTCCATGCCGATCGCGGGCCGGAACAGCATCGGCCCTCTCGCTGCCTTGCGCCTCGGCAGACTGCGACGCCTGAGGCCGAAGGCGGCTTCGACATCGGCTTCAGGCACCGGCACAAGCTGTGTCCAGTTCTCCTCACCTTCCGAAACCTCACGCGAGAGCATGGTCTGGCCCGACTGGAACAGCGTGGCGGTTGCCGTATCGCCTGCCTTCACGCGCCAGTAGAATTCCCCCGCCACCGCGGTAGTCGAGGTCGTCTGGTCCCGGCCCATGCGCGTGAATGGCGTACTCCGCCAGTAGACCCTGTCACGGGGGCCTTGAGGCCGATCCGCCAGCATCGTGCCGAATTGCCATTCGCCATCGCAGGCCACCAGCCAGCGATAGCCGAGGTACGGGTTGAACAGCAGGAACTCCTGCCAGATGGTGATCTGGTCCTTGCGGCGCAGCGCGCCGACGACCTCCCATTCCTGCCCGAACAGCGTGTCGCGCTTGCCCAGTTCCAAGGCAAAATTCTCATTGGCGCGCTTGTACTTGCGGATCAGCGCCACTTCCGGCCGCGATACATCGAGCAGCGATCCGCAATGCTGGCAGGCAAGGTTGACCGTAAATCCCGCCGCCCGCACTTCGATCGTCCCGCCGCAGGCCGGGCAGGTGACCGCTTTGGCGCCTGCAGAGCCAGCAGTCACCGCAATTCTCCGGGCACAGTCCAGCCCTCGATCTGACGCAGGTTTCCGGGCTTGAGGCTGATCAGGTCCCAGCTATCGCCAAACCACGCCGTTGTCGCGCGCTCATCGCGCTGAAGGGAAAGGACTTCGCCGCTGGCGGAGCGGAAGTCCACGCTGGTCATCTTCGTGCCGATCTGCGTGGGGATAGGCAGATCACCCTCGCTGCCAAGGCATTCGACCTGCTTGATGTCACTTGCAAACAACTGGCGTCCATCAACCTCGATCACGTCTCCCGGCGTTATTGTGCCGCCTTCCGCAAAGGCGCGGACGTCCGCGCGGTCGAGCAGTTGTGGCCACTCGGCTGTCAGCATGAACATGCCAGCTGCCTCGGCCAGCCAGAACTGCGCGCCACTTTCGGCCATGGCCAGCCATTCGTTCCACGAGCCCCCGGCCCAGGCCCAGCGCACCCGGCCGACCACGACCAAGCTGCGTCCCTCGGCCACCAGCGTGGTGCCAAGCTGGATCGGTGAAACATCGAATGGTAGGACTGCAACCTTGCCCACATCCTCGATATCGAGCCCGTGGCGCAGGATCAGTGTCTGGCAGTAGGGGCACGTCGCATAGGGAAGGGACGGGCCTCGCACCGGCACCTGCGCTCCGCACGAAGGGCAATTCATCACGTCCCGCTTCCCCCCAATGCGAACGCGCAATCAGCGGATTCGCGCGAGCAGCTCGGCCTTCTTGGCATCGAACTCCTGCTGGCTCAATGCGCCCAGCGTTACCAGCCTGTGGAGTTTCTCGATCATCGCGAGGGGATCTTCTTGGGTGACAGCGGGAGCAGTTGCGGGGATCGTTGCCTGGCCAAGTCCCTGGGCCATCGCGCCGCCCAATGCCGTTGCAGCAGCAACCCCGGCGCCGATACCGGCCACCCCGCCGCCATCCTGGTTTGCAGCATCCTCGATTGCTTCTGCCGCCTGGAAACGAGTGTAATTTCCGAGATCGCCAAGCACTCGCATCGAACTGGCCTTATCCAGATGGGCCTGGACTTCATCGGGCAGCGACACGCTTTCGACGTAGAACGAAAGGCAGGTCAGTCCCCACTGCGCAAAGGCCTTGTCGACCTCGAGCTTGATCCGGTCAGAAAGCGCCTGCTGGTTTGCCGCCAGATCGAGGAAGGCAATGCCACTGCCGCCAAGGGCAGTGGCTATCGCGGTCTGGATCGCGGCACGCAATTGCGGTTCGAGCGAGGGCACCGAGATGCCGGCCAGCGTCCCCATCACGCGCGAGACGAATGGTGCGACTTCGCTTACGCGAAAGGAATATGAGCCGAATGCACGCAGGCGCAGCGCGCCGAATTCAGCATCGCGCACTGTAACTGGCTGGGCAGTTCCCCACTTCAGGCCATGCTGCTCCTTCAGCGAGAGGAACACCACGTCCGACTTGAATGGCGATTTGAAAGCCTTGTCCCAGTTCATCAGGTTGGACAACAGGGGCAGGTTGGCGGTTTCGAGCGTATGCAGGCCCGGTCCGAAGAAATCTGCGATGCGGCCTTCATTGACAAATGCCGCGATCTGTCCTTCGCGCACCGTCAACTGGGCGCCGTGCTGGATTTCGCGATCGGCAAAGGGCACGCGCCAAGCCAGTTCGCCGGGCTGCTCCAGCCACTCGATGACATCGACAAACTGCTTGCGAATAAAATCAAACATCACGGATGCCTTCCCGAAAGCCGCGCACTGCTTGCTGCAGCCTAACTTTTCGGAGCGGCCAGGCAAGAGAGCGCGTCGACCCGGACTTCGTCGGGACCGCAAAGTCCCCGTGGCGGATGAACAATTCCTTGCGTTGATGGAGGGGGCTACTCTTCCTCACTGTCAAACGCCGCGCGGGAAGCGCGGATGAGGTCCTGGTGGGCGTTGATCCAGTTGATCAAGCCGCGCGTCTGAACGTGCAAGGACTCCCCCAGATGGGTGAGGTTGTAGCTTACCTTCGGTGGCACATCGCCGCTGATCCTGCGCGTGACAAAGCCATCCCGTTCCAATGTGCGGAGCTTCATGGTGAGGATGCGCTGGGAAATGGCGCGTTCGGCTGAGAGCCTGGCAAGCAGGCGCCGCAGTTCGGCGTGGCGAAGCTCTCCGGTAGCAAGCACCAGAAGTATCAGAGTCGACCACCGGTCACCGAGGAGCGCCATTATTTCGCGCACGGGGGCATCGCGACTTGTCCCGTGGCGCTCCATTTCGTCAGCCAGAGAGGCAAGCGCAGGCCGTTCGAATGTCCCGCTAATGTCGTGCGCCATGCTTATCTTCGGCACAAAGGAGTGCCGCCCCCCGCCCTGATCTTCCGCACCTTATGCCGCAGTTCGAGAAGATCAATAAGCGGGAAGTGGTCGGTCAGGGCGGAACTGACTGCAACTCGGGAACAAACAACCGAGGAAGATGATCATGCGGCCGAGCGGCGTCAGATCACGTTCTCGACATGCACGACGCAAGGCGGGGCCGTGAAAAATGGACCAGCCAAGGCTCGCCATTCCTGGAAGCCCTGGCTTTCCCGGAAGTCGACCATGTGGGCTTCCACGCTGGTCCAGCCCACGACCAGGCGATAGGTTCCCGGTTCCTCGATCACCCTCTGCAACGCGAACGATACAAATCCCCTCGCCTGTTCGAAATGTGGACGGGCCTGTGCCACCGCGGCTTCGAATTCGTCCATGCGGGCGGGATCAATGGTGAGCGCAGCGATTTCGTGAATCATCGATGGTCTTTCAAAGCTTCGGATTGTCGGCGCTCCAGCGCACGGTCAGATCGATTCCGCTGCCGATGGGCAGCAGCACGGATTGCAGATCGGGCTTGCAGCGGACTGCGTTACGATACTGGCGAACACTAGGACGATCGAATTCGGGTTCGATCATGTTGTCGGAAACAATAACGCCTTCGTCGCTCAGTTTAGGATAGAATGCCTCGAAGCAAGGCAAATAGAGCTCTTTCCAGATGTCGAGAAGCACAAAGTCCCAAAGCCCTTCATCGTCTTGAAGACAATCCAGAGCGTCACCGCACCGAAATTCGACGAAGTGATCCAGTCCTGCCTCTGCCAGTTGTTCGCGGGCGTAAGTCTGTTTGTAGTCGGCCAATTCGCAGGTCACGACAAGCGCACCGATCTGCGCTGCGGCATCTGCAAGGAACAGCGTCGAATATCCGTAGCTGGTGCCGAGTTCGAGTATGCGTGCCGGGCGGCGTGCGAGGATTAGCGAATGCATGAAACGTCCGGCATCCTCGCCTACTGGTAGCAGGAATTCGTCACGGACGGCAAACCCGGCGAGGCCGAGCGTCTTCATGCGATCCCCATCGTCTCTTGCGCGGTCGCGGTAGCGGTCGAACACGCGAGCCACGCGGGGATCGGCGAAGATCATGCGCATTCTCCTTTGCAACCGGGGCGTTCGTCAGATCCAGTCTACACCATTTCGTTGAATGTTTGGGCGCACCAGTCTGCGATGTAGTCGCGCATGGCGGTGCCGTTGTCGGCGCCGCAGTGTTCGACTTCGAAGTCGGCTTTTGTGAAGATGCGCAGGGAGCGTTTTGGGCTGTTGGTGGCCTGATCGTAGCTCATGCGGGCGTTGTAGACGGGGATCTGGCGGTCGTTTTCGCCGTGGGTGACGAGGAATGGCACGCGGATCTTGTCCACCTGTCCGTCGAGGGTGATCTGGTCGGCGTAGGCGAGGAATGCCTCGCGATCGTCGATGCCGAAGACCCACATGACGTGGTCCCAGTAGTGCGGGACGGGGTTCTCGCCCTCGTTGGCGACGCGTTCGCGCTGGCGCTGGCCCCAGACGTGGTTTGCGCCCATGACGGCACACAGTGCGTAACGGGGATCGTTCGCGGCGATGCGCGGGGCGTGGTAGCCACCGAAGGACAGGCCGAAGATGCCGATCTTCGAGTGAATCACATCGCTGCGCGTCAGGAGATAGTCGAAGGCCGGGCTGCCCCAGCGTTCGGCGTCGTGGACGGCGGGGAGATTGCGCTTGCGGATCGCTTCGCCGGTGCCGGGCTGGTCGAGGAAGAGCGTGTTCATGCCGCGGGCCAGGTTCACCGCGCCATGGCCTGCCATGCACACCTGCTCCTTCATGGAATCGAGGCCATTGACCGAGACCAGCGTGGGCCGCGGCGTGCCGCTGCCATCGTGGACGAAGATCGCCGGATAGCTCGCTCCCTCGTAGGGGATCTCCACCTTCTCGACATGGAGGCCGCTAAGCGCGCTGCCCTTGTGGTAGAGTTCGAGGCCCTTGTCATAGGCCGCCCAGCGCGGCGCGTAGTCGCGGCTCTGCAGGCGCTCGGCCCCGAGGTAGTATCCCGAAGCGCGCAGGTACTTGGCGCCGGCCGAGAGGAGATAGCCATCGGCCTCGTCGCGTTCGGCATTGCGGGTCACCTGATCGGCCACGGCAATCCAGCTGTCGAACAGTTGTGCGGACCCGGCATCGGCGCCGGCCTTTGCCGCCTCCCGGACGGGCCGGCAGACCTCGTCCAGTTCGCCGTGGTTGCCGCCTGCGATCAGGGCAAGGTTGATGCCCAGGTTCCAGACATAGTTACCGGGAAAGGGTTCGAACATCGTGCAATCCTATTCTGCGGTCCAGCCGCCATCGACGACGAGGCTGGTTCCGGTCATCAGCGCGGAGGCGTCGGTTGCAAGGAACAGCACGGCGCCCATCAGGTCCTCGACCTTGCCGATCCGTCCCAGCTTGATCCTGGCCAGCACGCTGGCCCGGAAGGCCGGGTCGGCGAACATCGGCTCGGTCAGCGGGGTTTCGATGAAGGTCGGCGCGATCGTGTTCGATCGGATGCCATGCTGCGCCAGGTCGAGCGCAAAGGACTTGTTCATGCCTTCGATCGCCCATTTGCTTGCGCAATAGAGCGAGCGGTTGGGTCCGCCGACATGGCCCATCTGCGAGCCCATGTGGATGAGGGAGCCTGGCGTGCCGGTCTCGATCATCCGGCGGGCGCAGGCCTGCGCGACAAAGAAGGCCGCGCGCAGGTTGAGGCCCAGGACGGCATCGTAGTCCGCCGGGCCGACGTCCCACATCGGCATGGGCCGGTTGGTGCCGGCGTTGTTGACCAGCACGTGAAACGGCTCGCGCTCGGCAAAGAACGCAGCCACGGCGTCGAGGTCGGCGACGTCGAGCGTGGCGCCTTGCGCGCCGTTGCCGATCGCGGCTGCCGCTTGCGCGATCTCGCCGGACGAGCGGGCGACGAGAGTGACCGCCGCGCCCGCCTGGGCAAGGGCAGCGGCGGCGGCCAGACCGATGCCTCGCCCTGCGCCTGTCACGACCGCCCGCTTGCCATCAAGACGCAGCGAGGGGGTGCGGGGCAGGGGAGTCATGCCACGCCCCTCATGCTTTGGTCAGTTCACTCGGCGCGGCCTGCCCGGCGTAAGGCACATCGCGCCCGCCGAAGCGGCGCACGCGGATGTTGGCCTGCTCGCCGTGGCCGGCAAAGCCTTCCAGCGCGCAGAGGCGGCTGCAGTATTCGCCCACCAGCGCCGAAGCCTCGTCGGTCAGGACCTTCTGGTAGGTGCAGGTCTTGAGGAACTTGCCCACCCACAGGCCACCGGTATAGCGCGCGGCCTTCTTCGTGGGCAGGGTGTGGTTGGTGCCGATGACCTTGTCGCCGAACGAGACGTTGGTGCGATTGCCCAGGAACAGCGCGCCGTAGTTGGTCATGTTCTGCAGGAAGTAGTCAGGGTCGGCGGTCATCACCTGCACGTGCTCGCTGGCGATGTCGTCGGCAATGCGCACCATCATCTCGTAACTGTCGGCGACGATGACTTCACCGAACGCTTCCCACGCCTTGCGCGCGTGATCGGCGGTCGGCAGGATCTCGAGCAGACGGTCGATCTCGGCCATCGTGGCCCGCGCAAAGCTCTCCGAATTGGTCAGCAGCACGCCGGGGCTGTCCGGTCCGTGCTCGATCTGGCCGAGAATGTCGGTCGCGGCCATCTCCGGATCGCAGCCGATCTCGTCGGCAATGATCAGGGTCTCGGTCGGGCCGGCGAAGAGGTCGATGCCGACGCGGCCGAACAGCTGGCGCTTGGCTTCGGCGACGAAAGCGTTGCCGGGCCCGACAAGGATGTCGACCGGGTCGATCGTCTCGGTGCCGATGGCCATGGCCCCGATCGCCTGGATGCCGCCCAGCGCATAGATGGTGTCCGCCCCGGCCAGGGCCTGCGCTGCAACGATGGCGCGCGCGGGCTTGCCCTGGAACGGAGGCGCGCAGGTCACGACGCGCGGGACGCCGGCCACCTTGGCCGTGATCACCGACATGTGCGCCGAGGCCAGCAGCGGATACTTGCCGCCCGGCACATAGCAACCGGCCGCCTGGATCGGGACGTTTCTGTGGCCAAGCACGACGCCAGGCATCGTCTCGACCTCGACGTCCTTCATGCTCTCGCGCTGGATCTGCGCGAAATTGCGCACTTGGGCCTGCGCAAACTCGATGTCCTTGCGCTCCTGCGGCGACAGGCTGTCCACCGCCGCATCGATCTCCGCCTGGCTCAGGCGATAGTCGGCACGGTCCCAGCCATCGAACTTCACGCTCATCTCGCGAACCGCAGCATCACCACGCTTCTCGATGTCCGCCAGCGCCGCCTCGACAACGTCACGAACCTTGCGATCCGCCTCCGCCTTGCTCTCCGCAGCAGCGCCGCGCTTCAGCCATATGGCCATGAATCTCCCCTCAAGTGCTTCCAACGCGCACCAACTGCAGGACCCGCCAGACCCACACCATCGCATTCTTTCGATGCCATCATATCGATCCAACGCCTTTGCTTCGGGACTGCTTATGAGTTCCGGCCGATGCCCATTACATCGACTCGGTGCAGGCGGCAGGATCGCAGTTCCTACTGGTGCTGGTCCCCGATGCTTCGGCACCGGAAGATTGCAAAGGTCGACGGTACCGGCGAATATTCCGGAATTCTGGTGGGGGGATATCGGTTCGCCTGGGTTCGAAGTAGCCGGTGGTCGTGGCGACGATCGTGTTCTGTCTGCGCGCCATCATTCGTCGTGTGCCGGGCGTTCATGCCGCCGTCCAGCTGGCTCACTGCTTCATGCGGTTGACCTTTATGGACCTGCGGGTGCGAAAGTAGGCCCTATTTGTCCGGCAGTCTCGCTTCAGTAATGGCATAACCCTTCTGTCGATCGGCACACCGAAACCGGTGGAGTCCGTCGCCAGCAAGACGCACAATGCCGCGATGACCAGCAAGACTTAGAGCCCGATTCAGAAGTTGATCAAATTTGACAGTATCTTGCGGTTCTGCGCGTGAGCATGCGGATTGAGGCGATGAGGGCCCATGCGGTGGATGACGCGATGGACCTTTCCCAATCCTTTGCCAGCCTTCGACAGCGCCCAAGCCAAGCGAAGGTTCGCTCGACAACCCATCGGCGCGGTAGCACCTCGAAGCCCTTGGCTTTGTCGGAACGCTTGATGATGTCGATAGTCCACTTGCCCATGCCGACAAGCGCGGATCGCAGTTTATCACCTGCATAGCCGCCGTCAGCGAAGACATGGCGTAACCATGGAAACCGCGTCCGGACGGCAGCCAGCACATCGACAGCACCATCGCGATCCTGAATGTCGGCGGCGTGGACGAGAATGAAGATCAGAAAGCCGCATGTGTCGGTCAGGATGTGTCGTTTGCGGCCTTTGACCTTCTTGCCTGCGTCAAACCCGGAAACTCCGCCACTTTCCGTGGTCTTCACCGATTGGCTGTCGATCACTCCAGCACTGGGCGAGGCTTCGCGTCCTTCGATTTCCCGCAGGTTCATAACCAGCACGGTGTTGATGGCCTCGAACAAACCGGCATTGCGCCAGGCGTAAAAGTAGCGCCGCACCGTCGACACCGGAGGGAAGCATTTGGGCAAGAGTCGCCACGCGCACCCACTCGCGGCTACATAAAGCAAAGCGTTGAGGACTTCGCGCATGTCTGCCGTTCGAGGTCGGCCTCCACGCCTTGCCGGAGGCACGAATGGCTCTGCCAGCGCCCACTCCGCATCCGTCATATCCGATGGATATCGCAATCCCTCCCGGCTATGCTCGCGCCGGGCAATACCAGTCCATGTCACCATTCACTCCATCTCTTCGCAAAGAGGCGTGAATCACAACATGCTGGTATTGCTCAACAACTTTCGGATCAGGTTCTTACACACCTGTCGTCATGACCAAGTCCGGACCGGTTCGGGGACGCATTAATGATGGCGTAGCGACTTATCTGGGTCTGCCATATGCTGCTCCGCCAACCCGTTTCGAATTACCGACATGTCCGGCAGGCTGGACCCAGGTGCGCGATGCCAGCGAGCGCGGACCGACAGCCCCTCACACGGTGCGTCCGTTCCCGAACCTTGATGTCGTGCCGCTGGTAGGGACCGGCAGCGACGGCAGTGACGGCGATTACCTGCGTCTGAACCTCTGGGCACCTGAAAACGCCAAGGATGCACCGGTGATGTTCTGGGTCCATGGCGGCGGCTTTGTCGTCGGCAGCAAGGATGCTCCGATCAGTGACGGCACCGCATTCGCTCAATCGGGTGTCATTTGCGTCGCGATAAACTACCGCATGGGCATTGACGGGTTCCTTCCAGTCCCCGGCGCACCGACCAATCTTGGGCTGCGCGACATGCTGTTCGCGTTGCGTTGGGTGAAGAACAACATTGCTGCCTTTGGTGGCGACCCTTCGAACGTGACCGCATTTGGCGAAAGTGCCGGGGCAATGGCAATTGCGAACCTGGTAACGTCGCCTCTGGCAAAAGGCCTGTTCAGGCGCGCGATCATTCAGAGCGGGCATGGCGCGATGGTCCGGGATATCCCGGTTGCACAACGACTCGTGCGCAAGCTCGCTCGATTGCTGGGGGTCTCACCCGATGCAGATGGCTTTCGCAGTGTTTCGCACGTTTCCGCAATGGCTGCGCTGGAAAAGGTCGCCAAGCCGGCATCCATCGACCTGCGTGACGGTGACGGCTTCGAGCCGGTCTTCGGCATCAGTCGCTTCATTCCGGTCTGGGGCGACGATGTGCTCCCGCTGAAGCCGATCGAAGCTTTGCGGCAGGGAGCCGGCGCAGAAATCGAGATCATGATCGGCACGAACGCCGAGGAGATGAACCTCTATTTTGTGCCAACCGCGGTGCGCGACAAGATCCCCGGCCCGCTGGCGTGGTGGTTGCTCTCGCGGTCGCTGCCGAATGCCCGCCGGGCGCTCAAGGCCTACGGATGGGGGCAGAAAGGAGTGCGGCCCGGTGTCGCGATGACTCGCGCGATGTCGGACCTCGTCTTTCGTTGGCCTGCGCGTCAGTATGCGTCCGCCCATCGTGGTCGAACCCACATGTACGAGATGGAATGGCGCTCGCCCGCTTGCAGCGGCGAACTTGGCGCCTGTCATGGGATCGAACTTCCCTTCGTGTTCAAGACCCTCGATATCGCGACAGGACCTGCAGGCCTGGTTGGCGAAGCGCCACCGAGCGAACTTGCCGACAGGATTCATTCGATCTGGGTGAACTTTGCGACTGATGGGACTGTGCCTTGGCGCCACTGGAACGGGGACCGGTTGGTCTATCAGTTGGCAGCGGGAGACACGAACGTCGAACCACCGATGGCGGCAGCGCATTTCCTTCGAGATTGAGAGAGATCGCATGTACCTTGAAAAGCTGCGGCTGGATGGCCGAACCGCCTTTGTTACGGGCGGTGCACAGGGCATTGGCCTTGCCAGCGCGCATGCGCTGGGTGAAGCCGGGGCTCGTGTGACGATTGCGGATCTGGACCGCCAGAGGCTGCAGCAAGGTCTTGATGCACTGCGCGAGGTGGGTATCGAAGCGACAGGTTGCGAGTTGGACGTGACCAACTCGCTTGCCGTGCAGCAGGCAGCAGATGTCATGCTTGCGCGCGAAGGGCGCATCGACGTTCTTGTGAACAATGCCGGTATCGCGCGGAGCGACACGCCTGCCGAGGATGTTGCCGACGAGCACTGGTTGAACGTGCTCGATGTGAATCTCAACGGAAGCTTCTGGTGCGCCCGGGCTTTCGGCCGGCACATGCTCGATGCAGGTTGCGGCAGCATCGTCAACGTCGGGTCGATGAGCGGGTTCATCGTCAATCGCCCGCAGCCGCAAAGCTATTACAATGCATCGAAGGCTGCCGTGCACCAGCTCACGCGCAGCCTGGCGGCAGAATGGGCGAACCGGGGCGTGCGCGTGAACGCCGTTGCTCCGACCTACATAGCAACGCCGCTCAACGCTTTTGCCGACAAGTCCGGGGAAATGTACCGCCGCTGGATCGACGGCACTCCCCAAGGGCGCTTGGGCGAACCTGCGGAGGTAGCGGCAGTCGTGCTGTTTCTCGCTTCCGACATGGCCTCTTTGCTGACTGGAAGCATCGTCATCGCCGATGGGGGCTATACCTGCTGGTGAGCGCCATGGCGTCGTCGTGCAAAGCCTGTCTGACGATCGGCACAGTCCGAAAACCTTTCATATAGGTCTGAAGGCTGTCATACAGGTCGCAGAGAAAAGAGACAGGACAGGCAGAGGACCTCGACATGCTTTCACTTCGCTACGCCATTCTTGCAGGTACCGCAGCCGTTTCGGCACTTGGCCCGGTGCAGGCACATGGGCAGACGCAAGTTGCAGGGACTGCCGCTGGCGAAGGTTCGGCTGAAATCGCAGCCGATGCCTCGATTGTGGTCACGGCCCGCAAGCGGGCAGAGACGATCAAGGACGTCCCGGCTGCCGTCACGGCAATCACGGGCGATGTTCTGGCTGAGCGCGGGCTTAACTCGGTTCGCGAAGCAGCGGTTCTTTCGCCCGGTCTCAATATCAACAGCGACGGCGCGGGGCGTGCGTTCGTGGCCATTCGTGGCGTTGGTGTCACCCTTGTCCAGTCGGTCCAGCCCGGTGTCGGTCTGTTCGTCGACGGCATCTATCGGCCCAACACCGCGTACCTCAACAATCCCCTGGTCGACGTCGAGCGTATCGAAGTACTGCGCGGACCGCAGGGAACGCTCTACGGCAAGAACACCTTGGGCGGCGCGATCAACGTGATCACCCGACAGCCGGGCAACGACCTCTCGGTGCGGGCGAGCGCCAGCTATGCCGGGCCCGACAACCAGTTCATCGCGGCCGGTTCGGTATCGTCACCCCTGCTCCGAGATCTGCTCTCGGTCCGCATTGCCGCATCGCACCAGCAGCAGGACGGGTTTGCCCGCAACACGCTGCTCAAGAAGGATGGCAACCCGCTCAACAGTGACTCCGTCAACGCAACGCTGCGGTTTACACCGGGCGTCGCCGAATTGACCGTGAACGGCTATTACGACTGGATTGACTCCGTCAACATTCCCTACTCGCGCGTCAGCGGACCGCAGGCCTACTCGCGCGATCTGACCTTCAACACACTCAACCAGGTCAAGTACAAGTACCGCGGCGTGAACGCCAGGCTTGCGGTGCCAATCGATGCGTTGTCGAGCAGACTGACCCTGATCGGCGCGTGGGATGCGCGTTCGGCAACCAACGTCGAAAGTGATGTGGACTTCGGCCCGGGCGACTTCGCGCGGGCGAAGGGCGGCGACGAACTGCGCACCAAGACGGTGGAAATGCGCCTCGACAGCGACATCTCCTCGACCCTTTCGACATTGGTTGGCGTGTTTTACAGCCGCGAAGAAGCTGACGGTGTTGACGCGACGACGCTGTTCCCGGCCATCACGCGCCTCCCGTTTGCGGTGGTCCGGAACACGATCAACTCGACGCGAGCGGACACGTACGCGGCTTTCGGCACGGTGTTCTGGAAGCCGAACAGCGACTGGGAAGTCGCACTGGGCCTGCGCTATGATCATGAAAATCGTGTCGCCAATGGGTCGATAATCACAGTGCTCGGCCCGCTTGGTTCGACAGGCGGCGCGTTGCCCGCAGCGCGCATCAAGTCCGACGAATGGCAGCCCAAGCTGACGGTCAAGCGCAACTGGTCGTCTTCGCTGATGACTTATGCATCGGTCGCGCGCGGCTATCGCGGCGGCGGCTTCAATGCGCCCACGGCTCCCACCCGCACGTATCGCGGCGACAGCGCCTGGACTTACGAACTTGGTGCCAAATATGCTGCGGCCGATGGCAGCAGCGGTATGTCCGGGGCGGTATTCTACAACGATTACAAGGATTACATCGGCCTCAATTCGATTGCGCCGGCGACCGGTGGCGGGCTTGTCACGGTGGATCTCAATACTGGCAACGTCGAAAGCTACGGCCTTGAACTGGAAGGTTTCGTGCGTCCGGTGCCGGCTTGGTCGATCCGTGGCGGGCTTACCCTGATGCACGCGCGGCTTACCGACACCTCGGCCTACAGGCAGACGACCGGACGGCGCCTCGCCTCGGACCGCCTGACCTTCCAACCTGACTGGTCCGCCAATCTGGCGACGGATTACACCATCGATCTCGGCAAGGACCAGTTCGTTCTCGGCGCCAATCTGACGGGCAAGGGCAAGCGCCTCGCCGCGACCCTGAACCAGACCACCCCGACGACGCTCGACGGGTATTGGCTGGTCGGAGCATCGGCCACCTACCGCGCCGGTCCGATCGAGGTTTCTGCATTCGCCAGCAACCTGTTCAACAAGGGCTATTGGGAAAGCTACATCGAACGCACCACTTTGCAGCTCGCAGGGCTCCCGGCATCGGACCTCGGGATCATGGGCGATGCACGACGCTACGGTATCCGTATTGGCATGAAGTTCTGAAGATGACCGAGGTCACTTCATTCGAAGGGCGACGCCCACCGCCTGACGGGTTCCTGTCCGGACTGGAAGAACGCTTTGGCGATCAACTCCAGACCGGACAGGCGATCCGCGAGCAGCATGGATCGAGCGAATCCCATTTCGTAAAGATGGTGCCCGACGCAGTGGTATTTGCGCAGGACAAGCAGGACGTCATCGATCTGGTGCGGTTCTGTGCAGCGGCAAATGTTCCCATAGTGCCGTTCGGCGCAGGGACGTCCATCGAAGGCAACGCCGCGGCACCCTTCGGGGGCGTCTCGCTCGACATGGCGCGGATGAACCGGATCATCGCGGTCAACGCTGCCGATTTCGATTGCGTCGTCCAGCCAGGCGTGCGGCGCGAAGAGCTCAACCAGCACTTGCGCGACCAGGGCCTGTTCTTTCCCATCGATCCGGGCGCCAACGCCACGATCGGCGGCATGGCCTCGACCCGGGCATCGGGCACGAATGCCGTGCGCTATGGAACGATGAAGGACGCGGTACTGGGTCTTGAGGTTGTCACCCCGCAGGGCGAGGTGATCCGTACCGCAAGACGGGCTCGCAAATCCGCAGCGGGCTACGATCTCACTCGCCTGTATGTGGGTTCAGAGGGCACGCTCGGTATCATTACCGAGATCAACCTGCGTCTCCACGCCATCCCCGAGGCCATTTCCTCTGCGGTGTGCAGCTTTGCGACGCTGGAAGGTGCGGTCGAGACGGTCGTCCAATCGATCTATTGCAGCGTCCCGCTGGCACGCGTCGAAATTCTCGACGCTCTGCAGATGCGGGCCGTGAACCGCTGGTCGAAGCTTGACTATCCCGAAGCACCAACGCTCTTCTTCGAGTTCCACGGCACACGGGCGCATGTCGCCGAACAGGTCGCGACCGTCGAGGCACTTGCAAGTGCCAACGGCGGCGGCGACTTTGCATGGTCCGACAAGCCGGAGGAGCGTTCGCGCCTGTGGCGGGCGCGCCATGAAGCCTATTATGCGGCGATAAACCTGCGGCAGGGAGCGGTGGGCTGGGCAACGGACGTCTGCGTGCCGATGAGCCGCCTCGCCGAGTGCATACTCGAGACGCAAAAGGACCTATCGCAGGCCAGTGTGCCGGCAACGATCCTGGGACACGTTGGCGACGGGAACTTCCACGTGGTGTTCTCGCTGGATCCGGATGCTCCGGATGAGCTTGTCGAGGTTGAAGCCATCAATCGAAGGCTTGTCGAGCGCGCGCTTGCCATGGACGGCACCTGCACAGGCGAACATGGCATAGGCCTCGGTAAACAGGACTGGCTAGTCGCCGAACTCGGCAATGCAGTGGAGCAGATGCGCCTGATAAAGCGTGCGTTCGATCCGCAGAACCTGCTGAACCCCGGGAAGATCTTTACCCTGTGACCGAGGCATTGTCTGGGCCAGCCGAACGTTCCTTCCATCCGGCCCGGCCACGACACCGGATCGCGCTGCTCGCGCTTGCAGTGGCCATGGCCACCGGCAACATAGCCATGGGCCTGTTCAGTGCGGTGCAGGAGCAGGCAAAGGCGGAACTGGCGCTGAGCGATTTCCAGCTCAGCCTGCTGAGCGGGCTGGCGGTGTCCATTCCCTTGGCCATTCTCGCGGTGCCGGTTGGCCTGATAGTTGATCGTGGAAACCGAGTTAGGCTCCTGTTGTGGACGGCGGTGGCCTGGACCACCGGCACGCTGTTGACAGCGGTTGCCGAGAGCATGCCGGTCCTCTTCACCGCAAGAATGCTGGGCGGCGTGGGCGCGAGCGTTTCGACGACCATTGCCATTTCCCTCGCATCGGATTTCAGCCTGCCTGCCAACCGTGGCCGTTCGCTGCTGCTGCTGACCGTTGGCAAGTACGCTGGAACGGCGCTCGCCTTTTCACTGGGAGGGTGGCTGCTCGGACACTTTCTCGCTCACGGGGGATGGGCTGGCCTTTCGGCCTGGCGCAGCGCTCACCTGGCGGTTGGCGTACTGAGCCTCCTTCTGCTGTTGCCACTGGCGCGAATGCGTGAACCTTTGCGACAGGAAATGGCGGCCGCTGCAGGCCGCTCGGTGAGCGAGACTCTGCGCGAGCTGGCGGCGTATCGACGTTTTCTCGCCCCCTTGTTCCTTGGCCAGATCGGCGTGATGATGGCCGATGCGGCAGCGGCGGTCTGGGCAGCACCTGTCCTGTCCCGCACTTACGCAGCATCGCCCCAGGAGTTTGGCAGCTGGTTGGGCGCCGTGATCTTCGGGGCCGGTATTCTCGGCTCCCTCGCAGGCGGTTTCGCTGCCGACGCGGGACTGCGCAGCGGTCGACGCGGGGGCATCCTTACTGGTGCCGTGTTCGGTTCCCTGCTTGCCCTGCCTGCAGCATTTTTCCCGATCGCACCAGATACCGGCGTGTTTGCCGCATTGATCTTCTTGTTGCTGCTTGGCGGCACGATTACCGGCCTGGTGACCGCCACCACGCTTGCAGTCCTCCTGCCCAACGACCTGCGCGGGCTGGCGATCGGGGTGTTCATGGCACTGGGCGGTCTGGTCGCCTTCGGCATGGCGCCGACGCTGGTGACCGTCGTGAGCACTGCGCTGGGCGGGGAAGGGCGGATCGGCCTAGGGCTGGCGATAGTCGGCTGCGGGGCAAGCGCTACGGGATGTGCGGGGTTCATCATCGCGCGACACCGGGCGCCGCCACCTGTAAGATAGCTGTTGCAAAACCTATCATATAGGTTATGTCGACTCCGAGGAGTTCGCCATGAAAGAGCAGGTCCACGTCTCGCACGAAATGATCACGCTGGTGGGGCAGGGGGTCTGCCCTGATGCCCGGCTACCCGACGGATGGATCGCCTACCTGTTCCGGTGCGGTGGCGAGGGCAAGTCGGACCTGCTGCATTACCGCGAAGCGCTGGCAGAGGGGGAGATCGAGGATTCGGTTCTCGTGTTCTTCGTCGCAGCCTCGGCCTGTGAGCGACTTTTTGAGGCAAGGCCGCAAAAGGCAGCAACATGGCATTTGCCCAGCAGGCTTCTGGCCTTGGCAAATTCGATCATCCACTGTGAGGCTACTGGCGAGGCGGCAACCACGCTGCGCCTTGCCCGCAGTATCGAACTCCTGTGTCAGATCCATGTGGCTTTCGAAGACGGGGCGACGCTGGTCCCGGTGGAGCGCGACAGCGGATTCAGCGAACTGGACGTCGCGCGGATCGCGATAGCACGGCGGTCTCTCGATCAAAGCTGGCACGAGAAACTGACAATTGCTCAGCTTGCGCGGATCGCCGGCATCAACCGCGACAAGCTCGTGCGCGGCTTCCATGAAATTTACGGCACGACGATTGCTCAGGCCTTGACGGAGCGCAGATTGGCGGAGGCACGGCAAATGTTGTTGTCTTCGCAGCTGCCGGTTTCCACAATCGCGTACCGGTGTTCCTATCTCAACAACGCGTCGTTCACCCGCGCGTTCAACCGCCGCTATGGCATTGCCCCGTCTGAACTGCGCCGCCAGGGGATTGCAGCATGAAGGCCGGCACATTGGTTGACAGCGCGGCCGAAGCTGTGCGCGAATACATCCGGGCGCACGGCCTGAAGGTCGGCGATGCGCTCCCCGCGGAAGGCGCGTTTGCAGCAGAACTGGGCGTCAGTCGCCCGGTGATGCGTGAGGCATTTCACGCTCTAGCAGCCTTGAAGATGATCGACGTGGGGAATGGCCGCCGCGCGCGCGTCGCGGCGATCGACGGTTCGGTCATGGCCGCCTCCATCGGTCACGCGGTTTCCACGGCTCAGGTCTCTCTGGTCGACGTTTGGGACGTACGGCGCACGCTGGAACTTCGCACGGCCGAACTTGCCGCTGCCAACCGTTCAGACGAACAGGCATCGCAGATCCTGAGGGCGGCACGTGAACTTGAGCATTTTCGTGACGAGAACGAAAGAACCCGGGCCGACACCCGCTTCCACCAATTGATCGCTCTTGCCAGCGGTAACCAGCTGTTCTTCCAGATTGTCCGGTCGTTCGAGCAGATGATGCTCGTGGCGATACCGAAGGCTTGGGCAGGACGAGTGACCTCTGAGGACCGCGAAGAATCTCTTGTGCTGCATCGGGAGGTTGCTGAAGCAATTGCCGCCCGGGATCCGGAACTGGCGCGCGTGGCGATGGAATCCCATTTCGCCCGGTCGATCGGCGACCTGTTCAGACAAGAATCCTGATTGCGAGACGTCAGGTACAAGGCACTGATTCCACCCTTCATGATTTTTCTGGGCAAGGCTACAGGCTGAGTATTGTTTTCGGCCTTTGCGAGAGCGCCAGGCCGCTGGTTGCAATCAGTTTGAGGGCCAGCGTGTCATCGATCGCGTGGAAGTGAACACCCTGCGATGGGCTGATCCACCACACGACTCCCCCCGAGGGCCAGTTGCTTTGGCTTGCACAGGTGGGCGAAGTACTTGTCAGCGGTATGGAACACACCTCTTGGGTTTCACTATGAGGCTCGATTGTACCACTCCAACCGTGCGATGAGGGCGCGGCGCGGGATGGGACGATCCGCTTCTAACCCTTCCCACTTCTCGATCCTGTTCGAGGCGTGAGCAAACGGTAGCTTTGGTTCAAACCCACCGTTCGTCGGGATCGCCGCGGACGGCAACGGTCCACCATACTGCCACATTTAGCAGCGAGAGCTTGATTGGCTGTTTTGGGCATGAACCGCATCTGACTCCCAAACAGGACACTTGGACGCTGGTTCAGACCCCGAAGACATTACGGCAAAAGTACGGCCTTGATGCATTCGCCCTTCGCCTGCGCCGCGATGGCCGCGTTGATCTCGGAGAGCGGATATGTCTTGATCAGGCGGTCGAACGGAAAGCGGCCTGCGGCGTGATGGGCGATCAGTTCGGGGATGAAGTTCTGCGGGTCGCTGTCGCCCTCGATGATGCCGATGATACGGTGGCCCGGGGTCATGAGCGCAGCAATGTTCACGCTGATCGCAGCCTCGGGCCGGGCGGGCACCCCGACCAGTCCGATCGCACCGTGCGAGCCGAGTGCGCCGAGCCCCGCCTCGATCACCTCGGGTCGACCGGAGCTGTCGAATCCGAAATCGACGCCATCGGGGACGATCGCGCGGATCGCGGCAGAAAGATCGTCTGTCGCGGCGGGATCGATTACATGGGTGGCACCGAGTTCAAGGCCTACATCGCGCCGCGCAGCGATCGGTTCGACGAGGATGATCGTGGTGCAGCCTTGAATCACCGCGCCCATGACCGCCGCAAGGCCGACCGGGCCTCCGCCGAAGATCGCGATGCTGGAACCGGCGCGTGCGGCCAGCGAGCGCATGACCCCGCCGGCACCAGTCTGGAAGCCGCAGCCGAGCGGACCAAGCAGGGCGAGAGGTGCGGCATGCTCCGAAATCTTCACCACATTACGCGCGCGGGTGATTGCATGGCTGGCGAAGGAGGACTGTCCAAAAAAGTGCGAGGCGACTGCCTGATCTGCGGCACGATAGGCCTGAGATCCATCTTCCAGCCGCATTCCGGCGTAGTTCAACGGCACAAAAGTGCGGCAATAGCTCGGCAGCCCCTCATCGCAGCGCGGGCAGGCCCCGCAGCTCGAAAAGCCAAGGACGACACTGTCGCCAACAGCCAGCCCTTCTACGCCTTCCCCGATCGCCTCGATCGTGCCTGCACCCTCATGACCCAGCACGGCCGGAAGCGCATATGGCGCGAACTGGTCACGGAACACGAGATCGGTGTGGCACAAGCCGACTCCGGCGATCTTCACCAGAACCTCGCCAGCGCGCGGCGCATCGACCTCCAGCGTCTCGACGCTGAAGTCCTGATGCGGGGTGCGGGCGACGGCGGCGGTGCATTGCGTCATGCGGGGTCTTTCCTGCTACTGGATGGTCTGCTCGTGCTGACGAAGGTCGCTTGGCGTGCGCCCGGCATAGGCCCGGAAGGCGCGGCTAAAATGGCTCTGGCTGGTGAAGCCCAGCGATTCTGAAAGCGCGGCAAGCGTCATGTCGGTCTGCGCCAGCAAATGCTGTGCACGGTCGAGCCGAGCCTTCATCACATACTGGTGCGGCGAGATTCCGGTGGCCTTCTTGAACACGCGGCAGAAGTGCGAGGGGGTGACGCCGGCGGTCGCCGCCATCTGCTCCAGGCTGTGTTCGTGTTCCGGGTGATCGAGGATGGCGTTCATTACCTTGTGAAGCCGGTAAGCTGAAAAGTCAGAGGTCGGAATTTCGAGCGGCTTGCCCTGTGCCGGCACGCCCGAGAGGATGTGCGCCTTGAGCGCACCCACCATGGCCGAGACATAGGCCTCGCGCTCGTCTGCATGGGGGGCATAAAGCTCTGCGAGGATCTGCCGCGTCAGCGCCACGCCCAGCGGATCGGTGAAGGCAAATCGCATCTTGCTGAACTGGTCACTTAGTGAGGCGGTCTTGAGCACCTCCGAAGAAACGCTCAGCGTGACCACGTCGAGCTCGCCATCGACAAGCCAGCCGGTGGGCATTCCGGCGGGCACGATCGTAGCGCAACCGGGAATCGAATGCGTCTCGGTCCAACTGCCGCGCTCCCAGGTCTTGACGCGGGGCTTGCCCGCGATGTGCACGATGAAGATCGGATCGGGCACTGGCGGCAGGGCATAGCTCCCTACGAACTGCCGCCAGCGGCACAGCGACCAGCCATCGCCCAGCGACCCGAGCTCCATCTCGGGCGGTCTGCCGAGCACGTCGCAGATGATTGCCTTGTTGTCCCACACCTTCTGGGCGGGTGCGGACGCGTCCTTCTCCCTTTCGAGCTGTTTCGGCATCACTCGTCCCTCGTCACCCAACCAGCCGCACCTCGAGTTTCTTGAACCCGTTGATGAACGCGGATCGCACGCGCTGCGGCTGGCTCACAATCTCGAAGCGAGAAACATGGCGCGCAAGGTGACCAAATGCCACCCTCAGCTGCATTTCCGCAAGCCGCGAGCCGACGCAGACATGAGCACCCGCCCCGAAGGCGACATGCTGGCGCACCTGCCGGGTGATATCGAACCGGTCGGGATCGGAGAAGGCAGCGGCATCACGATTGCCGGCGGGGTAGAACATCACCACCCGGTCGCCCTTGCGGATTGCCTGCCCACCCAGTTCAGTATCGCGCATCGCGGTGCGGCGCATGTGGATCACCGCGCTCGCATGGCGCACCATTTCCTTGACTGCGCCCGGCAACAGGTCGGGGTTGTCGCGGATCATCTGCCACTGGGCCGGTTCGCGCGCGAAGGCGACCATCGAATGATTCAGTGTGTTGCGGGTCGTCTCGTTACCGCCGACCAGCGCGAGCACGAGATTGCCGACGAAATCGGCAAACGGTACGGGTTCACCTCCTATTTCGCTGTTGGCGAGCAGCGAGGCAAGATCACGGGTTGGTTCGGCCCGGCGGCTTTCGAAGAGTGCCTGACAGAAGCCGAAGAATTCGCCCACCACCTGCTGCATCGCTTCGGGTGACTGGCGGAAATCGGGATCGTCCTCACCGATGAAAGCATCGGTCCAGCGATGCAGATCGCGCCACATGTCACTCGGCACGCCGAGCAGCTCGGCAAGCGTGAGAAGCGGCAGCGGTACAGTGAAACAGGGCAGAATATCGATGACCTCGTTCAGCGGGACCCCGGCCAGCAAGGCCTCCACCCGGGCCGCAATCCGCGTCTCTATCCCCTCGAGCCGCCCCGGTGAGAGCGCAGGCACCACGAACTTGCGGTATTGCGTGTGGATCGGCGGATCGCGCGAGATGAACGGCACCCCGATGCCGCTGTCACCCGCACCGGCGAGCCCTGCCTCATTCTCGTCGAAAATGCGGTGGCCGCCATTCTCGCGGGCCGAGGAGAACAGATCGGACTGCTTCGAGACCGCTAGGATCTCCTCGAAACCGAGCACCGCCCAGAACCCGCCTCGATCCTGCGCGGGCGGATTCCAATGGACAGGCCCTTTGCGCCTGAGTTGTGCGAACAGGTCATAAGGCATGCCCGCCGCATAGAGCGAAGGATCGCCGAGGTCGGTGTCCATGCTCAGAAGCCCGCGCGAACGGAGATACCGAAGGTGCGTGGCGCATTCGGAACAAGGAAGTTGTAAGGGAAACCAGCCCCGCGCAGATCAAGGCCGTAGCCATAGGTTTTGCGGTTGAAGAGGTTGTTGGCGAAGGCGCGAACGGTGATTGTGTCGTTGCTCCAGCTGAGCGCGCCGTTGACCCTGGCGTTGGCCCCTTGCGCGAGTTCCGAATTGACCTGTGCCGAGCCTGCCACGTTCACCGCGTTGAAGGGCGAGAAGAACTGGCTGCTGGCATAGACCACGTTCGGCGAGAAGGTCACTAGACCGCCGGCCACATCGACCACATCCCAGTCGGCTCCAAGCTGCCCGGTTAACCTGGGCGCAAACGGCAGGCGGTTGCCGGCGAGGTCGGTACCCTGAAGGGTCAGCTCCTTGAACTTCGACTGAAGCAGGCCGAACGAGGCATTGACCCTCAGGCCATTGATCGGTCGCAACGTCGTTTCCGCTTCCAGGCCGTACACCTCGGACTTGGGTGCATTGACAAGGAATGAGACCGGCCCGGGGCGCGTGTCCTGCAGCTGCTGGTTGGTGTAGTCGTAATAAAACGCCGAGATGGCATAGGTCAGCACGCGGTCAGCCGTGCGGCCCTTGACGCCAAGCTCGAAGGCATTGACATACTCGGGCTTGATATAGCTGATCCCGCTCGAGGAAGTGTAGCCGCCGCCGTTGACCGCGCCAGCGCGGTAACCGCGATTGTAGCTCGCGTAGAGCAGCGCTCCGCTGCCAAAGGTGTAGCTTAACGCCACCCGACCGGTCAGTGCGTTGTTGTTGTCCTTCAGCGCATAGCGGGCCGCGGGATCGTAAGCGCAGGTGCCGGGCACGCCGACGCACGGCACAGTGGAGGCGATCGGAAAATCAGGTGCACCCACTGCACCCACGAAGAGATAGGCGAAGGCGTCGTCGTACTTTGATGTGTCGCGGGTATAGCGGGCGCCGAGCGTCAGGCTAAGCGCGCTCGTCAGTGCGAGGTCAGCCTGCCCGAAAACCGCGTAGGAACGGCGCTGCTGCCGGTAGTGCTGGAAGAAGCCGCCGGCTGGTGGCAGCGGGAGGTTGAAGCGGTTGTCTGTTACGTTGCGGTCGTAGCCGTAGAACAAGCCACCGACGAAGGTCACGCCGCTGCCAGTATAGTTGGCGCGCAATTCCTGGCTGAATTGGCGATACTGCGACTGCCAGGTGATATCGAGGATATCGAGTGGCGAGCCGTCCGCCGCCTGTTGCAGGTTCTGCGATCCGCCGTCGTACGAAGTGATCGAGGTCAGCGTCAGCTTGTCCGTCAGGTCGACGCCGATATTGGCGCTGAAGCCCCAGGCGTCGGTGTTATTGTCACCTACGCGGTTTTCATTGGTCTCGAAGAAGTCGAGCCCAGCGCGGAAGGCACCGAGGCCATGCACCGCAGCCTGCGTGCCACGATCGCGCCCGCCGTAGGCGCGCAGGACAACGTTGACGGTCTCGCTCGGCTTGAGGCGAAGCGAGAGGCGACCTTGCAGCGTATCGGTCGAATTGGGATCACGGCCTCCTGCGAAGGTGTTGCGGATCTGCCCGTCACCCTTGGCGTAGTTCACCGCCGCGCGGATGCCAGCGACGCCCTCTGACAGCGTGGTTTCGAGCGCCCCTTGAGCGGTGAACGTGCCGAAGTTGACGTAGCCAAGCTGGACGTAGCCCTCGCTGCCCGAAAGATCCGGCCGCTTGGTGATGAAGTTGATCGCGCCGCCGGTGGTGTTACGGCCGAATAACGTGCCCTGCGGCCCGCGCAGCACCTCCACCCGGTCCAGATCGAACAAGCCCATCCCGTGACTGGTGCGTGGCGCGAGATAGACATCATCGAGGTAGACCCCGACCGGCGAAGCCTGATTGGAATTGTATTCGTTGGCCACGCCAATGCCGCGCAAGGTGAAGTTGGGCTGCGTGTTGCCATAGGGGCTGTTGATCTGGAGGTTCGGCACCGCCTCGCCGAGCTGCGCCGAATTGGTGATGCCGCGCTCTGCCAGCGAATCCCCGCCCAGCGCGGTCACGGCCAGCGGCACGTCAAGCAACGACTGCTCGCGGCGCTGCGCTGTCACTACGATTTCGTCATCACCTTTGGGTGCTTCAGCCTGCGCCAAGGCAACGCTCGATGTCGATGCAGCAATCAGCGACAGCGCCGCGCGCACGTACCCCATACCAGCCATGCTTCTCTCCCGTAAAAGACTTGAGCTCTTGTGGCTCACATGCTGCGATGATTAGGCTACTGGGTGCGGTAGGGCTTTAGGGCCGATTGCGCGCCAATTTGACATTTCTTGCGCTATGCCTGGGTACCAGCTGCGCTGTTCCCGTCGATGTGTGAGGCCTGTCGGCCTGGAACTGGAAGTGGGGTTTTGCCGAAGTCTGGTCGAGAGAATAAAGCGGCCGGCAGATGGCGGGTAATCGTCATGCAGCTGAAAACAGAGCGGCCTGTTCAATTTGATCTTCTTCCCGATGCCCGGGCCAGACTGCTGGTGTGGCTCGAACCGCGGGGGTAGCAATTGTGGACGATTATTTCTGTCCAAGCCGGGTTGGTCACCCCAGCACCCGCCAGTCTGCTCGGCTTGTCGACGAATGAGTGACGCGAGTGGGCCCGGTTGGTCAGATGTCCCTTTCTGAACGCCTGATCCTGAAACCTTCGACCGTTCGTCTGGAAGCGAAATACGCGAACCGCTCAAGCCCAATCGGTAGCTAAGTTGTTTTCTGTTACAGCTTATGCACTGTTTTTCGTGCCGTGGACGGCCAAGAGGAGCATTTACCGGCGCGGAGAGATCACAGGCAATTTGGGTAGCCGCCGGCAAAGCCATGAACAATAAATTCGAGGCACATTGGAGGTCGGTCGGAACGCCTCCTTCAAGCGGTTAGCGCGGCGAGATGTGTCTCCCAAGCGATTGTGTCGTTGTGCGAATGCGTAAAGCCGATCGAACGTTCGAAGTCCACGCAGGCTTTCGAACGGAAGGCAACGATGTAAGTACGCCGCCAGCGGTCCGGCGAGGTATTCCCACCTGAGCCGTGGACGATCAGTTCGTCATGCACGGTAATGTCGCCCCGCTTCAGCGGCAGGTCCACGACCATATCGGCATCGTTCAGTTCGACGCTGAGGATGTGAGATTTGCTGCGATCTTCACCCATCAGAGGGCGGTGCGGACGCAGGCCTTGCTTCTGCGAACCCGGCACAACCTTGAGACAACCATTTTCCGGATCGGCATCGTCGAGCGCAAGGCTGCAGGTCGCGGTCAATGGCTCAGGGGTTCCGGTGGGCCAGTAACCAAGGTCCTGATGCATGGTAAAAACAGCATCGGGCTTCGCAGGGCGTTTCGCGAGGAACTGGTCATAATCCAGAGTTGCAGTCTCTCCGATCAGCTGTCGGGAGATCGAGGCTGCGCGCCGTTCGTAGAGGTTGTCGCGCAAGCTTGGTTCGTAGTGACGCGGCAATACGGCATTTACCAGGCTGAAGTTCTCGAATGCACGGTCATATGGCCCGGACATGTCACAGAAATCCTTGCCCATGCCGCTGACTTCGCCGCGAATGAAGCGCTCGAATTCGGTCTCGAGCGGCGCAAGTTCCTCCTCGGTCATCACGCCGCGCAAAGTGATGTAGCCATCGCGATGGAACTGGGCGATCTCCTCTGGCGTGAGGATATAATCGTCCCCCTGTCTACCGAACTGCTGCGTCATTTGTGCTCAAACCTTCGTTTTCTTGATGAGCTTCCAAAGCCCCATGTTAGAATCGCCGGATGCCTATCCTGTCAGGCGGTGCAGATGGTGCCGTATCGTTCGGCGTGCATCGGGAAGATATGCACGTCTGGCGGGAAGTAGGAATAGCGGATGCGGGCGAGGACTTCGATCTTGTGGACGCCCGGTTCGAGGCCGCCCGGCTTGTCGACGAGGATTTCGCCCCATTCGGTCAGTCCCCAGCGCGCGGTGGTCTCCTCGCGCATTTCGGCCATGGTATACACTTCGTCGCGGATGCCGAAGCGGTTGATCTCGTGATCGTAGAACACGCCGTCGACGGTGACGTCGAAGCCGTCGAGTTGCGACAGGCGGGTGCCGTGGTAGTTGGGAATACGGATGCGGATGGCAAAGCCTTCGCGCGCACCGACAGGGCCGAAATTGCGAAAGCCGGTGCTCTGGATGAGTTGGTGTTCGAGCATGGTGTTCTCCGGGAAATCTTGGGGGGGCGGAAGGCCTCAGGCGAACTTGCCTTCGTCGAACTCGCGCTCCAGCTTGCGCAGCAGCACGTGCTGGCGACGGACCTGATCGATCGAGCGCCAAGGCGCGCGCCAGCCTTCGTACTCGCTAGACAGGTAGCCCGAATAGCCCGAGCGCTTGATCGCCGAGATCACCGGCTTCCACGGGATGTTCTGGTCCTCGAGGTTCTCGTCGATATCGTGGAACTTGGCCTGGATGAATACGACGTACTTGGCGATGTCGAGGAACTCCTCCGGATTGACGGCAATGCCGTTGAGGAATTCCATGTGCTTGCGCGCCTCGTCGTTGATCTGGTGCGAGCCCCAGTGCGTCAGCGGGCGGTCCTGAAAGATGCCAGTGTCGATCATCAAGCCGAAGTTCTTCGTGCCGGTGCGCTCGATGAAGTTGATGTAACCATCGACGACTTCATGCTTGATCGGCGTGGGCGCGTGGATTTCCGGGCAGATGACCACGCCGAGGTTGTGGGCAAGATCGAGGTTGCGCTCGGTATAGGCCTCCCACTGCGGTTCGGGGATCAGGTCGTGCGAAAGCACACCGAACTTCGGACGCAGGAACTTGAAGCCCAGCTGGTGGGCAAGGCGCAGGTCGCGCTCCAGCTCCGCGGCACCTTCCTCGACGGTGAGATTGCGCCCCAGCGTAATGCGCATGTCGACCCACGAGCACATGTTGGTGGGTTCCAGCTTGTACTTGTCGAGCAGGCCGAACCAGCGGTCGATAAACTGGTTGGAGGGGTTGGGGTAGCCTTCGATCTGACCTTCGCCGAGGATCTCGATGCCAGTGGCACCGGTATCGGCGATGTGATCGAAAGCGTCTTTCAGCGTCATGACCGATCCGTAGTCGTCGACGTAGCTGTAGGTTGAAACACCGTATTTGAACGAACCGGGCATGTCTTACTCCTGGATGGCGGGAGAAGGAGCCAGGCTTCCTCTCCAGCCGGTATGCGTGTCAGATCAGAAGTTCACGCTCGCCCGCACGCCATAAGTGCGAGGCGGCTGGAACTGGTAATTGTCGCTGAAGCCGTTGAAGTTCTGCTCGGCGAAGGACAGAACGTTCTTGTTGAAGACGTTGCGGACGTAGGCCTGCAGCTTCCAACCGCCGGCGTGGGGCTCGATCGATGCCGAGAGGTTGCCGAGGAAATACGACGGCGAGCGGATCTGCGACAAGTTGAAGGCCGAGAAGTAGAAGCTCGAGGAGTACTTGCCGTCGGCACGGAACGAGAGCAGGTGATCGCCCAGTGGTACGCCCTGTTCGAAGCCCATGGAGGCGGTGAAGTTCGGGGCGTTGGGCAGCTGGTTCTTGCTGATGTCGACGTTCTGGTTGTTGCCGTTGCGGACGATGATGTTATCACCGAACTTGGTGTCGAGAAGCGTGCTGTTGACATAGAGCTTCGTGTTCTCGGCTACGCGGGCATTGAGCTGGCCTTCCAGGCCAAGAACGCGGGCGCTGCCGACGTTGAACACGCCGGTCGAGCAGGTCGGGCAGGTGCTCTGCTGCGCCTGGTAGCCCTTGTAGTTGAAGTAGAAGGCCGCAAAGTTGAGCTGCAGGGCATTGCCCATCAGCGTGTTCTTCGTGCCGATCTCGAAGGCATCGACCTGTTCCGCGCCATAGGGCGTGGCGGCGACCGAGCCGTTGGAGTTGAAGCCGCCCGACTTGTAGCCGCGATCGTACTTGGCATAGATCAGGCGGCCCGACTCCGGACGCCAGTTGAGGCCGAGGTGCCAGGTCGGCTTGCTTTCCTTCGTTTCGCCATTGCCTGAATTGACGATCGGGAACGGCGGGCAGGTGCCGGGCGCCGGGAAGCCGTTGCCGCATAGCGGAAACGCCAGTGCGGGCAGGACAAGGCGGGAGTTGCCGGTACGCGACTTGTTGTCCCAGGTGTAACGCGCGCCGGCAGAAAGCTGGAGTTGTTCGCTCAGGTCATAGTCTGCCTGGGCAAAGATGGCGTCGGACTTGGTTTTCACCGCAAAGTCGAAGGCAATGCCATAGCGGAACGATTGGTCGGCGTTGGGCGCGAAGGAGAGCGGCTGACCGGGTGCGAAAGCGCCGGTCATTTCGCGATTGTACAGGCCAGCTACGAGCGCGTTGTCTTCGGTGAAGCGGAAGTAGCCCGCCTGGATGAAGAGCTTGCCGGTCTTCTCGTTGCTGATGCGGACTTCGTGGTTCCACGTCGTAGGCGCCTGGGTGTTGAGGTACTGGCGATTGGCCGGATAGTTGGGGCCGGTGGCGTCGAGCGTGAGGTCGAACCGCTGCTTGTCCCATCCGCCCGAATAGATCAGGTTGAGGTTGCCAAGACCGCTATAGCTGGCTTCCCAGCGGATGCGTTGACCCTTGAGTACGGTGCGGGTGGGGGAATCGCTGCGGAATGCCGGGAGCGGATCGAAGCTGGGCTGGGGCGCGCCGAGGGTGTTCTTGAGCACGGCCTCGCCGTCAGTGTCGCGATCATCGCGCTGGTAGGACACCCACAGGTCAAACCCGTCCTTGGCGAAGCGGGCCTGGATGCGGCCGGACTTGAAGTCCTCGTTGTCGGCCGACTTCATCACGCCGACCTGGCGGCGGTAGCCGTCGTGCTTGAGGAACACGCCCGAAGCGCGCAGCGCGAAGTTGTCCGACAGGGCGAAGTTGACGGCGGCGTCGGCGTTGGTCGTGTCGTAGTTGCCGTATTCGAACGAGGCGGAGACCTCGTTCTTGAACTTGGGCCGGTTGGTGACAATGCTGACGAGGCCGCCGGTCGAGTTCCGGCCCTGCAGAGTGCCTTGCGGACCTTTCAGGACTTCGACACGAGCAACGTCATACATCGAGGTGTTGATCGAATAGGCGCGGTTGGTGAAGAAGCCGTCGCGGGCAACGGGAACCGAGGGGTCGCCCAGCTCGGTGACATCGGTCGAGGCGATGCCGCGCACGGCGATATAGGCGGAACTGTTTGAGCTGGAGACATTGAGGCTGGGGTCGATCGACGAAAGGTCCCGGACCGAATTGATGCCGCTGTCGGCAAGATCAGCGCCGGTATAGACGTTGAGCGCAATCGGCGTGTCCTGCGCGGTCGTCTCGATGCGGTTGGCGGTGACGATGATATCGCCCACGCCGCGATCGGCGTCATCGGACTGTCCGGCGTTCTGCGATTGCTGTGCGCTTTGCGCGAAGGCTGGCGTGCCCAGCGCCAAGGCGGACGAAGCAAGCAGGATGGCAGTGATCTTCATGGCTTTCCCCTCCCGAAAAATAACGGTCGACACCTTGACGGTCGGTCCATCTGATCGCCGATTAGATAGGTGGCACCTGTGCGTCAAGCGTAAATCTAATCACCGCTCTGATTGCAGGATGGCGCGATGGCGCAGACGCGGCGATGCGCCGTGGTTCAGCATGTCGGAGAGTTCAGTTTGCCAGAGCGGCCAAAGTTGCGCGGGCGACAATGGCCTCGGCGATGTCGACAGTCGGCACGGCGCTTTCGCTCGGCCGGATCACGCCCTTCTTGCGCATCGAGGAGAACCCGTAAATCGCCGACCAGAAGGCGATCACGCGCAAATCGGCCTCGTCGTCGGTCACGCCGGGGAGTGCTGCCCGCAGGTGATCACGCAGGTTGAAATGCCCCTTGAGCTGGTAATCGAGCAGCGCCGGGTCGAGTACTGGCGAGGTCAGCTCGCTCTCGTACATGAGGTCGAGCAGAAAGGGGTTGGTTTCGGCAAAGCGGATGAACAGCAGGCCCATGCGGCTGAGCTTTTCCGCAGGGGTGACGGTGCTGCGGCGGACTTGCTCCGCGCCGTCAAGCATTTCCTCAAAGCCTTCAATGGCCAATGCCAGCAGAAGTGAGCGGCGGTCAGGGAAATGGTGATAGGGTGCGCCCGGCGAGACACCGACCTGCTGCGCCAAGGTGCGGATCGATAACCCGTGGTGCCCATGCTGCCGCACGTATTCGCGGCCGGCATCGAGCAGATCGCGGCGCAGGTTTTCGCGGTGATAGGGCTTCTTGGCGGGCATCAATCTCTCGGGCCACCGGGAAAATGGTGGATTATCGCATTGCTTCCCTAACAGCAAACCACCTTCTTGCCAGACCGAAACCGACCGGCATCGCGCAATAGGGTTGGTGGACCGCAGGCCTTTCAACAGATTGTGTCGACCGGCTTGCGAGCCAATCTGATCAATGATCAAAATGTTGTCATGGATGAATACGGTCTGCTGACGCTTGCGGCGTCGAATTACGAAGTGACGATTGCGCCGCAGGTCGGCGGTTCGCTGCGCAGTCTGAACTGGAGGGGGCTGCCAGTCTTCCGCAAAGCGCGGACCGGGCACATTCTGGACGCGGCGTGCTTTCCCATCGTTCCGTTCTGCAATCGCATCGCGCTGGGGCGCTTCGCGGTAGATGGGGTCGAGCATAGACTGCCGTCCAACTTTCCGGATACTTGGCATCCGCACGCGTTGCACGGCTATGGCTGGGTGCGGCCGTGGCAGGTGATGGCGCTTGATGGCGCGTCAATCCGGCTGGTCCACGATTACGACGAAGGGCTGTGGCCGTGGCGCTATCGGGCTGAGCAGCAAGTGACGGTGGCGGCCGACGGCGTGCGGATTCGCATGAGCGTGACCAACCTCAGCAGCAGCCCCATGCCGGCGGGACTGGGCTTTCATCCGTATTTTCCAGGCGATGACAGCGCCGTGTACCATGGCCTGCATCGCGGTGAGTGGGAAACTTCGCCTGATGGGCTACCGCAGTCGCTGGTCGATGCGGGCAGGGCGGTGGACTGGTGGCAAGGTGCTCCGATGACGAGCCGCGTGGTCGACACGATTCAGGAAGGCCGCAAGGGGAAGCTGACAATCCAGAGACCTGCTGATGGCCTGCTGATCGAGATGGAACCGTCCGATGGACTGCCCTGTACCGGTGTCTATGTCGGGCGGGATGCAGATTTTTTCTGCGTCGAACCGCTCAGCCATCCGACTGATGCCATCAACCGCGCGCCCGAAAAGATGGCGATGCTGGCGGAGGGCGAAACGCTTAAGGCAAGTCTGCTCATCCGCGCCAGCCGCATCCGGACGCAGGACGATTGACTTCGTCGCAAGATAATCTAATCAACGATTAAATTGTGGCATAGGCGAAGCATGCCTGATGGCTGCCCGGGAGGATTGGATGGAGCCTGTCAGGATCGGTGTCGTCGGCGCGGGCGATATCAGCCCGGTCTATCTCAACGCGATTACGCGTTCGCCTGCGCTGGATCTGCGTGCAATAGCCACGCGTGATCCTCAGGCAATTGCCGAGAAGGCCACCGCTTTCGGAGCACGGGCCGTTTCGGTGGCGCAGCTGCTGGCCGACGAAGCGATCGAGCTTGTCGTCAATCTCACCCCGGGCGTGGCGCACGAGGAGATCAACGGCGCTGCGCATGAGGCAGGCAAGCATGTCTATTCAGAAAAGCCCTTCGCCCTGTCGCTCGGCGCGGCGCGGCGGCTCGCGGACCTTGCCGAGCGCCGGGGCCTGCTGATCGGTTCGGCACCGGACACCTTCTATGGCAGCGCACATCAGGCAGCGCGCAAGGCGCTCGATGCGTGCGCGATTGGGAAGCCGGTGTTCGGCACCTCGTTCCTCGGGCTGCCAGGCCTTGAGTTGTTCCACCCGAGCCCGGAGGCATTCTACCGTCCGGGGGGTGAGCCGCCGTATGATGCCGGCCCCTATTACACCACGATGTGGATCAACCTGCTCGGCCCCGTGAAGCGCGTTTTCTCCGTTTCGGGCGCAGGCAAGTCAGAGCGTACCATCCTGCGTGGCCCTCGTCAGGGCACGCCTTTTCCGGTGACTGTCGACACAACGTTCAACACTGTGCTTGAATTTGCCGAAGCCTCGGTCAGCTTCATCATCTCGCTCGACGTTGTGGTGCCTACGCTGCGGCCAGGCGAACTATTCGGGTCAGACGGCATTTTGGCCATGGCCGACCCGATGTTCTTCGGGGGAGAGCCTGCGGTGATTGCGCCGCCTGAGCCGCGCATGGGCCTCGTTACCGCCGATCAGGGCTTTGCTACGCCCAACCGGCATGACCACACAGGGCGAGCGGTGGCCGATTATCGCGGCGCAGGGCTCGTCGATCTCGCACTCGCGATCCGCACCGGCAGCAGACACCGCACCGGGGCCGAGTTCATCGTCCACTCGGTTGAAGTGATGGAGGCCATCGTCAGGTCAGCCACGACGAATTCGGTGATTGACCTTGAATCCACCTGCGAGCGTCCCGCGACCATCGACCTCCAATCCGATGCCGCGCTGATTGCGCTGACGGCATCGCCTTTCGATCTGGCCGCGAGTGCCTGGGCCCACTGATTTCTCGCTTTTGATGGAGCTTCCCCAAATGTCCGCACCTCACCGCATTCTGGCTGCCAAATTTGCCTGCAGCCTTGCCCTGATTGCTCCTGCCGGCGCGATTGCTGCCGATGGCCCGCCTGATGGTTCGACGCCCGAACAGAAGGCGGCAATCGCCAAGGATCCGGCCTACCGCAAGCAGGATCTCATCCTCACGAACCTGCCGCGCAACAGGGCCGCGCCGAGAATGCTTTTCAATGGTCGCGATCTGACCGGGTGGGATAGCTGGCTTGGTTACACCGTGCCAGCCACGACTTACGGGACGCCCAGCAGCGCGCCGATCGGGCTCAATCACGATACCTACGGCGTGTTCAAGGTCGTCCAGGAAGACGGTGCGGCGGCGATCTATTCCAGCGGCAAACTGTTCGGCGGGCTGATCACAAAGGAGGCCCACCGCAACTACCACCTCCACGTCGAATACAAGTGGGGCGCGAACACCTGGATGCCGATGCCGCGCAATAACGGCGTGCTCTATCACTCGCATGGGGCCTATGGCGCGTTCTTCGGCACTTGGATGAGCGCGATCGAGTTCGAGGTGGTGCCGCACTCGGTCGGCATGCTGCTGACGGTCGGCGATTCGAAGGGCAAGCCCTCGTTCGAGACAGTGGACTGGCGCGTGGGGGCGACGGTGCAAGTCGCCAATGATCCGTCGATCCCCTATCCGAGCCGCCGCTACTTCCATGGTGGCCTGCCCGCGCAGCTGGTGTTCCCGACGTGGAACGTCGATGCCGGAGTGGATGCCGAAAAGCCGCTCGGCGAGTGGAACTCGCTCGACCTCTATGTCTTCGGTGACAGGTCGATCCACGTCGTCAACGGCGTACCGGTGATGGCGGCGACCAACCTTACCACCAAGGACGCCAAGGGCCGGACGATCCCGCTGACGGCAGGCAAGATCCAGCTGCAGTCGGAGGGGGCAGAGACGTACTTCCGCGCGATCACGATCGAGCCGATCCGCCGCCTGCCGACCATCGCCGAGCGCAAGCCGGGCTGACAGAAAAGGAGCGGGCATCATGGCAAAGACTGTCTTCGAGCAGGTGACGCAGCAGGAGGACCTTCTCGACGTTGCCGAGTTTCGCGCGGCGGCAGAGCCGCTGATGCCCGAGGCCTACCGCGACTTCGTCAATAACGTCGGCATGGAGCGCACGCTGCACGACGACATGGCAGCATGGCAGGCGCTGCACCTGCGGCCGCGGGCGCTGGTCGACGTCTCGCACATCGATACCACTGCCACGGTGCTGGGACAGAAGATCGCGATGCCGATCATGACCGCGCCGTTCGTCGGCTCGACGCTCGTGGATCCTGAAGGGGAGGTGGCAACCGCGCGGGGGGCAGTGGCGGCCGGTACGATCACCACGCTCAGCATGATGGGCACGCGTCCACCAGAGGCCGTGGGGGCGGTAGCAAGCGGGCGATACTGGCAGCAGGTTTACTTCATGCGCGATCGCGGCGTGGTAAAGGACGTGATTGATCGGGCCGTAGCCGCAGGGGCTTCGGCTTTGTGCTTCACGGTAGATCTTCCGGTGATGCCGGCATTCCCCAGGCCCATGCGCCTTGCCGCGCAAGCGCTGTTCCAGCGATGGCAGGAACCGGAGCACAAGATGTACGCCGTTCGCGACTACGCAGATCGGCCGATGGGGGCAACTTTTCCCGATGCTGCTGCAACGTGGGCAGATGTGGAATGGATGCGCGGACTTTCAGACCTGCCGCTGGTCCTCAAGGGCGTGATCCGGCCCGACGATGCCTTGCGCGCTCGTGATCATGGTGCAAGCGCGCTGATCGTTTCCAATCACGCTGGCCAGGGCCTGCGCCATTCACAACCGGTGGCCCACGCGCTACCGGCAATCGTTGACGCCGTTGGGCGGGACATTGAAGTCTATGCAGACAGCGGCATTCGTACAGGCGCCGACGTTCTGCGGGCTTTGGCACTTGGCGCACGTGCCGTTCTTGTCGGCCGGCCTGTGCTTTGGGGCTTGACCAAGGGGGGCTCTCAGGGGGTGGAGCGTGTGCTGAAGTTGCTGCAGGCCGAACTCGCCGAGATTATGGCAATTACCGGCGCGTCGAGCATTGATAAGATCGATCTGTCTGTTCTGGGTGCAGGCGGAATCTCACCACATTCGCGGTAGGCTGCGCTCAGCTTTGTACCTTTCCCACAATTGCTCCGAGCGCATTGCTGGCTTGTAACGATAGGATGCTCCAGTCGTGCAGGGTACCAGTGCATGTGCAGAAGACCTGTTCGTCGGTCAGTGCTTCGATGATCTCCCCTTCTATGACCCAAGAGTACGGCTTTCGGGTCCGCCGCACCCGTAATCGTTACGTCGACTCTTTCTGCTGCTAAAAAATTTTTCTTGGCGGAAGGATTAGGCGATCCGGTGACTCTTATATGGTGCAAGGTCGAAAATCGGCCGCACAGGAGGATGCTACGAGAGGCGAGGCGAACACGGAGCTGGCGAAACGTCGCCAGAGGGCAACGTGGGTTGCGCAACACCTGCTGCCGCATGAGCGGCAGGTTCGGGGGTGGCTTGCGCGGTCCCGCTTGCCCGGCGAGGAGATCGACGAGGTCATGCAAGAAGCCTACTGCAGAATTGCAATGCTCCCGGCGGTCGATCACATCGAGCATCCGGTAGCGTACCTTTACTCCGTAGCCAGAAACCTGGTGCTGCGCCGCATCAAGCGACAGCAGATCGTCGCGCTGGACGTCGTCGCAGACATCGAATGCGTCAGCGACGATTCCCTGCAGTCTCCGGAACGTCAGACCGAGAGCCGCCTAGATTACCAACGCGTCCTCGCCATTATCGCGGGCCTCCCTGAACGTTGCCGGCAAGTGGTCGAACTGCGCAAGCTGCAGGGCTGGTCGCAGAAGGAAATCGCCGCGCATCTCGGCATAACGGAAAAAGCCGTAGAGAAACAGATCTGGACTGGGGTTCGGGCAGTCCGTCAGGCATGGCAGCAGACCGAGGCGGAAGTCGATGCGCTGATAAGCGGAACGGCACGGCCCACCGCACGGCGTGGAGGTCGGACATGACTTCGCCCGTCAACAGCACCCGATCCTCGGACGAGGACTTCATCGCGGGGCAGATAGCGCGAATGGACTCCGGCGCCTGGACGGCAACGGACGAGGCAACGCTGCAGACCTGGCTCGATGAGGTCCCCGCCCGTCGTGGCCTGTTGCTGCGCATGGAAGCCGAATGGGTTGCACTCGACCCAGCTTCGGCCGCGACAGACTCCAAGAATGAAGAGCCATCAGCACCGCTTGCGATTTCATCCGCCGGTCGCTGGACTCGCCGTGGGTTGATGGGCGCTGCTGCCGCTTCGGTGGTTGGTGGTTACCTTGCTTTCTGGCTGGGAGACGGTGCCACTGATTTCGAGACGCGGGTGGGCGAGATCCGGCGGTTACCACTGGCCGACGGTTCGGTGATGACGATGAACTCTGCCAGCCAGATCAAGGTGAACCTTGCACAGGACGTTCGCCAGATCGCCCTGCTGCAGGGCGAGGCTTGGTTTGAGGTCGCCAAGGATGCCAAGCGGCCGTTCATTGTCCAGGTCGGCGACGTCCAGGTTCGCGCGGTCGGCACGGCGTTCTCGGTCAGGACCCGGGGAACGGCGGTGGAAGTGCTCGTGACAGAAGGCGTGGTCGAGACTTCCGCAAGGCACGACAGCAACCTGAAGCTGACCTTGAAGGGCGGGGACCGGGCGATCGTCGGCGCCAGTGCGCTGGTCGATTTCGAAACCGGTCAGTCTACCAACGTCGACCGCGCGCTGGCGTGGCGCAGCGGAATGATCGATCTGAACGGCACGCCTCTCTCCAGCGCTGCCGAGGAGTTCAACCGCTATAACCGGCGCCAGATCGTCATCGCCGATCCGGCGATCGCAGCCGAACAATTCGACGGTCTGTTTCGTGTAAACGATCCGGATGGTTTCGCAGAAGCGGTCAAAGCAAGCCTTGGGGTCCGCATAAATACTGCCGAGCCGGGAATTATCAGAATAGAGTAGGCGACCTGAAAACAGATCGGAAGCAAATCTTTTTTGGAAGGATTTTTGTTTCTAGGAGCTCTTGTTTGCACAGGCACAATCAAAAGCCTGGCAAGCCTGAATATGGGAGGGATTGATGTCGGTTTCGAGAAATATACTGCTAGCTTCGTCAGCTATTGTTTGTGCGGTCTCCTCACAAGCCGAAGCCGCTGCGCAGACCCGGCAGTTCTCCATCGATGCGCAACCCGCCGAAACGGCGATCAGCATCCTTGGCCGACAGGGCGATGTTCAGGTCATTGCCGCCAGAAAGGTAACGCGTTCGATCCGCACCAACGCCGTTCGGGGCGAAATGAGCGTTGGCGAGGCGCTTGACCGACTGCTTTCAGGGACGGGTCTTGCCGCGCGCCAGCTCGGCAACGGATCTTATGCCATCGTCACGAGAAGTCCGTCGACCACGGTGACGTCTCGGCCAGTGGCCCTGACACGCGCGTCCGCGTTGACCCCAGTTAGCGAAATGACACCGGTGGCGGCCGCCACCGCTCCTGCTGCTGCGCCCCAGGAAGCCATGCAGGACGCTCCTGCGCAGCAGCCGGAAATCGTCGTGAGCGGCTTTCGCGGCAGCCTGGTTCGCGCGCAGGACATCAAGCGCAAGTCAATCAACCTGACCGAGAGCATTCTGGCCGAAGACATGGCCAAGATGCCGGACCTCAACCTTTCGGAGTCCATTCAGCGCCTGCCGGGCGTCGCGATCTCCCGCGAAGGTGGCGAAGGTCGCAACATCACCCTGCGTGGCTTTGCCCCGGATTTCACGCGCACGACACTCAACGGAATGGAGGTTCCTGCCAGCAGCGACGGTCTGGACTCGGGCGGTTTCACCATCAATGCCGGCCGTGCGTTCGACTTCCATATCTTTGCATCGGAGCTGTTCAACCGGGTCGATGTCCAGAAGACGCAGCGAGCATCGATCGAAGAGGGCGGCATCGCCGGTACAGTCGATCTCTATTCGGCAAAGCCGTTCGATTTCAACAAGCCGCAAGCCGTGATCTCGGCGCAGGGCGGGTACAATTCGATTACCCGCAAGGTCGATCCCCGCGTCACCGCCATGCTTTCCGATCAGTTTGCCGATGGCAGGGTCGGCGTGCTGGTGTCTGCCGCCTACTCGGAACGCACCGTTTATCAGGAAGGCTTTGGCTCGGTCCGCTGGACATCGCCGTTCGTCAATGGCGACAGCTGGGCTGACACCAATCCCGTCGTGTCCGGGACGCCGGTGGACTGCCCGGCTGCCGACAATCTGGGCTGCCTGTGGGCGCCGCGACTGCCTCGCGCCGATTTCTTCGGCAACAATCAGAAGCGTCTCGGCCTGACCGGCTCGCTGCAGTTCCGTCCGACGGACACCTTGGAAGTCAGCTTCGACGGGCTCTTCTCGCGCCTAGAAAACGACCGTCTCAGCTACAACTCGATGGAGTGGCTGCTGACACATGGTCCGGCCGGCAATTTCGTCGGACAGACGCCCCGTTCGTTCACGATCGCGCCAGACGGCAAGCAATTGATTGCCGCGTCGTTTGACGATGTCACTTCGTGGTACGAAAGTCGTCACCAGACTTCGGTTTCGAAGTTCCAGCAGTATGTGGCTTCGGCCAAGTGGCAGGCGTCGGACAACCTCAAGCTTGATGTCATGGCTGGCAAGGCGCGCGACGCGGCCGACCGCGAGGAGCTGCGCTTCTATGCACGATCAGTCCCGCACTTCTACTCGTATGACTTCACCAAGAACCAGGACGTGCCGGTCCTGAACTATGGCAACTACGATCCGAACAACGCTGCAAACTTCATCAATGCGCTGACAGCGGCCAACCGCCTGAACAAGGTGATCAAGGACAACTTTACCACCAAGGGCAACCTGGTTCTCGAGGCTGGCAACATAACCGCTCGCACCGGCGTGGCCTACAGCCGCAGGTCGGTGGCCTATTCCGAAGCGCAGGGCAACTTGCCCAGCTTTGCGCCGCAGACTTACCTGCAACCGTTCCCCATCTCCAACTTCGGCAAGGGCGTCGTCTCGGGTGGCCTGCCGACATTCGCCGTCTTCGATTTCGACAAGGTTGGCGCGTCCAACCTGATCTCCGATACTTACACGCCCAATACGGCTGCGGGCTGGGAAGTGATCGAGAAGACACTGGGCGGCTACGGCGAAGTTACCGGGGAGTTCGACCTCGGCGGGATGGTTCTGCGCGCCAACGGTGGCGTCCGCTACGTGAAGACCAACATCGATTCTCGGGCAACCATTGCCGGTTCTGCGGTTTCGGTGAAGCGCAGCTATGACAATTTCCTGCCTTCGCTCAATCTGGCGCTGAACATCACTCCCGACATCGTGGCGCGAGCCGCATATGCCCGATCGATGACGCGGCCGGGGCTGGGCTCGCTCAACATCGCCGCCCCGACCTTCGAATACACCACAAGGACCGTCGGCAATCTCGGCAATCCGGACCTCAAGCCGTACCTTTCCAACGATTACGACGTCGGGCTGGAGTGGTACTTCAGCAAGGGCGGACTGATCGCTGTCGGTCTGTTCAAGAAGGATATCATCAGCTCGCTCAGCACTGCTGTGGTGACCAAGCCGGTGCCGCAGGAATACTGGCAGGCGATCTACGCCGATCCCCGCTATGACGCATCCTACAATGCCGATCCGGCCAAGGTGCCCTACACCTTCTTCCAGGCGGTCAATACCCCTGGCGGCAACAGCGTGAAGGGTGTCGAAGTCACGCTCAACGCGCCGTTCACGTTCCTGCCGGGCGTCCTGTCCTACTTTGGCGTGGCATCGAACTACACCCATGTATCGGCGCGTGACTCAACGGGCCTTTCGCCCAATTCGTACAATTTCACCGGCTATTTTGACACCGGTAGCATGGGCATTCGCGTTTCGGTGAACAAGCGCGATGACTATCTGTTGAGTGAACCGGGCGGAAACGGCCACGTTCAGGAGCGCAAGTACGGTCCGACCCATGTCGACCTGTCGGCTTATTACAACATCACGCCAAAGTTGACCCTGACGGTACAGGGCATCAACATCACGAACGAGAAGGAGCGGATATACGGCACCGGCGACGGCAGCCAGTATCTGGGCCGCGAGTTCTCGCGGACGGGGGCGCAGTGGTTCGTCGGAGCGCGCTACCAGTTCTGACGATGACTGGGCCGTCCGCAAATCCCCTCGCGGGCGGCCCCCTTGCATGAAAGCGGCCGGTTGATGACGCTGTTGAGGATGGCACTTGCGGCTGCAGCTGCCTGCGGGCTGACCGGTTCGTTGCCGGCAACCGCAAGAGAGGTGGACGACAGCTATACCGTCGCCCAGCGCTTCGAGCGGTACAAAGATCAGTACAGCGGGATCACCTGGCCGGCAGTGACCCTTGCCGAGGGACAGGAGATCCTGTTCGACCGTTCCTACAAGCGCCTGTCTGATCGCAGCCTTGGCCTTGATGTATTCCTGCCGTCGCAGAAACGACGGCTGGGCACTGCACTGGTGCTGGTTCACGGAGGTGCCTGGCGATCGGGCGATAAGAGCCACTTTTACGCACTGGCCAGCCGCCTCGCCGGACTGGGCCATACCGTAATTCTTCCCGAGTATCGTCTGGCGCCCGAAGCCGGGTATCCTTCGGGAATGACCGATGCGGCAGACGCCCTGCGCTGGGTGCACGACAATGCGGCTCACTTTGGCATCAAGCCCGGTTGGATAGCTGTAGGCGGAGCGTCATCCGGCGGGCAGATGGCGGCTTTGCTCGCATATGACGCAAGGTTACGCACCGATGAGGCGGGCCGCATGGTACCAGTCGCAGCCCTGATCGATCTCGACGGGGTGCTCGACATGACCGATCCGGTGGCGTTGCAGTTCGAGAATGCGGCGGGCGACAAGTCGCCGTTTGCGCAATGGGTCGGTGGATCTTTCGAAAGCGCCCCGCAGACCTGGATCGACGCAAGTGCCGCGCATCATGTTTCGCCGAGGTCTCCGCCAACCCTGATCCTCGGGAGCGGCATCCCGCGTTTTACCGCAGGGAGAGTGGCTGTGCTGGCGGCGCTGAAAAGCCATGGAACGCGGACGGAAGTATATGATCTGGTCGATGCCCCACACGATTTCTGGCTTTTTGAGCCGTGGCTGACACCTACCGCGCGCAGGATCGACCGGTTTCTGCGTGCCCTTCTGAGTTCCAGCCAGACTGGGGATGGGCGATGAAGTTCTGCTTGGGAGTCCTCGCCGCAGCACTGCTCGGCGGAGCGTCCGCTGTGGCCAGTCCTGCCGCCGATACATACGCTGTTGCACGGGACTGCACTCGGTCTGCCTTGCCTTGCTACACCTCGGTGCAGCTCGCCTTGAATGCGGCCGAGCGGGATCAGTCGGAACGATGGATCGAGATCCGCGTCATGCCGGGCGATTACGAAGAGAAGCCCGTGATCCGGCGCAACCGCATCAAGATCGTTGGGGCGGGGCGGAACGTCAGCCGCCTCCACTTCGGCGCCGTGGCACAGACATCGGGCCGTTATCACCGCGCCAACTGGGGAACGCCGGGATCCGCCACGCTCACGATCAATGCAGCCGAGGTGCGCATTTCGGACATCACGATCGAGAACACCTTTGACTATCTGGCCAACGATGCGCTCGCAGGCAGCGATGAAGGCAAGATTGCCAACCCGCAAGCCGTTGCGCTTCTCCTCGATGTGGCCAGCGACAGCGTGGCGATCAGCGATGCAGCGATACTCGGCTATCAGGATACCCTTTTCACGAATGGCGGCCGGGCCTGGATCGCGCGCTCGCTGATTTCCGGCAATATCGACTTCATCTTCGGTAACGGACAGCTGCTGATCGAAGACAGCGAAATCCGGACGAGGAAGAGGGCCGCGGAAATCGCACCGGGCGAGTTTCATTCCTTCATTGCGGCGCCCTCCACCCCTCTATCCCAGTCTACAGGCCTCGTGATCTATCGCAGCCGCCTGACGCGCGAGCCGGGCGTGCCGGACGCTTCGGTCGCGCTCGCCCGACCATGGCATCCGACAAAGCGCTTTGCCGATGGCCGCTACGCCGATCCTGAAGCTGTCGGACATGCGCTTTTCATCGAATGCCACATGGACGCGCATATCCATCCCGACCATTGGGCGCCCATGAATGGAACGTCGAGGGACGGCACCATGGGTACCGTCTTCCACCCGCAAGACGCGCGCTTTGCCGAAAGGGGATCGACCGGCCCCGGCGCGGCATCGAAGCCAATCGGGATGACTTGGCGCGACGCACGTTCCCTGCAGGAGATCAGGCAGGAATTCGCCAGTATCCCGCTCGGCCGGTAGCGGATCTCACCAGACCTGCCCCAAACTTGCGAGCCGACGGCTACAGGATGGGGCCAATCAGGCTATTGCGGCCGCCAACTGCTGGTAAGCAGCCCGCCTTCACCGAACAGCGCGGTCATGGGATCGGCGCTTTTGGCGGTGCGGGAGAGTTTGTCGGCGAGGGGGTCGTCGACGGGTCCGTTGTGGCCTTGCAGGTGGTGGATCCAGGCGGTCAGGCCTTCGCGTATGGCGGGGCAGGTGCGGCCGTGTTTCTCGTTGTGCGCCAGCGTCTCGAGCCAGCGCTGCGGGATCTTCTGCGAGCCGTCCATGGCGATCTGGATCAGGCGGTGGTTGAGGCTGGGATTGGCGAAGCGGGCGATCAGCGCATCGGCATAGGCGGCAAGGTCCTGCCCCGGTGCGGTCGCGATCGTCGGTGCGGCTTCGTTGCGCATCAACTGCTCGGCAAGGCTGCGCAAGGCAGGATCGGCAATGGCTTCGTGGACATATTCATGGCCCGCCCTGAGCCCGCAGTATGCCAGCAGCGAGTGCGCGCCGTTGAGCATGCGCAGCTTGGCCGTCTCGTAAGGGGCAACCTCGGAGACGATCTGCGCGCCGACAGCTTCCCAGCGCGGACGCGGGGACGCAAAGCGGTCCTCGATCACCCACTGGCTGAACGGTTCGGTGACGACACAAGCTTCATCCTGGCAGGCTTCATCCTGGCAGGCCTCGTCTTCAGGACCGCCCAGCGCTGCTGCCACCGCCGCGCGGTCCTCGTCGGTCGTGGCGGGCACGATGCGGTCGATCATCGTCGCGGGGCAGGTGCAGTTCCGATCGAACCAGTCCACCAGATCAGGCTCGTGCCGGGCAAGGTACTGGCGCATCAGGCGCTCGAGTATCGCGCCGTTCTCGGCCAGGTTGTCGCACGACAGCAGCGTCACGCCGGGCAGTCCCGCCTTGGCCCGCGCCAGCAGGCCTTGCGTGACGAAGTAGTAGAAGCTCAAGGAATGCGCGAGGTCGAAGTCGAGGCTGCCAACAGGATTGCGGCAGTAGCCCTTCTCGGTCACCGTCAGGCTGACGATGCGGGTGGCAGGCGCAGCCACGGCGGCAATCACCGCATCGGGTTCCTCGCTCGCCACCAGCACGTTGCGGACCGATCCCACGATCCTCGCGCGCATCCCGTCGTCCGATTGCTCGGCCACCGTATAGAGCCCGCCTTGCGGGTTCATCTGCCGCGCAACGCCTGCCGAGCGCAGCGAGACACCGGTGATCATCCAGTCACGGTCACCAGCATTCATCGCCGCATCGGTGTACCAGGCCTGATGCGCGCGGTGGAATGCGCCGATGCCGAAGTGGACGATGCCAACCTCTTGGCTTTCGCGATCGTAGAGCGGGCGAGCAACCTCTGCGGGCAGGGCTGCCAGCGTGTCCGGGGACAGGCGCTTCACAGGTTATAGGCCTTCTTCGCCAGATTGTACGACAGGTCCTGCGCAAGCTCTGCCGCTTCCCAGTCCTCGATGCGGTGCTCGGCCACCAGCTGCGCCAGGAAGCCGCAATCGATGCGCCGGGCAACGTCGTGCCGTGCCGGGATCGAAAGGAAGGCGCGGGTATCGTCGTTGAAGCCGACGGTGTTGTAGAAGCCCGCCGTCTCGGTCGTCATCTGGCGGAAGCGCTTCATGCCTTCCGGGCTGTCGTGGAACCACCAGGCCGGGCCGAGCTTGAGGCAGGGGTAGTGCCCGGCCAGCGGCGCGAGTTCGCGGGCATAGGCGCTCTCGTCCAGCGTGAAGAGGATGATCGAGAGGTCCTTCTCGTTGCCGAACCGGTCGAGGAGGGGCTTCAGGGCATGGACGAAGTCGGTGCGGGTCGGGATGTCGGCGCCCTTGTCGCGCCCGAAGCGTTCGAACAGCGCGGCATTGTGGTTGCGGAAGGACCCGGGGTGGATCTGCATGACAAGGCCATCGTCCAGGCTCATCGCCGCCATCTCGGTCAGCATCTGGGCGCGGAACAGCTCGGCGTCCGAGGAATGGAACTCGCCCGAAACCACCCGCTCGAACAGCGCAGCCGCTTCGGATGCGGAAAGGTTGGCGGTTGCTGCCGTGGGATGGCCATGGTCGGTGCTGGTCGCGCCCATGTCCTTGAAGAAGGCGCGGCGCTGGCGGTGGGCGGCAAGGTAGCCGGCCCACGTGCGGCAGTCCTCGCCGGTCAGCCCCGAGAACAGGTCGAGGTTCGCTGAAAAACCCTCGAACTCCGGGTCGATCACCGGATCGGGACGATAGGCGGTGATGACGCGGCCCTGCCATCCGCCGGCGCGCGCGTTCTCGGCGCGGATCGCGGCGTGGTGCTCCAGAGTGTCGAGCGGGCTCTCGGTCGTGGCGATGACCTCGATGTTGTAGCGATCGAACAGCGCGCGCGGGCGGAAGCTGTCGCTGGCCAGCATCTCGGTGATCGTGTCGAAATAGAGGTCGGCAGTCTCCGCGCCCAGCTGCACGCCCATGCCGAAGGCCTCGGCGAAGACCCAGTCGAGCCACATCCGCGAAGGCGTGCCGCGAAACAGCCAGTAGCGTTCGGCGAACAGCCGCCATGCCGCGCGCGGATCGACCGCCTTGTTGCGCACGCCGAGGTCTTCCAGCGCCACCCCTTGCGAATAGAGCATGCGGAAGACGTAGTGGTCGGGCACCAGCAACAGGTCGGTGGCATTGCCGAAGGTCTCGTTGCCCGCAAACCAGCGCGGATCGGTATGACCATGCGGGCTGACGATCGGCAAACCCGCAACGCTTGCATGAAGCTCGCGCGCAATCGCGCGCACCGATGGATCGGCCGGCAAAAGCCGGTCCGGATGAAGCTCAAGTATGCGGGGCATCAGTCGTCCAGTGCGGTGAAAATGAAGTTGCGGAATTTCGTTTCGCCCGGTCCTGCGGCATAAAGGCCGGGACGCAGCATCAGGAAACCGCCACGGACGTTGTGGTGATAGCCTGAGACTTCCATTCCGCGGTCGAACTTGCGCCAGGTGCGTCCGCCATCACCCGAGGTGTGATAGCTGACGATGTGGCGACGATTGGTCACGCGGATCCGCATGGCCAAACCGTGCGGGTTCGCTGGCCGGCCGCGCTCCATCCCGTACTGATGCGTGACGAAACGCTCCCTGTCGAAGCCTAGACCGGCATAAAGCTTGTCGTCGTAGAACAGCACAAGTCCAGCAGTGGCGCCCTCGGCCAGCTCGATGTCGCACTCGAACTGATAGGACGTATCTCCCGCGATCTGCAGCAAGGGCGAACCGGACGATGGTGCCAGACCCTTGCCCTTGAAGAACAGGGTCCTGTCGGAAACGCGCACGCGGTCCGCTTCATCGGGTGCCGGGCGGAAGAACGACCATTTTGTTCCGAGTTGCAGCGTGCTGAAATTGTCGCTTAGCGGCATTCCGTGGGGAAGCGCCTCGCCCCCTCTCGGTTTGGCCAGGGGCTTGGAGAGATCGCCGCCTTGCATGTGAAACCAGCCATCTGCAGTCGAGGCGACTGGATCAAGCAAGCACTGGCGTCCAAGCGTCCAGAAGCTGTTCTCGAAACCATGATAAAGGCTCCACCACGATCCGTCAGGAGCTTCGACCAAGCTGGCGTGGCCACGTGACCACCATGCCTCGCGCACGTCCTTGGTTCGGACGAGTGGATTGCCGGGATGCTGCTCCCAGGGTCCGTGGATCGACTTCGACCGTGCGGCAATGACCATGTGGCCTGTGGGCGGGCCGGCAGTGCCACCGACGGCGGTGAGCATGTAGAACCATTTGCCGATGCGATGGATCTTGGGACCTTCGGGCGAGAAGCCTTCGACGTCCCATTCATCGGGATATCGCCATGGGTCGTAGACATGTTCGACCGGGCCTGCGATCTTCAGGCCATCGTCCGAAAGACGTACGCGATCGCCGCCCGACAGGAACAGCCAACGCGAACCATCTTCGCCGACCGCATGGCACGGATCGATATGGTCGTGCAGTCCAAGTGGGACCGGATCGCTCCACGGCCCGTCGATATGATCGGCATGGATCACGTAGATCTCGTTGCGTGGGAGAGCCTTCACCGGGATGTAAAGGAAGTAGCGTCCGGCGTGTTTCTCAAGGCTGACTGCCCAGACCGATCCGATGTTCCTGTGTAGCGCAGGCTTGCGCGGCTGCCAGTTCACCAGATCGCGTGAGTGCCAGATCAGCAGCCCGGGATAGCTCTCGAAGCTGGAGAAGGTGAGGTAATAGTCCTTGCCGTCCTTGAGGATCGCCGGATCCGGACGGTCGCCCGAAAGGATCGGGTTTAGAAACATGCCGTTGCCCAGATCGGCAACGCGCTGGTTGTCGAAGCCCCGGTGCCGCGAGGGGACCTCGCGCGGCGCAGGTGCTGCGTTTGCTCCGAGAGGCGCGGCAAGACCGAAAGAGACGAGGGCGGCAGATTTCAGCGCATCACGGCGATTCACAGTCATAGCGCCAGTCCCGTGGTTCGCGCCCACGCGCGCCAAAGATCCGGCCAGACCTCGGCCGGCTTGCCGATTGCCTTGCGCAGGCCAAAGCCATGGCCGCCGAACTCGAACAGGTGGGTCTCGACGCGCACGCCTAGTGCCTTGGCGGCGGCACGAAGCAGCAGTGTATTGTTCACCGGTACCGCGTCATCGTCCTCGGCATGAAGCAGGAACAGTGGCGGGGCATCGCGCGGCATGTTGCGGTGAGGGGAATGCGCAGCTTCCATCTCCGGCGCAGCGGCCTTGCCGACCAGGAGTTCGCGCGAACCGGGATGGGCATCGGGTGCGGACATCGAGACCACCGGATAGATCGGCGCGGCGCTGTGCGGTTTGGCCGACAGCGCGTCTGCCGCATCGACCGGGGCATAAGTCTTCACCGCAAAGCGCGTGGCAAGATCGGCGCAGAGATGACCGCCGGCGGAGAAACCCATTGCAGACACGCGTTCCGGATCAATTGCGAAATCCCTGGCGCGCTGGCGAATGAGGCGCATGGCGCGCTGCGCATCGGATAGTGCGACATCCGGACCCGCTGCCCAGCCCTCCCCGGGCAGGCGATAGAACAGGACGAAGGCGGTGAAGCCACGGGCAGCGAGCCAGCGGCCCATCTCGTACCCTTCCTTGTCGACCACAACCCAGCGATAGCCGCCGCCCGGCGTGATCAGGACCGCAGCGCCGTTCGGGCGGTCTGGCCGGAAGACGGCAAGGCGCGGGCGGGATATCCCGAAGACGGCACGATCGGTGACGAGGCGGTCAGTCGAGCGCTCCTGCACGGTTTCGACAAGTGCTTTGGCCGGTTGGCCGGGCGCGCCGCTTGGCCAAAGATCGATCGTTTCGGATGGCTGTGGCAGGCCAGGGGGCAGGGGGCCTCCGGACACGGCGGGCGGCGTCGTCTGGCCACTCGCTGCTGCACCGAGGCCGAGTGAAAAAAGAGAAGCTGCCATGAAAAATCGACGATCCAGTGATCCTACGACAGTCATGGCAGCTCCTTCTGAGGTACCGGGCGCGGGAGGGATGCGCCCGGCAGGGTTGGTCGTCAGTACTTGAAGCGGGCGCCCACCAGGATGTTGCGCCCATAATGATTGTTCTCGTAGTTCCGGTTCGCGTCGATGTCGGTGTAGCGATAGCGGTAGGTATCGAGCAGGTTGTTGCCCTCGACCGAGAGTTCGACCCAATCGGTCAGCTTGAACCGCATCGAGGCGTCGAGGTTGAACATCGACCCATAGCCTTCGAGCAGATTGCCGGTGCCGCTGGCACCCTCGTGATAGCGGCCGCGATAGGTGCCCATCACGCGGGCCGAGAAGCGGCCGTCGTCATAATACAGCGTGCCGTTGAAGGCCCACTTCGAGACGTTGGCGAGCGCGCTGTTCACCAAAATCGGCGCAACCAAAGCGCCCCCTGGTGTCGTTGCCGGGCCTGCAAGGCTGAAGGTGGCGCTGCTGTCGATATACGTCGCGTTGGCCAGTATGCCGAAATTGCCGACAAAACCTTCAGTGAAGATCTTGAACGGAATCTGCGCCGCCACTTCCACGCCCTTCAACGTAGCCCCTTCGCCGTTGACGATGGTTGTCAGTTGCCAGATCCGCTGGTTCAGCAAGTCCGGATTGAGGGCTGCGGGGGAAGACGGATTCAGTACTGACACGGGAAGCCCGGTCTGCGCGAAGGTCGCTTCGGGGATAACCGACGATTGCGTAAAGGTGGCGATGTCCTTGATGAAGCCTGCCACCGAGAGCAGAGCTTGGGGAGCAAAATACCACTCCACGGCAAGGTCATAATTCGTGGCACGGAACGGCTTCAGAAACGGGTTGCCACTGTTCACGCGGAAGTTGAAGCCATCAGCCGAGCCGCCCGGCGTGAGCGAGCCAAGCGAAGGGCGCGTAATGACTTCCGCTATCGCCCCACGAATGATCACGTTTTCGGAAGGATATAGTGCTAGATTGGCTGCTGGCAGCCAATCGTCGTACGACCGTTCGACCGTGGCCTGGGTCCCACTGACAAGACCATAGGAGGACTGTTCGGTCTTCACATAGCGGATGCCTGCGTTGAGCGCATAGCGCAGGCCCAGTAGTTCGCCCTTGCCGTCGAACTGCAGGTAACCGCCCTTGGTGGTTTCCTGGACACCGCGAATGTTGCCAGCATCGGGAACGAGCGCGCGGTCGTAGAGCTTCGTCAGCGCCGTGGTGGTTTCGAGATTCGGAACCAGCCAGGCGTTGGTGTTGCCTGCTGGCTGCCCGGCATTGCCGAGGTTGAACATCTGCGCCAATTGCGCCGTCACCGGGATGCCGTAAACGGCCGTCGGGCCAAAGACTGAAGAGGCCGAACACGTGATCGTGCCAAGCACGCGGTCAAGCCCACCATTGCCGCACACAGCGGTGTCGCGGGTGTAGGATTCGGTGTCGAAATTGAAGCGGCGCCACATCGCACCGGCCTTCACGGTGAAGCCCTCCGCAACGTCCCATTCCGTGCGGAACTGCACGGTCTTGAACTTGTTCACCACGGTCGATGGGCGGTCGCGGATTTCGGCGAGCTGGAAGTTGGCCGGGTCGGTCACGCTGGTGCCGAAGGTCAGCTTCGGGCTCTTCATGTCGGTGTAGTCGAAGCTGTACCCCTGCGCGTCACGATCATCGAAGATCATCGTGGTTTCGACCGGGATGTCGGCATCCGATTTCGAGAAACCGCCGAGCACCGTAAAGCGCAAGGTATCCGACAGGTCCTGGTCCCAGGTGCCGCCGACCTGATAGAACTCGGTCTTGCTCTTGCGAAGGTAATGCTCCGTGCGGACCCATGCATCGTTGAGCGTCGCCGAGATCATGTTGTTGTTGCTGTCGTAGACCGGGTTCACGACGTCGATCGAACGCTCGTTGCTGCGCAGCAGGACTTCGCCCCACTGCTCTTCGCGATCGGCGTTGAAGCGGGAAAAGAGCCCATCGATCGAGAACTTGGTGGCATCGGTCGGCGCGAACTGGACCGAGCCGGTCAGGCCCAGGCGTTCGCGGTCATGCTTGACCTCGCCGTAGCGCGGAATGCGGGGGTGGAAGGCAAGCGCGGCCTTGTCGCACGCGGCGTTGCGACCGACGGTGTAGGTCCCGCCGGAGTTCTGGCGGCCGGTCAGGTCGGTGGCGCTCTGCGTGAAGCATGGCGCGCCATTGACGGAGTCAAAGCGGGCCTGTGACCAGCGCACCGTATTGTTGCCAAGCTCAAGGACCTTGGTTTTCTGGTACGCGGCAGAAAGAGACACACCGAAGGTGCCGGAATCGTTGCGCCAGCTGAGCAGGCCGGCGAGACGCGGGCCGACATAATCCGACAGGTCGTTGTAGGTGCCGACGACCGAGGCGACGCCGGTGAAGCCGGCCTTGCCGGCCAGAGGGTTGCCGGTGTTGAGATCGACCACGGCGCCCAGCGAACCTTCATCGAGGCTTGCTTCTGCGGTCTTGTGGACGACGATCGAACTGAAGAGCTCGGAAGCGAAGACGTTGAAGTCGAATGCGCGGTCGCGGTTCGCCGATGCGCCGTCGGTCGACGTCGCCACGGTTTCAAGACCGTTGACGCGGACGCGGGTGAACTGGCTCGACAGACCGCGCACGGTAATGGCGCGGCCTTCACCGGCATCGCGGGAGATCGAGATGCCGGGGATGCGCTGCAGCGATTCGGCAAGGTTCTGGTCTGGGAACTTGGCGATGTCCTCGGCGACGATGGCATCCACTGCGCCGACGGCGTTCTTCTTGACGTTGATGGCCGCTTGGAGTGACTGGCGGAATCCGGTCACGACGATCGCATCATCAATAGCCGCATCGTCTGCGCCGACTTGTGCTTCGGGAGCTGCGACCGCTTCCTGCGCCTGGGCAAGACCGCTTGCCGCGAGCCCGCCGCCCGCCAGCAACGCCATCCTGAACAGCGATATGCGCGAAACTGAAGTAAGCATGATGAATCCCCTCATTGCCCTTGTCGAGGCCATTGATACCGGTGTCAAAGAGGGATGACGCGAAGCGACAACCTTTCTGTGCACCACTGCTCCCGCAAGCCGGCCCTGCTACCAACATGGTACCGGCTATCGATCCGATCCCGCAGCGATCATGCCCGCAAAGGCTTGGCATGTCATTTAGGTAACCGGTGTCATTATTTATTGCCCTTGCATCGCGCCTCTGTCAATAACCATGCCAATGGGAGAGTCTGCGATGCATCAGAGACTGCAAAAGTTCACGATTTCCGCCATTTTCGCCATTCTGCTGGCAACGACCGCCTGGGCCGGGCCGCACCCCGCCGATCCGACCAAGGGCGGGGCCAACGGGCGAATCATCCGCGTTACCACGCTGGCAAAAGCTGGCCCTGGATCACTTGCCGAGGCGCTTGCCGCAAAGGGTCCGCGCACCGTCGTGTTCGAGGTCGGCGGCACGATCGACATGGGCCGCGACACGCTGGAGATCACCGAGCCGTTCGTTACGGTAGCGGGACAGACTGCGCCGTCGCCGGGAATCACGATCGTCAAGGGTGGCATCGATCTGAAGACGCACGACGTCATCCTTTCCCACTTGCGCGTGATGACCGGTGCTGATGGTCAGGCCAAGCTTTCAGGCTGGGAGGCTGACGCCTTCTCGACTGTGGCGGCGCGCAATGTCGTGGTCGAACATTGTAGCTTCCTGTGGGCGCTCGATGAGAACATGTCCGCGTCGGGACCGCGCTTCACCGGCAATTCCGTGGCCGAATGGCGCGCTGGTACCAGCCACGACATCGTCTTCCGCGAGAACATCGCTGCGGAAGGACTTGCCAATGCCAGCCACCCCAAGGGTGAGCATTCCAAGGGTTCGCTCATCCATGACAATGCGACGAACATCACCTTCTACCGCAACGTCTGGGCGCATAATGTCGAGCGTTCGCCACTGGTGAAGGGCGGCGCGCAGGTCACCATGATCAACAATGTGATCTACAATCCCGGCCACCGCGCGGTGCATTACAACCTGATGAACCTCGAATGGGGCGGCCACGACTATGTGACTGGCGAGATCACTGCAGTTGGCAACGTCATGCGTGGCGGCAACGATACCGATCCGGGCCTGCCGTTCCTGATGCTGGGCGGCGATGGCGATCTCAAGTACTTCGGCAAGGACAACCGCGCGGTCGACCGCCACGGCAACCCCCTTCCGCAGTTCGGCCGCTATGGCGAGACGCGGGCCAGGTTGATCACCGCGAAAGCGCCCCTGACCGACATCTCTCGCTACAACACCCTGCCTTCGGGTGAGGTAGAGACGTCCGTGCTGCAGACAGTCGGCGCGCGTCCGTGGGATCGTGCGCCCGATGATATCCGGGTGCTGTTCTTCGTCGCCGAAGGACGTGGCGACATCATCGACGACGAGAAAGAAGTCGGCGGCTATCCGCACACCGTGGCCACATTCGCTCCCTTCGTCGAGGCCGACTGGAACCTCGATACGATGACGCCGAAGTCGGGCCGGTATCCGGGCCAGAAGGCGGGACCGCAGGAGAAACTCTCCTCCCGCGACGTGACGATGCGCCAGCCATGAACGCGGTCTTCGCCCTGTTGCTTGCCGCAGCGCCGCCCATGGCGGTCATCGATGAGGTGGACACCATGCGGCGTGAACCCCCGCCGCATGGCGGCATCGGCATGAGCACTGCATGGCGGATCAGTGACGCGGTGCCTCAGCCGCGCCGCATGGAGTTCCGCCGCCGCACTCTGGATGTCGGCGCGGCAATCGGCGAACATCCCATCGCGCACGATGAGGTCTACTACGTGCTCGAAGGCGAAGGCGAAGTCGTGTCTGACGGGCAGCGTGCCGTGCTGAGGAAGGGCATGACCGCCTACCTCTACGAAGGCGCGGTCGTCGGCATCACGCAGCGCGGGGACGCGCCTCTGGCACTGATCATCAGCTACCCGGTTGAATGTAAGGTGCCGTAGCCCAGAGTTCGCGCTCCCACCGGCGTGGATCGTTGACGGTCTGGACCCGGCCGTCCGAAACCACCAGCGTCTCCCGGTCTGGAAGGGTGTACGGCATCCATTCCGCCAGCCCGGGCTGGCCGGTCTTGGCAAGGCCGGCGAATGCTTGCATCAGCAGGCTGCTGGTGGTCCGAGCGCCTGCATCCGTCCCGCTCATGCTGCCGGGCGCATCCAGCGTCCCGAAGACGTAAGGGATGTCATCGGTATGTGCGGCACCGCGCAAGGGATCGCTGGGAGAAGCGCGGTCCAGCTGATAGACCCAGGTGGCTTTGGCACCAGCCTTCGCCCGCTCGTCTGCCTCGATCACTTGCCCGGGCCACGAGCGGCCCGCCGTGGTCGCGGAGTAAAACACCTGATCTGGCGTCCATTGCGGGTATTGCGCGCGGTACTGCGCGACGACCCAATCGACGTCGAGATCGATCTTGATCTCTGGCGCTATGCGGGCCGCGAGGTTGTCCCAGGCCAGCCCCTGTAGCTTTGGCCCACGCGGATCGATGAAGGCCCGGGTCTCTTCGCGCACATTGCCCAGGATCATCGGTATTCCCAGTGACTGGGGCGCCGCATCCGGCCAGAACGGGTGGCGGGGCAGATTGGTCATGTCCAGCACCGGGCCCATGTAAAGGTTGCCACCCATGATCGGGTCGGGTGCGGCAAGGCCTTCGACGAGTCGCTGCACAGGCATCGTCTGAAGTGTTTCCACGTCATCGGGGCGCAGCTTCAGCGCTGCTAGCAGGGCAAGCGTCCGCTTCCATGCGTTCCCGGGTCCGCTCGCCACGACTTGCTGGCCGCTCATCGTTGCCGCCGCATGGAACAGGCCGTCAGCCGCCGGCATCGCCATCAGTGTCGCAATCTTGGCGCCGCCTCCCGATTGGCCGAAGACCATGACCCGCGCCGGATCTCCACCGAACGCGGCTATGTGGTCGCGCACCCATTGAAGGGCAAGGATCAGGTCCAGCTGCCCAAGATTACCGCTGTCCGCAAACTGCGGCCCGAAAGGCTTGAGCCAAGCATAGCCGAGTGCATTCAGCCGGTGGTTGACTGTGACGACGACGACGTCGCCCTGCGCCGCCAGCGTCCCGCCGCGCGTCAGCGGATCGGTGACCGTGCCGTTGGAATAGGCCCCGCCATGGAAATAGACCATGACCGCACGCCGCGCTCGCGGATTGGCATCCGGCGTCCATACGTTGAGGAACAGGCAGTCCTCGCTCTGCGCCAAGTCGGGATTGCCGCGTTGAGGAGCGATCGGGGCGAAGCTCTGCGCCCTTCGCGGCGGGCCTTGCCACGGCTCCGGCACGGCCCGTGCGAACCGCTCTGCACGGCCATAGCGAATGCCCTTGAAGGCCAGCACGCCATCCTCGCGCAGTCCGGTAAAGCGTCCCGCTTGCGGGTCTCCGGCTCTGCCCAGAACCGGCGATGCCGCGAGTGCCGCACTGGCGCCAAGCAACGCGCGCCGGGTCAGTTCACCGCCTGACATCGCCGCCTTCGGCGCTGAACGCAGCGAGTTCGCTCTGCCTTATTAAACAGAAGTCGCCGGGGACAGAGTGTTTGAGCGCAGCAAGCGCAAGGCCGCATTCGGCCATGGCCTGTGCATCGCCGCCTTGCAGGTAACGGTGCAGCACTCCGGCCGCGAAGGCGTCCCCGGTCCCGATCCGATCGATGATGCCGGTAACGTCGATCTCGGATGTCTGATGCTTTGACTCGCGCGCGTCGACGCGCGCCGCGATGCGATGGTGGTCGCTGCTGACCACCTGGCGTGCAGTCGAGGCGATCAGTTGCAGGTTGGGGAACGCGGCGAAGGCCGCTTCCACCGCCTCGCGCCGCCGTTCGGCGCCATCGCCCGAGAACGTCTTGCCGAGCAGCAGTGATATGTCGCGGTGGTTGCCGATGAGCACGGTCGCTGCACCCACCAGTTCGGTCAGCACGGCGCGCGGATCGCTGTTCCAGCTTTCCCAGAGCTGAGCCCGGTAGTTTCCGTCGAGGCAGATAGGTACGCCCGCGCTCTGCGCTGCAGCCACGGCGGCTCGGGCAAGCGCGACGCCATTGGGCCCGAGCGCAGGGGTTATGCCCGACAAGTGCAGCAGGCTCGCCCCTTCAAGCGCTCCTGCAAAGTCGAACGCCGAAGCGTCAGCATGCGCAAATGCGGACCCGGCGCGATCGTATGTGATCGATGAGGGCCTGAGCCCAGCGCCGGGCTCCATGAAATAGAGCCCCATGCGCCCGGCACCACGGGCGACGAAGCGGGTATCGACTCCGCCCGCGCCGAGTTCGGCCCGCGCCTTGTCGCCAAGGGGATTGTCGGGCAGCAGCGTCACCATGCGGGTGGCGTGGCCCAGCGAGGCGAGCGCGACGGCCACATTGGCTTCCGCCCCGCCGACAACCATCTCGAGGCTCTGCGCCTGGACCATCAGACGCGCGCCGGGTGGCGAGAGCCGCAAGAGCAATTCGCCAAAGCATACGAGGTGACCGGCCATCAGGGCGCCAGGGGTCACCGGGCCAGCCAGCCGCCGTCGACGGCCAGCACGTGTCCCTGCACGTAATCTGCCGCGCCGCTGGCAAGGAACACCGCTGCACCGCCGATGTCCGCCGGATCACCCCAGCGTCCTTCCGGTATACGCTCCATGATCTGGCGATTGCGCGTCTCGTCCGCTTGCAAAGCGGCGGTATTGTTCGTGGCGATATAGCCCGGTGCAATCGCGTTGACGTTCACACCCTTGGCCGCCCACTCGCAGGCAAGCAGTTTGGTGAGGCCGGCGACGCCGCTCTTGCTTGCGGTGTAGCTCGGCACCCGGATGCCGCCCTGGAAGCTCAGCATCGACGCAATGTTGATGATCTTGCCGCGCCGCCCGGTGGCCTCGCGGTTGGCGATCATGTGGCGGCCCGCCGCCTGCGAGAGGAAGAACACGGACTTGAGGTTGGTATCGACCACCGCGTCCCAGTCCTCCTCTGTGAAGTCCACCGCATCGGCCCGGCGGATGATGCCCGCGTTGTTGACCAGCACGTCGAGCCCGCCGAGCGAAGAGATCACCTGTTCGACCACAGACTGCACCGGTTCGATCGTCGAAAGATCGGCACCAACCACTTCGCAATTGCGCCCCAGTGCGCGAACTTTGGCTGCGGTTTCCTCGGCAGGCGTGCGGCCGACTGCGGCAATGTCTGCCCCCGCCTGTGCCAGCGCCACGGCAATGCCTTGGCCAATACCGGTGTTGGCACCAGTGACGACCGCAACGCGGCCCGATAGGTCGAACAGGTTCATCGTTATCCTCTCCCCTGGATCAGGGGTCAGGCCGAAAGGCCGCGCAGGTAGTCGGAGATAGCTTCGTCCTTGCAGTTGGCATAGAACAGGTCGGCAAACTTCTCGCCAGCGATGGCGGCCTTGAGCAGGTCCTGGTCAACGGTCTTGAGGACGGTCAGCATATCACGGCAGGAAGCTTCCTTGAGGCTCTTGAGGATGCCACGATTGGTCTTCATGATCGCCGCGCGTTCCTTGGGATAGCCAAGGCCGCGTTCGCCATCGAACAGTTTGCGGTACACGTCCTGCAGGTTCAGTTCGGCTGCCCAGCCGAAGCCCTTGGAGTAGGGCATCGAGATCGCGTTGCCATCGTTGATCTGGCCGAACAGGAACGCGTCTGTCGGGTCGATCACCAGTCCGCAGAACACGCTCGGCATGCTGTTTGCGGCAAGCATCGAACCCATCCCGGTGCCACAGCCAGTAACCACGAAGTCGGCAGCGCCGGAGTTGAGCAGGATGCCGGTAAGCAGGCCGTTCATCACGTAGGTCAGCGAGGCTTTGTCCTCGGGCGTGTACATGCCGTAATGATGAACCTCGTGGCCAAGCGGCTCTGCCACGGCGGCCAGCGATTCGCGGACGAGGCTGGCCTTTGCGGCCTGGCTGTTCTCGATGATCAATGCGATTTTCATGGGAATTCCTCTCGCTTCGGCTTGCTTGACCGAGCAGTTTGACGCGAATTTGACCCTTAGGTAACCGGTGTCATTGGTCGAAGCAAGCCCATTCGTGCGCCATTTTTGCAGGTATCAGCAGGTGGCGACCGACGCCCGCTCGATCAGGTCGGAAAGGAAGTGCGAGGGCTGCTTGCGCGCCTCTGCCGGGTCAATCAGCTTGAGCGCCGCGGCTCTGGCCATGGCCTGGATCGGCCAGCGCACGGTGGTGAGAGGGGGCCAGATATGAGCGGCGATCGCAGTGTCGTCAAAGCCGACGATCGAAAGGTCCTCCGGTACTGAAAGGCCGAGCGTCCGCGCCGCGTGCAGAACGCCTGCGGCCATCTCGTCGTTGCTCGCAAAGATTGCGCCGGGGCGGGGCGTTGCGGCGAGCAGCTTCCTGCCTGCGGCAATTCCCGTCTCGAACGTGTAGTTGCCCTCGGCCATGATGGCATCGTCCAAGGGGATCCCCGCCATCTCCAGCGCATCGCGATAGCCCAGCGACCGCTCGGCAGCGGAGCGGAAACCTTCGGGACCGGCGACGAAGCCGATGCGGCGGTGGCCCCGCCGGATCAGGTAGTCTATCGCTTGCGAAACCGCCTCGCGGTCGTTTGACGCCACCATGTGCTCGACTTCGTCAAGCTTGACCGATCCCATGCGCACGTAGGTGACGCCAAGTTCGTCGCACAGTTCGGCAAGCGCATCATTCTCGGAAATTGGCGGCAGAAGCATGACGCCGAACAGCCTTTGCTGTTCGAGAAAGGCCCGCACGTCGTCGAGCATGTCAGGCGAGCGGCGATTGACAGGACGAACGACAAGCGCAAACTCGGTATCGCGGATTGCGGAAAGGATCCCTTCCTGCACGCCCAGCACCATTTGCGCGTTGGGGTTATCGTGGATCAGGCCGATGAGGAAATTGCGGCGCAGGGCAAGGGCCCGGGCTTGAGGGTTGGGGACATAGCCCAGCTCCGCGATCACCGCCTCGACCTTCTCGCGCGTTGCATCGTTGAGCAGCGGCGAGCGGTTGATTACCCGGCTGACGGTTTTCTTCGAGACGCCCGAAAGGCGCGCCACGTCGTTGATTGTCGGCTTGCCGTCCTTCGACTTCTTCACACGTCGTCCCGTCGATCCGAGCCTAGTTCACGGTGACTTACACCGGTGTCAAGGCGTTGCAGCGTTCCTAGCCGGTTCTTGTCAGACTTTGCAATGGGCCGCGTGTCTTGGCCATTGACACCGGTTACCTAGAAGCTATCCAAAGACGGTGCCCTGCCGGGCGTTTTTTGGGAGAGTCGCGGATTGTCGGTCGCCGTTGCCATGCCGGACGTGCTGCGCGTTCACGCGATGGACAGCGTTGCGGTGGCGCTGCGTCCGCTTTCCCGCGAGGCGGCGGTCACAGTCGGCGGCGTCGCCCTTGCGATCATGGAAGACATTCCGCAGGGGCACAAGTTCGCCACGCGCGCCCACGCCGTCGGTGATCGGGTCGTGAAGTACGGATTGCCGATCGGCGTTGCCACCCAGGACATCCAGGTTGGCGAACACGTCCACGTCCACAACGTGAAGACCGCGCTTGACGGCGAACAGGTCTACTCTGCCGAAGTCGCACGCGGCGGATTGGCCACGGCGACCAGCGCTTCACGGACCTGGCAGGGCTACCGACGCCCCGATGGTCGTGCCGCGACGCGCAATGAAATCTGGATCCTGCCAACAGTGGGCTGCGTCGGTCGCACTGCGGAGCAGGTCGCCCGTGCTGCACAAGCACGCCATGCCGCCTTGATTGCGGAGGGCCGAATCGACGGTGTTCACGCGTTCAATCATCCTCACGGTTGTTCGCAATTGGGAGACGATCTCGACGCGACCCGCGCGTTGCTGGCTGGGCTGGCCGCCAATCCCAATGCGGCTGGCGTCTTGCTGCTCGGTCTGGGGTGTGAATCCAACCAGTTGAGCGCTTTGCTGGCCGCGCTGCCGCAAACGGAGCGGTCCAAGGTACGGACGCTGTCCTCGCAATCCGCTGGCGACGAATTGGTGGAAGCGGCAACGCTGGTAGACGAACTGGTCGAACTCGCAGTCTCCGCGCAGCGCGAGGACCTGCCGCTCTCCGCGCTGATCGTGGGGCTGAAGTGCGGTGGGTCCGATGGCTTGTCAGGTCTTACCGCCAATCCGATGCTCGGCCGCTTCAGCGAACGCCTGGCCGCATCCGGGGGCACGCCGATCCTCACCGAGATTCCGGAAATCTTCGGCGCGGAGCAGGCGCTGCTGGATCGCGCCGTCGATGCTCGGACGTTCGCGTCTGCCGCTGCGCTGGTGAACCGCTTCAAGCGTTACTACCTCGATCAGGGCCTGCCGGTGTCGGAAAATCCGTCGCCCGGCAACATCGCCGGCGGGATTACCACGCTCGAGGAAAAGTCTGCCGGCGCCGTGCAGAAGGCCGGGACCGCGCCGCTCGCTTCGGTGCTGGATTACGGGGGTCAGGCGGTCGAACCCGGCCTCGCCTTGCTCGAAGCGCCCGGAAACGATGCGGTTTCTTCCACGGCCCTTGCCGCAGCAGGTGCAACGCTCTTGCTGTTCACCACCGGGCGCGGCACGCCGTTAGGATTTCCGGTGCCTACGGTCAAGGTCGCCTCGAACCGGGCCCTGGCGCTGGCCAAGCCCCACTGGATCGATTTCGACGCCTCGCGCGTGCTCGATGAAGGCGAGCAGGCGGCAGATGCGGCTTTTCTCGAGACGCTGGTCGCTATCGCCAGCGGTCGCCGAACGGCCGCAGAACGCAGCGACCAGCGCGAAATGGCAATCTGGAAGAAGGGCGTAACGCTCTAATTGTATAACGCGACCGGATGGCTGAGACTTGTGATTGACACCGGTTTCCTATAGGCAGCCGGACGAATGAAGGACCAAGGGATGGGGACCGAATTGAACGAGAATGCGGATCAGGTTGCAGCGGCCTTCGTCAGCGCCCGCCGCGAGGCCCGCGTCCTCGAAACCTACCCCGGCACCGCGCCGCAGGGTCTCGACGATGCCTATGGCATACAGGGTCGCGCCATTTCGATCGACGGGCGTGAGGTCGTCGGCTGGAAAGTCGGGCGCATCAATCCCCCTCTCGACGCGTCGCTTGGCGCCAACCGCCTTGCGGGCCCGATCTTTGCGGACAGCGTCGTCGACGCCAATGTCGGCGATACTCCAACGATGCCGGTCTATGCAGGAGGCTTCGCCGCCGGCGAGGCCGAGTTCCTTGTCCACGTCGCGCCGGGCTTCAAGGGTCCGGTTCCTGCTGACGACGCCGGCACGATCGCGATAGTTGATGATGTCCGCATCGGGATCGAGATTGCAAGTTCGCCCTACCCGGGCATCAATGCCGATGGTCCGGCGGTTACCGTGTCCGACTTCGGTAACAACACTGGCCTGGTGCGTGGCGCCGCTCTGCCCAACTGGCAGTCGACCGACCTCTGCTCAATCAGGGTCAGGAGCGAGATTGACGGCGTCGAAGTCGGGTCGGCAACCGCTGCCGCGATGCTCGACGGGCCCTACGGTGCGGTGCGCTTCTTGCTTGGCAATCTGCTGGCTCGAGGCTTCGATGTGTCGCAGGGCCTATGGGTCTCCACCGGTGCCGTGACCGGCGTGCACGAGATCGCCGTCGGCCAGGAATTTCGTGCGATCTTCGAGGGCCACGGCGAATTGACCTGCTCGATCATCGCGGCGGGCCCCCGCTGAATTGCACTTGGCGGCACAGCCCGTAACGGGTTGGCCGCTTCGGGAGAGAAGCAATGGACCAGAACTTCAACCCGGCTGCAGCCGCCTCTGCCAAGGCCGGGCGCTACCGCTGGGTCATCGTTGCCCTGCTGTTTGCGGCCACGGCAGTCAACTACATCGACCGCCAGATGATCGGCGTGCTCAAGCCGACGCTAGTGGCCGAGTTCGGCTGGAGCGAGACCGATTTCGCCCAGATCGTGTTCTGGTTCCAGGTCGCATATGCCATCGGCTACATTGGCTTTGGCCGCATCGTTGATGTGGTCGGCGCGAAGCTTGGCTATACCATCGCAATCGTGATCTGGACTGCCGGGCACGTGGCGCACGGCTTCGCAACCGGTCTTGTCAGCTTTGCCGCCGCGCGCTTCGGTCTCGGCGTCGGGGAAAGCGGGAACTTCCCGGCTGGCATTCGCGCCGTCACCGACTGGTTCCCCCAGCGCGAGCGCGCCTATGCGATCGGCCTGTTCAACGCCGGTGCCAATGTGGGCGCGATCATCACGCCACTGCTGGTCCCGGCGCTTGTGCTGTGGTTCGATTGGCGCGCCGCATTCTTCATCACCGGCATCTTCGGTGTGGCATGGCTCGTCGCATGGTGGCTGATCTATCGCCATCCTGCCGAACACCCGCGCGTCTCGCCGGCTGAACTTGCCTGGATACAGCAGGACCCGGCAGACCCGGTGGAGCAGATCGGCTGGGCAAAGCTTCTGACCGTGCGCGAGACCTGGGCCTATGCGCTTGGCAAGTTCCTGATCGACCCGGTCTGGTGGTTCTTCCTGTTCTGGCTGCCCGGCTACCTGTTCGAGCGCTATGACATGGACCTCAAGACATTCGGTCTGCCGCTCGCGGCGATCTACCTGATTTCCGATGGTGGTTCGATCTTCGGCGGATGGATGTCCTCCCGCCTGATCAAGGCTGGCCGCACTCCGAACTTCGCGCGCAAGGCCACGATGTTTCTGTGCGCCGTGGCGGTACTGCCGATCTGGTTCGCGCAGAGCCTCGACAGCGTGTGGGCTGCCGTATTCATCATCGGGCTTGCCACTGCGGCGCATCAGGCCTTCTCGGCGAACCTCTACACGCTGCCTTCAGACGTGTTCCCCCGTGGGGCGGTAGGCTCTGTGGTCGGCATTGGCGGCACGGTCGGGGCTCTCGGCGGGATGGGCATGGCCCTGTTCACCGGGTACATCCTCGACAAGACCGGCGGCTCGTACGAGGTTCTTTTCGCCATCTGCGCCAGCAGCTACCTGCTTGCCCTGGCTGTCGTGCATATACTCAGCCCGCGGCTCGCTCCAGCAGCCGTTTGAGGCGCGTTGGCAAGCGAGGCGCTGCACGAGAGCGTCATTGAAAGGGGCACTCCCTACCCGTTGCTTCGACCATCATCCGAGTGACGCCAGGGACCAATGCAGGGACTGGCTCCTCTGGGTCATCGGTGCAGCCCAAGGTAAGTCCTTGCCAAGCCGTTTGACGTCGAGATCTGTCAACGGCGATGGCAAAACTGCAAATGGGATGAAGGTAGCTCCAACCACGCACCTGCTGACCCTGTCTATCCTCCTCGCGCGCCTGGCACGCGCCGGACTGGAAGAGTCAGGCAGTGTATGCCGCCGCCGCAGCGGGTGAACTGCGAAACGTCAACTGTTTCAACGTGATAGTCGCGGGCGCGGAGTCGTGAAACGGCCTCGTCGTCCTCACTGGCGATGATCTTCTTGCCACCCAGTGCAAGGATGTTGCAGCCGAGCTGCGGCACGCTGGCGGCTGGCATGTCGATAAGCGCAATGCCAAGCTCGCGAAGCCGCGCAACAAAGCTTGCATCGAGCAGTTCGACACAGGCCAAGGCTTCGTCCGGGCTGACCATGCAGAACAGGGTGTCGAGATGGAGGTGGTCTGCATGGAACGGGCAGACCAGCACTTCCCAGCCGGCATCGTGGAACGGCGCGGCGAACTCCTCAAGCCCTTCGCGCGAAGTCCGCTCGCCCGAACTCCCGATCAGGAGGAGGCCCTCACGGGCAATGCAGATGTCTCCACCCTCGATCGTGCCCGTGGTGACGCGCGGCCAGTTAAGCCCCCAGGCTCTGACGTGGCGCGCCAAAGCCTCGGTTTCGCCACGACGATGCGGCATGGCGGGGGCCGTCAGCATCGGTCCGAAAGGGGTCGCTACGGCGATGTCCCGGGTGAAGCACATATCCGGAAGGTCCGGTTCTGGCGTCACTAAGTGGCAGGTTACGCCGTTGCGGCGCAGGGCTGCACACAGTGCCTCATGCTGCCGCTTGGCCGCCGGCACATCGACCGCAAAGCCCTGCTCGAGATTGTCGCGTGTAACGGTGCAGCAAGGTACCGGCGCCAGATAGTCCGGCGGGCACAGGACGACGTCGGTAAGCAGGTCGGTCTCGCCACTGATGCGCCAGTCGAGAATGGTCGGCACGCTGTCGATTGCAGAGGTATATCGCGAAAGAAGATCGAGTTTCATATGTTCTCCTGGCTGGGAGAACGGTGGCCCTTGCCCGGTCGTTCCACTGTCTACCGCACGGATGGGCGCGGTCGGGCTATCTCAGCGGCCTTTTATCCGCCCACAGTTGCCAATTCACCGCTCATCGACGGCGCGCCATTTTGGAATGTTTCCCCGGGGAAACATTCCAAATAGGATGCACGGTCGCCCCCTTCGGCGTCAGCCGGCCGGCGATTCGTCTGCATGGGCCTGGCTTGCGTGCAGGAAGGCATCGAGCGCGATCTCGGCAATCTCGGCGCGATCGTCCTGATAGGGTTTCCCATACCCGGCAAAGATGCTCATGCCTTCCATCGCCGAAGTGATGAAGATGCTGGTCAGGTCCACGCTTCGTTCGTGGGCGGCAGGGTAAGCGCAGCGGACGGCGGATACGATGGCGGCGCGGGCCCTGTCGTACATCTCGTACATGCGGTCTGCCACGAACGGATCGTGGTTGGACAGCGCCCAGAGCTCCGGAAACAGCCGCGTGGTGCGCCGCGTGCCGATATCGTCCATGATGAGCCGGCACACGTCCATCAGGCGCGCAACAGGAGGGAGCTTCTGGTCGGCCATGATCTCGGCGAAGGCGTCCTCGTATCCACGGATGATCGCGTCGAACAAGGCAGAGACGAGGCTTTCGCGCGAGGGGAAGTGATAGGTCAGGTTACCCATGCGCAAGTTGCAGGCCGTGGCTACGCCGCGCAGCGTAAGGGCGGCGTAGCCATGCTCAAGCAAAAGATCATGCGCCGCCTGCAGGATTACGCGGCGCGTCCGGTCTCCCTTGGCGTAGCCGCCCATCCTGTCGGGCAGGGTCAACTGGGCGACGTGTAAGGGAGGGCCGGACCTTCGCGTCATGTGCGCGGCAGAAATGGCGGGTCCGACGAGCGGAACGCATCGAGCACGTTCGTCATGATGCGCGCGACGTTGTTCCGGCCGCCGTTGCATGGCAATGCCTGGCTCCACGCGATCGACCCGGCGGCAAACACTGCGCCGCCCTTGGCGTTGGCATAAAATGCAATATCGCCACGCACTTGCGGGTCCTGCGTGCCGCCCCTGCCGGGGAAGGCATAGGTGATGTCTTCGGACACCAGCGGGTAGTTGTCCGAGTGATTGAACGAGGACGCGACCAACAGGGTGTGCGGTGGCGTTCCCAGCGTGAGGTCGTAGCGGTCCATCTCGAGCCCGGAGGCGCCGCCGAGACCCAGCCCGAAGTTGCCGATCAGTTCATCGTGGCCCACACCTTCGAACAGCCATGCCGCCTCGGGTTCGAAGGAGTCGGGCATGCGCTCGAACGGCTGGCTTTCGTCCATACCTTCGGTGGTAAAGCCCAGCGCGACGAGCTTCTGCGGCGGCCTTCCCCGCGCCCGCCACAGACCCGACCGGTCCCCCGTCGTCGCGAGATAGCCTTCGCCCGGCGCGGCCTGCCACGCACGGGAGCCGGTATCGAGCTTGCGGACCTCGATGCACCACGGCTCCTCGTCACGCACTTCGGTGACCCAGTACAAGCCGTTGCCGCCGAGGTATCCGACGCGACCGCCACCGGCCACGTAGTCCTCGAGCGCATCGAGCATGCCCAGCGAGTAGTACTCGGGGTGAGTCCCGGTCAGCATCGCGCGGTAGGGTGCGATCAGCGCCAGGCCCTCGGCGGCGAGATCATGGTCGGTCACCACGTCGACTTCATAGCCCGCCGCGTCCAGCCACCAGATCAGCGAAAGGTCTGCCGGGAAAGCCCACGGCGCACCGATTGCCGGCATCCGGTACTTCGGGCGCATGTTCTGTATCGGCCTGCGCCACGAGGAGTAGCACACGCCCGCGTAGTCCGAATGGACATCGTAAGTGGACAGACCGAAGGCTTCCTGCTGCTTCCAGGTGAGATCCGCTTCACTCACCACCGGCGTATTGGCGCAGATGGCCTGGGCAATCGGCGCCTCGAAACTGAGATGTTCGTTGGCGTAGGCCAGATACGTGAAGGTCGGCATAAGCACGGCCATGTCCGCGCGCGCCTTGTCCGGCCTCACGAAGAACGGCACGTGGTCTTCGCTGCCGTCCTTGGATACGCGCAGGGCATAGATGCCGCTCGGCAGATCGGGCGGGATTTCGATCGAAACACTTGCCTGCCAGCCGCAATCGACAAGCGCATCGTCGTGGAATGCGATCCCGCCGTACTGATGCGGCGCGAGCCGGAAGCTGTCGTTGCGGCCGTCCCAGTTCCAGCCGGTCATGGCCCGGATCGGTCGGTTGATGCCGTGGGCATGGAGGCCATGGGGTCCGACGTCCCGGATCACGTCGCCGATGCCTTTGTCTGTGTATCCCGCGGTCGTGTCCCAGTACGCCAGCAATCGCTCGGCGGCGGGCAGTTCGCCTGCGGCAAGGCTCGCAAGTTCATCACGCCCGGCCATCGCGTTGAGGATGCCGTGGCGGTCGATCTTGCCATTGTAGTGCGCCACGGCGCAGTCATCGCCAGTCAGCGCCGCAGCCAGCGTGAACTGCCCGCCACATGGCAGCACTGGCCGCTCCAGCTGTTCCGTGGCAGCAGCATCGAGATCATAGCCGGGTGCCGGTCCGACGAGGCTGTTCCAGCGCGAGATCAGGCCCTTCTGCCAGATCACCAGCTTGCCTGTCTCGTCCCAGCCACCGGCGACGAAATGCCAGGCGTGCGCTGCAACCGGCTTGGGGCAGACGATCTCGGCCGTTCCGGCTTCATCGCCAAGCCTGAGAGCAACCTGCCCGCCTTCGGTCAGGAGCAGCGCAAAACCCCGCTTCGTTGCCGGGTCCCACGTTCCGGCAATGATCTGTTCGCGCGCTCCGGGCGTCGTCGGCTTGATGAAGGCGAAGAGGGTGGCCGAGGGCAGGGAAGCACTGAGCACTCCGTCAGGGTCCCGGGCCCTGGCCCAGCTGCCGAGCGGGACATATTGCGGCCCGACCGCCACGGTCCGGGGCAGCGTGACGCCGGTTACTTCCTTCTCGACGAAACCCGGCCCGAGCGGGTTGGTATCGCCGTGCAGCAGCCGGACGAGACTGATCTCTGCCGTGCCTGGCGTGGCATCGTGCAGCATGAAATCGACACTGCCACCGCAGCGGGCGTTGAGCGGATCGGCATAGCCGGTGAGGTTGCCGGGCGCGCTCATGCCTCGTCCCCTGCAAGCTGTGAATTCAGGTCTGCGATCCGCTGGAGGAAGGCCGCGTGATGCGCCTCTGCGAGGCTGGTCGCGGGCTCGCCATCGATGATCGTGGCCGAGCCGCCGCGGACGCCGGGAAAACGGATGAGGCGATAGACAGGTCGGGCAGGATCGGGCTGGAAGATTCCGACCTTCCCGGCAAGGCCGCCGCGCCGGAAGAAATTGAGCACCCGCTCCAGGGCATCGCCGTGCTGGCCCCAAGGCTTGCGTCGATGCTCTTCGATCATTCCCTCCGTGATCGTCGTGGCGAGCTTCTGGGCAAGCCGACGTTCGAACATGAAAACGTAATCAGCCTGCCGGTCCCTGATGGCTTGTGGGTACTGCATGATTTCCTGCCTCCTTCGACGGCACGGCTTGGCTCTCGCGCAGGCTGGGCAGCCGCGCGGGAGCACGTTCTTGTCGGACTGGGGTGTGGCGCGAAGCCTAGTTCAGCGAGATCAGACCCATGTGCAGCGCCTTGGCGACGGCATGGGTCCGGTTCGCTGCCGCCAGCTTCTGGTTGATGCGTTTCATATAGACCCTGACCGTCTCGGCCGAGATATCGAGGATGGCCGCGATGTCCTCGATCGTCTTGCCGTAGGCAGACCAGACCAGGCACTGATGCTCGCGCGGGCTGAGCGCGATCTGGCCGGCAACCATCTGTTCTGTCGTGGCCCAGAGGTGGTTATCGAAGTAGTGCGCAACCATGGTCAGCAGCGCGGTCATTTCCTGGCGGCAGGCGTCCTGGGCGCTGCATTCGGTGCCCAGCGCCGTGAGAAAGGCGAACCGGCGGCCGTGGACATGGACTGGCACGGTAATCCCGTCCGTCAGGCCGAGATCCGAGATATAATGCATGCAATCGCGCTGCGGTGCGGTCAGCAGGTCCGCGCTGTTCTGCACGTCGCTCCAGCGAACCGGGCGGCGGCTGTTGGCAGCCGAAAGGAAGTATGGATCGTGGCGGCTGTGCCGGTCCCATTGCCGGTCCCAGTTCGTCGGGAACGCCCGCACAAGGACAGGCACATTGCCACACTGGCCTCCAAGCGGTCCGCTTGACCACCCGTAGACAAACTGCTTCCAACCCAGCAGAAAGTCGTGAAGGACATCGAGACGCTCTTCCAGTCCGCTGGCGCGGTCGAGACCCTCGGTGAGACGCGCGAGCGGCTCCTCTTCCTGATCGACGACGTAACCGGATGAGACGATCGTTGGCTTCATGACGCGGCCGCTCCGTATGATCGGAGGAGCCTCACGCACTTCGATACGGGGAGTCAAGGTGGCCATTTCCAACCTCAGAATTTGAAGTTTGCGGCAAGTCCATAAGTCCGGGGTTGCCCGTAGATGTTGAGCACCCAGCCAAATCCGGACAAGTCATTGACGTAGGTACGATAATGGGTGTCGGTAAGGTTGCGGGCGAACGCGGAGAGGCTCCACCGGTCGTCCTCGGCACCAATTCCGGCGCGCGCATTGACCAGCCAGAAACCCGGCTCAAGGCTGGAGGGAGAGTTGACCGTCTCGAAGAACTGCGACGAGCGCCAGTTACCGTCGGCTGCAAGGATCAGCTTCAGGCCGTTGCCGATGGCGGGCATGTAGCTGCCCTGCGCGGTGAAGGTCCAGCGCGGCGATTGCACGGTGCGGGCACCCTTGAGGCTGGCGCCGCCCGAAGTGATGTCGCTGTCGATCCTGGAGTCGAGCCAACCGAGCACCATGCCCACCGACAGGTCGTTGATGGGCCGCCACTGCCAGTCAAGCTCCGCGCCCCAGGTGTTGATCGCGGCTGCGTTGATGGTCACCGGGATCGGCGAGGTTGCGCTGTCGACGTTGATGAAGCCATCGCGGAAGTCGTAGTGGAACACTGCGGCGTTGAGCTGCATGGTGCGATTGGCCAGGAGCGACTTGAACCCTGCCTCGTATGCGGTGATCTTTTCGGGGGCGAGCGAAGTCAGCGCAGACTGGGTGGCGGTGAACTCCGCATTGTAGGAGCCTGACCGGAAGCCCGTCGAAACGTTCGCATAAAGCATGAACTTGTCGAACATGCCGGACACGTCCGGCTTCCACTCGATGCCCAGCTTGAAGTTGGCGTCGTCGTCGGCGCGGCTGGTGTCGGCCTGGGCCAGGGTAGCGACGATCGTCGTCGGGGCCAGCGGATTGCCGCCAAGTCCGGTTCCGGCGAACGTGCCGCCCTTCAGGCCGACCTTCTCCCAGGAATAACGGACACCGGCGGTCAGGCTGAGATGATCGGTCAGCTGGACGTCGTTGTGGAAGAACGCGGCGATCGCGTCGCTCGTCTGGGTGAAGGGGCTGTAGAATCCGGGTGCTGCGCCTCGCGCGATCTGCAGGTAATCGCCGTTGCGATAGGCGTCGCGCTCGTAATAGAGCCCGAGCACGTAGTTCCAGCGGCCCTGCCCGTTCGAGGTCAGCCGCAGCTCCGTGTTGAACTGGCGGATCCGGTTGTAATAGTCGACGTCGATGGTGTTGACCGGGCTTCCGTCGGAGTCTTCGTGCTGGCGGCGGGTGAAGGTCTGATAGGACGTCAGCGAGGTCAGCGTCGCGCCGTCGAACTCGTGCTCATAGCGCACGGTTGCGCCGATCGAGCGGTTGCGGACGGTATGAGGCTGGTTGTTGTTCGAGGTGAACGGGTCGTTGTCGCCCGGAAACAGGCCGTCCGTGCCCCTGACGCAGCCGCTGTTGCCGCCCGTGGCACGCCCCGCCAGATAAGCGCCGCAGAACACCGGGGCACCTGCCGCTACCGAAGCCGGGGTGAATACGCCGACGCCTTCGTAAGGCTGAAGCTCGCCGTTCTGCTGTCCGCCGAACACGGTCACCAGCACGCTGTCGGGCCCGCTTTCCCAAAGAAGCTGGCCACGCAGGGCCCACTTCTTCTCGAAGCCTTCGCGCCGGCCGAGCGTGAGATTGCGATAGGTCCCGCGGCCCTGGTCCGTGACCATGCCCGAAAGGCGCGCCGAGATCGTGCTGCTGAGCGGGCCGCTGACATAGCCTTCCGCGCGAAGCGTACGGTAATTGTCGAACGAAACGGTGCCTCCGGCAGCGAGTTCGCTCGTCGGGCGGCGCGTGAAGAAGTTGACCGCGCCGCCAGTGGCGTTGCGCCCGAACAGCGTGCCTTGCGGACCCTTGAGCACTTCCACGCGATCGATGTCGAACAGGAGGAGACCGCTCATGAAGGTCTTGGCGAGGTATCCCTCGTCGACGTTGATCGCGACCGGTGAATCGAGGTTGGCGGAGAATTCGTTGGTCCCGATCCCGCGGACGTTGAACGCAACCTGCCCGGCGCCGTAGTTCGCCTGGATATTGGGAACCAGCGAGGTCAGGTCGGTGACGGAGCTGGCGCCGGCCTGGGCCAGGCTGTCGCCACTGACGACCGAAAGGGTGATCCCGACGTCCTGCACAGACTGCCTGCGCTTCTGAGCAGTGACGGTGATTTCCTGGATCGTGCCGGAAGCTGCCTGGTCTTCAGCCTCCTCGGCATGGGCAGGAGCAACCAGCATCGACGATGCAAGCGCTGCCAGCGACAGTCCCCACCTGCCAGCCACAGTTGTACCAACCATCTCATTCCCCCCTTGTGCCGAACCCGTCCCAAAGCTTGGCTCTGGAGGCAATGTTCTCACTTGGGCTGGATGTAACAATTCACCCGAAGCGGGGACAGCTGGGCGCTCATACTGCCTGTTGAGGTGATAAGTCTGTCAAGCGAAAGCGCTCCGCAAAGCAGCTACTTTCGACTCATGGAAGTTCTTCGCCACCTGGGTTGAAGCAGCGATCCCGTCAAATCCATGGAACGCCCCAGGCACGACTTCCAGCCGGGTCGGAACGCCGGCAGCGATCAGACGCTTGGCGTACATTATGTCCTCATCGACAAAAAGGTCGATAGCTCCGACGCCGATGAAGGTTGGCGGCAGGCCAGCCAGATCCGATCGGCGTGCTGGCACTGCCGCCACAGGAGCAGCATCCATGCCTGGCTCCATCCCCAGAAACGCACCCCACCCGAACCGGTTCTTGGCAGCAGTCCAGACAATCGTGCCGATCGGAGCCTTTGGCGTCTCCACGGTTCCGGTGCGGTCATCCAGCATCGGGTATATCAAAACCTGTGCGACGATCGGGACCTTGCCGACATCACGCGCTTTGAGGGCCAACAGCGCTGCGTGCCCGCCGCCTGCGCTCTCGCCCATAACGGCGATCCTGCCTGCATCGACGCCAAGGGATGTCGCATTGTCGTAAAGCCATTCGAGAGCTGCATAGTTGTCTGCAATGGATCCCTGATATCGTGTTTCCGGCGCGAGACGATAATCGACTGTGACGATCGTGCAGTCCAATTCCAAAGCCAGACGCTGCAGGTCAGCAACCATGCTGATAGCTGTGCCGCTGACAAAGCCTCCGCCGTGCGTGTGAAGGATTGCCGGACGGCGTTTCGACGCGTCGCTGTTGACGACGTACACGGTGACCGCCGGGTGGCCCATCAAACCAGGTACAGATTGTCTGGTCCAGGCGGGGGCTTGGAGGGGAGGCTGCGCCCATCCGCCCATTGCCTTCCGGGTGAATGACAAGCTTTTTTCGGAAAGCTCGGGCATGGGTTCAAGCATGGCCATGAGTTGCTTGGCAAAGGGGCGCAGTTGAGGGTGAACGTAGGCAAATTCCTCTGGCTCGCTGGCACGCGCCAGTTCGCTCAGACCGCCCAGAAGGCAGCCCGCAGTTCCGATGGCAGCCAGCTTGAAGGACTCTCGCCGTGAAACTCGCTTCACGATACTTCTCCCATACGTCGATCAGAATCTTACGAGTTTGCCCAAATTCGATACCAAGCCGAGTTCTGTCTGGCTTAGCCTCCAGTGTCTTAGCAGTTGCAAGGCGTCCCGCCTCGCTAACCTAGAAAGCGAGGCAGCAAGGCGGGACCTGTAGCCTGTCAGAACTTAGCTTCCAGGCTTGCCCCCAAGGTGCGACGCCCTTCACGCGTCAACCAGTTCACGGCGCCGCCTGCATCTGCAAAGGGCAATCCGATCACTGATGCATGGAAGCGCTTGTCCAGCAGGTTGCGGGCGAACACGCCGAGGCGCCAATTCCCGTCCGGGTGACCGATGCCGGCATTGAGACCGATGGTCACGAATCCTGGCTGGGAAGCAATCGCGCTTGCCACGTCATATTGAACCCTGCTTCGATAGTACCCGTTTGCTGCCCAATCGAACTGCAGGCTTTCGCTGATTGGCAGGGTGACATTTGCCCCCAACGTAGCGCTGTATTTCGGTGCTCCGGACAAGGGCTCGCCTTTCGCCTGGATCAGACTGGTTCCGTTCTGGGTGAAGCACGTGTAGCCGGCCTTGACGACACTTGGGCAGGCCGTGACGTAATCGGTAAACTTGGTGTCCGAATAAGTGAAGCCTCCATTCAGGCTGAACTCGGGGCTGACGCGCCAAGCTGCATCCACTTCAAAGCCATTCGCGCGGAAACCACCGGCGTTCTCCGTCAGGAACTCGGTTCCGTTGAAGACCGAGGTTTGGAGGTTCTTGTACTGATCGAAGAACATGTTGGCATTGAAGGTGACTGTCCGATTGAACAGCTGGCTCTTGAGCCCAACTGTCACGTCGCGGACCGTCTGGGGATTGACGCTGGACTTTGCACCCGTGAGCCCGGAGAACGTCACGGTCGGTCCCAGGTAACCACGGGCAACGGTCGCGAACACCATGACATCAGGCGCCAGCTTGTATTCGGCACCGACTCGCCCTGACCATCCTGTCTTCGACACGCTGCCCGTTTGCAGTGCACGCGGTGCATAGGGGACAACGAATCCTGGCGGCGTTGTCGAGAAATCGACCGTTGCGGGTGCGACGGCCGGGTCGACGATCGAGAACGACGACGATTTGACCTTGTCATTCTGGACGCGGAAACCGCCGAGAAGGGCGAACTGCTCGCTCATGTGGAACTTGCCGTCAATAAATCCGGCGTAAGAATCAGACTTTGTCTGGGTGTTACTCTGCCCTGCCGAGATATTGATGATCGGTGTGGCACTCAGCGTCGGTCCAAGAGCAATCGGTGTGAACGGGAAGGCCGGGCGCAACTGGGCGCGATTGAAGTCGTTAGCGTCGCCTACCTTGCGAACCGATGCGTAGAAGCCACCGGTAAACTCGAGCTGCGAGCCCTTGGGCGAGGAGAGGCGCAGTTCCTGGCTGAAGAATGTCTGATCGACACCGGTTGGCTGGGCCCTGAAGATCGGCAAGCTGCTGCCATCGATGGCAAATGCCTGCGGACCTTCGTTCAGGCCACGGTAGGCGGTGACGGACGTAAGGTTATAGCCGCTCCCCAGCTCCTTGTTGATTTCGATCGAGGCTCCGAAGTTCTGCTCCGAGCTGTACCCTGGATAGTCTTCAACCGATTTGCCGTTCTCGAAGCCCGGCGTGACGCCCAAGGCTGACAGATTGGCGAAGCGTAATGCCATCAGCGGATTAAAGCCGGTTCCCGGCTTGGCGCTGTTTGGCAGGGAGTTAAGCGTCCAGAGTTGCCCCGGCCCTGTACGATTGATTTTGGAATAGTCGCCGATCACGTAGACGCTGAGATCTTCGGACGGCTCCCAAAGCAGCTTGGCGCGCGCGCCATAGCTGCGTTCACCACCCCACATTTCATCGCGCAGGACGTTCTCGAGGAAGCCATCATTCCGACGGTAGAAGCCGAACACCGACATAGCGGCATTGCTCGACAATGGCAGGTTGACCGAGGCGTTGGCGTTGACCTCGTTCAATTCACCGTACGATGCGTACGCCTTGCCCGAGACCCCGTCGAACCGGGGCTTGGCCGTCGTGATGTTGATGACGCCGGAAGAAGCGTTCTTGCCGAACTGGGTACCCTGCGGGCCCTTGAGCACTTCCACCCGCTCGAGATCCCCCAGGCTGTTGAGCGGATTGCCGAAGGGGATCACGACGTTGTCGACGACGGTGCCGACATTCTGTTCGGACGACGAGGCGAAACCGCCTGCCGAGCCAACGCCACGCAGACGGAAACCACTGTCGTTCGGGGAACTGCCAAACTGAAGGCCAGAAACCTGATACTGCAAGTCGGGCAGGCGCTGGAATCCTCCCTTGGCGATCTGTTCAGCTCCCAGTGCTGACACGGCCAACGGCACTTCCTGCAAGCGCTCTGCCCGTCGCGAGGCTGTCACGACGATGTCCCCGAACACGTCGGCATTCGCATCGGTGCCAGCGCCTTCAGTTGTATCCTGGGCATTCGCTGACCATGAATATGAAGCAATCGCAGTTGACGCCGCCAGTGCCATCAATCTGTATCTGTTCATCTTTATCTCCCTGAAATTGAATTATCGGAATAATGTCTCTCGATTGTCGAAATTATGAAGAAGAGACGCCTTTTTTCTTCGAGTTCTATGCCTATTCGCACGTGGTATTCATCGTGAATGACGAGTATTCTTGGATGAAGACGTCTCGTGCTGCCAATTCGGCCCAACGTTGAGCTGTGGTCCAATCGGGGTCGAAACTATCGCTGCGCCAGAAGGACACCTCTCGTGTCGAACTCGTGGACACGGCCTGAGACCTTCCCGTCGAGCGATCGTTTTTTCCGGCACATCGCTGCGGTTCTCCCACCTGACCCAGTCAAGGCGCGGAGATGCCGAAAGTTATCCCTCAAAAAAAGAAATGATTCCCTATGCGGGTATAGATCTGGGCTATGCTTGCGCGGCAGGAGACGCTCGAGCCTTGCCAAGCTTCATCCAGCGAATGTCAGCAGGCGATGATCCGACATCCGAAAAAGTAAGGACCTCATCAAAAAGGACCGGAGGGTGTCACAAGATCAACGTTGCGCGCCGAAGTCAGCATGATGAGGCGAATGTCCGGCGAAACCGTTTTCAGACAGTACGAAGTTGCCAGAGCGGTCCTTGCCGAGACGCTGGAGATCACTGCCGTTTGGCGCCGAACCAATTATTCTGGCTGAAGACCTCGCCACCAGAAACGCGGTCCTGAACAGCGGAACGTAGACCGTCCGCTGGGGGCGGCACTTTGCGTTTGCTGCCGCGTTTTGGCTGTGATGCTGAGATCGATCCTCGTTGCCGCCTTCGCTTTGCTCCTCACCTGCGCAAGCGCGCTGATCCATCCCGCGTCCGACGAACGGGCGATGTATGGGTTCGAGGGGCCGCTCGAGCAGAACTGGTTGCCGCGCGAGGTGGCGGGGTGGCCCGCGCCGTTTCTGGCGGACAGCACGGCCACTTCCGTGCCGCACCAGATCGGGCCGGAGGATGACTTCCGGCCCGGCCCGTTCCTTGCGGATCTTGGCTTCTGGGCGCTGGTGGTGCTGGGCGTGATGCGGGTCTGGCGCCTTGTGCGGCGCCAAGCCTAGCGGTCGAGCGCCGCTTCGGCCCAGTCGACCGCCACATTTTGCATCTCCGGGCGGTTTCCTTCGGCGACCAGTTCCACGATCTTCGCGCCCTTGACCGGCACGGCAATGGCGGCAGGCGCGTCGCCGGGCTTCATCCACCCGGTCTGCTTCAGCAGCTTGCCATCGGCGTGGACCGAGAAGCGGACGCGAGCGGTTGGGTCGGCGACGGAGTCGTCTATCCCGGCGAGGGTGGTGAAGGTCGAGAAGCCGGTGTTGCGGACTTCGAGGCGAGAGTTGGCGAGGGTGCCGATGGCGTTGTGATAGGTCTTGCCCGCGATCTTCGGAGTCTGGGCGAAGGGGGTCGCATCTGCCCGCGCACCGCCCCAACCGCCATAAACGGGATGTTCGCCATCGGCCTTGGTCGAGCGCCAGGGCAGAAGGCCGCGATAGACCATCGGGTCGGCCATGGGATGCACGATACCGTCGACCGCCGGGTTCACGTTGCCGGGTTGCTCGGACAGGTAAAGGCCTTGCGCGTGCTCGCGCGTGCCGCTGGCCTTGAACAGCAGGGTCTGGTGGCGTTCGAGATGGACCGGCATTTCATTGGTGAAGGATTTCGTGTCGCCGTCCCACAGGTCAGTCAGGGTAATCGGTTGATCGGCGCGGTATTTGAGGTGCGACGCGATGAGCTTCACGTCGATCGGGCTGCCGGTGCGGTTGAACAGGGCGACAGCCTTGGTGCCGTCGGCCAGCGTCTTGGTGAAGATCTGAACGCTGTCGCCATCATAGGCCAGCACGGCCTGATGCGCGGCCGCGTCCTGATTGAGCGCGATGACCTGCGCATTGCCGAGCACGCCCATCATTGCGGGCGAGGCCTTGCGCAGATCGAAGCCGATGATCAGAGGTGCGTTGAGCATCGCCCACAGCGACATGTGCGAACGCGCCTCGGTGAGGTGCGCATCGTCGAACTCGCCGCTGCCGATGAACAGCATGTCGGGATCGTTCCAGCTGTTGGGCTTGGCGTAAAGTTCACGCCGGGAGGCGGAATCGAGATTGTGCAGCATCCGCTCCCAATTGGGGGAGATGTCCTCGCTGGTGCGCGCAAGGTTACCGAGGGTACGCGCCCATGAGCGGACGTCGGCCGAACCCCACAGGCAGATCGACAGGACGAAATCGTTGCCAGGCTTGTTGCGCGACAGCGCCTGGCCCACCTGATCGAACAGCCCCTTCACTGCGGGGGTATTAGTGCGCGGGATGGTGTCGTAGTCGATCAGCGGATCCAGCGCGCGCAGCCGGCCGGATTTGACCTGCGGGCTGTCAGCGGCGAGCGCGCGGATGCCGCAGCCGTCGACCTTGATATAGTCAAAGTTCCATTCGCCGAAATAGAGCGCGATGTCCTGATCGATGTGGCCGTAGAGGCCGATCTCGCGTTCGGCCATGGTGCCCGCGGGCTGGCCGGGGCCGGCGGGATCGCCGTAGATCTGGCCGCAGCTGTTTCGGCCGATCTCGCTGTAGATGCCGGCTTTCAGGCCCATGGCGTGAAGCCGGTCGGTGAAAGGGCGGAAGCTGGTGTTGCCATCAGCCGTTCGGGCCGAAGGGAAGTTGTCGGTGCGGATCAGCACACGGCCATCAGCCTGCCGCCGCTTCGCCCACCAGCCATCGTCGATGTTGACGTAGCGGTAGCCCTTGGCGGCGAGCCCGGAATCAACGATCAGTTGCGCCGAGGCGATGACCTTTTCCTCGTCGATGTCGGTGCCGAAGGCGTTCCAGCTGTTCCAGCCCATCGGCGGCCGCGGGGCGGAGCCACGCGTCGTTACGCTCCAGGTGCCACGGGCCTCGAGCGGCTTGTCGGCGGCGTTGGCCGAGGATGCGAGGGTGGTTGCTGCGAGCAGGGCGGCGACAGTGAGGCGCTTCACTTCGTTGCTCCGAACGCGAGGTGCTTGCTGAAGAACGGCACGACCTGTTCCTGGAAGCGGAACGCGACGCGATTGGTGTGATCGCCTTCGTACAGGGTGAAGCTGTTGGTGATGCCGTAGGTTTCGAGGACCTTGTGCAGGGTTTCGGTATCGGTCTTGAGGCCGTCCTTGTCGCCCACGTCCATGGCAATCGCAGCGTAGCGGCGCATGTTCGGGATGTACTGGTCTACGAAGGAGAGCGGGGCGTTGGCGGCCCATTTCGCCATGACGTCATCGCGGGCCTTGCCCTCGGCGGTCAACGGCAGGTCGAGATAGAGCGGCGGGTTCTTCGGGTTGGGTGACCAGGCGGCGGCAGCCGCCAGGGTGCCGCGCTGTGCCCATTGCAGGCTGGCCGAGTCGGCCGGGCTCTTCATCGCGGCATAGGCCTTCATTGCCTCGGGCGTGACGCCAAACAGGCCGCGCGCGGAGAGGCAGCACGGGCTCATCAGGTAGAGCGCGCCGAACACGTCGGCATGCTTCATGCCGATGCGCGTGGCGCCGTAACCGCCCATCGAATGGCCGACGAGACCGCGGCTTTCGCGCGTGGGCAGGGTGCGAAAGTGGCTGTCGATGTAGGTCACAAGATCGCGGGCGATGAAGGACTCGAAATCGCCGGTGGTGACAGACGAGGAATACATCGAGCCGTTGTGCACGGTCTTGCTGTCGGGGAAGACGTAGATCATCTCGCGCGCACCCTGGGCCATGCCGCCTTCGATCACCTGCGGCACGTGGATCTCGCCCATCCATTGCTGCGCGCCGATGGAGTAGCCATGGAGCGCATAGACCACCGGATAACGGCCTTTCGGGTTCCGCGCGTAGCTGGGCGGCAGGACGACGAACACGTCACGATCGGCGCTATCGCCTTCAAGCGCGCCTTCGAGGGCCGTGGCGTGAACAGAGATCTTCTGGACCGTGGTCTTGGGTGCGCCAGCAATGGCAGCGGGTGCAGGCGTCTGCACTTGCGCGTATGCGCTTGAAGGTAGCGCTCCCATCGTGAGGGCTGAGAGGGCCAGCATAGGCAAAAGGCGCATTGGTCAATCTCCCGAGGTTGGTTCTGGTTGTTGTCAGCTGCCGCGCAGTGCGCGGAGGAGCATGGCGCGGATCTGGCCGTAGTTGGCCTTGAGATTGCCGAGGACGCCGCGCTGGTCTTCGGGCAAATGGGCAAGGGGGTGGCCTTCGGTGCGGAAGACGTAGTGATCAAAGAAGGCGCGGAAGGCCATGCGCTCTGCCTCTGGGCGTTCGGCTATGGCGATCATGGCGTGGAGCATAGACAGCGAGGGCGCGTCAGGCCCGGTGGCAGTGGCGTCCCACCAGTAGTTGAGCATGACGTTGATCGGGGCCTTGGCTTCAACCTGGTGCCACCACAACTTGGGCAGGAAGAGGGCATCGCCCGGCTGCAGGGTAACGGCGATGGCACGGGCGCGGGCCTTTTCGAAGCGGCGGAAGCGCGCTGGGTCCGGATTGCGGGCGGCGAGGCTCGCGGGTTGGCCGGCCATCGTATTGTCGATCGGACCAACGTAGAGATCGCCAATGGCATCAGGCGGGTAGAGCGTGAACGTGCGCTCTCCGGCGATCACGCAGGCCAGATTTTCGTAAGCATCGTAGTGAGCCGCAGCGGTGGACGGATTGCCGATCCACAGGCGTGGTTCGACAGATCGGGGCACGATGGCAACATGATTGGTCTCGGCAAAGCCGGGAAGATAGGCGGGCGCGACAAGCGAACCGACATAGGTCGTCGGCGCCGAGGGATCGGCCGCGTGGGCCAGCATCGCGTGGAAGGCATCGCTGAGCGCCATTTCGCTGCGCGTGAAGTTGAAGCCGGAAAGATCGTCCGAATAGAAATAGTGGCCCGCGTTGATCGGATCGCTCTGGAAGACTTGTGGTCGGCGTTCGTTCGCAAATCCAAGCATATAGTCCAGCACTGCGCCTGGCTCTGCGCTTGCGGCCCGTGTCGCTGGCAAAGCCGCGCCGAGGCCCCTGATCACCGCGGGCCGACCCGTTTCAATAACTTGAACGCGAAACGCCTCCGCGCTGACCAGCGCGGTGTGGTCTTTCGAGATTTCTGTCAGTTCTGGCCGGGCCTGTCCGGCCATGTCATGCCCAGCCGCTGGCAGGCATGGCGAGACGTTCATTCCGCCTGCGGGCAAGCTGGCCGATCTGGCGCAGCGACGCGCGGATCGCCAATGCAGCAGCCAGGGAGCCGTCTCTAAATAGTCTGATGATTCTAGTATCATCGAGATCTGCAAGCGCATCGCCGCTGACCGTGTAGAGGCCATTCAGGGCGACGGTCTGGCCATCGTCGAACTTCAGGGAAATGTCGACCGGCTCGACCAGCCGCGCCTCGACGATATCGGCAATGAATCTTTCCGTCCTTGCCGCGTTGCCCATCAAGGTGCCGATGGCGCGCTGGACGAGACGCATCTCGTCGGTCGGGCCGCCCATGGCATCGAACAGGGGAATTGTGCCTCCGGGCGCGAAGCGGGGATGAGCAAGATCGACGGCAATGTTCTTGTCAGAGGCAAAAAATCCCTGCCGTTGCAGGTCGAGCGGAAGAAACGCAGCGTTTCCAGTGCCCGCACCCTCCACGAGGACTTCTTCGGGCGAGAATCCGAATAACGCGACGATGGCGAATCGCCCTGTTTCGGGGGACTTGGCCAGCATGACCGGACAGCAGGATGCGGCCGCTTCGACTTCGGGCAGCGAGATCTGCACCATGTGCGGATGCGCGCCAGCAAGAGGGTGCATAGCCAGGTTGCGATGGACCTCGCTGTTCAGGATCTCGAGTTGCTCAGCCATTCGTCCTCTCCCGTCTTTCCCTGTTTTTCAGGCAGCTTATCGCGGTTATGCCCGGTACTTCATGTGCGCGCTAACATGGCTGATCTAACGCCATCCGCGGCCTTGTTGCAACACTATCCAACCAAGGTGCCATTGCGCAGACAATTTGGTATTGATAGCGCTACCTAGATCAGTTACACCGGTCTCGCAAGGTGACGCCGACAGAGCGCCTGCAGGGTTGAGAGGCTGAAGGGAAATCGCAGTTCGCCTGCGCGATGCTTCTCCGATTGCGCGTGCTTCGTCATGGCTGCCGGTCCTGTCGTGTGGGGCAGCCGGATGCAGATCACCTTCCCGGGCGGGGGGGCCGTCAGAGTAGCAGTGGAGAGGGTATGAGGACGTCCATCAATTCACGCTTCCTTATCGGAAGTGCAGCAGGCGCGATCGCGCTTGCCATGGCGATGCCGGTTGCGGCGCAGGAAGCGCAAAGCTCGGTCATGAACGACGAGCCGAGCAACGCCGAAATCATCGTCACCGGCATTCGTGGCTCGCTCCAGCGCAACATGGAGATCAAGCGCACGGCTTCGGGCGTGGTCGATGCGATTTCGGCCGAAGACATCGGCAAGTTCCCCGATGCCAACGTGGCTGACGCACTGCAGCGCCTGCCCGGCATCTCGATCCAGCGTTCTGGCGCCCGCGGCGAAGCCAATGGCGTGACCGTGCGCGGCTTTGGCGGTGACTTCAACGACACGCAGTTCGATGGGCGTCGCCTTTCGACCGCTTCGGGCAGCCGTGCGGTTGACTTCACGACGATCGGCTCGGACTTCGTCTCGAACATCTCGGTCTACAAGACTCCCGACGTCGAACTGGGCGCCAGCGCCATCGGTGCGACGATCAATGTTGCCCTGCCCAAGCCCTTCGACAGCGCAGACAGCAAGTTTGCGGTAAAGGCTTCCGGTGCCGTTCAGGACCGCAGCGGCAAGGTTACGCCTTCGGGTGCGGCCCTCGCGAGCACGCGTTTTGCCGACGACACCATGGGCATCCTGGCCTACGCCGCCTATCGCCGCGTCGATACCGAAACCAACCAGGTCTTCATCCCGGGGTGGATCGGCAACTACTTCTATCAGTGCCAGGCGCAGGCGGCCTGTCAGACCAACGACTTCACGCCTGCCAAGAAGAACGTGCTGGGCTGGTTCCCGCAGCAGGTTGGCGCCAACCAGATTACCACGAAGGACGAGCGCATCGACGGCCGTCTTGCCTATCAGTGGCAGGCCGGTGACGATGTGCTGCTGACGCTGGACGGCAACTTCACCCGCCAGACGCTGAACACCGCGACCTATGGCTACGGCGCATGGTTCAACGGTGACGACTTGCGCAATGTGAAGCAGGACAGCAACGGCACGGTGGTTGATTTCAACCAGTTCGGCACGCCGATGGACTTCAACGCCAGCCTGGCGCGGACGATCAACCAGACCTACATGTTCGGCGGCAACCTGAAGTGGGATGCGACCGACGAGCTCAGCTTCGACTTCGACGCATCGCTCTCGCGCTCGGTCCTCAATCCCGGCCGCAACGGCTACCAGAACGCGATGGACATCGGTTACGGCGGCACCAATGCCGATCCGAACGGGCCGTTCCTGTCGACGGGTTGCACGTATCCCGCCGGTGCGGGCCCGACGACCGCGCCGACTTCGTGCAGCCGCTATTCGACGATCCTTGGCGCCAATACCGGCGTGAAGATCGGCGGGCCGAGCAACAACTTCCTGCCCAGCATCCACGACGTGGGGCCGGGTGGCGACGTTTCGCGCTTTACCGACAAGTCGCTGATCGGCAGCCACGTGATTGCCGGCTTCCCCAACTACTTCACCAACCTCGTCAAGCAGGTGAAGATCGGCGGCAAGTGGGACGGCGACAACCTGAAGGTCCACTTCGGCGGCAGCTTCCAGGAAAACAAGTACCACCAGGAAGGCGAAAGCCCGTTCGTGAACGGCACGTTCTTCCGCTATGGCGGCTATGGCGCGCCGTCTGGCCGTACCGGCGCAGTCGCACCGCTGCCGGACAGCGTCTATCAGGGCATCATCAGCACCAACAACTTCATCCCTGGCTACCAAGGCAACCTAGCTCCTGCGATCATCAAGTACGATCCGGTGGCGGTGTACCGGGTGCTCGAGGCGACCGGACGCGGCACCACTGCGCCTGCGTTCAACCCGGACAGCGTGCTGAACGTCAAGGAGCAGACGTTTGCGGCCTATCTGCGCATCAACTTCGAGAGCGAGATCGGTGATATGCCGTTCAAGGTCAGCGCCGGCGTACGCGACGAGTACACCAAGCTGACTTCGGGCGCGCTTGGCCGCAATCCGGTGAAGTTGATCACGGTGCCGACCGACCCGACGCTGATCCAGGTCGATACCTTCACGCCGCAGCAGCTGATCGAGCGCAGCATTTCCTACAACTACGTCCTGCCCAGCCTTGACGTGAAGCTGGAGGTGAAGCCGAACCTGATCCTGCGCTTCGATGCATCGCGCACGCTGACCCGCCCGGCGCTGGGTGATCTGCGCCCGACGATCAACCTCGGCACGCTGCGCAGGGGCAGCCTTGCGGCATCGGGCGGCAACGCCAGCCTCAAGCCCTACCTTGCCGACAACCTCGATCTCGGTGTCGAATGGTACTACGGTTCCAACTCGTACGTCGCGGTCAACGGCTTCATGAAGTTCATCTCGAACTTCATCGTCGGCGGCGTGAGCACCCAGACGATCAACGGCGTGGTCGATCCGTTCACGAACCAGCCCGCGCAGTTCCAGGTGAACAGCAAGGTCAACGGTCCGGACGGCGTGGTGCGCGGCGTGGAAATCGCCTGGCAGCAGGTCTTCGGCGAAACCGGCTTCGGGTTCAACGCCAACGCCACGCTGGTCAATACCAACCGCACCTTCAACACGGCGGACATCTCGGGTTCGGCCTTTGCCATCACCGGCCTTGCCAACTCCGCGAACCTCGTGGCGTTCTATGACAAGAACGGTCTGGAAGTGCGCGTTGCCGGTAACTGGCGCGATAAGTACCTGCTTGGCCTTGGCCAGCAGCAGGGCGGCACCTTCGGTGCGGAACCGGTCAACGTGAACCGTCAGTTCCAGATCGATGCCAGCGCAAGCTACCAAGTGACCAAGGAGCTGTCGGTCTTTGTCGAGGGCACCAACCTCAACAACTCGAACTACAGCACTTATGGTCGCTTTTCGAACATGTCGCTCGACACGTTCAACTACGGTCGCCGCTTTGTCTTCGGCGCCCGTTTCAAATACTGACAAGACGTGATGGTGGTGCCGGAGCTTCGTGCCCCGGCACTGCTGCAAAAGCAGGACGGAGAGGTGCGCGGATGGTTCGTGCAGTGCGCGATGTCGTGATTGTCGGTGGCGGAACGGCCGGGTGGCTGACCGCAGCGATCATTGCCGCAAAGCACAAGGCCCGGATCGGACACGACTTCTCCGTCACCTTGGTGGAAAGCCCCAACGTGCCGATCATAGGCGTGGGCGAAGGGACCTGGCCTACGCTGCGCTCGACGCTCAAGAGCGTGGGCATTTCCGAAACCGATTTTTTCCGCGAATGCGATGCCGCCTTCAAGCAAGGCGCGCTGTTTGCGAAGTGGACCACCGGCGCCGAGGACGACGCCTATTATCATCCATTGGTCCTGCCCCAGCGCTTCGGGCAGCTGAACCTTGCGCCGCATTGGCTGGCGGGCACGCTGAACGAGGGTGGCGACAACGGCGAGACCTTCTGCGACGCGGTATGTCCGCAAGGGCGGCTCTGCGACGAGAACCTGGCGCCCAAGTCGATGGTCAATGCCGAGTACGAGGGGCAGGCGAATTACGCCTACCATCTCGATGCCGGCAAGTTCGCGCCGTTCATGCAGCGGCATTGCACCGAAAAGCTGGGCGTGCGCCACGTGCTGGCAGACATGCGCCAAGTGCTTCAGGACGAAAGCGGCGACATTCGCGCGATCGCGACCGAGCAGGCAGGCGAAATCAGCGGCGATCTGTTCATCGACTGCACCGGCATGCGCAGCCTGCTGCTGGGGCAGACGCTCGGCGTCGGCTTCAAGTACTGCAACGACGTGCTCTTCTGCGACACCGCGCTCGCCATGCAGGTGCCATACCCCGCCCCCGATGCGCCGGTGGCAACGCACACGATCTCGACCGCGCAATCGGCGGGGTGGATATGGGACATCGGTTTGCCGACGCGACGGGGTGTTGGGCACGTCTATTCAAGCCGCCATATCAGCCGCGAGGATGCCGAGGCGGAACTGCGCGCTTATGTGGGCCCGGCGGCGGAAGGTCTTGCGGTGCGCAAGATCGATATCCGTTCGGGCCACCGCGAACTGTTCTGGAAGAACAATTGCGTTGCCGTGGGGCTGGCGGCAGGGTTCCTCGAGCCACTGGAAGCCTCCGCCATCGTGCTGATCGAGCTTTCGGCCAAGATGATCGCAGACCAGATGCCCCCGGTGCGCGAGGTTATGGACGTGGTGGCGCGGCGCTACAACGAGAAGACGCTGTACCGCTGGGGCCGGATCATCGACTTTCTCAAGCTGCATTACGTCTTGAGCCAGCGACGCGATACGGCGTTCTGGCGGGACAACATGGACCCGGCCTCCATTCCCGAGAGGCTGCAGGAGCTGATGGCGCTGTGGCAGTATCAGGGGCCCTACATGCACGAGGAGTTCGACCGGGTGGACGAGGTGTTCCCTTCGGCATCCTATCAGTACGTGCTCTATGGCATGGGTTTCCGAACCGAGGTCTCCGCGCGCACGCTCGAACCGGAAGTGCGAGAGGCGCGGCGGGCGCGGGCAGAGAATGCCGACGTCACTGCGCGAATGCTGAGTGGACTGCCCAGGCATCGCGACCTGATCGACCGCATCGTGAAATACGGATTGCAGCCAGTCTGATCCGCAACGACCAGCCCTGCCGGGTCGCATCGGCACGGGATACTTGAGAGGAAAATCGTGATCGCCAGTTCATTGCCAACGCGCGGCCTCGCGCGACTGCTGCTTGGGTCCGTTAGCGTGGTAACGCTAACTCTGTCCACCGCCAACGCGCAGGAGGTTGATCCGCGGGCCGAGGCGGACCGGCTGGCTTCAGCGCTGGTGGCGAAGATGACCACCGACGAGAAGGTGGAGCAATTGCTGAATGTCGCGCCGGCTATCCCGCGCCTTGGCGTGCCGGCCTACAACTGGTGGACCGAGAGCCTGCATGGCGCGGGCGGTGCCGTCCCGACCACGAACTTCCCGCAATCCATCGGGCTTGCTGCCACGTTCGACCCGCCATTGATCCATGACGTGGCACGGGTGATCAGCACCGAACTGCAGGGCCTGCACACGCTGGCTCGGCAGACCGGGCATCTCGGCAAGATCGGCACCGGGCTCGACACCTGGGCGCCCAACATTAACATCTTCCGCGATCCGCGCTGGGGCCGTGGGCAGGAGACCTATGGCGAGGACCCGTACCTGACGGCGCAACTGGGCGTCGCTTACGTGAAGGGCATCCAGGGGCCGAACCCGGATCTGCCCGACGTGATCGCCAGCCCCAAGCACTTTGCGGTGCATTCAGGGCCCGAACCGACCCGGCATACCGACAACATCATGGTTTCGCGCCACGATCTGGAAGACACCTATCTGCCCGCGTTCCGCGCCGCGATTGTCGAGGGCAAGGCCGGATCGATCATGTGCGCCTACAACCGCGTTGACGGGCAGCCGGCCTGCGCGAGCGATCTCTTACTGAAGGACAGGCTGCGCGGGGCGTGGGGCTTCAAAGGCTATGTCGTTTCGGACTGCGATGCGGTGGTCGATATCTATGATCGCCACAAGTATGCGCCCGATGCTGCCTCGGGCGTGGCGGTAGGCCTGCTGGCGGGCGTCGACAACGAATGCCACACCGGCACCATTGGTGAGGCCAAGGGGCTGGCCGACCGCTACAAGGCGGCACTGAAGGCGGGCTACCTGACCGAAGGCGACCTTGACCGCGTTTTGGTGCGGCTGTTCTCGGCACGCTATCGCAATGGCGACCTGGGCGGGATGAGCGCGCGCAAGCCCAATGCCACGCCGGTGAGCGCAGTGGGCACGCAGGCAGGTTGGGACCTTTCGCTCAAGTCTGCCGAGAAGAGCCTGGTCCTGCTCAAGAACACGGGCGTGCTGCCGCTGAAGGCCGGCGCGCGGGTGGCGGTGATCGGACCCCTGGGCGATGCGACGCGGGTGCTGCGGGGCAATTACTCCTCTGCCAATTCCGCGCCGCCAATCTCGGTTGTCGAGGGCTTGCGCCGCGCGATGCCGGGAGCGCAGGTCAACTATGTGCCGTTCTCGCCGTCGATCGTCGACGGCGATCTGGTGACGGATGGCAACTTCCTGACGCCTGACGGGAAGCCGGGGCTGAAGGCAGTCTATTATAACGCGGTGGATCCCGACAAGCCGCGCGGCGAACGGACGTTCACGGCAAAGCCGGTGGTCACGCGGATCGAGACCAACCTGAAAAGCAGCGCGATGCAGCTGAAAGAGGTGAGCCCGGCGCACAAGGTGGTGTGGGACGGCTTCTTCGTGGCGCCGGAAAGCGGCCTGTACAAGATGGGCGTGACCGCGGTGAAGGGCGCAATCGAGATCGGCGGGAAGCCCGTGATCACCTCCGATCACTACTCGCTGTGGGGTGAGCCGCCAAAGTACGTCGAGGTCGAACTGAAGAAGGGCGAGCGCTATCCGCTGCACTTCGATATCGAAGGAGGCGGCGCGGCGGGGCCGGGCTTGTTCTGGAAGCGCATCAGCAAGGACCCCTGGGGCGATCTGGCGCGCGGCGCGGCCGAGGCCGATGTGCTGGTCGCCGTGGTCGGCCTGACGGCGGACCTTGAAGGCGAGGAAATGCCGCTCAAGATCGAGGGCTTCGACGGCGGTGACAAGACCAGTCTGGAACTGCCGATGGATCAGCGCGAACTGCTGATCCGGGCGCGCACGCTCGGCAAGCCGCTCGTCGTCGTGGCGATGAACGGCAGCCCGATCAACCTGTCATGGGCGAGGGACAATGCCGGTGCACTGGTAGAGGCGTGGTATCCAGGTCAGGCCGGGGGGCTTGCCGTGGCCAATGTGCTGACAGGCAAGACCAATCCGTCAGGACGTCTGCCGCTGACGTTCTACAAGGACACGGCGGACCTGCCGGCATTCACCGATTATTCGATGAAGGGGCGGACTTATCGCTACTTCACCGGCAAGCCGGTTTATGGCTTTGGCTATGGCCTGAGCTACACGACATTCGGCTATGGCCCTGCGAAGGTCGATCCGGTTGGCGGCAGCACGGCCAATGGCATTCGCGTGACGACGCAGGTGACCAACACCGGCGCGCGCGAAGGCGAGGAAGTGGTGCAGGCCTACCTGCGCTTCCCCGATCAGCCCGGTGCCCCGCGCGTGGCGCTGCGCGGGATTCAGCGGGTTTCCCTGAAGCCGGGCGAGAGCAAGGCGGTGACGCTGGAGCTTTCGCCGCGTGACCTTTCGGCCGTGCGGCCGGACGGAGTGAGGCAGGTTTTTGCGGGGACTTATCGCCTCAACTTGGGCGGGGGCCAGCCCGACAGCGGACTGCCGGGGACCGAGACGACCTTCAGAGTAGACCGCGTGGTCGATCTGCCGAAGTGAAGATCACGGCGCTTCGCCTTGTCTCTCGGCAGGGTGAAGCGCCAGTCTTTGTTCGGTCAGGATCTGCCAGCCGGTGAGGAACAGGGCCCCGACCACCGGGCCGACAACGATGCCGGAAAGGCCTAGCAACTCGATCCCGCCCAGCGTTGTCACCAGAACCAGCCAGTCGGGGATGCCGGTATCGCGGCCGACCAGCATCGGACGCAGGACGTTGTCGGCAAGGCCGATGACCATGACGCCCGATCCGATCACGACTGCGCCCTGCCAGATCGCACCCGTGGCGAAGAGGTAGATCGCGACCGGGCCCCAGACGATGGCAGGGCCGATCGCGGGTAGCAGTGCGGCAATGGCCATGAGCGCACCCCAGAGCAGTGAGGCGGGCAGACCGACTATTGCGAAAGTGATCGCGCCAAGTGCGCCCTGTGCCAAGGCAACAAGCACCGACCCTTTGATCGTGGCACGTACCACGGCGACGAACCGCTCGACGATCTGGGCGGCGATCGAATCCGCAAGAGGCAGGGCGCGGACAATCTGCGGACCCAGCACATATCCATCACGCAGCATAAAGAACGTGACGTAAAGGCCTACAGCAAAAGCAAGAAGGAAGGATGCCGCATTTGCGCCAAAGGCCAGTGCGCGCTGCGTGATTGCGCTGGCGCTGTTGCCGAGGGCTTCGGAAATGCGGCTCTGCGCGGTCTCGAACGTACCAAAACCGGCATTGCCGAGCAGGTCCTGAAGCCGAACCGGAAGAGCGTCGTGTACTTGTTTGAAATAGGCGGAGAAATTCAGCTCACCGGTGCGCAGTTGCGCGAATACGCCGGAAGCTTGTTCCACCACCATCGTTCCGATCAGCATGGCAGGGATAATCACCGCGAAGGTGATGATCAGCAGCGTCATGGCAGCGGCGCGGCTGCGCCTTTCCGGCCACCGTTCGAGCAGGCGCTCGTTCAGCGAATGAAACATGATCGCGGCCAGCGCGGCCCACAGCATCGCGCCAAGAAAATGCGATACGACAAGCGTCAACCCGACGGTGACAAGTACCAGAAACAGGACGAATCCGCCCTTTTCGATCTTGCTACGCTCCAGCATCATTCCCCCATCCTGCGGCCGAACCCGCATGCACCCAAGTGCCAGCGCAACGCATGGGTTCGCAAGCGGTTTCAGCTTATCGCCAGGGTGGAGCCCTTCAGCGTCACAAGACGCCCGGCAGAGAGAGTGATGGTGCGGCGGATTTCGCCCAGGCGCACCTCGACCGTGCCACTTTCCATCGGTTGCAGCACGGCCTGAACAAGTTGTCCTTCCGTCCACTTAAGATCGACTGCCACCCCGCCTCGCGCAATCAGCCCTCGGGCACTGCCAGAAGGCCAGGCCCGGGGAAGCGCGGGAAGGAGATGAAGCGAACTGCCCCGGCTTTGCATCAGCATTTCGATCATTGCGGTGCTGCCGCCGAAGTTGCCGTCGATCTGGAAGGGCGGATGCGCGTCGAACATGTTGGGATAAGTGCGCGCGGGCGAAAGCAGGCTGCGCAGGATCTTGTGCGCCCGCTCGCCATCCCGCAGCCGCGCCCACAGGGCGATCCGCCAGGCGGTGGCCCATCCGGTTGATTCATCACCGCGTCGGTCGAGGGAGACGCGCGCTGCCCTCGCCAGTTCTGGCGTGCCGTCCGGGTTGATCTGGTGGCCAGGATAGAGCGCATAGAGGTGCGAGACGTGGCGATGGTCCTGTTCGGGCGCAGCCTCGTCCCAGTCTTCGAGCCATTCCTGCAACTGCCCGGCTTTGCCGATGCGGTCAGGCGCGAGGGCGGAGCGGGTGTGGCGCAGCTGCTCGGCGAAATCGGCGTCGCGGTCCAGAACGGTGGCGGCAGCTGCGGTGCGATCGAACAGGTCTCGCAGGATCTGGCGGTCCATCGCTGGGCCGGCGCAGACCGAAGCGCCAAACGGGTGGCGATTCTCGGGCGAGATCGAGGGGGAGGTGATCAGGCCCTGGGACGAGGGCTGCAGGGTCTCGAGAAAGAACTCTGCCGCGCCGCGCATGAGGGGGTAGATTGCGGCCAGCCATGCCCGGTCACGGCCATAGTCCCAGCGGTCCCACAGCGCGTTGCAGAGCCATGCGCCGCCCATCGGCCACATGCCCCATGCGGCACCATCGATCGGGCTGGAGGCGCGCCAGAGATCGGTGTTGTGGTGGGCAACCCAGCCCCTTGCCCCATAGATGGCGCGAGCGGTCTTCGCACCGCTGACCGCAAGTTCGCGCACCATGCGCAGCAGCGGCTCGGCGCATTCGCCGAGGTTTGCAGGGTCCGCCAGCCAGTAGTTCATCTGGGTGTTGATATTGATCGTGTACTTCGATCCCCACGGCGGCTTGGTGCTCTCGTTCCAGATGCCCTGCAGGTTCGCGGGCTGTGTGCCGGGGCGCGAGCAGCAGATCATCAGGTAGCGGGCATAGGCAAAATAGAGCGCGGCAAGGGCGGGTTCGTCGCTTTCGACATTGGCTTTGATGCGCTCGTCGGTAGGCAGGGGGCTGGCCGGGCCGAGGTGAAGCGCTGCGCGGCGATAGAGGCGGCGATGCTCGGCGATGTGAGCATCGCGCAAGGCCACCCATGGCCGGGCGCTGGCATTGGCGATCTGGCGGGCGACGGTGGCGGCAGGATCGCCGGCGTGGCTGGTCGCGAGCGCGACGAGGATGGTCGCGTGCGAGGCCCCACTGACGACCAACGTGGCGCCTTCCGTCCGGACGCTTCCGCCTTGGGCGCTGGCGGTGATCCTTGCGGCGAGGCCCAGGCCGGCGGGGATGCCGTGATCTGCCCGATTGCGGCCCTCTGCGTGGATTGCATTGCCGGCGGCGCGGACCGTCGCGTCTTGCGGCGTGTCAAAACGAACGGCCAAATTCAGCGTGACGCCGTGACTGGCCGAGAGGTGGATGGCGATGACCTGATCGACGGGGCTTGCCAGTACCGCGCGCGTTATGGTGCCGGTGGAGGTGGCGAAGTGGGTTGTGGCGATGGCTTTGTCGAGATCAAGTTCGCGGCGATAGGTCCTTGGCGTGCCGGGAAGGTCCATGTCGATGAAGAGATCGCCGAAGGTCTGATAGGACATCTGCGAGACAGGCCGTGCGATTAGGCAGTCGTTGGCGAGGGCTTCCGCTTCGGCAAAGCGGCGCTGCGCGATCAGCTTGCGGATGTGCTCCACCGCTTGAGGACCAGCCTTCGGGTTCAACGGATCATAAGGGCCGCCGCTCCACAGCGTGTCTTCGTTCAGCTGGATCCGTTCTGACGTGGTGCCGCCGAAGACCATTGCTCCGAGCCTGCCGTTGCCAACCGGAAGGGCTTCGGTCCAGATCGAGGCAGGCTGGCGATACCACAGCACATCCTGCCGGGGCGCGGGGGGCGCAGCCTTGGCAGGAAGTCCGACAATTCCCTGTCCAGCAACAGCAGCACCCGCTGCGATTGCCTGCCTGCGTGTGATTGGCATCCCGCTTCCCGTAGTCCGATGACCATCGTACGATGGTGTTTTCTGGATCGCGGATCGGCGTGCAAGAGCCATATCCGGCAGCGTAAGGCCGCCGGATAATAAGTATGACTAAATACTGGGCTGTCCAGCGAAAAGCTGCAGACGGCTATACCTCAGGCGCGCGCCGGCGGATCGATATCGGCAAGTGCCAGTTCGATCAGTTTCTGCATGGCAGCACGGGCGGCAGGGCCGTCGCCATCGGCCACGGCATCGAACAGCACGCGGTGATCTGGCAAGGGATCCCGCGGCAGCTTGCGCTTGCGCTGCTTGTAGATCGTGGTCCATCGCACCGCAGCCGAGATGGTGCTGGCCAATGAGATCAGCGCCATGTTGCCAGTCGCCTTCAGCAGCGTGGTGTGGAACGATTGGTCCGCGGCCTGACCGAGCGGCGAAGCCAGCGTGTGCTTGGCCATTTCCTCGAGCGCGTGGCCCATCTGCGCGAGTTGCGCACCGGTCCGGCGGGTGGCAGCAATTTCGGCGGCCGCCGGTTCGATGATCAGTCGCAGCTCGAACAGGTCGTCAATCGCGGCCTGGCTGGGTTCGCCCTCGAAGGTCCAGGCAAGAACGTCGGGATCGAGGATGTGCCAGCGCGACGGATCGGTGATCTTGGTGCCTGCCTTCGGGCGGCTTTCGACCAGGCCCTTGGCGGCGAGGATACGGATTGCCTCGCGATAGGCGGTGCGCGAAATGTGGTTGCGCTCGGCAAAATCGACCTCGCTCGTCAGCACGTGGCCGGGGGCGTATTTACCGGTGACAATGGCAATACCTAGATCGCGCGCGATGCTGCCGTGTAGGCGTAAAGATTTGTCAGACCTGTCGATCGCGTCCCCGCCCTGTTCCTTGCTTCGCGACACTTTCAGCTCCTTGCGCCCCTGTGCCCTATTTGGGCGCAATTTCGGCAAAGTCCAGCAGTTCGATGGTCGGGGGTCACCCTTATCGAACTGTCAGTCCTTTGCCGTCATGGCCTACGGAAGGTCCATTTGCCGGCCTCGGACGCCGTGTCGAAGCGGACGAGCCGCGGCGTGCTGGCCCCGACAGCGGCCAAGGCCAGGGGCTTCATGGGATCGGGCGTGGTCTTCGGGACGATTCGATAGGTGCCATCCGGCAGCATGTCGATCCGCCAGAGCTGTTCGGGTGCGCCGGTGTATTCCGGCACTGTCACGACATCGCCCGACGGCGTGGCGGCAAGAGCGCGGTTCGTTCCGGCGATGACGATCTTCATATAGGGCGCGCCGAACCAGCCACCGGCCCCGGCCGCGGGTTCGATTGTCCAATGCTGGTTTGGGCGGACCTGATACGTACCCATGTCGACCGCGATCGTGCCCTTGGGCCACACGGTCTGGTTCTGCTCCAGAGTCTGGTCCGGCACGGGCTTGACCGGCTCCTTGGGCGGGCCGAAACCGGTCCACGACCAGGGCAAGCGCACTTCGTCCACCGCCAATTGCAGCGCGCCGCCGCGCTCGGACTGGATCTCGTAAGTGCCGGGGCGCAGGTTTTCCTGTCCCACTGGCCAACCGTTCTTCCAGGTCAGCGGCAGGATTGCGAGAACGCTGCGCGCGGAGCGGTCCATGTCGGCTTCGTAGTGGAAAGAGAACTTTTCCACGCCATCGCCGAGCTCAACCAGGCCGAAATGGCCAGCGCCGCGACCCCGGCCGTTCGATCCCCAGACCAGCTTGCCGCCACCCTTGAGCAGGGGCACGCCGAAGTTGTCGACATAAGGGCCTAGCGGGCTCCTCGAACGGCCGACGCGGATATTGTAGGTCGAGTTGGGCCCGTCGCAGCAGGTGCCATGGGTGCCGAGCAGATAGTACCAGCCATCCCGATGGAGCAGTGCGGTTGCCTCCATGTCGATCGCGATATCGACGGGCTGGTTGCCGGGCAGGCGTTCGGCAGTTTTTGGATCAAGTTCGACCATCCGGATCGCGCCGAAGTAGGTGCCGTAGCTGAGCCAAAGGCGCCCTTCGGCGAGCAGGAAGGCCGGGTCGATTGCATCGTTGTTCTCGAAGCCATCGCTCGAAGCCACGGTGCCGACCTCGTGGAAACCGAAATCCCTGGACGCGGGATCGAGCGACTTCGTCCACATGATCTTCACGTCGCTCTTGTGGCCGCCATTCATGCCGCCGCCGCCGACCGCCCAGGCCACGTAGTAGCGATCCCCCAGCTTGATCACGTCGGGCGCTACGCCGCCGCCGGGGCGAACCGGTCCGCTTTTCCAGGTCCAGCCGTCAGACGACACCAGGCCGCCCTTGCCGGTGCCGAAGGTGTAGAAGCGACCATCTGAATGCGCAATTGTCGAGGGATCATGGATGTAAGGCTCGCCCTCCATCTGCGCGACGGGGTTGCTCTGCGCGAGAAGCGGGGCGGCAATGCCGGCGAGAGCTGCGGCGGCGAGGAGCTTGGTGTTCATCACAGGCCTTTCAGCGCAGGGTAACTTTGAGATCGCGGATCGGCTGTCCATTGTCGTCGACGAAGCGGACCGCGAAATCGGACAGGCCGGGGCCGTTGATGACCGCGCCGTGCAGCACGTTACGACCCTTTTTCAAACCGAGCGCGGGCGAGACGACATCGTCCATGACCATGCGACGGTCGCCGAACAAGGCCGCGGCTTCCTTCCCGTTCAGCCACCACATCGATGCGGAGTTGGAGCCGACTGCGAGACGAGCTTGGGGCATTTCGCGTGGCGCGTCGATCACCGTCGTTGCCCAGAAGATTACGCCGTAAGTCGGCTTGCCGTAGGCGGCCGCGAAGTAGAACAGCTTGGCGTCCCATTGCGTGGCGTCGAGCGCATGCCAGGTGAGGGCAGCGCCCTTGTGCGAAACGGTCTGGCCTTCACTGGGCAGCTTGCGGTCGAGACCTGCGGGTCGGTCTTCAGCAAAGGCCTTGCGCACGTAGTCGCTGGTAAAGAGCTGGTTGGTGCGATTGGGCTTTGTGATCGGCTCAAGCAGCAGCCAGCGACGAATGAAGCCATCTTCGTGAACCGAGGTGCTGCCGGTTGTGGCTGGCACGAAGTATGGGGCGAGCGAAGGGGCCGGTTGTGAAATCGCGGGTGTGGCAGGCGCGCAAAGCGCTGCGCCCACCGCGGCAAGAAGGGCCGAGGTCCGAATCATGTCATCCTCTCATATTTTCTAATTGTATGAGTTAAAGAGGGTGAGGTTTCAACGATAATTATCAACGTCGAAGACGTAAAAAAGCCCGCGGCACTCGCATTCGTGCCGCGGGCTTCTGCTTTTACTCAGACCAGTTTGATCAGAACCGGTTGAGCATGTTCTCCAGCCATTCCTGACGGCCCGAGACCGGGGCCGGCTTGAGATCCTGCGCCACGGCGAGGTCCGCGATTTCGGCGAGGCTTGACTTGCGGATGGTTGCCCCCAGTTCTCCGTTCCAACCGGCGTAGCGTTCGGCGCGGAAGGCATCGATGCGACCATCGGCGATGATCGCCTCGGCACGCAGCAGGGCCTTTGCAATGACATCGACGCCGCCGATGTGGCCGTGGAAAAGATCAACTGCATCAACCGATTGGCGGCGGACCTTGGCATCGAAGTTGAAACCGCCGTCGGTGAACCCACCAGCGCGTTCGATCTCGATGCAGGCCAGAGTCAGTTCCTCGACCGAGTTGGGGAACTGGTCGGTGTCCCATCCATTCTGCGGGTCGCCGCGGTTGGCGTCGATCGAACCGAACACCCCGAGCGCGCCGGCCATGGCGATTTCATGCTCGAAGGTATGGCCCGAAAGCGTTGCGTGGTTGGCCTCGATGTTGACCTTGACTTCGTTTTCGAGGCCGAAGCGCTTGAGGAAGCCGTACACGGTCTGGGTATCGAAGTCGTACTGGTGCTTGGTTGGCTCGTGCGGCTTGGGTTCGATCAGGATCGTGCCCTTGAAGCCGATCTTGTGCTTGTGTTCGACCACGAGGCTGAGGAAGCGACCGAAGTTTTCCTGCTCGATCTTGAGATCGGTGTTGAGGATCGTGTCGTAACCTTCACGCCCGCCCCACAAAACATAGTTCGAGCCGCCGAGACGATGGGTAGCTTCAAGAGCATCCCGCACCTGGCTGGCACCCCACGCATAGACTTCCGGGCGAGGGCTGGTGGCGGCGCCGGCAAGGTAGCGCGGGTGGCCGAACAGGTTGGCCGTTCCCCACAGCAGCTTGCGGCCGTGCCTGGCCTGCAGCTCTTCGAGGTGATCGACGGCGCGAGCGAAGCTGGCGCGGAATTCGCCGATGCTCTCGGCCGGTGCCATCACGTCGACATCGTGGAAGCAGTAGAACGGCAGGTCGAGCTTCTCGACAAAGGCGAGAGCGGCTTCACGCTTGGCGCGGGCGGCGCTTTCGTCTTGCGGACCGTTGAGCCAGGGGCGATCGAACGTGCCAGCGCCAAACACGTCGCTGCCGGGCCAGCAGAAGGTGTGCCACATGCAGACGGCAAAGCGCAGGTAGTCTTCCATGCGCTTGCCGAAGACCATGCGGTCCTTGTCGTAGAAGCGATAGGCAAGATCACTGGTGCTGTCAGGACCCTCGTAGCGGACGGTCGCGAATTCATCGAAATAGGCTGCGGACATACAAGTTACTCCTTGATCGGGGCGAGCGCGGCATAGGCTGCGCGGAAACGGGCGCGCTTGGGCGCTAATGATGCGGCGAGGGCGAGATCAGGCTCGATCACGGCACGAACCGGCGGGCGGGTGCAGACTTCGGCGGCGGAAGCCTTGGTCACGGCGATCTGCGCGAGACGGGCGCCGCCCAGCGCCGGGCCGACTTCGCCACCGTGGAGATAGACGAGCCGCACGCCGAGGACGCTCGAGAGGACGCGCCCCCAGTGCGCCGAGCGGGAGCCGCCGCCGATCACGCACAACTCGTCGATCTGCGTACCGGCGTTGCGCAGGGCATCGATCCCGTCGGCATGGGCAAAGGCCACGCCCTCAAGCACGGCGGCGGCCATGCGTCCGGTGGTGCTTTCGTTACCGAGGCCGAGGAACGCCGCGCGAATGTGCGGATCGTTGTGCGGAGTGCGCTCGCCGGAGAGGTATGGCAGGAATAGCTCAGGCCCGCAGGCGGCGCCGGACTGTTCGGCAAGGGCGAAGAACTCCGCAGGGCCCGGCACGTTGCAGGCCTTGGCTGCCCAGTCGATGCACGAGGCGGCGGACAGGTGCACGCTCATCTGGTGCCACACGCCCGGCAAGGCGTGGCAGAAGGCGTGGACGGCCTCGGCCGGGTTGGGCCGGAATGCCGCATTGGCCACGAAGATCACGCCCGATGTACCCAGCGAAAGCATGCCTTGCCCGTCTGACAGCACGCCGACGCCCAATGCGCCCGCGGCATTGTCTCCAGCGCCTGCGACCACCGGCACGCGGTCCATTCCCCAGGCCCTGGCAACATCTTCGCGCAGCACGCCCGTCACGTCAGGCCCTTCATGCAGGCGCGGCATGTGGCTTTCGTCAAGGCCAGTGGCGGCGAGCATTTCCGGAGACCAGGCGCGCTTGGCGACGTCGAGCCAGAGAGTGCCGGCGCTGTCGGACATGTCGCTTGCCTTTTCACCGGTCAAGGCGAGCCGGACGTAGTCCTTGGGCAGCAGGACCGTCCGCGTGGCGGCGAAAACGTCCGGTTCGTGATTGCGGACCCACGCCAGCTTGGGAGCCGTGAAACCAGGCATGGCGATGTTGCCGGAGATCTCGCGAGCGCGAGGTTCGGCGGCCTCGATCTCCGCACATTCGGCAAAGCTGCGGCCGTCGTTCCACAGGATGGCAGGGCGCAGCGGCTTGTCGTCCGAGCCCAGCAGGGTTGCGCCGTGCATCTGCCCCGCAAGGCCGATGCCGCGCACGCCCTTGCGCAAGGCGGCATCGAGGCCAAGCACCGCCTTGTGCGCTGCGTCCACCCAGTCAGCAGGGGCCTGTTCGGACCACAACGGGTGAGGCCGGGAAACGGTAAGGTCCGAGCTGCTCTGCGCCAGGACCTCCCCGGTTTCGGCGGTGACGACCGCCTTTACGCAACTGGTGCCGACATCGATGCCGAGGAACATTGGGGTTTACTTCGCTTTCATGGGATCGATCGTCTGGATCGAGCCATCGGGGTTGAAGGTCAGCTCGGTCACCTTGACGTTGCGCAGGTGGTTCTTGTTGGAGAGCTGCGTGTCGGCGTAGAACAGCCACCACTTGCCATCGTGCTGGATGATCGAGTGGTGCGTGGTCCAGCCCTGCACGGGCTTGAGGATTTGGCCGGCGTACTTGAACGGTCCATACGGACTGGTGCCGATGGCGTAGTTGAGGAAGTGCGTGTCGCCGGTCGAGTAGGTGTAGTAGTATTTGCCGTCCTTCTTGAAGACCCAGGAGGCTTCGAAGAAGCGGCGCTCGTGGTCGCCTCCCAGTACCGGCTTGCCATCTTCGCCCAGGATCACCGCGTCGCGAGGGCTCTCCGCGAAAGTCTTCATGTCGGGGTTCATCTTGACGACCTTGCCGGACAGCGCGGGCTGGTCATCCTTCATGAGATCGGTGTCGGAGCCGTTTGGATCATACTTACCCGTGGCCCAACGCTGAAGCTGCCCACCCCAGATGCCGCCGAAGTACATGTAGGCAGTGCCGTCGTCGTCGGTGAACACCGCGGGGTCCATCGAGAACGAACCGGGAATGGGGTCCTTTTCGGCCACGAACGGGCCCATCGGGCTCTTCGACGTGGCGACGCCGATGCGGAACGCGCCGAGGCCGTTCTTGTCCTTCGATTTGTCGCGCGCCGGGAAGTACAGGTAGTAGGTGCCGTCCTTGTAGGCCGCATCGGGCGCCCACATCTGCTGTGAGGCCCAAGGCACGTCCTTCACGTCAAGCGCGACAGGACCGACGGTGACCTTGCCGCCAACCTTGTCCATGCTCAAGACGCGGTAGTCGCGCATGGCGTACTGGTTGCCCAGATCGTCGTCCGGCGTCGGCGTTTCGATGTCGTGCGAGGGGTAGATGTAGATCTTGCCGTCAAAGACGTGGGCGGAAGGGTCAGCGGTGTAGATCTCGTTGACCAGAGGTTGATCACGGAAGGCGCTTGCAGGTGCCCCACCATTTGCGGGCTGCGCTTCGTTCGCGGCCTTCGAGCAGGCGACGAGCGCAAGCGCGCTGGTCAGGCACAGGGCAGCAGTGGTGATTCTCGCCTTCATCATGACATCCCCTTGCAGGCCGGTTTTCCAGCCTTTCGCGTAATTGCTGCGGCGATGATAGCGCTACCTAAACCTGACGGCAATCTGAAATATGCATTCTAATTAGCGTCGGGGTGAACGCTTGGCAAGCACTGCTTCAAGCAGAAATCAGGAAGCTGCCTTCCAGGCTGCCACTAGGGACGCTGCGCGCGCAGCCACGGTCGCCGCATCGTCGCCGGGCCGGTAGAGGCTGCCCCCGACACCGATCCCGTACACCCCGGCCGCGCGGAACTCTGCGACATTGGCCACGCCAACGCCACCGACCGCCCATATGCGCGCTTCCGCCGGCAGGACCTCCCGAATGGCCTTGATATAGCTGCTGCCCAAGACGGAGCCGGGAAAGAGCTTGAGGTCCCGCGCGCCTGCGCCAAGTGCCGCGAAGGCTTCGGTGGGCGTCAGGAACCCTGGAAGGACGTCCATGCCGAGTTCGAGCGACCGGGCAATGACCGCGGCGTCCGTATTGGGCGAGACCATGAACGTGCCGCCGGCCGCCGCGAGCTGTTCGGCAAGATCCGTGCTGGTTACCGTGCCGCCGCCAAAGGCGGCGCGGTCACCCAGCGCTTTCACCATGGCCCTGATCGACCCGCACGGATCGGGGGAGTTGAAGGGCACTTCGATCAGGCGCACACCCGCCTCGACCAGGGAAGCGGCTATGTCCACCGCTTCCTCGGTGCGTATGCCGCGCAGGATGGCGACGATGGGCGGAACGCCTTCGGCGAGGACTTCTTCGACCTTCACGGGCGCAGACTTTCAGCAAGTGTTATGGCTTGGGCAAGTCCGGCCACGACGGCGCGTTCGCCGTCGACCAGTTGCGATGAACCGCCGTGGTGTGCAAGCGCGGTCGCATAAAGCGCGGCAAGTGCGGGATCGCCGATCAATGTCACGTTCCGCGCGCCTCTGCCGAACTGCGCCACCTCTGCCCCAATCAGCACGCCCGAGAGATAGCCCTTGGCCCAATCGCGCGAGCGGCCATCGAGCAGGCGCGCCGCGCGAGCTTCGAACAGAGCACCCGGCAATGCTTCGGCCGAACGGGAAAGCCCGCGTCCGAAGCCATCCTCAAAGCTGCCCTCGCCGGGCGCGTCCGGGCCGGTCAGGGAGGTGTGGCCCGTAATCGCGGCAAAAACCTCGCCGGTGGGAGCCGTATGGAAGCCGGTGATGGTGCCGTCGCTGGTGCTGACCCATTTGCCGTGGGTGCCGGGAAGGGCGAAGAGATGATCGCCATCGCGCAGGACAGGATTCAGCGCCATTGCGCCGAAGACCTGCGTTTCCTCGCCGCGCATAACCTCGGGCACGCCATCGCCGGTCCGGCAGGAGAGACCGGGCAGGATCTCGACATCGTGGCCCAGCACGCGCAGCCGGGTGCGGCCATGATGCCAGCCCTCCGCATCGACCGGGCAGGGGGCATAAGGAGCAACGGCGAGGCCTGCGGGAGACCCGACCATGCCGCACAGCGTGATCGCCTTGATCGGACCGTCTGCCAGCCAGACCGAGAGCAGGCGAGCCAGCGATCGCTCCGCCGGTTCCACCAGCTGGGTCACGCCGGGGCCATCCAAGCGTGCGGTCGTCTCGCCGTCCTCCACGAGGAACAGGCGCAAGCGGGTGCTGCCCCAGTCGCCGATAACGCGTCGCACCGGGCCAGGCATGGTCAATCCTCGAACGGTTCGACGCTGACCCGCGTCGCGCGCAGGAAGGCGTCGGCAACGAGGCGCAGCGGGGTTACATCGACGTCGCTGCGGCCGGTGCGGATCAGAGTGGCGAAGCGGGCGTAGAGGCCGGGATACTCGTGATCCTCGTCATGGCTGGTGCCCGAAGGTAGCGTCAGTACCGCGCCGCCGCTTGACAGCTTGAGCGTGCCGGCATCGGTTTCCACCACGATGTCCCAGCTTTGCGGGCCGGTCTGCCGCCAGTCGAGGTCCATGTGGACTGACGCGCCGGTGCTATCGCGGAAGCTCAGGTCGGCAGCGATGGGGGCGGCGCGGTTGGAGGGGATTTCGAGTGTCCCGGACTGCAGGAAGATCGGCCGGGGCAGGATGCGGGTTGCGATCGACAATGCGTTGATTCCGGGGTCGAAGACACCCAGGCCGCCCGGCTCCCAGATCCACGCCTGTCCCGGATGCCACACCCGCACGTCCTCACGCCAAATGATCTCGACATTGTCGATGCGCCGTTCGGCCAGCCAGGCTCGGGCTGGAGCAACCCCGGCGGCAAAGCGCGAATGCCAGGCAGCGAACAGCGTGGCGCCGACCTTGTCTGCCTGCGTTTCCAGCGCGGCGACTTCAGCCAGCGTCGCGCCCGGTGGCTTTTCGAGAAAGACGTGGACGCCGCGCGCAAGCGCGGTGCTGGCCAGATCGTAGCGTACCTGTGGCGGGGTGCACAGCGCGACGGCGTCGACGGCCGGACCGCTCGCAAGCAACTCGTCCAGACTGGCGAAATGGGGCACGCCATCTACGCCGGGGTCATGCGGGCTGACCGTCGCGGCAAGTCCGAACGCGCCATTGCCAGCGATAGCGGGCAAGTGCTGGTCGCGGGCGATCTTGCCCACGCCGATAACGGCGATCCTGATCGGGTCCATGCCTTTAGAGTACCTGCACCTTGAGCGGCGCGGAAGCATCGCCTGCCGTCTGCGTCAGCGGATTGCGGCACGGCAGTGCAAACGGCGCCGCCTCGATCTCGAACACGTCGCCCACTTGCGTGCGTACTGCATCGCTGAATGAGAGTGTAGCGGTGCCAAAGAAGTGGACATGCACATCGCCGGGGCGCCGGAACAACTCGTACTTGAAGTGGTGGTGCTCCAGGTTGGCGAGGCTATGGCTCATGTTGTCCTCGCCGGTGAGGAAGGGCTTTTCCCACTGCACCACGCCATCGCGCAGTATGCGGCTGGTGCCGCGAATGTCGGTGGGGGCCTCGCCGATCAGCAGTTCAGGGCCCAGTGCGGCCCGGCGCAGCTTGGAATGCGCCAGCCACAGGTAATTGTGGCGTTCGGTGACGTGGTCCGAAAACTCGTTGGCAAGCGCGAAGCCGAGCCTGAACGGTGTGCCGTCCGGGCCGATCAGGTAGATGCCAGCCAGTTCCGGTTCCTCGCCGCCGTCCTGCGCGAATGCCGGCATCTCCAGCGGTTCGCCGGGTCCGACCAGCTGGCTGCCATCGCCCTTGTAGAACCATTCGGGCTGCTGGCCGACCCGGCCATCGCTCGGCTTGCCGCCTTCGAGCCCTTCGAGGAACATGCGCATGGAATCGGTCTGATGGGCAGCCGCTGCAGCCTCCCGATGCATCTTGTCGCGCCCTTCGGCCGAGCCGAGGTGGGTAAGGCCTGTGCCGGTCAGGGCCAGATGCGCCGGATCTTCGTGGTCGATCGGCGTGAGGAAGCGGCCTGCTTCGAACTCTGCCGCAAGATCTATTGACGGGCCAACCGGACAGGCTTTCGCCTCCTGCACCAGCGACGTTCCGGCGGCGATGGCGCGGCGGGCGAGGTCCGTGGTGCGGGCAACTCCTTCGAGGACATGCGCGGCCGCGCCATTGGCCAGGATGACACTGCGCGTTCCATTGCTGGCACGGTGCTGCAGGAGGCGGAGGGACATGATGCGGTCTCCTGTCAGGCGCTCAGAGCGTCAACGTGCCGTCAATCAGGCGCGGCGCACCATCACCACGCGCATCATCGCGAAGTTCGGGCGGCAACATATTGGCGGCAAGGTTCTGGTAGCTGACGGGGCGCAGGAAGCGGTCGATCGCGAGGCTTCCGACCGAGGTCGTGCGCGGGTCGGAGGTCGCCGGGAAGGGACCGCCATGGACCATGGCGTGGCATACTTCGACGCCGGTCGGCCAGCCATTGGCAAGGATGCGCCCGGCCTTCAGTTCAAGCACCGGCATCAACCGCGCGGCGAGCGCTTCATCAGCGGCGTCCATGTGCAGGGTGGCTGTCAGCTGGCCTTCGAGTCCGGCAAGGACTGTGGCCAGTTCTGCCTCGTCCTTGCACACGACGACAACAGAAGAGGCGCCGAACACCTCGTGGCCCAAAGCCTTGTCGGCGAGGAATGCCTGCGCAGTGGTGCGGAACAGCGCGGCGTGGCCCTGCATTGCGTCGCCGGCAACGCCCTCGGCCAGCTTTTCTACGCCGGGTGCGGTTTCAAGCGCGGCGACGCCCGACTGATAGGCCTTGCAGATGCCGCCCGTCAGCATCGTCTGGGCAGTCGCGGCCCTGACGGCTTCGGTGGCAGCGGCAATAAAGGCTTCGAGGCCTTCGCCTTCGATGGCCAGCACAAGGCCGGGATTGGTGCAGAACTGGCCCGCACCCATGGTGAGCGAGCCGACGAACGCCGTGCCGAGCGCCCCCCCCCGCGCCTTCAGCGCTTCGGGCAGGAGCAGCACCGGGTTGATGCTCGACATCTCGGCGTAGACCGGGATCGGCACGTCACGGCCTTGGGCAAGCCGGACGAGCGCAAGGCCGCCGCTGCGCGAGCCGGTGAAGCCGACTGCGGCAATGCGCGGATCCTGCACAAGCGCCGCGCCAAGTTCGTTCGACGGACCCAAGAGATGGCCGAACACGCCGGCCGGCAGGCCACAGGCAGCAACTGCACGGGCTATCGCCCCCGCAACCAGTTCGCCAGTGCGGGGATGGGCGGGGTGTCCCTTGACCACGACCGGGCAGCCTGCCGCTAGCGCCGAGGCGGTGTCCCCTCCAGCCGTCGAAAAGGCGAGCGGGAAGTTTGATGCGCCGAACACGGCGACCGGCCCCACCGGGATCATGCGCAGGCGGATGTCCGGACGGGGCAGGGGCTGACGATCGGGCAGGGCCGGATCGATGCGCAACTGCTGCCAGGCGCCCTTGCGGACAACGTCTGCAAACAGGCGCAGCTGGCCCACGGTGCGGCCCCGTTCGCCTTCGAGGCGCGCACGCGGAAGGCCGGACTCGCTCATTGCTGCTTCGATCAGATCATCGCCGATGGCGAGGATCTCTGATGCAATGGATTCGAGGAAGGCAGCGCGCTCTTCGCGGCTGGTGGCGCGGTAGACGTCGAACGCGGCGGCAGCTGCGGCGCAGGCGGCATCGACTTCAGCGGGTCCATGCACGGCAAAGGCAGGACCGGTCGGCTCACCCGTGGCGGCTACCACGGAGCGGAATTCTGTCATCGAAAATCTCCTGATTTAGTCTGACATATTATCAGAATGGCCGGAGCGCAACCATGTGCGATCCGGCCGAAGGGCGTTCATAGCTATGCGTCAGGCAGGATCGGCAGTGGTCTTTGAACCCCACAGTGCATAGAACAGCACATACAATTCACACGCAGCCGTCAGCAGGAAAGAGGTCTGCAGACCATAGGCATCGGCCAGCCAGCCCTGCACGACGACCAGTGCGCCACCGGCGATGGCCATGATCAGCAGGCCTGAACCCTCCTCGGTCAAGGGCCCCAGGCCCTTGATGCCGAGCGTGAAGATCGTCGGGAACATGATCGAGTGGAACAGGCCGACAAGGATCAGCGCCCACATCGCGACAGGGCCAGTGGTGAAGACGGTGACTAGCATGACCACGAAGGCGCCGACCGAGAAGGCGGCAAGCACCAGGCCTGCGTCCACCTTCTGCATGATCGCCGAGCCCAGAAAGCGCCCGACCATCATGCCGCCCCACAGGAAGGTGAGATACTGGCCGGCCTTCTCATGCGTCAGGTTGGCGATCTCCGGCTGGCTGACGAAGTTCACGAAAAGGTTCGCCACACCGATTTCAGCGATCAGGTAGATGAAGATTGCCGGAATGCCGAAGACGAGATTGCGGTGCTTCCACAGCGAAAGCTTTGCCCGTTCCTCGGGCGCAAGTCGCTGGGTTGCGCTGCCCATGGCTGGGAGCGGGAACCGGCCAATGATCACGGCAAGAACGATGAGAACGACGGCAACGAGGCCATAAGGCAGGATCACCGATTGCGCATCGGCCAGCCGCTCGGCCTGTGTCAGTACGACATCGGACGTGGCCGTGCCGCCCTTTGAGCGACCGAGGATCAGGTATGCGCCGAACATCGGCGCAAGCATCGTTCCGGCAGAATTCATCGCCTGCACCAGGTTCAGGCGCGAGGACGCGGTCTCCGGCTTGCCGACCACGGCGACATAGGGATTGGCGGCAACCTGCAGCAGCGTAATGCCGCTGGCGATCACGAACAGCATCGCCAGGGTAACCCCATAGGACGGGATCGACGCCGCCAGCATCATGCCCAGCGCGCCTGCTGCCATCACCAGCAGCCCGATCACCAGCGACTTCTGGTAACCGATCTTCTCGATCAGCTTTGCCGAGGGGATCGAGGCAACGAAGTACGCGATGAACCACACCGATTCGATCAATGTTGTCTGCGTATAGTTCAGGTCGAACACGCTGCGCAGGTGTGGCAGCAGCGTGTTGTTGATGACCGTAATGAACCCCCACATGAAGAACAGGCTGGCCAGAAGGGTCAGCGCAGGGCCGTAACACACGTTGGAATCGCCTTCGATCGCGGTATTTCCCTGGGGTGAAGCCACTGGCGGCATGGACTTGCGCTTCCTCTCTCTTGCCCGGTGCGCGCTGCGGTACGCTTACCGTCTTGCGCAAATTCTATTTGTCGGACTATATCCGCGAACGCTCGCCGTCAATGGCGCAAGGACAATGCACGTCTCCGAAAGGATCGAGAGGATGAGGATTGCGGGAAAGCCGAACAACGGCACCCTGCTGATGCTGGCACTGGCCGCACCGGTTGCCCTGCTGGCCCAGTCGGTCAGCGCGGCCGAAGCGAAACAGGAAAGCGCAGGCAGGCTGGCCGACGGCACCGAGGCTTTCGCAATCACGTTGAAGGCTGCCAATGGCGTTTCCGCCCGCGTGCTGACCTATGGCGCCACGCTGCAGTCGCTGATGGCGCCCTCGCGCGATGGCAAGGTGGCCGACATCGTGCTGGGTTATGATGATGTGCAGACCTATGAGGCCAAGCCCAATTTCTTCGGCGTGACGGTGGGCCGCTATGCCAACCGCATCGCCAAGGGGCGTTTCACGCTTGATGGCAAGGCTTATCAGCTCGCCCAGAACAACCTCGGCAATTCGCTGCACGGCGGCGTGAAGGGCTTTGACAAGCGCAACTGGAAGGTGGTCTCGATCAAGTCGGGCCCGGTGGCGAGCGTGGTGCTCTCCTACGTCAGCGCCGATGGCGAGGAAGGCTATCCCGGCAAGCTCGATACCAAGGTGACCTATACGCTGGACGAGCGCGGGAATCTTGGCATCACCTTCGAAGCGGCGACCGACAAGCCGACGATCGTCAACATGACGAACCACGCGCTGTTCAACATGGCCGGGGAGGGGGCGCCGATGGGTGCCATGGGCAACCGGCTGATGATCCCGGCGTCAAGCTACACCCCTGTCGATGCCACCCTGATCCCCACCGGCGAGCTTCGCAAGGTGGCGGGCACGGTGTTCGACTTCAGTCGGCCCAAGCGCATTGCCAACGGCTTGCGCGATGGGCGGGACGACCAGATCGCCATCGGTCGCGGCTATGACCACAACTTCGCGCTCGACAAGGGCGTTACCGCGACGCCGCAGCTTGCCGCACGGCTGGAAGACCCTGCTTCTGGCCGCGTGCTCGAAGTGCTGACGACCGAACCCGGCGTGCAGTTCTACACCGGTAATTTCCTTGATGGGACGGTGCTCGGCAAGCAGGGCCATGTCTACCGCATGGGAGACGGGATCGCGCTTGAACCGCAGAAGTTTCCGGATGCCCCCAACCAGGCCAAGTTCGTGTCCACACGTGTCGATCCGGGCAAGCCCTATCGCCACGCCATGATCTACCGCGTCAGCGTCGCGCCGAAGCGGCGCTGAACTCCACTCGAATAGCTGAAAGCTGCAATGACCGAATCCTCTCCAAAGGCCCCGAAGCTCCGCTCGCGCGCGTGGTTCGACAATCCCGACAATATCGACATGACCTCGCTCTACCTTGAGCGCTATCTCAACTTCGGGTTGAGCCTTGAGGAGCTGCGTTCGGGCAAGCCGATCATCGGGATTGCGCAGACGGGCAGCGATCTTTCGCCGTGCAACCGTCACCATATCGTGCTGGCGGAGCGCGTGCGCGAAGGGATTCGCGAGGCGGGCGGGATCGCGCTGGAGATTCCGGTGCATCCTATCCAGGAAACCGGCAAGCGCCCCACGGCAGGGCTTGACCGAAACCTTGCCTACATCGGCCTGGTCGAAGCGCTTTACGGCTATCCGATCGACGGTGTGGTGCTGACCACTGGTTGCGACAAGACCACGCCCGCGCTGCTGATGGCGGCGGCCACCGTGAACATTCCAGCCATCGCGCTGTCGGTCGGCCCGATGCTCAACGGCTGGTTCAAGGGCGAGCGTACCGGATCGGGTACGATCGTTTGGAAGGGCCGTGAACTGATGGCCAAGGGCGAACTGGACGAGGAGGGCTTCATCAAGCTCGTCGCCAGTTCGGCACCGTCGACCGGCTATTGCAACACGATGGGCACGGCTACGACCATGAACAGCCTTGCCGAAGCGCTGGGCATGATGCTGCCGGGGTCGGCCGCCATTCCTGCGCCTTATCGTGACCGGCAGGAGTGCGCCTGGCGCACCGGCAAGCGCATCGTTGACATGGTGCACGAGGACCTCAAGCCTTCGGACATCATGACGCTCGATGCATTTCACAACGCCATCGTCGTCAATTCGGCGATCGGCGGGTCGACCAATGCACCGATCCATCTGGCCGCCATAGCGCGTCACGTCGGAGTGGACCTGCCGCTGACCGACTGGCAGCGCCTCGGCCACAAGGTGCCGTTGCTGGTCAACCTGCAGCCTGCCGGCGAGTACCTCGGCGAGGACTACTATCGCGCTGGTGGCGTGCCGGCGGTGGTGGGCCAGCTGATCGCACAGGGCCTCATCGCCGAAAACGCGATGACCGTGAACGGCAAGACCATGGGCGAGAATTGCCGTAATGCGGTGATCGAGGACGAGAAGGTGATCCGTCCGTACGACCAGCCTCTGGTCAAGGATGCCGGCTTCATCGTGCTCTCGGGGAACCTCTTCGATTCCGCGATCATGAAGACCAGCGTGATCAGCAACGAATTCCGGGAGCGCTACCTGTCGAACCCGGACGATCCCGATGCCTTCGAAGGCCCGGCGGTCGTGTTCGATGGCCCGGAAGACTATCACGCGCGCATCGATGATCCTGCGACGGGTATCACGCCTGAAACGCTGCTGTTCATGCGCGGGGCCGGGCCGATTGGCTATCCCGGCGCGGCCGAAGTGGTCAACATGCGGGCCCCTTCCTATCTCATAAGCGCAGGTGTTACCGCGCTGCCCTGCATCGGCGATGGCCGCCAGTCAGGCACCAGCGGCAGCCCTTCGATCCTCAACGCCAGCCCGGAAGCGGCGGCAATGGGTGGCCTTGCCTTACTCAAGACCGGCGATCGCGTGCGGATCGACTTGCGCAAGGGCACGGCCAACATGCTGGTTTCCGATGAAGAACTGGCAGCGCGCCGAGCAGCGCTTGAGGCGGCAGGAGGCTATGCCTATCCGCCTTCGCAAACGCCGTGGCAGGAAATCCAGCGCGAACGCGTTGGCCAGCTTTCCGCAGGCGCCATTCTCGAAGGCGCAGAGAAGTACCAGCGCATTGCCCAGACGATGGGCTTGCCTCGGGATAACCATTGAGTGAATGGCCGGGGGCAATGTCCCCCGGCTGTGAACAGTTCAGGCCCGGGGGCGGGCCGCGCTGAAAGCCTGGGCCAAGGCAGCATGCACCGGTTTTGGCTTGAACGCGGAATCAAACAGGCACCCGCGCGCCTCGGCCTTGTCCGCACGCGGCTCGAAGCCCTGCAGCCATGAGTAGGCATCGACCAGGCCCCACGCGAGCACGTCCTTCAGCTGCGGATAATCGAGCATCATCTCGAAATAGGTTTTGGTCGTGTCGGCCACTGTGCGGTCCCGGCTGGGGATGTCGACAGGCAGGTCGCGATCGCGCACGTCGAACTCGGTTATGACGAGCTTGTAGTCCATCGCCACCACGTCATCCACGAAACGCTGCCATTCCCGGCGGTGGGCGGCATCGGGCAAGGGTGCGATGAGATGCGATTGCACGCCCAGCGCGTCGACCGGGGTACCGCGCCTGCGAAAGCCTTCCAGCAATCGTAGCACACCCTTGCGGTGGAGGGCGTTGCCAGGCTCCCAGCTCATGTAATCGTTATAGACCAGCTCGACGCCCGGAGCAGCCTTGCGCGCCGTGCGGAACGCAAGGTCGACCAGCGCCTCGGTCCCGCCCATGGCCTTCGAAAGCGCTGTCTCGGCCAGCGATCCATCCTCGGGCAGCACGGTTTCATTGACCACGTCGTAGGATACGATCCGGCCCTGATAGCGGGCGCAGACAGTCTCTACGTGATTGGCCATCATCGCCGCTGCGGCGGTTGCGGGCCGCGAACCGAAATCATGGCTTTCCAGCCAGCGCGGCATCCACTTCGGTCGATGCCAAAGCAGCGTGTGGCCGCGCAACTTCATCTGGTTCTGCGCAGCGAAGGCCGCAATCCCGTCAAACGCCGCAAAATCGAATGAAGTGGGCGAGGGCCTGATGGCCTGCCACTTCATCTCATTTTCGGCGACCACAATCGCGCATTCGCGCCTGAGCAAATCGGCAAGCGCGGGATTTCTCCAGGATCCGCCACCACCACCGGCGACGGCCGAGCCAAACCGCATGCCCTTTGCGGCGGCCAGAGCGGACAGGGATAGCGGTGGCGTCGCCGCCAGGCCGACCACCGGCCGTGAGAGCATGGCAACGCCGCCAGCAATGATGCCAAGGCCTTGCCTTCGAGTCATGGTGCTCGATCTTTTCACGTATTTCCTTTCCCGGTTGCTCCAGACTCTTCCGCCTGATTACTCAGACGATAGCGCTACCACAAATGGTTGGAAAGGATTTGTGTATCAGCCGCCGGGGGCGGGGGAGACATGCCTCTGCCCCGCCCCCTCAAAACGATCAGCCCATCGTCTCGCCATTGTCGATGACGATGTTGGTGCCGGTGATGTGCCGCCCATCGTCGCACGCCAGATACAGCACCATGTTGGCAATATCGATGGGCTGCCCCATGCCATGGTTGTTTGCCTGTTCCAGACCGGCGTTGTCGGCCGGGAGTTCGGCCAGTGCCTGTGCGGTCATCGGCGTGACGATGCCGCCCGGCGCGATCGAGTTGCAGCGGATCCGATAGCCCTGCTCGCGGCAGTGGACCGCGATCGAGCGGGTCATGCCGATGATCCCGGCCTTTGCTCCGGCGTAGGCGGGGATGGCGCTGATGCCCTTGATCCCGCCGATCGACGCCATGTTGATGATGGAACCGGCACCGTCCTTGCTCATGTGCGGGATCGCCGCCTGGCATCCCAGGAATGTGCCTCCCAGCATGACCTCGGTCTGAAGACGGAAATCCGGGTAGGGCAGGTCCTCGATCGTACCGAACCGCACGAGCCCTGCATTGTTGACCAGCGTATCGAGCCTGCCGAACAGGCGCAGGGTTTCAGCGATGACCTCGTGCCATCGGCCTTCGTCGCGCACGTCATGCTGCATGAAGACACAACCCGGGATTTCCGCGGCGGTTGCCCGGCCCAGGTCTTCCTGCATGTCGGTGATGACAACCCTTGCGCCTTCGCGGGCGAGCAGGCGGGCATCTTCCGCGCCGAGCCCCGATGCGCCGCCCGTGATGATCGCTACGCGGCCTTCCATCTTGCCATTGGCCATTGTCTGTCCTTCGTGTCTGCAAACAAAAAGTGCCCCGGTCGTCTGTGTGGAACGACCGGGGCCAGGGAGGATTCCGTCAGGTCAGAAGTTGTAGCCGACCGTCACGCCGAATTGGCGGGGCGGGGCATAGCCAACGAGACCCATGTATCCGGGGCTGTCGTAGACCGTGGAGATATAGCGCTTGTCGAAAAGGTTCTTGCCCCACAGGCCGATCGAGTAGCGCTTGTCCGGGCCGTAATAGGTCAGCAGGGCGTCTACGTAATAGGTCGGCTGGATCGAGGAGCGGGGGGTGTTGACCACGGCGGTATAGAACTTCTGCCCGGTATACATCCAGCTGACGTCGGCCATGACGCTCGACCCGCCGGCGAACTCGTGGGTGAAATTGGCGCCCAGGGTCGAGGCCCACTTCGGCGCATTCTGCAGCGCAAAGCCCTTGAGGTCGATGAACTTCGCCGCCACCGGATCATAGTACAGGAAGCTCTTGTACTTGGTGTCAAGGTAGGCGAGCGAGCCGCGCAGGGTCAGGCCTTCGACAGGGATGGCCTGGACTTCAAGCTCAAAGCCCTTGATCTCGGACTTGGCCGCATTGAGGATGCGGTTGCCCTGCACGTTGGTCGCCGGATCGAAGTAGATCTGCGCCACCTGCATGTCGCGATAGTTGGTATAGAACGCCGCGAAGTTGGTGCGGAGGCGACGGTCGAGGAAGTCGGCCTTGAGGCCCACTTCAAAGGTGTCCACCTTCTCCGGGTTGTACGGCGTGTCACCGTCAGCGGCCACGCCGATGCGGCCGGTGAACCCGCCCGATTTGAAGCCGCGCGCCCAGCTCGCGTAGATCAGCTGGTTCTGGCCGACTTCATAATCCAGACCGATCTTCCAGCCGACGTTGCTCCAACCCTTCTTGCCGCCAACGTCGATGTCGTGCGGATCGTTGCGCAGGTCGCGGCCCTGCTGCACGGTCTGCCCGCCGACAACGATGGTGGGAATCACGGCAAAGTTGTCTGAAGTCAGCGCCGGAGCGCCGACGCCGTAATCGAGGGTGGAGCGCGCATCGACCTCGTCGTGGGTGTAGCGGATACCTGCCGAAAACTTCAGCTGATCGGTGATCTGGGTGTAAGTTTGCAGGAAGGCCGAGAAGGATTCGGTGCCCTGGAACTGCTGGTTGAACTGGACGAGGCCGGGCAGGGCAAAGTCCAGATGATACATCTGGTAGTGGTTGTAGTGAGTCTTCAGGTAGAACAGACCCGCCACAGCGTTGAAGCTGTCACCAGCCGAGAACGCGCTGCGCAGTTCCTGGCTGAACTGCCAGCCACGGGTGCGGCGGCGCGTGGCGTTGTTGGTCTTCGCCGTGCCGTCCTGGTCGGTGTACTCGAACAGGGTGAAGTTCTTGTAGCCGGTGATCGCCGTGATATCGCCCAGCGGCGTATTGTCGTACTGGATCGTGCCGATGAAGAACTTCGTCGTCATGTCCGACCGGTCGGGCACTTCGTTGTTGCCCGAGAAGTACTTGTCCGGCGCCTTGCAGGGCTGGTTGGGGACCGCGCATGGGCTGCGGTACATGGGCAGCTTGGCGCCGTTCCAGAACGTGCCTTCGGGTACGTAGTTGCCTTCTCCCGGCAGACCGCCATTCACGACGATCGGCGCGCCGTTGCGGGCTTCCACATATTCCCCCTGCAGCGTGATCTTCAGGTCCGGGCTGGGCGTGATATAGAGCTGGCCGCGCACCGCATCGACATTCTTGCGGCCCATGTCCTCGCCGTTCCACACGTTGGTGGTCCAGCCATCGCGCTGGGTGTGGATGCCCGAAACCTTGACGCTGACGAGATCCTTGGCAAGCGGCGCCTCGACCGAAGCGTTGATGTCGAAGCGGTTCCAGTTGCCATAAGTGCCGCGAACATAGCCGCCGAATTCACCGGTAGGCTGGTTGGTCACCACGTTGACAACACCGCCGGTGGTGTTGGCGCCGAACAGCGTGCCCTGCGGCCCACGCAGGATCTCGACGCGGTTGGTGTCGTAGGTATCAAGGAGCGCACCCATGGAGAAGAACTGCGGCACGCCGTCGACCACGATGGACACGGTGTTGCCGGCATAAGGGTCGGGCTCGATCACGCCGATGCCGCGGATGGTGAACACCGCATTGTTGGGGGTATTGGCGAAGTTGTCGATCTGGACGTTGGGGACCGAGCCCTGAAGTGCCTGCAGCGTCGTGACATTGTAGGCCGCGAGCGTCTCGCTGCCGACAGCAGCAATGGAAATCGGCACGGACTGGATGCTCTCGGCCTTCTTCTGGGCAGTGACGACGATTTCGCCGAGGCCTCCTGCCGGGGCTTCATCGGCTTGCGCCTGAGGCGACTGTGCGTCCTGTGCCTGGACTGCGGCGGGCAGCGTGGCAATGGCGAGAGCCGCAAGGCTGCTCGTCATGAAAGGCCTGTTCCGTTTTGTCATGATCTCGATCCCTCCCAAAGGCGCCGGCATGGCCGTGTCGCCGCTCCTGTCAGCGCGATTCGGTATAACCGGCGCGTCTGCCGGTTTTATGCTCTCCGTCGCCCGTCGGATTAAACTGGCCGTTTTGTCAGGCGGTCTTGCGCGGCAAACCCGGGCATGACAGGACAATGACGATGGCTGGCTCCACGATGCAGAAGCGCATGCTTGCCGCGATGCGGCCGACCTCGCTGGGCGAGGGCGAGCCGGTGCGCTGGCAGCAACGCAAGTCGGCGCAGACGCGACTGAAGATGCTCGAGGCGGCCGTCGATTGCCTGGTCGAAGGTGGCTATCAGGGCCTGACCACCGCCCAGGTGGCGGAGCGCGCGCAGGTTTCGCGCGGGGCGATGCATCATCACTTCGCCACGCGCATAGATCTCGTCGCGGCGGTGGTCGAACACATCTTCTACCAGCGCATGCGCCTGTTCTTGGATGATTATATTGCCGCCATGGCCCAAAGCCGCGATGCGCTGCTGATCGATCTTGCCACCGAAGCACACTGGCGCAGCGTGCAGACGCGCGAATATGCAGCCTATCTCGAACTGGCCGTTGCCGCCCGCACGGATGCCGAGCTCAATGCCGCGTTCGCTCCTGCGGCGCAGCGTTACGATGAAGTATGGATCGCCGAGATGATCGAATCGTTCCCGCAGTGGCAGGACCAGTGGGAAGCGATGAAGCTGGGCAGCGATTTCGCCATCGCCGTCCATTCCGGCCTGCTGTTGCAGCGACCGGTCATGGGGCCTGAGCGGATCGAGAAGGTGCTGAAGCTGACCATCGCCAGCATCCGCAGCCTGTATGACCCGCTGAACTGATTCGAAATCCGGCAAGACTGCCGGATTCGGCCGCAACAAGACTGTAGTGGGAGACGAAAGCATGACGACCGTGGCAATAACAGGTGCCGGGCGCGGAATCGGCCTGGAACTGACTCGCCAGCATGTTGCGGCGGGCGACCGGGTGATCGCGCTTGTGCGCAACCCTGAAAGCGCAGGCGCGCTCGCCGATCTCGTCGCAGGATCGGACGGACGCCTGACCGTCCACCGTTTCGACGTGGCCGACGATGCCTCGGTCAAGGCAGGCGCTGCCGAAACGGCAGGCGAGGCGATCGACGTGCTCTACAACGTTGCCGGCGTCAGCGGTTCGGGGCCTGCGGAACTGGAAAGCTCCGACTGGGCCGAATGGGACGAGGTCTTCCGCATCATGGTGCAGGGCCCGCTGCGCGTGTTGCAGGCGTTTCTCCCCCGTATGGGCGAGGGCGCGAAAGTCATCAACTTCTCCAGCCAGCTGGCCGCATCGACCTGGCCCTATGGCGGCTACTATTCCTATGTCGCGGCCAAGGCAGGGCTCAACCGCCTGATGCGATCAGTCGCCATCGACCTCAAGGATCGTGGCGTGATCGTCGGCATCATTCATCCGGGCTGGGTGCAGACGGACATGGGCGGGGAAGGCGCAGACATCACCCCGGTCGAGAGTGCCGAGGGCATCCGCAAGATCACCCGCGAATGGACGCTCGAGCGTTCGGGCGACTTCCTCAAGTGGAACGGTGAGACCCACCCCTGGTAAGGAGCAGGATGATGCCTTTTTCAGGACCGCTTGAGGATCGCATGGCGATCCGTGAATTGATGGACACCCATGCCCACGGGGTAATGACGCTCGACCCCGAATTGTGGGGCTCCATCTGGGCGGAGGATGCCTATTGGGAACTGCCCGAATATCCCGACCTCGGCGGTTTTTCGGGCAAGGCCGCCATCGTCGCCGGATGGACGAAATCGATGAAGCACTATGGTCTCGACAACTGCTCGAAGCCGATGGTCTACTTCATGCAGCCCGGTTCCATCGAGGTTGATGGCGATGCGGCGCGGGCAGTGGCCTACACCATCGAGATTTTCGACGATCCGGCCTCCGGCAAGCGCGTCCGCGCAACGGGGCGCTACGATGACGAGTTGAAGCGGATCGACGGGCTCTGGAAGTTTACGCGCCGATCTTATCGCACGGTCTTTGCCGATTGACTGCGCTTTTTCGGAACCGCCCGGCCCTGACGGGTTTGGGCGGGGATGGACACTCCAGCACTTGATTGCCTGATTGTCGGCGCTGGGCCTGCGGGCCTTACCGCCGCGATCTACCTCGCCCGGTTTCACTTGCGCGTGGCGTTGGTCGATGCCGGCCACAGCCGTGCCGCGCTGATCCCTCGCACGCACAACCACGCTGGATACCCCGGCGGGATTGAAGGCAAGGCGTTGCTCCGGCTGATGCGGGATCAGGCGGCCGAATTCGGCGTCGCGGTCGAAGCCGCGCTGGTCGAAAGGCTGGCGCGCGCCGATGCGCTGTTCGTGGCGACGGCGGGCGAACGGGATCTGAAGGCGCGCACGGTTCTGCTGGCGACAGGCGTCGTGAACAATCAGCCGCCAATGGCACCGGAGGTTCATGACGAGGCACTGCAGCGCGGGCTTTTGCGCTATTGCCCCATATGCGACGGATACGAGGCGAGCGACAAGCGCATCGGCGTGATCGGCACGGGCGAACATGGCCACAACGAAGCGCTGTTCCTGCGGGGCTTTTCGCGGAACGTGACGCTGATCGCGCCCGAAGGTGAGCATGGCATCGAAGAGAGCCACCGTAGAGCGCTTGAAGGCGCCGGCGTGAAGCTGGTCAATGGACCATGCCACCCCTTGCGCATCACCGGCGAAACGATCGTCGTGCCAACGCCGGATGGAGAACTGGCGTTTGACACCGTCTATCCGGCGCTGGGTTCGCTGATCCGCTCAGACCTCGCCCTTGATCTTGGGGCAAAGGCAAACGCGGAAGGATGCATCGAAATCGATGCGCACCAGCGCACCAGCGTTGAGGGCCTCTATGCGGCCGGGGACGTGACGCGTGGGTTGGACCAGATCAGCCATGCGATGGGGCAGGCGGGCGTTGCCGCCACCACCATCCGCAACGACCTTGCCCGGTTGAAACCGATCCTGCGTTGATCAGAGCGAGGACGCGCGAACCTCGACGCGATAGGTCTGCATGCGGCTGCGGTCGAACAGACGTTCCTCGTCCGCCAAAATCTCGCCCATGATCGCCGGATCGGCCATTGCGGCGAAGCAGGCGTCGCAAGTCTGCTGGTCCGGGAAGTCGATTTCCAGCACGACGTCGAAATCATGGGGTTGGTCCAAGCCGTCGAGCGGGTGAAGATGGTTGCGCTGGTAGCGCGTGGCCCACCCCTGCAGCACCTTTTCGCCGATCAGGCGGTGGCGGCTTTCGTAATAGGCGATGAAGTCGGCCTTGCTCATACCTTCGCGGCGCTTGAGCAGGGTGAGCACAGTGACCGTCACGCGTGGGCCTCCAGCCAGCTCCGGGTAGCTTCGGCCACGGCTGCCGCACGCAGGGCAGGGTGCGGGAAGGCATCTCGCAAGGCTTCGGAGCGCAGTTCGACGGCAAGCGGAATGCCAGGTGGCAGCGAGTGATAGAGCGCAGCAAGTGGCAAGGCGCCTTCACCGCACTGTTCGCGCAGGTCGATCGCATCGCGGATGACGGCGCCGAAGTCCGAGGGATCGGGGCGCTCGGCAGGCGCATCGCAGAACTGCGCATAGGGCAGCAGGACGGGATCAACCTTGGCGATTTCAGGGATCGAGGAGCCCGAGCGATCGACGTGGATCGGGTCGATCAGAAGTGCCTTGAGGGGATGGTCGATCCGGTCGAGAATGCCGAGCGCGTCCTGCAAATTCTTGACTTCGGTAAAAATCCCGAACTCCAATGCAACGCGAATGCCGGAGCCCTCGGCATGGCGGCACAGATCGAACAGGCGCGCGGCGGTACGGCCATGGTCCGGGTCGGACGAGACGCACAGGACGTTGCGCGCGCCCAGTTCCGTGCCGACGTCGATCACCTTGCGGTGATCGTCCATCGCTGAATCTGGCTTGAGCCAGATCACCTCCACATCGAGCAGCGGAAGGCCGGTAGCCGCGAGCGCGGCGCGTGCATCGCGGGTGTGTGCCGGTGTCCACTCTCCTGGGTCCACCCAGAGCCCGACCATGTCGAAACCGCCGGCCCGGGCCGCTTCGATGGTGTCCACAGGGCCGAATTCGGGCACGACACCGGACGCCAGGGAGATCGGGTTCATGGGCCCGCGCCCCCTCACATCTGCGGTTCGGGGAGGTCCGGATCGTCCTGCAGATACCAGTCAAGCCATTCGTGGAAGTACTGGTTGCCGCGCTCGTTGCGACCGAACACCAGCTCGTCATGCGCGCCGGTTTCGAGGCCCTTCTGGATCTCGAGGCCGATGAGGTAGTCTTCAGTATAGGTGACGTCGCGGAAGAAGTTCATCGCCGCTTCGACGTTTGCGCGGTCCTCCTCGTCGCGGATCGGTTCGCGGCGCAGGTAGTTGAGCACGGTGCGGTTCTCGCCCGGTGTCGGCCCGGGGAAGAGCTGGGCGACCTGGGTGATCTCTGGCGCGATGAAGGCCGAGACGTTGGGGAACATGATACGGACGAAGTCGAAACCGTTGTTCTCCTGGGTGCCCCACTCCTCGCGCGGCACGTCCTTCAGGGCCTCGGCGATCTTGTGGTGCGGGAAGCCGATGCGCTGGTGCGGGCCGAAGCCTTCGTAGTGCATGCAGTTGGACGGCGTGCGCGGGAAGATCGTTTCGGGGTGGAGCGAGGCAAAGTGATACCCTTCAAGATAGCCGTCATAGGCGATCTTCCAGTTGGCACCCTCGATCACGCGGCTGCCCATGTAGGTCCACTTGTCGAACTCGAGCGCTTCGAAATCCTCGAGGAAACCACGATAGAACGCATCAACATCGATTGGTGCGTTGGGGGTGAGCACGACAAAGATCATGCCCGCCTTTTCCTGACACGGCAGCTCGCGCAGGCCCAGTTCCGACTTGCGGACCTCGCCGAACTTCGATGCTTCGGAAATGCCAATCAGCTTGCCGTCCTGGCCGAAGGTCCAGCCGTGGTACTTGCAGGTGAAGCGCGGGCAATTGCCGTGGCCTTCGTTCGCCACCGGAGCGCCGCGATGCGAGCAGACATTCAGGAAGGCGCGGACCTTGCCGGTCTTGTCGCGATTGATCAGCACCGGCATGCCGACGGCATCCATCGCCTTGTAATCGCCGGGGTTGGGCATTTCGGCGGTGAAGGCAAGCATCAGCGGAACGCGCTTGAAGATCAGCTCCATTTCCGCCTTCCACTGGTCCGGATCAGTGTAGCTGCGCACCGGCACGCGCTTGGTGCTGTCGGTCAGGAAGGTCTTCTTGTTCTCGACATAGTCGCGCATGATTTCAGCGACTTGTCCGATGCGCTCGATACGGTCCATCTGGGTATTGCCTCTCCGTGGCCTTGTAGCCAATGTTGCTTGCGACCATGCCGTGCACCGGTGCGGTGCGAAAGCTGTGACAGGGGCTAGGTTACTCACCTTTTCGCCAATTGCTGAAGCGCTCGGGCGCTTGGAACAAGCAGGGCATGAACGAGAACACTGCAAAACCCTGGGACTGGTTGCCGATTCCTGCACCACATCAGCGCGAATTTGCGCAAGGGCAGGCATGGCAGCGCAAGACGCTGGCAGACCTTGCCCGTGAGCGGGCCGCGGCGACGCCGGACTTCGTGTGCTTCATCGATGGGGAAGGGCAGTACACCTTCGCACAGGTGCTGGCCGAGGCCGAGGCACTGTCTGCCTCGATGCAGGATCGCGGGCTGCGCAGCGGAGACGTGGTTGCGTTTCAGGTGCCCAACTGGCGCGAAGCAGCCGTGATCAATCTGGCGGCGGCGCTTTCGGGCCTTGTCGTCAATCCGATCGTGCCGATCTACCGTGACGCCGAAGTGACGATGATGCTCGGCGATTGCCGTGCCCGCGCGATCTTCGTGCCGGAGGTTTGGCGCAAGGTCGACTATGCGGCGATGGCACGACGCTGCCAGGAATCTCTCCCCGATCTTGCGCATGTCTTCACAGTACGCGGTGACGGGCCTGACGATTTTGCGGCGCTGGTGGCCGCCGGGCGCGGCGTGCCCTTCGATGCCCCTGAGGTTGACCCGCTGGGCGTGAAGATGGTGCTCTATACATCGGGCACCACCGGGCGCCCCAAGGGCGTGTTGCATAGCCACTGCACGCTGGCCCATATCGTCGCTGCCAGCGGGCGGCATTGGGGCCTGGCGGAAGGTGAGGCGACGCTGATGCCCTCGCCGGTCACGCATGTATCCGGTTACGCCAACGGCCTCGAAGCGCCATTCATCTGCGGAATTCGCTCCGTCCTGATGGAAGCCTGGAACGCCGACGAGGCGCTTGCCCTGATAGAGCAGCATGATCTTGTCGGCACAGTGGCGGCGACACCGTTTCTGGTGGAACTGGCGGCGGCTGCGCGGGCTGCCGGCACGGGCCTGCCGAGCTTTCGCTTTTTCGCATGCGGTGGCGCGGCCGTGCCGGCAGACCTCATCCCGGCGGCCAACGCTGCCTTCGAGAACTGCAGGGCATTCCGCGTGTTCGGTGCATCCGAAGTGCCGCTGGTGACATTCGGTTGGCCCCGCGACGAAAGTCTTGCCGCCACGACCGACGGTGAAGTGGTGGACTACGAAGTCCGCATTGTCGACCACGAGGACCACGCCTTGCCGCGCGGAGTAGAAGGCGAGATCCTTGCACGTGGCCCTGGCATGATGATGGGATACGCCGACGCAGCACAGACCGCCGAGGCGATCACGCCGGACGGCTTCTTCCGCACCGGCGACCTTGGCGTGCTGGACGATTCTGGCGCAGTCACGATCACGGGTCGCAAGAAGGACCTCATCATTCGCGGTGGCGAGAACATCTCGGCCAAGGAAATCGAGGACGTGCTGCACACGCACCCTGCGGTGAAGGAAGCGGCGATCGTTGCCATGCCGCACCAGCGCCTTGGCGAAGGCGTTTGCGCCTATGTCATCCTTGCAGGCGAGGCCGGCAGCGGGGACCTGGTGGCACACGTTTCCGCATCGGGCCTTGCCCGTCAGAAGATCCCCGAGCGGTTCGAATTCGTCAGCGATTTCCCGCGTACGGCCAGCGGCAAGGTACGCAAGGACATGCTGCGGGCGATGGTGCGAGCAGCCTTATTGGAGGGCTGATCGACCAGCTTCTCACCCACATCGAAGAACCACTTCAGCGTGTTTCCCCGGGGAAACAATCGCCAAATCGGTTCTTGGTGTCGTGAGCGCTGCGGCTCTCAATCGTCGTCGGGGACCACTTCCGGCTTGGTGATCTTGGCCATGCGGGCGTTGTACTTGACCGTCTTGACCGCAATCGAGGTTTCCACGTGGTGGACGCCGTCGATGGACAAGATCTTGTCGGAGGCCAGTTCGACCAGTTCGTCCAATTCGTCGATCAGGCTCATCGCAGTGATGTTGAACTGGCCCATGGTGATCAGCACGGCGTTGACGCCCGGCACCTCGGCGATGATCTGTGCCACTTCTCGGACACGGTCGACATCGGCTTGGACGTTGATGAAAGCGAGACGGGCGAGCTTGCCCATTTCGAACCCGGTGATCGCGGTAAAGGCGATCAGGCCGTCCTGCTGCAGCCGCTTGATGCGCCCGCGCACGGTGCCTTCGGTAACGCCGAGTTCTGCCGCGATCTTGCGGTTGGAGATGCGTGCGTCGAGCGCCAGCATGTCGACCAGCTGGCGGTCAAGTGCGTCAAGCTGAACCGCGGCCATCAGGCATTCCCTCCATTGCCGCGGCTCTCGCCGGGGCGGCCCTCGATCGGAGCGACGTCGAACTGGTACTTGATGATGTCGACCACGATGTGTGGCGTCAGCGTGCGGATGCCGCGCACGGTGGAAAGCTTGTCGAGCAGGAATTCCGAAAGGTCGTCGAAATCGTGCAGGGCGACGAGCATGTCGATGTCGTAGCGACCGGTCACCATGTGCGCAGCGACCACTTCGGGCAGGGCGCCCAGTTCCTGCGCGACCTCTGACGCCGGGCGGCCGTCAACCTCGACCGAGATGCGCAGCAGGACGTTGAAACCGTGGGCGGTGAAGTCCGACACAGCGACAACGCGCAATTGGTTGGCATCTTCCATGCGGCGGATGCGGGTTGACACCGTCGTCGCCGTAAGCCCCAGGACTTCGGCGATCTGCTGGTTGTTGGCCCGCCCGTTCGCCCGCAATTCGCGGATGATCGCCTGGTCGGTCGCGTCGAAACTGAAAATCTGGCTCATCGGTCCCCGTGCCATGGTGCCGTGACGGCAGGCCTTGCGGTTTGCGCAGCAACACCACGACCGTCAACCTCAAACTGCTGGTCAAGCGCGCAGTTAACGCACTTTTCCGTAAGTTGTCAGCCTGCCGTCCCGCTTTCGACACACGCAAGTCAAAACGGTGAAACGAAAATCCGACAACTACTGGATCATTCCTGTGCGCCCTGTTCGTGGCTGCAATCGAGCCAGAGATGATGGGCATCGATCCTCAATTTCGTCTCGGCCCGCAGCGCTGCGGCCCGTGCCTGGGTTTCGGCCAGAGCTGCATCCTTTGCCTGACGCTCGGCGAGAAGCAGATCGGCGAGATCGACGTGACCGAGGCGATTGCCGGCCTCTAGCCGGTCGGCCGCACGCCTGCTGCTGGCTGCGGCCGCCGCTGTCGCCTTCCATGCCTGCACTGTCCCGAGCGCTGCCGAGTAGTCTGTCGTGGCCATCTCGATCACGTCAAAACGGGCGCTGGCGGCTTCGGCAACAGCAACTTGCGCCTCGGCTGCGGCCTGATCGGAGAGCGCTGCGCGGTAGCGGCCGCCGATCGGCATCGAAAACACGATTCCGGCGCCACGTTCCAGTCCGCCCCGTTCGCTGAAGAACTGCGCGCCGATAGTCGGATCAGCGATGCGGTTGCGACGGCTGCGCTCAGCCAGGGCGGCGAGCCGCTCGGATTCGGCCAATGCCGCGGGGAGTTCATGATTGCAGGTCATGACGGCTTCGCGCAGGCGGGCAAGTTCCTCAGGTGGCAGCCCCGGCTTGGACAACGGTGGCGCTTCGGCAGGCAAGGCCAGTTGCGGGAACTGGGCGACCAGCCTTTCGCGCGCAATTCCTGCCCCGGAAAGCGCCGCATCCAGCCCGGCGCGGTTCATGGCGGCCTCGGCCATGGCCCGGTCGGCATCCACTTGCGCAGCATCCTGCACGCGCACCTGGCTGTCCACTGCCCGATAGGCGCGCTCCAGCGTCTGTTGCGTCTGGGCCAGCGTGCTGGCCTCGGCAGCTGCCGCGACCCAATCCCACCACAGCTCGTTCAGTTGCAGCGCCAGCTGGTGGCGGGCGTCTTCGGCGCGCAGTTCGGCAACGCGGACACCGAGAGCGCCGGCCTTGCGGTCAAGCGCGGACTTGCCCGGCAGGCGGATCGGACGTTCCAGCGAAACGGTGTATTCAGCGTAGCGCCCTTCGTCCTGGATGGTGCGCCGGCTGACATCGCCGGACACCGTGAACTCGTTCTGGGTGGCACCTAGCGCGTTCGCCTCCTGCCGTGCAGCTTCAACCCTGGCATCGGCCGCGCGAGACCGGGGGTGGGCCTCGATCGCCTCCACGACGGCGGCATCGGAGAGGCCGGGGAGCGACTGGTCGCTGGTCTGGGCAAGGAGCGGGGCCGCCATCAGCAGCGGCCATGCAAGAACAAGATTGTACTTCATGCTGAAGCGCCTTCCATCCCGCCATCGAGCGCAGCGCGCTCGGCGGAATTTTCGCCGAACCGCTCATAGAGCATCGGCAGGAGGAACAGGGTGAGCAGCGTCGAGGTGAAGAGACCGCCAATCACGACGATCGCCAGCGGCCGCTGGATCTCCGAGCCCGGACCACTGGCAAACAGCAGCGGCACGAGGCCGAAGGCGGTGATCGCGGCGGTCATCAGCACCGGGCGGAGACGACGCTCTGCACCCTGGCGGACGGCTCGCTCAAGGGTCAGTCCCTGATCGCGCAACTGGCGGAAATACGTGACCATGACGAGCCCGTTGAGCACGGCGATGCCGAGCAGGGCGATGAACCCGACCGAGGCGGGCACCGAGAGATACTCGCCCGACACCGCCAGCGTCACGATCCCGCCCACGACTGCGAAGGGAATCATCGCGATGATCAGCAGTGAGGCCCTGATCGAGCGCAAGGTCCAGAACAGCACGCCGAAGATCAGCAGCAAGGCAATCGGCAGGACTACGCCGAGCCGGGCCGAGGCGCGCTGCTGGTTCTCGAACTGACCGCCCCATTCCAGGCGATATCCGGGCGGCAGCTGGATATTGGCGGCAATGTCGGCCTTGGCCTCGTCGACGAAACCGACGAGATCCCGCCCCGAAACGAAAGCCTGCACCACCGCAAAGCGCGATCCGTTCTCGTGGTCGAGCTTGACCGGGCCTTCGACCTGATGGACGCGGGCCACATCACCTACGCGCAGCAGCGTGCCGTCGGGACTGCGGATCAACTGGTTCGCAAAGACATCGAGGCTCCCGGCATTGGCCGGATCGCCCTTTATCACGATGGGCACGCGCCGATGGCTTTGCGCAACCACGCCAGCGTCGGTCCCTTCGAGCTGGGCGCGCAGCACGTCCTGCAGTTCGGCTACCGGCATTCCGGCACGGCCCGCAGCCAGGCGGTCAATATCGATCTGGAGGTAATCGACCTTGTCGTCCGCCAGGGTCTTGACCTCGGTAACGCCACCGATCCTGCGCAGCCGATCCTGTGCCTTGGCGGCAATCTGACCGAGGGTTTCAAGGTCGGGCCCGAAGATCTTGAGCGCCAGATCGCCCCGCACGCCGGTAAGCATTTCCGAAACGCGCATCTCGATGGGCTGGGTGAACGATGCTTCGACGCCGGGCATTTCCTCCATGGCGAGGCGAATCTGCTCGATCAGCCATTCCTTGTCCTGCTCGCGCCATTCCTCGCGCGGCTTCAGGCGCATGAAGGTATCGGTATCGTTGAGCGACATCGGGTCCAGGCCGAGTTCATCAGCACCGACACGGGCGATGATGTCCTGCACCTCGGGCACCTTCGACATGATCAGCTTCTGGGCCCTGAGGTCTCCCGCGATGGTGTGGTCCAGCCCGATGCTTGGCTGCTTTTCCAGCTGCATCAGCACCGCGCCTTCGTCCATCGTCGGCATGAAGGTCTTGCCGATGAAGCCATAGGCAACCGCCGCTGCAAGCAGCGACCCGCCGGCCATGGCGTAGACGCGCGTCCGGTTTTCGAACGCCCATTGCAGGGCCGAATGATAGCGGGGATTCAACTGGCGCATCAGCCATGGGTCGTCGTGGCCTCCATCCTGCTTCAGGCCGAAGTAGGACAGGACCGGGATCAGCGTGAGCGACAGGACCAGGGCGCCGGCCAGTGCCAGCACGATCGTCATCGCCACCGGGCCGAACAGCTTGCCCTCCAATCCTTGCAGCGTGAGCAGCGGCAGGAACACCAGCGCAATGATCGCCATGCCCGAGGCAACCGGGGTTGCCACTTCGCTGGTGGCGACAAGAACCTGATGGAGCTTGCTGGTCGAGCCGTGGTGCGGATGGGCAAAGCGATCGACGACGTTTTCGACCACGACCACCGCGCCATCGACCAGCATGCCGATGGCAATGGCAAGGCCGCCAAGGCTCATCAGGTTGGCCGACATGCCCAGCCAGCGCATCAGGATGAAGGTGATCAGCGTTGCCATGGGCAGGGCTGCCGCCACGATCAGCGAGGCGCGGACGTTGCCGAGAAACAGGAACAGCAGCAGGACGACAAGCACGCTCGCCTCGATCAGGGCCTTCTCCACGGTCGAGACAGCGTGGCCGACCAGTTCGGACCGATCGTAGAACACGTCGATCGTCATGCCCTGGGGCAGACCGCTTTCGATTTCGGTCATGCGCGTCTTGACGTTTTCGACGACCTTGCTGGCATCGGCGCCGCGCAGGGCGATGACGAGCCCTTGGACCGCCTCGCCCGTGCCGTTCTTGGTCACGGCGCCATAGCGGGTCAGGCTTCCGGTGGTTACCGTCGCCACGTCGCCAAGGCGCAGGACAGTGCCGGCCTGGCTGCGGATGACGATGGCGCGAAGGTCATCGGCGGTCTGGATGGCGCCCACCGAGCGCACGATAAGCGTGCTTTCGCCATTGGCCAGCCTGCCGGCGCCATCATTGCGGTTGCCGCTTTCGATCGCGGTCTGGAGATCGTGATAGGTCAGGCCAGCCGCCGCGAGGGCGCCGGGATCGGGCCGAACCTCGAACGTCTCGGCATGACCACCGAGCGAGTTCACGTCAGCCACGCCGGGCACCGTGCGCAGGGCAGGGCGGATGACCCAATCGAGCACGCGGCGCTTTTCCGCCAGCGATTGCGGACCTTCGATGGTGAACATGTAGACATCGGAGAGCGGCGTCGAGATCGGCGCGAGGCCGCCTTCCACCGACGAGGGCAGATCGGCCATGACGTTGTTGAGACGTTCGGCGACCTGGGTGCGCGCCCAGTAGATGTCGGTACTGTCGGAGAAGTCGATGGTGATGTCGGCAATGCCGTACTTGGCGGCCGAGCGCAGGATCTCCTGGTTGGGGATGCCCAGCATCTCCATTTCGATAGGGGTGATGACGCGGCTTTCGACCTCCTCCGGCGTCATCCCCGGAGCCTTCATGATGATCTTGACCTGCGTGGTCGAGATATCGGGGAATGCGTCAATCGGCAGGTTCTGGAACGACCAGCCTCCGAAAATCGCCAGCGCCAGCGCGAGGCTAAGCACGGCAAGCCGTGCCCCCAGCGACCATTCAACAAGGCGTCTCAGCATCACTCACCCCCGCCGCCCAGCAGCATCTTGAGTTCGGGGATTGCGCTGGTTGCCACCACCTCGCCGGGCTTCAGGCCCGCCAGGATCGCAGTCTCGCCATTGCCGCTGCCGCCAAGGCGAACCTCGCGCAGCGCGAAGCGATTGCCGGAGCGGACGAAGACCACGTCCTTTTCGGCAATGCGGGTCAATGCAGCGGAAGGGACGCTCACCACTTCGCCGCTGCTGCCCGCACCGATGGTGACCATTACCGACTTGCCGGCGATCAGCCCTTGCGCGCCGCCAATGGTTGCCTTGGCAACCACGCTTCGCGTTGCGGGATCGATGCTGGAGCCGACCGACAGAATGCGGCCTGTGGCGATGCCGGGCAGGGCTACGGTCATGCCGGGGCGGACATTCGCGGCCAGCCTCTCTGGCAACTGCAGATCGAGCTGGTACGCATTTGCCGCGTCGATCACGAAAGGCGCGGTCATGCCGTCGACCGGCCCACCGGTCTGCACGCCGACCTTGGACACGCGGCCTGAAATCGGCGCGCGCAAGGTTACCATGCCGCTGCCGCTGGCGCCGGAGGCTGCCAGGATACGCGAGGCCTCACCCGCTTCCGACTGCGCCTGAGCAAGTTCGGCCCGCGCTTCCTGCACGCGCGCGCCGGCAATCACGCCTTCCTTGAAGAGGGCTTCGGTGCGGGCGAGGTTCGCCCTTGCCAGCGACACGCGCGACGATGCGCGGCTGCGCGACCCGCCCAGTTCCATCGCGTCGCGGCTGACCATTGTTGCCAGCGGCTGTCCGCGGCGCACTTCCTGTCCCTCGATCACGAAGACCTGCCGGATCGCGCCGGGCAGGGCGGCTGTCACGGCCACCCGGCTTTCGGGGGGAAGCGTGATGACGCCAGGAACTGCACCCAGGGGCACTTCTCCGCTCAGGCGCGCAACAGCCGTCTTGATGCCGAGCCGGGCGAACTGGGCGTCGGTCAGTTCCATCGGCGCTGCGGGCGCGGAAGCCTGCTCGGCTTGAGGCGCCGGTGCGGTGCCGTTGTTGACCAGCGCGTAACCGCCTGCAGCAGCCACGAGGACGGCCAAGGTGCCGCCCACAACCAAATTGCGGGTATTCATTGCAATGCCTTTCCTGAACGCAAGTTCGTGGCGGCTCGTGAACGAACCGCCCTGCACAAGGGATCAGGTCAATGGCGGCTCAAGCGGAGGGACTGTCTTGCGCGAAGTCAGTGCTGTGGCCCTGGCCGGGAAGTGCAATGACGGCGTTGGAGCAAGGTCGTTTGCCCCGGCTTTCGGGTCCATGCCGATGACCATCGGGCTGTGATGATGGTGGGCCGCTTCCCCTGCCTGATCATCGGGCTGGGCGGAATGCTTGCCAGCAGTGTCGCCTTCACCATGCTCAATGCAGGTATATGCCTCGACTTCGCCATCGATAGCATTCTGCGCGGCATGGGCAGGGAAGTGCATTCCGGCCAGAAGGACCGAGAAAACGATCGCAAGTCTGATCAGCAGTTCCCGCATTGCGCAGCCCATAGCAACGACCGAATGATTGGGCAATTCGCGGGTCACTAGCGGCTCCTCCCGTATGCACTGGAGACCTTATATTGGCCGATGGCGAACGGATTGAGCGGAAAGCAGAAGGCTTTCAGCAGAAATCACTGATTGGGGGCGCCGGCGCAGCGGAGAATGCCCCGCACGACGAAAGGGCGCGCTGCAAGGGCCTTGCGCCCACCGGAAACGGGCGTGACGGCACAAAGACTCCGGTGTCATCCCTTTTTCACAATAATCGTTCGTCGCCGCGCACCCTTTCGACGGAAGATTCGTCTGCGGACCCATAAGCTCGACGGATAAGAACAAAGACGCAGGACGGTTCAAACCGACGGTTTCGCTTGAAGGCGATGTAACAATGTTACATGGTTGGGGCGGGATCGGAGACACGCATCACAGACGAGGGGTGAAGTTGCGATGAAGAAAATGTCCGCAGTAAAGGGCGCGCTGATTGCCGGCGTTGCCATGGGAGCGATGCCGATCACTGCCTGGGCGCAAAGCGCAGCCCCCGCAGAGGAAGAGGCGGCACCTGCCGAGGAAATGGTCGTCATCGGCCAGCGGCAGCAGTACCGCGGCGACGTACCGCTCGCCTCCATTCCGCAGAGCGTGCAGGTGATCGACGCCAAGACGCTGCAGAACCTCAACATCACCCGCTTCGATGCCGCGCTCGACCTGTCGAGCGGCGTTTCGCGCCAGAACAACTTCGGCGGTCTGTTCGACGGCTTTGCCATTCGCGGCTTTGCGGGTGACGAGAACTTCGCAGGCGGCGTGCTCGTCAACGGCTTCAATGGCGGCCGCGGTTATGGCGGCCCGCGCGATGCATCGAACATCGAGAAGATCGAAATCCTGAAGGGTCCCAACGGCGCCGTCTTCGGCCGCGGCGAACCCGGTGGCACGATCAGCATCACCACCAAGAAGGCCAAGGTCGGCGACACGTTCGGCACCTTTGCCGTTCAGGGTGGCAGCTGGAACACCTACCGTGTCGAGGCGGACTACAATCTTTCACTCAGCGACACTGTTGCGATCCGCCTGAATGGCGCGGCGCAGGACGGCGACACCTTCCGCGATACCATTCACCAGACGCTCTACACAGCCAATCCTTCGATCCTGTTCGCGCCGAGCAAGGACACCAGCATCTCCTACGAGCTGGAATTCATGCACAACCGGGTGCCGTTCGATCGCGGCACGATCGCGGTGAACAACAAGCTTGGCGTGGTTGACCGCTCGACCTTCTTCGGTGAGCCGGGCGATGGTGACATGCGGGTCGATGTGCTGGGGCATCAGGTGCAGTTCCAGCAGAAGCTGGGGGGCGACTGGTACTTCCTCGCCGGTTTCGGTTACCGCGAGACGGAGTTCAAGGGCTTCTCGAGCGAGGCAGAACTCGATCCGCTCGGCACCAACCGCCGCCAGACGCTGGGCAAGCCCGGCAATTTCCTCGCCCGCCAGCGCCGTTCGCGCGATTACAGCACCGACAATCTTGTCGTGCGCGGCGAAATCTCGGGCAAGTTCTACACCGGCGGGATCACACACCACGTATTGCTGGGCGCGGACTGGGATCGCTTCCGGATCGACCTGCTTCAGCTGCGCGGTCGCCCTGCAAACTATACCGCGGGTACACCGGTTACCGCCGCAAACTACGCGGTTGATATCTTCAACCCCGTCTATGGCCAGACGCTGGCTCTCGGCGCGACGCCGCTGACCAATACCTATGAGACGCAGAAGGCCTGGGGCGTCTATTTCCAGGACCAGATCGACCTTGGTGAAAGGCTGAAGGTGCGCGTTGGCGGTCGTTACGACAACTATCGCCAGACCGTGCTGAACCGGAACAACAACCGGACAACCAACGTCCACATCAAGCAGTTCAGCCCGACGGCCGGTGCGCTTTACGAGATCAACGACGATCTCTCGATCTTCGCGGGCTATGGCGAAGGCTTCCGTCCGAACAGCGGGGTCGACGCAGCCAGCCGACCGTTCCCGGCGGAAATGAGCAAGTCCTATGAAGTGGGCTTGCGACTGGGTGAACCCGGCGGTGCGCTGAGCGGCTCGATTGCCGCGTTCACGATGAAGAAGAACAACATCCTGACCGCCGATACGAACCCTGCAAATGCCGGCTTCTCCATTGCCGGCGGTGCGGCCCGCTCGCGCGGTGTCGAAGTGGACTTCAACGCCAATCTACCGGGCGATATCTCGATCATCGCCACATATGCCTTCCTCGATGCCGAATGGACCACGTCGGCGGGGGACAAGGACTTCGGGCTGGCCATCAATCCGGGCGACCGGTTGATCAACATTCCCAAGCATGCGGCGAACCTGATCGTGAACAAGGGTTTCACACTGGGTGAGCAGCGCTTCACGCTGGGGGCGGGCGTAAACTATGTCGGCAAGCGGCTGGGCGAGACCGGCACGACGTTTGAACTGCCCGGCTACATCATCGCACGCGCAATGGCGAGCTATGAACCGGCTGACAACATCAAGCTCACGGCAGACGTGACCAACCTGTTCGACAAGGAGTTCTATACCGCATCCTACTCGCGGTTCTGGATTGCGCCGGGTGCGCCGCGGGCGTTCAACGTGCGCGCTACCTTCACGTTCTGATGAACCGGGTTGCCGGAGCCCCCGCTCCGGCAACCCGACTTTTTCGGCAAAGCTCCCATGGCGCGTAGCGGCTTTCTGACTTGGCATCGCCGTATGGCCCTGCTGTTCGTGCCGCTGATTTTCCTGCAGGCGCTGACGGGCACAATCCTGTTGCTGCGGGAGCCGCTTGCCTACGTTCTGGAACCGCAAGGCTCCGATGGTCCGTTGCTCGGGGTTCCGGCGCTTGCAGCGGCCGCGGCCCGTACCGGCATGCATCTTAAGCGGCTATACCTGCCAGCATATCCTGGCGGGCCGGTAATGGCGCAATTGGCCAGAGCCGACGGTAGCATGCACTATGCGGCAATCGAGCCAGCATCGGGCGTTATCCTGCGCGAAGGTGGAATCTGGGCTTTTCCGCTGGAGGCTGCCCTGCAGTGGCATTACCGGTTGATGTCCGGCACGGTCGGCCTTGTCGTTGTCGCGCTGAATGGCATCGTACTGCTGCTGCTCTCCGGGACCGGGCTAGGGTTCTGGTGGCCTGCGGCCGGGCGCTGGAAGACATCGCTGAAGATCAATCCGAAGATGCCCGCGCGCGTGCGGTTGCGGCAATGGCATCGCAGCGGGGGCGTGTTGGCATCGCTGCTGGTGCTGTTCAGCGCGGTGACTGGCGTGCTGCTTGCCGCTCCCGATTTGGCACCCGCCGCGCCGATGGCAACCACGGCCTTTGTGGCAAGTCCGATGCAACTCGATGGGGCGATGGGATCGGCAACGCGAGCCTATCCTGCCGCGGCAATACGGGACGTGCGCTTTCCGGCCGCTGACCGGATCGACGTGAACTTCCGCGCGCCGGAAGAAGGGCCATTGGCAGTTCATGCCGTCTCGGTCAGGCTTTCGGACGCAAGGCTGCTGCACGTCGTTCCGGCCGCGCAAAGTCCGGCCCTGTGGATGAAGGTCCTGCCTTTGCATACTGGCGACAGCGGGGGAATTTTCGGAATGCTCATGCTTCTTCTGGAGGCACTGGCAATCATGGCTCTTTCGATCACCGGCCCCATGATGTGGTGGCGGCAAAGGAAAATGCGCAAGTGACACTGCTCTATCACGGTCTGGAACAACGCGGTCGGGTGTGGCGCGAGATCGTTGCCTCGCGCGTTCCGCAAATGCCCTTTCTGCACTGGGGCAAGGACAGCGTCGATCCGCAGGTCGTCCGGTATATTGCCACTTGGAATGCACCCCCGGACTTCATTGCGCAGTTTCCCAACCTCGAGATCCTGTTCAGCGTGGGTGCTGGTATCGACCAGTTGCCTATCGGCGCGCTGCCACCACAGGTGCGGGTGGTGCGAATGGTGGAGCAGGGCATCATTACCGGCATGGCAGAATACGTGGCGATGGCTTGCCTTGCCCTGCATCGCGACCTGCCGTTCTTCATTTCGGAACAGCGGGCCGGGCGCTGGACCTATCGGCACACGCGGCTGGCGTCGGAAAGCCGGATCGGCGTGATGGGCCTGGGTGAACTGGGGCGAGCGGCGTTGGACGTGCTCAAGCCGCTGGGCTTTCCGTTGTCGGGCTGGAGCAGGACCCGGCGGGAGATCGCGGGCGTGGAGTGCTTTGCCGGCACGGAGCAACTGGATGCATTTCTGATGCAGGCGGACATTCTCGTTTGCCTGCTACCACTGACGGACGAGACTCGCGGAATTCTGTGCCGTGAGACCTTTGCCAAGATGCCGGTCGGTAGTGCCGTCATCAATGCCGGGCGGGGCGGTCATCTGGTTGCCGAAGACCTGATCGAAGCCCTGGACCAAGGGCAGTTGCGCGCAGCCATGCTTGACGTGACCTGCCCGGAGCCACTGCCCGAGGGCCATGCATTCTATAGCCATCCCGCCATTTTCCTGACGCCGCACGTGGCAGCGGAGACGCGACACGAGACGGCGGGTAACGTCTTGGCCGACAATCTTGAGCGGTTGCTGGCGGGTGATGCGCTGCTGGGCGAAGTCGACCGCAAGCGGGGCTATTGAAGTGCGGCATGACGTGCTGCGGAATCCCATCAGAACAGTGCAGCGCGCCTTGCCCGGCTTGAACGAACGGGTGCAAGTTCTGCCTGATCGGTGGTCATCTTTCCCGGTCACAAGGCCCTCGAGAATTCAAGAGTCAACGGGGCCAGAAACAGGAAACGAGTTTCGATCATGACCACAGCTGTTTTCACGCCCAAGTTCATCAGCTTCGATTGCTACGGCACGCTGACCCGCTTCCGCATGACGGAGATGGCGACGGCACTCTATGCTGACCGCATTGCCGCCGAGGCTCTGCCGGAATTCTGCAATGACTGGGCAGCCTATCGGCTCGATGAGGTGCTGGGTCCTTGGAAGCCCTATAGCGAAGTCCTAGCCAATTCGCTGGAGCGCTGTTCGAAGAAGTGGGGTGTGGAGTTCCGCCTGGCCGAGGCGACCGCGATTTATGAAGCGGTGCCGACCTGGGGGCCGCACGATGACGTGCCTGGTGGCCTTTCGAAGATCTGCGACAAGATCCCGCTGGTGATCCTTTCCAACGCGATGAACAGCCAGATCATGTCGAACGTCGAAAAGCTCGGCGCGACATTCTACAAGGTCTACACCGCCGAGAGCGCGCAGGCCTACAAGCCGCGCATGCAGGCATTCGAGTACATGTTCGACCAGCTCGGCATGGGACCGGAAGTGGGCATGCATGTCTCGTCGAGCTTCCGCTATGACCAGAATACCGCGACCGACCTCGGCTTTGGCTGCCGGGTGTTTGTCGGCCGCGGACATGAGCCTTCGAACGCCAACTATCGCGATGTGGAAATTCCGCACATCGGCGCGCTTCCCGCGGTCGTCGGCCTCTGATGCTTTCGCGCCGTCTCTTGCTGGGAAGCCTTGCTGCGGGGGTCGCGCTGGCCCCTGCCGACAGGCTGATCGGGAAACCCCGCAGGGGCGGCCGGATTCGCGTCGCCGGAATCGTCGCATCGACTTCCGATACCCTGGACCCGGCGCGTGCGGGCAATTCCAGCGACTACATGCGCATGTTCCTGCTCTATAGCGGACTGACGCAATACGATCGCGGGCTGGCGGTGAAGCCGGGTCTGGCGGAATCGATCGAATCCACCGACAATGTGACGTGGACCATCCGCCTGCGCCGCGGCGTGCAGTTCCACAACGGCAAGTCGCTCGATGCTGGCGATGTTGTCCATTCGCTGCTGCGTCACCGTGATCCGGCGGTGGGATCGAAGGTCAAGGCAGTGGCGGAGCAGTTCGCCAGTGCCCGCCGGGTGAATGCGCACGAGGTGGAATTGCGCCTGATCGGCCCAAATCCCGACCTTCCCATCATTCTGGCGCAGCCTCAGTTCGTGATCGTGGAGAACGGACGGCGGGAATTCAGCACGGCAAATGGTACCGGGCCGTTCGCGCTCAAGGCTTTCGCGCCGGGCATCCGCACGATCGTGCAGCGCAATCCCAACTACTGGAAGCCGGGGCAGCCCTATCTCGACGAGATCGAGCTGATCGCGATTCCGGACGAGCTTTCACGGGTAAACGCTCTGCTTTCGGGCGACGTGCAGATGTGCATCTCTGTCAGTCCGGGATCGGTGAAGCGGGTGCGGGCATCGTCATCGCATCTGGTGATGGAGACCAAGTCAGGGCTCTATACCGATCTGGTCATGCGGCAGGACAATCCAGTGACCGGCCATCCCGATTTCGTGCTGGCGATGAAGCACCTGATGGACCGGGACCTGATCAAGCGGGCGCTGTTCCGGGGTTTTGCGACGATTGCCAACGACCAGCCAATCTCGCCGCTGGATCCCTATTTCAACGCTGACATTCCGCAGCGCGCGTTCGACCCGCACAAGGCGAAGTTCCTGCTCAAGCGGTCTGGCCTCTTGGGCACTCGTCTGCCGGTCTATGTCTCGCCGGCGGCAACGCAATCCGTGGACATGGGGTCGATCCTTCAGGAGCACGCCGCGCAGATCGGGCTCAATCTGGCGATCAATCGCGTGCCAAGTGACGGGTATTGGTCAACCCACTGGATGAAACACCCTTTGACCTTCGGGAACATCAACCAGCGGCCAACGACCGACCTCCAGTTCAGCCTGTTCTTCCAGTCCAAGGCGACGGAGAACGAGGCGGGGTGGAAGAATGCGAAGTTCGACAAGCTGTTGATCGAGGCGCGGCAATCGCGCGACCCGGCACTGCGCAAGGCGATCTATGGCGAGATGCAATGGATGATCCATCGCACCGGGGGGCTGGGCATTCCGGTGTTCATAAGCCTTCTCGACGGCTATGACCGACGCATTCGCGGGCTTCAACCAATCCCGCTGGGTGGCCTGATGGGCTATTCTTTCGGCGAACACGTGTGGCTTGAAGCATGAGCGGCGCAGCTTCTGGTTCGCCTTGGCGCGGTCCGGCCCGCTTGGTGGCCAAGCGCATCGGCCTTGCATTCATCACCCTGCTGCTGGTTTCGGCGGTGGTCTTCACGATCAGCGGCCTGCTGCCGGGCGATGCGGCGCAGGAATTGCTGGGGCAAGGCGCAACGCCCGAACAGATTGCGGCTTTGCGGCATGAGATGGGCCTCGATCGGCCGGCCGTGGTCCGCTACTTCGAATGGCTGCGGGCCATCGCCGTGGGCGATCCGGGCAATTCGATCGTCGCCAACAAGCCGGTGGCCGACATTATTTCGGAGCGGCTGCCGAATACGCTGACTTTGGCAGGCCTTACGGCCGCATTTGCGGTGCCGTTCGCATTTCTGATTGGCATAGTGTCAGCTGTCACCCGGGGACGGGCGACGGATCGCGCGCTCAACATCATGACGCTGGCGATGGTGGCCCTGCCGGAGTTCCTGGTGGCGACGATTGCCGTGCTGGTGTTTTCGGTAAAGCTGCTGTGGCTCCCGTCGATCACCATTGTGCCGCAGGACCCGACACTGGGCGAGTTCCTGCGTGCCTATGCCATGCCGGTGATGGTTCTGGGCGTGGGTGTGATTGCTCAGCTGGGGCGAATGATCCGGGCGGCAATCATTGCCGAACTGGACCGACCCTATGTGGAAATGGCGCGCTTGAAGGGCGTTTCGCAAGCGCGCCTGATCGTGCGCCATGTCCTGCCCAATGCAGTGGGGCCGATTGCCAATGCGATGGCGCTGAGCCTTTCCTACCTTTTCGGCGGGGCGATCATCGTGGAGACGATCTTCAGCTATCCGGGGCTGGCCAGCCTGATGGTCAATGCGGTGACATCGCGCGACATGCCGCTGCTGCAGGCCTGCGCCATGATCTTCTGCGCGGCATACCTGCTGCTGGTGCTGATCGCCGACACGGTTGCCATCCTCGCCAATCCACGTTTGCGACAGGGATGACCATGGCCAATCTCATTCGCCGTGCAGGGCGCCTGCCGCTATCGGGCAAGATCGGTCTTGCACTGGTGCTGTTCTGGATCGTGGTTGCTGTGATCGGGCCATGGATTGCGCCCTATCCGCCGGGCTCCTTCGTAAATCAGGAAGTCTTTGCTGGTTCAAGCAGTGCCCACTGGCTGGGCAGCGATTTCCTTGGGCGCGACGTCCTGAGCCGCCTGCTTTCCGGCGCGCGCTTTACCGTCGGGCTTTCTGCGATAGCAGTGGCGATTGCCGCCAGTATCGGCACCGGCTTGGCCTTGACCGCAGCAGTGGGGCCACGCTGGCTGGACGAACTGCTTTCGCGCGCCATGGACACGCTGATCTCGATCCCCAGCAAGATCTTTGCGCTGGTGCTGGTGGCGGCGTTCGGCTCCTCGCTGGTGCTGCTGACGACAATCATTGCCATCACTTACGTGCCCGGCAATTTCCGTATTGCCCGCTCACTGGCGGTGGGGCTGGCCAAACTGGACTATGTGGAAGTGGCGCGGGCGCGGGGCGAAGGGCGGCTGCACCTGGCGCTGGTGGAAGTCTTGCCGAACATGATCAAGCCGCTGTTTGCCGATATCGGCCTGCGCTTCGTGTTCATCGTGCTGCTGCTGTCTGGCCTCAGCTTCCTGGGCCTTGGGCTGCAGCCGCCTGATGCAGATTTGGGGTCTTTGGTGCGCGAGAACACTTCTGGCCTTGCCGAAGGAGCGCTGGCGATCATTGCGCCCGCCGTGGCGATTGCCAGCCTGACGGTTGGAGTAAACCTGCTGATCGATGCCGCCACGCAGGGGAAGGCCGAATGACGATGCAGCCCCATGTGAAGGTGGAAGGCCTGTGCGTGACTGTCCGTGCGGCAGACGGCTCTCCTTTGCGCATCGTCGATGACGTCTCGTTTGCCATCCAACGCGGCGAGGTGCTGGCGCTGATCGGGGAATCCGGTTCGGGCAAGACAACGATTGCGCTTTCGCTCATGGGCTATGCCCGCGGCGGGGCGAGGATATCCGGCCAGATCAGGGTTGGCGATGCCGCGCTTGATGGTGCAGGGGCCAGCAGTCTGGCCGCGCAGCGCGGGCATCGCATTACCTATGTTGCGCAAAGCGCGGCGGCTGCGTTCAATCCTTCGCGCCGGGTGATCGAGCAGGTGATCGAGCCTGCGCTGATCCATGGCACTGCATCGGACGCCGATGCGCGCAGGCACGCGGTCGAATTGTTCGAGGCGCTGGCGCTGCCCAATCCGCAGACCATCGGCAGCCGCTACCCTCATGAGCTTTCAGGCGGGCAGCTGCAGCGCCTGATGGCGGCGATGGCGCTGATCACGCGGCCCGATCTGGTGATCTTTGACGAGCCGACGACGGCGCTGGACGTTACCACGCAGGTGGAAGTGCTGCAGGCCTTCCGCAAGGTGGTGCGCGAACAGGGCGCAACCGGCGTCTATGTTTCGCACGATCTGGCGGTGGTGGCGCAGATGGCGGACCGCGTGCTCGTGCTCAATCGCGGGACGGTGCGTGAGCAGAATACCGTGCAAGCAGTGCTTGAGACGCCTGCCGACGATTATACTCGCACACTGCTGGCAGCGGCCAAGCCCGTGGTCAAAGCCTCCGTACCGAGTGCGGCCGGGTCTGCCCCATTGTTATCGATCAACGGCATTCATGCAGGATACGGCCCGGTCGACCGGCAGGGACGCCCCGCGCATCCTGTGCTCAGCGATGTCAGCCTGACCGTACCGCGCGGCGGCGCCGTGGGAGTGATTGGGGAATCAGGCTCGGGCAAATCGACGGTGGCGCGCGTAGTGGCGGGGCTTCTGGCTCCTACGGCGGGCGAGGTCGTGCTGGATGGTCAGCCGCTGGCGGCCTCGCTCGGCGCGCGAAGCCGCGAGGAATTGCGCCGCATCCAGATCGTGTTTCAGAATGCGGACGTTGCGCTGAACCCGGCGCATTCAGTTGGCGAGATCCTCGGACGCGTGCTGCGTTTCTATCATGGCATGAGCGGCCTTGCTGCCAAGGCACGCGTGGCCGAACTGCTTGATCTGATCAAGCTTCCGGCCGGGGTGGCGGAGCGGCGTTGTGACGAGCTTTCGGGCGGGCAGAAGCAGCGTGTGAACCTGGCGCGCGCGCTGGCGGCCAATCCGGACGTGATTCTGTGCGACGAGGTGACCTCGGCACTGGATACCGTGGTGCGCGAGGCGATCCTTGAACTTCTGGCAGAATTGCGCCGCGATCTTGGCGTGGCCTATCTGTTCATCAGCCACGATATTGCGACGGTGAAGGCACTGTGTGACGAGATCGTCGTGCTCTACAAGGGCACACGCGTGGAAAGCGGCCAGAGCGCAACCTACGATGCGCCGCCCTATCATCCCTATACCGACCTGCTGATTTCCTCGGTGCCCGAACTGCGGACGGATTGGCTTTCGGGCGTAGGGCAAAAGGGCAAGGCACAGTTGGGCCTGGCGGAAGGCGATGCCGGGCTTTGCCGGTTCCTGCCGCGCTGCCCGGTAGCGATAGCGGGGCGGTGCGATACCAGTCCGCCGCCGCTGCGGGTGATGGATGCAGGCAATGTGGTGCTGTGTCACCGGACAGAGCCCGATCTGGCAGGCCGCGAGCTGCAAATGGACGGGAACCAGTCTTGAAGTTCATCACAGAAGAAGAGTCTGCTGCGTTCGTAACGCACGAGATGGCCTATGCCGCGGCGAGAGAAGCGCTGTGTGCGGTCGTCGAAGACGCGGTTCTCTTTCCAGCGGTGCTTGCCCATGGCACTGCCCCAACCAACCGCTTTTCGATCAAGTCGGCCTCGACCGGGAGCTTTGCGGGGCTGAAGGTCGGCTCGTTCTGGCCTGGCAACCCTGAGATCGGATTGCCCCGGCATAACTCTGTGATCCTGCTGTTCGACCAGAGTATCGGCCGGGTCGAGTGGGTCATCGAGGCGGGCAAGGTCAATGCCTATCGCACGGCGGCGGCCGATGCAGTTGCCGCCGATGTGCTGGCACGGCCGGATGCTCCGCTGCTGGCCGTATTTGGCGCTGGCAATCAGGCGCTGTTCGAATGCCTGGCCATTTCCCGCATCCGTCCGATCACGCAAGTTCTGGTCGTGGCGAGAGATGAGGCCAAGGGGCGCGAATTCGTGGCGGCGCTCGAGGCTGAGGGCCTCAAGGCAACGCTTGCCGATGCCCAGGGCGCCTGCGAGCGGGCCGATATCATCGTGACGGCAACGCCCGCCCGTGCGCCACTGTTCGAGGCGGAATGGGTCCGACCCGGTACGCACATTGCCAGCATGGGATCGGATGCGGCGGGCAAGCAGGAGCTGCCACCCGCGCTCTTCGAACGCGCTGCGCTGTTCTGCGATTATCCAGCGCAGGCGGTGGTGATGGGCGACCTGCAGCACTTCACCGGCGATCGCAGCCGGATCACCGCGCTGGGCGATGTACTGCTGGGGCGCGCCGAGGGGCGAACGTCGCCTGATCAGATCACGGTGTTCGACAGTTCGGGCATTGCCCTGCAGGACCTGACCATTGCCCGCAGCCTGATTACCGCATGGGAAAGAGAAAACGCATGACGACAATGGAAGCCGGACAGACCGCAGTAGGTGCGGTGATGGATATTCGCGCCTATGCGCCCGTGGCCAAACCGTCGGCTGACTGGCTTGAAGGCCGTGCCGCTCCGGCTTTTGCCGATGACAAGGCGGTGGTTTCTGCCTTCGCACTGCGGGGCAAGGGGCAAGTTTCAACGCTGCCGGCCGATGAGTTCGTGCTGGTGCTGCAAGGCTCGCTTGAGGTTGCCGCTGAGGACGCGACGCTGTCACTAGGAGCACACGACTGCTGCGCGCTGCCGTTCGGCTGCGGCTTTGGCTGGACCGCGTCGGACGATATGCTTGCGGTGGTCTATTCGGCGCCGACGGACCGTGCGGGCAACCGCACCACGCCGGTGATGATCGACAAGAACGCGCCGCTCAACCCCTCCAATCCGCCTGCAATCGAAAACCTGCTGGGCGAGGTGCCGACCTGCCGGGGCTTTTCGGACTACGTTTCGGCCAATGCCGAATTCTGCGCCGGAACCTGGGATTCCACGCCCTATCACCGCCGTCAGATCCCCTATCGTCAGGTGGAGCTGATGCTGCTGTTGGAAGGGGCGGTGACATTCACTGACGGGAATGGCAGCGTATCGTTCGGCAAGGACGACGTGTGCCTCTTCGTGCGCGGTGATGGCTGTGCATGGTTGAGCGAGGAATACGTGAAGAAGGTCTTTGCGACGCAACGCCCGCTTGGCTGACTTTGGAGCCTCAGGGGCGGCATATTATACCGCGCCTGACGGCATCTTGCGCATGACCGCCGTGAAGATTTCCGGCTTTCGGAACATTTTACCAGCGCGAATCCGCTTTAACCTTGGCCAGCGCGCCGTAGGCTAAATTTCTGCCGGCGGTTGGTGTGGAGGAGTATCTTGCAGATGTCGGGGGCCAAGGTCGGGAGCGACAGCAACGGCGTGACTGCGCTGCGATCGGACCATCTCGTACAGGCGCAGGGCCTCTCGCAGGCGCTCAAGTGGCCGTACCGGCTAGAAGACTGGCAATTTGCCTTCGAGCTGGGGCGTGGCTATGCGGTCGAAGCTGAGGGCAAGTTGCTGGGAACGGCGCTGTGGTGGCCCTATGGAGATGATTTCGCCACGATCGGCATGATCATCGTCTCACCCGATGCGCAGCGGCAGGGGATTGGCGGGAGGCTGATGGCGGCACTGCTGGCCGATGCGGCGGGACGGCGGATCACTCTGATCACCACCAAGGATGGCGAACCGCTCTACACCAAGCTGGGCTTTGCCCGCTGCGGGTTCATCACACAGCACCAGGCTGTGCTGGACAAGGTTCCTGCGATCGACACCGCCGTACCGGTGCGGGCAGCAACGCCAAGCGACCGCGAGGCGATTGGTGCGGTCGATGCGGCGGCATCGGGCATGGACCGACGCGTCCTGCTCGACGCGCTGCTTGAGGTGGCAGACGCGGTGGTCGTCGAGCGCGCGGGCGTGATCTCGGGCTATGGCTGCGTCAGGCGCTGGGGACGCGGGGTGGTGATTGGTCCGGTGGTTGCTGCCAGTGCCGAGGATGCCAAGGCCATGGTTGCCGTACTCGCTTCGGCTTATGAAGGCGTTTTCGTGCGGATCGACGTGACCGATGTGAGCGGCCTTGCACCGTGGCTGGTTGAGATCGGCCTGCCACAGGTGGACCGGGCGCCGATCATGGCGCTGGGCGCACCGCCGGTTTCTGCACCGGGGACAATGCTGGTGGCGCTTTCGAACCAGTCGCTTGGCTGAAGCCATTCTTACAGGCAGGATGTTGATGACCGAAGCTGCAGCCCTAGACGCCGAATTGGCAACTCCGGTTTCGCTGGAAACAGTGGCGACGCCGGCGTTGATCCTCGACGTAACCAAGGTTGATCGCAATATCGCGCGTCTGCGCGCGCATCTTGCAAAGCTTGGAACCGGGTTTCGACCGCACGTGAAAACGAGCAAGTCGATAGAGGTCGCGCGCAGGCTATTTCCGGAAGGAACAGGGCCGATCACCGTTTCGACGTTGGCCGAGGCGGAGTATTTTGCAGAAGGTGGGTTTGACGACATCACTTATGCCGTCGGCCTGAGCCTTGACCGAATTGCGCGGGCTCGCAAGCTGGTCACCAAAGGCGTGCGGCTTTCGGTGCTGATCGATACGCTGGAGCAGGCTCGAGCCCTGGTTGCTGCGGCGGGAGATGGCGGGCCGATGCCGGCCGTGCTGATCGAGATCGATTGCGACGGACATCGCGGGGGAGTTCTGCCGGACGACCCTGATCTTGTCGCTATTGCAGACGTACTGCGGAACGGACGGGTGGAACTGGCCGGCGTGCTGACACACGCGGGAGAATCCTACAATGCCCGCGGCGGCGCCGGTTTGCCGGAAGCCGCCGAGGGCGAGCGGGCGGCAGCAGTGGCGGCGGCGGAAATGCTGCGGGCTGCCGGCCATGCCTCGCCCGTGGTCAGCGTCGGCTCCACGCCGACGGCGCATTTTGCGCAGGATCTTACGGGCGTGACCGAGGTGCGCGCGGGCGTGTTCAGCTTCTTCGATCTGGTAATGCACGGGATCGGCGTCTGTTCGCTGGACGACATTGCGGCATCGGTGCTGCTGACGGTGATCGGCCATCGCCCGGAAAAGGGTTGGATCCTGACTGACGGGGGCTGGATGGCCCTTTCGCGCGACAGGGGGACGCAGCGCCATCCGGTGGACCAGGGTTATGGCCTGGTCTGCGATATCGACGGCAATCCGTTTTCTGACGTGATCGTGGAGGACGCCAGCCAGGAGCACGGCATCATCAAGGTGCGCCCGGGCAGCGGTGGCGTTCTGCCGAAACTGGCCATCGGTTCGCGCGTGCGGGTGCTGCCCAACCACGCCTGCGCCACTTGCGCGCAGCACGAGGCCTACAACGTAGTCGATGGCACGGGGCGCGCAATCGTCGGCAATTGGCCACGCATGCGGGGTTGGTGACGCCGCCTTCCTTTCCGGAGCCCGCGAGGGTGGAGAACGACATGAAGATGACCTCCTACTGGCTCGATAGCGCGAAGCCCTTTGCCTCGGGCGCGCCGGGCGGGCCAAGTGGCACTGCCGATGTTGCCGTGATTGGCGCAGGTTTCACGGGTCTTTCCGCCGCGCTTGCGCTGGCCAGGAAGGGGGCGAAGGTCGTCGTCCTCGAGGCGGACCGCGTGGCGGGGGCAGCCTCCGGCCGGAATGGTGGCATGTGCAACAACGGTTTTGCGCAAGACTATGGCGGCATGGTCGAGAAGTTCGGGCTGGATCGCGCGAACATGCTTTACCGTGCCTTCGATGCCGGGGTGGATCTGGTGGAGCAGATCGTGGCCGAGGAAGGCATCGAGTGCCATTTCGGACGCGTCGGCAAGCTGAAGCTGGCGGCAAAGCCCGAGCATTTCGAGAAGATCAAGCGGTCGCAGGATCTGTTGGCGCGTAATGTCGATCCCGAGACGAGCCTGGTCATGCCGCAGGACCTGCGGACGGAAATCGGTTCGGACATCTTTTACGGAGGCATGCTCTACGGCAAGAGCGCCAACATGCACATGGGCGAGTACGGGCAGGGCCTGGCCGAAGCCGTGGTGCGGCGGGGCGGTACGATCTTCGAGCATAACCCCTTGCTCAAGATGCGCCGCGTTTCAGGCACAAGCCATGAACTGACGACGCCGCACGGCAGCCTGATTGCCAATCAGGTGTTGTTGGCTACTGGCACGTCACGTGTTGGGCCGCTGGGTTGGTTTCGCCGTCGCCTGGTGCCGGTCGGAGCCTATCTGATCGCGACAGAGCCTTTGCCGGTGGATCTGCTTGACCGACTGACGCCGCGTCGGCGCAACACGGTCGATACGCGCAACTTCGTCAGCTATTTCCGCACGACCCCGGACAACCGCATCCTCTTTGGCGGACGGGCGCGCTTTTCGAGCCGCAGCGATCCGGCGGCAGATGCCAAGAGCGGAACGATCCTGCGGCGGTCCATGGCGAACTTCTTTCCCGAGCTGGCCGATGCGCGCATCGATTACTGCTGGGGCGGGATGGTGGACATGACCAGCGACCGCCTGCCGCGTGCCGGGGAGCGGGACGGCCTGTTCTATTCAATGGGGTACAGCGGCCACGGCACGCACATGGCGACGTACATGGGCAAGATCATGGCCGAGGTGCTGGACGGCAAGGCCGATGCGAACCCGTGGCGCGATTTCGATTGGCCAGCGATCCCGGGATACTTCGGGACGCCATGGTTCCTGCCGTTCGTCGGCGCCTACTACCGCTACAAGGACATGGTAGGATGAGCGATCCAGCGCAGGACGCACTGCAGGCGGTGCTTCCGCTCACGGGCAAGGCCTATATCGACGGCGAGTGGATCGACCTGCCCGGCACAGAACGGCTGCCGGTGATCAATCCCGCCAATGGCAACTGTATCGCGCAAGTCGCGGCGGGCACGGCGGCGGATCTTGACCGGGCGGTGGCGGCGGCGCGGGGGGCCTTTGCCGCATTCTCGCAAAGCCCCGTGGCAGCACGAATCGCGCTACTGGAACGCGTCCACGCGCTGATGGCCGAACGGGCCGAAGCGCTGGCACAGGTGCTGGTGACGGAGATGGGCGCGGCGATCAGCTTTGCCCGCGCATCGCATGTACCGTTCGCGCTGGGCCATGTGCAGGCCGCGATCGAGGTGCTGAGGGACTACGAGTTCCTGACGATGCGCGGCACGACGGCCATCGTGCGCGAACCCATCGGCGTTGCCGCGCTGATCACGCCGTGGAACTGGCCGCTCTACCAGATCACCGCAAAGGTTGCCCCAGCGCTGGCTGCGGGATGCACGGTGGTGCTGAAACCCAGCGAGCTTTCGCCGTTGAGCGCGATCATGTTTGCGCAGATCGTGCATGATGCCGGCGCGCCTGCAGGTGTGTTCAACCTGCTTAACGGAACCGGCAGCGAAGTGGGCGCGGGCATGGCCGCGCACCCGGATGTCGACATGATCTCGATTACCGGATCGAACCGCGCTGGCGTATTGGTGGCACAAGGTGCGGCCCCCACGGTCAAGCGAGTGACGCAGGAGCTGGGCGGCAAATCTCCCAACGTGCTGCTGCCCGATGTCGATTTCGAGCGCGTCGTGCCGTTGGGTGTGATGGCCGCATTCCGCAACGTCGGCCAATCGTGCAGCGCGCCAACGCGGATGATCGTGCCGCGCTCAGCCCTGGCACAAGTCGAAGCAATTGCGCGCAGAACGGTCGAAGGCATCATCGTGGGCGATCCGACCGAGGATGCAACGACGCTTGGTCCTATCGCTAATGCAGCGCAGCATCGTCGCGTTCAGACGATGATCGCGGTGGGCATCGAGGAGGGCGCGAGGCTGGTATGCGGAGGTCTTGGCAGTCCGGAAGGGCTCGATCACGGCCTCTTCGTCCAGCCGACAATCTTCTCCGACGTTTCCAGTGGGATGCGCATCGCGCAGGAGGAAATCTTCGGGCCGGTGCTGGTCATCATCCCTTACGACAACATCGACGAGGCGGTCGCGATCGCCAATGACACCGACTACGGCCTTGGCGGCCATGTCCACGGTGCCGACCTTGATCAGGCCCGCAGCGTGGCTCTGCGCATCCGCACGGGGCAAGTCCACATCAACTCGCCGGCGTGGGATCCTCACGCTCCATTCGGCGGCTACAAGCGGTCCGGCAACGGCCGCGAATACGGGCTCTTCGGCTTCGAGGAATATCTCGAGGTAAAGGCCATTCTTGGTTTCGCATGAAGTCCGCGATCATCGGAGAAGCATGACATGCCCGCGCCCTTGAGGTTCATCGAATCCACTCCGGAACTGCCCAGTCAGGCCGACGTCGTTGTCATTGGAGCTGGCGTGATCGGTAGCTTTACCGCCTATTACCTGGCCAAGCGTGGCCTCAAGGTCGCGCTTATCGAAAAGGGGGTCGTCGGCGGGGAACAATCGAGCCGCAACTGGGGCTGGTGTCGCCAACAGAACCGCGACGAGAGAGAGTTACCGCTGGCGACCAAGGCGCTTGACCTGTGGGAGCAGTTCGGGATCGAGAGCGGCGAGGAAACGGGTTTTCGGCGCTGCGGCCTGTTCTATGTCAGCAATGACGAGTCTGAAATTGCGACGTGGGCGAAGTGGGGCGATTATGCCCGGTCCATCGGCGTGAAGACGCGCATGTTGAACAGCCAGGAGGCTACCGAGAAGGGGAGCTTCACCAAGCAGGTCTGGAAGGGCGGCGTGCATTCGCAGATGGACGGCATTGCGGACCCCGGTCTTGCGGTCCCTGCTGTGGCGCGGGCGATCATGGCGCTTGGCGGCACGGTGCATCAGGCCTGCGCGGCGCGCGGGATCGAGACGACCGGCGGGGCCGTGAGCGGCGTGGTGACCGAGCGTGGCACGATCGCCACGAAGCTGGTCATCCATGCCGGCGGTGCGTGGGCATCATCGTTCATGCGCCAATTGGGCGTGCGCTTCCCGCAGGCGACGGTGCGCCAGTCGATCCTTGCCGTTGGCACAGGCCACATGAGCCTGCCGGATGCATTCTACGGGGACTCGATGTCGATCACACGGCGCGGTGATGGCGCTCATGCGCTGGCCTACAGCGGACGGGCAAAGGTCGATCCGACGATGCAATTCCTGCAGTTCCAGAAGCAGTTCATTCCGATGTTCAAGCAGCGCTGGAAAAAGGTTTCCCCGGGGGGGCTGCAAGGCCTGCGCGCCGGACACGAGACACTTTCACGGTGGGCGCTGGATCGGCCGACGCCGATGGAAGCGCGCCGTATCCTCGACCCCTCTCCGGATGCAAAGACGATCCGCCTGACAGTGGAGCGCGTGTCGCGCCTCATCCCGGAAGTCGCACGGGCGCCCATCGTTGGAACATGGGCGGGCTTTGTCGACAGCACCCCTGATGGCGTGCCGGTCATCGGTGAGATACCGGCGGTTCCAGGCTTCATCCTCGCCGCCGGCTTCAGTGGACATGGCTTTGGGATCGGGCCGGGGGCGGGGCATCTGGTGGCAGACATCGCGACGGGGCAAGAGCCTATCGTCGACCCGCGGCCTTATCGGCTTTCACGCTTCGATCCCGGTGCAGAGATTGACGTTTCGGAATTCTAGCTGCGGCCAGCTTTTCCGGATTTCGCAATAAAATTCCAAATACCCGTCAAATGCGGCAGCTAGTTTTGATAACTGCCAGATAGAACGGGCGATGATCGGCGGCCCAGGTCGAACTGATGTGGTGATTTTCGCGGGAGTATCGGATGAAAGTTCAGGACGCGACGCAGATCGTGCTGCGAGACATGACCACAGACGATATTCACGATGTCGCCGATTTGTGCTTCGAGCAACAATGGCCGCACCGCGAAGAAGACCTCGAGAAACTGCTGGCTATTGGCAGCGGACTGGTTGCCGAGGTGGATGGGAAGCCGTGTGGCACGATCATGGCGTGGCGATTTGGGGAAAGCTTTGCGATGATCGGCGTGATCATCGTGGCGAGGGCGCAGCAGGGACGTGGGCTTGGCCGCGAACTGGCAAGTGCCATGCTGAAGCGGCTGGACGGCGTTACGGTGATCCTGAATGCCACTGACGAAGGCTTGCCGCTTTACTCGAAGCTCGGTTTCGTCGCGATGGGCAAGGTCCATCAGCATCAGGGCATCGCGCCGGTACAGCCTCTCGTCCAGCTCCGCCCCGGCGAACGGGTGAGACCGATGGGAGTTGCCGATGCACAGGTGCTTGACGCGCTCTACTCCTCGGCCACGGGCATGGACCGCAAGGCCGTGCTCGACGCCCTTCTTGCCGACGGCAGCGCGGTGGTGCTGTGCCGTGAACACGAGCAGACCGGTTTTGCCGTGATGCGAAGGTTTGGCCGCGGCTGGCTCATCGGTCCGGTGATTGCGCCGGATACCACCGGCGCAAAGGCCCTGATTGCCCACTGGCTCGGGACACAGACGGGCAGTTTCTGTCGAATCGACGTGCCGGAGGTGACTGGGCTTGGCCCCTGGCTTGAAGAAGTCGGTCTGCCAGAGGTGGGCCATGTTACGCGAATGGCACTCGGTCCCGCACCGGTTCCCGGCGACAATGTCGCTATCTTTGGTCTTGCTGCACAGGCGCTTGGTTGAACATGCTGAACTTGAAGGATCCCACCCTGCTGCGGCAGGCTGCTCTCGTCGATGGTGCCTGGATCTCCGCTGGTCTTCCCGCGCTTGAGGTGACCAATCCGGCCACTGGCGAAGTAATCGGCACCGTGCCCGATTGTGGTGCTGCCGAGGCGAATGCGGCAATCGATGCGGCGCAGGCCTCCTGGGCCGACTGGCGGCGGCGCACGGCGGGCGAACGTGCCGCGCTGCTGGAGGCGTGGCACGGCCTGGTCCTTGCAAATCTGGATGACCTTGCCCGGATCATGACGGCCGAGCAGGGCAAGCCCTTGGCCGAGGCGCAGGGCGAAATCCGCTATGCCGCTACCTTCATAAAGTGGTTCGCCGAAGAAGGCCGCCGCGTGGGCGGGCGCAACATTGCCTCGCCCGAGCGGGACCGCCGGATCATCGTGCTGACCGAGCCGGTGGGCGTTTCAGCTGCCATCACGCCGTGGAACTTCCCGGCCGCGATGATCACCCGCAAGTGCGCACCGGCGCTCGCTGCAGGCTGTCCGGTGGTGATCAAGCCATCGGAAATGACGCCGTTCACCGCGCTTGCCCTGATCGAACTGGCAATCCGCGCAGGCTTCCCCAAGGGGACGATCAACCTGTTGACCGGAATGCCGCAGGCGATTGGCGAAGCAATCACGGCAAGCCCGGTGGTGCGCAAGCTGTCCTTTACCGGATCGACCCGCGTCGGTTCGCTGTTGATGCGGCAGAGTGCGGACACGATCAAACGGCTGAGCCTTGAGCTGGGTGGCAATGCCCCGCTGATCGTGTTCGATGATGCCGACCTTGATCTGGCGGTCAAGGCCACGATGGCAAGCAAGTTCCGCAACGCCGGTCAGACCTGTGTCTGTGCCAACCGCATTCTCGTTCACGGACCGATCTACGACGAATTTGCCGCGCGCTTGGGCGCTGCCGTCGAGGCGCTCAATGTCGGCAACGGCATGGATGCCGATGCGACAACCGGCCCCCTGATCAATCGTGCGGCGACCGATAAGGTGTCGGCGCATGTCGAAGATGCGCTGGGCAAGGGCGGGAAGATCCTGTTCTCGGGCAAGGGCGCACAAGGCGGCAACTTTGCCCGCCCGGTGATCATCGGCGAGGCAAATACCGGAATGCGACTGGCACGCGAAGAGACCTTCGGCCCGGTGGCTCCATTGTTCCGCTTCGAAACCGAGGACGAGGCAATTCTGTTGGCCAACGACACCGAATACGGGCTTGCCAGCTATTTCTACACATCGGGTCTTGATCGTGCATTCCGTGTAGCTGAAGCGCTGGAGGCGGGTATGATCGCGCTGAACACCGGATCCATAGCAATGGAAATGGCTCCCTTTGGCGGTGTCAAGCAATCGGGTCTTGGGCGCGAGGGCGGAACACTGGGCATCGAGGAATATCTGGAAACCAAGGCCTTCCACATTGGTGGCCTGAAGATCTGAATCTGCGCGGCCTCAAGGGGGACTACATGAGCAGCAATACACGCAAGCACACCATCGCGGTGATCCCCGGTGACGGTATCGGCAACGAGGTAATGCCCGAAGGCATGCGCGTGCTGGAAAAGGCTGCGTCGCTATACGGCTTCGAGCTGGAGCAGAAGTGGCACGACTTTTCCTCGTGCGACTATTACGCGCGCCATGGCCGGATGATGCCGGAAAACTGGAAGGAACAAATCGGCCGGCCCGACGCGATCTTCTTCGGCGCAGTCGGCTGGCCCGAAACCGTGCCCGATCACATTTCGCTCTGGGGCTCGATCATCCAGTTTCGCCGCGAATACGACCAGTACATCAACCTTCGGCCGGTGCGGCTGATGCCGGGCGTGCCCTGCCCGCTGGCCGGGCGCGAACCGGGCGACATCGACTTCTGGGTGGTGCGCGAGAACACCGAGGGCGAGTATTCTTCTGTCGGCGGGATCATGTTCCCCGGCACCGAGCGCGAGTTGGTGATTCAGGACACCGTCATGACGCGCGTCGGCGTGGATCGCGTGCTTCGCTATGCCTTCGATCTGGCCCAAACGCGTGAGCGCAAGCACCTGACCAGCGCGACCAAGTCCAACGGCATTGCCATTACCATGCCCTATTGGGATCAGCGCGTGGAAGCGATCGCAACCGAGTATCCCGACGTTTCTCACGACAAGTACCATATCGACATCCTGACCGCGCAGTTCGTGATGAACCCGGACCGCTTCGACGTGGTGGTCGGCTCCAACCTGTTTGGCGACATCCTTTCCGATCTCGGCCCGGCCTGCACCGGCACGATCGGGGTGGCGCCTTCGGCCAACATCAATCCCGAGGGCAAGCACCCTTCGCTGTTCGAACCGGTACACGGCTCTGCGCCGGACATTGCCGGGCAGGGCATAGCCAACCCGGTCGGCCAGATCTGGTCCGCCGCGATGATGCTGGAGCATCTGGGTGAGACCGATGCCGCCACCGCGATAATGCGGGCGATCGAACAGGTTCTGGCAACGCCTGCGGCACGCACGCGAGACCTCAAGGGAGCGGCAGGCACGGAAGAATGCGGCAAGGCAATCGCCGAGGCGCTTCAGTAAGGGACAGGGTGTGGATGGTTTTGCGGCAGGCGACAAGTTCTGCCGCAAAGCTGCAAGATCACGGGCCATCATGTCGACAGCCATGGCCTTTCGGGCAAAAATGCCGACAGCGAGTCATAAGCTTGTCTTGCCGGAAACGCCCGGCCAGTCAGTCCGGAGGCCACCATCGTGCGCAGGATTTCTCCTTACATTTCAGCCGCCATCGCAGTAGCGACAGTGGGTGCGGCTTTCGCCTCGAGCACCGCAAGCGCCCACGCGATCTGGTTCGCTCAGCGGGCCAAGCAGCTCGCCATGGTCTACGGCGTCGGATCGGACGATCTTGATGCGGTAAAGCGCATGCCCCTGGTCACGTCGGTCACCGGCTATGATGCCGACGGCCTGCCGGTAACGGCATCGCTGCGCGCGGCGGGGGCGATCCCGGTGGTCGACAGTGATGAGCCGATGGCGGTGGTCGCAGCCGTGATGGACTACGGCGTGTGGTCCAAGGATGCCGCCGGCACCTGGCACAACAAGGGCCTCGACGAGGTCAAGGATGCCACGGTGAGCGAGCATAATTTCAAGTATGCCGTCCACATCAACCAGTTGCCATCGAAGCCCATGCCGCTCATCCCCGGCCACAAGCTGCAACTGATTCCGGCGGACAATGCCATTCCGCAAGCGATGGGCCAGCCGATCCGCCTCCGGGCGATGTTCGAAGGCAAGCCTGCGGCAAACGTGGCGATCCTGCACGATTACGTGAATGACCCCGACCAGAAGCCTTCGATGACCGACGCGCAGGGCTATGTCACGTTGCCGGTGCGAAATCAGGGGTTGAACGTGGTCGTCGGTATCCTCGTCGCACCTTCGGACAATCCGGCCAAGTACAAGCAAATGGAGCACCGCGCCTCGCTCACGTTCGTGTTGCCACACCTGCCGGAATGACCGCTGCCTCGGGGAGAATTGCAATGAACATGAAAAGAATCACCGCCGCCCTTGCCGGGCTTTCGCTGATCGCTTTCGCGGTATCCGCCAAGGCCCACGGTTCCATGAAGCCGCTGCATGGCGGGGTTGTGACAATGGTCGGTGAGACCGTTGTCGAACTGGTCCGCGCACCCAAGGGCGTCGATATCTACATCACCGAAGAGGACGAGCCGCTGGCGGCCACGGGCTTTTCGGGCAAGTTGATTGTCACGGCAGCGGGGGCCAAGGCGGAAACGCCGCTTGCGGCGCAAGCCGGCAACCGCATGTCGGCACCGGGGCTCAAGATCCCGGCTGGTGCCAAGGTTGTGGTCGCACTCACGGCCAAGGGCAGCGGAGCCAAGACGCTCGCTTCCTTCACGGTAAAGTGAAGCAGTGATGGTCCGCCCCACTGCCCTTTCGCTTCCGCAAGGACTGCTGCGATGGGCCGGGTGGGCCATCGCCCTCATCATCATTCTTGCCCTGAAGTCGGCAGCGCACGCCCATGGCGTGGGCGAGGACGACCGTGCCTTCATAGAAGGCGCATCGGGGATGGCCATCGGCCCCTACATGTACCTCGGCGCCAAGCATATGGTGACGGGATACGATCACTTGCTGTTCCTGGTCGGCGTTATCTTCTTCCTCTACCGGCTGAAGGACGTGGGCACTTATGTGACGCTGTTTGCCATCGGCCACAGCAGCACGCTGCTGCTGGGCGTCCTGTTCGACATCCGCGCCAACCCCTACATCGTCGATGCGATCATCGGGCTTTCGGTGGTCTACAAGGCGCTGGACAACCTCGACGGGTTCCGGACACTGTTCGGGCGGGCGCCCAATCCCAAGGCGGCAGTGCTGATCTTCGGGATTTTCCACGGCTTCGGCCTCGCCACGAAGCTGCAGGACCTGACCCTCTCCGCCGATGGGCTGGTGCCGAACCTGATCAGCTTCAACGTCGGCGTGGAACTGGGCCAGTTCACCGCACTGGGAGCAATCCTGATCGCGATGAACCTGTGGCGGTCCACCGGCAGCTTTCGCCGCAGTGCCATTGCCGCCAATGCCGCGCTGATGTGCGCGGGCTTCGTGCTGGTGGGCTTCCAGCTCACCGGCTTTTTCACGCAAGGCTCGACTGGAGCGATGTGATGCAGACCGATATCGCAAATCCGGTGAATTCGATCCAGGTTCCGCCATCGACGCTTGCCAAGGCAACCGGCGGGGCATTGCTGGCTGCAGCTGCCATATTGGTTCTGTTCGTGATGCCGGCGGAATACGGCATCGACCCGACCGGCGTTGGTCGGCTGACCGGAATCGTCGGCATGGGGGCGGGCGGCGAGGAGGCGACACCCGCCCCGGCTGAGGCTCCGGTCGAGTCTCGTGTTTCTGGGCCGGCGACCCCAACCAAGGCCGCGATCGTCCGCGAGGGCGACATGCGCAGCGACGAAATGACGCTGACGCTTGCGCCGCACAGTGGACAGGAAGTGAAAGCCCACATGCAGGCTGGGCAAAGCTATGTCTTCGAATGGTCGGCCAAGGGCGGACCGGTGAAGGCCGATATGCATGGCGAAAAGGTCAACGCCGCCGAGGGCGAGTTCACCAGCTATTGGGAAGAGAAGCAGATGACCGGCGGCAAGGGCAGCTTTACCGCGCCGTTCGACGGCACGCATGGCTGGTACTTCCGCAACAAGGGCGAAACGCCGGTCACGGTCACGGTAAGGACCACCGGCTTCTACAAGGATCTGTTCCTGCCAGAGGGCTGATGCAAGATGCGGCAGGGCAAGGTATTCAAGAAGGAAAGAGGGCAGGGATCATGGCCACCAGTATGACATTGCCTCCCGGGGGCATAAATCTTGCAGCAGGAGGGACAAAGGCCACGGCCCATGCCCGTCTGGCCAACATCGACGCGCTGCGCGGTTTCGTGATGGTGCTGATGCTGCTCGATCACCTGCGTGAGACGTGGTTCGTCAACTATCCGGTGACCGACCCGATCAATGCCCTGACCATCATCCCTGCCATTGGTTTTGCCCGGTTCGCGGTGAGCTTCTGTGCGCCGATCTTCGTCGCGCTGACCGGGCTTGGCGTCTACCTTTTCAGCGTCAATCACACGGTTGAGGAGACCACTGAATACCTTCTCAAGCGTGGCCTTCTGCTGATCGTGATCGAGCTGGTCTATCTCTCGCCGCTCTATTGGGGGATCGTGCCGCAGCCGACGTTCTGGCTTCAGGTGATCTGGGCAATCGGCATATGCATGATCCTGCTGGCGGCCTTCATGCGCCTGCCACGGCCGGCGATCATTGCGCTGGGCCTTGGCATCGTATGCTTCCACAACCTGCTTGATCCGATCGTGCTGACCAAGGACGATGCCCTGTTCCCGGTCTGGGCCCTGCTGCACCAGCGTGACGCGTTCGATTTGCCGCTCGGCTTCGTGGCCAAGACAACCTATCCGATCCTCGCATGGCTCGGCGTGATCCTGCTCGGCTTCGGCATCGGGCCCTGGTTCACGGGAGAGGTCGAGCCCGCAGTCCGGCAGAAGCGCCTGCTCATGCTGGGCTTCGGCATGATCGCCGCGTTTGTGCTGTTGCGCCTGCTCAACGTCTATGGCGACAAGCCGTGGTTCGTGGTCGAAGGCGATCCGGTTCGCACGGTCATCAGCTTCATCTCGATGACGAAATATCCGCCGTCGCTGCTGTTCCTGCTGCCGACGCTGGGGGGCGGGGCACTGCTGCTCGTGCTGTTCGAGAAGATCAATGACTCGCGCCTGGTCGCGGCATTGGCGATCTTCGGCGGCGCACCGATGTTCTTCTATCTGCTGCACCTCACGGTTCTTCGCATCCTCTACCACAGTGCTCTTGCCATCTGGGGTCCGAACAACGGCACGGCCTACATGTTCGACAACTACAACTGGGTGCTGCTGTGGTTCGTGGCGATGATCGTGCCGCTCTATCTGCCGACGGTCTGGTATGCGCGCCTGAAGCGCCGCCGCCGTGACATCACCTGGCTCAAGTACTTCTGAGCTTTGCGACATGCCGGGCCTGCAAGGCCGGGGCAAAGGAGGCGTGCGGCAGAATATGCCGCGCGCCTTCATGTCAAAAGGACGCCGATAATCATTTGCTTGCTCATTCGGCGAAACCCGCTTGGGGCGCTGACATAGCCTTCAGCGAATGCTACGGAATGGACGAAACGCGATGACCAACCTAACAAACCGTTCCCTCATCGATATCGACCGCGACCATCTGATCCATTCGGTCACGTCGTTCAGGGGGCACGAGCAGCATGGCGCCATCGTGCTGGAAACCGGCAAGGGCATGTGGTTGACCGATGCGGACGGCAACCAGTTGCTCGATGCCTTTGCCGGGTTGTGGTGCGTCAATGTCGGCTATGGTCAGGATTCGATCGTCGAGGTTGCGGCAGAGCAGATGCGCCGCCTGCCTTATGCCACGGGCTATTTCCATTTTGCCAGTGAACCGGCCATCCGCCTTGCGGGGGAATTGACTGCCGCCGCGCCCGATGGCTTGGACCATGTGTTCTTCACCCAGGGCGGCTCTGACGCGGTGGACAGCGCGATCCGCTACATCGTCCATTACTGGAATGCCGCCGGGAAGCCCGACAAGAAACATTTCATCGCGCTGGAATGGGGATATCATGGATCTAGTAGCCTTGGCGCCGGGCTAACCGCGCTGGGCAACTTCCACCGCAATTTCGATCTGCCACGGCCATGGCAGCACCATATCGCCTCGCCATATCAGTATCGTCATCCTCAAGGGGACGATGACGCGGCCGTGATCGCTTCCACAGTCGCAGCGCTTGAGGCCAAGGTGGCAGAACTCGGGGCGGACAACGTGGCGGCATTTTGCTGCGAACCGATCCAGGGTTCGGGCGGGGTGATCGTGCCCCCGAAGGGCTGGCTCAAGGCTCTTCGCGAAGCATGTACCCGACTTGGCATCCTGATGCTGGTGGACGAGGTCATCACCGGCTTTGGCCGCACCGGGCCGTTGTTTGCCTGTCTGGATGAAGATGTCTCTCCAGATTTCATGACCACGGCCAAGGGCTTGACGTCTGGATACATACCGATGGGCGCTATGTTCATGGCCGACCACGTCTACCAGACCATCGCCGACGCAGCGCCTGCCGCGCTGCCGATCGGCCATGGCCAGACGTATTCTGGCCACCCCGTGGCCGCTGCGGTGGGCCTGGAAGTGCTGCGCCTTTATCGTGAGGGCGGCCTGCTGGAAAATGGCCGCGTGACGGGTGAGCGGTTCGCGCAACACATGGAACGGATCGGGTCACATCCACTGGTTGGCGACGTACGCTATCGCGGGATGTTAGGTGCGATCGAACTGACCCCGAACAAGGCGACGAAGGCAATTTTCGATCCATCGCTCGACATTGGCGGAAGGCTGTCGAAACTGACCTATGGCAATGGGGTGATCGTGCGCTGTTTTGCCAATGCAGTCATTGGTTTTGCACCGGCGCTATGCTGCTCGCTCGACGAAATGGATATGATCTTCGAACGGGTAGAACGGTCGCTTGACCAACTGCTTGAGCAGCCCGACATTCGCGCGGTCGTCGCGCTGCAAGACGCCTGACGGGGGAACAAACCATGCTGCCCGGACCCAAGCTCGACAGGATAGACCTCAAGATCCTTGCCAAGCTCCAGCAGGAGGGCCGGATCACCAACGTGGAACTGGCCGATGCGGTCGGCCTTTCGCCGAGCCCCTGCCTGACGCGGGTCAAGCGCCTGGAAAAGGCCGGATATATCACGGGCTATGGCGCACACGTGAATTTCAGCAAGCTGGGTGAATACCTCACGGTATTTACCGAAGTCACGCTCAGCGAACATCGCCAGGGCGATTTCAGCCGTTTCGAAAGCCGCATTGCCAAGCTCGACGAGATCGTCGAATGCCACCTCGTTTCAGGCGGCTATGATTATCTGCTCAAGTTCGTGGCGCGCGGTGTTTCACACTATCAATCGATCATGGAAGGCATGCTCGAAAGTGATTACGGCATCGAGAAGTACTTCAGCTACATCGTGATCAAATCACCCTTCATCAAGCACAGACTCCCGATCCAGAACCTGTTTGGACAGACGCATGGCTGACCAGGTTCAGTTGCAAGCGGATCTTTTGAATGATCTCGTCGCACTGCGTCGGGATATCCATGCCAATCCGGAACTCGGGTTTTGCGAGCAGCGGACAGCAGGCCGCATTGCTGATGAGCTGCGCGCACTTGGCATCGAAGTGCATGAAGGCATCGGCACGACCGGAGTTGTCGGGGTCCTGAAGGGCAGGCGCGAAGGATCGCGCACACTTGGCCTGCGGGCAGACATGGACGCCCTGCCGATTCAGGAAATGACCAACTTGCCCTGGGCCAGCAAGACGCCCGGCTCCTTCCACGGCTGCGGGCATGACGGCCATGTCGCCATGCTGTTGGGCGCTGCCCGGGTTCTGGCTGCCGATCCCGATTTTGCCGGTACGCTCCACCTCATCTTCCAACCTGCCGAGGAAGGGCTGGGTGGAGCACGCGTGATGATCGAGGAAGGGCTGTTTGACCGCTTTCCTTGTGATCGGGTCTATACCTTGCACAACTGGCCCGGTCTTCCTGCCGGGACGATCAGCACGCGCCCCGGCGCAATCATGGGCGCGGCTGACAAGTTCCGGATCACGCTGACCGGCAAGGGCGGACACGCAGCGATACCGCAGGACAGTCCTGATGCGATCCTTGCTGCGGCGAGCCTCGTCCAGCAACTCAACACCATCGTCAGTCGCGCCGTGGCGCCTTCTGCGTCAGCCGTCCTTTCAGTTACGCAAATTCACGGCGGTCACGCGCACAACGTCACACCGGCAGAAGTCATGGTCGGCGGTACTGTCCGCACATTCGACCCGGTCGTTCAGGATCGGATCGAGGAGCGGATGCGCGCAATACTGAAAGGCATTGCGACGTCGTTCGAGGTTGAATGCATGCTGGATTACGACCGCTACTATCCAGCCACGATCAACGATCCCCAAGCTGCCGCCGATGTGCTCGGAGTGGCTGCTACCTTGGGAACGGCGGAGCTTGCTCCCGAACCTGCGCCGACCTCGGAAGACTTCTCCTTCATGCTGCAACAGCGCCCCGGAGCGTATATCTGGCTGGGGCAAGGCAGCCACACCCATGGTGCTCCGCTCCATAATCCGCAGTATGATTTCAACGATAACGTGCTTGAAACCGGCGTCCGGTTGCATGTGGCACTGGCGCGGCACTGGCTGAAGTAAGTCAACGCGCGCTTCGGAAGTGCCGCTGTGCCAGGATCTGTCGAAATGGCATTAGAGCCCAAAAAGAAAGGCCGGCCCGAAGGCCAGCCTTGAAAAGTTTGGGAGAGGATGCCTGAAAGGCAGTTCGCATATGCGGTAGCTTCCATTCTTTGGCAAATGCGAACGGCTACTTCATAGTTGCAGTTTCTGCATCCGGCTCTCGGTCACAGGTATTGGTTCAAGGAGTGATCCCGACCGCGTCCTTTACACGTTGCAGGGCGGCATCGACCGGCGATGGCTCGGCAAGGATCATGAAGGTTCCGTTCATGGCAAAGACGCAATGTCCATGGACAGTCGCCAGCAGCGAGCGCGTGAGGTGTTCCGCCAGATCCTTCCTGTCGGGAGTTAATGCGGCGCGCACTTCCTGAACGACGACGTCGAAAATAGCGCGCACTTCGGCTTGGTATTCTGGAGGAGGCGTGCAGTCTTCCGGCAGCCGGAAATCATAGATTGCCGCCCAAGCGTGTCGGTGGTCTTTTGCAAATTCGAAGTAGGCCGTAATAGCTGCCGCGAGCCTTTCGTGAGGGGGGCTCGGTTCTCCCACGGCTGCCAGACGCCGCCGAAGGTGGTCGCGCCACAGCGCCAAGGTTCGCCCGTTGATGGCAAGGATCAGCGCGTCATAGCTGCCGAAGACGTTGTAGAGCGTGCCGATCGAATAGCCGATGCGTTTGGCTACTTCGCGCGCCGAGAAGTGTGCAAATCCCACTTCCTCCATGTGCCTATGCCCAGCGGCAACGATGATTTCGCGCAACTCCTCGCGGCTATGATCCGATCTGCGTCCCATGGCCTATAGCTATGGCATAAATTGAACACTGTCTATTATTTTAATTGAACAATGTATAATTTGCGACTAGTCCTGCGAGTCGTGAAGGGGAGAGGGTCTGGATTGGCCTGGTTTTCTGCCCTTAACCCGTCCGGAACACTTGTTCCGGTAATGGCAGCTTTGAATTGCAAAGGGTTCCAGATGTCCGCACCCGATTTCAGCCTGCTTGCCAAGCGCCGTTTCGGCCCGATCTTCTCGGTCCAGTTCCTCGGCGCCTTCAACGACAACCTCCTGAAGTTCGCGCTGCTGTTCCTCGCCAATTTCGGCATCCTTTCGACCGATCCCGAAAAGGCAAAGTTGCTGGCAGCAGTGGCTACGGGCCTGTTCATCCTGCCCTACTTCCTGTTCTCCTCGCTTGCCGGACAGCTTGCCGATGCGATGGACAAGGCGCGCCTCATCCGTTGGATCAAGGCTGCCGAAGTGGCAATCATGGCCATAGCGCTGGCCGGTTTCTGGTACCTGTCCCTTCCGCTGCTTCTTGCCAGCCTGTTCCTCATGGGAGTGCACTCGACGCTGTTCGGGCCGGTCAAGTATTCGATCCTGCCCCAGCACCTTCATGCTGGCGAAGTGATGGGCGGCACCGGATTGATCGAAGGAGGCACTTTCCTTGCAATTCTTGGCGGACAGTTGCTGGCGGGCGTCATCCCTCCTTGGGAAGCGGGGCTTGCCGCCTTTGGATTTGCGCTGCTTGGCTTTGTGATGAGCCTTGCCGTGCCCGCTGCCCCGCCAAGCGGCAACGGCCACGCGATCGATCGCAACCTGTGGCGTGGAACCCGGGCCATTCTCGCCACAGCCCGTGAAGGTCGCGGTGTGTGGCTTTCGATTCTCGGGATCAGTTGGTTCTTCGCTGCGGGCGCGGTCCTGGTGAGCGAGTTCGCGCCGCTCGTCTCGGGTACGCTGGCGGCACGGCAGGAAGTGGCGACGCTGTTTCTGGTAATTTTCTCGGTTGCCATTGCGGTCGGCTCCCTGATCGTGAATCGTTTGCTGAAGGGTGAGGTCTCGGCCCGCTACGTGCCGATCTCGGCCCTTGTCCTTGCCGCGGGTCTGATCGATCTGTGGATCGCCACAAGCGGGTTCGAGGTGCGGACCGCCGGAGCATCGGTGCCGCAATTCCTCGGCACGCCGGGCGCCTGGCATATTCTTTTTGATCTTGCAGTGATCGCAGTCTCCGGCGGCATGTTCATCGTTCCGCTCTATGCCATCCTTCAGGTAGCCAGCCCCGAGGACAAGCGCTCGCAGATCATCGCTGCCAACAATGTCGTGAATGCCGGACTCACGGTACTCGCGGTGCTTGCCATCACGGGCTTGCTGGCCGCCGGTGTGGACATACCTGGTCTGATCGGCGCTCTCGGCTTTGCCACGTTGTTCGTCGCGCTTGCCTCTGTCTGGCTGCTGCCAGAGACGCTGTTCAAGGACGTGATCCGTCTCACCTTGCGCATACTCTATCGCGTGGAGGTTTCTGGCATGGAACACATGCCCCGGGCGGGCGAACGTGCTGTAGTGGTCGTAAACCACGTGAGCTTCCTTGATGGGGTGCTGCTGGGGGCATTTCTGCCCGGGAAGCCCACTTTCGCGGTTAATACCCAAATAGCGCGATCGGTCTGGATCAAGCCTTTCCTGAAGCTGTTCCGGGCCTTTCCGGTCGATCCCACCAACCCGATGGCGGCCAAGGCGATGGTCAAGGCAGTGAAGGAGGGACGAACCCTGGTGATCTTTCCGGAGGGCCGGATCACCCGCACCGGCGCGCTGATGAAAGTTTTCGATGGCCCTGGCATGGTTGCCGACAAGGCCGAAGCGCCTATCATTCCGGTGCGCCTCGACGGACCACAATATACGCGGTTCTCGAGGATGCAGGGCAAGGTGCGCCTGCGTTGGTTTCCGAAGATCACGCTTACGGTCCTGCCGCCGCGCCACTTCGCCATCGAAGGAGAAATGACCGCGCGCCAGCGTCGCGCGATTGCCGGACGACGGCTTTACGACGAGATGAGCGCGATGATGTTCGCGACCTCGGACACCGATCGCACCTTGTTCAGCGCTCTGGCCGAGGCCCGCGCCATCCATGGCGGCAAGGCACTTGTCGTGGAGGACGTGAAGCGCGAACCGATGAGCTACGACAAGCTGTTCGCCGCAGCTACCCTTCTCGGCAAACGACTGGCCCGCGATACGGCGCTGGGCGAGGCGGTTGGCCTGCTGATGCCCAATGTGAATGGCGCGATAGCAGCCTTCTTCGCATTGCAAGCTATCGGTCGCGTTCCGGCCATGCTCAATTTCACCGTCGGCGCGGCCAACATGCGTTCGGCATGCGCCACTGCGGCCATCCGTACTGTTGTCACCGCCCGTGCCTTTGTCGATCAGGCCAAATTGCATGACGTGGTTGCAGCGCTCGAGGCTGACGGGCTGCGCATCGTGTGGCTCGAAGACATCGGCGCAACCATCGGGACATTCGAAAAGCTGCGCGCCCTGCTGGGTGCGAGCAGTGCCGAACACCGGCATCTCAAGCTGGGAATCTCGCCCGATGCGCCTGCGGTCATTCTCTTCACAAGCGGCTCGGAGGGCGTACCGAAAGGCGTCGTGCTGACGCACCGCAACCTCCTGTCGAACTGCGGACAGTTGGCTGCCCGCATTGATTTCAACGCCTCGGACATCGTACTGAATGCCTTGCCGGTGTTCCACTCCTTCGGCCTGACCGGGGGCACGTTGCTGCCTCTGTTGAGCGGGATCCGGGTGGTCCTCTATCCGAGCCCGCTGCACTATCGCATCGTGCCGGCACTGGCCTATGACGCCAATGCCACCATCATGTTCGGCACCGATACCTTCCTTTCCGGCTATGCCCGCATGGCCCACAGCTACGATTTCTATTCACTGCGCTATATCTTTGCCGGGGCCGAGAAAGTGCGTGACGAGACGCGAAGGACCTATGCCGACAAGTTCGGCCTGCGCATCTTCGAGGGCTATGGCGCGACTGAGGCGGCGCCTGTCATCGCGGTCAACACGCCGATGCATTTCATGGCGGGCAGTGTCGGCCGCGCCTTGCCCGCAATCGAAACCCGCCTGGAAACCGTGCCCGGGATCGAGGAAGGCGGACGCCTTTACATTCGCGGCCCCAACGTCATGGCAGGATACTATCTCGCCTCCGATCCGGGCAAGCTCCAGCCGCCACTGGAAGGCTGGCACGATACCGGCGATATCGTCACCATTGACGAGGCAGGCTTCATAACCATTCGTGGCCGGGCCAAGCGTTTCGCCAAGATCGGCGGCGAGATGGTCTCGCTCCCTGCCGTCGAGGGCTACGCTGCCAGATGCTGGCCCGGTTTCGACCATGCCGTTGTGACCCGGCCAGATCCGAAGAAGGGTGAACAACTCGTGCTCTTCACCACTGCAACTGCGGCAGAGCACAAGGCGCTGCAAGGCTGGGCCAAGGCCAATGGCGTGACCGAACTGATGGTGCCGCGTGACATCCGTGTGGTGGAAGCACTGCCCGTGCTGGGAACCGGCAAGCTCGACTACGTTACCATGAGCGACATGGCCCTGCTTGTGCCTGGTAACCCTGTGGCGAACGAGCCGGACGATATGACAGAAGGATTCGCGACCGCGGACGACGCCTGATCGCAAGGCGTATGTCGGCCGAATTTCATGTGCTTGAGGCCTGTGCAGGGAGTGCTGCGCTGTTGCGGGGCACTCCGGCCAGCTCAGCGCAACTGTATCAGTGCTGCGACTGCACATCCGCGGGTTGCATCGCCGCCCTTTATTTTGGTGCGATCCGGCGGACGCCTAGGGCAGGGCCTATCCAGCAGGGAAACTTGGAAGCGCAAAACTGCCTAACCCTATTGGGTTATGCGCGATGGTGTCAGGTGCGATAGTTTTCGGTCCGGAACGTCAACACGCCCAGGAACAGGCCAAAGAGCCGCGGGCTGCCCGGAGAGATGCCCCATGAAATTCTCGATCATCTATGAAGCGCAGATGGTGGATGCCAGTCGCGAAAACGAGCGCGCGGTGTTCCTCCAGATCGTCGAGCAGGCCAAGTTCGCCGAGGAGATGGGCTTCGACTGCATCTGGTGCGTCGAGCATACCGCGCTGACGCAGTACGCGCACATGTCTGCTCCCGAGACGGTGCTGGCGTTCATCGCCGGGGCGACGAGCCGCATCCACATCGGGCACGGCGTTGTCTGCCTACCGCCGGCGATGAACCATCCGGTCAAGGTGGCCGAGCGCATCGCCACGCTCGACATTCTTTCGAAAGGGCGCCTGCACTTCGGCGTGGGCAAGGGCGGCACGCAGCAGGAGGCCGGGACCTTCGGTTATGACCTGAACGAACTGCAGCCGATGATCGATGAATCGATGTACCTGATCCCCAAGATCATGGTGCAGGACGAGATCGAGCACGACGGCACCTACATCAAGATCCCCAAGCGTCCGATCCACCCGAGCCCGTGGCAGGACCCTCATCCGCCGATGTACATGGCCTGCACGCGCGAGAACACGCTGGTGGCGGCCGGCAGCCGCGGCATCGGCGCGCTGGTGCTGGGCTTTTCCGGGCCGGACGAGATTGCCAAGAAGAACGCGATCTATCGCGAGGCTTTCCGCACCCGCAAGGCCGAGGATCAGGTGGGCTTCCGCCCGACCGAACACCTTGCCGCGCTCTGCGCCGCGACCGTGCTGGATGACCGCGAGAAGGCGCGCAAGATCGGCCTGCGCGGCCAGCGCTTCTTCGCCGAGTCCATCGCCTACTGGTATCAAGGCGGAGCCAAGCCCTCCGTCGACGAGGACCTCGACGCCGAGGATCACGCCAAGGTGCTGGAGCAGGGCAAGCAGGCGACCATCGCCTACCTGTCCGAAGAGGCGATCCCGGTGGGGGACGAGCACCTTTCCAACTACACCGTGGCGCAGGACGCCTATGGCACGCCCGACGATTGCATCCGCTATGTCCAGCGGCTGAAGGACGCCGGCGCCAATGAGATCCTCTTCATCTTCCAGATGGGCGGCATCCCGCACGAGGTGATCATGGAAACCATCCGCAACATCGGCGAAAAGGTGATCCCGCACTTCAGGGCGCTCGAAGTGGCCGAAGCGGGAGAGATGGAAGCGGCGGAATAAGCCCTGTCAGTCCGCGCGCGCGCCGCCTATGCTGTGTAGATGGGCGGCGCTGTCGATGAAGGGTTTTCGGATCTGCTGGCCCGGCTTTATGCCGGGGTTGGCCCGGTGGGGGACGGGGAGGCGGAGCCGTGGCGCGGGTTTCTGGAAGCGCTGGCGCGGTGGATGCAGGCGAGCTTTGCCACGCTGATCATCACCGCGCCCGGCAAGCGCCAGCCCGCGACGTTTCTCACGCCGGGATCGGATGCGGAGTTCGATGCCGCCTATACCGAGACGCTGTTTGCCGAGGACCCGTTCCAGGGACTGAGCGACGGGGTGGTGACATCCTATGCGGAGTTCATGGCGCAGCTTCCGGACAGCGCATTTGCTACCTATCGCCAGGCGATGGCGAGCAGCGGGTTCGACCAGGTGCTGGGGATCGACCTGCACTTTGGCGGCGGCCATTCGGCCGGAAGCAGGGGAGGGCGGCCGGACGAGGGGCGCTATGAAGCGCGCTTCCGCGTCAGCCGGCACAATTCGCTGCCCGATTTCACGCGGGAGGAGCGGGCGCGGCTGCAGGCGCTGGCGCAGCATTTGCGTATTGCCGTTTCGCTGTTCGAGAAGCTGCAGTTCGCCGGGGCCGAACACGGCATGTTCCACGCCACCGCGCAAGGACTGGGCCTTGCGCTGCTGGTGCTGGATCGCAACCGGCGCATCGTCAGCAGCAACGCCTTGGCCGAGGCGCTGTTGGCAGAGGACGAAGGCTTGCGCCGGAGGGGCGACGAGCTGGTCCTTGCCGATGCGGCGCAGCACAAGCTGGTGGGCGAGCTGCTGGCGCAAGGGGGCGAGCGCGGACTTACCCGCTTCCGCATCGAGCGGCCAGGGCGGGGCGATCTGGTGGTAACGGCGCGGCCGGTAGAGCTGAACGCGATCCACGGCGGGGCCGGGGCGCTGGCGCTGTTCCTTGCCCGCCCGCACCGGCAGGCGGGGCCGGAAAAGGGCCTGGAGAACGGCAATGATCCTCAGGTGCTGCGCGACCTGCTTGGCCTGACCATGGCCGAGGCGCGTCTCGCCGCAGTGCTGGGCGAGGGGCTGAGCCTGGTCGAGGCGGCGCGGCGACTGGGAATCGCCCACAACACGGCGAAAGTGCAGCTGCGATCGGTCTTTGCCAAGACCGGGGTGCATCGCCAGGCGCAGCTAGTCGCGCTGCTGGCCTCCATCGGCGGATAGGCGACTCGCGCAATTCCGCCAGTTTGCGCGGGGCGGCTCTTATGTGTGGGCTTGAAAGGCATATGCGCAAATAAAAGACGCTTGAAATACGCAAATTGCGCGATACATAGGAGACAGACAAGGCGATACGAGGTTTGGGAGAGCGATGTCCGACATGTTGCGCGATAACACTCGCCCGCAGGTGGTCGCCTCTCCCGATGCCGTGCTGGCGCCCGTGACCGGGCCGGGATCGCCGTTCGAGATCGGCGAGCGTGACGGCTTGCGCCAGTTCGTTGCCGCGCCGCCCGATCTCAACCTTCTGATCGAATCCGCGCGTCGGTTTGGAGACCGCACTTGCGTGGTCGATTTCGACAGTGCGGGCGCCGAACGGCGCATGTCCTACGATCAGGTATTTTCCTGGCGCGACCAGCTGGTGCCGATCCTGCACATCGCCCGCGGGGACCGCGTGGCCATTGCCATGCGCAACCGCGCCGAATGGCTAGTGGCGTTCCTTGCCGTGATGAAGGCGGGCGGGGTGGCGGTACTGGTCAACAGCCGTGGCTCCGGTCCGGAAGTGCTGGCGATGCTCGAAGATGTCGACCCGGCAGTGGTGCTGGCCGACAGCGAGCGCACTGCCGCGATCCGCGAGGCCGGGTTCAAGGGCCGGGTGCTCGACCTGACCAAGCCATTCAACGCCGACGAGCTGGCGCGCCGCACTGCCGATACCAGTCCTGATGCCAGTGTGGCAAAGGCTGCCGACCCCTGCGCGATCCTGTTCACCTCGGGCACCACGGGCCGGGTCAAGGGCGCGGTGCTTTCGCATCGTAATGTCATCACCGGGCTGATGTCGACGCAGATGTCGGGCATGATCGTGCTGGGAAACATGGCGGCGCAGATGGGCACCACGCCCGAGGCGCTGATGGCGCAGATGCCGCAGCAGGCCTCGCTGCTGGTCTATCCGCTGTTCCACGTTTCGGGGCTCGGCTCGGGCTTCCTTTCGCCCTTCCTGGGTGGGGGCAAGGTGGTGATTATGCGCCGCTGGGATGCCGACGAAGCGGCGCGGCTGATTGCTGCCGAACAGATCAGCATGTTCAGCGCCGTGCCGACGATGCTGTGGGATATCCTGCACCGCGCGCGGATCGACGGGACCAGCCTTTCATCCTTGCGCAACATCGGCTGTGGCGGACAGGCGCTGCCGGTCAACCTCGTCGAGGAAGTCCACGCACTGTGCCCGCATGCGCAGATCGGCACCGGCTACGGCATGACCGAGTGCTCGGGCGCGATCGCGCAGGCTGTGGGGCCGGAGTTCATGGCGCGACCGGCGGCGGCCGGGCGCAAGCTCGCCATGGTGGAAGTGCGCATCGAAGGGCCGGACGGGCAGGTGCTGGGCGAAGGTGAGACCGGCGAGATCGTGGTGCGCGGCGCGCAGGTCATGCAGGGCTACTGGAACCGCCCGGAGGAGACCGCTGCCGTGCTGACCGAGGATGGCTGGCTGCGCACCGGCGATGTCGGGATGGTCGATAGCGATGGCTATGTCTTCATCGTCGACCGCAAGAAGGACATGGTCATCTCGGGCGGCGAGAACATCTACTGCGCCGAGGTCGAGCGCGTGCTGGGCACGATCCCCGGCCTGACCGAGTGCGCTGCCTTCGGCCTGCCTGACGAGCGGCTGGGCGAGCGGCTGGTCGCCGTGGTCATCGCGCCGAACATAGACGAGGCGGGGGTGATCGCATGGGTCGCCAGCCGCCTTGCCCGCTACAAGGCGCCCACCCGGGTCGCCGTCACTACCACGCCACTGCCGCGCAATGCGCTGGGCAAGGTCGACAAGATCGCCTTGCGCAAGCTGTGGCCGGAACTCTCTGGAGAATAACGAAATGGCCATGCCCACCAACATCGGCATCATCGACTGCATGCTCGGCATTCCCGATGCCGAGGACCGCGCCGAGTGGTTCGCGCCGTTCCGCCCGCTGATCAAGGACAAGCAGACGCTGGGCCAGTTCGCCATGCCCGCGCAATACATGTTCAAGGACATTCCGCAGTCGGGCAAGCAGGACGATTACCTCGCCTGGACCGTGGCGCAGATGGACAAGCACAACGTCGAGAAGGCGCTCGTCGGCTGGAACGAGAACGAAACCTCGTACCGCGCCAAGGAGCTCTACCCCGACCGCTTCTTCTTCGACCTGCCGGTCAACCCGAACAACGGCACCGAGGAAGTCCGCCGGATCAAGCGCATCCACGCCGAAGTCGGCCTCTCCGCCGTCTCGGTGTTCCCCTCGGGCACGCTCCCGCAGGTGGCGATCAACCACAAGTATATGTGGCCGATCTATTCCGCGTGCGAGGAACTGGGCCTGCCGATCCTGTTGAACGTCGGCATTCCCGGCCCGCGCATCCCGATGGAGACGCAGAAGGTCGAGCATCTCGACGAGGTCTGCTGGTTCTTCCCGGAACTGAAGGTGGTCATGCGCCACGGAGCCGAGCCGTGGGAGGCGCTGGCGGTGAAGCTGATGCTGAAATGGCCGAACCTCTATTATTCGACCAGCGCCTTTGCGCCCAAGCACTACCCCAAGGCGATCATCGACTATGCCAACACGCGTGGCGCCGACAAGGTGATCTACGCCGGCTACTTCCCGATGGGCCTCAGCCTCGATCGCATCATGTCCGACATGCAGAACGTGCCATTCAAGGACGAGGTGTGGCCCAAGTTCCTGCGCGAAAACGCGATGAAGGTGTTCGGGCTCTAAGCAATCCCAGGGAGCCGGGAAGTCTGCTCCCCCCAGTGATCGCCGGCATGCGGAGACAACCCCCGCCCCGGCAATTCAGGAGTGAAACCATGGCGGATCCAGTGGCAACAGATGCCCGCACCGCTCCAGTGGCGGTGTGGCAGATCCTCGAGAAGCTGAAAGGCAAGGACCTGACCGACTGGCGCACCGCGCCGGTACCGGGCCGTGCTTCGGTGGCAGAACGCAATCTCGACATCGGCTTCCCGCTCGGCTGGTATCCCATCGACCTTTCGGCAAACCTTGCCGTGGGGGAGGTTAAGCCGCTGCGCTATTTTTCGCAGGACCTGGCGATGTGGCGTGGCGAGGACGGCAAGGTCCGCGTCCTCGATGCCTATTGCAAGCATCTCGGCGCGCACATGGGCCATGGCGGCAAGGTTCATGGCAACCTGCTCGAGTGCCCGTTCCATGCATGGCGCTATGACGGGGAAGAGGGGACCGTGAAGGAAATCCCCTATTCGAAGTCGATCCCGCCGCAGGTGAAGCGCAAGTGTACGCGGACCTGGCATGTCACCGAGGCGAACCGCTGGATCTGGGTGTGGTATCATCCCGAGGACGCCGCGCCGCTTTTCGACGTGGTCCACCTGCCCGAGGCAACCGATCCTGAGTGGACCGACTACGACATCTACGAATGGAACGTCTACGGTTCGATCCAGAACATGGCCGAGAACGGCGTGGACGTGGCCCACTTCAAGTACATCCACGGCACCGCCAACGTGCCGCTGGGCGATCTGCGCTGGGGCGAATGGGGCCGCGGGGCCGACGTCAAGGCCAAGATGGGTACGCCGTGGGGCGAGGTCGACGGCCAGATCAGCTATGACACGATGGGTCCGGGGCAAAGCTGGACGCGCTTTACCGGCATTTCCGAGACGCTGCTGGTGGCCTGCATCACCCCGGTCGAACTGGACCATGTCCACGTGCGCTTCTGCTTTACCCAGCCCCGGGCTCAAGCCGAGGGTGAGCGGGCCGGCGTTGCCCGCGCCATCATCCGCGACATCTGCAAGCAGTTCGATCAGGACAAGGTGATCTGGGATCGCCAGAAGTTTGAGCCCAATGCCCTGATCTGCGAAGGCGACGGCCCGATCGCGCAATTCCGCAAGTACTATTCGCGGTACTACGTGAAGTGAAGACGACCAGACGGGAAGCCCTTGCCGGCGGAATTGCGCTTGCCGCAACCGCCGGCCTGCCGGGGAATGCGCACGCGATGAACGACGTCCTCGATACCCACGATTCTCTCGGGCTTGCCGAGCTGGTGAGAATGCGCAAGGTTTCGGCCAGCGAGCTGTTGGAAGCGGCGATTGCGCGGGCCGAGGCCCTGAACCCGCAGCTGAACTTCATGGCGCAGAAGCACTACGACTACGCCCGCAAGGCGATCGCGGCAGGCCTGCCGCAAGGGCCGTTCAGCGGCGTGCCGTGGCTGCTGAAAGACCTCAACACTTATATTGCCGGCGAAGTCACCGAGAACGGCAGCCGCCTCTACATGGGCCAGCGCGCCAGCGTGACCTCCGAACTGGTGCGCCGCATCGAACGCGCCGGATTCGTGATTTTCGGCAAGACGACCACGCCCGAGTTCGGCCTGACCGGCACGACCGAAAGCGTGCTCATGGGGCCGACGCGCAATCCCTGGAATCGGGAGCGGATCGCGGGCGGATCATCGGGCGGCGCGGCGGCAGCGGTGGCGGCGGGTGTAATTCCGGCGGCGCACGCCACCGACGGCGGCGGTTCTATCCGCATTCCGGCTTCGGCCTGCGGGCTGTTCGGCCTCAAGCCCTCGCGCGGCCGGGTGCCGATGGGGCCGCTCAGGACCGAAGGATGGGGCGGCATGTCGGTCCACCACGCAGTCAGCCGCACGGTGCGCGATTCCGCCGCGATCCTTGATACGACGCACGGGGTGGAGCCGGGCTCGCGCTATAGCGCACCGACGCCGGAACGGCCGTTCCTTCAGGAGGTCGGGCGCGATCCGGGCAAGTTACGCATCGCGCTGATGCTCAGCCCGTATTCTGGCGCGCCGGTCGATCCGCAAGTGGTGGAGGCCACGAAGGCGGCAGCCAGGCTGCTCGAAAGCCTTGGCCACCATGTCGAGGAGGCAGCGCCGAAGATCGACATGGCGGCGATCGGGGCGAGCAGCTTTGCGCTGATGGCGTCGTCGGTCGCTGCCGATTGCGTGGACCGGGCCAAGGCGCTGGGCATTGAACTGGGCCCCGACGTGCTGGAGCGCACGACGCTCGATTTCGTGGCGATGGGCAAGAGCTACACCGGCATGGACTTTGCGCGCGGGAACAACGCCTACCAGGCGGCTGCCGTGACGATCGCGCAGTTCATGGAACGCTGGGACGTGATTCTTTCGCCTACGCTATCGGCGCCGCCGCTGCCGCTGGGCCGGATCGGCCTGGATACCGGCCGTTCGATGATGGACTGGGGCCGCGAGGTCGGCACGTTCACCGCGTTTACCGGCATCTATAACGGCACCGGGCAGCCGAGCATGTCACTGCCACTGGCAATGTCGCAAGATGGGCTGCCTATCGGCATCATGGTAACTGGCCGCTTTGGCGAAGAAGGGTTGCTCTTCCAGCTGGCTGGGCAGGTGGAACGCGCCGCGCCGTGGGCAGGGCGGCGAGCGAAGGTCTGAAGATGTAAGCCATTTTTCTGACCCCCCAGGTCAAGCCCGGGGGACGAAGAATCAAGGCTGGTCTTCGGCACTCGCATCCATTCCGCGCAAGTCCTCCACTGTGGCGATGGGTCCGATGGCGGCATTATATTTTACCGTCTGGAGAACCAGCTCGGTTTCGGCTTCGCGGATGCCTTCCAGCGCCAGCACCCGGTTGGTGACGGCAGCTGCGTCTTCAAGGCTGGGCAGGACGCAGATGGCGATCAGCCGCAGCGCGGCGTTGGCGTCGTAGAGCGCGCGGACCTCGGGCAGGGCGAGCAGGCCTTCGCGCACGGCATCGAGCTTGCCGCTGGCGCATTTCACCGTCACGAACATCATATGTTGGCCGGCGTTGGTAGCGTCCAGTCCGCGCGCGATATCGACGATGGGGACGAGCTTGAGCAGCCCCGCGGTCTGCAGCCGCTTGACCCGCCCGCGCACCGTGCCTTCGGTGACGCCGAGGTCTGCGGCAATCTTGCGGAAAGAAAGACGCGCATCGTCGGCCAAGGCTTCGGCGATCTGTCGGTCTAGCTCGTCGGTCTGCGGGAACTGGTCGATCATGCGGCGATGGGGCCAACGGCGGTGTTGTAGCGGTAGACGGTGTTAAGCAGTTCGACGTCGACGTCCTCGACGCCTGCGATCCCGGCCGAAACGTCACGCGCCGCCTCGATCATCTCGCGCGCGGCGTGGAAGGCATAGAGGCAGCTGACCGGGTAACGGCCCGAGGTAAGGTGTACTGACAGCACATGTTCGCGCTGTGCCAGTTCATGCGCAACCTCGAGCGGGGCGCGGCCGCTCACCTGAAGGCGGATGCGGGCAAGCAGACGATAGCCGTGTACGCGAAAGTCCGCCAGGGCAACGACGCGCATTAGCCCGGCGGCATCCATCGCCCGGATGCGGTTCGCTACCAGATTACCGGTCAGCCCCAGTTCCTCGCCGATCACCGTGGATTGCGCGCGTCCATCTCGCTGCAGCACTTCGATGATGCGCAGGTCGATATCGTCAAGCGTTGCACCTTTGGCGCGGCGTGTCGGCTTTTCTTCAGACAAGGCGTTCCCCCCGTTTGCGTAAGGTAGCCTAGAGCGCGCTACGCAGCGGGGCAAGGGCAAGCGGGCCGGCCGTGGCGATCAGCCGCGCGGTTCGCGAGGAAGACCAAGGCCGCGTTCGGCAATCAGGTTGCGCTGGATCTGGTTGGTGCCGCCGTAGATCGTGTCGGCGCGGCTGAACAGGAACAGGTTGGGCAGGACGTCCCATTCGTAAGATCCGCCGGCGGCCACTTCGCCCGCCTGGCCCAGTACGTCCATCGCCAGTTCGCCAAGGCGGCGGCGCCATGATGCCCACTGGATCTTATAGGTGAGGGCAGCGCCGTCGATGCTGGAATGATCGCTGTTCGAAAGCATCCGCAGCGCGCCGTAGCGCATCAGCCGCAGGCCGATTTCGGCGCTGGCGATGCGCTGGCGGATTACCGGATCGCGGTCCTTGCCGGTGGCCTTGGCCGCGGCGATGATTTCGTCCAGTTCGTTGCGGAAGCCCATCTGCTGGCCAAGCGTGGACACGCCACGCTCGAACGCAAGCAGGCCCATGGCGATCTTCCAGCCATCTCCTGGTGCGCCGATCAGGCTGTCGGCAGGGCAGCGCGCTTCGGTGAAGAAGGTCTCGTTGAACTCGGCATCGCCATTGATCTGGCGTATGGGACGGACCTCGATGCCCGGCTGATCCAGCGGCATCATCAGGAAGGTCAGGCCCTTTGGCCCTTGCGATCCTTCTTGGGTGCGGGTGACGACGAAGATCCAGTCGGAGATATGGGCGAGGCTGGTCCATATCTTCTGGCCATCCACGATCCATTCGCCATCTTGCAGGCGCCCCTTGGTGCGCACGCTGCCAAGGTCCGACCCGGCATTTGGTTCGGAAAAGCCCTGGCAGAAGATGGTCTTGCCGGCGGCGATATCCGGAAGAAAGCGGCGCTTCTGCTCGTCGGTCCCGAATGTGAGGATGGTGGGGCCGGCCAGCTCCACTCCGATGTGGTTGATGCGTCCCGGAACTCCGGCTCGGGCATATTCCTCGGCGAAGATCACCTGCTGCGCCAGCGTAGCATCGCGCCCGCCCCATTGCGTCGGCCAGCCGATGCAGCCCCAGCGGTGTTCGCCGAGCTGCTGCTCCCATTCGCGCCGCCGTTCGGGCATGGCGGTAAGCTGGGTCACGCCCCTGATATCGCGGAATTCGCCCGCCATCTGGCCCTGCAGCCACTCGGCGCATTCGGCGCGGAAGTCTTCGTCGGCGGCGGAAAATCCAAGCTTCATGTCGCTGCGCCTCAACCCGGCATGTAGAGCTGTGCGGCTTTGCCGCCATCGACGGGCAGGGCAGTGCCGGTGATGTAGCTGGCTGCGCTGGAGAGCATGAACACGATCGCCTCGGCCAGTTCGTCGGGTTCGCCGCCGCGCTGCATCGGGATGGCGCGGGTGGTTGCGGCCGCAAAATCAGGCGCGCGGCTTTCATAGTCCTGCGTCGCGGCGGTCTGCACCTGCCCCGGCACGATGGCGTTGATCCGAATGCCGAGCGGGGCACCTTCCATCGCCGCAGCTGCGGTGAAGTGGACCAGTGCGGCCTTCGAGGCCGAATAGCTTGCCATGTTGGCCAACGCCTTGATCCCGCAGGTGGAGGCGATGTTGACGATCGAGCCGCGCTGGCGACCATCAATATCCTGCTTCGCCATCACCGCCATTGCCGCCTTGGTGCCGACGAACACGGCATCGGCATTGACTGCGAAATCCTTGCGCCAGTGTTCCAGCGTCAGTTTCGAAATCGGGGCATAGTGGACCGACATGGCGTTGTTCACCAGCATGTCGAGCCGTCCATGCCGCGCGGCGACGTCTTCGATCACCGCAGTAAAGGCGGCATCATCGGAAACGTCGAGACGGACTGCTTCGACCTTCCCGACTTGCGCGATCTCGGCCCGGGCCGCTTCAAGCTTGTCCTCGCGGCGGGCGCAGATCACGACCGTGGCCCCGCGCGCTGCCAGCAGCTTGGCGGTGGCAAGGCCAATGCCGTCACTACCGCCGGTGACCACGGCCACCTGGCCGGTCATGTCATGAGCCATTGCTTTGCTTCTCCCGATTCCTTGATCTCAACGCAAATGCACCTGTTGCCACGCCAATGTCAACCTAATGCGCAAAATAACAGCTTTACAATTTCGTATATCGGCCTTTCTAGGCGCAACCCACCGCTTTTTGCGGCATTTTGGTCAACTTTGACCATGCAGAGGGGGCGACACAAGCCGAGACGCATCCCGTCACTTAAAATCTTCCTTGGAAACCAATGGCTTCTTGCGTAGAAAGGCGGTCCTGATGTCTCTAATCGTGTAGGTGGCTCATGGTCCTGAAGCGAAAGACGCGGAGCCCCGAGGCGGTCGGCCCGACTGGCTTTAACGCCGCGGATGAGCGGTTACTGATCGCATTCGAACTGGCCGTCGTGATCAACGTCCTGGCCTGCATCGTCATCCTGCCAACCGTTGTCATGGAAAACGTGGCGCATAGCGCCGAAAGATCCGCGTCTTATCGCTGAATTTCATCAATGGCGCGGCTGCACGTTGACCAGGTTCGAAGGCGTCGGCAGCCCTCGCTTAGCTGAACCAGGCGCCACCGTTGACATTTATCGTGCTGCCGGTGGCAAAGCTGGCATCCTCGCTGGCGAGATAAGCCACTGCGCCTGCGACTTCCTCTGGCCGCGCAAGGCGCTTCATTACGCTATCCGCGGCGACGGCGGCTTTCACCTCTTCGGGCAGGGGCGCGTAGATCGGAGTCTCGGTCGCGCCGGGATTGACCGCGTTTACGCGAATGCCGCGCGGGGCAAGCTCGCGCGCCATGGCGCGCGTCATGCCGAGGACGGCGGCCTTGGCGGTGACATAGGGCACCGGGCCATTGCCGGCGAGCGCAGCGGTTGAGCCGATGTTGATGATCGAACCGCCTGCGCCTTGTGAAGCCATCATCCGCACTGCGGCGCGGCTGCAGCGGAAGGCGCCGTCGAGCGTGATGGACAGGACCTTTGACCAGCCTTCGTCAGCACAGTGGATGGTCTGGTCGGCAAAGGCAGTTTCATCGCCTCCCGCGCGGGCAGCCTGGCCTGCATAGAATTCGGCCATGCCATCGCCCGGCGCGCTTCCGATCCCGGCGTTGTTGACGAGAATGTCGATCCCGCCAAGCTGGTCAGCCACTTGCGCAAAGGCGGCGTCCACCGAGGCGGTGTCCGACACGTCGCAGGCCACGCCGATGTGGGGAGCGGGCAGGACTGCGCCAGCCTTCTGCGCCGAAAGGTCCAGAATGGCGACCGTCGCGCCTTCATCTGCCAGCCGCCGGGCAATGGCTGCGCCGATGCCCTGCGCTCCGCCGGTGACGACGGCGCGTTTGCCTTTAAGTCTGTTCATGGTGTCCTCGCTCAACCCGCGCGCGGGTAGTCGGTGTAGCCGCGCGCATCGTCGCCGTGGCCGGTGTAGAATGTGGCGCGGTCCCCCTTCGCGAGCGGGGCGCCGGAACGGAAGCGCTCCACGAGATCGGGGTTGGCGATATAGGCGTAGCCGAATGAAACGGCCTCGGCCTTGCCTTGCGCAATCACCGCGTTGGCCTTGTCGAGCGTGAGCCCGCAGTTCTCGATCACCGCGCCCCGCCAGTTGGCGCGGACGAGTTCGAGGCTGTCGAACCCGGCGTTGGGAATGTGGATCAGGTGGCAATATGCGAGGCCCATGCCGTCCACAGCCTTCAGCAGGGTCGTATAGGTCTCGGCTGGATCGGCGTCGGCCATGCCGTTGAAGGTAACGCCTGGGCAGATGCGGAAGCCGACGCGGCCCGCGCCAATGGCGGCGGCAATTGCGGAGAGCGTTTCCACCACGAAGCGGACGCGGCTCTCTGCGTTGCCGCCATAGGCGTCGCTGCGCTGGTTTGAATTGGACGAGAGGAACTGCATCGGCAGGTAGCCGGAGGCACAGTGCAGTTCGACCGCGTCGATGCCGGCGGCGCGGGCGTTGCGCGCAGCTGCGACATATTCGGCGATCACGCCGGGAATCTCGTGCGCTGCCAATGCGCGAGGCATTTCGGTGGCGACGGGGACGCCATCGGGTCCGGGGATCGGATCGGAGCAGGGGATGGCGCTGGGGGCGACGGTTTCTGCCTCCGGGTCCTTGTTGGCGCGAACGGCGGCGCGGCCAACGTGCATCAGTTGCATCGCGATGAGGCCACCTTCGGCATGAACCGCATCGGCCACCTTGCGCCAGCCGGCGACCTGTTCCGGCGAATGAATGCCCGGCGTGCGCCAGTAGCCCTTGCCGGTTGGCGACGGCTGAGTGCCTTCGGTGACGATCAGCCCGGCCGAGGCGCGCTGGCGGTAATATTCGACCATGAGTTCGGTAGGTTCGTCGCACGGTCCGGCGCGGTCGCGGGTCATCGGTGCCATGACTACGCGGTTGCGCAAGGCAAGATCGCCGATTTTCACGGGCGAGAATACATCGGCCATGGCGCTCAGCTCCGCACGCGAGGCTTGGGCAGTGGCGCGCCACGCCGCATCGTCTCGATGAACCTCTCGAGTGGAGCGGGCGGCTCTACAGGTCCATCGTGCGGCTGTCCCTGTCGGGCCCAGTAGGTCTTCCAGCTCGGGAACAGATCATGAAAGCTGCCGTGATAGGGTGGCACTCCGGGCCAGCGCATCTTGCGATCACCCACCGGTGCCTTGTTGATGTCGCTGGCGTACCAATAGAGCGGCAGGCGGCGGCGGAAGTACCAGCGGCCGTCGATGCGTTCATACTGGTCGAAGTACATCATCTGCATCAGCACCCACTCGGCGCCGCATTCGTGCTCGTTCTTGGAATAGACCACGCCTTGCGCATGATCGGGATCGTCGAAGTCTATGATGTGTCCGCCGATATGGTGGCTGGTACCGTCGAACTGCATAGAGTGCGTTTCGTCGAACCAATCGCGCAGGGCTTTGCGTCCGGTCTTGCCGCCGCCGACACGCACGTCTTCGGGGAACAGGTTTACCCAGGCATCGCCGTCGCGCATGTCCAGAGCGAGCGAATACTTGGCAGGCAACTGGCGGATCGCGTCGAGGGACTCCAGCCGATCGATGCGGGCGAGGAGGGATGCTTCTGTCATGATGGTCGTGCCTTCAGCAAATGGGAGTGGGCCGATAGAGCGAGCCGTTGGCCCAACCGACGATATCGTCACTGCCCGAAGTGATTAGATCGTCGACCTCGCCGACCAGCAGGTCGTGCGTGCCAAATCTGACATTCTCGCGGATTGTGCAGAAGATCGCGGCGGGAGCTTTGTCGATGTGCCAGAGGCCCTCATGCGCATGGTGGACGTGTTGGCGCCAATCATCCTGGCGAAACCGCATTTCGCGCGCAGCGGGATCGGCGAAGGGGCGGACGTGGCCGTCCTGCCCAGCCTGCAGCAGGTTGATGCAGAACCGTCCGGCCCGCATCATTGCATCGTGCGCCGAACCCGAGCGGTTCACACAGATCGCCATTGCTGGAGGATCCAGGCATACCGGCATCAATGCCGACATGGCGAGGCCCACCGGCGCGCCACTTTCGGGGTCAAAGCTCGTAACAATTCCCAGCGGCGCTGGCATGAAGCGCAGTACGCGCTTGAGGCGGGCATCGAGCGCAGTTTGGTCGTTCGGCATCAGGGCCTTGCCTCCTGACTCCGGCTTTCGATCGGGGCCTCGTCAAACTTGTACTTGATGATGTCGACCACGATGGCCGGTGTCAGGGTACGGATGCCGCGGACCGTGGAGAGCTTGTCCAGCAGGAAATCGGACAGGCTGTCGAAATCGCGCAGGGCGACGAGCATGTCGATGTCGTAGCGCCCGGTGACCATATGCGCGGCGAAGACTTCGGGCAGGGCGCCAAGCTCCGCCGCGACTTCCGACGCTGGACGCCCGTCCACCTCGACCGAGATGCGCAGCAAGACGTTGAAGCCGTGGGCGGAGAAATCGGACACCGCGACGACGCGCAACTGGTTCGCGTCTTCCATCCGGCGGATGCGGGTGGAGACTGTCGTCGCTGTAAGGCCGAGGCGTTCGGCGATCTGCTGGTTGTTGGCGCGGCCGTTGCTGCGCAACTCGCGGATGATCGCCTGATCGGTAGCGTCAAAGCTGAACACGCGGGCGGCGAGGCTGCTGGCGCTTCGGGTTCCGTTTGCCGGACGCGCCATCAGGCCATCTCGCGAATGGCGCGCACCGCTGCCCGCGCGCCGTGCATTGCGCCCTCGATATAGCCGACGCCGCCCGCATCGCCGATGGCGTGGACATCGAAACCGGCGATACGGAGGGAATCCGCCAGCGTCAGGTCGCCTCGCGCGCCCTTGGCGACGATGACGTTGCCGGCGGGAACGGTCTGCGGCTGGCCCGCAGCGTCGGTGAAGGTCACGCTGTCCTTGCCGATGGCGATGGTGGTTGCGCCCGCGTGGAGGCCGACGCCATGTTCGGCGAGTTCGGCCATCAGGCGCATGCGGCGCACCAGAGTGAGGCCCTTGCCCATGCGCGGGGCTTCCTCGATCACGGTGACGATGCGGCCACGCTCGCTGAGGAATTCGGCAAGTTCGAGGCCGACGAGTTCGCCGCCGATGATGGTGACGGTATCCGCAAGCGGCATCCAGGCGTGGGTGGCCTTGCGCACAAGCGAGAGATTGGCGGTGGCACCCGTCGCCGCGCCGACCTTGGTGGCGAGACGGGTGAACAGGCCGGTCTTGCGCTTCAGTTCGTCAGAGCTTTCGCCCAGCATCATGCGGCGCATATCATCGCCCGAGTAGACGTGGTCCTGATCGTTGCCGGGGATGGGCGGCATGTCGCGGATCGCGCCAGTGGCCACGATTACGGTCTTTACGCCGAGTTCGCGCAGCAGTTCGGGGGTTGCGACGGTCGAGAGGCGGACGTCGATGTCGGCCTCCTTCACCTCACGGCGCAGCCATTCGAGCAGGCGTTCGTTCGGTTCATAGGCGAGGCTGGCAAAGCGCAGGGTGCCGCCCAGGCGGTCCGACTTCTCGATCAGCGTGACCTTGTGGCCGAGGGCCGAAAGCCTGCGGGCCGATTCCATGCCGCCGGGTCCACCACCGATCACGGCGACGTGACGAGCATTGCCGTTTGCGGCAGGCGCATCGCCTTCGAACTCGTGAGCAAGGTTGGCGTTGACCGCGCAGCGCGTGGGCTGGCCCATGTAGATCGCCGAGACGCAAGTGTAGCAATAGACGCAGGGGCGGACCTTTTCGGTCTCGCCCGTTGTCAGCTTGCGCGGCAGGTGCGGGTCGGCCAGCAGCTTGCGGCCCATCGCGACGAAATCGGTCTCGCCCTTGGCGATGGCGCTTTCGGCGCTGTCCACCTCGATCCGGCCTGAGCCGATCACCGGGATCGACACGGCCTTCCGGATTTCGGCCGTGGCAGGGAGGTTCCAGTTCTCGAGATGCGGAATGTTAGACTGCGAGTGCAGCTTTCCGACAGAGGTATCGTGGTACGAAGTAATGGTGATCGCATCGACGCCGGCGGCTTCGACAAGGCGGGCGTGCTCCTTGGCCATTTCCAGCGTGATGCCGCCGGGCTTGCCCACTTCCTGTGAATCGAGCTTGATCCACAGCGGATAATCGCGGCCGACTTCGGCGCGGATCGCGGCGATGACCTCAAGCGTCAGGCGCAGGCGGTTCTCCACGCTGCCGCCGTACTGGTCGGTGCGGGTGTTGGTAGAGGGCGAGGTGAACGAGGACAGGAGGTAGCCGTGACCGCCGTGGATCTCGATCCCGTCGAATCCGGCTTCCTTGGCGCGCCGCGCGCCTTGTGCGAACTGCTGCACGGCAAGGTCGATGTCGGCCTGTTCGAGCACCTTGAGCTCGGGCATCTTCATGCCGGCCAGCGCCTGCAGTTCCTCCATGAGGAAGTAGTCGATGAAGCTGCCCTTGGGCGCGGGCGGAACGGCCGGTCCCCACAGCTTATGGCCCCAGCGGTTGAAGCTGTATCCGGCAACGAATCCGCCGTGGTGCAATTGCGTGGCGATCTTCGCACCGTGAGCATGGACACGGTCCGTCAGTGCCCTGAGGCCGGGGATGAAACGATCGTCCGAGATCGCGGTCTGCTGCATTGCCACTGCGCCGACCGGCCAGGCAACGCCGGCCACGCCACAGATGATCAGGCCAGCCCCACCGCGCGCCTGCTCTTCATGGTAGGCGATCAGTTGTTCGCCTACCGTGCCGTCATCTTCCGACAAGCTTACACCCATCGCGGTGACGGCAATGCGGTTCTTGGTCTCCATAGTGCCGATGCGGCCCGGCGAGAGCAGGTGGGGGTAGAGGTTGGAAGACAACTTTGCGGTTCCTCGTCCGAGCGGCTACGACGTGCAGGATTCTGCCTTGCAGCGTCATATTGTCCATTATTGCGTAATCCATGGCTGATTGCCCTACGATAATCAAGGTGGAAAGCGGAGGCTTTTGGCATCTTGCGGAATATCTGGGCCAAATTTCCCCATGGAGACGCGCATTTCTCGCGTTTCTCTCGAATATTCGTAAAAACATGTCTTCACGGCTACGCATGGTGTTGACATTGGGAGATCTGTGGCGGCATCTGCGTTACCTGATAGCAAGGGCTTCCGCCAAGGAATCCGGGACAGGATCGAGATGGGCATGGAGTGGCAGAGCGAGGTCGACGTTGTCGTCGTCGGATCGGGCGCAGGCGGGATGCTCGCCGCGCTGGTGGCGGCAAAGAACCGTGCGGAAGTCGTGGTGGTTGAGAAGGACAAGCTGTGGGGTGGAACAAGCGCCACCTCTGGCGGCGGCATCTGGATTCCGGGCAGCGACCAGGCCAAGGCAATGGGCTTTGAGGACAATCTGGACGATGCTTTCAAATATGTCCGCGCGCTTTCGGCTGACAACGTGCCCGACGAGAACATCCGCGCTTATGTCGAGAACGCCGCGCCGATGCTGCGCTGGGTGACGGCAAACACCGGCGTCGTCTACACCTCGCAGCCCTATCCCGATTATCATGCCGAGAACCCCGGGGGATCGGTCACCGGATACCGCACCCACCTGCCCGAGATGTTCGACGGCACGCTGCTGGGCGAGGACCTCAAGACGCAGCGGTTGCCATCGCCTGCGGCGAGCCTCTTCGGCTATCTCAACTGGACCTTCGCCGAGACCTACCAGTTGCTCTATCGCGGTCCCGGCTGGCTGACGGGGCTGGCGAAGAACATGGCGAAGTACTGGTTCGACTGGCCGCTGCGCTTCACTTCGCGCAAAGATCGGCGGCTGACGCTGGGCAATGCGCTGACCGGCGCCTTGCGGGTCGCGCTGAATGAGGCAGGCGTGCCGGTGTGGCTCAAGACACCGATGAAGGAGCTGGTGACCGAGAACGGGCGTGTCGCCGGGCTGGTGGTGGAAAAGGACGGCAAGCCCTTTGCCATCCGCGCGCGCAAGGGCGTTGTGCTGGCGGCGGGCGGGTTCGACAAGAACCAGCAGATGCGTGATGCGAACGCGCCGCTCTACAACAAGGCCTGGGCATCGGGCGGGGTGACCAGCAACACAGGCGATGCGATCCGGGCAGGGCAGGCCGTGGGCGCGGGCACGATGAACATGCATTCGGCCTGGGCCGCGCCGGTCTTTCATGTTCCCGGCGAGGATCGCGGGCGGCTGTGCACCATCGAGCGCGCTCTGCCGGGGTGCATCATGGTCAACCAGAAGGGCCAGCGTTACCTCAACGAGGCGGCTTCGTACCACATCGTCGGCCAGCAGATGGCCCGGCGGCAGCGCGAATTCGGCGATGCCAGCCCCAGCTGGATGGTGTTCGACCACAAGTATCGCCACCAGTTCCCGATGGGGCCGCTGCTGCCACTGGTGCCGGACTGGCTGCAATCGGGTGCAGTCAAGTCGATCCTCAAGAAGGGGCGCACGATCGCCGAGCTGGCGCGGGACATGGGCGTCGATCCGGCAGCGCTGGAGCTGCAGATCGCACGGTTCAATGCAGGCGCGGCCAAGGGCGAGGATCCCGAATTTCATCGCGGCGAGGCGGCCTATGACAAGATGTATGGCGACTATCGCCACCAGCCCAATCCCTGCCTGAGACCGCTGACCGAGGGGCCGTTCTACGCCATGCCAATCTATCCCGGCGACATCGGCACAAACGGAGGCCTGCGCACCAATGCCAAGGCCCAGGTGGTTGACGATGCAGGGCAGCCGATTGCCGGGCTCTATGCCGTTGGCAACAACGCGGCATCGGCGATGGGCGAAAGCTATCCGGGTGCGGGCGTGACCATCGGGCCGGCAATGACCTTCGGCTATGTCGCGGCGCGGGACCTGACCGGGGCCAATGACTGAAGCGGGCAAGGTCGTCCGCATCGGCGGGGCGAGCGGGGCGCTGAATGACAGCGCGATTGCCGTGCCGGGGCTGCTCAAGGTCGAGGGGCTGAGCTACCTTGCCTTCGACTACCTGGGCGAAGGGGCGATGGGCATCTTCCGGCGGATGAAGCAGGCCGATCCGCGCTCAGGCTTCCTGCCGGATTTCGTCGACATCCACATCGGGCCATATCTCACGGAACTGAAGGCGCGCGGCATCCGCGTTACTGCCAACGCCGGGGGGATGAACCCGGAAGGCCTGGCCGAGATGATCCGCCAACGCGGGCGCGAGCAGGGGCTGACCTTGCGCGTGGCGACAGTGACTGGCGACGACGTCGAACATCTAGTGCCGCAGCTGCGCGCCGAGGGTTTACGGGATATGTACAGCGGCGCGCCCCTGCCCGAGGGCGAGATCGGGATGCACGCCTATATCGGCGCGTTCGGGATCGCGCGTGCGTTGGATGCCGGGGCAGACGTGGTGATTACCGGGCGCGTGGTCGATTCCGCGCTGATCCTCGGGCCCTTGATCCATGAGTTTGGCTGGGGACCGGACGATCTGGATCTGCTCGCAGCGGGCACGGTGGCGGGGCACCTGCTGGAATGCGGTGCGCAGGCGACCGGCGGCACCTTCACCGATTGGCGAGACGTGCCGGACTGGGCGAACATCGGCTTTCCGGTGGGCGAATGCCACGCCGATGGCAGCGTGGTGATGACCAAGCCCGATGGCACGGGCGGCCTCGTTTCGGTGGGCACGATTGCCGAGCAGCTGCTTTATGAAGTGGGCGATCCGCGCGCCTACATCGTTCCCGATGTGGTGTGCGACTTTACCGGGATCAGGCTGGAGCAAGTGGGACCGGACCGGGTTCTGGTGCGCGGGGCCAAGGGCTATCCAGCGCCCGAAACGCTCAAGCTGTGCGGGACTTATGACGATGGCTGGCGCTCGGTTGCGCTGATTCCGGTCAGCGGGATCGATGCTGTGGCCAAGGCGCGGCGGACGGCAGAGGCCTTGCTCGAGCGGGTTTCCGCCATGCTGGAGGAGCGCGGCTGGGGGCCTTGGCGGCAGAGCCATGTCGAGGTGATCGGCACGGAGACGGCGTGGGGACCGAGGGCGCAGGCGCTGGAGCCCCGCGAGGTGCTGCTCAAGATCGTGATCGATCATGCCAATCCGGCAGCCTGCATGCTGTTCGGGCGCGAACAGACCACAGCGATCATGAACATGGCGGTCGGCACCTCGATCGCGCCGATCATCGCCGCGCCGCGCGCCTTTCCGCTGACGGGCATGTTCTTCGGCCTGATCGACCGGCGCCGCGTGACGCAAGCGGTGGCGCTTGATGGAGTGGCGCTGGACTTTGCCGACCCGGTGGTGCCGGGGTTCGATCCGGCGGCATTGCCGCAGATCGAGGGCGAAGCGGCGGTGATCGATGGCGAACTTGTCGATGTGCCGCTGATCCGGCTGGCGTGGGCACGCAGTGGCGACAAGGGGCGGCTGTTCAACGTCGCGGTCATTGCCCGCGATCCGGCATTTCTGCCGTGGATCCGGGCGAGCCTGACCGTGGCAGCAGTGACGGACTGGTATCGCCACCTGTTCGATGAGCCGGCCCATGCCCGGGTCGAGCGGTTCGAAGTGCCGGGCGTCCATGCGATCAACTTTCTGGCGCACGATGCGCAAGGCGGTGGGATCAACCTATCGCCCCGCTTCGATGCGGCGGCCAAGAGCATGGCGCAGCACCTGCTGGAGATGCCGGTGCGCGTGCCGGCGTCGCTGATCTGAAAGAGGACAAGCTGATGGCCGACGACCTGCCCTACCTTGCGCGCGGTGCGAAGCCTGTGGCGACCGACAGCACCGTGCTGGTCAGCAATTCCGATTACCTCAACGAGCCGCGCCTGCGCGACTGGCTGGCCACGGCCTATTTGCGCAAGAGCGGCAAGGATTCGCCCACAACGCTTGATGCGCACAAGCTCTATGGCATCCTTGCTGACATTTTCGACGTGCCGCGCATCGAGGAACTGTTCACCGCCGAGCGCAAACGCTGGCCTGAGCTTGATGCGTGGTTCGCGGCGGGCTTTTCGTCGAACTTCACCGTGGAGGAGCTGCTGGCCAATCCGGATGGCTCGCTTGGCCACACCTTCGGGCGCTACTTGCGCGACAACGGTTTCGAGATCGACATCGTGCCGCGCTTCACTCCCCGCAACCAGTTCGAGTATTTCTCGCTCCGCAGCGGCCAGACGCATGACCTGGAGCATATCGTCTGCGGCGGCGGGTTCGATATCATCGGCGAGCTGGTGCCCTACTTCGCTCGGCTGTCGAACCTGCCGCGTTTCCTCGATCCTGAACTGGTCGGCCTTATCAATGCCGGGCAGTTGCTGGGCGCATTGAGGCTCGTTTCGCGCACCGGGCTGCATTACCAGGCCGCGTTCCCGACCGTGCTCAAGGCCATGCGCCGCGGCATGGACGTGGGCGAGCAGTCCGGCCCCTACTGGATGGCGAAGTACGAGGACGTATTCCACTTGCCGATCGAAGAGGCGCGAGCAGCGTTGGGCATTGTCGGCGCGGTCGATCTGGACAGCCGTGAGGCCTCGCTGCTGTGGCCTGAATACAGCTGAGCCCCGAGACAACCGAGGGGCTGGCGCTTTCGCGCCGGCCCCTCTCCCCTGTTGTAATGCGATCAGACTTTGGCAGATCAGAAGTTGACGCCCAGCTCCACGCCATACGTGCGTCCGCGTTCGTAGCTGCCGGTGAACAGCAGTACCGGGGCGCCGAAGCTGATGTAGCGCTTGTTGAAGATGTTGTCCCCGAACACCGAGAGCGAGACCTTGGCGCCGCCGAGGCCCACGTCGGCAACGCCCAAGCGACCGTTGACCAGCCAGTAGGCGGGTTGGCGGTTGCGGTCCTCCAGTACTGGCTGGTTGGTGAGAAGATCACGCAGCGGAGTGGAGGTGAGGTAGTATGTGCTGCGGTAACGGCCCTCGATCAGCGCAGTGACATGACCGCCGCTGCTGGAAAAATCGGGTGAGTTGTAGCTGGCGGCGGCGCGGCCGGTCCACTTCGAGAAGTATGTCGGGCGTGCGAAGGCAGCGACGTCCTGCCCGTTCAGGATGAACTGCTTGTAGTTGAAGTCGGTGTAGGACACGCTGCCTGAAAGGTTCAGGCCCGCGACCGGCACGACATCCAGTTCGGCTTCGAAGCCCTTGATCTTCGCCTTGCCTGCGTTGTCGAAGAACTGTCGCCCGTTGATGAAGTTCTGGGTCTGCAGGTCCTTGTAGTCGTTGTAGTAGGCCGCCACGTTCAGCCGCACCTTGTTGTCGAGGAACTGGGTCTTGGCGCCCAGTTCATAGCTGGTGAGGTTTTCCGGGCGATAGGGGATGCCCGAAAGGATGCCGCCCGAAACGTAGCCGGTGGCGACTTTCGCAAAGAGCGTGGTCTGTTCGGTCGGGCGCCAGGTCGCGATGCCGGTCCAGGTCAGCTTCTTGTAGGTTGCCTTGTAGTCACCAACGCCCAGCGAGCCACCTTGCGCGCCCGAGATCACGAAGATCTTTAGTTCGCGGTCGTCGATCGTGCCGCGCAGGCCGCCGGTCAGGTCGAAAGTATCGGAGAGGTGCCAGGTCAGCTGGGCATAGCCGGCCATGGAGTCGTTGATGCCTTCGGTGCGGGTAATGCCGCTGCCGAAGATGTTGTCGAGCGGGCTCGGCACGATGGTGGCAGACGGCGTGGGCGAAAGGATGCCGAGCACTTCGGTGCCGGGCGACTTTTCGTGGAAATAGAACAGGCCGGCGGTCAACTGGTAGCTGTCGTTGGAAAGCTGGAACTGCAGCTCCTGGCTGAACTGCTCTTGACGAGTGGCGCGGGCCGAAAGCAGCGGGAAAAAGTAGTCGTTCGGTCCGGGTGCATTGGCCGGATTGAACAGGATCGCCTGGATCTGCTGCGGGGTCAGTCCGGGGGTAAGGAATGCACCCAACTGCTGGAAAGTGAAGCGCATGCCGCCGGCCGAGCCGAGATCGAAGATCACCGGGTCCTGCCGGAACTTGCGGTAGGCGCTGATCGACTTGACAGTGAAGTTGTCGCTGGCGTCGAGCGTCAACGTCAGGCTGTGGCCCTGGGTGACGACGTGCTCCTCGCTGGTGGCAGCTGCGACCGAGGACAAGGGACCATTCAGCCCCTCGTTGGTAGTGCCGCCAAAGAACGGCTGAAGCGCCACGATGGGGCCGAGCAACTGCCCCGAGGCGTCGGGGATCACGCCAAGGCTCTGCATCGCGCGGCCCGAGGCACGGGTGTCGGTATAGTCGAAGCGGTAATCGGCGATAAGCGCGCCGAACTCGCCGCGCACCGCGATTTGCCCGCCATCGACGTTGCGATAGCCGAGCTTGTTGACGAAGCGCTGCGTGCCGAATTCGGGCGCGCGCAGGGCGATATTGAGACCCTTGCCGCCCATCGTGTTGGTCACGTCCCCATCGATCTGGTCATGCAGGTAGGACAGGCGGATCGAAAACGGGCCAATCTGCGGCAGGTCGAGCGAGACCTTGCCGCGGAAGGCATCGTAGTTGCCATAGGAGCCGGTGGCGCGCACGCCCCACTCGCCCTTGGGGGCGGCGGTGACGATGCTGATTGCGCCGGATGTGGCATTCCGGCCGAACAGCGTGCCCTGCGGCCCGCGCAGCACCTCGACCCGCTGGATGTCGGAGAAGTCGAGCAGCGATCCCACGGCACGGCCGATGTACACGCCATCGATATACATGCCGACCTTGGGATCGACCGAGTTCGACGAGGTTCCGGAAGCGACGCCGCGAATGATGATGGTGGGGTTGGATTGCTGGCCCTGCGCGTTGAACTGCAGGCTGGGCGCGAGGCCGGCGAGGTTGCGCACGCTGGTGACGCGCAACGCTTCCAGTTGTTCGGTGCCAATCGCAGTAACTGCCACGGGAACCTTCTGCAGGCTTTCCTCGCGGCGCTGGGCAGTGACGATGATTTCCTGGACCGAGGCTGACTGGCCGGTGGTTTCGGCCTGCTCTTCAGCTGCGTTTTCCTCGGCGTGGGCCAGAGGTGCGAAGGCCAGCGCGCCAGCCGCAAGTATCGTGCCGCGCAGGAGCATGCTGTGGGTATGCCGTGCTTTCATGATGTCTCTCCCTCCGTTGTTTTCTGACGCCAGAGCTTGTTGCCGGGCGCGATGCAAAAGGAGCGGCAAAGCGCGCTGCGCTCGCCGCCCCTGTCATTCAGCAAGGTGGTCCGGTGATGATCGGACTGGCCTTCATTCGGCAGCTTCCATCATCGGGACGCCATAGTTGGGGTCGTCCTCGTTGCAGAGGCGGTTGGTATCGTCCCAGCGGCTGTCGATCACGGGCGTGATGTTCAGTTCGCGACGGATGTCCTCGATCTGGACGTCGGCATATTCGCGCCAGTCGACCAGCATCAGCGGGTACTTCCAGTTGCGGCCCTGCTGCGCGCCGATGAACTCCGCTTCGAGATTCACGACCATCGCTTCGGGATAGAACAGCGCGTCCTTCATCGTCGTCTTGGCCTTGAGGTAATAGGCGATGCGGCTGAAGAAGTTGCTGAGCTCGGGGTGGAAGTAGAGCGCCTTGGCGTGCATGTTGGCTGAAAGCAGCGCTATTTCGCCGCCATGGTTCGGGCCGAAGCCGGTGATCATGTGCTCGATATCGTGCGAAAGCGCGGTCTGGCGCAGGTAATAGGTGAAGTCGTTGACGACCTGAATTTCCTGGAAGAACAGATCGAGCTGGTAGCCCGAATTGACCATGAAATCGTGGATCTTCGCGCCCAGCGTGCCGGGGGCGCAGTCCTTGGTCTCGTCGATCGTGAAGTTGGACAGGCTCTTGCGCTCGAGCCAGCGCTTGAACAGCGGCAGGCGGGCCTTTTCCGTCTCGAACAGTTCAATGATGCGGGGCATGTCTTCCAGATCGTGGAGGATCTGCGCCACTTCCGGGATGTATGCCGTGTTGGGAAGGTCAGGCCCGTTGCGGCGCAGCATCTCCTGCGAGATCAGTGCGCGCAGGCCCGCATGGTTGAGGTACTTGGAAGAGCTTACGAGGACCGAGCTTTCAGTCTCGATCTTCTGGATCCGGCCGTTGAAGTAGGCCCGGTCGGCATCGCCGATCTTTGCTTCGCTCATGTCGGCATCCTTTCCTGATATTCTGCAAAGGGTTAGGGGGCGTCCGGGAGGGAGTGGACGCCCCCAGTGCGAGGGTTCATCTTGGGGATTTGGCCCTCGCTAAGACGGTCATTCCGCAGCCTCTGCCAGCGCAGCATCGTCGTTGGCGGGGGACAGGAACTCACCCGGCATCGCGCCGGTGAATGCGCCGTTCTCGAAAGTCGGAACGCCGTTCACAAGGGTGAGGCGGGTGGGCATCGCGGCGCGGGTGAAACGCCAGGTGGTGCCGCCCTTGCCGTCGGGCACGTCGTGCGCCTTGACCATTTCGCGGCGCTGGATCTCGTCCATGTTGAACACGGCAATGTCGGCGCGCTTGCCTACCGCGATCACCCCACGATCGTGCAGGTTGAAGTGGCCGGCGAGCTTGCCGGTCATGATGTGGATGGCCTGCTCCAGCGTCAGCTTCTTCTGTTCGCGGACATACTGGGTGAGCAGGAGCGCGTTCTCGCCCCCACCGCACAGCATCTGCAGGTGGGCGCCAGCGTCGGAGATGTTGCCGACGGTCTTGGGGTCCTTCATCAGCTCCAGCGTCAGGTCCTCGTCCTTGGGGAAGGGGGCCATGTGGACGGTGGAGCGGGTGCCGTTCTTGAGGATCCAGTCGGCCATAGCGTCGGAGCGGTGCAGGCCCAGGCTGTCGGCGTATTCCTTCAGCGTGATGTTCAAGGGCCCGGTACCGTTCTCGCTGTCGAGCAGGAACAGTTCCTGAGGGTTCTTGAGCGGCGAATGATCCCAGGCCTGCGTGTCCCAGCTTTCACGGGCACGGGCACGCCAAGCCGGATCGGCGAGAAGCTGCGCCTTCTTGTGGTGGTCGTCCTCAAGCACGACTTCATGCCAGACATAATCGTTCGACTGCGCGAAGATCAGCGACTTCACCAGGCTGAGGGTCGAGGTGGGCGAGACGTGGGCATAGCCCGGCCACACGTCGACACCGGCTTCGCGCATCTTGCGCACCGATTCCTGCATGGCGGGCAGGATGCCCTTCTGGAATTCGAGCGTCGGGATGGCCCCTGCAATCTGGCACTTGATGTTGCGGCCGCCGAGAAGCTTCGCGAGACGCTCCAGATTGGCCGGGCCGGTCATGCGCATGAAGGTGTCGACAATGACCTGGTAGCAGCAGCCGGGATAGCGCTCCATCACGTCGAACAGGGCTTCGAACTCGGCGTCGTTCGCCATCAGTGTCGGGACGGGGCGGTTCTGACCGTCATGGTCGTGCATGTTGTCTGACATGCCGAGCGCACCCGCGGCGAGCGCGTCGTCGAGGAGTTCGGCCATCTTCGCGATTTCTTCAGGGGTTGCCTCACGCTCCCAGGCCTCGACGCCCATTGCTGCCAGGCGGATGGCGATGTGGCCGACATAGGCGGCGTAGTTCAGCGGTGCCTTGACGTTGCGTTCGACCGATGCGCGGTACTCGCTCCACTTGTTCCAGTCCCACGGCAGGTTCTGCATGAACGGGCCTTCGGGAATGTCCTCGAAGAACGAGAAGATGCCGATCATCTCGCGCTGGGCGGGCATGTATTTATGCAGCGGTGCTGCGGAAAAGCCGCAGTTGCCAAGGATCATCGTCGTTGCGCCATAGCCCGGCAGGGGATCGAGATCGGGCTGCCACCACATCGTCCCGTCGTAGTGGGTATGGCTCTCGATGAAGCCGGGGGTGACGTGGCAACCGCTGGCGTCAAACACGCGTTCTCCAGCCGGTGCGAGGCCTTCACCGACCTCGGCAATCACGCCGTTCTTCACGCGCACGTCAGCCTTGAAGGCGGGTGCACCGGTGCCGTCCACGACGGTGCCGTTCTTGATGAGGATATCGGTCATTTCATTCTCCCGTTGGGTTCGCGAGATCGCTGCATGTTGCGCAGCATCGTCCGCAGAATCTTGTTCGTTGGGTGCAGCATATGCATGGGTGCGGTTGTGCGAAGACGGGCTCTTGCCAAACGGATCATCCTGTTATCTAATTCGGATCATGACGCGATACGAACCTACGGCATCAGCGATGATTTCTGCTCTGCGCCGTCATTTGCGCAAAGATGGATGGACAGTTCTACGACTTTCGCGGGAGCTGGGCGTCGGTGAGGCCACCGTGAAGCGGTGGCTGGCGGGCAAGGGACTTACGATCGACCGGCTTGAGCGCATGGCGCAGTTGTGCGGGCTGGTGCTGGGTGACCTGGCGAGGGAAGCAGAAGAGTGCCCGGGCGATCTCGCGCATGAGCTGACGCTGGCGCAGGAGAAAGCCCTGTCGACCAACATCTTCCTCTCGTTCCTGTTCATGGCCCTGCTGGGCGGAGTGCCGGCAGAGGAAGTGGCGGCTGACTTCAATGTGCCCGCTGCGGCAATGGACGCTGCGCTCGAACGGCTTGAACGTCTGGCGCTGATTGACCGGTTGCGCAGCGGGCGCGTGCGGCCGCTGGTAGACCGCGCTTTGGTCTTTCGGAAGCAACCCTTGCGCGCCCTGTTCGAGGTTCACATGAAGCGCACGTTCTTCGAACTTGATTATTCTCAGCCTGAGACCGTCTACAGTGCAGAGACCGTCAAGCTCTCACCTGCCGGTGCTGCGCAATTGGCCGAACTCATCGAGCGCCATCACGTGGAAGTGCAGGTGCTTGCCGAACGTGACCGCGAGTCTCATGCGGGTGTGGCAGGTAGCGGTTGGTACGGCATGCTGAGCGTGATGCGCCCCCTCGACATGGAACCAATGCGTGTGGACGGGATCACGGCATGGACGGATGCACTAGGTGCGGGTGGTGCAAAGGGGCCGGTGTGAACGTCTTTGCGCAACCAGCACCTGCTCTTGGCATCAGGCAGAAACCTGAAAAATGTAACGCTAGCGTCCAGACTTGCTCAGGGTCATAAGGCTATGGCTGCTTCGAGGCGAGCGGCTGGCAGGCGGTTTACGACTTGGCGGACGGGCGATGAGCCTCGACATCACTGACTTCGCATGGGGCTGCCGCGACTTCATCAGTCAGGAAGTGGTTGCAGGTGCCTTTACGCAGACACCGTGCGATCTTCCGCAGATCTCGCGGCCCCCTGCACGGCACGAAGAGAATGCGGCCGCTAGCTCGAGGCCTCCACCAGGACCTTCCGAAGGGATCGCAGAAAGAGATCCACATGCTCCTCTTGGCAAACCAGAGGCGGCCTGATTTTCAGGGTATCCTCGTTTGCGGAGGTCGTGCTGATCAGAACGCCGTCATCCCGCATGAGATTGACCACCTCCAGCGCCCGACCACGCCGCTGGTGGGTCGAGTCCGAATCCAGACCGATATCGACGCCGAAGAAGAGCCCCGCATTGCGGATGGCACGGATTCCGGGGGTTTCGCTCGCAATCTGTTCGAGCCCGGCATGCAGTCGTGCGGAAGCGGCCAGTACGCTTTCCATTATGCAGTCCCGCTGCAAAATGGTTAGCACTGCATCGGCAGCAGCGATGCCGACCGTATTGCCGGCAAAGGTGTTCGAATAGCGTGCTGTGTTGCCAAACTTCTCCATCGGAGACCGTCGACCGACCACGCCGCCGATCGGAAAGCCGTTACCCATCGGCTTGCCCAAGGTGACCAGATCAGGAACGATGCCGTGGCGTTCGAAGCCCCACATATGGGCGCCGGTTCGGCCAAAGCCGGGTTGCACTTCGTCCGATATGACCAACCCGCCAACCTCGCGCACTGCCTCGACCGCGCCCGCAATGAAGCCCGGGGGATCGATCCAGACGCCGTCGCTGGAAAAAATGCTGTCGAACAGCAGCGCGGCGACGCCGATGCCACGACGCTGCAAGTCGGCGATCGCCGCACGAACTTCAGCTTCGAAGAAGCCGGAGGCGTCTGCATCGGACACACCCGCAGGGCCGGGAAGGCGCGCGATTCTTGCGTAGGGACTCAGGTTCACAGCAGCGCCCAGGTTCGGAGAGACCGCGGCTACAGCAGCACTGGTGCCGTGATAGGCGTAAGACGTAACGATGACCCCTTCGCCACCGCTCGCGAGACGCGCGATGCGCAGGGCAAGGTCGTTGGATTCGCTGCCGGTGCAGGTGAAGACCACGCGGTCCAGCTCGGGCGGAAATGTTGATGTGAGCCGCTCGGCATATTCCACCAGCCTCGGCTCGAGATATCGCGTGTTGGCATTGAGCCGCGCGGCCTGCTCGGCCATCGCCGCATTTACTTCCGGGTGGCAGTGGCCGAGCGAAGGCACATTGTTGTAGAAATCAAGGTAGGGCCGATCGTCCGGATCGTAGAGCCACATGCCTTCGCCCCGGACAAAGTGTACAGGCTTGCGGTATTGTAGCCGATAGGATGCGCCGAGCACAGCATCCCGCCGTGCGATCAACTCGGCCTCGCGCTCCGACAGTTCCGCATCGCCGGGGCGGTAACGATTGGGCATGAGATCTACAGACATCAATTCTCGCCTCATGTTCGGGTATCAGGTGTCGTCAGGAACGTGACTTTTGCGCCTCAGGCTGCTGCAGTTTCGCTTCGGCTCAGGAGCGCCAACCCTCTCTCGGCCCTGTGGACGTTCTTCATGATGTAGCCAGCTGCATCGGGGAAAAGATGCGCTCGCCAATGATTGATAAGGATGAGCGCACCTTGGCGCGCACGCATCAGGCCAGGCAGCAACTCGAGCTCGAGCGCCGAGAGGGGCAGGATGGAGGCATAGCCTGCGATCAGATGCTCGGCTCCCCCCAATGGCAATGCAGGATCGCTAACGAAGTGTCCCGCAGCAATGGCGAGGTCCTGCAAGCGCGGGTTCCAGCCGCCGTCGCCGAAGTCGATGAAGGCCACGCCTTGCGGCGTTGCGATCATGTTGAAAGGGCTCGGATCGTTGTGAGTGGCCTGCCAGTCCAGTTCGCCAAGTCGGGGCGCGATGGCTTCGGAATAGTCCGCCATGGCCTGCCGCACATGGCAGGCGGTGGGTCCTTCGGGGACGTAACGCTGCAGGCGGGCCAAGCCATTCCAGCATTGGAGGTTCCACAGGACCGGCCGCCGGGCGCCGGGCAGTTCAAGGGTGGCCATGGCACGGTTTAGCCGCGCCAACCCCGCGCCTACATCGTGCAGCAAGGCGGGTGAATGCACGAGCGTGTGCAGGGCTGGCCCATCGACACACGTCTGGAGGTATCCGCCCGTATCCTCATGCTCGAATAGCAAGCCGCCTTGATCTGTGCGGATCACACGCGGGACAATGACGTCGGCGGCATTCTCGAGTTCGGCGAGAACGGCGCTTTGGAAGCGAAAGCTATCACACGCGGACAGCCTGTTTGAGGTCTTTAGGATCAGGCGCTGGCCATCGGCAAGCGTCGCCACACAAGTGCGCTCGACCTCGGACGACAGCGTTGTGAGGGCAGCCTTGATCCCGTAGTATGCATGCAGCAGGAACTCGCCGGTTTCTGGCTCGGCTGTGTCCGGAAGCTGCGCGAGGCTTTCGGCGGCAGCGCGCAGGAATGCGGGGCCATCACCAAAATGTGCTGCAATGGGTGCAGTGGGCGCCATGGCATTCACCCCGGCGAACCGAGACTCACAGCCCGAATACTGCGGGCAGGCGTGTAATGTCTGGAATTTCGCTATATTCGTAGAATGGATTGGCTGGCTCGTGGCCACGGTTGACCCAGACCTTGCTTTTGATGCCGATGTCATAGGCCGACATCAGATCATGTCGGAACGAGGAGGAGACGTGAGTAATGTCCTCCGGTCCGCATCCAAGTGTGTCGAACATGTACTCGAACGCCTGCAGATGCGGTTTGTAGGCTCCGGCATCCTCAGCGGTCAGAACGGCGTGGAAGGGTGCGCCCAGCTTCGCCACATTCTTCGGTATCTGTGCGTTCATCGAATTGGTCAGGATTACCAGGGGGATATGCCGTGCCAGTTTTGCGAGACCCTTTGGTACATCTGCATGGGGCCCCCAAGTGGGCACCCGGTTGTAGATTTCCTCGGCCTGTTCCGGCCTGAACGAGACGTTGTTGCGCTTGCAGGTGCGTTCCAGGGCCTTGTACACCACTTCGCTATACGGCTTCCAATCGCGCAGCACTTCATCGAGACGATATGCCTGGAAGTTGCGGATGAACTCGACCATGCGCGGCTCGTCTAGCAAATGACCAAAATGATCGCGTGCGGCATCTGCCATCTGGAAATTGATCAGCGTACCGTGACAATCGAAAGTCACATACTTGGGGCGAAAGTGGCTCATGGCGGCTTCCTCATACTTGCGGTGCCGCCGTTAGTAATCGCCGCGATGAAATGGGTTTTGCCGAATGTGTGAGGCTTTCGGCAGAATTTGCCGAGATTTCGGTTCCCGGCCGCTCAAGACCAACGATTGCGCGCGTATATGAGTATTTCCTCAAATAAGCTTGTAGATTTACATAATGTAAATTATCAGTTTTGCGTATAAGGAGTTGCGCAAGTTATGATATGCTTCTTCTGCCATGCAGAAGCGCTGGCAATGGGGCCTTGCTTCGGTTGCCTTCCTAAGCGAGGGGCGACGTCGCGCTCGTGGCGCCAGAGTCTGGACATTGCTGCACTATCGGCCCTGACCGAGCAAATCGAATTAGCTCGATTTCAATTCCGTCCGCCACCGGCCGAGCCGGTCCACCGCTTCGTCGAGCATCGCGGCGTTCTTGGAATGGCACAGCCTGACGATGTGATCGGGACGTCCTTCCCCTTCCCACAGCGCCGAGATGGGGATCGAGGCAACGCCCGCTTCGCGCACGGCCCTCTCGCTGAACGTCCGGTCGTCCAGCGCAATGCCGGAAGCAGGCAGGTCGATGCAGGTGAACCACGTCGCCACGTTGTTCAACACGCAAAAGCCCTGCTGCTTCAGCCCGGCAATCAGCCGCTCGCGCGTGACAGACCATTGCGCATGGCAGCCTGGTGCAATCGCCGGATCGTCAAGCGCTTCGGCCACGGCCCATTGTAGCATCGGCGGGGTGGTGAAGGTGAGGAACTGATGCGCTCGGCCAACCACCGCGGCCACTTCTGGGGCGCCTACGATCCAGCCAACCTTCCACCCGGTTGCGCCAAAGATCTTGCCCGCAGAGCCGATCTTGACCGCCCGCTGCGCCATCCCCGGCTGCGCCAGCAGCGATGCATGCGCCCGGCCGTCGAAGCGCACGTTTTCCCAAACTTCATCACAGATCGCGAAAAGATCATGCGCAACGCACAGTCCCGCCAGCATGGCGAGGTCGGCTGGCGACGCTACCGTCCCTGTGGGATTGAGCGGATCGTTGAGGACAAGTGCCCGCGTCCGGGGCGTGATCGCCCCGGCGATGGTGGCGGCGTCGAACGCCCACACTGGCGGCTTGAGCGCGACGAACACCGGCTTGCCGCCTGCACGGCGGACCAGCGGCGCATAGGCATCATAGGCAGGCGCGAACAGCAGGACTTCGTCACCCGGCGCAACCACCGCCAGGATGGCCGAAGCCACCGCCTCGGTCGCGCCCGATGTCACCACGACGCTTTCCGGCGCAAGATCGAGACCTTGGATGCGAGCGTAGAAGCCTGCGACAGCCCTTCGCAGTTCGGGCAATCCGGCCATCGGCGGATACTGGTGCGATTGCTCCATCGCGGCGCGGGTCAATGCGCGCAGCAATTCGGCAGGAGGAGGACCATCTGGGAACCCCTGTCCCAGATTGATCGCGCCCAGATCGCGGGCAAGGCCGGACATGTGCTCGAAGATTGTCACCGGCATTTCGGCATAGATCGGGTGCAGGTGCGAGTGCGGCATGGTCATCACTGGCCAACCTAGCCAGCAGCGGGGCCTGCTTGCAATGTTTCCCCACAATCAGATGCGCGTGGCCATTTGGGTGGTTGAAGTGAACTGATTTCAGGTGCAATCACCCGCCGCACAGGGAGCGCATTCGGAGAGCACGCAATGGCAGGCATGGTACCGTTCGATTGGGAAGACGCACTGGGGCTGGACGGCCTGCTTACCGATGATGAACGGATGATCCGCGATGCCGCACGCAGCTTCGCGCAGGATCGCCTTGCCCCCCGCGTGATCGATGCTTTCGCCAACGAGCATACCGACCCTGAAATCTTCCGCGAGATGGGCAGCCAAGGCCTGCTTGGCGTGACGTTGCCCGAGGACTACGGCTGCGCCAACGCCGGTTACGTATCCTACGGCCTTGTCGCACGCGAGGTGGAGCGGATCGATTCCGGTTACCGCTCGATGATGAGCGTGCAGTCCAGCCTCGTGATGTTCCCGATCTTCGAGTACGGATCGGAAGAGCAGCGGCGCAAGTATCTGCCCAGGCTGGCCACCGGCGAATGGATCGGCTGCTTCGGCCTGACCGAGCCTGACGCGGGGTCGGACCCGGGCGGGATGCGCACGGTGGCCCGGAAGGTCGATAGCGGTTATGTGCTCAACGGCGCCAAGACCTGGATTTCCAACGCACCGATTGCCGATGTCTTCGTCGTCTGGGCCAAGAGCGAGGCGCATGGCGGCGGCATTCGCGGCTTCGTGCTGGAAAAGGGCATGAAAGGCCTGTCCGCGCCCAAGATCGAGAACAAGGTCAGCCTGCGCGCCTCGATCACGGGCATGATCGTGATGGACGATGTCTTCGTTCCGGACGATGCGTTGCTGCCGAACGTGCAGGGCCTGAAAGGTCCGTTCGGCTGCCTCAACCGCGCGCGCTACGGCATCTCATGGGGCGCACTGGGAGCGGCGGAGTTCTGCTACCACGCGGCGCGGCAATATGGTCTGGATCGTCATCAGTTCGGCCGCCCGCTGGCGGGCACGCAGCTTTACCAGAAGAAGCTCGCCGACATGCTGACCGAAATCACGCTGGGCCTGCACGCCTCACTGCAAGTCGGCCGCCTGATGGACGCCGGCAGGTTCGCGCCCGAAATGATCTCCATCGTCAAGCGCAACAACGTCGGCAAGGCGCTCGACATTGCTCGCATGGCGCGTGACATGCACGGCGGCAACGGCATCTCCGGCGAATATCAGGTGATCCGCCACATGGTGAACCTCGAGACGGTCAACACCTACGAAGGCACGCACGATGTCCACGCGCTGATCCTCGGCCGCGCCATTACCGGGATCGCCGCGTTCTGATCAGGAGTTGACCGTGAACACGGCGCTGCTTGTCGCGGTCACGCCATCGCGCCGCGCCATGGCCTGACCGATCAGCAACAGCGCCGGGCCATCGCCCAGCGCCGTGCGCGCGACAAGCGGCAGCAGATCGAGGCGCGTATGGAACTGGCGCTCTTCCGGAAGGCTCGCCGCCTCGACCAGGGCAACCGGCGTGTCGGCGGGCAGCCCGGCCTCGATCAGCCCGCGTGACACTGCGCCCGCCGACGACTTGCCCATGTAGACGGCCAGCGTCGCATCGGGATCGGCCAGCGATGCCCAATCGAGCGAGAGCGTTTCGCCCGCACGGACATGCGCCGTCACGAAGGTCAGCTTGCGAGCGAGGCCGCGCAGGGTGAGCGAGGCGCCGAGGCTGGCTGCGGCGCCGCTGGCGGCTGTCACGCCGGGACAGATCCGCACCGCCACGCCTGCCGCGCGGCAGGCGTCCAGCTCTTCGGTGGCGCGGCCGAAGATCGCAGGGTCTCCACCCTTTAGACGCACCACGCGATGCCCCGCCAGCGCAGCTTCAACAATCAGGCTGTCGATCGTCTCCTGCACCTTGGAATGCCGCCCGGAACGCTTGCCAACATGGACCAGCCTTGCACTCGGCGCGGCCAGCGCCAGAACGCCGGGGGCAACCAGCGCATCGTGGAAGATCACACTGGCCGATGTAATCAGCCGCTCCGCCTTGCGGGTCAGCAATTCCGGATCGCCCGGACCTGCCCCGACCAGCCAGACCATGCCCTGCGGAAAGTCGTTCATTGCGCAGCCTCTTCGCATGTCTCGTTCCATTCGCGCAGCAGCCGGGCAATCGCCGGGCGGCACGAACCGCAATTGGTCCCCGCGCCACACGCCCTGCCCACTTCCGCCACGGTCCCCGCGCCCTGCTCGGCATGGGCAAGAATCTGGTTGGTGCCGATGCCGTGGCAGACGCAGACCACCGGCCCGCGATGCGGCGCAGGAGCGCTGGGCCGCGCGGCCAGCAGTTCGGGAAGGTGCGCGCCACTCGCCCCCAGTTGCGCCGCGATCCACTCACGCGGTGGCAATTGCCCGATGCGGGTGATGAATAGCGCTCCGGCCATCGCGCCGCTGCCATCGACCACGGCGAGACGGCGCATGCCACGCGCCAGATCGACCGCCTCGCTGCGATTGCCTGCGGGCAGCAAGGCATCGGCATCGACAGCGCCGTTGCCAGCGAGCTCATAAAGCCAACCGCCAGCTATCGCGGACCGGCTCCACCAGACAAGGCCCAGCGGGCGGACCGGTTCACGGCGGACAAGGAAGCCGCGCCATTCGCTGCCGACCGGCTCGATCCGGCAGGCGTTGTTCTTGAAACCAGGCTGGCCGGACAACGGATCGACCGACTGATCGGGCAGAAGGTTGCCGCGCCCGCCACTTGCCATGGCATCAGTCCAGTGCATCGGCACGAAGACCTGGCCGCGGCCTTGCGCATCGGTCACGCTCGCGCGGAACACCGAACTGCCCGCTGCCGAGACGACGCGGGCAAGCGCGCCATCGGCAATGCCTGCCCCAGCGGCATCGGCAGGATGCACCTCGAGCAGCGGTTCGCGCCGGTGCTGGGCAAGCGTGGGCGAAAGGCCGGTGCGGGTCATCGTGTGCCATTGATCGCGGTAACGGCCGGTGTTGAGGCGCAAGGGAAAATCCGGGTCGACCGGGCGGGTGCGGGGCTCGACGGGCACGATCTTCATCTCGCGGCCCTGCAGCGGATGGCGTCCTCCCCAAACGAACGGGTCAAGCGCTTCGTAATCCGCGTCGGAAATCCCGGCATGGGCGGTCAGGTCAAGAACCTTGCCGTGCTTTACCGAAAGCGCGGTCATTGCCGCATATTCGCGGAACACGGCGGCGGCGTTGGTCCAATCGAACCCTGCAAAGCCCATCGTCTTTGCAACGTCGGCGATGATTGCCCAATCCGCCCTTGCCTCTCCCGGCGCAGCAAACAGAGCGCGCTGGCGGCTCACGCGGCGTTCGGAGTTGGTGACGGTGCCCTCCTTCTCTCCCCAGGCCAGCGCGGGCAGGCGGATGTGGGCGTGCCGTGCGGTGTCTGTATCGGCGATCACGTCCGATACGACCAGCGTTTCGCACTTGGCCAGGGCCTCGCGCACGAAACCGGCATCGGGCATCGAAACGGCGGGGTTGGTAGCCATCACCCACAGGAATTTGACGCGGCCATCGTGCACGGCGCGGAACAGGTCCACCGCCTTGAGGCCGGGGGCGCTGCACATGCGCGGGGCCTGCCAGAACGCGGCGACATCGGACAGTTCGCTTTCGGAAAAGCCGAGATGGCAGGCCAGCATATTGGCAAGCCCGCCGACTTCGCGCCCGCCCATGGCGTTGGGCTGTCCGGTCATCGAAAACGGCCCCATGCCCGGCGCGTTGATGCGGCCCATGGCAAGGTGCAGGTTGATGATCGCGTTGCCCTTGTCCGTTCCCGCAATCGACTGGTTCGCGCCCATCGAGAACACGGTGACCATGCGCGGGTGCGTGGCGACGAGATCGGCCAGCGCGGCAAAGGTATCGGGCGAAAGGCCGTGTTCGCCCATCGCCGGGACCGTATCGGCAAGCCCCCGCCGGACCATCTCTGCCAGCAGCGTATTGAACAGCGCCACATCTCCATCTGGCTGGACGGGCACGTGAAGGTCAGCCTGTTCCGCCGTTTCGGTGCGGCGCGGATCGATCACCACGATCTTCGTACCCCGCGCCTCGCGCGCCGCCTCGATCCGCTGCCAGATCACCGGGTGGCACCAAGCCGTGTTCGAGCCCACAAACAGGATCAGGTCCGCCTCGTCGAGATCATCGTAGGTGACCGGCACTACGTCCTCGCCGAACGCCCGATTGTGCGCGGCGACGGCGCTGGCCATGCACAGGCGCGAATTGGTGTCGATGTTGGCGCTGCCGACAAAGCCCTTCATCAGCTTGTTGGCGGCATAGTAGTCCTCGGACAGAAGCTGGCCCGAGACATAGAGCGCAACACTGTCCGGACCGTGCCGTTCAACGCAGTCGCGCATCTTGCCAGCAACGAGGTGGAGCGCCTCGTCCCACCCGGCGCGGGCGTTGCCGATCATGGGGTGGAGCAGGCGGCCTTCCAGCCCCACCGTTTCGCCCAGATGCGTGCCCTTCGAGCACAGCTTGCCCAGGTTCGCCGGGTGCTGCGCATCGCCCCGGATGACGACCGCACGCTCTCCCGTCACCTCGGCGCGAATGCCGCAACCGACGCCGCAATAGGCGCACGTGGTGCGAACCGCCCTCAAGCAGCACGCCTCCCGACAACGGCCGAGCGCAAAAGGTACATGCGGCCTGCGTCAACCTTCATCGGGACGGTAGGGACGCACCCATTGTCCTCCCCAAGCGCCTCGCCCGTCTTGAGCGAGATGTTCCAGTTGTGCAGCGGGCATGTGACGACATTGCCGTGAACGATGCCCTGCGAAAGCGGCCCCTGCTTGTGCGGGCACTTGTTCACAAGCGCATAGAACTCGTTCTTGAGCGTGCGGAACACCGCAATCTCGTCCGATCCCACGACCGGGAGCGTACGCGCAGTGCCGGGGGTGATCTGGTCTACGTGACCGATGTCGAGCCAGTCTCCGATCATTACAGGGCCTCCAGCTGAAGGGGACGCACCTCGGCAAGGTGCTGGTGCAGGTCCGCGTTCTTGCCGGCCACGCGCTCGGCCCAGGGATCGTCCTGACAGAAGGTCTGGGAATAGCGGAACCGCGCGGCGAGGCGGCGCACGCTGTCGGGATCGTCGAACAGGCCTGCCTTCACGTGATCGAGACCCACCCGTTCGATCCACGGCGCGGTGCGTTCGAGGTAGTGCGCCTGTTCGCGATAAAGCTGGATGAAGGCCGCGCAGACGTCCATCGCCTCTGCCTCGGTCGCAACCTTGCACAAGAGGTCAGTGGCGCGGACCTTGATCCCGCCATTGCCGCCGACGTGGAGTTCGTACCCGCTATCGACGCAGACCACGCCGAAGTCCTTGATCGTCGCCTCGGCACAGTTTCTCGGGCAGCCCGACACCGCGATCTTGAACTTGTGGGGCATCCACGAACCCCAGGTCATCCGCTCCAGCTTCACGCCGAGGCCGGTCGAATCCTGCGTGCCAAACCGACACCATTCACTGCCGACGCAGGTCTTTACCGTGCGCAGGCTCTTGCCATAGGCATGGCCCGAAACCATCCCTGCGGCATTGAGGTCGGCCCAGACAGCAGGCAGGTCCTCCTTCCTGATCCCGAAGATGTCGAGCCGCTGGCCGCCGGTCACTTTGACCATCGGCGCGTTGTACTTCTCCACCACGTCTGCAATCGCGCGCAACTCGCGCGGGTTGGTAAGCCCGCCCCACATGCGCGGCACCACCGAATAGGTGCCGTCCTTCTGGATATTGGCGTGAAGGCGTTCGTTGACGAAGCGGCTCTTCTGATCGTCCTCATACTCGCCCGGCCAAGCGCAGAGCAGATAGTAGTTCAGCGCCGGGCGGCATGAGGAGCAGCCATCAGGGGTGGTCCAGTGCAGCTCCTGCATCACCTGCGGGATGGCCTTGAGGCTCTTGTCGACAATCAGGCGGCGAACATCATCGTGGCTGAAGCTGGTGCACTTGCACAACGTCTTCGGACCCGACTGCACCTCGCCGCCCAATGTGAGCGCCAGCAGGCTTTCGACCAGACCGGTGCACGATCCGCAGGAGGCCGAAGCCTTGCAGGTGCTGCGCACCGCATCGAGGCTGCAGGCACCCGCGTTGATCGTCTCGATCACCTTGCCCTTGGAAACGCCGTTGCAGCCGCAGATTTCTGCGTCGTCCGAAAGAGCTGCAACGGCGGCATTAGGGTCCAGCAGGGCGCCTCCGCTGGCGAAGGCCTGGCCGAAAATCAGCGCCTCCCGGATGTCGGAGATATCCTCGCCCTTCTTCAGCAGGTCGAAGTACCAGTTGCCATCGGCGGTATCGCCATAGAGCACCGCGCCGACGAGCTTGTTGTCCCTTACGACAACGCGCTTGTAGAGCCCGCGCGCGGCGTCTCGCATGACGATGTCCTCCGCGCCATCGCCGCCCGAAAAATCACCGGCAGAGAACAGGTCGATGCCCGAGACCTTGAGCTTGGTCGAGGTGACCGAACCTTCATAACCAGATGGGTCCGAGCAAGCCGCATCGGCCAGCGCGCGGCACATGTCCCACAAGGGGGCAACCAGACCGTAGCAGGCACCGCGGTGTTGCACGCATTCACCCACCGCCATGATCGCCGGGTCGCTGGTGACCATGTGGTCGTCAACGACAACACCGCGCTCGACTGCGAGGCCTGCCGCCTTGGCAAGGCCGGTGGCTGGGCGGATGCCGACGGCCATGACCACGATGTCGGCAGCAAATTCGCGCCCGTCCTTGAGCCTTACACCGGCCACGTGGCCATCCCGACCGATGATTTCGGCGGTGTCGGCACCGGTCACGATGGTCTGGCCGCGCCGTTCAAGCTCGGTCTTGAGCAGGTATCCCGCCGCTTCATCGAGCTGACGCTCCATCAGCGTCGGCATGAGATGAACGACGGTGACCTTCATGCCGCGAAGCGAAAGGCCATGCGCTGCCTCCAGCCCGAGCAGGCCACCGCCGATCACCACGGCGCAGCCGCCCTTTTCGGCGGCGCCCAGCATCTTGTCGACGTCATCCAGATCGCGGAAGGTGACGACGCCCGCCAGGTCCTTGCCCGGGACCGGGATGATGAACGGATCGGAGCCGGTGGCGATCAGCAGCCTGTCATAAGGTTCGACCCGGCCCGACTTTGCCACCACCGTCTGCGTTTCTCGGTCGATCGAGACGACCGGATCGCCCGAGACCAGCGTGATGCCGTTGTCGGCGTACCAGTCCTCGCCATTGATGATGATGTCCTCGAACGCCTTTTCGCCCGCGAGCACTGGCGAAAGCATGATGCGGTTGTAATTCACCCGCGGTTCCGCGCCGAAGATCGTCACGTCGAAACGCGCAGGATCGCGGGCAAGGATTTCCTCGACGGCGCGGCACCCGGCCATGCCGTTGCCGATCACCACCAACCGCTCCTTCACGGGCGCGGTCTGGTCCTTTTCCATCAGGGTAGCAGGGGCGTTCACGCAAACGTTCCTTCGCAGACGCGTGAACACAAAAAAGCCGCCCGAACGCATCCCGATTGGGAAGGTCTGGGCGGCGACGTTGCCACGCGATGTTGATCTTTCAGGCCTTGCGATTGATCCACCCGACTTTGGGCGGCGCTTGGCCTTCGTTCACTTGGCTAACCGATTCGGGGGCTGCACTGCAAGGGTTATTTTGCAGTGCAGCACGTCACTATCAGAACGCCACCTCGGCCTGCAACCACAGGATCTGGCGATCGACGCCGAACTTGTCGGCGTTGTAGTTGGCGTACTTGACCAGCCAGCCCACCTTCTTCGTCTTGAACCCGAGGCTGGCATCCCATTCCGTGCCGAATTTCACGTTGCCCACATCGCTGCGGAATTCGTGATAGGTGACGTTCGCGTTGAGGCCCTGCACCGCCTTCACCTTCGGGAAGACCTTGGCCAGCGTGACGTAATAGTCCTCCAGCCCATTGCCGGGCGTGGTGAGGAACAGGTCAGCCCAGCCGTTGAACTTGTGCAGCGTTGCCAGCGGCGTCTGGAACGACTTGCCAGCGGCCTTGTCCGCGCCCAGCTTTTCATAGCCGCCGGTCAGGGTGAAGCCCTGGTACGCCAAGCCAAGCTCGCCCACCACGAAATCGGCTTCGTAATTCACCGGGTTGCGGCCGATGTCCATCTGCCGCGCATAGCTGGCCAGCACATTGAGCTTCACCGCCTTTGACAGCGGGATGCTGCCCGACACGCGCCCGCCATACGTCTGCGAGGAATTGGCGAAAGCGAAGGCCTCGTCATAGTCGATGATGTAGGAAAAGCCCTTCACCTGCAGGGGACCAGCCTTTACCACAGCCTGTGCGAACACGAAGTCCCCGTCCATCGCGCGGCGCGGCCCTGCCTCGGACCCGAAGATCGAATCCTGCTGGATCGCATAAGTGGCATCAATGCTGACAGGCCCGACCGTCGCTTCGGCGCGCACTGCATCGAAGGTCTGCTCGTTCTGACGCCAGCCGACCGAGCCAACGAAGCGCTGATCGTCAAGGTTGATCCGCTGCCGCCCGACGGTCAGGGCGAAGTCCTTCACCTTGTACATGATCTGCGCGCGGTTGAGGTCGATGCTCTCGCCATCGGCGACCACTGCGTACTGTGGGCGGCGCTGCGAGCTGCCGGGCAGCGCGAAGGGAAAGGCGTTGTAGTCGTTGACTAGGCCCAATGTGCCTTCGGCCTCGACCAGCACCGAGAGGTGCGACAGCGCGTGCTTCAGTTCAACGCCTGTGCGCAGCCGCACGGTCAGCGCATCGGCATCGACCGTTGGCTGGTCCACGCCTTCATAGCGAATGCGCGCATCGATGATCGGATCGAGCGTCAGCCCCTCCCCAGCCGGTATGGGATCGCCAAACGCCGGCTTGCCAGCGGCAAACGCCGGATGTGCGAAGGCGATCGACGACGCGAGCAGCGTCGCCGTGATTGCAGTCTTTTTCATGTTTCCCTCCTGAACCCCTCAAAGAAGGCCGTTCAGGCATCCCCTCAATTTCAAGTCACCGCTCAGGCGGCGCGGGCCTTCGGCCCGTGATCGTATTCGGCCAGGAAGCGCAGGACTTCCTGACGGTAGGCGTAGAAATCCGGGTGCTTGAGCAGTGTCTTGCGATCGCGCGGGCGCGGCAGGTCGACCTTCAACACCTTGCCGATGGTGGCATTGGGGCCGTTGGTCATCATCACCACGCGGTCAGCCAGCAGGATCGCCTCGTCAACGTCATGCGTCACCATGATCGCGGTCACCTTGGTGCGGTTCCAAACCTCGACCAGCACGTCCTGCAAGTCCCAGCGCGTCAGGCTGTCGAGCATGCCGAAGGGCTCGTCCAACAGCAGCAGGCGCGGGGAGAGCGCGAAGGCGCGGGCGATGCCGACACGCTGGCGCATGCCGTTGGACATTTCCGCCGCCATCTTGTCCTTGGCATCGGCAAGGCCCACGCGGTCGAGGTAATAATCGATGATCTCGCGCCGTTCTGATCGCGTCGCGTGCGGATAGACCCGCTCCACCCCCAGTGCCACGTTCTGCCGCGCGGTCAGCCACGGCATCAGGCTGGGCGCCTGGAACACCACCGCCTTGTCCGGCCCCGCCACGTCGATCTCGCGGTTGTCGAGGATGATGCCGCCCTTGCTGATCTCGTTGAGGCCTGCCGCCATCGTCAGCACGGTAGACTTGCCGCAACCCGAATGGCCGATCAGCGAGATGAACTCGCCCTTGTCCATCATCAGGTTGAAATCCTCGACCACGGTCAGCGGACCCTCAGGCGTGGGGTAGACTTTGTGGAGCTTCCAGAACTCCATGTAGCGCCGCGTCGCGCCCTTCCTCGCCGCGTCCTGATAAGCCTTGGGCGGAGGCGCCAGATCGAGCGGGGTGACGTTGGGCAGATGCCCATAATCGCTGCCCTGCGCGGCTTTCTCGCCAGCCAGCTCGCCAAGGTAATTGACGATCTCGGTGCGCAGCTTCTGGAACTCGACACTGTCGTTCACCGCCTCGCGATCCCGCGGGCGCGGCAGGGTCACCGGGAAGATCCGGCCGATCCTTGCCGCCGGAGCTGGCGTCAGCACCGCCACCCGGTCTGCCAGCAGAAGCGCCTCGTCCACGTCGTTGGTGACAAGGATGATCGTGCGCTTCTCTTCCTCGCGAATGCGGTCGATCTCGTCTTGCAGCTTTGCGCGGGTCAGGGCATCCAATGCCGAAAGCGGCTCGTCCAGCAGCAGGATCTCGGGCTCCATCGCCAGCGCGCGCGCCACCGAAACCCGCTGGCGCATCCCGCCGGAAAGCTGCGCGGGCTTGCGCTCCATCGCGTGGCCAAGGCCGACCAGTTCGACCTTCTGGCGGACCAGCGCGGCGCGCGCTTCCTTGGTGCGATCCTTGTGAACCGAGTCCACGGCGAGCGCCACGTTCTGTTCCACCGTCAGCCACGGGAACAGCGAGTAGGACTGGAACACCAGCCCGCGATCCTTGTCCGGCCCGTCGATGGCCCTGCCCCGCAGCAGGATCTCTCCGGCATCGGGTTCGACCAGACCCGCGATGGCCGAGATCAGCGTCGTCTTGCCCGCTCCGGAGAAGCCGAGGATCGCGATGAACTCGCCTTCCTCGACATCGAGGTCGATGCCGCCAAGGACTTCGGTCACGCCACCGGACTTGCCCTCGTAGGACTTGCGGAGATCTTTCAGGGAAAGGATCGTAGCCATCGGACAATCTCCTCAGACGGTGCGGTTGCGGCTGACGAAGGACTGCAGCGCCATCATCACCCGGTCGAGGCCGAAGCCGATCAGGCCAATCACCACCACGGCAACCATGATGCGAGCGAGCGACTTTTCCGAACCATTCTGGAATTCGTCCCACACGAACTTGCCGAGGCCCGGATTCTGCGCGAGCATTTCCGCCGCGATCAGCACCATCCAGCCGGTGCCGAGCGAAAGGCGCATGCCCGTGAAGATATAGGGCAGCGAGGAAGGCAGGACGAGCCGGGTCAGCTTGGCGAACCAGCCAAGGCGCAGCACGCGGCCCACCGCGATCAAGTCCTTGTCGATGCTGGCCGTGCCGATCGCGGTGTTAATCAGCGTCGGCCAGAGCGAACAGAGCATAACGACAACGGCAGAGATCACGAAGCTCTTGGGCAGGGTCGGGTCATCGCTGCTGACCGAGGCGGAAACCACCATCGTCACGATCGGCAGCCAGGCCAGCGGGCTGACCGGGCGCATCACCTGCACCAGCGGATTGATCGCGGCATTGACGCGCTTCGACATGCCGGCAACCAGACCGAGCGGCACCGCGAACATTGTCGCCAGCACAAAGCCCGCCGCCACCGTCTCGAGGCTGGTGAAGATCTGGTCGATGAAAGTCGGCGGGCCGGTGTAGGCGTACCCTGCGGCCACCGCTTCGGCCGCGGCAACGCGCGAGGCATCGGCTTCGTCCAGCAGGCCTCCAAAGGCTGACCAGACATCGCCCGGCCCAGGGAGCGTACCGAGCGATGTCTGTACCAGCGGCGCCAGCAGCGCCCACAGCGCCAGGAACCCGCCGATCCCTGCCAGCGGTGGCCAGAGCGCGTCGAACGCGGCGCGGCCCGTGGGCAGCTTGATGCCGAACGGCAGCGCTCTTTCGGGTTTCGCAGCGTTCTCCGCGTTCGTCTCCGCCTCTGTTTCGGGGAGGAGGGACCCGCCCCCCTCCATGACGTCCGCTTCGGTGCCGACGAATTCGTCCTTGCGCAATGCAACCGCGTTCATCGTAATCGCTCCTGTCTTACTTCACGCCTGCCGGTGTCACCTTCTGGCCGGCCTTCAGACCGATCGAGAAGCTGGCGACATAGGCAGCGGGTTTCTTGGCATCGAAGGGCACGCCGTCGATCGCCTCGCGGGCATAGACGCGGAAGCCGTCGGTGGCGGGGAACTGGTCGGCACTGGCCTTGCCATCGGCGACGAGCGACTTGGCCGCTTCCTCATAGATGTCCGGACGATAGACCGACTTGACCGTGTCGAGATACCACTGATCACCCTTGTCCTCGGCGATCTGCCCCCAGCGACGCATCTGCGTGAGGTACCAGATGCCATCCGAATAGAACGGGTAGCTGGCCTGTTGATCGAAGAAGAGGTTGAATTCGGGCGTATCCCGTGTGTCGCCCGCGCCGAAGGTGAACTTGCCGGTCATCGACGCCATCAGCACCTTTTCATCGGCGCCGACGTACTTCGGGCTGGCGAGCATCTTGACCGCTTCGGGCCGGTTCTTGCCGCCTTCGGCATCAAGCCACATCGAAGCGCGGATCAGCGCGCGGGTCAGCGCCTTGACCGTGTTGGGATTCTTCTTCGCGAAGTCTGCCGTCAGGCCGAAAACCTTGTCGCCCGTGGTACCCGCAATATCGGGATCAACGATGATCGGCACGCCGATCTTCTTAGCGACCGATGCCTGGTTCCACGGCTCGCCCACCGAATAGCCGTTGATCGTGCCGGCTTCCATCGTGGCGGGCATCTGTGGCGGCGGGGTGACCGAAAGCTGCACGTCGGCTCCTGTCACGCCAGCGGTATCGCCCGGCAGGTAGAAGCCGGGGTTCAGACCGCCTGCCGCCAGCCAGTAGCGCAGGATGTAGTTGTGGGTAGAGACCGGGAAGACCATGCCCATCTTGAAAGGCTTGCCCTCGGCCTTGAACTTGGCAACGACCGGGGCGAGCGCCGAGGCTGAGATCGGCATCTGCACCTTGCCATCCGGCCCCTTGGGCAGGCTGGGCGCGATCATGTCCCACACCTGGTTGGAAACCGTCACGCCCTTGCCATTGATGTCCAGCGAGAACGGCGTGACCAGCGGCACCTTGCTGCCGATCCCCGCGCCCGAGGCCAGCACCTGTCCAGCCAGCATGTGTGCGCCATCCAGCTGCCCGCCGGTCACCCCATCGAGCAGGACCTTCCAGTTCGCCTGGGGCTCGAGCGTCACGGTCAGCCCTTCCTCACGGAAGAAGCCTTTCTCTTGGGCCACGACCAGAGGGGCGATGTCAGTCAGCTTGATGAAGCCGAGCTTCAGCACCGGCTTCTCAATGCCATTGGCCGAAGCAGCAGGCTTTTCTGGCGCATCCCCGCCTTTGCCGCAGCTTGCCACGGCCACGCCCGCCAGCAATGCCGCAATCATGCCCCGCCGATTGAAACCGCCCAGTCCGACCATACTCGACCACCCCTCGAATGCGGCGTGGCAAACACGAAAAAGCCGCCCGAACGCATCCCGATGAGGGAGGTCTGGGCGGCGACGTTGCCACGCGATGTAAACCTGAGACCGTCCGGATCACCGCCGCCCGTCCTTGGGTGGCACCGTGTCGGCCTGAATGCAAAGCTATGTGATTCGCCTGCTATTCGGCAAGCTTTTTTTGCACCGCAGCGAAACTTTAGCTCCTACGCTGACTTTCAATGTAGGATTCGAGCAGTTCGGGATCGAACGGCCGACAATCAAAGAAACTGTTGTTTTCCAATGTTATGACGCCCTGCTGCATGCTGACTGAAGTGGGCTTGTGCAGGCTGCCTTCGACCTTGGAACTGGCCCCCGGCAAGGGTTCGCCGGTGCCCAATAGTGCGCTGCGATAAACATCCGGGCGGAATACGCGCGCCGCCTTGGCCGCGTCAGCCGGATCGAAGGTCAGTCCATCCCACCGCACCATCTGGCTGTAGAGCCATTCGGCCTGGCTCACCCACGGGAAGTTCGCCGCCTCGCGATGCTGGAACATGAAGTCGGGGTAGTGCAGCACCTGCCCCCCTTGCGCAAGTAGCAGCCGATCGGAGATCGCGCGGCCGATCAGCGTGGCATCGCCATCGAGGTACTCGGGCCGTGCCAGAATCGCCGCATTGGCTTCAAGGTTCGCCGGATCCACGAAGTGCTCGCCCGCCTTGCGCAAGGCTCGTACCAGTGCCTCCGCCTGGCCACGGCGCTCCTCCATGACCCGCTCACGGAAAGCCAGAACCTTCTCCACACCGCGCCGCCAGATCTGCGCCGTGACCAGCACGATCTCGCCGGCGCCGCGTTCCACGGCGACGCTGTTCCATGGCTCGCCCACGCAGATCGCGTCGACCTCGCCATGCTCCAGCGCGTCCGCGCAGAACGGGGGGGCGACGGTGGTGATTTCAACATCCAAGTCGGGCTGTACACCGCAGGCCGCCAGCCAGTACCGTAGCATGTAATTGTGGCTGGAATAGCGGTGCACCACGCCAAAACGCAGCTTGCGCCCCGCCGCCTCGACATGCGCTTTCAATGCCGCGCCCACGGTTGCCGGGTCACCCAATCCTCCGCCGGGGTTCACTGCTTTGGCAAGATCGGGCCGCATCGTGATGGCGTTGCCGTTCAGCCCCAGCACGAAGGGCACCGACAGCGGCTGCGCCGGCCGGCCCCGTCCGAGCGTGGTGGCGATTGCCAGCGGGGCGACCATGTGCGCAGCATCGCTGTGGCCATAGAGCAGCCGGTCGAGCACCGTGGCCCAGCTCATGTCCCGCACCAGGCGTAGCGACAGGCCTTCCTCCTCGGCAAAGCCATGCTCGCGCGCAAGGATCGGCAGGCACGCGTCCACCAGCGGCAGGAAGCCGATGGTCAGTTCGCCCGATGCGGCTTCCTCCGATGCGGCTTCGCCTGCCATCACTTCCCTCCCATCAGCTGGTGCGCCGTGACCACGGCTTCGGCAATGTCGGCAATGCGCTTGCCCTGGTTCATCGCCGTCTTGCGCAACTCGCTATAGGCCTGCGGTTCGGAAAAGCCGCGGCTGTCCATCAGGATGCGCTTGGCCTTGTCGACCAGTTCGCGTTCGGCCAGCTTGCCCTTGGCTTCGGCAAGGTCAGCCTCCAGCCGCGCGAAGGCGTTGAAGCGGCGCACGGCAAGATCGAGGATCGGCCTGATGCGGTGCGCCGAAAGGCCGTCAACGACATAGGACGAAACCCCGGCATCGACCGAGGCAGCGATCGATTCCTCGTCGCTTTCATCGACAAATATCGCGATTGGGCGGCCAAGCACCCGGCTGACGGCGAAGTATTCCTCCAGCACGTCGCGCGAGGGGTTTCCAAGGTCCATCAGCACGATGTCGGGCGCGATCTCGCCGATGCTGGCTACCAGCCCTCGCCTTTCGGTGACCACGAAGATCTCGCAGTCTTCCAGCGTCGCAAGCCCTTCGCGGATCACCGCGGCACGGCTGGCGCTTTCATCGACGATGGCAATCCGCATGGGCACGCCTAGTGCGCGGAGGACAGTCGAGTTTCAAGGCATTTCTGGAACGGCGTGAACCTCGTCCGCGCAAGGCCGATCTCCGAATCGAGCGCGGACACGCCGTGCATGATCGCTCTGAAGGTTCCTCAGATGCACCCTTGCGGGCTATGTCTTTTGACACGATCCGTCGCCTATGTTGCACCGCACAACGCTGGAGGAATGCCGACGCGAACCCACGGCGCGACGAGGTGAAAGGTTCGTAAAAACAATTAATTAGGCATTAATCGCCAAGGCTCGACCGTTCCCTCGCCCCATGCAGAAACGCTGCCAGGGCGAGCGAGAGTCATCACTACAGGACACGCATCGTCCGGTTGCCGCAAGTGTCGCGGCCGCCGTCGGCTCTCGCTGTCCCAAGTCCACGCAAAGACGGAAGTCCAAGGAGGTCGACATGCGAAAGACCGGAACGATATCCACGATCCTGACCGCTGGCGCAGGAGCATTGCTGCTGGCGGCGCCGGCATTTGCCGGCACACGGCCAGACAATGGCAAGGCTTACGCCAGCACCGCCGCCAAGCCGCAATTGAGAACCGACGTCGGCCCGAAAAAGGGTTTCCCCGACACGCCCGGCCTCTCCCGCGCCCGTGACCGGGCAAGCGAGAATGCTGCCTTCAATCGCTACAAGAGCGGAGGCGCTGCCTGAACACGACCAACCGAAGCAGAAAAGAGGCCCCCGCCCGGTCCGGCGGGGGCCTTATCGAGCTATAATGGCCAGAACCACAGGATCAGCGGCGTGCCGATCAGCACCACCAGCAGCGATAGGGGCGCGCCAAGCCGGGCATAATCGCCAAACCGGTATCCCCCTGGCCCCAGCACAAGCGTATTGCACTGGTGTCCGATGGGCGTGAGAAAATCACAGCCCGCGCCGACCGCAGTCGCGATCAGGAAGGCCTCGGGGCGGTAATGGAGCTGCTGGGCGAATACCCCGGCAATCGGGGCCATGACCAGCACGGTCGCCGCGTTGTTGAGGAACGGGGTCACCGCCATGGCTGCGACAAGGATCAGCGCAACCGCCCCCCATGCAGGAAGCTTCACGGCGAAATCGGCAAGCAACGTGGCGATAACGTCGGAGGCCCCGGTCGTCTGCAATGACGCGCTGACGGGAATCAATGCGGCCAGCATGATGAGGATCGGCCATTCGATGGCCTTGTACGCCTCATCCGCAGGAAGCGCGCCGGTGATCACGGTCAGCCCCGCAGCGGCAAAGAACGCCAATGCAGCGGGCATGAAGCCGGTCCCCGCTGCCACCATTGCAGCGGCCAGGATCGCGAGTGACAACCACCGGGTACGCTTCGAGCCCAGTCCGATCTTGCGCTCAGCCAGCGGCAGCGCCCCCATTTCGGCAAGGCGCGCCGGCAGGGTATCGAGCGGGCCTTGCAGAACGATCACATCGCCTGCCTGCAGCACCGTGTTGCCGGGCTTGTTGGCGATCGTCTCGCCCTCGCGCGAAATGGCAAGAAGGTTGATGCCAAGCCGCTCGCGCATCTGCAAACGCCCGGCAGTGCGCCCGATCAGCCCGGAATCGGCATGTACCACGGCTTCGATAACGCCGACGCCGTCGGGCTTGTGGCCACTGCCATCTTCGTCGTCACCTGCCAGCGCCAGCCGGTCGGCGCCGATGACCTGTTCGAGCAGGTTGGGCTCGCCGCTCAGGATCAGGACATCGCCTTCGCCGATATGGGTTTCCGGCGTAACCTCACCGCGCATGTCGCCACGCAGGAGTCCTGCAACCTCCACCTCGCCCTCATGCCGTTCGACAAACCCGGCAACGCTCAAGCCTGCGATGGGCGATCCCGTCGTCACGGTAGCCTCGATCACATAGGCAGAGATGTTGATCGCTTCGGACATGCCCTGCGCTGCATGCCGATCAGTGGGCAGCAGGCGCCAGCCCACCGAAAGGAACACCAGGCCGACCGCCAGCAACGCCAGGCCCGTTGGCAAGTAGTCGAACATGCGAAACGGCTCGCCCGTCATCTCCTCGCGCACGCGGCTGACGATGATGTTTGGCGAGGTGCCGATAAGAGTGGTCAGCCCGCCCAGAAGCGACGCAAACGCCATCGGCATGAGATAGAGCGACGGCGATGCCTTGTTGCGACGCGCCATCTGCACGGCTCCCGGCATCAGCATGGCCAGCGCACCGACGTTTTTAATAAAGCCCGATGACAGTCCCACCGCCGCCGAAAGCACCAGCATTTGCCGCTGCGGCTTGCGGATGCGCTGGGCCAGGGATTGCAGCAACCGCTCGATCATGCCCGATCGTTGTACTGCGGCGGAAAGAACCAGCGCCGAGCCGACGATCACCACGATGTCATCGGAAAAACCGGTGAACGCGGCATCGGGCGAGACCACGCCGATCGCCACAGCGAACAACAGCGCGATGACGGCGGTCACGTCGTATCGGAAGCGCCCCCACAAAAACAGGGCCATCATCCCGCCAAGGGTGGCCAGTGAAAGCCATTGGGGCTGCGTCATTGCAGCACCTAACGCTTAACCGATATTCAGGTTCCGGCTCGGGCCTAGAACCGCAGTTCGCCCTGCACCGCCACGCCGCGCCGCGGGGCCTGCACAGGGCGGACTTGCGGCAGCAGGCAACGCGCTTTCCCCTGCAGGACATAGACCGCGTGGCGCTGTCCGCCGCGATTTTCGTGGTCGATGGCATAGCCCTTGTAATAGCGGCGCAGCAGGCCCGCCCCGACGAGTTCCGAAACCGCGCGGCTGAGGTTGCTCTTGCCCGAAGCCCGCACACGCGCGCGGACTTCATCCTCGATCACTTGCGCCGCTTCTCCCGGGTCTTCGGGCATGCGGCCTTCAAGGATCAGGTCAGAGCGTACCCGTTCGGTCAGGGCCACACGACGAGGATCGCGCCCGCCCATCGGGGCAAGGCTGTCGCACAGCCAGTCCCGCAAGGTGAAGGCCTGCCTCCCGCGCCGGACGAATGGCCCCGCCTCACCCTTCTCGTCGGCAACCTCGGCGATCAGGCTCAGCACCATGAACGCATAGCGCGGCCTGGAACTCGCCTGCGAAAGGCAGTTCAGCAAGGAGGACATCGCGCCATGGGAAGACGGGCCGGAAAGAATGGCAGTCTGGAACATTCAGGGATTCAACAAAGCACATAAGGTGACTCCTGTGAATCCCCGGCGAGTCGGGGCGACGTTGAAATCCAACTTTTGTCCCCTGTGACACTTTGCCCGAAGGCAAAGTGTCACAAGCTAACCTTTAATGACCGGCGGTGACGTCTTCTGGCTTGTTTTCGCTCAGCGCGGTTCCGTTATGCACATAGGCCGGTGCTTCGATCAGAATGAACGCGATCCGGCAGATCTCATCAGTGGTGTTCCGCCACAGATGGACAGTGCCACGCTGGACGATGACCCCGCCTTCTCGGATGGTCTTCTTCACGCCATTTTCCAGCTCCAGCTCCACTTCGCCCTTCATGACGATCCCATAGTCAATGGAATTGGTGCGGTGCATCGGACTTTCCTGGTGCGGCAGCATGTCGCAGATGCGGATGACCGACCCGCCGTTTAGCGTAAGGCCGGTCTCGCGATCCCGGCCATCGGTCTCGTCGTTGTTGTCTGCCGGAACCGTGGCTGTCGACCAGATGGTCAGCATGGCAGCATCGCCCGTGGGAATCAGCTCCAGTGGCGTGACGTCCTCGGACTTGAATATCGCGCGACCATCGCTGTCATGCCCCGTCACCACCCGCTGAACAGGCGGCAAGCCGAAATCGTAAACTCTGCTGGTCATGCTCTCGTCACCTTCTGCTCAAGCTCGCCAAACGGGGCGCGCCCATTTTCATCTGTCGCATACATGCGAACGCGGTCGCCAAACTTCATGAACTCCGTCTTCGGCTGCCCGAGGTCGATCACCTCGATCCCGCGACGTTCTGCAATGCACGACGAGCCAATATCGCGGAAGTTGGCATTCGACACCGTGCCCGATCCGATCACCGTGCCGGCGACAAGATCGCGGGTCCTCGCCGCGTGGGCAACCAGCTCGTGGAAGCCATAGCCCATGGGCTCTCCCTGCGCGGCCCCGAACTGCTTGCCGTTCCATTCCACGTTCAGGGTCAGGCAGACCCGGCCATGCCGCCAAGCATCACCGAGCTCGTCGGGAGTGACAGCGAACGGTGCCATACCGCACGGCGGCTTTGCCTGAATCCAACCGAAGCCGGTCTTCATTTCAGGTCCTGCGAGAGTGCGCAACGACCAGTCGTTGATCTGCACGATCAGCCGGATATGCTTAAAGGCATCGGCCGGAGTCGTGCCCATGGGCACGGCGTCAACAACCACCCCGAATTCGCCTTCAAAGTCGATGCCCAGCGATTCGTCGGAAAAAGGCACGTTGTCGTACGGCCCGTAGAACCTGTCTGAGACACCTTGGTACATCAGCGGCAGATCGGTCTTCGGTTTTGAAATGCCCAGCACGGCATCCATCAGGTCGCCGTGGCTTTGATAGGCTGATCCGTCGAGCCACTGCCAGGCACGAGGCAACGGGGCACAAAGATCGGTCTTGGCGAGCTCGTCCGGGAATTCCCAGACACCGGCGAGCAACTTCAGGGCAAGATCCCAATTCTCGAGCGCATCCTGCAAGGTCGGAATGGGCGCGAATGCATATCGCAATCCGTCCGGAGATATGACGACGAGCCGCCCATCCTTCGATCCATCTCGCAATGTTGCCAACCGCATTGGCATCCCTTCCCTTTATCTTCCCTACGCTCACGTCGTCTATTTCCTGGCAAATCCCGAAGCAAAGGCGTTGGATCGATATGATGGCATCGAAAGAATGCGATGGTGTGGGTCTGGCGGGTCCTGCAGTTGGTGCGCGTTGGAAGCACTTGAGGGGAGATTCATGGCCATATGGCTGAAGCGCGGCGCTGCTGCGGAGAGCAAGGCGGAGGCGGATCGCAAGGTTCGTGACGTTGTCGAGGCGGCGCTGGCGGACATCGAGAAGCGTGGTGATGCTGCGGTTCGCGAGATGAGCGTGAAGTTCGATGGCTGGGACCGTGCCGACTATCGCCTGAGCCAGGCGGAGATCGATGCGGCGGTGGACAGCCTGTCGCCGCAGGAGCGCAAGGACATCGAGTTTGCGCAGGCCCAAGTGCGCAATTTCGCGCAGATCCAGCGCGAGAGCATGAAGGACGTCGAGGTCGAGACGATGCCTGGCGTCGTGCTTGGCCACAGAAACGTCCCGATCCAGGCGGCCGGTTGCTATGTGCCGGGCGGCAAGTATCCGCTGCTGGCCTCGGCGCACATGTCGGTGATCACGGCCAAGGTGGCCGGCGTCCCGCGCGTCGTGACCTGCGCGCCTCCGTTCCAGGGCAAGCCCGCGCGCGCCATCGTTGCAGCGCAGGCCCTGGCCGGGGCGGACACCATCTATGCGCTGGGCGGCATCCAGGCGATCGGGGCCATGGCCATCGGCACCGAGACGATCGACCCGGTCGACATCCTTGTCGGGCCCGGCAACGCTTTCGTCGCCGAAGCCAAGCGCCAGCTGTTCGGCCGCGTCGGCATCGACCTCTTCGCCGGCCCGACCGAGACCCTGATCATTGCCGACGAGATCGGCTGCGATCCGGAGATGGCCGCGACCGACATTCTCGGCCAGATCGAGCACGGACCGGACAGCCCCGGCGTGCTGCTGACCAATTCGGAGAGCTTTGCGCGGGCCACGATGGCCGAGATCGACCGTCTGCTCGAGATCCTGCCGACCGCCGATCACGCGCGCAAGGCGTGGGAAGCGTTCGGTGAAGTCATCGTCGCCGACAGTTACGAGATGATGGTGCGCATTGCCGACGACATCGCCAGCGAGCACGTGCAGGTGATGACCGCCGACCCTGACTACTTCCTGCAGAACATGACCAACTACGGCGCGCTGTTCCTGGGCAATCGCACCAACGTCTCGTTCGGCGACAAGGTCATCGGCACCAACCACACCCTGCCCACGAAGAAGGCCGCGCGCTATACCGGTGGCCTGTGGGTGGGCAAGTTCCTCAAGACCTGCACCTACCAGAAGGTCCTGACCGACGAGGCTTCGGCGCTGGTGGGCGAATACTGCAGCCGCCTCTGCGCGCTGGAAGGCTTTGCCGGCCACGGCGAGCAGGCCAACATCCGCGTGCGCCGCTTCGGCGGGCGCGATGTGCCTTACGCCGGGCAGGCCGCGCCGAGTGAACTGACCAAAGCATGAGGGGCGTGGCATGACTCCCCTGCCCCGCACCCCCTCGCTGCGTCTTGATGGCAAGCGGGCGGTCGTGACAGGCGCAGGGCGAGGCATCGGTCTGGCCGCCGCCGCTGCCCTTGCCCAGGCGGGCGCGGCGGTCACTCTCGTCGCCCGCTCGTCCGGCGAGATCGCGCAAGCGGCAGCCGCGATCGGCAACGGCGCGCAAGGCGCCACGCTCGACGTCGCCGACCTCGACGCCGTGGCTGCGTTCTTTGCCGAGCGCGAGCCGTTTCACGTGCTGGTCAACAACGCCGGCACCAACCGGCCCATGCCGATGTGGGACGTCGGCCCGGCGGACTACGATGCCGTCCTGGGCCTCAACCTGCGCGCGGCCTTCTTTGTCGCGCAGGCCTGCGCCCGCCGGATGATCGAGACCGGCACGCCAGGCTCCCTCATCCACATGGGCTCGCAGATGGGCCATGTCGGCGGGCCCAACCGCTCGCTCTATTGCGCAAGCAAATGGGCGATCGAAGGCATGAACAAGTCCTTTGCGCTCGACCTGGCGCAGCATGGCATCCGATCGAACACGATCGCGCCGACCTTCATCGAAACCCCGCTGACCGAGCCGATGTTCGCCGACCCGGCCTTCCGGGCCAGCGTGCTGGCCAGGATCAAGCTGGGACGGATCGGCAAGGTCGAGGACCTGATGGGCGCCGTGCTGTTCCTTGCAACCGACGCCTCCGCGCTGATGACCGGAACCAGCCTCGTCGTCGATGGCGGCTGGACCGCAGAATAGGATTGCACGATGTTCGAACCCTTTCCCGGTAACTATGTCTGGAACCTGGGCATCAACCTTGCCCTGATCGCAGGCGGCAACCACGGCGAACTGGACGAGGTCTGCCGGCCCGTCCGGGAGGCGGCAAAGGCCGGCGCCGATGCCGGGTCCGCACAACTGTTCGACAGCTGGATTGCCGTGGCCGATCAGGTGACCCGCAATGCCGAACGCGACGAGGCCGATGGCTATCTCCTCTCGGCCGGCGCCAAGTACCTGCGCGCTTCGGGATACTACCTCGGGGCCGAGCGCCTGCAGAGCCGCGACTACGCGCCGCGCTGGGCGGCCTATGACAAGGGCCTCGAACTCTACCACAAGGGCAGCGCGCTTAGCGGCCTCCATGTCGAGAAGGTGGAGATCCCCTACGAGGGAGCGAGCTATCCGGCGATCTTCGTCCACGATGGCAGCGGCACGCCGCGGCCCACGCTGGTCTCGGTCAATGGCCTCGATTCCATGAAGGAGCAGGTGTGCATGGCAGGCCATGGCGCGGTGAACCTGGCCCGCGGCATGAACACGCTCTTCCTCGACCAGCCCGGCACCGGCGAAGCGATCCGCAAGCGCAATCTCCCCGCCGTCCACGACGCCGAACGCTGGGGCAGCCCGGCCTTCGACTATCTCCTGACGCGCAGCGATGTGATTCACTCGAAGATCGGCATCTTCGGCCTGTCCTTCGGTGGCTACCACGCCCCGCGCATCGCCGCGAACGATCCCCGTTACGCACTGTGTGCCGTCATGGGCGCAAACCACGTCTGGGGCCAGCGCCAGCGCGAACGCGTCGCCAACGAGGGCGAGAACCCCGTCCCGCACTACTGGGACCACGTCATGTGGGTCTTCGGCATCGACGATCGCGAGGCATTCCTCGCCTACGCCGACCAGATCACCCTCGACGGACAGGTGGACAAGATCCGCGTGCCATTCCTCGTCACCCACGGCGAAAACGACCGCCAGATCCCCGTCTACAACGCCCACATGAGCTACGATCAGGCCACCAACAGCCCAAAACGCTCCCTGCGCATCTTCACAAAAGCCGACTTCGAAGTCGAACACTGCGGCGCCGACAACGGCACCGCCATGCGCGACTACATCGCAGACTGGTGCGCCCAAACATTCAACGAAATGGTGTAGACCTCATGGCTGACTTTACTTTCCATCACGGCGGCGTGTCGGTCCCCTCGCTCGAACAGGCGATCGAATGGTATGGCACGATCCTCGGCTTCACTGTGGAACACCGCTTCTACATCGAGGCCGCGAGGAGCCACACGGCCATGCTGCGCAAGGGGCCTCTCCGGTTCGAAATCTTTGAGGTCGAGGGGGCAGCCCCCCTGCCGGACGAACGCCGCTACCCACCGCGCGACGTTCAGACTCACGGGAACAAGCATGTCGCTTTTCAGGTCGCCGACCTGGATTCCTTTTTGGCGGAAATGGAACAGAAAGGTGCTGACATCGCGATGGTCGTGCGCGAAAGCTTCGGCAGGGGATGCTTTATACGTGACTGCGCGGGCAATCTGATCGAATTCGTGGAGGGCGTGGCCTGAACCCGCGACGATATCTACATCGTCAACGAAGCCCCGAATCCACCGACGCAGGTCAGATGGGGGATCCTCTGCGCAAAGCTGAACTCCGGCCCTCTTCTCATCCCATGCAATAAGACGAATAGGGGCGCCTCTCTGTCGGGGCGCCCCTTTCTGCAATCTCAGATGGCGTGCTCGTCCTCTTCGGTCAGATTTGCCAGATCGCCCTCGATCGGACGTTTCCCGGGCTTGGAGCGACGATAGGGATCAAAACTTTTACGGTCTTGGTCGAAGGTCATCTCCCAAGGGATGTCGTCGCCCCGGAAGATCTTGGGAGCGTTGTGCGACCAGAGCAGCGAGCCGAACTTGAAGTCCCACGCACGCGGCACCCACCCATCGTCGACATAATCCGTGTCGGCATGATATTCGGCCTCGCCGGCATGCCCGGGAATCTCGCAATAATAATAGATTGCACTCGAGATACGGTGCCGGGAGATACCGCCACTCGTGTTCATGGTGGTATTTTTCCAGCCCTTGTTGTCCATGATGTTGGCGCCGAGCATGACCTCGTCGATGTCATCGCAGCCGAATGCGATGTGCATGAACTTGAAGTGATCCGGAGCGATGGGAAGATCGCAGTTCACCCAGAAGATCGAATGATGCTCGAACGTACCCCCCGCCCGGGCGAAGATACCGGTCCCCTTCGAATGATCGACATAGCGGAAGCCGAGGTGCCGTTCGTAGAACTCGAAGCTGCCGACATAGTCGGTGCTGAAAAAGACGACGTGGTTGATCGTCTTCGGCCGTGCCCGCTTCCGCCAGATGCGGTGCTGGTTGAAGCGCGGCCAGCTTGACGGCGTGTTGACCGGACTGGCTTCCGAAACCACCGGCTTCTTCTGCCAGACACGCAGGGCAATGGGCTGACCATCCGGGCAAACGCAATGCACGGTTCCATCCGCGTCCCGGGCGACCGGCACTTCGCCGGCCAAGCTCGCGGCGAGCAACTCGAGATTTTCGGTCGTGTCTACCCCCCAGACAGTCTCCTTGATCCCGTCGCCGACATAGGGATCAGGTGAAGGCAGCCTGGCATCCCCATGCGGCAGAAGCACGAGGCGACTACCGGATGGCAGGAGAAAGGTTGCTTCCTCTTCGCTGGCGTGTTCGATCTGCAGGCCGAAATCGACCCAGAAGCGGGTATGCTCAGCGATGTCGGTCACGCCGAAAATGACACGTTCGATACCGATGACGGCTGTAGAATCCTTGGGTGGCATGATTACTCCGGAAGTCCCCTTAGCCGGACTGTCATGCCTAATAACCGCAAGGTCCGGAAACCAAAGTTTCCGGACCCGTGATATCGATACCGCAAATGGATCAGACGGGTTCGGCAAGTTTCTTCCGAATCTGATCGGTCAGCTGCATCGGATCGCCGGCGCTTTCCGGATGCATTTCCCACTCGCCAAGCCGGATCGAACTCAGGCCAACCAGCTTTGCGCGTTCGAACCGCCGTTCCATGAACGCCGCCAGAGCGCTGTCTACTTCGCGCTCCGCGACTTCCTCGGCCAGCACAACCGCATCCTCGACGGCCATGGCTGCGCCTTGGCCCAAGTGTGGTGTGGCGGAATGCGCAGCATCGCCAATGAGAACGATCCGCCCTTGATACCAAGGAGCCGGCATGATGCAGGCTTCCAACGGGCGATAGACCACGAGCGAAGGGTCGGTGACATGCCGCGCCGCCTCAGCCAGGATGCCGCCGTATCCCTCGAGGCGGCGACGCATCTCGGCCGCGAGCGTTGCGGCAGGGAACCGGGGATTGCCAGGTTCTTCGAAGACCGCAAAGATGTACATCTCTTCAGGCGTCAGAGGGCAATACCCGGCCTTGCCCTTGTCCTTGCCGATGTAGATATCTGCCCACTCCAGCCCTTCCGGCCGGGGCACGTTGTAGCGCCATACGCCCTGCCCCGTGTATTGGGGCTTCGCTTCGGGCCAGAGCGCCTTGCGGACGGCGGAGTAGTTGCCATCCGCACCGATCACCAGATCATACCTGCCGCAGGTTCCGTCGGTGAACTTGACATCGATACCGTCGCCATCGTCACAGAGACTATCGAACGACACGCCAAGCCGGACCGGAATGCCAAGCGCACGGACCTTCTCGGTCAGCACCTTGTGCAGGGCCGGACGGGTAAGGCCGAGGTCCGAGGGCAGGCCGTCGACTGCCGTGTCACCGGGCAATTCCTTCAGGACGTTCCCGTCGATGTCGAGGAATCGCGCGCCGCGGTAGGCGTAGCCCGCCGCGACAGCGCGGTCCCCCAAGCCCAGCATGTTGAGCGCGCGGACGAAATTGGCCTGCACGATGATGCCGACGTGATAGACCTTCCAGTCCTTGTCGCGCTCGACGACTTCAACCGCTATGCCGCGCTGGTGCAGGCCGATTGCTGCCGCGAGGCCGCCCACACCGCCGCCGATGATGAGAACTCGGTTTGCCTTTGACATCGTATCGCCTTCCTTATTCGGCTGCTTCGGCCAGCGGGGCCGGGTCTGCGCGGTGGTAATGGAGCTGATCCGGCCGGGCATAGGTCACGTCCCAGTCCGGTTCGCTCTTCATGAAATCGGGGAGGTTCGTCATGTAGATCGCCGTGCCGAAGGCGCCGTCCCAGATGCGCGGCTTCCAGCTGTCGTCGACGCAATCGCAATCAGCGCCATACTCGGCCTCGCCACCGGCGGGACAGGGAACGTAGAAGAACGCCGCAGATGTCAGGCGATGGCGGCCGAAGCCCCAGTTCCAGTCGCCATAGGTATACCCGCGCCGATCCAGGTAGTTCTTGGCGACCATCAGCTCGTCGATGTCCTCGACTTCCCAGTTGGCGTGATGGAACTTCAGCGTGCCATTGAAGCCCGGCATCGGTGCGCGGGCATCGGCGAGGAAGATGTTGTGGTGCTCGTACGCGCCATCGGCCCGCATGTAGACCCCGAACCCCTTCTGCATGTCGGTGATGCGGAAGCCGAGCATGTCGCGGTAGAAGTCGACAGCTTCCTGCACGTCGGGAAAGGTCCAGACGCAATGGTGCGTGCGCTTGGGCACAGCGCGATCGATCCATTTGCGCGGCTGGTTGAGGCGGGCAATGCGGCCCACCGTGTTCTGCGGCGTTGGCGCGCCGAACACCTGTCGCGGCTGCCAGACCTGCAGACCGATCGCCTGGCCGAAAGCGGTGACGAAGTGCACCACTCCTTCGTCATCGGTCGAGATCGGCACGCTACGCTCAAGACGCGCGACGAGACGCGCTAGAGCCTGCTCGCTGCCAACCGCCCAGACGCACTCGTGCACGCCTCGCGCGGTCTGCGCCGTGCCCTTGGGCAAACGCTCGTGCCCGCGGGCGAGGAAGAGCGATTGCGAACCGTCCGCTGCTTCGAACATTGCCGAAGCGCCATCCTGTTCGACCAGCGTCAGTCCGAAGTCAGTGAAGAAACGAACGCAGGCGGCGACATCGTCCACCAACCATGTCAGCCGCCTGATTCCAATAATCGCCATCGCTGGTCTCCCGAAACTACGGGAAGAGTCATGACGGCGCGCAGACCTTGGATTGTTGATCTATCGCAATTCGACGAGATGCATTGTTTCGCTGCGATCCAATCCAGAAAACCGATATCAGTTCTTGCGGAACAGGAACGTCAGCAGAAACAGCACGGTGCGCAGATCGAGCAACTTCAGCGCCGCGCGCGCTTCGGCAGGGGTGAGCTTCGCCACCATCGGCATGGCCCCGAAGATCTTGCCGCGAATGACCAGAGTGTTGCCATCCGGCTCGATCTTGCGGATCGCCATCAGTTCCTTGTCGTTGGCATCGAGAATCGTCGCCACCGGCACCTTCTTGCGTGCGCTGCTCATTACACCGGCCCCCCGCATACCTTGTCGTAGTCAATCCCCATGTCGTCCATCATCTGGATCGCGGTGGCGCGCCCGGCGCCGAACACGCCGCCACCCGGGTGCATGAACGGGCCGACCAGATACAGCCCCTCGATCCCCGGCACGCGCAGGTTGCCGAGGTCAGGCGTCGGGCGATGCCCTGCCGACTGGTAGAAGAACGGCGCGCAGCCATGGATGTCGCCGCGCACGAAGCTGGCCGGGCTGTCGCGTTCGTGGTCCACCGGCGATCGCACGAGGCGGCCGGTGATGTTGTCGTCGGTCAGGTTCGAATAGAACTTGCGGTACTGGGCCAGCGCCTTGTCCGCCACTTCCATCTTGCGCTCCTCCCACGATGCGGGGCCGCCGGGGTACAGGTCATAGGGCGCGAAGTTCACGCCATAGAACACGCCCGCCCCTTCGGGCGCGCGGCTGGGATCGAAGATGGTGTTGTCGCCACCGGCGATCAGCCGCTCGCTCACTTCGCCGCGCCGCAGCTTGTCATACTCCAGGCACATGTCGCGCACGGTGTAGAAGTCCATCAGCTCGGTCATCATCGCGTTGCAATCGTTGCCGACCTTCAGCTTCAGGCGCTCCTTCAACGTCATGTGGGTGAGGTTGATGGAGAACGTGGACTGCGTCACGCGCTCGGCGCGGGCCAGCACCGGCTCGGGCGTTTCGGCCACGAACTTGCGCAGCACGTGCGGGTGGATCGCGCCGATCACGCCGTCGCGAGCCATGAAGGTTTCGCCGTCGACCAGCTCCAGCCCCGTCGCCTTGCCGCCCGAAACGATCACGCGCTTCACTTCGGCATTGCAGCGCACTTCGCCGCCGAAATGCTCGATGGCGCGGACCAGCGCGTGGGAAAGCTGGCCCGATCCGCCCTTGGGCATGGAACAGCCATAGGTGTGGACGATACCCGGCATCACGAACGCGCCCATGCCGGTGCCCAGTTCATCGGGCATCTGCAGGTTTTCGGTGACCATGCGCACGATGTGCAGCTTCAGCAGCTCGCTGTCGAAATAGGCGTCCACGATGTCGAGCGCGGTGCGCTGCATCAGGTCGAGCAGGAAGCGCCCTTCGTCCGACTGGTCCATCATCGCCACGAAGGCGCCCATGGGGAAGGGCGGGCTGTACAGGCCGCTGACCAGCATCGGCAGCGCCGTCTGGCTCATCTCCACGAACCGGCGATAGGCGTCGGCATCCTTGGGGCTGCAGACGCGGGCCAGTTCCTCGCAGGTCTTGTCCAGGTCCTTGTAGCTGCGGATGACGGTGCCGTCGTCCCAGATGGAAACGTGGATCAGGTCCGGATAGATGTATTCCAGCCCGAATTTGGAAAGCAGGCCCAGCTCGTCCTCGCGCAGCATGGGGTTGCCTTGGATCATGATGTGCACGTTGGAGTGCTCGTCATGCCAGAAGCCGGGGTGCAGCAATTCACGCGTGGAAACGCCGCCGCCATAGTGAGGCTTGCGTTCCAAGACGAGCACCTTCTTGCCCGCCTTGGCCATGTAGGCCGCCGCGACCAGCCCGTTGTGGCCGGCGCCCATCACGACAATGTCGTACTGGCTCATCTCAATGTTCTCCCGAAAAGAAGCTGCGGAAGCCGGCAAGGCCGGGCACGTGGCTGGCGCCGCCGCCGTCGCAGACAAGCACCTGGCCGGTCACGTTGCGGGCGGCGTCGCTGGCAAGGAAAGCCGCCGCCTCGGCGATGTCTTCCGGATCGCCCAGCTGTTCGCGCAGGGTTTCATCCTCCACCACCTTGCGCAGCGCGGGCGGAAAGGCTTCGCGCAGCGCCGGCGTCATGGTCATGCCCGGCGCCACCGCGTTGCAGCGCACGCCCAGCTTGCCGTGGCTGGCGGCAATGGCCCGCGTCATCTGGATGATGGCGGCCTTGCTGCTGGAATAGGCGGCCTGGATCAGGTGGCCCTGCAGCGCAAGGTTGCTCACCGTGTTGACGATGTTGCCGCGCACCTCGCGCAAGTGGGGCAGGGCGGCCCGACACGCGATCATCGTGCCGCGCACGTTGACGGCATAGGTCCGGTCCCACAGCGCGGTGGCCATGTGTTCCACGTCGCCATCCTGCTGCGCAATATCGGGGCCCAGCAGCGCCGCGTTGTTGTGCAGCACGTCCAGCCGGCCGAAATGCTGCACCGTGGTGGCGATCATCGCCTCGGTCGATGCTTCGCTTTCCAGGTCCAGGTGGATGGCAATGGCGCCGGGCAGTTCGGCAGCCAGTCCCTCGGCCCGGTCGATCATGATATCGGCCACGGCCACCTTGCCGCCCCGCGCGCTAATCAGTCGTGCGGTGGCTGCGCCAATACCCCCGGCGCCGCCGGTGATGATGGCCACCTTGCCGTCAAAGCGGGTTGCGTCTGCGCTCATGCAAGTTGCTTCCTTTCAGTTCCAAGTCTGGCGTCCAGCTTGATGGGCCTTGACCGCACCGTAGCCCGGCAGGCGCATGGCGTGCCGCTGCGCCCGAAGATCGTTACCACCGCTGATCGAGATCTGCGCCGCCGGCAGTCTGCGTAGGTCTTAAGACAGCTTCCAGCTGCTCTGTCGCTGCGACCTGCTCTCCCATGCAGTTGGCCCGATGCTCCGCGAAGGGTCGGCGATTGTCATCGCTCTTGGAAAGTTGGCTTAAACGGTTCGCGCGAGAGCGGAAGAAGGCACTTTTTTGTGCCTTGGGGAATGCCAGTGAAAGGCGCACGCGCGTCTTCCGAGAAGATCAGATCGCATGCAAAATCGTCCGCCAGCGCAGCACGACCGTGATTTTCAAGAGATCAGGTGCCGTGTCGGACGGGAGGGACCAAACCGTTTCAGCAGTATGAGGGGGCGTGACCACATCTGCGCCGAAGGGGTCAACGCTGGGGATGGTTCATCCGGTACTCGACCTCGATCTGGTTGCGGTCGATCGAGCCACCTGAAAGGGCCAGAACATTGGCATCCGGTTTCGGAGTATCCTTGCTCGCCGCAAACATCAGCCGTTCGACCACCCAGCGCAGTGCACGGTCATTGTTGTTCGCGATGTTCCACTGCACCGCTTCCCGGATCGGGGGGATGTCGAATGGAATTTCGCGCATGACAAGCGGCATCGATCGCACCACGATCTCTGCCATGCGTCGATGCATGGTTGCAATGCGCTTCGTGCCCAGGATCAGACCGGGCAGCGACAGGAAGGAGGGAGCCACGACTTCGACCCGGCGCTGCTGCTTTTGCCGCCTGACAAACCAGTCCTCGAAGGCTGGCACGCGCGCCTTGCCGAAACGCGGACTGACGTGTCCCAGTGCGAAGTACAATTCCTTGGTCATCGGGCCTGCCAAAGCCGGATTATTCTGATCGCCAACCACGACGTAGTCATCCTCAAACAGCAGCTGGCTCGGGTGGTCGGCGGAGATGGCGTAGTCGATGGTCAGAAGCAGATCGATATTGCCGCGCTCGATCGCTTCGATCGGGGTGTCGTTCATCGGCTGAATTTCGAACCGCATGCCGGGCGCGTCCCGCTCCATTCCAGCCAGAACCCCAGCCAACAGGACTTCGGTTGAATAGTCGGAAGCCATAAGCCGGATCGCGCGATCCGCAGTTGCCGGATCGAATGGCGGCGCGACGGCAACCGTGGTGCGGATCTGCTCGAGCACCGCGCGTACGGGCTCGATGAGCTCTTCAGCCCGAGCGGTCAGGATCATGGTTCTTCCCTTGACCACGAGCAACTCGTCGCCAAAGTACTCGCGCAAGCGACCAAGCGCGCTAGACGTGGCAGATTGCGAAAGGCACAACCTGTCGGATGCAAGGCTTACGCTCCGCTCTGTCAGGAGCGCGTCGAGAGCCACCAGCAGATTTAGATCGAGACGCCCGAACCGCATTGCCATCTCCCGTGCTCCCGTCAGATCGCAGCGAGAGCGTTGGAGACCAGTCTAGCAAGATCTCCGTCATGCGCAAAACCTGCCCGCATGGCTGCCGCAGTCTGGAGAGGCGGCTGCGCAGCAAAGGCAGCTTCAAGTGCCTCGTCATTGCCATAACTCACCAGCGCTTCAGACACGCCGCATTGTCGCGCGATCTCCGCCGCGAGGTCGCCCATGGAGACGCGCAGTGCTGGAAGGGTCACGGCCCGCGTGGTGGGCAAGCTGGATGTATTCAACCCGACTGCATGGCGGAAGTTCTCGGCGCACTGCCGGACGGACTGTGCCCAGATCGTTCCCCCGGCGGAAACCGGGCAGAAGAACTGCTCGCCAGCCTTCAGCGCGTGGAACAGATCGGACATGAACGCCGACTTCATGCCGGACGGTCCCTTCGGCCGGGCGAGAATACCTGGCAGTCTGACAGTCACCCCGTCAATCAGGCCGCGGTTGGAGAACATGGCCACGGCATGCTCCATCATCGCCTTGTGCCCGCCATAGATCATTTTCGGGCTCAGCGGCGTCGCGTCATCCACGACAGGTGGCAGAGGATCGCCGAACACGGCAATGGAACTGGCATAGACCACCTTCACACCATTGTTTGCAGCCGAAGCCTCGAGCAATAGATCATACATGGCATCGACATTGATGCGTCGTGACGCTGCCGGGTCCGTCTCAGCGGCTCCCCCCGGAACGGTGGCAAGGTGGACAAGGGCATCACATCCTGATCCGATCGCGCGTCTCCGGACCTCCGCATCTCCGAGATCGCCAGCAATTGCCTTGGCACCTTCAGGGATGGCATCGGCAGAAAAGTCCATGCCCGTCACCTGATGGCCGGCATGGAGAAGCAGGCGGACAAGCTCGCGTCCAACGAAGCCACCAGCGCCGGTCACCAGGATATTCATCTTCAAGTCCTCAGAAGTTGGCCGAGAAGCGCAGCCCATAAGTACGCGGTGCGCTGTAATGCGCGACGGCAACGCCCATCGGCGAGGACTGCGGCGTAAGATTGCGACGCTCGTTCTCGATGTTCTGGACATATGCCGTCAGGCCCCAGGCGCCCTCGGGCGCACGCAGGCTGACAGAGGCACCAGTCGTCCAGTAGGCAGGGACGCGCTCGAAATCGAGAAACTCGAACGCTGCCCACTGGCTGTCGCGCCACGCGGTATCGACGTTGGCAACCAGTTCGAGATCATTGCCAAGCGGCACAACCTGTTCGGCCGAAAGGTTCACCGTCCACTTCGGGCTGTACAGGAGTTGCTTGCCAGAGCAGTCGTAGCTGATGATCGGCGAACCGTTGCTTGTCGTTCCGGCCGAACCCGAAACCGGGCAATTGAAATTGTCGAACGGTATGGCCGAGGTCAGGGTCAATTCCTCGTACTTGCTGTCAAGATACTGCACCTTGGCACCAAGCGTCGTGCCGCTCGCCGGCTTCACGATCACGTCCACATCGAAGCCCTTGATGGTCGATCGACCCGCATTCTCGTTCGAACTGATCAGGGTGCCGTTTGAATCCACTGTGAAATACGTGATCTGCTGATCGCGGTACTTCCAGATGAAGCCTTCAAGGTTCACCTGCAGCTTGTTGTTCAGGAAACGGTTCTTCGAGCCGATGGTGTATGCGGTGATGAACTCGGGCTTGTACTTTTCCTTCAAAGGGGAATCGACCATCTGGATGCCGCCTGCGCGATAGCCGGATTCCACCGTGGCATAGACAAGGCTGGTTGGCGTCACATCGAATTCGGCAGAGGCCTTCCACGTCACTCTCGAGAAGGTGTCGGTGTCGTTGATGTTGTTGTACGTCTTCAGAATGATCCCGTTGGCACCGTTCACTATGGGATAGATGATCTGGCCCGACTTTGTCGTATTGCTGGGCGGGCTGATCGCGACATTGGTGTTGATGAAGCCGTTGCTGCCCAGCCAGCCAATGGCATCGTCGGCGTTGAAGAAGTTGGGCAGGTGGGGCATCTGGCCAATGCAGAACGGCGGCGCACTCTCGTTGCAGACGGCAATGATGTTGTTGATCAGGCCGTTCACCGTCTTCTTGTCATGCGTATAGCGCGCGCCGCCGACAAGGCGAACGCGGTCCGAAACATGAGCAGTCAGTTGGCCGAACGCGGCAAGGCTCTCGGTCTTTGCCGTGTAGGTCTGGATCGGGAGCACGAACTCCTGATTGTAGATGTTGTTGGCGTCGATCGTCTCGTTGAAATAGAAACCGCCGACGACGTAGTCGAACATCCCTGCCTTGCCCGCCAGGCGCGCTTCGAGGCTGCTCTGCTTGGTATCTTCGCGCACGTTGCCGGTATTGAAGGCCGGCCCGTAGAATTCCGAACGCTCGCGGGTCTTGCGATAGGCTGGTATCACGGTGAGCTTGCCAATGCCGGTCTGCAGGTTGAATTCGGCGTTCACGCCCCAGTAAGTGATGTCCTGGCTAGGGTCGCTCTGCATCGGGCGGCGGAAATCCAGGCCGGGCCCGCCCAGCTGCGTCGAAATCCATGCGCGCGAGGCTTCGCTGTTGAAGCCCTCCGACTGCGCGAGGCCCGACGAAACGAAGGTATAGCCGCTCCCTGTAGGAACGAAGGCACCAAGATAATTGCCGCCCACGCCCTTGCCGCCGACGTGGCTGTAGTCCGCACCGAGACGCACCGACAGGTCCGTCGAAGGCTCATAGAGGAACTGCGCACGCAGCGAACCGCGCTTCGCGTCGTCCGTGCCGTCCTTGTTGTAGCCATCGTGGGTCATGTAGGCGCCGGCAATGCGCAACGCGGTGTTCTCGCCGGTGGCGATGTTGGCGCGGGCATCCACGTCGATCTGGTCGTAATTTCCGTAGGCGAGGTTGAAGCCCATGGAGTTTACGCCCAGTTCCGGGCGCGCCGGCAGCACGTTGATGGCGCCACCGGTGGCATTGCGCCCATACAGGATGCCTTGAGGGCCCTTGAGCACTTCAACGCGCTGCAGATCGTAGAATGCCGCGCCGAAGACGCCGCCGCTGCGGCCGAGCACGACACCGTCATAGCTGGGCGTAACGGCCGGGTCGTTGTAGCTGCTCGTTGTGATGTTACCCACGCCGCGGATGAATACCGAGGCGACACCAGCGCCAGGCGCGGGAATGCTGAGCGAGGGCACCGCACGGGTCAGGTCTGCAGCGTTTCCGATGCCGCGCTGCAGCAGATCGTCGCCCTTCACCGCGTCGATTGGAATGGCAGCTTTCTGGATGCTTTCGGTCCGGCGCTGCGCGGTCACGACGATCTCGCCGATGCCGCTGTCGTCCAATACCTCGGCGGATTGCGGCGCAGCGTCCTGCGCGATGGCTGGCGTCGCGATCGCGAACGTCGAGATTGCAGTCGAGACTAGAAGCAGATTGCGCATTGTTCCCTCCCCAGGGCTGTTGTCGCGTGAATTTCTGCCGGGTCGATAGCCCGCATCCGCGCCAATATCCCACCGATTGTATCAATGGCTTTCCATCCATCGTTCGGATTTGAACACATCGCCGCGTTCGCTAGGTCATGGCACCATGACTGGGAAAGCTATCAGCAGCATCGCCACGGCGCTCGTCGTCGGCGGGGGAATTGGCGGTATGGCGTGCGCGATCAGCCTCGCCGAAAGGGGGGTGGCGGTCGAGTTGATCGACCTTGATCCGGATTGGCGCGTATATGGCGCCGGGATCACCATCACAGGCCCCACTCTCAGGGCCTATCGCGAACTGGGCTTGCTCGACGAGATCAAACAGTTCGGCGCGGTAACGAACAGGACCCGCTTGTTCAAATACGATGGCAGCCACATGCTGGACCTGGATGAGCCTGCTCTGGAAGAGGGGATTCCGGCGAACGGCGGCATCATGCGCCCCGTGCTGCACCGGCTCATGCAGAGCAAGGTCAGGGCGCTGAACATTCCGGTACGGCTCGGGATCACCGTTTCAGCGCTTGATGACAACGGAACCGGCGTAGACGTTCGCTTCTCGGACGATTCAACAGGCAGGTTCGATCTGGTTGTCGGTGCTGACAGTGTTTTCTCGGGGGTAAGGGACCTGGCTTTTCCGCACATGAAGCCCGCTGAACCGACCGGCCAGGGGTGCTGGCGAATCTCTATCCGCAAGCCTCCCGAACTTGATTCCGCGGAGTTCTTTCTCGGCCATGCCCATCCTTGCGGCATAACCGTGTGCGCACCGGACATGATCTACATGTGGATGCTGACCCCGCACGTGGAGCGCGAGAGCTTCATGTCGGATGAGGAAATGTTCGAGACGCTCAAGGAGCTTCTGGCCGATTTCGGGGGCAGCGCCGGATGGATACGCGACAACATGTCCAAGGACGACTGGATCAACTATCGGCCGCTTTCGGCGGCCCTGCAGCCACGCGACTGGTTCAACGGACGGGTTGTCCTGCTTGGCGATGCCGTACATGCCACGACGCCGCACCTTGCATCCGGGGCTGGCATGGCGGTGGAAAGCGCGGTCGTCCTCGCGCAGGAGCTGGCCAGCACCGATGACGTACGGGCCGCACTTCTGGCCTACCAGGAGCGCCGTTTCGAGCGCTGCCGCGACGTGATCGAGACAAGCGTTGCGGTGGGAGCGCTGCAGTTGCAGAACGGGGACCCGAGCATTCACGCAACGATGCTGGGAGACGCCCTGCACCGCCTGAGCAATCCATTCTAGGATTACCTGGCACGCAAAAAGATACAGCGCGAGACTCCGCTCTCGCGCTGTTTTTTTATGGACAATCATCGTCCTGCAAAAAGAAAGGGCACCGCAGCCATGCCGCGGTGCCCCGAATGCCGTTTGCTTTTGGCTACCTCGTGGTCACCACGATCGCGCCCTTGATCTTTCCGGGCTTGAGCGCGACGGGACGGCCGTTTAGCGTTATGCCAAGCGTGCCGGTGGCAGCCTCGATCTGCGCGCCGGGTTCGGTCTCGAGCGCATTGAGATAGCTCGTGCCGGTGACAACCCAGCGGGATGACTTGTCCAGCGAGACCGTCAGGCCACCCTTTTCGCCCTTTACGGGAATCGCCGTGTTCGTGACGTGGCCAATCTCCTGAAAGGTTTCCTTCACCGGATCCTTGCCGCTCGCCGGGGCAACCGAAGACGTCGAGATCGTTCCAATGACCTCGGCATTCTCAAAGCGCAGCACCATGGCGCCCTGCTTCGGCCGACCGTTCCAGAAGTTGCCAACCAGCTTCGTGTTGCGGAACGTGCCGATGATGTTCGGGTCCTTCGGCTTCTCGTCCGGACGCCCTCCCGTCGGGCCCATGCCGGGCGGTGGCGCCGAAGCCCCTGCCGGCGCACTCCCGCTCATCATCGCCTTCAGGAACGGATCGTCGTTCTCCATGCCCTGCAGGATGGTGCCTCCTACCGCAGTGACCTTGGCCGAGTCCACGACGATCGTCGTGCCGATCCCCTTCACTTCGATGGCGACAAGCCCGGCGTGGAGTTCGCTGCCCTTGTCGATGGTAAGAACGCCGCCGCCGACGCCGGAATGCATCATAACGCCATAGCGCCCCGCCTCGACGAGGGTGCGGTCGGTCAGGGTGATCGACCCTTCCGCCGCCATGATCGCTCCGACATCTGCAGCACGGATCACGCTGCGGCGGAAGATGTTGTGCGAATCCCCGATGGAGTACGTGCCGTAGCCAGACTTCACCGCTTCGACGAGGCTGTCGGTGACCGTCATGCGCACGCGCTGGTTGTCATCGGTCGACAGGACGCCCCATCCCTCCGAGCGAATGTGCGAGTTGTTGATGAACATCGTGGCGCGGTCGACCAGGTTGCTTGACCGGACATTGCCCGAAAGGCCCAGCATCCATGGCACTTCCATCATCTTGCCGACGTCGACCGTGAACTGGTAGTCAGCTGGCAGCGTACCGTTGTAGGTCTCGATCTCGGCATTGTTGATGTGCATGACGCTGTCACCGCCCGCGAACAGCGCAGTGCGGATGGCGCCGCGGGTCCGGATGATCGGGCGATTGAGCGTTACTTCGGCCTTGCCCGTCGACATGACGGCTGCCCCGAACCCGGCAAAGTCATTGCCGCCGTTGCCGATAAAGTCGATCACCGGATGATCGATCGTGTACTTGCCTTCTCCGGTAACGATGATGCCGTTGAAGCGATCGCCTTCCGAGGCGATCCGGGCATCGGAAACGGTCCCCGCGCCGAACGATGCGGCACGAACCGCTGCACTTACCGATTTTGCCGCGACCGGCGCACCGTTCTCGACATAGAGCGCCGTGCGGAAGTGATGCAGCGGAAGCTCATGATACTTGACGGGAATGTCGTCCGTCACCGTGAGTACGACGTCGCCCGAATAGCGTCCCGGCGCAATTGCGCGTTCAACACCGTTGACAGTCAAGGTGAGAAGCTTGCCATCCGGTGCCGTCGGCAGGTTCCCCGCCACCAGAGTCAGTTCGGGCAAGGCCACGGTCTGGCCAACAACACCGCCGACTTCCTTGGCCGATGCCGCCGGTGCGCAAACTGAAACCGCAAGAATGATCGGAGCAAACACTGCCCCGATCATTCCGCTCGATGCCATATAACGTCTTTTCATCAGCAAAGCCTCTCCACTGGTTCAGACACCCGGATTAACCTTGTGCAATCGCTCCCACAATCGCCTACGAATGATCCTGACCATCCTGTTCCGGCGATACGTTTCAATCTGTATCAGAGTGGCGCGCGAACTCGAATTTCCGATACAATTGATACCTCCCACTCTGTATTCTTAGATATTAATCCCGTCATCTCATCACATTGCACCCCGCCCGGCCCGGCAAGATCTCCTGCCACGGCAATCCGCCCGAAATGAACGGAACGTTCCCCCATAGGAAGTCGATATCTGCGACCGGTTTCAGAACTTGGTTGCCCGAGAATGATCTGCATTCTCGGATCTGAGGCGCAGGATCTTGTTGGCCGAGAATGGCCCGGCCGAACAGCAGTGTTTCATCGACACCAACAGCGGCCAGATTTTTTCCGCGCACCGTCAGGGAAGGAACGGTCCCCTTCCTGCGCTGGGGCCGTATCAGGATCGAAGACGCGAAGATCCTCGAGCGGGAACTTTCCCACTCCGGCGCGTGGCGATGCCGGCTGCCTGCACCCAGACCATTGACAAGAGCCGGTTGCCCAGCCGCGAGGAACTGCTGCACGTTCGCCAGGCCATGTTCGACAGCGCGATCGCGCTCTCGGATCAATGCCACTGATGGAGACGGCTGTCTCCCCGTCGAAGGAGCCGAATGAAGGAAGTACAACGGCCAGCCCGCCGACAGGGGCGCGCAATCGGCCCGGCGCCCTGCTTGTTCAAGTCAGTGTCATCACTCGGATATTCCCGATGTCATCCTCGCCCCGCCGCTACTTCCAGAAAAATTCCCTGTTCTTTCGGCGCTTGCGCAGGTCCCACCAGATCTGAAAGCCAGTCACGCTGAGGACCAGCAGCGCAATCCCGCACAACAGGCTGACGATCCGGCCCCCCCAGCTGAACGTGTAACCCGCGTGAAGGTCCTGCAGCACTATATGGAAATCAGCCGGGCGCGGCGGTTCGATAATGCGCTTGCCGGTTGTCGCGTCGATCTTGATCTGCTTGCTGCCGGGGGCAAGTCCATCTGCCGCGACCAGCGTCACGTGCGTGGCATCCAGATTGATCTGGAGGGACCTCACCGGAAAGTCGGTCTCGGAACGTGCCGTTGCCGCCAGCGTGCCGACCATGGCCTCAAGCTCGGCATCGGATGGCAAATTTCGTGGCGGCGCCTGGATGCCATGATCCGAACCCGGCGGCTTTTGCCCGAGACGGATCATGTCGACATGAAGCAGCGTTCCGGTCAGCGCGACGAAGCCCAGCAGAATGGCAGAGGGCAAGCCGAACCATCTGTGCCAGCGGCGCATCTTCATGACTGCACCCCGCCCCACCCTCAGCCGGAGAAGACCAGGCTTCCGCCCGAGGGCAGCTTGCGCGGCGCGGAGGCGCCAGCCCCGCGAACCTGAACCGTCACGCCTGCCGTCGCATCGATCGCGCCCAACGTGGCGCTGTCAGCAGCAGTGACAACGGAGTTTTCGTTCGCAGTCCACTTGCCGCCGCCCTTGATGGCCAAAGTGACGTCCTTGAGCGCGCCCGTAAGGGAAGCATGGTCGAGCACGACCATCGTCGTGCGATCCGGGTCGGTATCGATGATGCCGCCCTGCAGTTCCGAGTTGGTGACGGTCAGGAGAACGCCGGGCACCGGCTTGCCATTGGTCTTCGTCGCGTTGGCGTCATCGTTCTTGCGGACTTCGAGCAGGACGTTCCTGGCGCTTGCGACCTTGCTCGAGGCGATGGCGATATTGGCGTTGGCGCTCTTTACCAGCAGCGCGCTGCCCCGGGCCACGACGTTCGAATTTGCGATCTCAAAGGTTGCTTGCTCGGTAATGTCGAAGGCCATGACCGAATGGATCATCATCACGTTATCGGCCGCCGTGCCGGTCACACGATCGTAGCGCGTCCGTGCCTTGCCAGCGATGATTCCCATCATCCCTCCGCTATCGATGCTCGAGCTGTTGACGACCACGTTCGCCCCAAAATCGGCGTAGGTGCCATAGCCGGCGCGACGCACCCTGATCACGCAATCGTTGGCTTCAAGATACAGGGCATCGCCCGCAGCATCGGTCGAAAGCGCGCCCCAACCGTCGGCTTCGATCGTCGAATTGTAAACGTAGGTCCGCGAGTTGCTCATCGCCAGCAGGGTGCGCGCGGTGCCGACGAGGCCAAGCGGCGCAGGCGGCTCCATCATGCCGGGACCGATGCGCGGCTTGTAGTCGGCCGGCAGCGGGCCGCCGTTGGCAACGAGCTTGCTGCCATAGATCTTCACGGTCGCATTCTCGGCCGCGACCAGCGCAGACGAGATCGGCCCGTTGGTCTCGATGGTGGAATCGGTCAGGACGAGCGCCGCGCCGTTGCGCGCCAGAATCCCGGCGCCAGTACCAAGAAAGTCGTTGGTACCGGTGCCCGAAAGACGGATTTTCGTGCGCTTGATTGTGATAGCCGTCTTCCCGCCTTCAGCCAGGATCGGGTTGAAGGCGTTCTGTGCTGATGTGATCGTGGCACTTTCGACCAGCGTCGCGGTCGCGGTTGCCAAGGCAGCGTCCTTCGGCGACGCGGCATTGAAGGCACCGTCGGTAATACGCAGGCCGGTGGTGTACTTGGTTGCGGCCATGGTAGGCATTGCCGGCATGCCGCCCGGAGGGGGGGCGCCAGCGCCAGGGCCATTTCCCGGGGGCGGAGCTGGTTGGGCGTGGGAGGTAACTGAAAATAGTGCTGCTGTAGTAGCCAGCATGACCGCAAGACGCATGCGTAACCTCTTCCCGATTTCGACAGGTGGCAAGCCGACCTGCGCTTTGAACATTGGTTTTTCCCGAGATCTGAAGGCAGTGCCGTTCACGCGAACATGAACGGCACTGCCGCGGCGCCCCCCAGCGTCGCAGATCAGAACTTGTAGTTGGCGGTAAGGCCGTAGGTCCTCGGAGCGGCAAGCTGCGCGTATCCGAAGAAGTGCGACTGCTTGATTGCCTGATCGTTCACGTTCTTGATGTAGCCTGTGAATGTCAGGCTGTCCGAGAATGCAACCTGGACCGAAACGTCACCTGTGGCATAGTCGTTCTGCACCGAAGGATGCGTATCGGCCACCACGGTGGTTTCCGGATATACGTTCGATGCGGACGAGAACCGGAGGTCGGCGCGCGGGGTGATCCTCAGGTTCCCGAACTCGAAGGCATGCTCGTAACCGGCCTTGACCGACCACTTCGGGCTGTTGGGGAACGGCACGCCCACGTAGAAGCCGTCGAGACCGTCCAGACGCGAGTCGAGATAGGTGACCGAAGCATTGAAGCGCCCGCGTCCACCCACGGCGATCACCGTCTCGGCTTCAACACCGTACTCGCGGCCCGGCATCGTCGGTACGAACAATTGCGGCGGGAACACCGTGAAGTTCGCGATCACCAGCTGGAAGGCCGAGTAGTCGTAGTAGAAGCCGGTAAGGTTGAAGAGCATGTCGCCGCCGGCGAGCTTGTTCTTCAGTCCGATCTCATAGGACGTCATCTTTTCCGGTTCGAACGTGCCGAGCCCGAAGCTGTACCCGCCCTGGCGATAGCCCGAGGCGATGGTGCCATAGAGCTTGGACTTGCCCCCGAACAGGTCGGCTTCCAGGCCGGCACGATAGTCGAAATGCTCGTCATTGAGCGGCGTCAGCGCTCCGGTCAGGTCGAGGCTGTCGACGTTCTCGCCGCTCACCTTTTCCCAAGTGTAGCGAACCCCGCCGATGGCGCGGACCGTATCGGTGATCGGAACGGTGATCTGACCGAAGATGCCATCGGTCTGCGACCGGCGTATTTCGGGCTCGTACGATTCAGCGCGCGCCTGATCTGCCGAGAGGCAGGTGCCCGAGGCAACCGGGCCCGGAGGTGAGCCGACCGGAAGCGCACTGAAGCCCGCCGCCGGGATGACGTAGTTGCCATCGACGTCCTGGCACGGCGTCGACACGGCCTGGGTGATGTTGCGGCTCTTGTAGTGGTAGAAACCCACACCCCAGTCGAACGGCGAGCCCGGCTGCGAAGCGTAGCGGACCTCGATCTGCTCCTGACGCGTGAGCTTGGGATCCAGCGAGTCCGCAAGTGAACCACCGAAGGCACCGATGGTGCGTCCCTTGGTGATCTGCAGCGACGGCAGGATGCTCAGGGTGCCCGGCCCGATGTCCGCGCGCAGTTCACCCCAGTACTTGTAGGAATTGACGCGCTGGAAGCCGACCGACACGTCGGTCGTCTCACGCGTACCGGCAAGGATGCTGGCGATCGGCACGGCACCCGGACCCTGGCCACGCAGCGCCGAATGCTCGACGCCGAGCAGCAGGCTGACATCGTCCGAAGGCTTGAACAGCAACTTCGCACGGCCGGCATACGACTTGTTGTCGTCATGGCCATTGCTCATGTAGCCATCGCGCGAGATCCCGGCACCCGAGACACGGATCGCAACCTTGTCGCCAAGTGGCACGTTCAGCGCACCCTCGCCGTGGATCAGCGAATAGTTGCCGCCCTCGAGGCCAACATAGCCCTCGACCTTGTCGAGAACCGGGTTCTTCGAAACGACGTTTACGATGCCGCCTACCGAGTTGCGGCCATAGAGTGTGCCTTGCGGACCACGCAGGACCTCGACCCGCTCAAGGTCGTAGAAGCCGACCGAGGCGTTTTCGGCACGGCTTGAGTAGGCACCGTCGAAGTTTGTGCCTACCGCGCCCTGCCCCATCTGCGGCGGCAGCGACAGACCGACGCCGCGGATAGAGACCAGGAAGCCGCGTGCGGCACCCTGCACGACGACCGCCGGCTCGTTCTTGAGCACGTCATCGATCTTCGTGGCGCCAGACTTGGCGATCGCATCACCCGTCACGACGGTCAGCGCGATTGGCGTGTCCTGAATCGAACGCGAGAACTTGTCGGCAGTAACGACAATCTCGGGAAGGCGGCCGTTGTCGTCTCCAGCCGCAGACTGGTCAGCCGACGACTGGGCGAGCGCCGGAATGGACAGCGCGGCAAGGCCCGCGGCTGCGCAAGACGCCAAAAGGCGCGGTGTGATCTGTGACAAAATCCCCTCCTCTTAGACACAATTCTTATGTGCAGCTTCTGGTTGAACGTATGGGACCGGTTGCACAAACTGAAGGATTCGGACGATACCTATCCATCCGACCGATAGGTCGTCGGGTCCTCCGTCAAACCCCGACGAAGCGGAATATCTGGCTATTTGGTCCGCTGATCCCCGCCGTGCGATCCGTCGCGGGCAGTGCGCCCCGCAGTGCTGCTGCGGATCACCAGTTCGCCCTGGACCCGCAGAACTTCCTTCGGCACTTCCGAACCGCGTATTGCCGAAATGAGGCGTTGCCAGGCGGTGTCGACGATTTCTGGGACAGGCACGGCATAAGTCGTGAGGTCGAAGGCAGGCCACGCGGCAATCGGAACATTGTCGAAGCCGGCGATCGCGACATCCTCACCGGGCACAAGCCCGCAACCGACAACCGCCTGCAGACAGGACAGGGCCATGAGATCGGTTACGCAGAAGATGCCGGTGGGACGGTCGGGCAACCGCAACAGTTCCGCTGTCACGCGGGCCGTGGTCTCGAAATCGTATTTTCCGCAAGCGACGATCGGCTCAGGCAACCCTGCTCTCAGCATGGCATCCCTGAAGAACGCCGTTCTCTCAACGCTGGCCGAACTTTCGGCAAGGCCATTGATGACAGCCGTCCGGGTAATTCCCAAAGACTGAAAATGCTGCGCAACCGCCTCCCCGCCATGCCTGTTGTCCGCAGAAACCCCGCCAACCTGTGCCGTCAGATCGACATTGTTCAGCATGATGACCGGGACGCCGGCATCCTCGCATTCGCTGGCTACCCGAGTGGCAAAGGAGGTTGAAGCCATGATCACGCCATCAAGCCTGAAGCCGAGAAGTTCATCGAGAACTGGCTCGAGCCCGGCCTCGCCGCGCGTTTCGAAGAGCACGCAGCGGTAGCCATCCAGACTGAGGCGGTCGTTCAACCTGTCGACCAGCTCGGGATAGAACTGGTTATCGAGTGCCGTGATGGCGAGGCCAATCAGGTTCGAACGATTGGTCGATAGGGCGCGGGCGGCATTGCTGGGTCGGTAGCGGAGCTTGCGCGCAGCCTCGAAGATCCGCTCGCGCACCTCGGGCGCCACATACCCACCGTTGTAGGCACGCGAAACTGCCGACTTGGATACGCGAGCCAACCGGGCAACATCCGTCCCGGTGGGCACCTTGCTCTTGCTCATCACCACGAGTTTTGGCGCACTGCACAACCCGCTGCAACCGGAATAATGCAGATCGGGTACCGCGACCATGTCTTTCCGGAAAAGGGGGCGGGCGCGAACCGAACATGGTCCGCGCCCCCCCCTCACCTCAGAACGAACGGCGGACCGAAACCGACCAGGTCCGCGGGCGGCCCGGCTGTCCCGATGCCGTGCCTGCGCCGAACGCTTCCTGCAGCAGGGTCAGGAAGTAGTACTTGTTCGTCAGGTTCTGCACTTCGAGCGTGACGCCCCAGTCCTTGGCATCCGATTGCCAGCCGAGACGGGCATTGGCGAGGAAATAGCCGTCAATCCGGTTGGACAGGCGCAGCGTGGTGATCGGCCCGCCGCCACCGGCATTGCTGAACGGCGAAGGCGTGACCGGGCTGTTGGCCGCCACCGTGCTGCTTACCGCCAGGCTGTCGATATTGGCGGCCTCGGTGTAGATCTTCGATTGATAGGCACCATCGAGGCGCACCGTAACCATGCCCTTGAGCACGTCCGGAATGTCATACTGCACGCCGATCGCCGCCTTCCACTTCGGCGTATAGGGCGTCACGTCGTTCAGCGTCACCCCGGTCGAGAGCGTATCGACCTTCTGGTACTTGAAATCGAGGTAGCTGAGCGAACCGTCGATCGTGAAGTTGTCGACCGGACGGATCAGCGTCTCCACTTCGAAACCCTTCACGTGGGCCGACCCGACGTTCGATGGCCGCAGGCACGGGGTGGCCTGCGAAGACCCGCCCGGACCCGCCGTGGCAAGGTCAAGGCAGTTCACGCTCGACAGGATGATGTTCTTGTAATCGTTGAAGAACGCCGAGACGTTGAGGCGCAGCTTGCGATCGAACAGGTCAGACTTGAACCCGGCTTCGTAGGCAGTGATCGTCTCGGGCCGGAAGGCGGTCGCCTGGCTCGGGAAGAACGGACGCGGATTGACGCCGCCGGCGCGATAGCCGGTCGATACCTGTGCGTAGAACAGGAACTCGGGGCTGAAGCGATAGTCCGCCGCCACGCGCCAGTCGACGCGGTTGTCACGGAACTTCGCGGTCAGGCCGTCAAGCCCGAAAAGCAGGCAGTTGGGCTGGTTGCCGATGCCGGTCGGACCTGCAGTGGGCGCGCCGAGGAAGAAGTTGCACGGACCCTGGATGTTGGTTCCATCCGGATTCTTGCGGACGTAGCCATAGTCCTTCTCGTCCCATGACTGGCGGATGCCGCCGGTCAGGTTCGCAGCATCGCTCAGCGCATAAGTGAAGTTTGCGAAGATCGCCTTGTTCTTGGCAGGCGTCGGATCGGGGCCGTGGCGGAAGTCGATCCCGGCATAGTTCAGGTTGATCCGGCCGGTGAAGGTGCCGCGCGTATCGAAGTAGAAACCGCCCACGGTGAAATCGAGCTTGTCGTCGAGCACCTTGCCCGACAGACGCAGTTCCTGGCTCCACTGGCGGTTCTTCTGGGTCTGGTTGAGATTGTTGTTGGCAATCGGCGAACCGTCGGAATCGTAGGACCAGTCCGCCGTGTACCGGCGCCATGACGTGATCGACTTGAGCTTGAGCTGGTCCGAAACGTCAACGTCGATGGTCAGCGCCGCGCCATAGTTATCCAGATCCGAATGCGGATCGGTGAACGTCGGCTTGTAGGGCATCTGGCTGTCGGGCCGGGCCGGGTCCGCATAAGTCGCATAGGAGATATAGCGGCGATCGTATCCGGTGATCGTGTCGCAGCTGTTCACCCCGTTGGGCACGAACATGCAGTTGAGCGGAATGCCCGCGCCGTTGGTACCTTGCAGGAACGGACGGCCACCGGTGAAGGTCGCATTCGGGCCGTCGAACACTGCCGAGGTATTTGCATAGAGCAGCACGTTTGCGCCCGGCTCGTTGCGCTCGCGCGTGTAGTCGCCAGAAAGGTTGATATCCACCGTCTCGGTCGGCTGCCAGCGCAGCGAGACCTTGCCCGCCACCGACGACGTGCCGCCGACATTGCCCAGCACCGGGTTGGCGCCCTTGGCGAAGGTCGGGACATTCGTGCCCGGATGGGTCAGGTTGTAATCGAGCCGCTTGACGTAGCCGTCGATATTCTTGGTCACGCCCGCCACGCGCATGAACAGGTTTTCCGACAGCTTGAGGTCGAACAGCCCGCGCATGTCGATGCGGTTGTAGCGGCCATAGGTCGCCTCCATCGAACCGCTGTTGCTGCCTTCCGGCTTCTTGGAATAGAGTTTGATCGAACCGCCCAGCGAGTTGCGCCCGGCCAGCGTACCCTGCGGCCCGCGCAGCACTTCCACGCGGTCAAGATCGGTCAGGTCCAGCAGCGAACCGGTCAGCGTCGGCAGGTATACGTCATCGATGTACATGCCCACGCCCGGCTCGAGCGCAAAGTTGGGGTCGGTCTGGCCGACACCGCGGATGAAGGCAATGATGCCGGGGCCGAGTTCCTGGCCCTGCGGTTTGAGCGTTACGTTGGGCGCCTGCGCGGCGATTTCCGACACGTTGGTCTGCCCGCGCTGCTGCAACAGCTCGCCGCTCACAGCCGTGATCGCCAGCGGGGTATCCTGAAGGTTCTGGGCGCGGAACTGCGCGGTGACGACGATCTCGTCGGTCGTTGGCACCTTTTCCTCGGCAGCATCCTGCGCCAGGGCGGATCCGGTCATCGACAGGGCAAGCAGGCTCGCGCCCGCGCGAAGCAGTTTCATCATCCTCTCCTCCCACGCCGTGCCCGGTTGCGACCTGGAGGCTTTTCACCTGTCGGCACGCTCCGATTTTTTCGGATCGCGGCCTTTCGGTCGAAGCATCGGCGATATCGGGAGTATGCCCGATTTCATGTTATGGTCAATAGCAACTTTTGGTAGAATTGGCGTGACTGGTTGGTGATGCAAAACCGCCCCGGCGATGATAGGCAGCAGGCATGAAACATCCGCTCGATCCCATGCTGGGCTTTCATCTGGTGCGGACCGCGAACCTTGCCCTGCGCGCCGTCAACGCCTCCTATGGCGATCTTGGCCTGCGCCATCCCGACGCTGCGGTCCTGCTGGTCATCGAGGCCAATCCGGGCATCACGCAAAGCGCCATCGGCAAGATGCTCAAGATCCAGCGCTCCAACATCGCGACTATGGTCTCGCGGCTGGTGGATCGCGGCCTGCTCGAACGCCGGCCGGGCAAGGGCAAGACCATCGGCATGTTCCTGTCCAGCCAGGGCCAATCGGTCATGCCTCGCATTCACGCCGCCTCGCACGAGGGTGAGGCCCTGCTCACCGATGCCATCGGCGAGGACGCCTACCGCGCCGTTCTCGAAACGCTCCGGAAGATTCGCTAGGCTACCCGCCGCAACTCGGGCACCTGGTGGCTGTGGTGTCCCGAGAAGACCGCCACCGCCGTGGCAAGCCTGCCCGATGTCGTGGCCATGCTGCGCGTTGCCGCCGCGCTCTGTTCCACCATGGCCGCGTTCTGCTGCGTTGCGAGGTCAATCTCGCTGATTGCCTGGTTGACCTTCAGGGCATAGGCCGCCTGTTCTTCGGTCAGTTGCGCGGCTTCGACCACGCCCGTGCTGATCTCGGTCACCTTGCCGATGATCGCATGGAGCATCACGCCCGTGCCTTTGACCAGTTCGGCGCCCCGATCCACCTGCTCCCGGCTTGCCGAAAGCAGCTTCTTGATATTGTCGGCCGCTTCCGACGATCGCTGCGCCAGCGCCCGCACCTCATTCGCCACAACGGCAAAGCCGCGCCCCATCTCGCCCACGCGCGCAGCCTCGACTCCCGCGTTCAGCGCCAGCAGGTTGGTCTGGAAGGCGATGCCGTCGATGATCTCGGCGATCTGGACCACCTCCTGAGCGCTCTGCTGGGCATCGTCCATTGCGCTGATCGCCTCGCGCACCGCCTCGCGGCCCTGCGTCGCCTCGCTCTCGGTATCGTGCGCCGATACCCTCAGGTCTGCCATCGACCGTGATGTCTTGTTGAGACCACTGCTCAGTTCATCGATGGCGCGCGCGCAATCCTGCACATTGTTGGCCTGCCGCTCGGTGCGCGAAGCCAGGTTCTCGGTTGCTGCACGAATTTCGTCGGTCGAGGTGGCAATGTGGCTGCTGCTGTCGGCCACGAGGCCGATCGTCGCGGAAAGCCGTTCCAGCGCCTTGTTGAAGTCGTCCTCGACCTGTCGGAAGCTTTCCGGCAGGTCGCTCATCCGCGTCGAAAGATCGCCTTCGGCCAGCGCACGCAACGATACGCCCATCTTGCCCAGCACGATGTCGCGCGTGGTCTTCTCGGCCATTTCGAAGTAGGTCGAAAGGGCGATGTCCATGTCGATCATCGACACCTTGACCAAGGCCACCAGATCCTTGGCCATCCGCCGCCTTGCCGGCGAAAAGCGCCCTGCCCCGCGCAGCACCATCGCCTCGATCATGTGCTCGAGGATCAGCGCATAGCCGCCGATGTACCACTTGGGCTCGAGACCGATGCGGGCATGGGTATTCCCGATCGTCAGTGCGCGCTCGTGATAGGCCTGGTCGAGCCCGTCCTCGAACACCCTGATCCAGTGGTCGGCTTGCGCATTGCGGGCGTGGCGCACCCGGTCCGACGAGGAGAAGAACTTGCCCAGCGCAGGAGTGGCGCCGAGCTTGTCGTAGAACTTCTCCAGCCCGCCATCCACCGTCCGCGCCACGAAGCGCGCCAGCCGATTGAAGCTGCCCTCGTTCCTGCCGAGTTCGTAGAAGCCAATGCGTTCCTGCAGATCCCGTGCGACGACCATGTACAATCCTTTCCGGTACAGGCCGCAAGCTAGTTAACCGGACTGAATTGGTCGGAAATGGGGCGTTATGGGAATCCGTCTATGCACGAAGGGACAGGGTCAGGTTTGGCGAATCAGCTGACTGCGGCGCCCTTCGCCTTCACCTCCGCCGCAGCCCGAAAGACGGCATGGTCGAAATAGAAGGGTTTGATTTCGCAGCATTTCCCGTCGCGGAAGCGGAACATTTCGCACAGTTCTGCCGGCGCAAGCGAAGGGTCGGCGAACTGGAACGATAGTATCGTCACCGCGTGATCCTTGCCCGCCGTGGTCTCGACACGGTTAAGACCAGCAACATCCACCAGCCCCATGACCTTGATGTAGAGTTCCTTCAGCGCATTCTTGCCGCGATAGACGCCTTCCATCGGCAGGCCCGGCGCTTCGCTGACGATGAAGTCGTCGGTCAGCATGGAGGCTGCCTTGTCCCAATCGCCCGTGCCGGTTGCGGCATAGAGGTCGTCGACAAACTGGATCATCTCTTGTGCGGTCATGGTCATGGCGTTGTCCTCTCTCGTTCTTGGCCACAGGATCAACCATGAGCTGCTTCGCGGAAACCTAGCGATATGGCTAGCGATGCGTTTGCGCGGGGCGCCGCTAAGGTCCACTGATGGAGAGGACACGCCAGATCACGCTCGCCCGCCGCCCCGTCGGCATCCCGGTCCCCGAGGACTTCTCGCTCGTCGAGGTTGATCGGCCAGTGCCCGGCCCGGGGGAAATCCTCGTGCGCATGCGCGTCGGCTCGTGCGATCCCGCCATTCGCGGTTTTCTCGATGACCGGCCCAGCTACCTGCCCCCGGTCGCGCTCGGCGCACCGATCAACGGCATGTCGCTTGGCGAAGTGGTGGAATCGAACAACCCGGACTGGCCCGTCGGCACGCTTGTGCGCACGTTCGCGGTCTGGTCGGAATACTATGTCGTCGGCGCAGATGCGCTCGGGATCGAGAAAGTGGAGCAGGCGCCGGGCGTGCCGCTCCAGCATTACATGGGCGCACTCGGGCCGGTCGGGCTCACTGCGTGGGTTGGCCTGTTCGAGATCGGCAAGGCGAAAGCTGGCGAAACCGTGGTCGTCAGTGCCGCGGCCGGCGCCACCGGCAGCACCGTGGTCCAGCTCGCCAAGGCGGCAGGGTGCCGCGTGATCGGCCTTGCCGGTGGTCCGGCCAAGGCGCAGATCGTCAATGACCTCGGCGCGGATGTGGCGATCGACTATCGCGCCGTTGATGATCTGGCCGAAGCGATCAAGGCAGCAGCGCCAGACGGGGTCGATGTCTATTTCGACAACGTCGGCGGCGAAACGCTCGACGCCATCCTGCCGCTGATGCGCCTGCACGGCCGCATCGCCGTCTGCGGCATGATCGCGCAATACAACGATGCCGATAATCCCCACGGCAACCGCAACCTGTGGCAACTGGTGGTCAATCGCCTCACCATGCGCGGCTTCATCACTTATGACCACCCCGAGGTTCTGGGCGAAGCGCAGGCCATGCTCGATCGCCTCTTCGCCGAAGGGAAGCTCAAGCCGCTGGAGAACGTGCGTTCGGGCATCGAGAAGCTGCCCGAAGCCTTCATCGAACTGATGAGCGGCAAGACCACCGGCAAGACACTGGTGCTGATCTGATGGCGGTGCTGGCCGGAAAGATCGCGTTCGTCACCGGCGGCGCATCGGGCCTCGGCGAAGCCATCGCCCGCGCCTATGCCAGCGAAGGCGCGTCGGTCATCATCGCCGACATAGACCAGGCCAATGGCGAAGCTCTCGCCACGGCACTCGGCGCGCGCTTCGTCCATCTCGACGTGACGCAGGAAGCCTCCTGGGCCAAGGCGTTCGCCCCGTTTGAGCGCATCGACGTGCTGGTCAACAATGCCGGGATCACCACCCTCGGCTCGATCGAGGAGATCACGCTCGACCAGTTCCGCCATGAACTCGATATCGACGTGCTCGGCGTGTTCATGGGCACGCAGGCCGTCCTGCCGAAGATGAAGGCCCATGGCGGGTCGATCATCAACATGTCCTCGCTTTCGGGCGTGAAGGCCTCGGCCAACCTCGTCGCCTACAACGCGGCCAAGGCGGCAGTGACGCTGATGACCAAGTCCTGTGCCCTGCACTTTGCCGAAAAGGGCTATGGCATCCGCTGCAACTCGATCCACCCCGGCGCCATCCACACGCCGATCATCGACAAGGTGCTGGCGCAGAGTGACGATCCGGACGCGCTTTACCAGAGCTTCGTCGATGTCCACCCGGTCAAGCGCCTCGGCAAGCCTGAGGAAATCGCGGCCATGGCCGTGTTCCTTGCCAGCGATGCCAGCGCCTTTGCCACCGGCGCCGAATTCCGCGTCGACGGCGGCGCCTCGATCTGATGAGCGGGCTTCCGATCCGGCAGGTGGCGTTCTTCGTCGAAGACGTGCGCGCGGCCGCCCGGGCACACCATGAAGCCTTCGGCTCCGGCCCGTTCTTCGTGGCCGACAACATTCCGCTGGCTCGCGCGGTCCATCGCGGGGTGGAGCGCGAGCTGGATCACAGCTCTGCCTATGGCCAGTGGGGCGATGTGATGGTGGAGTTCGTCGCCCAGAACAATCCCGGCCCCTCCCCCTTCCGCGATCTCTATCCCGAAGGCTCGGGCCGCTGGGGAATGCATCATGTCGCGGTCTTCGTGGACGATGTCGATGCAGAGCTTGCCCGTCTTGCCGCACGCGGCGCACCATGCGCCCTGCGCGCCGAGATGACCGACGGGTTCGTCTTCGCCTTTGCCGACACCACCGCCACGCTGGGCCTGTTCACCGAACTCTACGCCCCCACAAAAACGCTGGTTGATTTCTACGCCATGGTCGCGCACGCGGCGAAGGATTATCGGGGATCGGACCCGATCCAGACCATCCGATTGACTTGAGGACCGAGACGTTGAGCGAGACCTGGCACAGCCTGATTGCCGAAACCGAATTCCCCGCCGAGGGCAAGATCGCCACGAAGATCGCCGGCTGGCACGTCCTTGTCGCAAAGACCGAAGACGGCCTGTTTGCCGTCAACGATCGCTGCACCCATCAGGCCGCGCTCATCTCTACCGGCCGCATCCGGCGCGGCGCGGTGATGTGCCCGCTGCACGGCGCGCGGTTCGAAATGGCCTCTGGCCGCTGCATCGGCGGTGCGTACAAGGACCTGCGCACCTTCCCCGTCCGCGTCGAAGGCGGACAGATCGAGGTGTGCATTCCCGATGAGGCTCCCGGCATGGACGAGTTGCCGGTCGTTCTCTGAACTCGCTGAAAGCGCAGGTTCACCCTGCCCGCAGGCGCGTTAGTCTCCCCACAACCAAACCAACGGGAGAGACAGGACCATGCCCTTCACCGGCCCCGCCGAAGACCGCCTCGCCATCCGCGAGCTGCTCGAAACCTATGCCGACGCCGTCACCCGCGTCGATGCCGACGACTGGGCCGCGACCTGGGCCGAGGACGCCGAATGGTCCCTGCCCGATTACCCCGAACTCGGCACCACCCGTGGCCGCGCGGCGATCAAGGCGATGTGGATCGAGGCGATGAAGAACTACCCCGGCATCATGTTCGAAGCCTGGCCGGGGTCGATCGAAGTCAACGGCGATACCGCCACGATGCGCAGCTACACCAGCGAGGTCTACGACCAGAACGGCACGACCATGCGCGACCGCGGCGTCTATGAAGACACTTGCGTCAAGATCGATGGCAAATGGCTGTTCAAGAGCCGCTCATTCCGCAACATCCACCGCCAGCACGCCCCCAAGGGCTGCTGAGCGGCAGCGCGGTTCAGGGTGCGCGGAACCACGCACCCTTGAACCACAGCGCCAGATTGACCAGCGCGATCAGCACTGGCACCTCCACCAGCGGACCGATCACCGCGGCAAAGGCCACGGGCGAGGCAAGGCCGAATGCCGCAATCGCCACAGCAATCGCCAGCTCGAAATTGTTCGACGCCGCCGTGAAGGCCAGCGATGCCGTGCGTTCATAGCCTGCGCCAATCGCCCTGCCCGCAGCGAACGCGGCGACGAACATCACCACGAAGAACACCACCAGCGGCAGACCCACCTTCAGCGCATCGAACGGCAGGGCAAGGATTTCGCCACCCTTGAGGCTGAACATCGCCACGATCGTGAACAGCAGCGCCGCCAGCGTCAGCGGGCTGATTGCCGGCACGAACTGCGTTTCGTACCAGTCGCGCCCCCGCGCGCCGACGAGCGCCTTGCGCACCAGAAATCCGGCGAGGAACGGCACTCCAAGATATGTCAGCACCGCCTTGGCGATCATCGCGAAGTCGATGTCCACCACCTGCCCTTCCAGACCGAAAACCGGCGGCAGGAAGGTCAGGTAGAACCAGGCATAGGGCACATAGAACAGGATCTGGAACAGCGAATTGAAGGCGACCAGCCCGGTCACGTACTCGGGGCTTCCCCCCGCCAGCTGGTTCCACACCAGCACCATGGCAATGCACGGCGCAATGCCGATCAGGATCAGCCCGGTCATGTATTCGGGATTGTTCGGCAGCAGCAGCGCGGCCAGTGCGAACATGAACGCGGGCGCAACGATCCAGCACAGCCCGAACGAAACCGCCAGAATCTTGCGATCCCGGAACACCTCTCCCAGTTCCTCGTAGCGGACCTTGGCGAGCGGCGGGAACATCATCAGGATCAGGCCGATGGCAATCGGGATGCTGGTCGAACCGACCGTCATCGCCCCCAGCGCCTGCGGCACCGCCGGCACGAAACGGCCGAGCGCAATGCCCAGCGCCATCGCGGCAAAGATCCACAGCGTAAGCCAGCGATCGAGGAACGACAGGCGCGGACGCTCCGGCGCCAAGGCAGCAATCGTCGCCATCAGGCAGCTCCTTCCATCTGCCCGATGCGGGCAAGTTCGCGCGTCAGTTCGGCGCGCTCCATGGTTTCAAACGGCAGGGCCAGCAGCGCGGCCACGCGCATTTCCAGCCAGGCCCAGGTCTGCTCGAACGCGGCATCGACCGCAGCCTCATCACCTTCGACATCGGCAGGATCGGGCAGGCCCCAATGCGCCTTCAGCGGCGCCCCCATGAACACCGGGCAGGCCTCGCCAGCGGCATTCCCGCAGACCGTGATGGCCAGATCGATCGGCGGCGCGTCAGGCCCGGTAAACTCGTTCCAGCTCTTTGACCGGAACGGCGCCACGTCGATCCCTTTGCGCGCCAGCAGCCGCAGCGCGCCGGGATGCGGCACACCCTTGGGCTTGCTCCCGGCGCTGTACGAAACGATGCGCCCTGCCCCCATGGTGCCAAGCATCGCTTCCCCCAGAATCGAGCGCGCCGAATTGCCGGTGCACAGCACCAGTATCGAAAACGGACGATCGCTCATCAGCAGCACCCCGCCTTCGCTGCCGGGGCGGCAACCTTCGGGGCGCAGCACGCCGTGTCCGAGGCATGGGCCGAAGCGAGCGGCGCAAAGTCCGGGCTCTCGCCATAGACCGTGCTTTCACCTTCGGTCAGGAAAGCCTCCCAGATCACGCCATCCGGATCGGCGATCCAGCTCTTCGGCGCCGAACAGGCCGGAATAGAAAGCGATCGAGGCATCGAGGTCGGCAACGCCGACGTGAACATGGAAGCGCTTCATGCGACGTCCTTTTCGGTTGAGCTTGAAGGATGGCAATCGATGGCGGGCACGCAGGCCGCGCCGCCACAGCAGTTCTCGGTCAGAAAGCCCATGACGGCTGCCATCGCCCCGTAATCGGCGGAGTAAAGGATCGACCGGCCCTGCCGCCGTTGCCCGACCAGCCCGGCATTGGCGAGCTGGGCGATATGGAAGCTGAGCGACGACGGCGCGATGTCCAGCGCTTCGGCCAGCGCGCCTGCGGCAATGCCCTCGGGCCCGGCCTGCACCAGCAGCCGGAATGCGGCAAGCCGATGTTCCTGCGCCAGCGCTGCCAGCGCGCGTACGACGAGTGCAGAATCCACGGACGACCCTTTCGATTCGATAATTCAAGAATAATTGAATTGATCGCCGATGCAAGGCGCAATCGTGCCCCCAAACGCAAAAGGGCGGAGCCGAAGCCCCGCCCTTTCAGTGTCGCTTGCGCCTGATGCGATCAGAAGCGCTTGATCACCGAGACCTGCACCGTGCGCGGCAGGTTGCCGAAGCCAAGCTGGTCGGCGCGGACGCCCGCCGCCGTGCCCGTGCCGCCACCGGTCGAAGGCCCATCGACCACGCCGCTGACGTAGAAGCGGTTGGTCAGGTTCTTGCCGATCACCGCGATCTGCCAGTTGTCGTCCTCCGCCCCGAAGCGGATACCGGCATCAAGCACGGCATACTTGCCCTGGCGCGAGAACGGATTGCCGAAGCCCGAGGCGAGGTAGCTTGAGGAATAGCGGGTATCGACGTTGAAGCCCAGCTTCAGGCCTTCGCCCGCAGCGGTCTCGTAGCCCACGCCAAAGGCCCCGGTCCATTCCGGCGCCACCGAAAGCGGCGCCCCGTTCAGGTTCTGGCGCGCATCCAGCCCGCCCACCAGCGTGCAACCCTGCGACGGAGTCTGCCCGGCATAGCACGGTGCGGAGGGGAAATCGGTGTAGCGTGCCTTGGTGTAGTTGATCGAACCGTGGACGTTCAGCCCGTCAATGCTGCGCGGGGCGTATTCGAACTCCAGCTCCACGCCCTTGGTCCGCGCATCCGCCGTCAGCGTCTGGAAGGCGAAGATCGGGGAGTTGAAGAAGTCGACCTGCAGATCGTTGTAGGCATACGTGAACGCCACCAGGTTCAGGCGCAGCTGGTTGTCGGCCAGCGTCGTCTTGATACCGGCTTCGAAGCCACGTGCCTTTTCCGGATTGAAGGTGAGGTCCGCCAGCGGATCGGACGAGAACTTCGAGTTGATGCCGCCGTTCGAGAATCCGCCAGACTTGTAGGCCGTCTTGTAGGCGCCATAGACAAGGATGCCGTCCTGCGGCTTCCAGGTCAGCGTCACTTCGGGCGACCAGTCGTCGAACACCTGCTTTGCGGTCACTTCGCCCAGGCCGTCAGGATCGTTCTGGTCACGGAAGATCCCCTGCACGCCCAGGTTGTTGTAGGGCTGCGTGAAGAAGCTGTCCTTGGTCTCGTGGGTATAGCGCACGCCGCCTGCCAGCTCGAGCGTGTCGATCAGCTTCCACGTCACCTGCCCGAACAGGGCCGCAGTCTCGCCATCGGTAAAGCTTGTCTTCGACGAGGCGACAAAGCGGTTGGCGGCAGAGGCGGTATCGTCACGCAGCCCGGCGAACATGACGTACTGCGCAAAGTCGCGCTTGGTCTTCTGGTACAGCCCGCCCACCATCAGGTTGATCGGACCGTCGAACGAAGTCTGCGCACGCAGTTCCTGGCTGAACGCCTTCCAGGTGCTGTTCTCGGTAGCCCAGGTGCCGTTGTTGCTGCTCTGGAAGTCGCAGGCACAGGTCCAGCGGTTGTTGTTGGTGTTGTAATTGGTGACCGAGCTGATCGTCACGTTGTCGAGCTCGTACGAAACCGCGCCGTTGATCGCCCACGAGCGATAGCGGTTGTAAAGCTCGCCATTGTCCTTCGCGAAGGGGAAGTCCTTGGCAATATCGGCGGGCATGTTGTTCTGGTGCGTCACGAAATCGGTGCCGCAGCGATACCCGGTCAACTGGCTCACGCCCGTGGCGAGGCCGCAGTTGTAGGCCACGTAGTTCCACGAGGAATTGTTGACCTGATTGTAGTTGTACGAACCCTTGAGCGTCATCGTCAGACGGTCGGTCGGGGTGTACTTGAGCGTCACGCGGCCCAGGAACTCGTCTTCACCCGGCGCGCGCGATGCGGCAGGCTTGGCCACCGAACCGATCGGATTGCCGCTGCCGCCCGCCAGCAAGTTGCGGATGTCGACGGTGGTATAGGTGCGGTCGACCGAGACGTTGCGATAATAGCCGCCATCCATGATCGAACCGCGCGCGGCAAAGCGCACGCCCAGCGTATCGCTCAGCGGGATCGAGGCAATCAGCTCGCCCTGATACTGGCGCGAACGGAACTCGTAACCGGCGCGCGCAATGAATTCGCGGTCCTGGCCGGGATCGTTGGTGGCCAGGCTGATGACGCCTGCGGTCGCATTCTTGCCGAAGAACAGCGCCTGCGGACCCTTGAGCACTTCCACGCGCTTCAGGTCGAAGAAGCCTTCCTGAATGATGCGGCCCTGCCCGTAATAGGCTCCATCGACCACAACGGCGACCGACTGCTCGATACCGATCGAGGTCGAGGACGAGCCGATGCCGCGCATCGTCAGCTGCGCGCCCGAACCGTTCGAGGCACGGCCGACGTTGAGGTTGGGCGTGGCCGCAGCGATCTTTTCGATCGAGGTGATGTCGCGCTGCTGGATGGTCTTTTCGGAGATGGCGGTTACCGCCACCGGAACCGTCTGCACCGATTCCTCGCGCTTGCGCGCGGTTACGATGATTTCCTCGAGGCCGCCTGCAGATGCGAGGCCGCCTGCAGATGCGCCTTCCTGTGCTGCATCCTGCGCCATGACCGGTGCGCTGACGCCAAGTGCGCAAGTGGCGAGAAGAATTCCCTTGATGGTGCGCATGACCGCATCCTCCCTTTGTGATTAGTCTCGCGCGTTTACGCCTCCTGTAACGAACGCTCGCCTCGCCAATGCGTTAGCCTCTTCCTTTGGCTAGGTGCTGCGCTGCCGTAGCGTCGGCACCTCTGTGCCTTGAGAGGAATTCCCATGACCGAAAACCGCTTCTGGCGCCTTGATCGTCACCCTGAAGGCTCAAACTTCGAAGCCGCGCTCAGCCTGCAGACCGAAGCCCTGCCGCCGCTGGCCGATGGCGAAGTGCGGGTAAGGGTCGGCTACCTGTCGATGGACGCGGGCACCCGCATGTGGATGAGCCCGCGCACCGATGGTTATCAGCCGCCCCTGCCGCTGGGCGCGAAGATGGCGGGCCTCGTGCTCGGCCACGTCAGCGAAAGCCGCGATGGCGCCTATCCCGTTGGCGCACTGGTGCGCGGCTTCGGCCAGTGGGCGGAATATGCCACGATGGTCCCTGCCCTTGCCGGCCTCGAAATCGTCGACGATACCGTGGCCGACATCCGCCACCACTTCGGCGCGCTCGGCATGAACGCCTGGACGGCCTATGTCGGCGTCAGGGAAGTGGCCGCGATCAAGGCGGGCGAATGGCTGGTGGTCTCCGCCGCCGCCGGAGCCACCGGATCGATGGCCTGCCAGGTCGGCCGCAATCTCGGCGCGAAGGTTGTCGGCATCGCTGGCGGACCGACCAAGTGCCGCTACCTGACCGAACAACTGGGCGTCGATATCGCCATCGACTACAAGAGCGACGACGTTGCCGCGCGCCTTGCCGGGATCGAGGGCGGCGTTCACGCCTATTTCGACAACGTCGGCGGCCCGCTGCTCGATGCGGTCCTGCCCAACATGGCGCACTATGGCCGCGTCGCCGTCTGCGGCATGGTCGCGGCTTATGACAACGATGCCCCCCTGCCCGGCCCCGCCCGCTTCGATCAGGTGCTGATGCGCCGCTTGCGGATCGAAGGCTTCTTCATCCCCGATTTCCTCCATCGCGGCGCAGAGTTCCTCCCCGTCTTGCGCGAATGGGTCGATGCCGGGACGCTGACCGTCAATCTTGACGAGACGCAGGGGCTGGAGAACACGCTCGTCGCCTATCGCCGCATGCTTTCGGGCCAGGCGATCGGCAAAGTCATCGTGAAAGTCGCCTGATGCCGATCATCAAGTACCGCGCCCCGCTCCAGTGCCTCGTCGCCGTGCGCGGCCATCCCTTCGATCGCACGGCCTTCGACGCCATGTTTCAGGCCATGGACGGCATCTCGGCCACCATGGTCGATCAGCCCGCCGCCGCGCTGCTGATGAACCCCGATGCCATGCGCGGGTTCGATGCGCTGGTACTCTACGACATGCCCGGCCTCGATTTCGAAGCCCCGGAAAATGCCCCGCTCTACCGCGAGCCCTCGGCCGAACTGAAGGCCGGATTTCGCGCCCTGCTCGAACAGGGCAAGGGCGTGGTCGCGCTGCATCACGCGCTGGCAGGCTGGCCGACCTGGGGCGAATATCACGATTGGCTGGGCGGGCAGTTCTTCTACCATCCCGGCCAATGGCGCGGGACCGCCGTGGCGGACAGCGGCTATTGCCACGATGTCACTCACGAGATTTCGGTCGTCGCCGATCATCCCGTCACCGCCGGCCTGCCCGAAAGCTTCACGCTGACCGACGAACTCTATCTCGGCCAGATCCATGAAGCAGGCGTGACCCCGCTCCTGCGCTCAAGCGCCGCTTTTGATCGCGATCACTTCTGGTCGGCGGACCTTGCCGTCAAAGGCCAAATGTTCAGCCGCGAAGGCTGGGATCACCCGCCCGGCTCCAATCTCGTCGGCTGGACCCGGCAGGCTCTCAACAGCCGCCTCGTCTATCTCCAGCCGGGCGATGGCCCCTCGGCCTACGACAACCCGCACTACCGCCGCTTGGTTGAGAACGCGATCCGCTGGGTGGCCTCGTCCTGAAACAATGCGTCCCCGCGCAGGCGGGGACCTCGACTTCAGCTTAAGCCGACTGAGGTCCCCGCCTGCGCGGGGACGCATCGGCCCGGCAGAATCAAAGCGCCGTCATGCCTCCATCGACCACCAGTTCCGTGCCCGTCACATAGCGGCTCTCGTCCGAGGCGAGGAACAGGTTCATGTTCGCAATGTCCAGCGGCGCACCCATGTAGCCCATCGGCACCAGCGCCAGCGTCGCATCATAGTTTGCCGCGTTGTCTTCCTGCGCCACACCCTGAATATTGGTCAGGATCATGCCCGGATGGACCGAATTGACGCGGATGCCGTCCTTGGCGGTTTCCACCGCGATCGTCTTTGAAAACAGGCGCACGCCACCCTTCGCCGCGGCATAGGCCCCGCACGCGGGAACGCCGATCAGCCCCGCCACCGACGAGATGTTGATGATCGAGCCCTTCACCCCGGTCTTGCGCATCAGGATCACCGCGCGCTTGGTGCCCTGGAACACGCTGTCGAGGTTGACCGAGTTCTGCAGCGCCCAGTCGGCGCTGGTCATGTCCTCGATCGGGCGCAGCACCGCGATACCGGCATTGTTGACGCACACGTCCAGCTTGCCGTCCTCGGCCTCGATGGCGGCGAAAACTTCGTCCCACTGCGCCTCGTTGGTCACGTCATGCAGCAGGGCCCGGGCCTCACCGCCCGCCGCCCGGATGCCTTCGGCCACCTCTTCGGCCCCTGCCAGGTCGCGGTCGGTCAACCACACTTTGGCTCCTTCCTCGGCAAAGCGCTGCGCGGTGGCGCTGCCCAGACCCGGCACCGAAGCGCCACCGGTGATCAATGCAACTTTTCCGGCAAGACGGCCCATTTGAAACTCTCCCTATAAAAAACCGGAGGGACGGAAAGGAACGTCGCCTAAGCGACCCTCCCCCGCCCCCCCGGCAAGGTGGATCAGGTTATATGCGCTGGCCTCAGAACTTGAAGCCCGCGGTCACGCCGTAGGTCCGCGGTTCAAGCGCCATGCCGAACGACCACAGGCCAGCCACGGTGAACGCGTGGGTCGTGGTCTTCTCGTTCAGCAAGTTGCGGGTGAACACGCGCAGGTAGGCCTTGCTGTCCTTCAGGTCGAAGTTGAAGGTCATCGACGCATCGACCAGATCCTGCGTGGTGGTGCGCACGCGCGGATCGTTGCCCCCCACCGTGATCAGCGTCGCCTGGCCCGAACCGTTCAGCGTCGGCGTCAGCGAAGCTGCCGAAAGCTGTTCGTCATAGGGCGAGATGTGGCGCCAGCCGACATTGGTGGTGATGTCGCCAAAGCCGGTCGGTGCGACGTATTCCGCGCCCAGCGACGCGGTGAAGTCCGGCGCATAGATCAGGCGGTTGGCCGAGTAGTTGAACGGCACCAGCCCCGCACCGCAGGCATTGGTCGCCACCGGCCCTGCCGCATAGGCGCCGCAGGTGACGAAGTTGCGGAAGTGCGAATCCATGATCGCGATAGAGCCGGTGATGCGGAAGTTCTCGGTCACGCGCAGCGTGCCGTCCGCCTCGATGCCCTTGATCAGCGCGCCGCCCGGCACGTTGCCGGTGATCGTCTGGTTGCCGGTGGGGCCGCCCGGAACGGTCAGGTTCTGCTGCATGTCCTTGTAGTCCGACACGAAGCCGGCAAGGTTAAGCTCGAGCTTGCGGTCGAACGCCGAAAGCTTCACGCCCACTTCATAGGCGTCGACCGTTTCAGGCTGGAACGGCGTGCTGGCGGTGGCAGCCGTTGCCGCGCGCGGGCTGAACCCGCCCGAACGGTAACCGCGCGACCACGAGGCATAGACCATCAGGTCCTGGTTCGGGCGCCAGTCGATGCCGACCTTGGGCGTGAACTTGTTGAAGCTCGCCTTGCCCTTGCCGACCAGTGCGATCTTGCTCAGGTCGATGTTGTCGGGGTCAAGCAGCGTGTTGGCGGCAAAGCCGTTGCTCAGCTCCTTCTTGTCGTGGCTGTAACGGCCACCGAATGAAAGGCGGAAGCCTTCGGCAAAGGCCCAGTTGAAATCGCCGAACACGGCGTAGCTCTCGGTCTTGCCTTCCACGCGCTGGGCGTTGCGGTCAAACAGGGTCGGCGGAGTGGTCGGGCTGAAGCCGAACACGCGCGACCACTGCGTCAGGTCGTATTCCGACTTGAAGTAGAAGCCGCCGACGACATAGTCGAAGCCGTCGAAAAGCTCGCCCGCAGCGCGCAGCTCCTGGCTCCACTGTTCGTAGTGCTGGCGGCGATCGACGTAGTAGAGGTCGACCGACGAACCGTCGAAGTCCTGCGTCTGCGCTTCCGTGCTCTTGCGCCAGCCGGTGATCGAGGTCAGCTTCACGCCGCCCGCGTCATAGTTCATTTCCAGCGTCGCTTCGGGCGCCTTGTAGTTGCTCGAAGCGGCGTCGCCGAAAGTGGTGTAGAGATCGGTCGTGGTGTTGCGGTTGCATTCGCGCGCCGGGATGAACGCGCAGAACACTTCGCTGCTGTTGGTGATGTTGCTGACCACGGGGTCGAACACCTGCTCGACCTGGGCCACGGTCAGCTGCGCATCGAAGCCCGAGCCGGTCGGCTTGAACAGCAGGCTGGCGCCGTAGTTCTCGCCATTGCTCCAGCCCGCGTCGACATTGCGCACGACATTCTTGTAGAAACCGTCGGTCTCGTTGTGGAAGTACCACGCCTTGACACCCCAGCTCTCCTCGTTGCCGTAGTTGGCCAGGATCTTGGTCGAGAACGTGCCAAACTTGGCAAAGGTCGCCTCGGCCTTGAGGCCGGGCTTCATCGTCGGCTTGGTGCGCTGGATGTTGATCACGCCGCCGATGGTGTTGGCGCCGAACAGCGTGCCCTGCGGTCCGCGCAGCACTTCGAGCTGGGCGATGTCGAACGCATCCTGCAGCTGGCCGGTGTTGGTGCCGATCACCACGCCATCGACCAGCACGCCCACGGTCGGCGTCTGCGACTTTTCGATGTCGGCATAGGTCAGGCCGCGGATCGAGATGTTGGCCGCCTGCGCGCCCGAATTCTGCTGGGTGATGAGCAGGCCCGGAGCCGCGCCCTGCAGGTCGCCGATGTTCACGGCGGCCTTGCTTTCAAGGAAGGCGGTGTTGACCGCAGTGATCGCCACCGGCGTGCTCTGCAGCGTTTCCGAACGGCGGCGTGCGGTCACGATGATCGCGCCGGTATCGCCTGCATCGGCTGCTGTGGTCTCGTCGGCCTGGACCGCCTGCGGCTCGTCTGCTTCGGTGGCAAATGCCGGCAGCGCAAGGCCAAGCGCGGTCGTGGTCATGGCAACGGCAAGCATGCGCCGTGCAGCAGTGGTTCTCATGTCTATCCTCCCTCCAAGGGTAACCTCGTCCGCTCAGGGACGATGGCTCGCCTCCTTCATCCACCGCTGCGGGCATCGAACCAACTGCGACTTGTTACAGGTGCATGTGCCAGTGCATCATCCATCCTTGCCGTAGCGTTCGGACAAGAATCCGGGAGAGATCACAATGACCGTCAATCGCCGCTTCCTGCTGGCTCGCCGCCCTGTCGGCACGCCGGTGCCAGAGGACTTTTCCCTTGTCGAACAAGCCGTTCCCTCCGCGCCCGAAGGCGGCTTCGTGATGCGCAACTGCTATGCCTCGCTCGATCCCGCACAGCGCGGATGGATGGACGATGCGCCCAGCTACATGCCGCCGATCCCCCTGGGCGATCCCGTCAGAGCGACGACGGTTGGCGTCGTCGCCGCCTCCAACTCGCCCGACTTCGCCGTTGGGGATTGGGTTCTGGGCATGAATGGCCTGGAAGACTATTCGGTCAACGGCGCAGGCGGATTCACCATGAAGGTTGATGTCGCCCAGGTCGATTCGCCATCGCGGTTCCTGTCGGCAATGGGCGCAGTCGGCCTCACCGCTTATTTCGGCCTGATCGACGTCGCAAAGCCAAAGCCGGGCGAAACGCTGCTGGTTTCGGGCGCCGCAGGGGCGGTTGGCTCCGCGGTCGGTCAGATCGGCAAGATTCTCGGCTGCCGGGTGATCGGCATTGCCGGGGGTGCCGAAAAGTGCCGCCGCCTGATCGAGGACTACGGCTTCGACGTCGCCATCGACTACAAGAACAAGTCGGTCGAACAGCTCGCCGCCGAAATCGGCGCCGCCGCGCCGAACGGGGCTGACGTGGTGTTCGAGAACGTCGGCGGCGACGTGTTCGATGCCGAACTGCTCAACCTCGCCAAGCGCGCCCGCATCGTGCTGTGCGGGTTGATCAGCGAATACAATTCGCCCGCCAAGGTCGGCGCGCGCAACCTCTGGTCGATTCTCACCAACCAGGCCACGCTCTATGGCTACCTCATCATGGACTACGCCCCGCGCTTTGCCGAAGGCGGCGCGATCATGGCGCAGTGGATGGCCGAAGGGCGCCTGCGCATCGACGAGGACGTGCAGGTGGGCCTCGAAAACGCCTACGATGCCTTCATGCGCCTGTTCACGGGCGCCAATACCGGCAAGCTCGTGCTGAAGATCGCCGATGGCCTCTGATCGCCTTACGGGCCGCAGGGTCATCGTCACCGGCGCAGCCTCGGGCATTGGCGCGGCCACCGCTGCGCGCCTCCGCGCCGACGGAGCGCAAGTCTTCACCGCAGACGTGCAGGGCGATGTCGATTTCTCAGGCGATCTCACCGCCCCCGATGCCAATGCCCACCTGATCGAACAGGCCGTGGCGGCGATGGGCGGGCTCGATACGCTTGTCCCCTGCGCCGGGATCAGCGCGTTCCACCCCCTCGAAGGCCATGACGACGCCTATTTCCTGCGCGTGATGGAGGTGAACCTCGTCGCCGTCTTCCGCCTCGTGCGCGATGCCACGCCGCACCTCAAGGCCGCTGGCAACGGCCGCATCGTCACCATCGGCTCCACCACGTCGAGCCACGGCGACGAGGGCCTCAGCGCCTATTCCGCCTCGAAGCACGCGGTGCTCGGCTTCACCAAGTCGGTCGCGGCGGAACTCGGCCCGTTCGGGGTGACGGTGAACTGCGTCCAGCCCGGCGCCATCGCCACGCCGATGACCGCGCCGGCCTTTACCCAGATGCCCGAATTCCGCACCTTCTGGGAGAACAAGGCTCCCTTGCGCCGCCTCGGCCAGCCCGAAGACATCGCCGACGTCATCGCCTTCCTGTGCAGCGACGATGCCCGCTTCATGTCCGGCCATGGCGTATGGGTCGATGGCGGGGCCATGGTCCGGCACTAAAACCCGTTCAGGCCGTTCCTTTTCCAAAGCCGGTCAAGGGCTTGGGCTAGGGGCAGGAACGCCAGTTGATGAAGGTCGCGGCATTCGATGAAGGCAGCGCGCGGGCCGATCCGCCAGCGGCCATGCGCATGGATTACTGGAAGCCCTCCCCCAGGCTCGAAGGGCTGGTCAGCGGCTACCACCTTTACGCCGTCGCGCCGCCGCAAGGGCAGGTCCACAGCGATGTGTTCCAGCCGGCCTGGTTCAACTTGCGCATTCTGCTTGATCCGCAGACCCGCTGGCATGTCCGTTGCGGCTCGCCCGAAGCCGTGCGCGTGCCCGATGTCGGGCTGTTCGGCCCCTCGTCCACGGCCTGCTGGTCGCAAAGCGATACCGGCACCGTCATCGGCGCAGGGATCACCCCGCTGGGGTGGGCGCGCCTCGGCAGCTGCTCCGCTGCCAAGATCGCCGATCGCGTCGTCCCTGCGCGCGACGTGCTGGGCGAAGATGTAGAAGCTCTGGCCCGGCACCTGCGCAACGCGGCGCCCGGCGCGGTCCCTGCAATCTTCGATGCCTGGCTGATCGACCGGATGGGCACGCCTCACCGCGACGAGGACACCATTGCCCGGATCTTCTCGGCCCTGCTCGATCCCAATCTGCGCACGGTCGGCCAGCTCTCGCACAGTCTCGGCATTGCCTTGCGCCAGCTGGAGCGCCTTTGCCTGCGCTCGTTCGGTTTTGCGCCCAAGCTGCTGCTGCGCCGCGCCCGCTTCCTGCGCTCGCTCCATGCGCTGATCCGGGGCGGGCCGGGCCGACGCGCGCTCGCCATCGACGCCGGCTACACCGATTACTCGCACTTCATCCGCGAGGCGCACGAGTTCCTCGGCATGAAGCCCACGCAGTTCCTTGAAGCCTGCGGACCGATGTTCACCCGTTCGCTCCAGTTGCGCCAGGCCGTGCTCGGCGCACCGGCCCAGGCGCTCACCCGCCCGGCCGATTAGGCCTTCATCACCGGCATCGGCGTGCTGCCGCTTTCGTCGAGGTAATAGGCGATCCACTTGTGGAAGAACTGGTTGCCCGGCTCGTTCCGGCCAAACGTCTGGTGCGTCATCGCGCCGGATTCCAGCCCGTTCTGCACTTTCAGGCCAAGGAAGTAGTCCTCCTCCTCCACCACATCGAAGAAGAAGTCGCACATCCGGTCCAGCGCGGCGAGGCCTTCCTCGGTCTCGGGCTTCACCGGGAAGATGTAGTTCATCACGGTGGTGTTCTGGTTTGCCTTCGGCCCGGGGAACAGCTGCGCCAGCTGGCCCATCTCGGGCGCCAGAAAGAAGCTCATGTTCGGAAAGAGCATGCGGATGAAATCATAGCCGTTGTTCTCCTGTCGCCCCCACTCCTCGCGCGGCAGGTCGGCCAGGCGGGTGATCGAGTTCTGCGGGAAGCCCAGCCGGATATGCGGCCCGAAGCCCTCGTAGTGGGCGCGGTTCGAAGGGCTGCGCGTGGCCACCGTGTTGGTGTGCGCGGCCTGGAAGTGATAGCCTTCGAGGTAGCCGTCATAGGCGACCTTCCAGTTGGCCCCCTTCATCGTGCGCGCCTTGTGGAAGTACCAGGTCTCGAGGCGCAGCGCGGCGAAGTCCTCATACATCCCGCCCATCCATTCGATGGCGTTGATCGGCAAGTCAGGTGTCAGGATCACGAAGATCAGACCCGCCGCCTCGTCACAGGGCAGCTCGGTCATGTTGAGGGTGGAGCGATCCACCTCGCCGAAGGTGCTCGCCTCGGCAATGCCGATCAGCTTGCCCTCGTTGGAATAGGTCCAGCCGTGGTACTGGCAGGCAAAGGCCTTGCAATTGCCTTTGCCTTCTTTGGCCAGATGCATCGCGCGATGCTTGCACACGTTGAGGAACGCGCGCGCCTTGCCATCCTTTCCGCGGGTGATCAGCACCGGCAGGCCCATCACTTCCATCGCCTTGTAGTCGTTCACCTGCGGCAGCTCGATGGTCAGCGCCAGCATCAGCGGCAACCGCTTGAATATCCGCGCGATCTCCGCCTCGAAGCGTTCCTCGCTGAGGTAATCGGCCACGGGCACCCGCATCGTGCCGCTTGCCATGTCGGTCGTCCTGGTCTCGACGAAATGGAGCATCCGCTCGGCGGCGCGGGCATACTTGTCGTAAAGTTCGGTCATGTGGGTCAGCCTTTCATCAAGCACCACCCCCGCCCTTCCTGAGCCTGTCGAAGGAGGGAGGGCAAAGGAGCGGCGTCTCATCCCCCCTCCCGCAGGCGGGAGGGGTCGGGGGTGGGCAATCGCTCAAGCGTTCAGATAGGAATCCAGCGTCTGGTGGATGTGGCGGATGCGCACTTCCTGATAGTCGGCAAGTTCGACGGCTTGGTTCTTCGAAGCCTTCAGCCCCTCGTGGCACAGCGCCATGTTCTCGCTGTCCTGATCGAGCACCGCGCCCAGCACGCCAAGCTCGGGCGCGTCGGCCCAGATCTGGTCATCGCCGAGCAAGTGCATCGGCACGCCCGCAGGTCTCGGCTGTCCCTCCGGAACCCGGGCGATCACGCGCACTTCCATCAGGCACTTGTCCTGATCGGGCCAGGGCCGCCAGCGATAGACGATGTTGGGCATGAACCCGCCCCACGGCGCAAAGTTGGGGAACACGTTGTAGACCAGCGCATCAAGCAGTTCGCTTTCGGAAACGCCCGAATAGTCTCCGCCGAACTGCTTTTCCGAAACCTCGCGCATCTTCGCGCCCAGCGCGGCGCGGGCGCTGCGCCCTTCCGGCACCGTGATCGCATAGTTGTCCTTGTCCGCATCGTAGTTGTCGGCGCTGCGGCCGTTGTACTTGCGGAATTCGTTGATGATGCGCTGCTGCGGCCAGTGTTCGGCCCTGGCCTGCGCCTCGATATGCGGGCTGACCACGCCGAACGGGGTGTAGTTCACGTTCACGTGCCGGCCCAGCACGTGATAGGCAGCATTGGCATCGCCGGTGAACGGCATCAGCTGCGGGTGGGTGACATAGGCGTGGTAGCTTTCCATGAAAGCCTCCATCGCGATCTTCCAGTTGGCCGGGATGACCTTGGCCACCCAAGCCACCGTCACGCACTCTTCGTGGCGCCAGCGCTTGAAGAATTCGGGAAGCGGATCGAGATATTCCTCGATCGTCGGCCCTTCGGCATTTTCGCGGATGAAGATATAGCCGCCCCATTGCGCCACATGGCCTTCGGGCAGTTGCATCTTCCGGTCCGTCAGGTGGGCAAAGTCCCAGCGGCAGGGAATGTTGCGTAAAGACCCGTCCGGGTTCCACGAAAAGCCGTGGAACGGGCAGAGGAACTGTTCGGCGCTGCCGCTGTCGGTCTTGAGCTTGCGGCCGCGATGCAGGCAGACGTTGTGAAACGCCTTCACGCTGCCATCCTCCTGCCGCACGATCAGCCAGGACCGGCCCGCATTGTCATAGGTCACATAGTCGCCCGGCTCGGGCAGGTCCTCCTCGCGCGCGGCGAACTGCCACACCGCAGGCCACATCTTCTCGCACTCGGCGCGGAAGAATTCGGGGCTGTAATACCGCGCCGCATCGATCGGCTCGGAACCGAGATACTGCGAACGGTCTTCGCCCATGAAAGCGGGGGGCTGCACCTCGTCGGCAGCCAGAATGTCCTCCCAGCTGGTGCCGGGGCATCGGGCCTGTTCGAACGCGCCGGGATCGCGGTCTGCCATGTCTTTCCTCTCCATCCTGGTGATGGCGGGAAAGTGTCATGCCAGAGGCCCCCGTCGTTTGACCAAGGTCAAGAATCCCCGCCCAGCCCCCCTGTGACTTAGGCTAGGCCGCCGGGAATAGTGGGGTGACGACCGCTGTCATTACGCGCTGACGGGCAGTGAAGGGCTGGAATGGGGTGGAAAAGGGTTGATTTCGGACTAGCATACGCGGATGGATCAAGCACTCGGGTCATGGCGGCAGGACGGGCGGGTTAGCCTTTGGCGTTACCGGAAAGCCCGCAGGATGTATGACGATTGGCACTTCACAGCAGATGCAATGGGCTGTGCCAGCCTGATCGAGTTGTGTTCTATTCTTTCGAGTGCGACAGAACCCGCTCATCGGACTATCTCGGTGACGGATCCCCGAGTGGTTGGGGCAGATAACATTTTCGGCGGTCACGACCTTCGCCTTGAAGTCCCCGCAAAACTCCGCCTTGGCAATGACCTAGAAGGAACCGGGTCGATCGGCCTTTCAGCCGAGATTTTTGCAATGCCCCTCAGACCGGAAGATATCTCCAATCTCTCGGAAGCTATGAGAGATGTATCAGCCAATCGCGCTGACTTTGGAGTGAGCTTCGGCGCGAGCGACACTATCTTCAGGTTTTGGTGGTGGCCGAAAAGCCGCTAGGGCTGAACGTCCGCAATGGCGTCGTGTCCCGATAGTCCGCTTTGTGGTCGCAAATGCCCGAAAGCCGCCAGTCTGCACCAACGGCCAGTCCGCCAGCCTTCCCCTCCAATCAGCAGGAATGGGGCTCGGATGCAAAAATTGCCGTGATAACTGCTCAAGGCCCGTCACACCGGGCCTTACTGTTCAGCCTGCCCCGGGGCCCCGCTGCCCCTTCCCGCACCCCCAAGCAAACAAAAATCGGCCCGGAAAGCGCATTGCCTTCCGGGCCGTTCAGGTATTGCAGCAGCCTCAGGAGGGAGGATAGAGACCGCCGCAGGGCACTTCTTCAGATCACTTCGAAACCTTCACCACGGTCACCGAGCGCGGCGGCAAGGTGATCGTCACGCCACCGCCCGCTGCCTTGCCGCTGATCGCCTTTGGCGCGACGACCGATGGCGCGGCGAAGGTGTTGACGCTGTCCACCTTCGGCGCGGTCAGCACTTCGCCGCTGGCGCTGCGGAAGCCGGGGATCGTCACGCTCGTGCCCGCATCGGGATCGACGTTGACGAGCGAGACCCACACCTGCCCGCCCTTGTCCTTTGCCGCCATGGCATCGACGCGCGGCAGCTTGCGATCGCCCACCGTGTATTCACCCGCTGCAAACTTCACCGGCGCGAACTGCGCGTCCTGGAACGGCACGTACATCTTGAACACGTGATAGGTCGGCGTCAGCACCATCTTGCTGCCGTCGGTCAGGATCATCGCCTGCAACACGTTGATCATCTGTGCGATGTTGGCGATCTTCACCCGGTCCGCATGGCGCGCAAAGATGTTGAGATTGAGCGCCGCGATCACGCCATCGCGCATCGAGTTCTGCTGCTGCAGGAAGCCAGGATTGCTGCCCGGGGTCGGTGCAAGCCACGCGCCCCACTCGTCCACCGCAATCAGCAGCTTCTTGGCGGGGTCGTACTTGTCCATGATCGCCTTCTGCTTCTTGAGCAGGGTGTCCATGGTCAGCGTATCGGCAATCATCAGGGCGTATTCATCGTTGCCGAAGCCGGTTGCCGGACGCACCGGCGGCCAGCCACCGCCGACGGTGTACTTGTGCAGCGAGACGCCTTCGATATCCCAGGAATAGACGTGCGTGCTCCACGCCTTCATCACTTCCTCGGTATAGTCGAGCTTGTCGCTGTCCCAGCCCACGGCAATGCGCTTCATCCGTGCTGCGCCTTCACGCTGCGCCGGGTTGAAATTGCGCGTGAAGTTGGCGAAGCGCTTCATTTCCTCGACATAGTGGTCGGCCGACATCGCGCCGCCGCAACCCCAGTTCTCGTTGCCGAGGCCAAGGATCGGCACCTTCCACGGCGCGGGATGCCCATTGGCGGCCCGCTCCTTGGCCAGCGTCGTGTCCTTTTCGGCGGTCATGTATTCGATCCAGGCCGAAGCTTCCGCCGCCGTGCCCGACCCGATGTTCACCGAGATATAGGCCTCCGACCCGATCTGCTCGGCAAAGTCCATGAACTCGTGGGTGCCGAAGGCATTGGATTCCGGCACGCCGCCCCAATTGGTGTTGATCTGCACCCGGCGCTTGTCCGCCGGGCCGATGCCGTCGCGCCAATGATATTCATCGGCAAAGCACCCGCCCGGCCAGCGGACGTTGGGCACCTTGAGCGCCTTCAGGGCAGTGACCACATCTGTACGGATTCCGCGCACGTTCGGGATGGGCGAATCCTTGCCGACCCACACGCCGCCGTAGATCCCGGTGCCAAGGTGCTCTGCAAACTGGCCAAAGATATGCTTGTCGATCACCGGGCCGGTCGTGGCGGTATCAATCGCAACTTCGACCGCAGCGTCCTTTGCCAAGGCAGGCATGCTCAACCCAGCTGCAAAGGTCGCCGCCAGCAGCACTGTCCGAAATTTCTTGGCAATCGGCTTCATCGAATTCGCTCTCCTTTGCGCCGGGGGCCGTTCATGCCCCCGGTCGTATTCTTCACCTGCGGCGGATCAATGCCCGCCCCAGCCTTCCATCTGCTCCAGTTCCTTGCCCTTGGTCTCGGGCAGGAAGGCCTTGACCAGCCAGAAGCTCACCGCCGCGCTCACGGTGTAGAGCACGTAAGTTTCGGCAAGGCCCAGACCGCTCGCCATCGCGGGGAAGCTCTGCACCACTGCATAGTTCGCGCCCCACTGCGCCAGGCCGCACACCGCCAGGGCCGATCCGCGCAGCTGGTTGGGGAACATCTCGCCCAGCATAACCCACATCACCGGGCCCCAGCTGACGTTGAAGAAGATCACGTAGATGTTGGCTGCAATCACCGCGATCATGCCCAGCGACGGGTCCATCTGCAGCGCGCCAGCGGCATCCAGGGTCCCCTGCGAGAACGCCCAGCTCATCGCGCCCAGCGCCAGCGTCATGCCGGCGGAACCGACCAGCAGGAGCGGCTTGCGCCCCACCTTGTCGACCAGCGCCATCGTGATGAAGCAAGCCGCGATCGAGACCACGCCCGAGATGATGTTGCGTTCGAGCGCGGCTTTTTCAGATACGCCCGCCAGCTTCCACAGCGTCTCGCCGTAATAGAAGATCACGTTGATGCCGACGAACTGCTGGAACACGGCAATGATCAGGCCAGCCCACACGATCGGGCGCAGCACCGTGCCGGGCGCAAGCACATCTGCAAGGCGCGGGCGGTGATCGGTCGCGAACGAGGCGCGGATTTCCTCGACCTTGCGGCTCGCTTCGGTCTCGCCGAAAATGCGCGTCAGCACGGCCTTGGCGTCATCGGCGCGGCCACTGCTCACCAGATAGCGCGGGCTTTCCGGGATGAACTGCAAGGCCACAAGGAACACCACCGCCGGCACCGCCTGCGCCAGGTACATCCAGCGCCACGCCGGAACACCCGCCAGCTCGCCGAGCGAATCCCCGGCCTGCTGCGCCAGCACATAGTTGACGACGAAGGCCGCGGTGAGGCCGGTGATGATCATCACCTGCTGCACACTCGTCAGTCGGCCGCGAATCGCAGCAGGGGCAACCTCGGAGATATAGGCCGGGGACAGCACGCTGGCCGCGCCCACCGCCATGCCGCCGAGGAAGCGGAACACCACGAACAGCGCGTGATTGCCCGTCAGCCCCTGCACCAGCGCACCCACCAGGAACAGGATCGCCGCCAGCACCATGATGCGCTTGCGCCCGAAGCGGTCGGCCAGACGGCCTGCCATGAACGCGCCGGCAGCACAGCCGACAAGCAACGAGCCAACGGTAAAGCCCAGGCCATTGTCGTCGAGCGCGAAAGCCGCCTTGAGGCCGGCCTGCGTCCCGTTCACCGCGCCGCTGTCGTACCCGAACAGCAATCCGCCGATTGTCGCCACCGAGACGATTGCGCCGACAAGCGCCATGTTGACCCGGTCCTGCTGCACTGCAGCCATTTCCCTCTCCCAACTCGTTGAACTGGCCCGGACATTGCCACGCGCGATGCACAGCGTCGACGGCCCTGTTTACGTTCTCACCAGTTATCCCGGCCAGTTGCCTGGCGCGGCCACCGTTCATTTGATAGCGCTACCTTTGTATCCGAAGCCGAGCAGCATGCAAGCGCCAATTGCGTTTAAGTCTGCTTTATTCACAAACCCGCTTGCAAAGGGGATGTTGCAGCGTCAGGACTTCACGCAACGGGAGCCTGCAGAACATGAATGATACCAAGTCCCGCCGCAGCGCCGGACGTCCCACTGTCAACGATGTGGCGCGCCTCGCGCAATGCTCGCCGATGACGGTCAGCCGTGTCGTCAATGGCGGTTCCGGCGTGCGAGAGGAGACGCGTCTCGCGGTTGAAGCGGCAATAAAGCAGCTCAATTACGCTCCCAACCGCGCCGCGCGCAGTCTCGCCGGTGCCTCGCAACTGCGCATCGCCCTGCTCTACGCCAACCCTTCAGCCTCCTATCTGAGCGAGCTGCTGATCGGTTGCATGGACGCTGCAACCCGTCTCGATGCCCACCTCATGGTCGAACGCTGCGAGCCCGAGACCGATCAGTCGAAGATGATCGCGCGTCTTGTCGACAGTGCGGTCGATGGCTTCCTGCTGCCGCCGCCCTTGTGCGACGATACCGCCCTGCTGGCCCGTCTCCGCCGAGCGGGAACGCATGCGGTGCTGATCGGACCGGGGCAGGCCGAGGCGCACCACGGCGTCGTCATGATCGACGATTATCAGGCCGCCTACGACATGACGAAGCACATCCTCGGCCTCGGCCACAAGCGGATCGGCTTCATCATCGGCAACCCGCAGCAATCCGCCAGCGCCCTGCGCCTCGCCGGATTCCGCGATGCCATGGCCGAAAGCGGCGCCACTGTTGATCCGGCGCTCGTGCAGCAGGGTCACTTCACCTATCGTTCCGGCCTTGATGCGGCGATGAACATGCTCGCCCTGCCATCCCGCCCCACCGCAATCTTCGCCTCGAACGATGACATGGCCGCAGGCTGCGTCGCCGCTGCCCATCGCAACGATCTCGAAGTTCCGCACGACCTTACCGTCTGCGGATTCGACGATACCGCCTTTGCCTCGAACATCTGGCCGGAATTGACCACGATCCGCCAGCCGATCCGCCAGATGGCGGAAACTGCGCTTGATCTTCTGGCACAGGAAATCCGTGCCGAGCGGGCATCGGAAAAGATCAGGCCACGCCTGGCCACGCTCGACTACGAACTGGTCCGCCGCGAATCCGATGCGGCCCCGCCACAAGGCTGATCAGCGCACCACGTCCAGCGCAAACCCCGGCACGGCCTGCGCGCGCCCGTCGAACAGATTGACCACCGGGTTATCGGCCCAGCCATAGCGAACTTTCGCCGCCGGCTTGCCGTCGGTGGCCAGGACCACCGCATCGCCATCAACGCGGCCCGGTGCGAACCGGCAGGCGCCAGCGGCGTCGCACAGTTCGAACCCGATCGCGGTGTCGGAACTCCAGGCGTGAAGCCCGCCCTCGATGCCGCTGAAGGAAACCCGCACCGTGCTGCCTTCCGCCTTCGCCGCAAGTGGCATCGGCAAGGCCTTGCCTTGCGCGCCCATCGCCAGCCGCTGCGCCACCAGCAGCTTGTTGGCCGGATGAATGTCGGTCCGCTCCCCAAGATCGATGGCCGTCGCAAGGAACGCCTTCGGATCGTCGACAACGATCTGCCGCTGCACGTTGCGCGTTTGCGCCCAGCCGCTTTCGACCGGCTTGTCCGAAGCGGGACCATAATTGGCAAGCTGCACGATGCCGACCTTCAGCTCCGGTCCGAACCGCGCGCGCCATCCGGCAATCAGTCCCTTCATCCGGCGCGCGTAGTCCGCCGTGTCGACATCGCTCTCGCCCTGGTACCAGGCCGCGCCATCCATCGCGAAGTGTCCCAGCGGCGCGATCATGCGATTGTGCATCAGCCCGATGCCGGCATTGGCATCCCACGGTGCACGCGGCGGATAGGTCCTGGTCGGCGCGATGGCATAGCGCCAGCCCTCGCCCAGCGGCAGCTTCTCGCCCCCCGCCTGCGTCAGGAACAACCGGTCCGGGGCGCTGGCAAAGCCGCCGTTGCCATAAGTGTTGGTCACCGCGACCATGATCTCGTTCACGCCGGACTTCAGGAACCTGGGCGGCACCGCATAGGCGCGCTCCTCGTCCCAGCCGAAGGTATTGCCCACCGCATGGCCGTTGACGAAGGTCATGTCCATGTCATCGAGCACGCCCAGCGCCAGCGTAACGCCCGCCTTGGCTTGCGCTGCGGTCAGCGTCACTTGCCGCCGCATCCACACCGTGCCTGTCGGCTTGGCAGCAAGAGGCGTAGCGTCCCAGGCCAGCCAGCCCTTGATGGATGGAACCGGCTGCCACTGCAGGGCATCGGGCTTTGTCCACGGAGTGCTACCGCCGCTCTCGCCCCCGTACCATGCCGTCCAGCGCGGCGCGAACTGCGTGACGGCCGCCAGCTTGTCCTTGGCGAACAGACCAAGCAGCGCCATCTCCTGCGCGCCGCCGATCTCGGCCCCGGCTGCAGGGTCGAGCCATGGGGTCACCTTCGATCCACCCCAACTGGCGTGAATTGCGCCAATCGGCACGCCGCGCGCACGGCGCAATTCACGCGCCATGAACCAGCACACCGCAGAGAAGCCGCCGCTCGTCTCCGGCCCAGAAACCGCCCAGCGCGTCACCTTGCCGAATTCGCGCTCGGGCAGGTAGGACATCGCCTTTGGCACCTGCAGCAGGCGCAGTGCAGGATCGGCCGACATCGCCACTTCCATGCCACCGTTCAGCGCGCGAGAAAGCTGAAATTCCATGTTGGACTGGCCCGAACACAGCCACACATCCCCGACGAGCAGGTCGGCAACAGTCACGGACTCGGAACCTGAAGTTACCTTGAGGTCGATCGATTCCGCCGAAGCCTTGCGGGCCGGGAAGTGCAGCACAAAGGCACCGTCAGCCCCGGCCCTGGCTTCGGCCTGCTCGGAACCCAGAGTTCCCGATACCACCGCGCCTGCTGCTGCACGCCCTTCGACCACCACCGGCCGATCGCGCTGGATCACCGCATGATCGCTCCACACCGCGCCCAACTCCAGCGCGGGTGCGGCCATCGCTGGTGCGGAGACGCCCGCGGCCAGCACCACCAGCAATGGCCGCATCACGCCCTGAACTCCGCGAGCGGGGCGGCAAAGCCCGGCACTGCCACATCAAACGCGAATAGGTCGCCCGCCATCGGCTGCGCGGCAAGTGCCTCCTCATCGAGACCTTTGCGCGCGGTCGTCACAAAGGCGGTCTTCAAGTCCGCCCCGCCGAATGCCAGCTTCGTCACATTGGCGACCGGCAGGTCAACCTTCTGCAGCAGCTTGCCCTCGGGCGAATAGCGCGCCACGCCCCAGCCGTTCCACAACCCGGTCCAGACACACCCTTCCGCATCGCACACCGGCCCATCGGCATAAGCCTCGGGAAAATCGTCGGACACTTGCGCAAAGACCCGCGCTGCCCCGACGCTGCCGTCTTGGGCCAGGTCCGCCACATGAATTGTCCGGGCAAGCGTATCGGTGAAATAGAGCTTCGTCCCGTCGGGCGATACCGCCGGACCATTGGTGATGCACACCCCGTCCGGCCCTTGCGCCACCACTTCGCGGACATGGGCGCGGTAAAAGCGGCCGCTCGGCGCTTCCTCGCCGTCATCCATCGAACCGAACCAGACGCGGCCCTGCAAGTCGACGCAGGCATCGTTGAGGCGGTTGCCCTCAGGCTCCCCCGGAACATCCGCCACGTGCACGCTCGTGCCCAGCGCCGGATCGAACAGGTGCAACCCGTCCTTCATCCCCGCCAGCAGCCTGCCACCGATGGCAGGCACCACCCAGCCGACCTGCTCATGCACGCCGAAACTTTCGTGCCTCCCGGTAGCCGGATCGAAGCTGTGGATGCGCCTGTTCTTGATGTCCACGAACCACAGGCACTCTCGCGCCGCGTCCCACACCGGCCCTTCGCCCAGCGTGCAGCCAAGCTCCAGAACCCGCCGCACAGCCACCATCACCGCCATCCCCCGTCGACCCAGTATTCGTGCCCGGTGCAGAACCGCGCATCGTCAGAGGCAAGGAACAGGGCCATGGCGGCGATGTCAACCGGCTGGAGCCGGCCCTTGAGGCATTGCGCCGAAACGATTTCCGCTTCGCCTTCCGGCGTGTACCAGCGCATCTGCCGCTCGGTCTGCACGTTGCCGGGAATGATGGTGTTCACGCGGATGTTATAGGGCCCAAGCTCGCGCGCCAGGCTCCGGGTCAAGCCTTCGACGCCGGCCTTGGCAATCTGGTAGAGCGCCAGTTCATCCAGCCCGAGGTGCCACGAGATCGACCCGAGGTTGAGGATCACTCCGCCGCCATTGGCCTTCATGTCGGGCCACACTGCCTGCGAGGCAAAGAACTTGTGCTTCAGGTTCACCGCCAGCCGCTCGTCCCAATAGGCCGGGGTGATATCGTCGAGCACGTGGCGGTCGTCACTGGCGGCGTTGTTTACCAGAACGTCGCAACCGCCGAGTTCGTCAACCAGCGCTGTCATCGCCACGCCCAGTCCTTCGACATCCGATACGTCCTGCACCTTCAGCACCGGAACGTGGTGCGCCGAGCCCAGCCGCGCGATGAGTTCCCTTGCGGGATCTTCCTGTATGTCGATGAAGCCCACTTGCGCGCCCTGCAGGGCAAAGGCCTCCACGATCCCCTCGCCGATGCCGCTCGCACCGCCGGTCACGATCACGCGCTTGTCGCGCAAGCTGGGGTATTGCGCCGCCATCAGCCGCGGCTCTGCCTGCTGGCCCGCAGCGTGATTGGCAAGGGTATGCGCGGCCATTCAGATCTTCTCCACCAGGCCGCGCGCGGCCAGATTGCGTATGAATGCGCCAATGCCCATCGTCCACTTGGGCGCATCGCGCGATGTCGTGACGGTGTTGCTCAGCGCGCCGAGCCGATCGGAACGGATCGTCACCACATCGCCCACCTTGTGGGTAAAGCCGCCGCCCGGCTCGTCGCGGTCCTGCACCGGGGCAAACAGCGTGCCGCAGAACAGCACGAAGCCATCGGGATAGCTGTGCTCGCTCATCGTCTGGCGGACCAGTTCCAGCGGATCGCGGCTGATCTCGGTCATGCGGTTGGTGCCTTCCATGCGGAAGTTGTCGGTGCCCTCGACCACCAGTTCCACTTCAGCGGCGCGCACGTCCTCGATGCCGAAGCCCTCGTCGAACAGGCGGATGAACGGCCCGATCGCGCAGGACGCCGTGTTGTCCTTCGCCTTCGACAGCAACAGCGCAGATCGCCCTTCGAAGTCGCGCAGGTTCACATCGTTGCCCAGCGTCGCGCCGACAACCTCGCCGGCGCCATCGCACACCAGCACCACTTCAGGCTCAGGATTGTTCCAGCTCGAATCCGATCGCACGCCGATCAGCCCACCGTGACCCACAGTAGAAAGCACCGGCGATTTCGAGAAGACTTCGGCATCCGGCCCGATCGCGACTTCGAGATATTGCGACCACATGCCCTGCGCAATCAGCGCCGCCTTGAGCGCCATCGCCTCCTCGCTGCCGGGCACGACGGCGCGGATACCGGCACCCACCGTATCTTCCAGACTTTGGCGGATACTGGCCGCAGCGGCGGCATCGCCACGCGCACGCTCCTCGATCACCCTTTCGATAGCGCTAACAGCAAAGGTCACGCCACAGGCCTTGACGCACTGCAAGTCTATCGGCGAAAGCAGGGACCACCCCTCGGGCAAGCCATCCTCAATGGCACCGAGATCGCTTCCCCCCGCGAAAGTGCGGCGCGCAATCGCGCCCGACACGGAACTGGCCGTCTGCGTGATGTCGAGGATGCGGCCATTGCGCAAAACGATGACATGCGGCCCGTCAGGCGCTTCGGCCCGACCGCTGAAAACGCCATCTGCATAGTCGCGTGGCAGGCAAGCCGTGAGGCCCAAACCCATCAAAACATCCCCCGGCATCCCATTGTCTGATAGCGCTACCTTAGATGGTCGGCGACGCAAGATCAAGAGCGCCTGACCTGATTTTCAGCATTGCAGGTTTGGCAAGGGGGCGGCCCGGAGCCCCCAGGCATTTGCATCAGCTCCGACACACTGATACCGCTATCATAAATCGGGCCGGAAACCCCTGCAGAGAGGATCGGGAAATGACACGCCTGCGTGCAGCAATCGCCCTCGTGATGGCAACCTTGGCGTGCCTTGCAACGTGCCCGGCGCGGGCCGACGACGGCTACGGCCTCTGGCTCGGTCCCGTCGCAGCCAGAACGGCCGGGGCAGAAATCGAAGTCCCTCGCCGCTCCCCCACCATTGACCGCGCCGCTGCCGAATTGCGCCGCAGCCTGCCTCACCTGCCAGCCGCCGTGATGCTGGCCACCAGCAACGCCTCGCATCTCGCCATGCTTGATCTCGATACGCGGGCGCTCGGCCATGAAGGCTATCTGATTCGCGAAGTCAAGATCGGCAACCGTCCCGTCATCCTTGTGACCGGCAACAGCGATGTCGCCGTGCTCTACGGCGCTTTTGCCCTGCTGCGCCATGTGCGCGCGGGCGAATCGACCGCCGCCATCAACATCGCGTCTGCCCCCGAAATTCCGCTGCGCTTGCTCAACCACTGGGACAACCTCGATGGTTCGGTCGAACGCGGCTATGCCGGGCAATCCTTGTGGGACTGGTGGACCCTGCCTGACTTCAAGGACCCGCGCTATGATGATTACGCCCGCGCCAACGCCTCGATCGGCATCAACGGCACCGTGCTCAACAACGTCAATGCCAAGGCCGAAAGCCTCACCGCGCCCTATCTCGCCAAGGCCGCCGCGCTGGCTGACGTGTTCCGCCCATGGGCCATCCGGGTCTATCTCACGGCGCGCTTTTCCGCGCCGATCGAACTTGGCGGCCTCAAGACTGCCGATCCGCGCGATCCGGCGGTCGCTGCGTGGTGGCAGGCCAAGGCCGACGAGATCTACCGCTTGATCCCCGATTTCGGTGGCTTTCTGGTCAAGGCCAACAGCGAAGGCCAGCCCGGCCCGCGTGATTATGGCGCCAGCCACGCCGATGGTGCCAACATGCTCGCCGCCGCGCTGCGTCCCCACGGCGGAACCGTCCTGTGGCGCGCCTTCGTCTATGCCGATACTGACCCGACCGACCGCGCCAAGCAGGCTTACAGCGAATTCCGACCGCTCGACGGCAAATTCGCGGATAACGTCATCGTTCAGGTCAAGAACGGCCCGATCGATTTCCAGCCGCGCGAACCTGTACACCCGCTGTTCGGCGCCATGCCGCGTACAAGACTGGCTGCGGAATTCCAGATCACCAAGGAATACCTCGGCTTTGCCACGCACCTCGCCTACCTCGGCCCCCTGTTCGAGGAAGCGCTCGATACGCCAACCGGCCAGGCCCCGGGTCAGACCGTGGCGGCAACGCTCGGCGCGATCTCGGGCGTGTCCAATATCGGCCGCGATCGCGATTGGGCGGGCAGCACTTTCAATCAGGCCAACTGGTATGCCTTCGGTCGTCTCGCCTGGGATCCGAAGCTTTCATCGCAGACAATTGCGCGCGAATGGTCGCGGCAGACCTTCGGCAATGATGCGCAAGTCACCGATACGGTCACAGCGATTATGCTGCGCTCGCGCGAGGCGGTCGTCGATTACACCGGTCCGTTCGGTCTCGCCCACCTGTTCGGCCCCGATCATCATTATGGCCCCGGCCCGTGGATTGCCGATCTCAAGCGGCCCGAATGGAATCCGGTCTACTATCACCGCGCCGATGCAGATGGCATCGGCTTTGACCGCACGGCTTCCGGCAGCAACGCCACTGGGCAATATGCCCCGACCATCGCCGCGCGCCTCGCCCGCCCCGAAACAACGCCGCCGCAGTTCCTGCTGTGGTTCCACCATCTGCCATGGACCTATCCGATGCCCGGTGGAGAAACGCTGTGGTCGGCCATGGTCCGCCGCTATGATCATGGCGTTGCCGAAGTTGAAGCCATGCGCAAACAGTGGGCCACGCTGAAATCGCGCGTGGATGCCGAGCGTTGGGCCAAGACCGATGCCTATCTCGGCATTCAGGCCCGCGAGGCGCGCTGGTGGCGCGATGCCAGCCTCGCCTACTGGATGTCGCTCAACCACCTGCCCCTGCCCGCAGGTTCGCCACCGCCTGCGCACGACCTTGCGTGGTACAAGCAGCAACGCTTCCCATACGCCCCCGGAGCACCGCACTAGGCTCAGGCCTCCTCTACCTATCCAAAACGCCAAGCGCGCCGGGGCGTGCTGTCCCGCATGATCTTCGCAAAAGATCAGGAGAGGATCACGTCATGCAGCGCCCGTCGCACGTCCCCGCAGATCGTGTGGTCGATATCGACATCTATCTGCCGCCCGGGCTTGAAGCCCAGGGCTTTCATCGGGCCTGGTCTGCGCTTTCTGCTGGCAATCCTGCCGTCGTCTGGACGCCGCGCAACGAAGGCCACTGGATTGCGCTGGGCGGCGAGGCCCTGCAGGAAGTCCAGTCCGATCCCGAACGCTTCTCCTCGCGTGTGATCGTCCTGCCAAAGTCGGTGGGCGAGATGCACGGCCTCATTCCCACCACCATCGATCCGCCCGAACATCGCCCCTATCGCCAGCTGCTCAACGCCCATCTCAATCCCGGCGCCATTCGCGGCCTGTCCGAAAGCGTCCGCCAGACCGCCATCGACCTGATCGACAGCTTCGCGCACAAGGGCCACTGCAACTTCACCGCAGACTATGCCGAACAGTTCCCGATCCGGGTATTCATGGCACTGGTCGGCATCGATGCGGCAGAAGCTCCGAAGATCCGCCACTGGGCCGAATGCATGACAAGGCCGGGCATGGACATGACCTTTGACGAGGCCAAGGCCGTGTTCTTCGACTATGTCGGCCCTCTGGTGGATGCCCGCCGCGAAAATCCCGGCGAGGACATGATCAGCGCCATGCTCCATGCCGATCTTGGCGAAGGCCGCACGCTGAGCCGTGACGAGGCCCTGTCCATCGTCACGCAGGTGCTGATCGCGGGGCTCGACACTGTCGTCAACGTGCTCGGGTTCATCATGCGCGAGCTGGCGGAAAACCCGGCCCTGCGCGCCGATCTGAAGCAGCGCGGCAGCGATATCGCGCCGGTCGTCCACGAACTGTTCCGCCGCTTCGGCCTCGTCTCGATCGCCCGCGAAGTGCGCCATGACATCGCCGATTTCCATGGTGTCGCCCTGAAGGCGGGCGACATGATCGCCATCCCCACGCAAGTCCACGGGCTTGACCCGCGCGTCAATCCCGATCCCCTGGCCATCGACCCCGCCCGCAAGCGCGCCCGCCACTCAACCTTCGGCTCCGGCCCGCACATGTGCCCGGGGCAGGAACTCGCCCGCAAGGAAGTGGCGATCACGCTTGAGGAATGGCTGAAGCGCATCCCCGAATTCGCTCTGGGCGAAGGCTCCGACCTGTCCCCCGTCCCCGGCATCGTCGGCGCATTGCGCCGGGTAGAGCTTGTCTGGACTCCTTGAACCGCAAGACCGTCCTGCGTTGATCGTCACCCCGGGCAACGACCCGGGGTCCCGCTTTCTGTGCATCCACGCCCGAACCTAGCGCAACCGCTAGGTTGAGCCGACTCGCGCCTGCGTCCATAAAACAGGCAACACTGCCGGTTTTAATGAAGGCAGTCCCGGAGAGCCTGATGCTGGACGCGATCAACCCCCACGGACTGCCCGAGCCCGCCGTTGCGGATGACCTCGCCGCAATCCGCTGCCCGGACGCCCCGAGCGTCCAGCAGATCGTTGCGGCCGATGCGCTTCCCCCGCCCGCCGTGCTGACCATGGAAGAGCCTGTCTATCTCGGCAGCGCGCCGGTCAGCGTGAACCGCTATTTCGACCAGTCGATCTTCGAGTCCGAGATCGAGCGCATCTGGAAGCGCACCTGGCAGTGGGTCTGCCGCGAGGACCACATCCCCGAGCCGGGCGACTACTACACCTACGAAGTCGCCCACCTCTCCTGGGTCGTCGTCCGGCAGGAGGACATGTCGGTCCGCGCCTTCGTCAATTCCTGCCTGCACCGCTCGACCAAGTTCAAGCGCGGCGAAGGCGTCGGCTCGGGCGACAACTTGCGCTGCCCCTACCACGGCTGGACGTGGAACAACGACGGTACGCTCGCTTCCGTGCCCTGCGCCTGGGACTTCAGGCATATCGATCCGAAGACGGCCAACCTCCCCGAAGCGCGCGTCGGCCATTGGGGCGGGTTCATCTTCATCAATCCGAGCGCCGAGGGTCCCCAATTAGGCGGTGAGAGCCTCGAGGAATACCTCGCCCCCCTGCCCGAGCACTTCAAGGACTGGGACATCGCCGGGCGCCACGTCGCGGTTCACGTGGCGAAGGAACTGCCCTGCAACTGGAAGACCGCGCAGGAAGCCTTCCTCGAATCCTACCACGTGCTCGAAACCCATCCCCAGCTGCTGAAGGGCGTGGGCGATGCCAACGTGCAGTACGATTGCCATTCGGACCACGTGACCCGGTTCTATGCCGCCAGCGGCGTCAACTCCCCGCACCTCGCCACCCCCCTCAGCGAGGAAGAGCTCCTCGCCACGATGATCCTTGGCGACAAGGATTCCCGTGGCGAGGGCCTCACCGTCGGCCCCGGGGAAACCGCCCGAACCGTGATGGCCCGCCATCTGCGCAAGGTCATGGGCGAGGCCTATGGCTGCGATCTGTCGAAGGTCTCGGACAGCGAGATGATCGACACCATCGAATACCATGTCTTCCCCAACATGGTGCTGTTCCCGGGCCTGTCGCTGCCGATGGTCTATCGCTTCCGCCCGATCGGAACCGACCCTAACCGCACCCTGTTCGAAATCCTGTTCCTGCGCCCCAATCCCGAAGGTGGGCCGGCGCCGGAACCGGCCGAGCCCTTCCACGTCGCCGAGGACCAGAGCTACGCCACCGCTCCCGGCTTCGATCCCGCCATGGGCCACGTCTACGATCAGGACACCGACAACCTGCGCGCCCAGCAGCAGGGCTTCCGCGCCAGCGCGACAGGCGTTCAGCAGCTCGGCAACTATCAGGAATCGCGCATCCGCCACTTCCAGATGGTCGTCGACAAGTATCTGGCGGGGGAAGCCTGATGGCCTTCGACATCGAAGCCGAGTTGCGCGACCTCTGCGCCCGCCGCGACATCCATGATGCGCTGTGCCGCTACATGCGCGGGCAGGACCGTTTGGACCCCGAACTGCACCGCAGCGCCTTCCATGATGACGCCTGGGTCGATTGCGGGCTCATGCAGGGCAGCGCCGACGAGTTTGTCAGCTTCGCGCAAGGGTTCCTCGCCGATCTCGATGGCAGCCAGCACATCATCGGGCAGGCACAGATCAGCTTGCGGGGCGACGAGGCCAGCGGCGAAGTCTACTTCTACGCCTGGCACCGCATCCGCGAGGACGGCGAGCCCAAGGACCTGGTCGTCGCCGGACGCTATGTCGACGAGTATACCTGCAAGAATGGGGAGTGGCGTATCAGTCGCCGCCGCGAAATAGTGGACTGGGCGCGTACCGACCCGGCAGCCGACGGATTCCTTGAAGGCAATCCGCTGGTCCGGCCGGGACGGCGCGGAACGGACTTCAGCCAGACCCGAGACTGGCCGGTCTGAGACAGTATCAGAGGACGCCGAAATGACCGCTCAGGACAAGATTTCCCGCTATTCCCCGGAGTTCGACGTTGCCGTGCGCGGCGACACGATCACCGCTGATCGCTACATCACCCGTGAATGGATGGAGCTGGAGAACAAGCACCTCTGGCCCAAGGTCTGGCACCTTGGCGGCGTGCTGGCCGATCTTGAGGAAGAGGGCGATTTCATCCGCCACAACTTCGGCAAGGAATCGGTCGTCATGGTCAAACAGGCCGACGGTTCCGTAAAGGCGTTCTACAACACCTGCCCCCATCGCGGTAACCGCCTGGTGCTGGGGGATGTCGGTTCCGCCCCGCGCCTGACCTGCGGCTATCACGGTTGGCAGTTCGATCCCGATGGCACGCTGGTCCACGTGCAGGACCCGGACGACTTTGCCGGCGGCAACCCATGCGGCAAGGTTACCCTGTCCGAACTGCGCTGCGACACCTGGGGCCCGTTCGTGTTCTGGTGCATGGACGATGACGTCGCCCCTCTGCACGAATGGCTGTGGCCCTATACCGAGCGGCTCGCCGGCTACAAGCTCGACAACTGGGTGCGCGTGCTCAATGTCTCGGCGGACTGCGACTTCAACTGGAAGATCATCCGCGACAACTTCAACGAGAGCTACCACCTCCCGACGATCCACCCCGAACTTGCCACCTTCATCAACGATGGCCTGCCGACCACCGTGTTCGAGATGTACGAGAACGGCCACAACGCGATGTGGATGATCGGCCACCAGGCCACCAGCCGCAAGGACTACGTGAGCGGCGACGTGCCGCCGGGGCTTTATGAAGCCGCGGAAGCCTGGGGCATCGATCCCAAGGAATACCGTGGCCGCACCTCCGACATCCGCGAGGCCGTGATCAAGGCCAAGCGCGAGCGCGGGGCCGACGCGGGCTACGACTACTCGTCGATGACCGACCAGCAGCTGGTGGACTACTTCCACTGCACGCTGTTCCCCAACCTGACGATCACGATGTCGCCCGAACAGTGCCAGATCCTGCGCACCGAACCGCACCCGACGGACCCCGAAAAGTGCGTGTTCCAGCACTGGTGCCTCTATCCGCCCAACGCGAAGATGGCCGAAGTCGTCACGCCCGTCGGCCCGGCGCCCCTCCGGCACGACGCGATCGCGCGCCATTCGGTCTATGGCGACGGCGTTTCGCTGGGCTTTGTCGCGGACCAGGACCTTTCGATCGGCACCACGCAGCAGCAGGGCCTCAACTCGCGCGGCTTCAAGGGCTGCCTGCTGCCGGGCCAGGAAAAGCGCGTCCAGCGGTTCCATGAAAAGCTGAACGACATGGTGCTGGGGCATCCGACGGCAGCGCGGGAGTGATCTGATCACTGGCGCCCCCGCGCAGGCGGGGGCCTCGGTGTTGCTACAGAACGACAGCGTAAAACGACTGAGGCCCCCGCCTGCGCGGGGGAGCAGGAAGGTTTTGCGCATTGGAGAGGGACAAGGAATGAGCAACATCACCATCACCCCCGGCCAAACCGGCCCGCACGTCATGCAGGCAGCCTTCATCGTCGAGGACGTGGAAGAGGCGGCAAAGGCGTGGATCGCGGCAACCGGAATCGGGCCGTTCTTCATGGTCCCGCACATCGAACTGGCCGAGGCGACCTATCGGGGCGCACCTTCCGAAGGCATCGACTTCTCCGTTGCCCTCGCGCAGTCCGGCGCCGTGCAGATCGAACTGATCCAGCAGCACTGCGACCGCCCCAGCGCCTATCGCGATACCATCGCCAAGGGCCAGACCGGCTTCCACCATTTCTGCATCTACACCGCCGACTACGATGCCTGCCGCCAGCGCTATGTCGACCAGGGCTTTGCCGTGGCCATCGACGGCAAGTTCGGCGCGATGCGCTTCTGCTACGTCGACACGGCAACGGCGCTCGGCTGCATGATCGAGATTGTCGAAGAGGACGATAACCAGACCTCCGCCTTCACCCGCATCGCGCAGGGCGCCGCCGATTGGGACGGCGTGACCGACCCGATACGGCCCCTGTTCGATTAATACGTTCACGTAATGTTCCAAGCGATGTTTCCCCGGGGAAACATCCAACAAAGATAATAAGTATCTGAAAGGACACGTCAATGAATTGCCCTATCGAGGATCGCCTGGCGATTCAGGACCTGATGATCGCCTATGCCCATGCGGTCGATACCGTCAGCGACATCGACGCGGTGCTCGACGTCTTCACCGAGGACGCGGTGTTCGATCTCTCGGGCATTGGCCTGACCCCGCAGGTCGGCCACGCCGGCATCCGCGAGTTCTTCACCAACGTCTTCGCCAACATGGAGCACCACGCCCACTACCTGACCAACTTCGCGCTGACCGGCTACGAAGGCGATACCGCTTCGATGCGCGCCTATGTGATCGGCATGGGCGTGGGCAAGGACGGCCGCGCCGTGACCGTCAACGGTCGCTACTATTTCGAAGTCCGTCGCACCGGAGCAGGCTGGAAGGCCACGCGCTACACCATGGACTTCCTGATGCCGCTCTCGGGCACGCTCGATAACGCGAAGTAACTTAGAAAAAGCAAGAAAACCAACCCCATCCGGCGCTCGGGGAGATCGCCGGTTACAGGAGCGCTTTACCATGGCCACCTATATCCAGGTCCCCGAAGTCGATGCCCCCTACCCCACCCACGCCAGCGCGCAGTTCCCCGAACCGCGCGGCGATGCCATCACCGGTGACCGCTACTGGTCGAAGGACTTCGCCGCGCTGGAATGGGAGCACATGTGGAAGCGCGTGTGGCACGTCGGCGGGCGGGAAAGCCAGCTCGAGGAAGCGGGCGATTTCATCACCCACAACTTCATGCGCCAGTCGGTCATCATGGTGCGCCAGAAGGACGGCGGCATCCGCGCCTTCCACAATGTCTGCCGCCACCGTGGCAACCGCCTCGTCACCGTGGAAGAGGGCGGCGTGGGCGAGCATTTCACTTGCCCCTACCACGGCTGGAAGTGGAACATAGACGGCGCGCTGGACTGGGTGCAGGACGAAGAGGATTTCCCGCAGGGCTCCCCCTGCGGCAAGTTGCGCATGAAGGAAGTGCCCTGCGAGACTTGGGGCGGCTTCATCTTCTACAGCTTCGATCCCAATGCCGTGCCGCTGATGGAATACCTCGATCCCATCCCCGCGCTGCTCGGAAATCGCGATCTCGCCAGCTGGAAGCGCGTGGTGTGGCGCACGCTGCGGGTCAACACCAACTGGAAGTTCGCTTCCGACAACTTCAACGAAGCCTACCACATCCCTGCGGTCCACCCGCAGTTCGAGGGCATGATCGACGATCACTACTCGACCACCGTGTTCGAAATGTACCCGACCGGGCACAATCGCATGATCGAGAAGCTGCAGCCTTCGAGCCGCTATCAGGACGCGCAGCAGATGAAACCGCTGTGGGCGCAAGTGCTCAAGGAGTGGGACCTCGATCCCGCAGACTTCGAAGGACGCGCACAGGAAGGCCGCCTCGCGCTGCAGCAGGCGCGGCGCAAGCTCGGGCCGGAGCGGGGCTACAAGCACTTCGAAAAGCTGGCCGATGACGAGCTGACCGACCAGTTCCACCACACTTGCTTCCCGAACCTGACGCTGACCGGCACGCCCGAAGGACTCCACGTATTCCGCACCGAACCGGACATGGAAGATCCCAACTGGTCAACCTTCGACTACTGGTATCTTGCGCCGGAAGTGGCCGGGGGCGCGGATGTGCCGACGCTTTATGGACTGCGCCCGTGGAAGGAAGCCGAGCATCAGAGCGGCGACTTTGACGCCTACAGCGCAGAGATCCCGCAGGGCGACTTCCTCATCCAGGATCTCGACGTGGCCGTGACGCAGCAGCAGGGCCTGCACTCACTCGGGCACGATGACGCCTATCTGGCACGGCAGGAAAACCGGGTGCGGCGGTTCCACGAGGTGATCAACGATTACATCGCGGGGCGGCGGTGAGCGCCCCGCAACCATGGCAAGAGACGACGGGAGAAACGTGACATGACCCAGCCCAGCAAGGGTATCGATCGCCGCCAGCTGCTCGCCGGTGCAGGCGTTGCAGCGGCGGCGGCAGCAACCGGCGGCATCGCCACCGCCGCACAGGCCGCAGACGCGCCCGCTTCGGGCTGGGACCATGAATTCGACGTGCTGTGCGTCGGCTCTGGCGCGGCGGCGGGGACGGCGGCGGTTACCGCCCTTGCGGCAGGCGCGAAGGTGATGATGCTCGAGAAGATGCCGATCCTTGGCGGCACCACCGCCAAATCAGGCGGCGTCACCTGGATCTTCAATCACTTCATCTTTCGCGAACAGGGCATCGAGGACCCCAAGGCCGATGCGCTGCGCTACGTCGTGCGCTATGGCTATCCGCGCCAGTACAACCCTAACAGCCCGACGCTGGGCCTTGATGAAAACCGTTACCGCGTGGTCGAGGCGTTCTATGACCATGGCTCTGCCGCGGTCGATCACCTGCGTGAGCTGGGCGCGGTGCAGTTCAAGCAGTTCCGCCTGTTCCAGGTGGACAAGCCCGCCCCGGACTATGCCGACCATCTGCCCGAGAACAAGGTGCCGACTGGCCGCGCGCTGGAACCGGCGGTGGGTTCGGGCTCGACCCAAGGCGGCGGCAGCCTTGCCTCGCAGATGCATGCATATCTGAAGGCCAAGGGCGTGCCGATCCTCACGCGGACCCGCGTTACCCGGCTGGTCAAGGATGGATCGGGCCGGGTGATCGGGGCCGAGGCCAAGCAGGGTGACAAGACCATCCGTATCAAGGCGAACAAGGGCGTGGTCTTTGGCACCGGTGGTTACAGCCACAACGTGCAGTTGTGCGATGTCCACCAGCCCGCCGTCTACGGCTCATGCTCGCTGCCGGGTTCGACCGGAGACTTTATTCCGATCGCGCAGGAAGCGGGCGCGATGATGGGCAACATGGGGCTTGGCTGGCGGACGCAGGTCGTGCTGGGCGAGGCGCTCAAGACGCGCGGGATCGGCCTTGGCGCCTTCGTTCTGCCGGGGGATTCGATGATCCTCGTCAACAAGTACGGCAAGCGCGTGGTCAACGAGAAGCGCGATTACAACGACCGCACGCAGGCCCACTTCTGGTACGACCCGGCGCACGAGGAATACCCCAACCATCTGATGTTCATGCTGTTCGACCAGCGCAGCATCGATGCCTTCGGTGGGGCCTTCCCCTTCCCGGTGAACAAAGCAGAGCAGCCACATCTGGTCGAAGGACAGACGTGGGACGAGGTCTTCGCCGGTATCGACGCACAGCTGGCAGCGTGGCAGGACCGGACCGGTGGCGTGAGGCTCAGCGCAGAATTTGCAGTAAATGCAAAGCAATCCATCACGAACTTTAATGCTTACGCCAAGAAGGGCGTCGATCCCGAATTCGGGCGGGGCAAGTACCTGTACGACCGCGAATGGCACTTGTTGTTCTCGGCGCGTCGGCAAGGCACCAGCCAACCTGAAAACCCGTTCCCGAACAATACGATGCACCCGTTTTCTGCAAAAGGACCTTATTACGCGATCGTGCTCGCACCCGGCACACTCGATACGGCGGGAGGTCCGCAGATCAATGCCGATGCGCAAGTGCTGGCTGCAAACGGGCAACCCATCCCGGGCCTCTATGCTGCCGGCAACTGCATCGCCGCGCCGACGGGCCAGGCCTATCTCGGCGCTGGCGGCACGATCGGTCCTGCGGTGACTTTCGGCTACATCGCCGGACGGCACGCGGTGTCGGCATGAAACAGCTTGCCCTGGGCGGCGCTGCCCTGCTCGCTCTCGCCTTCTCGGCACGTGCTGAACAACTTGCGCCAACCGTCTCGTATCAAACGGATATTGTGCCGATCCTGGAGCAGAACTGTGCAACCTGCCATCTGACCGGCGAAGAGGCAGGGGGCATGTCGCTGGTTGGCGATGCGGCGATCGGCTTCCTTGTCGGCAAGCCTTCGGAAGGGGCGCCTGCGATCATGCGGGTGGCACCGGGCGCCCCGGACAAGTCCTATCTGGTGATGAAGCTGGAAGGTACGCATAACGATCATGGCGGACAGGGCGCGCGCATGCCTTTCGGCGGAGCGCCGTTGAACGAAACCGACATGGCCAAGATCCGCACGTGGATCGCACAGGGAGCTACATCGTGAATCCGAACCTCGTATCGCTTGAAGGCAAGGTCGCCATCGTTACCGGCGCGGGCGTGGGCATGGGCGCGGCAACCGCGCGCCTCCTCGCCGCGCGTGGGGCAAAGGTCATCGTCTCGGACATCAACGCAGACACCGCTGCGGCCACTGTCGCCGCGATCCGCGAGGCTGGAGGCAGCGCCCATGCCGTGCGCACGGACGTGGCGGACGAGGCCCAGGTCGAGGCGCTGGTGGCGGAAACGGTCGCCACGTTCGGCAGGCTCGATTGCGCGGTTAACAACGCTGCGATCACACCCGATGTCCTGCCGATCCATGAAGCTGACATGGCAGTGTTCGACAAGGTGCTGAACGTCGACCTGCGCTCGGTCATGCTCTGCATGAAATACGAGATTCGCCAGTTGCTTGCGCAGGGTTCCTCGGGCTCGATCGTCAATATCGGCTCAGTCAGCTCGTTCCGCCCGCAGCCCAATAACGCGGCCTATGTTGCCGCCAAGCATGGCGTGATCGGCCTGACCAAGACCGGCAGTCTTGAATATGCCGGCAAGGGCATCCGCGTGAACGCGGTCCTGCCCGGCGCGATCGACACGCCGATGCTGCGCGGTGCGCTGGAGACGACCGGCTTCACCGAGGAAGAGTTCGCCCCCGCGCTCAGCCTGTTCGGTCGCTTCGGCAAACCGGAAGAAGTGGCAGAGGCCAGCGCGTGGCTGTGTTCGGACGCGGCGAGCTATGTCACCGGGCACAGCCTTGCGGTGGAAGGCGGCTACCTTACGCGCTAGGCGCTTTCGCGGGCGACGAGGCGGAAGCCGACATCGACCCACCGCTCTGCCGGGGGTTGGTTCGGGCGGTGCTTGCGGATGGCGGCGATGGCCTCGCGCGCGATCCGGGCACCGTCCACCTCGACCGAGGTGATCGTGGGGCGCATCTCCCCGGCGATCGAGCTGTTGCCAAAGCCGACCACGGCAATGTCTTCAGGCACGCGCAGCCCGGCGGCCAGCGCCTCGACGATGACGCCTTGCGCGAGATAGTCCGAGCCGCAGACCACGACGTCGGGCATCTCGGGCAAACGGCGGACCTCGGCAAAGATGCGGCGGGCGTGCCCAAAGCTCGAGGGCACCTGCACGCAGGATTCACTGGGCGGCTCGTGCCCGGTTGCCTGCCATTCCTCGACGAAACCGGCGCGTCGCATATTGGCGCGTGCACCTTCGGCGGTGACGACATGCGGACGGCGATAGCCGCGCGACATCAGGAAGCGTGCGATGTCACGCCCGGCGGCATGGTGCGAAAAGCCGACCGCCATGCCGATGGGGTCTTCAGGCAGGTCCCACATCTGGATGAACAAGGCCGGGCTGCGCCGCACCATGGCATCGACCTGCGGCGTGACCGGCCCGGTGAAGATGATCGCGTCGACCCGGCGGCTGAGGGCCGCGCGGATCAGGTCCTCGGTGCGCTTCTCCGAAACGCCGGTCAGGCCGAGCATGACCGTTGTCCCTGCTGCTGAAAGTTCTTCGACCATGGCCTGGATCGTATCGTTGAAGATCGAGTCGGTGAGATACGGAATCAGCACCGCGACCATCTTCGACCGGCTCGAGGCCAGACCGCCCGCCAGCAGATTGGGAATGTAACCGGTTGCAGCGATCGCAGCACGGATGCGCTCTGCCGTACCCTTTGCCACGACCTCGGGATTGTTGACGAAGCGGCTGACGGTCGCGGTCGATACCCCGGCCATCAGAGCCACATCGTCCAGGGTCGGCGTCTTGTCGATCGGTGCGCTCATCCCGCCCACGCTAGCGCGATCCCGGCCGATGATGCAATCGCTCTCTTTTGCCAGATCAGGCGAACCGCAGTGGCACGGATAGCGCGCCGATCTCTGGCCAGCGGCTGACCGTGACCGGCCCGGAAAGTTCGAACTCGCTGGTTGCGCCCAAGATTTCCTCGAGCGCGACGCGCAGCTGCATGCGGCCCAGATGAATGCCCGGGCAGTTGTGCGGGCCGCGCCCGAAGGCAAGGTGCTGGGCGATGTTGGGCCGATCCAGAATGAACTCGTCAGGGTTGGGGAACACGGCCTCATCCCGATTGGCCGAGGCATAGATCAGCGCAATCGCCTCGCCCGGTTCGATGGTACGACCGCCGAGGTCCACCGGGCAGACAGCGGTTCGCGCAAAGCCGCGATAGGGCGTGTACAGCCGGAGAAACTCTTCTATTGCCGCGGAAATGAGCGAAGGGTCACACCGCAGTTTCTGCTGCAGCGCCTTGTCACGCGAGAGATGCACGCAGATGTTGCCGATCATCACCATGGGCGCGACCATGCCGACGACAAGGACCTGCCGGACGGTGCCGACCAGCAATTCGTCGGGCAATGGCTCGCCTTCGTGCCGCGCCTGAAGCAGCGCGCTGGTGGGATCGAGCGCCGGATCCTGCGGGTGTTCGTGGCGCAGCGCGATCAGGGCGCGGGCCATGTCATAAAGGCGGAGCGAAGTCCCCTTCATCACCTCGGGCTTGTTGGAATGCACGGCAAGGATGAAAGCGCGGCCATTGTCATGGAGCGTATCGAGCCAGTCCTCGGGAATGCGCATCCATTCGCCGAACACGTGAACCGGAAGATAGCTGGACAGTTCGACGCAGATATCTCCGCCTCCCCGGGACACCATCGGCGCCAGCAGGGCACGGGTCAGTTCGCGGGCACGCGGGGCGAAGGTTTCGGCCCGATCGAGCGAGAGCAGGGGATTGAGCGCCTTCCGATATGGCGTGTGCTCGGGCGGATCGAGGTGCAACGGCGGCCGGCGCCCGGTATAGGCGACTTTCGGAATCACATTCTGGACCGAGGTGATGAAGGTGGCAGAATCCGACGCCACACGCTTTACGTCTTCGTACCGCGTCACTGCCCAGAAGCTGCCGAGGCCTTCTGTCCAGGCAACCGGGCACTGCTGGCGCAGGCGCGCATATTCGGCATGGGGGCTGTCAAAGTCTTCCGGAAGTTCCGGATCGAAATCCTGCAGGCGATCGGTCATGATCGGTTGCATAAGCACGCATTCAAGCGCATGCAAGCGCTATCATTCGTTTGGGCGCGGCATATGGACCAAGGGACGTGAGAGCGTGAAGTGTTGAGCGCGAGACGAGACTACTGGGCAATTATCGTGACCCTGGCGGCGATTGCGGCCACCGGATCGATCGCCATCCACATGCTGGTGCCGGCGCTGCCCCTGATCGCAGCCGATCTGGCAATCGGCGAAGCCAAGGCGCAGCAAGTGGTGAGCATCTACCTTGCCGGGCTAGGATCGGGCCAATTGCTGGCCGGCCCCATGATCGACCGCCTTGGACGACGACCGGTCATGCTGGCGGGCCTGATGCTGTTCATTGCCGGGGCACTGGCGGGGGCGCTGGCAACGACCACTGGCCTGCTGCTTGCCGCACGCGCCATGCAAGCAGCAGGCGGGGCCTTCGGCGTCGTGACTGCCCGGGTCATGGTCGGCGACTTGTTCGGCAAGGACCGCGCAGCCGGCGCGCAGGCGACCTTGATGACCATTGTGCTGATATCTCCCGCGGTTGCCCCCGTGATCGGCGGAAGCCTGGCCGATCTTGCCGGGTGGCGCGCCGTCTTCGCCCTGCTTGCGCTGAGCGGAGCGGCCACGCTGGCAGCGGCCTTCTGGCGCCTGCCGGAAACGGTTCAGGCCGGAGTGGCAAGCGCGCGCAGCGGACTGATCGCTTCCTACGCCAAGCTGGCAAGAAACCGGCAATTCGTGCTCACGGCGGCTACCTTGGGCGCCGCCAGTAGCGGATTGTTCATGTTCCTTGGTGCCGCCCCCTTCCTGCTGGTCCACCGTTTCGGCCTGTCCTCGGGCGAAGCCGGCACCGCGCTGCTGTGGGTGGCCGCCGCAAGCATCGTCGGGACGCGTCTGGTCGTGCCGGTGGAGCGGCGTTCGAGTGCTCTGATCATCGGCACGGGCAGTTCTGCTCTGGGCGCGGGGATTGCGCTGGTGCTGGCGCTGGTGGGGATCGAAGGTGTCGGGCTACTGATCGCGCCGATCATGCTGCTGGGTCTTGGAGCGGGCCTTGCCGGACCTGTTGCCTTCAACGCAGTGGGCTTTGCCGAACCCGGCCGTGCCGCCACGGCAACCAGCCTCGCAGGCGCGCTGCAGATGCTGGCAAGCGGCTCGGCGATGAGCGTGCTGGGGCTGTTTGCGCCCATAGATCCGCTGCGGTTGGCTGTGGCGCTGGTTATCACGACATCGACGGCATTGTGCTGCGCACTGGCGCGTTCACGGCTGGCGTCGGCGCGAGGCTAGGCCGCGCTGATATCGGCGACGACCGCGTCCAGCAAGCGCGCCGCGTCCGTTCCGGCCAGATGCACCTGCAGGCCGCGCTGGCCACCGTTGATGAAGATCGCGTCCCATAGAAGCGCGGTCTCGTCGATCACCACGGCCACGCGTTTCATCTGGCCGAACGGGCTGATCCCGCCGACCTTGTAGCCGGTGAGGCGTTCGGCATCGCCGGGACGCATCATCGTTGCGGACTTTGCCCCCAGCGCTGCCGCGACGCGCTTCATGGAAACCTCGCCGTCACTGGGCGCGATGGCACAGGCGGGCTTGCCGTCGATCAGCACCATCAGCGTCTTGAACACCTGCGCCGGTTCCACGCCCAGCGCGGACGCGGCGGCTTGCCCGATGGAGTCCGCATCGGGATCATATTGGTAGCTGCGCAGTTCGAACCGGATACCGGCCTGTTCGAGCGCTTTAGTTGCCCGGGTTGCCTGTGCCATAGGCGGTCCTTTGGCAGGACCGCCAATCGGAAGCCAGCCTGTTTGGAGTTTTGTGCATGAGCGTCGCGTTTCGCCGGGAAAGTGATGACGAACATCTTGAACCGGTGTTCGAACTGCCGATCCCGCCGGGGCCGAATCTGGTGACCGAGCGGGGACTGGCGTTGATCCGGACGCAGGTGGAGGCTTGCGAGGACAAGGTGCAGGCTCTGGTAGCCGAGGGCGCGGATGAGGCAGTGATCAAGAAGGCGCGGCGCGAACAGCGCTACTGGAGCACGCGCGCCGCAACGGCCGAGTTGATGCCCGCTCCCGATGGCGACACCGTGGCGTTCGGCTGCTCGGTCCAGTATCGTCTCAACGGCAAGGCGCGGTGGATCACCATCGTCGGCGATGACGAGGCCGATCCCGCCGCCGGGCTGATCGCATGGTCCGCGCCGCTGGCACGGGCGATGATGGAGGCCGAGGAAGGCGAGCTTGTCGATTTCGGTGGCAAGGCCGAGGCGATCGAGGTTCTGGCGATCCGACCGGCTTGTCTCGACGCCGAGGGCACTTACTCCGTCGGCTGAAACAGCGCGCCAACGTCAGCCAGAGTATCGAGCCCGAGGATCGCATCGGCAAGGCGGCTGGCGCCCTCGGGCATGACGGGGACGGCTGCACGCCCGACGCAATCGATGAACTTGGCGCGTTGAGCTGCCGGGGAGAGTGGCCGCGCAGGGCAGCCCAGCGCGTTCTCGAGCCAGGCGTGATGGCTTTCGCCATTGCTCGACACGATCCGCATCGCGCCGCCCACGCCGGGTTGCCATTCTGGCCGATGCTCCACCGTGGCCTGGACGCGGGCGGCCATGGCCATAACTTCGGGATCGGTGAGGCTGGCGGCGTCGAAATCGTCAAGCCGCACCGCGCCGCGCACCAGGGCCAGCGCGGTGGTGAAGGGAACCGAGAACTTGGCGTCAATCGCCGTCTCGGGCGCCTGCTTGCGGGCCAGCGGCTCTACGAGCATGGACTGGATGGCATCGACGCTGACTTCGACGCATTCGATGCTGAACTGCCTGATGCCGTGGCGCGCGGATAGGTCCAGCGCCATTTCGATGAACGGGTGCGTGCCGCGGCAGGACGGCCACGGCTTGAAGGTCAACTCGCTGCCCCAGTAATGGGTGCCGAGGCGGTCCGTCAGGTCAGCCGGATCGAACTGTCGGCCAGCGTAGAGCGCGAAAAAGGCGGACTTGCCCTCGAGCGGCTCTTCGAAGCCGGGGACGCCTTCGCGCGCCAGCAACGCGGCGGTCAGCGCGGCCTGGGCCGGAAAGGCTTCGCGCACCGCGCGCAAGGTGGTGCGGCGGCTGTGCTTGATCTCGCCCGGCATCGTCACCTGGCACAAGGTCAGCGAAAGGGCATCCTTGGTCTGCTGAGGGGACAGGCCCAGCAGATTGGCCGCCCCCGCCACCGCGCCGAATGCCGCAACGATCGGCGGGGGGTACCAGCCACCCTGCTCCATCGGCTGGCGTAGCGAAAGCGCGATCCGGCAGGCCACATCGCCACCGACGGCCAGCGCGGTGAGGAAGCGGCGGCCATCGACCAGGCCTTCTGATTGGGCGAGCGCGAGCAGGACGGGGACGAGCGAGGCGTTGGGGTGTGCCGGGGCGCGATCGAAGGCGTCCTCATAATCGACCGCGTGGGCCAGCGCGCCATTGGCAAGCGCTGCGCCAAGCGGCTGGACACGATGCGGCGTCCCGATGATCGAGCACGGCCCTGCCCCGTTGGCACGGGCCAGCGCGATGAACGGTGCGGCCTCGGGCGCCAAGCCACTGGCCGCGTGCATCACGCCGATGGCGTCGAGCGCGACGCTGCGTGCGCCGTCCCGGGCACGATCGGGCAGGCTTTCCCATCGGGCCGTGGCGATGTGGCGGCAGAGCAGGTCGCTGAGAGTTTCAGTCATCGTTTCAGCCGGGCAGAGGGCCATGCCAGCAGGGCGGGATCGTGGCGGCAGGTCCACTGGCCACGCTCAAGCCGGGCCGATGCGGGGAAAGCGCAGATCGGGCGAGTGAAGCTTGTGCCATCGGCAATCTTGCGCGCCTCGATGCGCGCGGGGGCGATGCCTTCCTCGACCCAGCGGATCAGCGCCCAAAGCATGTCGCTGGCCGGATCTTCGCTGATCGGCGCATGACCGGAAGCGCCAAATGTGTCCGCTCCCGGACCACCACGGCAATGGTACATGCCGGGGACCATGAAGAGGCGCACGGCTTCGGACAGCTTCGCGAGACCACCGTTATCGCGGGCCAGCGCGCCGTAATATTCGAGCGTCGGCCCGGCGTTGGTCGATGGGTCCTGCCAGCCCTGATAAATGATCGCGCGGTGCCCGGCTGAGAGGAAAGGGCTGATCGCCGTGCTGTCAGCCCGCAACTGCGGCATCACGCGGTTGATTGTGGCAAGATCACCGGTGCGGCTGAAGGTCAGCGCATCCCATTCGGGATCATCGTGCGCGGCGTCGGCCCACATCGCACGCAACAGCGGCGACGGCGGGCCGGGGCGCGTGCGGACAGCGGGGAACAGGCCCCGGTCCATCGCCCTGCCCCGTTCGTCGCGCAATGGTGCAATGACGGCCTTGAGCATAGCAAGCTTGGGCGCGGTCAGGCAGCCTTCGGCCTGCCCCGGCTTGCACAGGAGCGTCGCCGTGCGGAAGCGGCATTGCAAGGGGTTGGTGATGATCCCGTCGACCTTGCCGTCCAGCGGATCGCAGGCGCGGGTCACTGCGTTCTCGTAGAGCGACCAGTCACCGTCACTGAGCGCGGCCGCCGGCTTGCGCTGTGATTCGAGCGCGAACCACATCATCCGCACCGATTGCAGCGGCATGTTAGGCCCCGGCGCACCTGCAATCACGCCGTCATAATCGAGCGGGTGAACCTGCATTTCCTTGAGCGCCTGCCGGCCGCCGCCCGAGCAGCCGGTGAAGTAGCTGCGTTCGACTGGCCTTGCATAGAACCGTGCAGCGAGCGCCTTTGCGGCCTGTGCCGTCAGGTGGACCGCGCGATGTTCATAATCGGTTCGGGCCTTGGGCACACGCATCCAGTGGGCCTCGGTCACCTTGTGGCCGCTGTCGGTTGTGACGGTGGCGAAGCCTTGGGCGACGCGCAGGCTCATGTCCAGGTAGTTGAACACCCCGGCATCACCGCCGACGCCTGCACCGAGCAACCGCCCGTTCCACGCCATCGGCAGCCAAAGTTCGAAGCCGATGGTGCCCTCGATCCTGCCCTCGACCCGGCAGAACGGCGCATCGACCGGAACGGACTTGTAGAAGGTGGTCTTGTCGTCGGGCCTGAAGGCAACGCCTGCGGGGATCGCGGTGGCCTTTTCGACCACCACGTACCCGCTGGCGCCCTCAAGCGCGCTGCAATCGCCGGGGCTGGCGCTGGCAATCGTGGCCGCCGCCAGGAGCGATAGCAGCGCCGCCATCAGAACTTCACGCCTGCCGTCATCGAGAACATGCGCGGGATCGGGTTGGCGGACTGCGGATCGTAGCCGCGCGAGGTATCGACGAACGGCGGATCTTCGTTCAGCAGGTTACGCACGTCAAAGCCGATGCGCAGATGCTCGTTCACCTCGACGTTGAGGCCAAGGTCGAAGGTATCGTAGTTCGAGACCTTCTGCACCGGCGTGACCGTGGTGTTGGTGTAGGCAGCCAGGTGATTCCAGGTCAGGCGGCCGGAGAAGATGCCAACCTTCGCACCGATATCCGCCTGCGAACGGAACTTCTGCGGGAAGTTGATGAGCCCGATGACATTGGATACGGCAGCGCCGGGCAGCGCCTGGAACAGGTACTTGGTATAGTAGGTGCCCGAAACGCCCGCATCGAACTTCACCGCGCCGACATCCCAGTTGGCATAGGCCGCGAAATCGATGCCACGCACGCGCGAACGGCCGAGATTCTGGCGGCGTCCATCGACGATGAACTGCACGGCGTTGGCGTTGATTGTGTTATTGATCGGTAGCCCTGAGGCAATCAGTGCATCGACTTCGGCCTGCGTCGGATTCAGCTTCACGAACGAGGCATATAGCGGGTTGGTGAGGATGCCTGGCGTGCCGCGAAGAGCCTGGATCTGATCCTTGTAGTCGATGTCGAAATAGGTCAGCGACAGGCGCACCGCGCTGATCGGGCGGAATTCCGCGCCAACAGACCAGGTCGTCGCGGTCTCGGGCTTGAGCCCCGGATTGCCGCCCGCAATGCCGATGCCGGTGAGGTTGCCCGAGGCACCCGGCAGCGTATCATAGTAGAGCCCCGCCCCGCCCGCGATGGTCGAGACCTCGGTGAAGGTCGGCGCGCGGAAGGACGTGCCATAGCTGCCACGCAGGGTCAGAGATTCGACCGGCTTCCAGGTGAGGCCGATCTTCGGATTGGTGGTGCTGCCGAAATCGCTGTACTTTTCGTGGCGACCCGCGATCGACAGCGAGAGCTGCTCTATCCCCGGCATCGCATTGCCGCTGCCGACGATCGGCACGAAGAGCTCGCCGAACACTGCCTTCACGTTACGTGTGCCGGAATCGGCAGTGCGGCGCGGAGTGGCGGCCTGCCCGGTGAGCAGGTCGGTGTAGGTGTATTCCTCGCGATATTCGCCGCCAAGGGCCACGCGGACGGCGCCACCGGGAAGGTCGAACAGCGAGCCATCGAGCTGGACGTTGGCAACGTCTAGCTTGGTGCGGCCGGTGATCACGAACAGATTGTCGCGGATCTTCGCCAGAGTGGCGGGGTTGTTCGGCCCGCCGAAGACATTGAGCGCTGTGGCCGGGTTTGTATCGGCAAGGGCAGCGTTTAGTGCGGCGGTGTTCACGCCGAGGCGGCGATCGGCCACGTCCTCGGACTCGCCGTGGGCGTAATAGGCGGTCGCCTTGAAATCGCCGACCAGCTTGGCCTCGATCCCGCCGACGACGTTCCAGGATTCACCGTGGTAGGGGTTGAAGTCAGGCCCCAGCGTCGGGACCATCGACCACAGGACCGTCTGCTGCGTGGTGCCCGGAACAGGGGTAACGAAGAACGGGTTGGTGTTGCGCACCGTGGCGCTGATGTTGTTGATGCCGGCAATGGTACCGTTGCGATAGGAATAGAACCCGTCGGCGAACAGGCGCACGCTCTCGCCCACGTCCTGCGAGACGGCAGCCGTGACGTTGTAGCGCTTCTGTTCGGGAATTACGGTATCCAGCGCGTTGTAGAAGCAGCGGTTGGCAGTGCCAGCGACGAGCGAGCCGACATTGGCCGCTGTTACCCCGCCCTGCGGAATCGCGTAAGTCTTGCCGCCAAGGCTGATCGTGCCGGGATTGCAGTTCTGCACGCGCAGATCGCGTCCACCCCGGTTGCGGTTATCGTCCTGGTAGAAATCGAGATCGTAGCCGCGCAGGTGGGTGTTGTCGGTGTATTCGGCGGCGATCATGGCCGAACCGCCATCCCACTTCTTGCCGAAGATTCCAGCGAACTGCTTTTCGGTATATCCGCCCTCGGCGATACCGGCGCGGGCGCGCACCTCTACGCCATCGAAGTTGCGGCGCAGAATGAAGTTGACGACGCCGGCAATGGCATCGGAGCCATAGACCGCCGAGGCACCATCGGCGACAACCTCGACCCGCTCGAGCGCGATGGCCGGCAGGACCGAGGGATCGGTGTACTGGCCTTGCGTGCCCTGCGGCGGGAAGCGGCGGCCATCATACAGCAGCAGCGTGGCGTTGGTGGAGATGCCGCGCAGGTTGATACCGGCACCGCGCGTGGCGTTGGCCGCACCATTCTGGGCCGAGCCGCCGTTGCGGTTGGCGCCGAGCGACACGACTTGCGGCACGCGGCGGAGCAAGTCATTCGTCGAGGTGACCGGCTCCTGCGCGATGTCGTCCGCGCCGATGGCGATGACGTTCGAACCGACCGGGGCTATGCCGCGGATGCGGCTGCCGGTGACGATAATGGACTGGTCTTCGGGCGCGTCCGCAGCTGAATTCTGCGTCTCCTGCGCATGAGCAGATGCGATGCAAGCGATTGCAGATGTTGCGGCAAGCAACACCTTGAAAGAGTTCCGGTTCCCCATCTTCAGTCTCCCATTTGTATCTTCACGGCCCGACGCACTCCGCCTGGCAAATCGTTCAATTCAGGCAGTTTCGCTTCGCGCGTGCCGATGCGCGGAAAGGCGCGGGGCGAGCGAGAGCAGGACAATCGCGCCGACCAGCACGCCCGCGCCGATCAATTCGGCATCGCGCGGCATCTTCAGGCCCCAGAACCATGCGAGCAGGACCGAACCGCCGATCCCGGCGACAAGACTCGCCGCGCGCTCCAAAGGCACGCAGTAGGCGTTCTCGCGCGGGTCGAGCAGGATGATGATCGCCAGCACGGAAATCACGGTGAGCGTTGCGCCGATCCAGAAGAGGTCGAGCAGCACCGGATCGCTCCACACGCCGATGAAGCCCCAGGCAAGCTCGCCCGATTGGCCGCCGATGCCGCTGGCCGAGATGACACCCAGAATCACGACCGACATCGGCAGCGCGATCATCTTTTCCTCGACGAAATAGCGCCTTACCGAGGCCGGGTCACCGCTCTTGGAGATCTTCGTCATTACGAACAGGCGCAGGAAATATCCCAGCGTGTAGAGCACGACGGTGAGGATCGCGATCGGTGGGAGCTTGAGGCCACCCCGGTCGGACAGGGTTATGACCAGCGCGAACAGGACCATTGCCAGCGCAGTCCAGCTCCACCAGCGCACGCGGCGACCGAACATCACGTCGACCAGCGGCGCGATGATCAGGATGTCGCCGCGCATGACCAGCTGGATGAACGGGATGCTGACATTGGGGATGGTGAAGCTGAGCGGCACGCTGAACAGCACCAGCGAAGTGCCGAGGCCGGAAAGGAAGGTGTAGAATGTCGGGAACGGCAGGCGGACCGGCCCCAACGAGACTTTGTTAGCATCACGGTGCCAGCCCGACAGCCAGATGAAGCCCCAGGTCAGCACCATGTTGATGATCAGCGACGCGGGCAGGGTTTCGAGGCCGGTGAGCGGACGGCCAAGCCCGGCGTGCGGCTGCGAGGTGACCAGCTTGGTCACGATCACGTTCGGCAGGTACGCCAGCAGGTAAAGCAGGACGTAGCCCTCGAGGGGAAACGCGACGGCGCGCGGCTTCATGCTGCCTGCTCCAGCACGACCATGCCTGCGTCTTCGCGGTACGCGGCGTTGAGCCCGGCTTCCCGCGTGACGGCGGCCAGATAGTCAACCACCGCGGCATGATCTTCGCTGCCCGGCTCGGCCAGGCGCGGCACGGCATCCCGGCCGATGACTAGCGGCAGCAGGCCCGCGCGCAGCACCTTGCCACCGGCGATTTCGAGCCGCGCGATCATGGACAGGCACGCGGCCTTCGGGAAGTTGTAGAGACTTTCGAAATCCGGCTCCCACTCTTCGGCAAGGACGCGGATCTCGTTGAAACTCTTCGAATTGGCGTGGGCCTCGTCCATCGCAAGATCGGTGGCGAAATTGCAAAGCGAATAGAACACCGGCTTGCCGTCGATCAGCTCGCAGCCCTTGAGGATGTGGGCATGGCCGCCGAAGATCGCATCGGCCCCGGCGGCAATCGCGGCGCGGGCAACATCGCGCTGGTAATCGGCAATCACTGCACGGACGAAGTGGATGCCCCAGTGGTGCGAGACGAGGACGACGTCGGCCTGCTGTTTCGCGGCGCGGATGTCTGCCTCCATTGCGGCGAGGTCTTCGCGGTGGGGATAGGTGTGGACTCGCGCCGGGGTGCCTGGCTGGTCGTGCTCGATCTGCTCATAGACGGTGAAGGCGCGCATCGGGGCGCAACCGGGCCGACGTTCGTCAGCCCAGTAGGAATGCGGGAGAATGCTGGAATAGGCGAGGAAGGCCACGCGCGTTCCATCGCCCAGCGTGCGGATCACCGGGCGGCGAGCCTTGGCAATGTTGGCCCCGGCCCCGACCACGCTCATTCCCGCCTTTTCAAGATGCCCGCGCGTTTCGAAGAAGGCTTCGTGACCCCAGTCCATGACGTGGTTGCCGGCCATGGAGATCACATCGAACCCGGCGCGACCCAGAGCGGCTGCACCTTCGGGCCTGGCGAGCACGGCATGGCGCGCCTGGGGCAGACGGACACCCTTTTCGGCAAAGCTGGTCTCAAGCTGGCCGAACACCACGTCCGCAGCGCGCAGGACAGCCGCCGTCCCGGCAAAGCAGGCGTCGTAATCATCGCGGTCCATCGCGAGATCGCCAGTGGCCAGAACAGTGTGAATCACGTCTCTCCCTTCATTGTTATGGTCCATTGCTTAAAGGCGGCAAACGTTTTACGCAAGCGCTTGCATTGCAGAACCTGTCAGACAAATGTGCGGTGCAAGAGAAGGAGGATCGCTTGAGCAGACATCACATCATGGGCGCAGCGCTCGGCATGGCCATGATGGCAGCGCCGCTGGCTGCGCAAGACCAGCCCAACAGCGTCGACACGATGCCGAATGGACCCGGCACCGGGCCCTATCCGGCAGTGATGACGCAGGATCCGGCCCTGCCCGCGCATGTGATCTATCGACCGGCGGATCTTGCGGAAGCCAAGGCGCTGGGGGTGCTTGTATGGGGCAATGGCGGATGCAGCGCCGATGGCGCGAGCGCAAGGCAGCACCTGCTGGAGATCGCCAGCCATGGCTATGTAGTGATTGCGCCCGGCGCCATCATGAGCGGCCCGGGCGCGACAAAAAAGCGCGAACCGCGGGCGCCGGATAAATCCGGCCAGTTGCCGCCAGTTGCAACAACCAGTGCCGACGTGAAGGCGGGCCTCGACTGGGCACTGGCCGAGAACGCCAAGGCTGGAAGCGCGCTCTACGGCAGGATCGACGATAAGGCGCTGGCCGTGGCCGGGCACAGCTGCGGCGGCCTGCAGGCGCTCGAAGTGGCGCCCGATCCGCGCATCCGCACCGTACTGGTCCACAACAGCGGCGTGTTTACCGACGGCACCAACCCGATCCGCGGCATCACCGTGAACAAGGCGATGCTCGAGAAACTGCACACGCCGGTGCTTTATGTCCTGGGCGGGCCGGACGACATCGCCTTTCCCAACGGCACCGATGATTTCAAGCGGATCGACAAGGTGCCGGCTGCCATGGTTCAACTGCCCGTGGGCCACGGTGGCACCTTCCGCACCCTGAACGGCGGTGCGGTGGCGGCGCTGTCGGTCGACTGGCTTGAGTGGCAGCTGCGCGGCGACAAGACTGCGGCGCGCAGCTTTACCGGCAGCAACTGCCGCTTGTGCGTCGTGCCCGGCTGGACAATCGAGAAGAAAGGGATCGACTGACACGGGCGCGCCTGGTGCCTAGCGGCAGCGCGGGCCGGACGGGCCCTCCTGCCGCAGGCACGGACGCAACATCGGTGGCGGCGTGTGATCGACGAACTGGGTCGGACGCGCTGGCCACTTCCCCGAAGCGATGCGCTGTTCAAGATGCGCAATCGCCGCAAGTACCTGTTCGGGGGGCAAGCGGCAGTGCCCCGCTCCCTTGTGCCAGAGTGGCTGCATCATCGCAGGCGGCGCAGCGTCGGCATAGGCGCGCTGCAGCGAAGGTGAGGTCAGCCCATCGCCCACCGCCTGCAGCGACACCAGCGGCACGCGCGGGCGAGCTGATGGCGTATAGTTATCAAGCATGTAGCGCACGGCTGATGGCTTGGCGCTGATCCTTGGGGCACGGGCAAGCGTGGCGAGATCGCGGCTCAGGCTCAGCCCGGCCTTGCGATACATCGCCTCCACGAAGGGCCGACGTCCCGAACGATCCAGTTGCCGGGCGTAGTTCACGCCGGTGTTCCACGAGAAGACGCCGCCCGCGCGGCTCTCCTGATCATTGCGCGGCATGAAGGTGCCCATGACCAGCGTTGCGGCGATCTCGTCAACCTGCGCTTCGGTATCGTCGGCAGCGGGTTCGGGACGCTCGGGCCGGGTCCAGCCGGGAATGCCGCCGAGCACACCCGCCAGTGCGATCCGCGCCCTGCCTTCGCGGGTTTGACGGGCAGCATCGATTGCCGCCATGGCCTTGCGGCCATTGGCCATGTCGTCAGCGACGTTGACCAGCGACAGCCCGGAATTGGGCGCGATCAGGGCGGCGGTGGCAAAAGCCCCGTCCAGCCCCATGTTCATCATGCCGACCGCGCCGCCGATCGAAGGGCACATCGCGAGAGCGCCGTCGATCACTGGCCTGTCCTGCTCGGCCAGCGCGGTGGAAATGAGGCCGCCCATCGACGACCCCCAGGCCAGCACGCGTGCCGGGCGCCCTTCGCGCGCGACAAAGGCCTCGACCGTGGCGCGCTGCGCGGGCACAGCCTGTTCGAGCGACCACCCTCCCGCGCCATAGTCCGACGCCACCAGCGCATAACCCTTGGCGAGCAGCAGATCACGGTACTGCGCAGGCGCGGGTTCGGCCGGGTCGATGCGGGGGGAGTAGCCGTGGCTCCACAACAGCAGGCTGCCGTTGAAGTTTGCCGGAACCAGTGCCTGCCATTTCGCCCCGCTGGCAAGTGTGCCCTCGATCATGCGCGAAACGGGCGCTGCATCCTGCGCGACGAGCGGAGCGGCAAGCATCGCCAGAGGGGCGAGCAGCAGACGCAGCTTCACGCCACTGGCTCCTGCGCCAGCCACGCGAGAATATCGGCACGGTCTGCATCTAGACGGGGCGGTGCGGCAAGCGTCGGACCCGCCTGCCCCGCCACACGGTAGCCGGGGCCGGGAATTTGAACGCATTCCTGGGGGAGACCGGGAATCTGAAGATCCACCAGTGCGCCCTTGCCTGCAAGCGCCCCAGCCTCGTCCACGCGACGCACCATGCCGCAGGGAATGCCTGCATTGCTCAGGCGCTGCTCCCAATCAGCGGCATCGCCCGTGGCGAACACGGCCGAGAGAGCGGCGTGCATGGCATCGAAATTGGCGCGGCGGGCGTCGGGCGTGGCAAAGCGTTCATCGGCCAGCCAGTCCTCGTGTCCGAGTTCGCGCGCGAGTGCAGCGAACTGCGGCGGCTGGACTACGCCGAGCGAGATCTGCCGCCCATCGCGCGTGGTGAACAGCGACGCCGTCGGCAATCCGCTATAGCCGGTGTTGCCCATGCGGCTCATCGGCTTGCCGGTCACGAGGAACGGAGTCAGCGCCGAGGTCATGAAGGCGAGGCTGGCATCGAACATCGATACATCGAGCTTGCTGCCCCCACCGCCACGCTCGCGCTGCATGAGCGCGCCGAGGATCGCCATGGCGGCGGTCTGTCCGGTCAGCGTATCGACGATGGGGAAGCCCACGCGCACCGGCGGATCACCCTCGTCGCCACTCAGCATCATCATGCCACTGGTGGCCTGCACGATATTGTCGATGGCCGGCCAATCGCGGTGCGGGCCTTCCTGGCCATAGCCGGAAACCGAGCAGTATATTAGGTCGGGACGCAGATCGCACGCAGCCTCGTAGCCAAGACCGAGCCGCGCCATGACGCCGGGCCGGAAGTTTTCGAGCAAGACGTCGGACCGGGCGATCACGCCCCGGGCAATGGCAAGATCGCCCTCGTCCTTGAGATCGAGCGCGATCGACTTCTTGCCGGCATTGGCAGCGATGAACGCGGGCGACATCCCGTCGTAGCGCCGGTCAGCGCCATAGTTGCGGAAGCCATCTCCGCCCTTGGGCTCGATCTTGATGACCTCGGCCCCCATCATCCGCAGCAGGTGCGAAGCGTAAGGCCCAGCCATGACGTGGCTGAAGTCGGCAATCCGGATGCCGGAGAGCGGGCCGGTGGCTGGAGGCGAAATCATGGCTTCTCCGGAAATTGCTTGCGGACCACGGTCCATTGCTTGTCCTTGCACAGCCCGCAGTCGGGGCCGGTAAACATCGCGCCCGCCTTGGCCTTGCGTTTCAATTGCCAATCGAGCCAGGCCGCGCCGATGCGGCCATAATCGCCACCATTGGCAAGGCCGAAGGTGCCGCCATGGCCGATGGCCGAGTTGGCGAAGAACACCGGCACATGGGCAATGCGCGACACATCGTCAGACCCGTTGGGGTAGGCAATGTCGTCAGGCCCGCCGAGGATGTAGGCAACGGGCGTGTGCAGCCTGGCGAGATCGTCCTTGGTAATGCCAACGCCGCTCAGGCCCGAGCCTGCGCGCACATAGACTCCGCTGTTGAAGGCGACGACCGCGCCGATGCGTGGATCGGCACCGGCTGCAAGGGCTTGCAGGCCGCCGCAGGAGTGCCCCATGACGGCAATGCGTGAAAGATCGGCATGGGGCGCGAGATCGCTGCCCCTGACCCAGTCGATCGCGCCAAGCAACTGGCTTACCTGCGTTTCGTCCGGCGTTGCTCGGGCCGGCGGAGCCCCTGTTGGGCGCGGGCCGTTTGCGGGAGGAAGTGCGGCAAGCACCGGCCGCTCCTCGCGCGGGGCGCCATTGGCAACGACCATATAGCCGTGGCTGGCTAGCTCACGCAGGAAATGGCTGGCCGACAGGCCGTTGTCGCGACAGCCGCCATTGCCCCACAGCACCAGTGGCAAGCGCTTGCTCGGCCACTTTGCGGGGCGGTAGATGGTGTAACCCGGCGCATCGGCGCGGCCTTGCGCAATGGCAGGCATTCCGCCGGAACCAGCAGGCATACCGATCGTCCGGGCACTCTGCGCCTCTGCTGTGAGCGGGGCGATGCCGAGCGCGAGGCCCAGCAGGAAGGATGTCATCTTCTTCATGTGCCACTCCCGCAGGTAATCCGGTCCCGTCCCTTCACCGCTGCGCGGGCGGAACGGAATGCAGCCTCGCCATCGATGCCATAGGCGGCAAGGCCGCGCGCATTGGCTTCTGAATCGCGCAGGTAGATTGCGTCGAAGCGCTGCTGGTCTGCCACGCTGGCAGGGTTGAAGGTGACCTTGGCCGCCACGGCTTCGGCCTTGCCCTTCTCGACCGCGGCGCGAACCTGGCGAGCCAGCGCCGCTTCCCACACGACGATGCCATCGGTCAGGACCTGACGATCAGCCTCGGACAAGGCGTTCCAGCGCTTCTCGCTCATCGCGCGCGCTGGATAGGCACCTCGGGGCACGGCGATCTGGTAGAAGTGCTTCGAGATTTCGGCAAAGTGCAGCGACTTGAAGGTGTCTTCCGGCGCGATCACGCCGTCGATCACGCCCTTGGCCATGGCAGAGTAGACTTCGCCCATCGGCATGTTGACGGGGTCCGCACCGAGGGAGTCCAGCACGCTCAGGAGTTCGGTCGGCGCACGGATGCGCAGGCCCTTGATGTCATCCAGACTGCGCACCTGCCGGTTGGCCGTAACGAGACCGGGCAGCGTGCCGCCCTGCACCGCAAGCACCTTGAGCCCTGCCAGTTCATGCCCGACCTGCGGATTGGCGCTGGCGATGCACCCATAGAGCGCAACCTGCGATTCCACGCTGTCCGCGCCCTGATAGAAGCCCGACTGGATGCGGATGAGGTGCGTGCCGCCGCGCACGTAGATCGGCGTGATCAGGCCGATATCGGCCACGCCGTGGCGCAGTTCCTCCATCGACATGTCCGATGAAAGCAGCGCGCCCGACCATACCGGCCTGATCCGGATGCGCCCGTCCGAGCGCTTTTCGACAAAGGCCATCCATTCCTGGTCGGCCTTGGAAAACGGATGGTTGGGGCTGTAGGGCGAGGCATAAGTCAGTTCGGTCACGCCCGGATCGACCGGGCGCGCGCAGGCCGCCAGGAGCAGGATCAGCAGGGCGGCGAAGAGCCTCACGCGAGCCCTCGCTTCTGCAGGAACTCCGCCACCATGCCGACCATCCTGTCATGATCCCAATTGGCGGCATCGACCATGTCGGCGTCGATCATCAGCACCGGCACGCCTGCCTTTTCCAGCGCCTCGGCGGTGATCTTGGTGCCGGATTGCGACAGGCGGTTCTCCGGTGGCAGCAGGACAACGCAAGCATCGATGCCGCAGCGCTCTGCTTCGCTAGTCATCCAGCCGTTCATCCATGGCGGCAGGTGCAGCACCTCGTTCATCGAGCAGATGCGGCTGGCCAGCGCCTCCATCGGACGGCCCTGCACTTCGCGGATGTACTGCGGACCTGCAAAGGGCATGTACATCGACCAGACGAAGACCGCGCCCATGCGCTCTTCCAGCGCCTGATAGAAGCCGGGATCGTGCCACACGCCCGCGCCGATCCACATCAGGCGAATCTTCTCATTCGCAGCGGTGCCCTCGCCCGCGGCGATGCGGTTCATCACCTCGTCGCGAAAGCGCCTGGCATGCCCCACCGCCCAGTCGGAGCCGCGATGCCACTGCGGAATCATCGTGTTGGGCATCTGCTCTGCGATCGAGACCGGGCACGGCCGTGCCTTGCCGATGGCCTGCGCCGCTTCCCAGATATAACCTTCCTGCTCGTTGATGCGCTCCATCAGGTAGTGGAGCTTTTCCTCATCGAACTTGCGACCGGTGCGGTTCTCCAGCAGCGCGATCAGGTCGCGCATTTCCGAAACGGCGAGCGCGATGCGATCCGCGTCATAGACCTGTTCCCACTGGTCCTTCGAATGGGCGAACCAGCGCGGATCCTTGTGCTCCCACGCGGGGGCTTCCATCGGGAAGAATTCGCTGCCCAGCGCATCGGCCCACTGCCCGAACACGTGCTGGATGCAATCGCAGGTCATCCGCGCGACAAGCACCGTGGGCTTTGGCAAGCCGCCCCATGGCGCGGTCCTGGGGTCGTTAGCCAGCGTGCAGGCAAGGCCGAGCGAGCAGTACTTGCAGCTGTTCTTCGGGTAACCGGCCTGCGCCATCACCTCGAAATAATGGTTCGAGAGCTGCTTGGCCGAGATGTAGGCCGACCACCACTGGTTGGTGATGATCGGTATGTCCATCACGTGGAATATTTCGTGCGGCGTATCGGCCTGGACGATGGCAAAAGGCTCGCCCTCGTCGACGACGCGGCGCCTGAGGTCTGCTCCGAACTGCTTCTGGTAGGCGCTCGCAGCGGCGGTGCAGGCAAGGTCCTTGCGGCTGCGCTGGCCCGAGGGTTTTGTGATGGGTTCGGCGCTCACTGGAAGACTCCTGCCTGTTCGAGTTCGGCAATCCGGGCCTCTGACAGGCCGCACAGATCGCGCGCGATTTCATGGACATGCTCGCCCATGCCGGGCGCGCGGAAGGGTTGGAACCGATCGCGCGAGAAGCGCAGCGGCGTGGCGATGTGGCCGAAGGGGCCGAGCAGGGGATGGTCGAGCGTGACCAGCGCGCCGCGCCCGATCAACTGGGCGTCGCGCTCGATCATGTCCTCGCAATCCTGCACCACGCCGCAGGCGATGCCGTGGGCCTGAAGCTCGGCGGCGATGGCGTGGTCCCCGCGCAATGCCGTCCATGCGGCGGGATCGGCGCCAGTGATCGCCAGAAGCTTCGCATGGTCAGCCGCGGTCGGGCAGGAGACCGCCACCCAGCGGTCCTCGCCCGCCGCGGGGAGCACGTCCTGCCAGAACACCCGCGCATCGGCATTGCCCATGCGCTGCGGCCGCTCGCCCCGCTTGGCCTGCTCAAGATAATCGCGCATCTGCTGGACGCAGATCTCGTACATCGAAGCATCGATATGGCAGCCGCGCCCGGTCTCGCGCCGATATTGCAGCGCGCCGGCGACCCCTGCCGCCATGACATAGGGCACGATCACGTCGCCGAACGGGACCGCGCCGGGGATAACCGGATCGCGATCCGGCCAGCCGGTCAGGTAAGTGCGGCCCGAGAGCGCCCCGCCGGTGCCATCGACGCCCCATTCCTGCGCCATCGGCCCGGTCTGGCCGAACACGCTGCCCGAGACCATCACGATCCCGGGGTTGCGCGCCGCAAGGCTTTCGTAATCCAGACCCAGCTTGGCCATCGTGCCGGGCGAGAAGTTCTCGACCACCACATCGGCCCAGTCGATCAGGGGATCGATCAGCTCGCGGGCCTCGGCCTTCTTCATGTTGAGCGAAAGGCTGCGCTTGGAGGTGTTGAGGTGCGAAAACCACGGCTTGTCGTCCCAGTTGCCGGGCTTCGAGGCCGAGACCTGCACGTCCAGACGGGCCAGATCGGGCCTGGTCCGCGTCTCGATCTTGACGATTTCCGCGCCAAGGTCGCCCAGTGTCTTGGTGGTGATCGAACCGACCAGCGCCCACGCGAAATCGAGCACCTTCACGCCCGAAAGCGGCCCCGGACGGGTGCCGGTGTGGATGGCGGGCGCGGCAACTTGCGCGCTGCCTTCACGGAACGCAGCGAAGCGTTCGGGCAGGCCATCCGCCGTGTCGAAGAAGCCCCGCGCGGCAAGATGCGGGTCCGCCAGCACGTCTGCCGGTTCGTTGGCAACGCAGGCGTTGATCCCGCGCCGCAAGCCTTCGGTCGCGATCTCGTGCTTGGTTCGCGAGAGGAAAAATGCGGCGATGGCCCCTTCCCACAGACTGCGGGTTTCAGCAGGGAGAGTGGAGCGGTTGTAGGAAAGCCAGTCCGTCCCAGCCATGGGATTGGGCATGCCCGCTTCGTCGATCCAGTCTGACAGCGCCTGGTTGGCGGGCGCGCCGAGGCGCCCGGTCATCAGCGAATGGAAGCACCAGCCATCGGCGAGCCGCCAGATCGCCCGCACCGTCGCCTTGCCATAGGCGAGTGCGCCGCCAACGCGGACCAGCTTGCGCCTGTCGAACTGCCACACCAGCACGCCGTTGAAATTCCGGCTGAAGGCGACTTGCTGGATCGAAACATCGACGTGCTGGCCCTTCCCGTGGCTTCCACGTGCATAGTGCGCCGCCAGCGCGCCCGAGGCGGCCACCATGTCGGCGTGGAAGGTGCAGGCGTCGCCCGCCTCCTTGACCGGGGGCAGGCCGGGTTCGCCTGTGACCCGCAAGGCCCCGCCCATCGCCGAGGCGACCAGCTCGCTGCCCTTCCAGGCCGAGCGTGGCCCGCCCGAACCGAAGGGGGTGACGGATACGTGCACGGCCGCTTCGGGAATGCTGACGCCCTCGAGCCCTTCCAGCCCAAGGTCATCGATCACGAACGACGCGCCTTCAACCGGCCCGCCCAGTTCCGCACCAAGCGATGCCAGGAAGCGTGCGAGCGCACGATCCGCCATGCCGCCGAGTACGGCAACGCGGTGTCCGCTGAGCAGCTTCATGCGGCCACTCCTGCGAGAAAGGCAGAGATTTCGGCATCGATCCCGTCACGGCACGACCAGTCGCGACGGGTGGCGACCATGACCGGCAGCCCTTGCGTCTCAAGCGCGGCGCGCATGGCCGGCAAGTGCCAGACGGTGGTGTCGTCCTCCTCGATCAGCCACAGGATCGCGGCCTTTGCGCCCGAACGCCGCGCAACCTCTGTCAGCGCGCCCGATCGGTCGAAGAAGCCCCGCGTGTCGAGGTGACGGGCGTGAAGCTGGCGAGCAAGCGCGGCGAAGGGCTCTGGTCCCTCGTCTACCGCTGGCCCCATGTCGCCCCACTCCTCGGCAAGGGTGCGGCCAATGGCGGACCATCCGGATTGTTCCACCATCCGGTGCATCCGCCCGTCGGGCAGAGGGCTTCCTGCGATCAGGCACACTTTCCCTCCGCCAGTGCTGGCAACGGTGCCTGCGCGCCGCGCATTTCCTGCCGCGATGGCCGAGTGCAGCGCCGCCTCGCCCACGCCCAGCTGCTCCGCCAGCTTGCGCAGCGCCACCTCGTCGCGGGCAATACTGCTTTCCCGCGGGCTCTTGGCAATGTCGAGCACCAACGGTTCTGGGCCCTTGATCGCGCCGGATCGTCGCAACTCGCACAGGTAGTAGTAAAGGCGCTGCGCACTATCGTCGGCGCGCGAGAACACGACCGCCTCGAGATGGTCGAGCGCGCCGTCGGCCCAGTCCTGCAGCACCGACCGGGTCCACGGCGCGAACTTGCTTTCCAGCCAGCGGTCCGCCGCGGGCATGGCGCGATCCACGTTCCACGTCAGCGGTCCGGCATTGCGCCCGGTCGCCTCCAACAGGTCATGCGGCAAGTTTGGTCCGGCATAAGCAAACATCGTCAGTTTCCAAGCAATTCGGGCAGCCCCAGCGCCAACGCGGGGAACAGGATCAGGATGAGCAGGTGCAAAAGGTCGCTCGCCAGGAACGGCAGCACGCCCTTGAAGATGCGGTTGATCGAAACGTCCTTGGCCACGCCCTGGATCACGAACAGGTTCATGCCCAACGGCGGATGGACGAAGCCGATTTCCATCGCGCGGCACAGGAAGATGCCGAACCAGATGGCAGACATACCCACGCCTTCGACCACCGGCAGCAGGATCGGCGTGGTCAGAAGCATCAGCGCAAGGCCATCGAGCACCGAACCCAGCAGCAGCAGGATCACCGCAACAAGGATCAGCGTGGGTATCGTGCCGAGGCCAAGGCCGGTGACCCAGGCGCCGATGGCGTCGGTCAACCCTGTAACCGAAACGAAGACCGAGAAGACCAGGGCGCCAATGATGACCATGAGGATCAGCCCGCTCGTGCGCAGCGTTTCCTCGAAGGCCTGCATAAGCATGGCGCGATTGAGGCGCTTGCGCCACGCCGCGATGGCGAGCGCGCCCGCTGCACCGATCGACGCTGCCTCGGACGGGCTGAACCAGCCGAGCGCAATGCCGCCGATGACCAGCGCGATCAGCACGATCATGTCGGCGATCCTGCCGATGGCCTGCCACCGCTCTGCCCACGATGCGCGGTCGCTGGCCGGGGCAATATGCGGGCGCAGGCGCACGGCGATCCAGATGACCGCGCAATAGAGCAGCGCCTGCGTCAGCCCCGGCACGATTGCTGCGGTAAACAGTTTGCCAATGGACTGTTCGGCAATGATCCCGAACACGATCAGCGCACCCGAAGGCGGAATCATCTGGCCCAGCGTGCCGCCCGCCGCGACAGTCCCGGTCGCCAGTGCGTCCGAATAGCCGCGCTTGCGCATTTCTGGCAGGGCAACAAGGCCGATGGTCGCTGCCGTGGCGAGGCTCGATCCGTTGATCGCACCGAAGCCTGCGCACCCGCCGACCGAGGCATAGGCCAGCCCGCCGCGCCGATGGCCGACCAGCTTGGCCGCCGCATCGAACAGGTCGCGGCTGGCGTTGGAAGAGAAGAACAGGTGCGCCATGAACATGAACAGCGGCAGCGTGCCCAGTTCATAACGGGTCAGCGTATCGACCAGCACTACCCCGCCCTTGATCAGTGCGGGTTCAAGGCCGAGCACAAGGCACAGCCCGCCAAGTCCGACGAGGCCCAGCGCCACGCCGATCGGCAGGCCCGACAACAGCAGCGCAAAGAGGATCAGGACACCGATCACGCCGGTCGCGGGCGTCGCAAACATCACTTGCGCCCCCTGACGGCTTGCGCGAGCAGCACTGCGGTCGTCGCCAGCAGTGCCAGGTTGGCGAATAGCCGCATCCAGCGCCACGAGATGCCGAGCAGTTCGCTCTCCTCGTGCCCGCTCCACAGATCGGCCATGAGCCACAACGACCCGGCGAGAAGCCCCGCAAAGAACACCGCGCCCAGCAGGCCCGAAAGCCGCGCCATGGCGGCCTTCCCGGCATCGCCCATGCGGTCCACCACCAGATGCACCTTGGCGTGCGCCCGCTCCGCAGTTGCGACCAGCAAGGCCAGCGATCCGGCAACGAGGACAAAGAACTGGACCAGTTCGATGGAGCCCCGCAGCGGCAGGCCGACATGGCGGCCGATCACCGCAACGGTATCGGTTGCGGTTGCGCCGAGCAGCGCGACCCCGCCGAGCAGGGTGATGGCGTTGCGCACCCCGATCATGCGCGCACCATGCCGTCAGCGGCGATGGTGATCGGCGGCAGTCCGGCCTTCCGCGTGATGTCTTCGATATAGCGGGCGATCTCGGATTTCCTCTCGCCTTCGGCCAGAACGGGCCTTCCGGGTGCCAGCACGTCCACCGGGATGATCCCGGCTTCGATCCGGCCATCTTCATGGACTGTCAGTCGCCCGAGCATGGCATTGACCGCTTCCGGATGAAACGGCGCGAGGGTAAAGGCAGGGTCCGGTTCGAAACCGAACAGTGCCTTGCGCCTCTCGGCCCACTCGCGCCGCGCCGGGTGGTCCTGCGCCGGGCTTAGCGCACTCGTCACGACGCAACCATTGCCGAGGCCATGGAAGATCGGCTTGCGCTGATGGAATTCGATCCCGCGAACGATATGCGCGTGATGCCCGATGACCACGTCCGCCCCGGCCTCGATGGCTGCATGGCTGATCGCGCGCTCGTAGGGGGCGAGGCGGGCGGGCGTGTGCACCACCCCCTTATGTAGCGCGACCATGACGAAGTCTGCCTTTTCGCGCACCGCCGCGATATCCTTGCGGAGCACTTCGAGCGCCTGATCCGTCACGCCGACAAGATCGGCGGCAGGGGCGATCGGTCCACCATCAGCAGTTTCGATCCGCAGATAGGCGCAACCGGCCTGGGTATCGCCAGCCCAGCTGTTTTCAGGCCCGACGCAGTTGTAGCTGAGCAGGGCAATGCGCATGCCGCAGCGCTCGACCATCGCCGGCTTGCGCGCCTCGACCAGCGACAGTCCTGCGCCCGATCCGACGAGACCTGCCTCGGCCATGAGCGCAAGGGTATCGGCGATTCCCTCCGCGCCGCAGTCGGCAATGTGGTTTCCGGCAAGGCTCAGCATGTGAAACCCCGCCGCAGCGATGGCGGCAACATTCGAAGGCGGCGCGCCCGGCGCGGGAACGTCGCCTTGTAGCTCCTGTCCCCGCCCGGTGTGCGGCACCTCGAGGTGGCCCACCGCAAGGTCGGCCTCCTTCAGCGCCGGGGCAATTCCCGCCAGCCAGTAGGGGGCATCGGGCTCGTCGAGCACGAGGTCCCCCGCCAGCACCATGGTAACCGCCTTGCGCACTTGCGACCCTTCAGTTCTCAGAACGACTTGCGCAGGCTTACCGCAAACAGCCGCCCGATGGGATCGCTGGCGGTGGCGTCATACCCACCGCTGCCGTTGCCGCTTGGCGCAAGGTTCACGTAAGGCGGATCGGTGTCGAACACGTTGCGCACTTCGAGGCCGAGCGTCATGCCCTTCTCGAAGAACCCGCTTGCCTGCTGGTCGCCGATGCGGAACGTGAGGTTGAGGTCAACCGGGGTGTAGCTCTTCACGTTCTGGCCGCCGACCGTCAGGTTGTTGAAGTAGCCACCGACATGGATCGCCTGCACACGCGCGCTGAACGGACCGTGATCCCAGGTCACGCTGCCCCGCGCCTTGAACTTGAGCGGGTTGAAGATGAAGTCCAGCCGATCGATCAGCGGCGCCTTGGGCGTCAGCGCCACGCGGTACTTGGTGAGGTACGTGCCCGAAGCGTTGAAGGTCAGCGCATCCTCGCTGCCCAGTTCGGCGCGCCACGTGGCGGTGAAATCGATGCCACGGGTGATCGAGACGCCAAGGTTCTGGCTGCGCCCGTCAACGAACAGGGTCACGTTGGCCGGGTTGCCACCAGGGAACGACCCGCCCGCCAGCGTCACGCCCTGCGCCAGCAGCTGCTGCACGCGCGTCGCGGCATCGGTGCCACGCAGGATGATGCCCGTTCCTGCATACTGCGCCTCGGTGCCAAGGATGGCGAGGTTGGAGAGGTTCGCCAGCACCTGGTTCTTGTAGTTCACGTCCCAGTACGTGACCGAGAAGCGCAGGTTGCGGGTCGGTTCGAAGTCCGCACCGACCGACCATGACGTCGCCGTCTCGGGCTTCAGATCGAGGTTCGGGCCCGACAGGGCATAGCCCTGCAACGGCGCGCCGCCCGCCGGGTTCTGGTAGGACTGGCCGAACAGGTTGTTGGAATTGCCGTAGATCTCGGGGATCGTCGGCGCGCGGAACGATGTGCCATAGCTGCCGCGCAGCTTGATCCCGTCGACCGGCACCCAGTTCACGCCGAACTTGGGATTGGTCGTGCTGCCGACATCGCTGTACTTGTCATGACGGACCGCGGCATTGATCTCGAGCCGCTGGAACCCGGGCATGGCATTGTCCGGCCCGAACACGGGAATGAACAGCTCGCCATAGAACGAATCAACCTTGCGGCCGAAGTTGCGGAAGGTGATCGGATTCGTCGGCGCGCCGCGTGCGGAGCCGAGCGCGACCTTGAAGTCCTGCCGCTCATACCCCGTCGCCAGCTTCACTTCGCCGCCCGGCAGCGCGAAGAGCCCGCCGTTGAGCCGCGCTTCGTACGTACGCAGGCGGCCATTTGTCGGCGCAAGAAAGATCTGGTTGGCGATGCCATCAAGCACGGCCTGGCTGGTGCGACCGAGGCCATAGGGATCGAACGCCGTCGCGGGATTGCTGCTGGCGAGCGCGGCGTTGAGGGCTGCATTGTTCACGCCGAAGTAGGAGCCCGAGAAATCATTGGTCTTGCCATAACCAAACAGGGCCTCGGCTTCCCAGCCTCCGGGCAGCTTTGCCTTGATCCCCGGCGTGATCTGCCAAGAACGGGCGTAGCCATAGGAATCGTTGGTCGGCAGGTCGTTCCGGAAGTTGTAGTCGAGCGTGTAGCTCGAGCCGGTAAAGCCATCGGGCCGCACGAAGAAGGCATTGGTCTGCGGCACCGTCAGGCGCGCATTCGAATAGGCCGAGATGCGATAGAACGAGCGCTTGGAATAGAACCCGTCGTAGAACACGTCGAGCCAGTCGGTCAGTTCGTAGCGGCCAGTGCTGTTGACCGAGTCATACTTCTGGCGCGGGATCAGGTCCTGATTGTCGAGCTCGTCGCACTTGTTGAGCGAACCGGCAGTGAGGCTTCCTGCGGTGGCCTGCGTCACCCCGCTGGAGGGAATCGCATAAGTCGTGCCGTTGGCGTTGATATTGCCCGGCGCGCAGCGGACGATGCGATAATCGCCGCCGCCAAAGCGACGCTGGTCGCTGGTGAAGAAATCACGGTCGTCGCCCGAAAGGTTTGAGCGTTCGACATGCTCGTAGGCGACCATGATCTGGCCGCGTTCGAACACTTTGCCCAGCGCTGCGCCCAAGGTATATTCATGGAAGTCGCCCCGGCTGGAGATGCCGGTGCGGGCAAACACTTCGCCACCATCGAGCGAGCGGCGCGGGATCAGGTTGACCACGCCCGCCACCGCGTCGGACCCGTAGATCGCCGAAGCGCCATCGGCGACCACTTCCACGCGCTCGATGCCCAGCGAAGGAATGACCGAAGGATCGATCGAGCGGCTGTTGTTGGTCACGCGGTGGCCATCGACCAGCACCAGCGTGGCATAAGGTCCGATGCCGCGCAGGTTGACCGAGTTGCCATAGGTGATGTTGCCGCTGCCGCCCGATTGTCCGCGCGAGTTCTCGGACACGCCGAGGTCGAAGACCTGCGGGATCTCCTTGATCATGCGGTCGACGGTGACCTGGCTCGAAGCCTCGATCTCCTTGCGACCCAGCGTCGTGACGGTGGAGCCGACCGGCGCCTCGCCGCGCACGCGGCTGCCGGTGACGATGATCTCGGCGTTGCTGGCCGCGCCCTCTTCAGGTGTATCTTGCGCCGCCTCCTGCGCGAAGGCCGCACCCGAAAGCGTGATCGCCAGCGCGCAGCACCCCAGCTTCAGCATGGCCCGCGAGGCCCCGATCCTCTTGCCCTTCATAATCCCCTACTCCTTCCCTGAGCCGTCGATGCGGCTTTGCATTTCAAAAAGAACTCAGTCGTTTACCGGCAGATCGAGCCGGGATGCATTGGCGCCGCCGCGATGCACGGTGATGACCGGCGCCGGGTTCTGGCGAATGTCCTTGAGATTGCGCTGGCGCGGATCGGCCCCCGCCACGGTCAGCCGCAGCCGCGCGCCCGCTGGCACCACGCGCGACACCGGCGTCATGTCGATGTTGACGCGCACGACCTGACCGGGCCGAACCGGCGCGACATCGGCCATCATTCCCGAATGCCACGGCAAGCCCATCGTGTCGTAGGGGGCCTTGCCCTCCTTGCGGTGCGAAAGCGCGAGCCGCCCGAACGCCACGACCTCGGCCTTGCCGCTCGCATCGACCTGATCGAGGTAGACGAAGACGTTTGCGTCAGTCTTGTCGGTCGAAACCGCCAGCCGCGCCACGGGGAAGCCCACCAGCTTCACCGGCGCAGTCAGCGCGGGCGTGGTATAGGACAGGCCATTGGCGTCCATCGGCTGCGCCCAGAATGCAAAGTACTCGGGGTCCGGAAGATCGTAGTTGACAGTGAAGCGATCCGCGCCGCGTCCGCCCGCCGAGGCGCGGAGCAGACCATCATTCACCGATCGCGCCGTGCCGCTCTTCCCCTCTTCAAGGAACCAGGACACCGGCTTGGCCCCCTCGCCCGGCAGCAGGTTGGAGCGAACATAACCACCCTTCCCGTCTAGGCCTTCGAGCCAGTAGGTCGCGCGCGGGGCAGACTCCATGCCATTGGCCGCGCCTTTCAGAGCGTGGTCGAAATAGCGCGTGACCTCACCGGTAAAGTCGAACCCCGGCGGCGGCACGCAATGGCTTCCGGGCCCGGCAAGGAACCTTGAGCCCGGCATGTTGGCGGCGCTGATCAGGGCCTGCGCTGTCGGCTCGTCCTGCCAGTTGCTCCAGAAGTAGGTGGCGATGCCTGCGGCACGGATGCGGTCCAGGTAGTTGAACGTGCCGACCTCGTTCCAGAACTCGTTTCCGGTGAAGGCCGAAACGCTGTCGCGATAAGGCATGCCGTACCACAGCGGGGCCATCGGCGTGTTGGCGGCATGCTCGGCCACGGCGGCCTTCAGCATCGCCCCATCCGTGTCGGCGTCAACCGGGACGCTGGCGAGGTCGACTTCGGCAGGCTCGTCAGGCCGGGTGTTGAACTGCGCAGGGATGCCGCCGCGCCGCACGAAGGCATACTTGTCGAGGTCGGAAGCGCCGATGAACACGGCCTTGAGCGACGGCGGGGTTGTCGTGGCAGTATGGAACGTCGATCCGCCGAGGTAGGAACATCCGATCATGCCCACCTTGCCGGTGGAGAACGGCTGGCGCGCCAGCCACTCGACCAGATCGTAACCGTCATAGGCCTCGGTACGATCCTGAAATCCCCGACGGTGTCCGAAGGAAGCGCCCTTGCCGCGAATGTCGGCGGTGGCCACAACGTAACCCGCCCGGATCAGCGAGCGCATGGCGAGGCGATCATCAAGCGCAAGTTCGACGACCTTGCCATCCTTGTCCCTGAAGCGCGCTCGATAGGGCGTGAACGAGAAGATCACCGGCAGACGCTCAGGCGCAACCGTGGCACCACTGGCGGGCCGGTAGATGTTCACGGCCAGCCTCGTGCCATCGCGCACCGGCACGTAGATCGACTGGCGCACGACATCAGGATAGCCATCCGCGGCGGCAGCAACGGGCCCAGCGACGAACGTGGCCACGCTTGCCAGCGCCACGATGGCGCCCGTAAGATTGCGGATTCCCTTCACGATGCTCTCCCGGACGGATCGATCCGCCGCTCTTGCAACCCTGTGATCACCTATCCCGCAAGCGCTTACAACTGAAAAATGGACAACGATATTGTTGACAATTTCGTCCATAACCAGCGATAAGGTTGCGCATGGTCCAGGATGCAGCCATTGATCGCGCCCCTTCGGGGCAGGAAATCGCCGATTGGGTCCGTCAACGCATCCGGACCGGCCGCTTCGTGCCGGGCCAGCGACTGGTCGAGGTCGATATCATCCGCCAGACCGGGGCGAGCCGGTCAAAGGTGCGCGAGGCGCTCAAGCGGCTCGAAGGCGAAGGCCTTGTCGAGATCGAGGAATTTCGCGGCGCGTCGGTCCGCAGCTCCACGCTTGACGAGGTGCGCCAGATCTATCGGGCGCGCATGGCGCTCGAAGGCATGGCGGCGCACGATTTCACCGTGAATGCCGATGCCGTCATGCTGGGCCGGCTCAAGGCCTTGCAGGACCAGCTTGACGCCTGCGTGCGCGAACGCGCGCCGGACCGGTTCGGCAGGCTCAACAATGAATGGCATCGCCTGATCGTCGAAGGATCGGGCAACAAGGTCATCGCCGATCACCTCCAGCGGCTGAACGTGCCGATCCATCGCCTTCTTTTCGAAAGCTTCTATGACGAGGAGCGCCTGAAGACCGCCAACGCCGATCATCAGGCCATGCTTGCACTGATTCTCGCCGGGGACGCCGATGGTGCCGAACGCGCCATGCGCCAGCACATCGGCGACGGGTTCGAAACCCTCGCCCGCATCGAGGACGAATTCTACCGCTGACCGGGTCCCGTCACGGCTTGAACGTCCAGACTCCCGCCATCGGCCCGCCGTCCCCGAACAGCGCGGTCATGGGATCGGCGCTTTTGGCGGCGCGGGAGAGTTTGTCGGCGAGGGGGTCGTCGACGGGTCCGTTGTGGCCTTGCAGGTGGTGGATCCAGGCGGTCAGGCCTTCGCGTATGGCGGGGCAGGTGCGGCCGTGTTTCTCGTTGTGCGCCAGCGTCTCGAGCCAGCGCTGCGGGATCTTCTGCGAGCCGTCCATGGCGATCTGGATCAGGCGGTGGTTGAGGCTGGGATTGGCGAAGCGGGCGATCAGCGCATCGGCATAGGCGGCAAGGTCCTGCCCCGGTGCGGTCGCGATCGTCGGTGCGGCTTCGTTGCGCATCAACTGCTCGGCAAGGCTGCGCAAGGCAGGATCGGCAATGGCTTCGTGGACATATTCATGGCCCGCCCTGAGCCCGCAGTATGCCAGCAGCGAGTGCGCGCCGTTGAGCATGCGCAGCTTGGCCGTCTCGTAAGGGGCAACCTCGGAGACGATCTGCGCGCCGACAGCTTCCCAGCGCGGACGCGGGGACGCAAAGCGGTCCTCGATCACCCACTGGCTGAACGGTTCGGTGACGACACAAGCTTCATCCTGGCAGGCTTCATCCTGGCAGGCCTCGTCTTCAGGACCGCCCAGCGCTGCTGCCACCGCCGCGCGGTCCTCGTCGGTCGTGGCGGGCACGATGCGGTCGATCATCGTCGCGGGGCAGGTGCAGTTCCGATCGAACCAGTCCACCAGATCAGGCTCGTGCCGGGCAAGGTACTGGCGCATCAGGCGCTCGAGTATCGCGCCGTTCTCGGCCAGGTTGTCGCACGACAGCAGCGTCACGCCGGGCAGTCCCGCCTTGGCCCGCGCCAGCAGGCCTTGCGTGACGAAGTAGTAGAAGCTCAAGGAATGCGCGAGGTCGAAGTCGAGGCTGCCAACAGGATTGCGGCAGTAGCCCTTCTCGGTCACCGTCAGGCTGACGATGCGGGTGGCAGGCGCAGCCACGGCGGCAATCACCGCATCGGGTTCCTCGCTCGCCACCAGCACGTTGCGGACCGATCCCACGATCCTCGCGCGCATCCCGTCGTCCGATTGCTCGGCCACCGTATAGAGCCCGCCTTGCGGGTTCATCTGCCGCGCAACGCCTGCCGAGCGCAGCGAGACACCGGTGATCATCCAGTCACGGTCACCAGCATTCATCGCCGCATCGGTGTACCAGGCCTGATGCGCGCGGTGGAATGCGCCGATGCCGAAGTGGACGATGCCAACCTCTTGGCTTTCGCGATCGTAGAGCGGGCGAGCAACCTCTGCGGGCAGGGCTGCCAGCGTGTCCGGGGACAGGCGCTTCACAGGTTATAGGCCTTCTTCGCCAGATTGTACGACAGGTCCTGCGCAAGCTCTGCCGCTTCCCAGTCCTCGATGCGGTGCTCGGCCACCAGCTGCGCCAGGAAGCCGCAATCGATGCGCCGGGCAACGTCGTGCCGTGCCGGGATCGAAAGGAAGGCGCGGGTATCGTCGTTGAAGCCGACGGTGTTGTAGAAGCCCGCCGTCTCGGTCGTCATCTGGCGGAAGCGCTTCATGCCTTCCGGGCTGTCGTGGAACCACCAGGCCGGGCCGAGCTTGAGGCAGGGGTAGTGCCCGGCCAGCGGCGCGAGTTCGCGGGCATAGGCGCTCTCGTCCAGCGTGAAGAGGATGATCGAGAGGTCCTTCTCGTTGCCGAACCGGTCGAGGAGGGGCTTCAGGGCATGGACGAAGTCGGTGCGGGTCGGGATGTCGGCGCCCTTGTCGCGCCCGAAGCGTTCGAACAGCGCGGCATTGTGGTTGCGGAAGGACCCGGGGTGGATCTGCATGACAAGGCCATCGTCCAGGCTCATCGCCGCCATCTCGGTCAGCATCTGGGCGCGGAACAGCTCGGCGTCCGAGGAATGGAACTCGCCCGAAACCACCCGCTCGAACAGCGCAGCCGCTTCGGATGCGGAAAGGTTGGCGGTTGCTGCCGTGGGATGGCCATGGTCGGTGCTGGTCGCGCCCATGTCCTTGAAGAAGGCGCGGCGCTGGCGGTGGGCGGCAAGGTAGCCGGCCCACGTGCGGCAGTCCTCGCCGGTCAGCCCCGAGAACAGGTCGAGGTTCGCTGAAAAACCCTCGAACTCCGGGTCGATCACCGGATCGGGACGATAGGCGGTGATGACGCGGCCCTGCCATCCGCCGGCGCGCGCGTTCTCGGCGCGGATCGCGGCGTGGTGCTCCAGAGTGTCGAGCGGGCTCTCGGTCGTGGCGATGACCTCGATGTTGTAGCGATCGAACAGCGCGCGCGGGCGGAAGCTGTCGCTGGCCAGCATCTCGGTGATCGTGTCGAAATAGAGGTCGGCAGTCTCCGCGCCCAGCTGCACGCCCATGCCGAAGGCCTCGGCGAAGACCCAGTCGAGCCACATCCGCGAAGGCGTGCCGCGAAACAGCCAGTAGCGTTCGGCGAACAGCCGCCATGCCGCGCGCGGATCGACCGCCTTGTTGCGCACGCCGAGGTCTTCCAGCGCCACCCCTTGCGAATAGAGCATGCGGAAGACGTAGTGGTCGGGCACCAGCAACAGGTCGGTGGCATTGCCGAAGGTCTCGTTGCCCGCAAACCAGCGCGGATCGGTATGACCATGCGGGCTGACGATCGGCAAACCCGCAACGCTTGCATGAAGCTCGCGCGCAATCGCGCGCACCGATGGATCAGCCGGCAAAAGCCGGTCCGGATGAAGCTCAAGGATGCGGGGCATTTCTACTCTTTCAGACCGTATTTGAAGTGATCCAGCGAAATTCACGCCGTGGCTTTGGCGTAGCGATCGCGTTTGGCTTGTGTTGCTCTTCGTGCTTCGGCGAGGAGTCGTTCTTCGGTGGCGAAGAGGAGGCCGTCGAGCACGGCGGAGAGGTGGGTGCGCATGGCGGTGCGGGCGGCGTTGGGGTCACGCGCGCGCAGGGCCTCGAGGATCGCGGTATGCTCCTCGACCACCGGCTTGATGTTGGCGTGGCGGGCCTTCTCGTGCAGGAGCGCGGCCTCGGGCGATGTGCCGCGCAGGTCCCACAGCTGCGCCACGGTGTTGTAGACCGCCACGTTGCGCGTCGCCTTGGCAATGGCGAGGTGGAACGCGCGGTCGGCGGTCTCGGTGCCGTTGGGGCTCCGGTTCTCCTCGGCGATCTGCTGGACCAGCACCTCGATCTCGGCAAGGTCCTCGTCGGTCATCTGCGTGGCGGCCAGTGCCGCTGCCTCGCCCTCGAACAGCAGCCGCGCCTCGGTCAGTTCGAACGCGGTCACGTTGAAGCCGGGACGGTCGTTCTCGCCGGGCAGCCGCTTGACATAGGCGCCCGAGCCGACCCGCACCTCGACCAGCCCCTGCACTTCGAGCGCGATGATCGCCTCGCGCACCGTCGGCCGGCTCACCTCGTAGCGCAGCGCAAGGTCGCGCTCGGCCGGCAGGCGGCTGCCCACCGGATAGCGCCCGCTGGCCAGTTCATCGAGCAGCGAGCGGGCGAGATCCTGATAGAGCCGGTCGTGTGATTTGCCAGTTGTCATGGAAACTTTCTGGTATTACCAATTCAAGAAACTTGACAGACCGAAACCGGTCCGTCAATCGGTATTACCACAATCCGCCTGTCCTTAGCGAGTGTCCCCCATGAAAATCACCGCCGCCCGCGTCATCGTCACCTGCCCGGGCCGCAACTTCGTGACGCTGAAGATCGAGACCGACCAGGGCGTCTACGGCATCGGCGATGGCACCCTCAACGGCCGCGAGCTCTCGGTCGTCGCCTATCTCGAGGAGCACGTCATCCCCTGCCTCATCGGCATGGACCCGCGCCGCATCGAGGATATCTGGCAGTATCTCTATCGCGGGGCCTACTGGCGCCGGGGGCCTGTCACCATGCGCGCGATCGCCGCGGTCGACATGGCGCTGTGGGACATCAAGGGCAAGATGGCCGGCATGCCGGTCTACCAGTTGCTGGGCGGCCGCAGCCGCGACGGGATCATGGTCTATGGCCATGCCAACGGCGCGGACATTGCCGAGACGGTGGAAGCGGTCGGCCACTACATCGACATGGGCTACAAGGCGATCCGCGCCCAGACCGGCGTTCCCGGCATCAAGGATGCCTATGGCGTGGGCCGCGGCAAGCTCTACTACGAACCGGCCGATGCTGCCCTGCCCTCGGTCACCGGGTGGGACACGCGCAAGGCGCTGAACTATGTGCCCAAGATGTTCGAGGAGCTGCGCAAGACCTACGGCTTCGACCATCACCTGCTGCATGACGGCCACCACCGCTACACCCCGCAGGAAGCGGCCAACCTTGGCAAGATGCTCGAGCCCTACCAGCTGTTCTGGCTGGAGGACTGCACCCCTGCCGAGAACCAGGAAGCCTTCAGGCTGGTGCGCCAGCACACCGTCACCCCGCTGGCCGTGGGCGAGATCTTCAACACCATCTGGGATGCCAAGGATCTCATCCAGAACCAGCTGATCGACTACATCCGCGCAACCGTCGTCGGTGCCGGCGGCCTCACCCACCTGCGCCGCATCGCCGATCTCGCCAGCCTCTACCAGATCCGCACCGGCTGCCACGGCGCCACCGACCTCTCGCCCGTCACCATGGGCTGCGCCCTCCACTTCGATACCTGGGTCCCCAACTTCGGCATCCAGGAATACATGCGCCACACCCCCGAAACCGACGAAGTCTTCCCCCACGACTACCACTTCGAAAAGGGCGAACTCTTCATCGGCGATACCCCCGGACACGGCGTCGACATCGACGAAAATCTCGCCGCCAAATACCCCTACAAACCAGCATACCTCCCCGTCGCACGGCTCGAGGACGGAACAATGTGGAACTGGTAGGACAACAACGACAACAGTGAGGATATCATGAAGAAGGCATTTCTTGCGGCGACCGCCATGGTTGCCTTGACCGGCGCGACGTCCGTTCCCGCCCCCTCGCTCCAGCTTGCCAGGCTTGCGAAGGTCGGTACCGTCAGCGATCGCTATCAGTCCTACAACATCGAGATGGTCGAAGTGACCGGCGGACGCTTCTGGGCGCCCTATGGCGGCCCGGCGGACGAACGCTATCGCCAGCGCCCGCCGATCGACCTGACCGATCCCAAGCTCGTCGCGCTGGCCAAGGCACTCGGCCCCAGCCTCGTGCGGGTCAGCGGCACCTGGGCCAATAACACCTACCTTGAAGCCGAAGGCGAACATCTCTCCGCCCCGCCCGCAGGCTTCGTACAGGTGCTGACCCGCGATCAGTGGAAGAACGTGGTGGCCTTCTCCAAGGCCGTCGATGCCCCCATCGTCACCAGCTTCGCCGTCAGCAACGGCACGCGCGATGCCAATGGCGTGTGGACGCCAGCGCAAGCGCAGCGCCTGGTTGATCTTACCCGCGAGGCGGGCGGCTCGCTCTACGCCGCCGAGTTCTTCAACGAAGCCAACATGCCCAGCGCCGCGCCGCAGATGCCCAAGGGCTACACCGCTGCCAACTACGGCGCCGAATTCCGCCTGTTCCGCGATTGGGCGCGCAAGGCCGTGCCCGAGATGAAGATTCTGGGCGCCGGCGGTGTTGGTGAGGCTGGTCTGCTCAAGGACGTGCCCGTACCCGCGGAAATGGGCACCCACGTCAGCAGCGAAGACATGATGCAGGCCAACCCGAACAGCGTGGACGGGGTCTCCTACCACTTCTACGGCAGCGTCTCGCAGCGCTGTGCGGGCCTTGGCATCGGCACTGCACAGAAGGCCGACGCGCTCACCGCCAAGTGGCTCGACATGACCGTGCGCGATTACCGCTATTACGCCGCGCTGCGCGACCGGTTCGAGCCCGGCAAGCCGATGTGGAACACCGAAACCGCTCAGGCCGCCTGTGGTGGCAGCCCGTGGGCCTCGACCTTCCTCGATACCTTCCGCTACCTCAACCAGAACGCCGCGCTGGCGCAGCAAGGGTTGCAGGTCGTCATGCACAATACTCTCGCCGCCAGCGACTATGCCCTGATCGACCGCGATACCCTGACCCCGCGCCCGAACTACTGGGCCGCTGTGCTGTGGAAGCGCACGATGGGCAGCACCGTACTCGCCTCGCCGGCATCGCCCTCGCCCGCATTGCGGCTCTATGCCCACTGCATGCCCGGCCAGCCCGGTGGCGTGACTGTCATGGCGCTCAATACTGGCGAGGCCGCGCAGCGCGTCAACCTCGGCGGCAAGGGCATGGGCTGGACGATGACCGGGCAGCCGCTCGACACGCGCGCGGTGCTGGTCAACGGCAAGGCCCCTGCCCTGTCTGCGGACTACAAGCTGACCGGCCTTGAAGGCACGGCGGTCAACGGCAAGGTCACCCTGCCCGGCCAGTCCATCGCCTTCTACGCCATGCCCGGCGCCGCCAACCCGGCCTGCCGCTGATGCGCGCAGTCCTTGTCGGCGAGGCGATGCTGGAGCTGTCGCAGGACGGCAGCCTCTGGCGCCTCGCCTATGGCGGCGATACGCTCAACACCGCGATCCACCTCGCCCGCAGCGGGGTGGAGACCGCCTATCTGACCGCACTCGGCCCCGATCCGTTCAGCGCGGATATCAAGGCGCAGTGGGCGGCCGAAGGTTTGGACACCAGTCTTGTCCTCGCTCACCCTGCGCGCAATCCCGGCCTCTACGCGATCACCTGCGACGATGCGGGCGAGCGCAGCTTCACCTATTGGCGCGGCGAAAGCGCGGCGCGCGCTCTGTTCGATTGCAACGGCATCGAGGCCGCACTGGCCCATGCCGAAGCGGCGGACCTGCTTGCCTTCTCGCTGATATCGCTGGCCATCCTGCCCGAAAACGGCAGGGAGGCCCTGCTTGCCCTCGCCCGCAAGGTCCGCGCCAAGGGCGGCCTCGTCGCCTTCGACGGCAACTACCGCCCGCGCCTCTGGCCCGACCGGCAAACTGCCCAAGCCGCGCGCAATGCCGCCATCGCCGTCGCCAGCATCGGCCTGCCCACGCTCGAGGATGAAACCATGCTCTCGGGCGAGGCAGATGCCGCTACCGTCGCCGCCCACTGGCAAGGCCTTGGCTGCGGCGAAACCATCGTAAAGATGGGCGCGCAAGGCTGCCGCCTACCCGATGGCCAGATCCTCGCTCCTGCCGAAGTCCTGAAGCCCGTTGATACCAGCGGCGCGGGCGATGCCTTCAACGCAGGCTACCTTGGCGCGCGCCTTTGTGGCGAACCGGTTGCACAGGCTGCGAAAGCGGGGCACGACCTTGCTGGTTGGACAATCATGCGCCCGGGCGCGATCCCGCCGCGCTGACCGTGCCATATACACACCTGATTGGAACGAGCGATGCATCGCAACCGGCGCGATATTCTCAAAGGCACATTGGGCGCGGCGATCGCCGCTGCAGTATCTCCGGCTGCGGCTGAACAAGGCGAGCGCCCCAATATCCTCTGGCTCGTCAGCGAGGACAACAACCCGTTCCTCGGCTGCTATGGTGATCGTCTGGCGCAGACGCCGAACCTCGACGCGCTGGCACAGAAGGGCATTCTGTTCGAACGCGCCTACTCCAATTTTCCGGTTTGCGCGCCGTCCCGGTTCACGCTCCTGACCGGCATCTATGCATCCTCATGTGCGCCGGCACAGCACATGCGCGCCAATGCCCATCTGCCGGCCATCCTGCCCACCTACCCCGACCTGATGCGGCGCGCCGGGTATTATTGCACCAACAACGAAAAGACCGACTACAATTGCGACGTCGATCCCGCCGCGATCTGGGACGATAGCAGCACGCGGGCGCATTGGCGCAACCGGCCGGAAGGCAGGCCCTTTCTCGCCGTGTTCAATTCAATGACGACGCATGAATCGCGGCAGTTCCAGCGCCAGCCGGGCGCCGATCGCTACGGTCCGTTCAAGATCCCGCAGTACTTGCCCGATACGCCTGAAATCCAGGGCGATTTTGCCAACTATTATCGCCTGATCACGATGATGGACGCCGAAATGGGCGCCCGACTGGAAGATCTCGCCCGCGACGGCCTCGCCGAAAACACGATCGTCTTCTACTATAGCGACAACGGCGGGTCGTTGCCTCGAACCAAGCGCTATTGCTACGAGGAGGGACTGCGGGTTCCGCTTATTGCCTACGTCCCGCCGCGTTGGCGTCATCTTTCGCCATTCGCGCCCGGCACGTCCGTCAAGGCACCGGTCAGCCTGCTCGATCTGCCGCCCACCGTGCTGTCGCTGGCCGGAGTCGAACCACCTGTGACCATGCAGGGCCGCGCCTTGATGGGCCGGTTTGCAAAGGACCTGCCGCGCTACGCCTTCGGGATGCGCAACCGCATGGACGAGCGCTACGATTTCGTCCGCACCGTCACTGATGGCAGGCATCGCTATATCCGCAACTACATGCCCCATCGCATGCTGGGAATGCGCGTGGATTTCGAATGGATCACCAAGGGTTACCAGTCACTCGAGCGCGAGCATCTGGCTGGCCGGTTGAACGAAGTGCAGGACAAGTTCTTCAGGCCCAAGGCCTATGAGGAACTCTACGACCTTTCGGCTGATCCGGACCAGATCAACAACCTCGCCGCAAACAGCGCCCATGCACCGTTGCTGCATCGCCTGCGCCGGGTGCTGGATCGGCACATGCTGGAAAACCGGGACAATGGCTTCATTCCCGAAGGCACGCCGGCAGAAGGGTTCGACCAGACGCGGGACAATGCGACCTATCCGCTGAAGAGCATCATGCAGCTCGCGCAGTCGGCTGCACGCGGGGATCGCAAAAAGGCGGGCCTCTTTGCCCGGCAACTGCAAAACCCGAACGGGGTCATCAGATACTGGGCGGCGACCGGCCTCCTGATCGTCGGCGATGCCGCAGCCCCACACATCGAAGCCTTGCGCTCCGCCGCCACGCGGGACAACTGGCCTGCCGTACGCGTCGTCGCCGCGGAGGCATGCTGCCGTTTGGGCAAGGTGGACGAGGCACTGGCCGTGCTGGGGCAGATCGCGTCCGGCACGGCCCTGCCATTTCCACCCCGGCTGCAAAGCCTCAACGCCATCGAGGAACTCGGGCAGGTTGCACTGCCCTTGCTGGACAGACTGCGGCCGGTGGCAGCAGAGCGCGATCAGTACCTCAGCCGTGCTGCCGGCGCTACGGTCGCCAAGCTTTCCGGCACTTACGATCCCTCGCGCACCTTCGGCCGGCGTGAATGGTGATCGGCCGCGTCTGGCTCAGGCGCGGCCAATCTTGCGCTCCCTGAGGAGCACCCACAGCACCACCGCCGCCAGCAGATCAAGCCCTGCCAGCGCCACGAACAGCGGGTTGTAACCGAACACGTCGGCGCTCTGGCCGATCAGCAGCGTGAACAGCATGCCGCCGACCCATGCCGAAGTCCCGGCCATGCCGCTGGCCGTACCCACGGTGCGGCTGTCGAACACGTCGGCGCACAGCGTGATCAGCGCGCCGTTGAGTAGCTGGTGCGCAAACCCGCCGATGCAGAACAGGGCAATGGCCATCTCGGGCGAGGTGGCAAGCCCGATACAGGCAGGCCCGACCATGCAAAGCGCCCCCATCGTCATCGTGATCTTGCGCGATGACAGCATGGAAGAACCGCGCTTCATCAGCCACGGCGGCAGCAGCCCCGCAGCCAGACTGCCGAAGTCTGCCGCCAGGAACGGCAGCCAAGCCCACAGCGCGATGGATTTGAGATCCAGCTTCCACACCGCCACGAGGTAGAGCGGGATGAAGAAGTTGAAGGTCTGCCACGCCGGTTCGGCCAGGAAGCGCGGCACGGCAATCGCCCAGAACGAGCGGCTGCGCAGCACCTGCCCCTTGGTTGCCGGCTTGGTCGCGTCGGGCTGGTTCATCGCGGCAATCGCGTCACGTTCCGCCTGCGAAAGGCGCGGGTGCACGGCGGGATCGCGATAGCCGATCCACCACATCCCCGCCCAGACAAGGCTCAGCGCACCGGTTACCAGGAACGCCGCCTGCCAGTTCCAGGCAAGGATGCAGAACGCGACCAGCGGCGGCGCGATCATGTTGCCAACGCTGGTGCCCATCTGGAACAGGCTGGTGGCCAGCGGCCGCTCCTTCGCCGGAAACCATTGCGCCACGGTCTTGGTGCCCGCCGGGATTGCCGCTGCCTCGCTTGCGCCCAGCAGCGAGCGGAAGAAGGCAAGGCTCATCCACCCGGTCGAAAGCGCGTGGGCCATGTTGCTCAGCGCCCAGCCCACGGCGAAGAGGAAGAACCCCAGCCGCGTGCCGAGCGCATCCAGCACCGCGCCCGCAACCGTCTGCATCACCGTGTAGCTCGCCTGGAACGCCAGCACGACCCAGCTGTACTGCTCGGTCGTCATCGCAAACTCGGTCTTGAGCGTCGGCGCCGCCACCGACAGCGTCGAGCGCGCCAGATAGTTCAATATCGTGCCGAGCGTGATCAGCGCGATGATCCACCAGCGCAGCGGAAGTTTCCTGAGCATAGCTTCTGTCCGTTGCCTTGAGGTCAGCGCAGCCGCTCGATCTCGATCATCGAGACCCGCGCATCGGTGGTGCCGCTGATGAAGTCGAGCGCGAGGCCGCCCTTTGCCTTGACCGTGAAGGTCCGCGCTTCAGCCACCGCCCCGCTCGCCGGAATGGCTGGCTGGAACTTGCGCAACAGCGTCTTCTTGCCGCTCTTCACCTCGAACGTGCCCGGCTTCTGCGTTGGCGCAGTGGCAAACCACAGCGTCACCTTGTAGCGCCCGTCAGCCACCGGCACGCGGTAGGAGAAGGTGCCGCTGCGATAAGTCGCCAGCGCGGCCCGGTCGGTCGTTCCGGCAATCGCGGTGGGCACCGCGGGCTTGCCAAAGTCGGCCGGCTTGTCGAGCGAACCCGCCTGCCCGCCCTCGAACCAGTTGTCCGAACCCAGCACGCGCCCTTCGCTCTTCGCTGCCAGAAGCGTCCCGGCATCGATCACGAAGCGCCGCGCAGTCTCCGGCGCCAGCATCCAGCGTGCGCTGTCCTCGACCGTGCCGCCGGCGTGGACGCCCCGCGCCACCAGCGCATTGCTGCCCTCGTCCAGGCGAACGCCGCTCCACACGCAGGCCTTCTGCGGGCAATCGCTCTTCACCCCCACCGAGCGTCCATTGAGCAGCAGCTCGGTGCTCGCGGTGTTGCTGTAGACCTTCACGTCCGTCACCGGATAGGCGCGGTCGACATAGCGCTTCGAGGTGATGTGGACCATCGGCTCGGAGTTCCAATTCGCCTTGTAGAACCAGAAGGCGTCCTTGCGGGTCTTGTGGTCGTAGGCGATCAGGCCCTTGGTATTGATGTCCTGCGCATCGCCCTCGGTCCGCACCGTCGTGGCAAAGTCGAACGAGTTCCACAGCCACGTGGCATAGAGCCAGGGCCGCGCATCCAGCTGCGCCAGCGCGGTTTCGTGAATATGGCTCTCGTATTCCTCCGGCTGCGCCGCGCCGCGTGAATCGGCCGGCCCGCCCAGCACATTGTCTGTGTGCATGGTCAGCGCGCCGCCGGCGCCGTATTCGGTCACGGCCAGCGGCTGCTGCGGCCGCTTGGCGCGCAGTCCTTCGAGATGCGGCCCGAGGTCGCCGGGCTTGCCGAAGTACCACCCGAAATAGCGGTTGGCCCCGCCAAGGTCCGCTGCCGCGGCTGTCGTGGGGATCTCGATATCATTGCCGAATGCCCGCGCCTCGCAGCACGTCGCCAGCGCTGTCGGCCGCGAAGGATCGAGCGCCTTGGCCGTCTTCTGCAACTCGTTCAGCAGCGGCATGGGATCGACCTCCCGGCCATCAGCCCCGCCAAACATGAAAGACGGGATCGAATTGCCGAAGTCCACCTCGTTGGCGATGCTCCAGATGGCCGAAGCGGCATGGTTCTGGTTCTGGCGCACCAATTCGGTCAGCTGCGATTTGGCATTGGCGACCAGCGCCGGATCGGGCACCTTGCTGCCGCCCAGCGTCCACACCGAAACCAGCGGGATCTCGTCCCACACCACCATTCCGGCGCGGTCGGCCAGATCGTGCACGTCCTGCCCGTGCTGGTAGTGGGTCAGGCGGATCGTGTTCGCGCCCATCTCGCGCAAGGTGGCAATATCCTCGGCCACATCCTCGCGCGAAATCGCCCAGCCCTTGCCGTCACGGTCCTGATGATAGCCTGCGCCGCGCAGGCGATAGGGCTGGCCGTTCAGGATGAAGCCGCGATCTGGATCGAACGCCATCGTGCGCAAGCCATAAGGCTGGCGCACTTCGTCCGACACTGTGCCATCGGCGGCAACCACCTGCGTGACCAGATCGTAGAGATAGGGATCGGCAGTGCCGTGCCACAGGTGCGGACCCGCCACTGTCAGCCTAGCGGCAACCTCGCCGACCTTGCCCGGCGCAAGCGTCGCCGGAACAGTCGCGCTGGCCGCTTCGGCACCGTCTCGGTCGATCAGCCGCACCCTGACGCTGGCCTTGGAAGCCTTGGCCGTATCGTTCTGCACCCGCACCACCAGGTCGACCTGCGCCTGATCCTTGTCGGCCTTTACCGTAGTCGCGCGCACGCCCGGCCCACCAGCATCGGCGAGATCGATATGCAACGGTGCGGTCGTCACCAGCCGCACCGGCCGGTAGAGCCCGCCGTGCACGAAGAAGTCGCCCGAAAGCGGCAGGACGTCGGCGGTGGAGCCACCGGCCTTGGGCTGTGCATTGTCCACCCGGACGACAAGCACGTTCTCTCCAGAAGCCTTCATCGCCGCCGTGGCATCGAACCTGAAGCGCGAGAACCCGCCGCGATGTTCGCCAAGGTAAACCCCGTTGAGCCAGACCTTGGCCACGCGGCTCGCCGCATCGAACTCCAGCCAATGGCGCTTGCCCCTGGCGCCCGTCGGAGTTGCAAAATGCAGGCGATACCAACCGATGCCCTGCCGCTTGTCCACTGTCGCGGCCGTGTTCGTGCCGCCAAGGTCATGCTTGTAATAACCAACCCGGTTCCAGGTATGCGGAACCGAAATCTGCGTCCACGTCGCATCGGCAAAATCCGGGGCGCTCGCCTCCGCCACGTCTTCTGCCGAGAACCGCCAGCCCGCATCCAGAACCATCACGTCCCGCCGAGATTGCGCGAAGGCAGGCAACATGCCGGCGATGACCAGGCAAGCGACGGGAGCGGCAATGATTGCGCTCGCACGACCTGCTCGAAATGACCCCATTCAACCTCTCCAGGTAAGCTTCTGCTTATTGCGTTGCTGACCGGCAGCCCTTCGGAACTTGATCGAACCTGAGGCAAAGCGCCTGTCGATCCAATCCGGCGAAGGTTCACCGTCCAATCTTCATGACTTACGCAAAATTTGGCCTGACCACAAAGCACTTTTTGCCCTGTTCGACACTTGGGCCGGTCATTTGGGTCGGACATTTGGACATTCTGCATAACAATCAGAGGCTTCTGCAGAGCCAGTGGCACGATGGCGCCGCCAGCATAAAGCCGAGACTACGGGAATTGGCCAGTCCAAATTTGCTCACAGCGTCGTCACCCTGCCCTGAAACAAGGCGGCACTTGCAAAGCGATCCACAACGCAAAAGGCCGGCCCCAGCGGGACCGGCCTTCGCAATCAGAGCTCTTGGGCGATCACATGGTCACGCGGGCACCTGCATAGAGGTAGCGGCCGACGAAGCTGATCGGATAGTTGCTGGAGAAGCGGTCCGGCTTCTGGTTCCAGATGTTGTTGCCGCCAATGTAGAAGCGGAACTTGTCGTCCACGTCGAACGCCACCTGCACGTCATGCTGCCAGCGTTCCTTGATCCACAAGTACTCGGGCGCGACGATGTCCGGGTTGGCGGCCAGTGTTTCCAGCTCGTAGCGACGCGTCTTGCTGAACCAGCTGATGCCGTAGTTCACCGTCACGCCATCCATCTTCCAGGTAATGTCGCCAGTGGCGTTCCACTTGGGGCTGTAGGTTTCCTCACGATCGATATCCACGTTCGCGCCCGGGGTCGGGATGAACTCGAGCCGGTCGAGATAGCCGCCGATCAGGCTGAGGCTGAACGAGCCGAGCTTGTCCGTCCGGAAGCTGTAGTTCAGGCGGAAGTCCGCACCTGCCGTGCGGAAGTTCGCCACGTTCACCGGCTGCACGAAGTAAGTGTTGATATAGCCGGTGCCGGTTGCGCGCCCCACGTTCTGGCAGAACACGTTGTCGAGGCTCGGCTGGTCGACGCAAAGTTCGGCAACGTCCTGGGCCGTCGGCGTGTTCACCGCGTTCTTCAGCTTGATGTCCCACCAGTCGAACGAGGCGACGAGGCCGGGGATGAAGCTGGGACGCAACACCACGCCAGCGGTCCACGTCCGCGCCGTCTCCTCGCGAAGGTTGCGGTTGCCACCGGAGAAGCCGGGGAGGCTGACCGTAGCGGTCGGATCGTTCTCGGGGTTGAAGGCTGCGATCTGCGCGGGCGTCAGGCCGGCTGCAGTCAGCACAGCGCGGCAGTTGGCCTCGCGGAACTGCGTGCCTTCGGTAATGAACACCGGATCGCACGGATCGCTGATGAACGAGAAGCCACCGTTGCGCGGCGCAAACAGTTCGGTGATGTTCGGAGCGCGCACTGCCTCAGACAGCGTGCCACGGAACGTCACGTCGGGGATCGGCGCATAAGTACCGTCGATCTTCCAGGTGGTCGTCTTGCCCACCGTGGAATAATCCGAAAGGCGGATCGCCGCGCCCAGCGTCAGGTTGTGCGCAAAAGGCATTTCTCGCAGGACCGGTACCGAAAGCTCGGCAAACGCTTCCTTGACGTCGAACGAGCCTTGCTCGGGCAGCTGCAGCGAAAAGTCGGCCAGCGCACCCTGCTGAAGCAGATCGTCGGGCACGAAACGGCTCGACTCCTTGCGGTATTCGCCGCCCAGCGCAAAGCCGACCGGGCCGCCCGGCAGTTCGAAGAACTGGCCGAAATCGCCCGAGATCGATCCCGAGATCACGTTCTGGCGAATGCGCGCCCGGTTCACGATGTCGGCGTTGACCCAATCCAGTGCGGCCTGGCTGCGCACGCCGTTGCCCAGCAGGTTCAGCGGAAGGCATCCGCTGTTCGCGCCTGGCGTGAAGGTCGTGGCCGGTGCATCGTAGTTGTTGGGATCGATGTTGCCAGTGGGGTCGATGGTCGAACGGCAGACGATATTGCCCGCTCCATCACGCACCGCATCCACGGCCGCGAAATAGCGATCGGCGATGCGGTAGTTGGTCAGGAGGATGTTCGACTTGGTCTGCCCGAAGACGTAGGACACGTCATAGCGTGCATGGTCCGAAATGCGGCCTTCGAAGCCGAGGACGGCGCGGATCGTCTCGCGATCGTTGCGTTCGCCGCGCACGCCAAGGTCGAAGTTGTCGCGCGACAGCAGCGCACCGCCGCTGGTGTCGGCGATGCCGGCGTAGCGATCCTGCAGGAACGGGTTGTCCGGCGTCAGGTACGTGAAGAAATCGAACGAGGGCTGATTCTGCGTGAAGGTCCGGTTCTTGACGTACTTTCCTTCGACATAGACCGACAGCGCATCGCTGAAATCATAGTGCGCCAGCAGATTGACGTTGTGGGTCCGGTTGTAGGCCTGCAAGTCGCCCTGGTAGCCGGCCAGCGGCGTGCTGTCGCCGCCTTGCGTCAGGCCGCCGGCGGAACTCAGCAAACGACCACGGTCATAGACCTTGCCGGAACCGGTGAAGTCGGGGATCCCGTCGAAGTCGAGGTCGATCGCACCATCGACCGAGCTGTCGGCGTAGCGCAGGTCGTTGGTCGGCACCCGGTCGGGCAAGTTCGGATTGTCCGGCAGGTCCGCCTGATTGCGGACCAGGCCAAAGCTGCGTCGCGGATCACCGGTAAAGTCGCGGCGGAAGCTGCTGACACGGTCGATCTCGCGGAATTCATAGGCCACCGCAATGTTGCCGCGGCCGTCTGCGAAGTTGCGCCCTGCAGTGACCGAGCCATAGCGTTGCCCGGCGTCGCCCTGATCCGAGATGCCGATCTGGCCGGAAGCGACCACTCCGTCGAAATTGCGCTTGAGCCGGAAGTTGACCACGCCCGAGACGCCGTCCGCACCATAGATCGCCGAAGCACCGCCGGTCAGGACGTCGACGCTTTCGATCAGGTCGGTAGGGATCGAGTTGATGTCCACAGCGGCGGTACCGGCAAGGCTGGCGACGTGGCGCCGGCCATTTACCAGCGTCAGCGTACGGTTCTCGCCAAGATTGCGCAGGTCGAGCAACTGCACGCCGACCGCACCGAAGTCGGCGTTGGAGCCCGAGGTGCGCGCGCCGCTCAACGAGTTCAGCAGCGCCGGGTTCTGGGCCAGCGTCTCGACGATCTGGACGTTGCCGGCCTGCTGCAAGGTTTCCGACGTTACCGACACGATCGGGTTGGGCGCATTGTAGTCGGCGCGCTGCTGGATGCGGCTGCCGGTCACGACAATGGTGCCGCTGTCTTCGGTCGCTTCTGCGCCCTGCTCGGCCACTTGCGGTTCGGCCGTCTGCGCATCCTGCGCAAGGGCAGGGAATGCCAGGGTGGCGATGCTGCTGGCAGAAACGAGCATGGCTGCCCGCAGGAGTGTCATTTTCGTCATGGAAATCCCCATTGATCGGTCGCGTCTGAGCGCTTGGCCGGGAATTCCACTCAAAGATTAACAGGGTCAACTGCCCGGAGGGTCATTTCCGGGCAGCCCCATAACTTTAGTTCAGGATGATGCATTTTCATCACAGAGTATGACGAATCTTTTCCCTAAACCCCTGAATTGTCTTTCTATTCTGTGACAAAAAATTAAACGAACGTTCATCAGACCTGGCTGAACCCACCATCCATCACGAATTCTGCGCAGGTGACAAAGCTCGCCGCGTCAGAGCACAGATAGACCACACCGCCGCCCATTTCCTCAGGCCGACCCATGCGGCCGATCGGGTGGTTGGCCACGATGCCCTGCATCGCCACCTCGCGCGAGGGCACCGCGCCCAGCTCGACATAGCGGTCCATGATCGAGTTCAGCATGCCGGTGTCCACGCCGCCCGGATGCACCGAGTTGACGCGGATGTTGTAGCCCAGCGCCGCAAATTCCGCACCGAGACACTTGCTCAGCATCTTCACCGCCGCCTTGCTGGTGCAATAGGCCGCGTTGAACGCCGCCCCGCGCAGGCCGCCAACGCTGGAGAAGTTGACCACCGAAGCACCGCCAGTGCGCGCCTTGCCGCCTTCCTTCAGCAGCGGCAGCAGAACTTGCGTACCGATAATGATCGAATCCACGTTGATCGCGTTGACGCGGTGGAAATCGGCCAGCGGAGTCTCTTCGAACTTGGTCACGATCGAATAGCCGGCATTATTCACCAGCGCATCGAGGCGCCCGTACTTGTCCTGCACCAGCGCCGCGACGGCCTGCCAGTCGGCCTCGCTCGTGACATCATGCTTGAGGTAATGGTCCGCCCCTTCGATCTGCGCGTCTGGCGCAAGGTCGGTGGCGATCACCGTGGCGTTCGCGGCCTTCAGCGCCTTGACCAGCTCACGCCCGATCCCGCCCGCTGCGCCTGTGACGACGGCGACCACATTGCTGAGAGCGATTGTCATTGCGCCGTCCATCCCCCGTCGATCACCAGCTCCGCGCCGGTCATGTAGCTTGAATCCTCGCTGGCCAGGAAAAACGCGGCCGACGCCAGTTCCGAAGGCTGCGCCAGCCGCCCGATCGGCGTTGCGCCGACCACGCCTGCCACCAGATCGTCGGGCTTTTCGGCAAAGCCCTGATCGACCCAGCGCTGGAAGCCGGCCTTGAGCAGCGGCGTCTCTACAAAGCCGGGGTGCAGCGAATTGGCACGGATCGGCGTCTTCTTCTGCGCAAATTCGATGGCGATGCCCTTGGTGAACAGCCGCACGGCGCCCTTGCTGGCATTATAGGCCGAAACCTCGTTCATGCCGACGAGACCCATGATCGAGCTGACGTTGATGATCGAGGCACCGCCGCGGAAATCCTTGCCGCTTTCTGCCATCAGCGGGACGAAATGCTTGGTGCCAAGGAACACGCCATCGACGTTGATCGACATGATCCGCCGCCAGCCTTCCATCGAAAGGCTCTCGACCGGCCCGGTCAGGTCGATCCCGGCGTTGTTGACCAGCACGTGGCACTTGCCGTGGCGCTCTTTCACGAGGGCAACCGCGCGCTCCCAGTCTTCTTCCTTGGCGACATTGGCGCTGATGTAGCTGGCCGCCTGCCCCAGCCTGCCCATCACTTCGCGCGCGGTATCGCTATCCTCGGCATCGAGGTCCGAGAGCACGACTTCGGCCCCCTCGGCCAGGAATCGCTCGGCGCAAGCCAGACCGATCCCGCGCAGGCCGCCCGATACGAAGGCAACGCGCCCCTTCAGGCGCTGTGCAGACAATTCCATGTTCCTCAGACCCCCATCATGCCGGCGGTCGTCGCGCCGTCGATCGCGTATTCGGCGCCGGAGATGAACCCGGCCTCGTCGCTGGCAAGGTAGGCCACCAGCCCGGCCACCTCGTTCAACTGCGCCATGCGCTTCATCGGCGCCATGCCCTCATACATCGCGCGCGCAGCGGCAGGATCGGGCTGGCTGTTCATGATCTGCTGGATCAGCGGCGTTTCCACCACACCGGGCAGGATCGCGTTGACGCGGATGGCATAGCCCTTTTGCCCGCAGTGCACTGCGGCAGACTTGGCAAGCGCGCAGACAGCGGCCTTGGTCACGGAATAGGTCACGTAATTGCCCAATGGGCGCGTGGCATTCATCGAGGAATTGATGATGATCGACCCGCGCGGACCTTCGGGATTGCGCTTCATGCCCTTGATGGCGTTCTGAACGGTCAGCATCACGCCGGTCTGGTTGACGGCGACGACATTGTCCCAGCCCTCGATCGAAACATCCTCGATGCTGGCATCGCCGCTTTCGGTGCCGGCATTAGCGAATACGATGTCGAGCCGGCCTTCGGCGGCGATGATCTCGTCGACCAGGCCCGGCCAGCCAGCGGCATCCTGCACGCGCAGCTTGCGGAACACCGCGCCCGTTTCGGCGCAAAGGGTGGCGGCCGCCTCTTCCTTCGATCCGGTGAACCAGACCTTGGCGCCTTCCTCGGTCAGTCGTGCCACGGTGGCCGCGCCGATGCCGGTGGTGCCACCGGTAATCAGGGCGACCTTGCCTTCAAGCCTCTTGGACAATTGCTCTCTCCCGCAAGAATCTGCGTCAGTTTATGATGTCAGTGGTTACGCGCAGGCGGCAGTCGTGCAACCTATGCTTTCAGCAAGGTGACGCGCGCGCGCATGGGCGGCAAAACCGGCACCAATACCGGAATCTGGGTGAGGAATCATAATGGCTGACAGTGACCCTAACATGGGCGGCGGAAAAGCCCGTTGCGAAGCGATCAGCTGGCAGGAACTGCTGGCCCAGGATTCGCGCCCCGCTCCGGCGATGCTCACCGAGGAAAGCTACCAGTACCGCGGCTCCGAACCGCTGGCGGCAGAGCGATACACGTCTGAAGACTTCGCCCGTCTCGAGCGCGAGAAGATGTGGCCCCACGTCTGGCAATTCGCCGCGCGCGAAGAGGACATCCCCGAAGCGGGTGACTACACCGTGTTCGAAAACGCCGGGCGCTCCTGGCTGATCTCCCGCCAGGAAGACGGCAGCGTCAAGGCGATGCACAACGTCTGCCTCCATCGCGGACGCAAGCTGCGCACCGAAGACGGCACCGCCGACACCTTCACCTGCCCGTTCCACGGCTTTGCCTGGAACAAGGACGGCAGCTTTGCCGGCATGCCCTGTTCGTGGGACTTCAAGCACCTGCAAGCCGACAAGATGGCCCTGCCCGAGGCCGAAGTCGGCCGTTGGGGCGGCTACATCTTCCTGCGCGAGGAACCGGGCGGCCCCACTCTCGAGGAATACCTCGCCCCGCTGCCCGAATTCTTCAAGCGCTGGCGCCACGAGGAATGCACCACGGTGATCTGGGTGGCCAAGGAAGTTCCGGCAAACTGGAAGGTCACCGCCGAAGCCTTCATGGAAGCCTGGCACACCGTCGTCACCCACCCGCAGCTCCTGCCCTTCACCGGCGATGCAAACAGCGCCTACTGGACCTATGGCGACAACGTGAACGTCAATCACGTTCCGTTCGGCATCATGTCTCCGCACGTCGATCCGAACGGCAAGACCCAGCAGTGGATCGTCGACGAGTTCTGCAAGTACAACGGCCGCAGCGCCGACAACTACGATGCCTCGGGCGATCCCTTCGCGGTCAGCGTGCCCGAAGGCATGACCGCGCGCGCCGCATTGGGCGCCGCCATGCGCGCAGGCTATACCGCGCAGACCGGCTACGACCACGACCACGCCACCGACGCCGAGCTGCTCGATGGCCTCGTCTACAACGTCTTCCCCAATTTCGCACCGTGGGGCGGCTTCATGCCGAACATCGTCTATCGCTGGCGCCCCGGAAAGACGCCCGACACCTGCCTGATGGAAGTGCGCATCCTCGCCCGCGTCAAGAAGGGCGATCCCATGCCGCACGGTGTGCCGATGAAGCTGCTGTCGAACGGCCAGAAGTGGACCGATGCGCCCGAACTCGGCGTGCTCGGCCACGTCTTCGAACAGGACATGGACAACCTGCCTTACGTGCAGGAGGGCCTCCATGCGTCGAAGACCGGCGAGGTCAATTTGGGCGACTATCAGGAAATCCGCATCCGCCAGTTCCACCAGACGCTCGACAAGTACCTGAACGCATGAGCGAAGTTGCCCACCCTCCACGCATCGATTGCGTGCTCATCTGCGGCGGCGTCTGGCATGACATGGACTTCGCCCGGCTGGAGATCCTCAAGCTGCTGGCCGAGGACCCGGCGATCCGCACCCGCGTCTTCGAGGATTACGAGAACATCGAGGCGATCAAGGCAGCAGACATCCTGATCACCTACACTTGCGACGTCACGCCCTCGTTGAAGGCGCAGGAAGCCTTGCGCGATTGGCTGCAGGCGGGCGGGCGCTGGTATGCGCTGCACGGCACCAACTCCGTCCTGCGCTTCCTCACCGAAGGCCCCAACAAGGACCTGTGGGACGCGCCGCGCTGGGCGCCGCTGATGATGGACCTGCTTGGCAGCCAGTTCCTCAGCCACCCGCCGATTGCGCCTTATACGGTCACGGTGGCGGACCCCGATCACCCGCTGGTGCAGGGTATCGAGCCGTTCGAGACCACGGACGAACTCTATCACATGGAGTACCACGGCAAGCTACATGTGCTGCTGGAAACCGACTGCACCGTGGAGGGCACCGGCTTCGTCGAGGCGGCAGACGCCATCGGCAAGCATGCCGTCATGTATCTGAAAGACCACGGAAAGGGCGGCGTGCTCTACAACACGCTCGGCCATTGCCGCGGGCACTATGACCTGCAACCCATGCTTGATTGGTGGCCGACAGTCGACCGCTGCGCCTGGGACCTGCCGGTGTTCTACGAGTTGCTGCGGCGCGGGATCGGCTGGCTCAAGGATCGCGCGCCCAAGTCTTGATCCTAAAGTCCAATTTTGGCGGCAAGGGGGTCATGTCACACCCTTCCGGGTAAACGAATCCGGGAGAGACGACATGACCATCCTCCGCACAGCGCTGATCGCCGGCGCCCTGCTGACCGCCAACGCCGCGCAAGCCGGCCCCGCCGCTCCGCCCTCAACCTGGGCCCGCTGCGCCGTCTGCCACAGCAACACCAAGGGCGCGCCCGACAAGATCGGTCCCAACCTCTACGGCGTCTATGGCCACAAGATGGGCGTCAAGGGCACCTACAAGTTCTCTGACGCGGTCAAGAAATCCGGCCTCAAGCTCGATGACGCCACGCTCGACAAGTGGCTGGAAAACCCGGCAAAACTCGTCCCCGGCAACCGGATGAGCTTCCCCGGCATCAAGGACAAGGCCAAGCGCGCCGAACTCATCGCCTACCTCAAGACGCTGAAGTAACGCCGGAAAATCCTCCCCGATAGTGCTGGGCTAAAACGGGGAGGGTCTCAGTGTGGCGCTATCGTCACCGGCTCCGCCTTGACCAGCGCCCGTCTGGCGTCATTCCAGCCCTCGATACCCTCGGCGAACCAGTAGACTTGCGCAAATCCCTCGCTGGCCAGGCGACGCGCGGCGTTCCAGCTCATCCAGCAATCGCTGCGGCAGAACACCACCACCGGAAGCGAAGGGTGCCTCGCCCGCTCGGCAGAAATCGCGGTGCGCAGCCCCTGCCAAAGCGCCGGATCGGGATGGCTGCGCCCTGTTTCGGGATGCCATGCTGCACCCGGGATCGTCTCATGCTGCGCAGCAAGCGTCCACCTTCCCGACAGCGGATCGCGCACGCCACCCTCTGCCGGAAGCACATCGATGAACAGGGCATCGACCCCCGGCCTCAGGTGGAGCGCCTCTTCCGCCGAGATGGCAACGGCCGGTGTCGGCGGGCGATCGACCGGAGCGCGATAGCGTGCCTTGCGATAGCCCGCAGCGTCGAACAGCTCGGGGGGAGTTGTGGCAGAGTTGGCGGTTTGCCCCCGAGAGTTGCCGAGGAGTTGGAAAGCGGCGAAGATCGCCAGGAAAAGCGCTACATGCCTTGTTTTCATGGCCTTTTCCGCCCCCTACGCCTTATTCCAAGGTCCAATATGATCGCTCTGGCAATGCGCGCATAGTGTGCTTTGGGAGAATGCGCATGATGGCCAGGATGACGATTGCTGCCCTATTTATGGTGGGTTCGGCGCCCGCGCTGGCAGCGCCTGCCGATCCCCTGCACTCGCCAATGTGGGAGCATCACGCCGCGCGCCTGTTCGGCAAGGACTCTATCGTGTTCGATGACCGCGTTGCCGTCCACATTCCCGAAATTGCTGAAAATCAACGTGTTTTCCCTGTGACGGTGGACGCGCGCGCTTTGCCCAACGTGCGCCGCATCGTCCTCTTTGCCGATCTCAACCCCATCCCCGTCGCCGTCGACTACGCCCCCACGCGGGCCCAACCGTTCCTCGCCACGCGCATCAAGCTCGATCAGCGCACCCCGGTGCGCGCGGCGGTGCAGACGCAGGACGGAACCTGGCACGTTGGCGGATCCTGGATCGATGCCGCAGGCGGCGGCTGCTCCGCGCCGCCGGTCAGCCGCGTGAAAGGAGACTGGGCGGATCATCTGGGGGAAGTGCGCGGGGCGCAGTGGCCTGAAAAGGCTGGAGAAACCCGCCTGCGTCTGACCTTCCGGCATCCGATGGACACCGGGCTGGTGGAGAACATTCCCGCCTATAACATCGAGCGACTGACAGTCCGCGACGCCAGTGGCAAGTTCTTGGGCGAAATGCAGATTTTCGGCTCCGTCGCCGAAGACCCCGCGTTTACGGTGGTCGTCAAGGCAACGGGAACGATTGCCTTCGAGGCACGCGACAGCGCCGGCCTGGAGTTTCCCGGCAAGGTGGGTGCGTGAGGCTGGACCGCAGGGCGCTCTTGCTGGTCGGACTGTTCAGCCCCGCCGCCGCCTTCGCCGAGAAATTTGCGAGCAAATACAATCCCGTGGCCGAGCCGATCGCGGACGGTGTGTGGATGGTGCGCGGCGCGGACGAGGCCATTGCCTTTGCCAATGGCGGCGCCATTGCCAACAGCGCGATTATCGCGACAGAGGCGGGCGCAGTGCTATTCGACCCCGGCGTCTCACGTGAACACGGCCTTGCGCTGGGAGCGCTGGCGCAAAGGCTGACCGGCAAGCCGGTGGGCCGCGTCTATGTCAGCCACCTCCACCCCGACCATGCGATAGGCGCAGCGGCGTTCGACCCGGCAATCGTTCACGCCCTGCCCGCCACCCGCGCCGAACTGGAGCGCGATGGCGAGGGATTTTCGGACGCGATGTACCGCCTGCTGGCCGACTGGATGAAGGGCACGGCAATCGTCCTCCCGCAGGGCGATGTGTCTGAAGGCGCAGTGGAATTTGGCGGGCGCAAGCTCCGTCTGATGGCGCTCAAGGGCCACTCCGGCGGCGATCTTGCTCTGCTTGACGAGGCGACGGGCACGCTGATCGCCGGAGACCTCGTGTTCCACGACCGCGCACCTTCGACGCCGCATGCCAAGCTGCCAGACTGGCGCGCTTCGCTGGATGTGCTTGCCGCCCTGCCGCACAAGCTGCTGGTGCCGGGGCACGGGCCGATTGACCGCAATGGAGCCGCGATTGCGCAGACCCGCGATTGGCTCGACTGGATCGAGGCGACGCTGCGCGATGCGGTGGCCCGGGGCCTCGACATGAGCGAGGCTGGCGAACTGCCGATTCCGCCGCGCTTTTCAACGCTCAAGGCCGCGCGGTATGAATTGCAGCGCAGCGTCTCGCACTTCTACGCAGCGCTCGAGGGTGAACTGCTGCCGCGGTTGTGATCAGAACTCCGCCCTGAGCGATACCGTCATCCGGCGTGGGGCGCCGGGGGCGTAGGCGCGGGGGTCTTCGGCACCGGGCGCTTCGGCAAGATCGATCTCATCGACTTCGGAAAAGGTGCCGAAAGTGGCATAGCGCTTGTTCAGCACATTGCGGACCTGCGCGACAAGGCGGATGCCCGGCGCAAGGCGAACCGCGCCATCGAGATCGAACACGGCATAGGCCGGCGTGCGCGCATTGTCGTTGCCCTCGTCGCCAGCAAGATACTGGCCGGAGCGGGCGCGCATCGTGACACCGGCAGACCAGTTCCGCTCCTCGCGCGCAAGGCGCAGGTTGAGGGCGTGGCGCGGCACGGCAGGCAGCTGGTCACCGCGCGCGACCATGATCGTGCCCTCGTCATCGGCCGCCGGGTTCGACGGGCTTGAAAGGGTGAAGGCATCGCGAAAGCGCGCATCGGTGAAGGCAAAGCTGGCCGAGGAATACCAGCCATCGTGCCGCCACTCCGCCGAGGCTTCGATGCCCTGCCTGCGGGTGTGGCCGAGATTGGCGAAATAGGCCCGCCCGCGCACGCTGGAGGCAATCATGCGGATATCGTTGCTGGTCTCCGAGCGCCACAGGTTGACGCGCCAGGCCAGCCTTCGGCCGGTTGCACTCAGCCCACCATGCCAGTTGGTTGCCGTTACCTGCCTGAGCGGCGGATCGGCGATGAAGAAGTTCGCGAGGGTGCAAGGCGCTTCCGGATCGGCGCAGCTCAATTCCGCAGGGGTGGGATTGCGGCTGGTGAGCGAAAAACCGGCGGTGGCGTGAAGGCCCGGGGCCAGTGCATAGTCGAATTCGATCGAAGGATTGAAGCGATCGAAGGTGTGGCGCCCGTTCAGCGCGGTGCCCAACTGGTCCTCCATCACCACGCGATTGTGCGAATAACGCGCCCCTGCCTCGACCGAGAGGGCCGCGGTAAGCGGCAGTTCGAGACTGGCAAAGAGGGCGAAATCGTCCAGTTTCGATACCAGCGACACCGGCTGGATCGCCCCTTCCGCCGAGACCAGCGGCAGGCTGAGATCCTCGACCGAGCGGTCTTCTTCCAGCTCTCCAAGGTCGGTCTGCGCGCCGAAGCGCGTGCGGGCGTGCTCCCATGTGCCGCCCAGTGCGATGCGGCGCGTGCCGAGGTCGGTTTCGACCGTGTCCTGCCATTGCAGGGTGACGCCATAGGCCTGCGTGCGCTCCTTCCCGCGATTGAACACCGCGGGATCGTCGCCAGCTGCGTCGGCGGCAACGGGAACGCCATTGGCAAAGAGAGGATCGCTGTAGCCGTCGTCATCATCCTCGACGCAAAGTTGCGCCGGGTTGGCATCGCAGGCACCGAAATCGGCAAGATCGCCGTTGGCATTGCGACGATCGAGGTATTGCCAGTGGGCGCGCAGTTCGATGCGGGAGGTCTCGCCCATGGACAGCCACGGCGCGGCGACAACGCGGGCAAAGCGGGTGCGCGTGCTGTCGGGCCGGGTGAACACCGCATCGTACTTCGCATCGAGCAGCTCGACGGGCGAGACGCCGTTGCCGGTCAGGTCGGTCGCAGCGCCGAGGGCGGAGAGCTCGATGCCCCAGCCCTCGCCCTGATGGATGCCCTTGGCAAAGCCGCGATAGAGCGTCGACGGACTGGCCACGCGCCAGCCTTTGTCATGCCGCGCTTCGAAGGCGACAAGCAGGTTGCCTTGTGCGGTGCCGGTGCCATAGCTGACCGCGCCGCCCGCCATGCCTTCGCTGTCGACATCGCCCTGGCCGCGCAGGCCGGACAGGGTCACGCCGTCGCCGGTCTGGACAAGAACCGATCCGGCCAGCGCATTACGCCCCAACACCGGATTGGCATCGTTGACCTGCGCCGCGACAAGCACCGTATCGGGCATGAGATCGAGCAGGACGACATCGCCGAACGGCTGGTTGAAGCGCACGCCATCGAGATAGACGGCGATGCCCTGCTCCATGCCCTGCAGCGCGCCGGCGGAAAACCCGCGCCAGTTCAGCGTTGCCTGCCACGGATTGCCTGCCGCCTCACCCAGCGTCAGGCCGGGAATGGCGCGTTCGAGCGCGCGGCCAAGATCGGCGCGACCCGAGGCATCAATGGCTGCAAGATCCAGCGCACGGGCCTCATCGAGGTCGATCATGCCACCGGGGGCATTGACGACGATCTGCGGATCGGTCTGGGCGAGAGCGGGTGCGGAAACGGCGGCAAACAGCAGCGGGATCAGCTTGCGCATCATCAGATCTTGACCCTCACCCCTGCCCAGAGCGTGCGCGGATTGCCAAGATCGATCGAGCCGCCCGCATTGCGCGTGACGATTTCGGTATCGAACAGGTTTTCCGCGCGCAGGACCAGGCTGATCCCGCGGGGCAGCGGCACTTGCGCGAACATGTCGAGCGTGGTTGCGGCCTTGAGGCTGTCGATCTGCAGGTCGTCCTCGTACTGCTGGCCGACATGGCGCAGGGTGGCTGCAATGTCCCAGCCTACGGCAGGGCTAAGCCCAAGCGTGGCGGACGCGGCAAGGCGCGGGGTCTGTGCCGGGCGCTTGCCGGTGAGGTTCGACAAGGGGCCGTTGCGCACTTCGGCGTCAGTCCATGCCAGCGAGCCGTCGAAGCGGACGATGCCCACTTCGGCGTGAGCGGAGGCTTCGATGCCGCGGGCGCGAATCTCGTCGACGTTGCGGCGCTGGCGCAGGTTGGTGCCGATGGTGACGTTGGCGATGGCGTTCTCGATCCGGTTGTCGAAACCGGTAACAGACAGGCGGATGCCCTCGGCGGGGGTCAGGTCGATCCCGGCCTCGAAGCCTTTCTGCTTTTCATTGCGCAGGGCGGCGTTGGCCTGCGTGGTTACCGGGAAGACGGTAAAGGGCCGGTAGAGTTCGTTGAGCGTGGGCTGGCGCAGGCCGGTATAGGCCGCGGCGCGCAGAGCAATCATGTCACTGACGCGCAGCACCGCGCCGCCGCGCCAGGTGACGGTCCAATCGGTCTGCGTGGCGTAATCGGTGCGGCTGGTGACAGTGCCTGCCGTGTTGCGCACTTCGAAATAGCCGTCGGCGATCACGGTGCGATCGGCGCGCAGACCGCCGGTGAGGACAAGGCTGCCCAGCGTCAGGTCGTTCTCGGCATAGAAGCCGAGGTCGGTGTTGTTGCCCCCTGCCCGGCGACGTGCGGTGATGGCACCGGTGGCGGCGCTGATTGCGTTCTCCTTCATCGTGCCCGATGCCCGGCGCCAGTCGACGCCAAGGCGCAGCACATCGTTTTCGCCCATCGGCGGGCGCAGCTCGAACTTGCCGCCAAGCCCTTGCGCGGGCGTATCGTACTGGTCGAGCGTGGGTTTGAAGCTGGTGGCGGAGACGACGATGTTGTCGAAATTGCGGACCTGGACATAGGCGAGGGCATCGAACTGCCAATCGCCCCGGCCGACCAGGCGCAGGCTGGCGTCCTGGCCTTCGCTGGACGTGGTGGCGCCCTTGAAGCGCAGCAGGCGATCATCGCGATAGACCAGCGCGCGGGCCTGAAGCTCCACCGTATCGGTGAGCGGCGCGACGGCGCGGACCTGGGTGGACCAGGACTCGTAGCGGGCACGAACGGTGGCGGGAACGCGCTGCGATTCCGGCGTGGTGAAGAAGCCCTTGCCGCGATCCCAACGGCCCGAGACGACAGCAAAGCCCGAGCCGAGGCGCGGGGCGATGCTCAGGGCAACTTCGGTCTCGCCGCGCTGGCTGGCGAGGAGCTGGCCGTTTACGAGGCCAAGCTGATCGGGTCCTGCGCTCTCGAGCTCGATCGTGCCGGACAGCGCTCCCGCCCCGAACGGGCCCGAGCCCCCGCCGCGGGTGACGCGTATCGAGCCCAGCGTATCGGGCGTGAGCGCCGGGAGCGGGACGTAGCCGAAGAAGGGATCGGCCATGGGGACGCCGTCGAGCAACACGAGCGCGCGGCTCGTGGCATTGCCACCCAGCGCCCGCAACGTGACTCCCTGGGCCGAAGGGTTGGACGAGCGGCTGTCTGACCGGCGGAACTGCTGGAACCCGGCGACCTGTGTCAGCACGTCCTCGATGCGGCCCGAGGCGGATGTGGTTATGGCATCGCGGCCGATCTCGACAGTGGAATAGGCGGGCGTGCCCGGGGTCTTTTCAAGGCCGGCGCCGGTGACGACGATCTGGCCATCGGGACCTTCATCGGCAAAGGCCGGAAGCGCGGTGGAGGCAAGAGCGGCTGCGGCCAAGAGGCTGCCAACCCTGACTGAACGGGCCCGAAGAAAACTGGTGTCGTCCATCTGCTGCGACTTTCCGGATGACGATTTGAAGACAGAACTGTCGGCGGCGCTTTGGGAGCAATCGGCGCCGCCGACAAGGGTGGACTTTGGTATCGAATGTTAAGTTTATGAAATCCGGCTCAGAAGAACAGGATTCCGCCGACGGCCAAGGCATCGCTTTCGGCCTTGTTGCCCGAGTGGGCGACGGCCTTCGAATGCACGTATTCGCCGATCAGCGTGACCCACGAGGTCAGGCCATAGCGGACCTGGCCGACATAGCTGGAGTTCACATCGAGCAGGTTCGGATTGGCGAGACGATCGGTGTTGCTTGCGTAATCGAGGTGGCTTTCGCCATAGCTTCCGCCGACCGAGACCTTGCCGAAGGTGGCCAGCGCCTGGGCATAGAAGCCGCTGGAATCGCGCTTGGCAACGCCGCTGCCGGTCTGCGGAAGACCGGTGTCGAACAGGCCGAGCACCGTCGTGCCGAGGCCGCTGGCGGTGTAGTAGTAGCCGGTCGCCGTGACCGGGCCGACGGTGACCTTGCCGCCGAAGTCCACGCCGCTGCCGGTGTAGCTGGCGCCGCCAACGATATCGTGCTTCTGGGTGATGCCCGACACCCACAGGCGCGCGGCAACATCGCCGAACTTGCCGTCATACGTCACCTTGCCCTGGAAGCCAGGGGCCGAATTGCTCTCGGCAGGGCCGGTGAGCGAGGACAGCGGCTGGAACACGCCGACCGAAGCCTGCAGACCCTTGAGGTTGGGCGAGGTGTAGGTGATCTGGGGCTGGAAATCGGTGTAGATATAGCCGACGCCGATGCGTCCCAGTGTGGTGTTGCCCGGCGCAACGTTGTTTCCGGGCGTGCCCGAGGACAGCAGTGTGATGTCGTTTAGGATGCCCTCCGACCCGAACAGGCCGATATCGCGGCCGATCTTGAAGGTGCCGACGTTGGGGCGCCCAAAGGTCATGTAGGTCTGGCGGAAATCGATGCCGGCGGTGGCAAGGGCGGTCGGCTGGCCGCCGTTGTTGGCGCCGAGAGCGCCCCAGGCGGTCGAGTTGATGCCGGGGTACATGCCGAAAGTGGCGCCGACGTCCCAACCCGACTGCTGGGTCGCCACCGAGACCTTGAGGAAGCCGGGGAGCAGGCCGTTGCGGATCGCGCTGGAGTTGTTGGCGCCGACGCTGGCAATGCCCCCGGTGACGGCAGTGCGCGCCGTGGGCGTGGCGGGATTGTCGTGCACGTAGAAGCCGTTGACGGAGCCCGAGAACGTGATCGTGGCGGGGCCGACTTCGAGGCCGATGCCCGACGCGGCCATGCGGACCATGCGGCTGGAATCGACGGATTCAGTGGCGCGGGTCATGGTATCGCCGGCAGGTGCGGCGGCAGCTGCGGGGGCGGGAGACGGCTTGTTTTCCTCGGCCAGCAGCTCGGCATATTCCTCGTCGGAGAGGATGCCCTTTTCGTGCAGGCGCTTGAGAAGTTCGGCCGTGCCGGCGTAGGCGGGCGTGGTCGCAACCGCCATCGTGGCGAGCGCAACCGAGGCGCAAAGCGCCTTCTTCATGTTCATTTCCATCCCCTCCGTGAAAGGTCGTGTCGATTATTCTGCGACTGAGCGGAGAGAATGCTGCGCGGAAACAAACTGCGATATTGGACTTTGGGCGTTGGACTTTGGGATAATGACGAAGGTCAGTCAGCGCCCCAGTGCGACGCCCCAGGGGCCGCCGCCTGCCTTGATCGTGGCGGTAACCTGCATCGCCGCAATATCCACGAACGAGACGGAATCGCTGGCTCCGTTGGCGACGATGGCGCGGGTTCCGTCCGGGGTTATGGCAAGGTGCCACGGGCGGTCGCCGACCTTGACGTAGCCGCGCACCGTGCGGGTGGGCACGTCGACGACGGCGATGCTGTCGGCGCGTCCAAGAGCGACAATCGCGGTCTTGCCATCGGGGGTGAAACGGATGCCGCAGGGCATGACCTTGTAGGCCGGAACGCCGGGCGGAGCGAAGGCAATGGTCTGTTCGATGGACTTGGTGGCGACGTCCGCGATCTGCACCGTCCCAGCCATTTCGGCGGCGATCCACACCTTCTGGCCTTTGCCCTCGAATTCGATGTGGCGGGGGCGGGCGTCGGTTTCCATCTCCTCGGCCACGGTGCGCGTGGCAAGGTCGATCCAGGCGACGGTGTTGTCCTCCTCGCTGGTGACGAGCAACCACTTGCCATCGGGGCTTTGTGCGACGCCTTCGGGCTCGTCACCGACGGTGACCTGCCACGCAACCTTGCGCGCATCGAGATCGATCGCCGTGACGGCGGCGTTGTCCTCGTTCGCAGTAAAAAGCAGGTTGCCAGAATAGGCGGGGAAGAACTGCTCCGGATCTGCACCTGAAGGCAGGGCAGCAAGCAGCGCGCCAGTGGCGGGATCGCGCATTTCCACCGCATTGTCCGCGCTGGCGGCGACGAGCAGGGCCTTGCCGTCTCGCGTCATCGCGATGCCGCGCGGGCGATTGCCGACCGGCCATTCCGCCTCGGCCGTGCCCTTCTCGACATCGATCACCGTCACGGTCGAGGACCGTTCGTTGCTGACGTAGGCGCGCGTTGCGTGTGCCGCAGGCGCAAGGGTGGTGCCGAGCAGCAGGGTTGCTGCGAATGCCTTCAGTTGTCTCTCCATGCTGCGCACCATATCCGACGCTCGTGCGCGCGCATATGACACCTTGGTCTTGTACCATGGTTCAATTTGCGATGGCCCGGCAGCGCGATAAGCAAGGAGCACTATCGGGGCGGACGATCATCCGCACCCGTGTCGCAGAGGATGACTGATGATCAAGATCTCCAAGGGCCGTGCCGCCCTGCTGGCGGCTGCTGCGCTGGCCACCGGCGCCATCGCATCGAGCCTTTCCGCGCATGGTAACGTCACGCCGCAAGCGGTTGACACTTCGGCACTGCCCGACCTTGTCGGTGGCAATGACACCTGGGTGACGGTCAACCCCTACCGCGGTAACGAGAAGGCGCTGGAGATCGGCCAGTCTGCCTATGGCCAGAACTGCGCGCGCTGCCACGGGCTCGACGCGATCTCGGGCGGAATTGCGCCTGACCTGCGTTATCTCGAAACCGGCGACAGCGGCGACGAATGGTTCGTCCAGCGCTTCCAGCACGGCTCGTCACGCGATGGCAAGGTCTATATGCCACCGTTCGGCGAAGTGCTCGGCCAGAAGGCCGGATGGGCGATCCGCACATGGATCGAATCCAAGCATACGGAAGAGTGACCGCAATGCGCGCCAGCAGGCGTTCGTTCCTGCAGGGGCTGGCGCTATCCGCGCTGGCCGCGTCCTCCAGCGCCTTTGCTGCACCGCTTGAGAAGGTCAAAGACCTCGGAGTCCTTCGGGTCGGACTCTATGCGGATAACCGGCCCTGGTCGTGGAACCAGGACGGCAAGGTGGCAGGCATCGATGCCGACATTGCGCGCGCGCTCGCCGAAGCGCTGGGCGTTCGCGCCGATGTCCAGCTGTTCTTCGCGGGCGAGGACATCTCCGACGACTTGCGCAACGTGGTCTGGCGCGGGGGGCTGCTCGGGTTTCAGCCATGCGACGTGATGCTGCACGTACCCTTCGAGCGGCAGCTGATACAGCAGGAAGACAATGTCGTGTTCCTTGCGCCTTATTACCGCGAAACCTTTGGCGCGGCCTGTTCGCGCGATGGCGGCAACTGCGAAGCGGTGCCGGCGTCGTTCAAGGGCCGCAAGATCACCGCCGAACTCGCCTCGATCCCTGACTTCTACCTGCTCGGCCACGCTGGCGGGGTCCTTGCCAGGGACCTGGTCCACGTTCCCAATGGCTATGATGCGCCCGCCGCGCTGGTGGATGGCAGTGCCGACTTCACCGTGGCCACCACCGCGCAGATCGAGGCTGTCGTCGCCGACAACCCCGACGCCGGGATCAAGGTGCGCAAGGGACCGCTGCCAATGATGATGTCGCCGGGCTGGGACATTGGAATCGCGGTAAAGGAAAATTCGCGCAACCTGGGCTTCAGGCTTGAGGAAGTGCTCGAGCAGATGATTGGCGATGGGCGCATGGCCGCGCTGTTCCAACGCCATGGCGTGAACTGGAAGCCAGCGCTTTCCGCACAATCCTGAACGGTCAGCTCGCACCCGCCATCCTCGATTGGCGGGCCAACGGGGGGACGGGAACACCGACTGCGACCGGTGTTCCCCGAACCGTTTTTGCTGCGGTTGTGTTGCGCAGCATTTGGCGCGCCTGGACATGAAGCACAAGGCCTTATCCCAAGGTTCAATTGTGCAGCATACTGCAACCGATAGGCTCACATTGACGATAGGGGATCAGTGGCGAACCGGGGGGATTCCCGCATGACCGCACTCCATCGCAGAACAAGACCCCATAACAGGAGGGACAGGATGAAGCGGCGTTTTTCAATCGTGTTGGCAGGCCTTGCGGCAGCCACTAGTCTTTCGGCAGTTCCAGCCATTGCCGGCGGGCCGACCAGCGCGGACATCATCAACGATGCGGCCACGCCCGGCGACGTGATCAGCTATGGCATGGGCCCGCAGCAGCAGCGGTTCAGCTCGCTCGACAAACTCAACTCCAGCAACGTCAAGAATCTCGTACCCGTTTTCGCAGCATCGCTGGGTGGCGAAAAGCAGCGCGGCCAGGAATCGCAGCCACTGGTCTATGACGGCACGATCTATGTAACGGGTTCGTATTCGCGCCTCTTCGCGTTCGATGCGCGCACCGGCGAGAAGAAGTGGGAATACAACGCCCGCCTGCCCGATGGCATCATGCCATGCTGCGACGTGGTGAACCGTGGCGCGGCGATCCATGGCGACAAGGTGATTTTCGCGACGCTGGACGCGCATCTCGTTGCCCTCGATCGCCATACCGGCAAGGTGATCTGGAACAAGAAGCTGGCCGACTACCAAGCCGGCTATTCGGCAACGGCGGCGCCGCTGATCGTCAAGGACATGGTCATCACCGGCAATTCGGGTGGCGAGTTCGGCGTGATCGGCGAAGTGCAGGCCCGCAACGTGGATACGGGCGAGCTGGTGTGGTCACGCCCGACCATCGAAGGCCACATCGGCACGCTGGGTGGCAAGCCTTCCACGATGACCGGCAAGCTCAACGCTTCTTGGACCGGCGACTTGTGGAAGACCGGGGGCGGCGCGACCTGGCTGGGCGGCACTTATGACCCCGGCACCAACCTGCTCTACTTCGGCACCGGCAACCCCGGCCCGTGGAACAGCCACCTGCGCCCCGGCGACAACCTCTACACGTCCTCGACACTGGCGATCGATGCCGATACCGGCGAGATCAAGTGGCACTACCAGACCACGCCTCATGACGGCTGGGATTTCGACGGCGTGAACGAGTTCATCCCGTTCGATGCCACGATGAAGGGCAAGCCGATGAAGCTCGGCGCCAAGGCCGACCGCAACGGCTACTTCTACGTGCTTGACCGCACCAACGGCAAGCTGCTGGGCGCGCACAAGTTCGTGATGCAGACGACCTGGGCCAATGGCATCGACCTGAAGACCGGCCGTCCGAACTACGTGGCCGAAAACCGCCCCGGCGCGCCCAATGCCGCGGAAAAAGGCAAGACCGTGTTCGCCAGCCCGTCGTTCCTCGGCGGCAAGAACTGGATGCCGATGGCCTATTCGCAGGACACCGGCCTGTTCTATGTGCCCAGCAACGACTGGGGCATGGACATCTGGAACGAGCCCATCGCCTACAAGAAGGGCGCGGCCTACCTGGGTGCAGGCTTCACCATCAAGCCGATTGCAGAAGACCACATCGGTGCGCTCCGCGCGATGGACCCGGCCACCGGCAAGATCGTGTGGGAGTACAAGAACAAGGCTCCGCTGTGGGGTGGTGTTCTGGCCACGCGCGGCAATCTGGTGTTCACCGGCACGCCCGAGGGCTACCTCAAGGCCTTCGACGCCAAGACGGGTGCGGAACTCTGGAAGTTCCAGACCGGGTCGGGCGTGGTCGGCTCGCCGGTGACCTGGGAGCAGGACGGCGAACAGTATGTCGCGGTTATGTCCGGCTGGGGCGGCGCGGTGCCGCTGTGGGGCGGCGAGGTGGCCAAGACCTTCAAGGAGATCAGCCAGGGCGGTTCGCTCTGGGTGTTCAAGCTGCCGAAGTGATTTTCCCCGGGGCGCCGGACCTTACCGCAGGTCTGGCGCTCCACCCCCTCCCCGGGTAGAGACAGATGAGCAATACCATCGCAATGACCACGTTCGCAGCCGAAAGGGGGAGCGCTGCCATGGCCGTAAACGGACCTGATCGCGTGCTGATCGTGGACGACCATTCGCTGGTGCGTGATGGGCTGCGCTCGATCTTCGACGACGCCTTTCCCTCCTGCACGATCCTTGAAGCAGACAGCCTGGAAGCTGCGCTCAATACCCTCGAGCAGGAAGGGGATGTCGACCTGGTCCTGCTGGACCTCAACATTCCGGATGTTTCTCACCTGTCGGGCCTCGAAGCCCTGCGTGACCGCTTTCCGGCGACGCCGGTAGTGATGGTCTCGGGCGTGACCGACCGCAAGGTGGTGCGCGATGCGCTGGCCGCAGGGGCGGCGGGCTTCGTGCCCAAGAGTCTCAAGCGCGCGGCAATCCTCGACGCGCTGAACCAGGTGCTTTCGGGCGAGATCTACATGCCTGAACTCGAAGGTGATGACTCTGCCGCTGCCGAGGAAGACGCGATCCGCAGCCGGATCGACAGCCTGACCCCGCAGCAGCGGGTGGTCCTGGGGCACCTCGTCGCCGGGCGGCTCAACAAGCAGATCGCCTATGAACTCGATGTCTCGATGACGACGGTGAAGGCGCACGTTTCCGCGATCCTGCAGAAGATGAACGTCTTTTCGCGGACGCAGGCGGTGATCATGGCCGGGAAGATCGGCTTCAAGGGGTAAACGGTCACGATCCGGCAATTGCACTACACGCCCGGTCTGGCAGACTGGCGCGGGGGAGATTGCCATGCTGATCAAGACACCGCTGGCCCTGCCGTGCGGCATCGTCATTCCGAACCGCCTCGCCAAGGGCGCGATGACCGAGGGACTGGCCGATCCGTCGGGCAGACCGACGCCGGAACTTGACCGGCTCTATGGCGTGTGGGCAGATGGTGGCGCGGGCCTGCTGATAACCGGCAACGTGCAGATCGATGGTGACCATCTGGAGCGCCCCGGCAATGTCATCGTCGATCGCGCGCCCGATGCGGCGACGAAGGCGGCTCTGGCGCAGTGGGCAAAGGCCGGGACGCGCGCAGGCAACCAGTTGTGGATGCAGATCAGCCACGCAGGGCGGCAGACGCAGGCCACCGTCAACCCGCACCCCAAGGCGCCATCGGCGGTGAAGCTGGGGCTGCCGGGCGGGCAGTTCGGCGAGCCGGTGCCGCTTGAGGAAGCGGAGATCCTCGATCTGATCGGGCGGTTTGCCACTTGTGCGAAAGCGGCGCAGGACGCGGGCTTTGGCGGGGTGCAGATCCATGCCGCGCATGGCTACCTGCTTTCGCAATTCCTCAGCCCGCGCAGCAACCAGCGCACCGACCGATGGGGCGGATCGCTGGAGAACCGGGCGCGGTTCCTGATGGAGACCGTGCGAGCGGTGCGCGAAGCCGTGGGCCCGCAGTTCGGCATCTCGGTGAAGCTCAATTCGGCAGACTTCCAGCGAGGCGGGTTTGCCTTCGAGGAGAGCCTGACCGTCGCGCGCTGGCTGGAGGAGGCGGGCGTCGACCTGCTGGAGGTTTCTGGCGGATCGTATGAGCAACCGGCGATGATGGACATGGAAGGGCTGGACCCTTTCGAACGGCCGGATGTCCCGGCCTCGACGGCGGCACGCGAGGCCTATTTCGTGGACTTCGCCAAGGCGATGAAGGCGAGCCTGACGAGGATGCCGCTGATGGTGACCGGCGGCTTCCGCAGCCGCGCGGCGATGCAGCATGCGCTGGAGACGGGCGCGGCGGACCTGATCGGCATCGGGCGACCGCTGTGCGGGGCGCCGGATGCCTGCCGCAATCTGCTGGAGGACCGCGCCGACCTGCCCCGCTTCGAGGCCACGCTGCGTCTGCTGCCCCCGGCGCTGCGCTGGCTGGAGAAATTCGATACCGTCCGCACCATCGCGGGCTTCGGCGTTCAAATGTGGTACTATGCCCAGATCGATGCGATCGGGCGGACCGGCACGCCCGAGCCGCGCAAATCGGTGTTCGCCTCGCTATTGCAGGTGCAGAACCACGCGAAGGCGTGGATGAAGGCACGGCGCGCGCTCTAGGGTAAGCGGGTGTCGGACCCGGGGATCATAGAACGTCCCTCTGGCGCAGGAAGGCGCGGAGTTGGGCGGGTTTGACCGGCTTGTTGAGGATCGGCAGCGCCAGTGCGTTCAAGCGGGCTTTGGTCTCCTCGCTGCGGTCGGCAGTGATGACCATGGCGGGCAGATCGAAGTTGGCCCGGGCTCGCAGCGCGGCAATGGCCTGCTCTCCGGTCAGGCCGTCATCGAGCTGGTAATCGACGATGGCCATGGCAGGGCGGCGGGCAAGAGCGGCAGCGACGCAGGCCTCTGCCGGATCGCGCGCGGTGACCACCTCGAGGCCCCAGTTCTCGAGCAGCGCTTCCATGCCCGAGAGGATCGCGGGATCGTTGTCGATCACCAGGACAAGGCCGCCGCTGCCGGTCGACGGTCCCGAGGCCGGCTCGACCGGCGCGGGCGCGGCGACAGGTTCGACGCGGGGGAGCATGATCGAGAACGCGGAACCGAGGCCGGGGACGGAATCGAGGCCGATCGGGTGATCGAGCATGGTCGACACGCGGCGCACGATGGCAAGGCCGAGGCCCTTGCCGGGGATTTTCTGCGTCTTGCCGACGCGGCGGAACTCGCCGAAGATTTCCTCGCGGTCGGACGCGGCGATGCCGGGGCCGGTATCGCGCACGGTGACGCGGATCATGCCCTGTATCTCGTCGACTTCGACAGCGACGCGGCCAGCCTCGGTATAGCGGATCGCGTTCGATACGAAGTTCTGGAGGACGCGGCGCAAGAGGCGCGCGTCGGAGCGAACCCAGGCCGGCGTTTCGACCACGTCGAATTCGAGCTTGCCGGCGGCGGCGAGCGGGGCGAATTCCACGCGCAGGGCATGGAGGATCGCGCCGAGCGAATGATCGCCGATTTCGGGCTGGATGGCACCGGCATCGAGGCGGGAAATCTCGAACAGGGCTTCGAGCAGGTCTTCGACCGAATCCAGCGCGGTTGACGCCTGGCTGACGAGAGCGCGCGGACGCTCCGGCAACTTGAGGCCGTCCATTGCCGAGACGAACAGGCGCGCGGCGTTGAGCGGTTGGAGCAAGTCATGGCTGGCGGCGGCGAGGAAGCTGGTCTTGGAGCGGTTGGCGGTTTCGGCCTCGTTCTTTGCCTCGACCAGCTGGCGGTTGACTTCGACCAGTTCGGCGGTGCGCTCCTGCACCCGGCGCTCCAGCAGTTCGGCGGTCTCGGTCAACGAGCGTTGCAGGCTGACGTGGTCGGTCACGTCGTCAAAGGTAAAGACCATGCCGCCGTTACCGAGCGGGACCGAGCGGATCACGAAGTGCCGGCCATCCATCAGGCATTCGGCGGAAAGCTGGCGCGTATCGCCTTCCCGCCAGGCAAGGCTGTCGGCACATTCGAGGCCCAATCGCCAGCTGCACCACTGCACCAGCTGGGCATGGCTTTCGACATGGCGCAACAGGTCACTGCCGGAAAGGCCGAGCACGCGGACGAGGCCTTCGTTCCACGCCTGCATCCGGCGCTGGGCATCGAACAGGCAGACGCCTTCGGACAGAGTATCGAGCGTGGCCTGCAACGCGAGGTTGCGCTCTGCCAGTTCCAAGGCGCGCTGGCGGGCGTCCTCGGCCTTGACCGAGGTGATGTCGGTATAGATGCCGACGATGCCGCCATCGCTGGTGCGCAGTTCGTTGATCTGGATCCAGCGCCCGTCGCCCAGCGCCTGCACATGGGCCCCTTCGGCACGGCGGTGCCAGTCGACCCGGTCGCTGAGCCAGCGATCCGGACCGGTTGCGGCGCCGAGGGTCGAGCCGGTCAGCGCCACGCGGCTGGCCATTTCGGCGAACTCGGGGCTGTCACCGGAAATCGGTTCGACGGCAGGGAATATCTTGAGGAAGGCGCGATTGCACAGGATCAGGCGGTCATCGGCGTCGAAGAGGGCAAACCCGTCGCTGAGGGATTCGATCGCATCGCGCAGCAGGACGCGGGCGGCAGTGGCGTCCTCGTTAGCGGCGGCGAGTTCGGCCATGGCCGCCTCGAGCGCGCTCGTGCGGTCCCGGACCACGGATTCGAGCGCGATGGCAGTTTCGAACATCGAGAACGCGCCGCCCTCCATGTCACCTGAGCGTTCCACCCGGTCCATCAGCGCGGCGTTGATCTTTTCGAGCTGGCGCACGCGGGCGCGCAAGGCGGTGATCTCATCCTCGCCATTGACCATGGCGGGGGCAAGAATGCCGGTGAGATTCGAGCCGCTCATCGCCCGACGGCGAGACCGGTGAAGGTCTGGTTCATGTGCGCGGCGCGAAACTGCTCGCCATAGGTGTTGAAGCCGAAAACGCGGTTGGCGACGTACATGCGCGAGACAATGCCGGCCTGCTGGCGGTCTTCGGCATCGAGGCGGTTCAGCACGCAATCGAAGCCGACGACATGGTCGATCTCGCCCACCTTGCGACCGATTTCATCGAACAGGGCATCCATTTCGGCGATGCGATCTACCGGTTCGCCGATGGACAGGACGACGCCGGTATCGATCGCGCAGTAGAAGGTCAGCGAGCCATCGTCATTGGCCGTCTGGATCGACCGGACGTGGAACTGGCCGCCGGTGCGCACGATGGGAGGATAGGCGGCAAAGAACTGGGCGTTGAGTTCGGACGGCGGACTTCCGGCAAGGCGGCGGTATTCCTCGGCGGCGGGGGCGGCATTGATCTCGGTAACGACCCGAGATTCGGCATCGGCCTCGGTTATGACCATCTTGGCCGGGCCGGGACGATAGAAGCTCTTGCAGAAGACATGCAGAGGGCGGCGGCTGGTGAGAAGGACGATGACAGCGGCGTCCTTGTGGAAGGCTCCTTCGTGGAAAATGGCCGTGTCGCGGAACGACAGGCCGTCGCCGCTTGACCCGCCGATCAACTGGATATCGCCCAGCGCATGCTGCGCGGTCATCGTCAGCAGTTCTTCGCGGTGGGAAAGGCCATCGACGAAGAACAGCGCGACCTGATGCAGCCCCTCGCCATGTTCGCGCCGCGACTGGGCGACGAGCTGGCGGATGGCGCCCTGTGCAGCCTGCGGATCGAAATGATCGAGATCGTCAAAGCGCAGCGAGGCCATGGAAAAGGGGCCTTCGGGGAATCCGATCAGCACGACCGAATGGGTATCATACCCCTGATCGTTCAATTCACCTGCGCTGGTGCAGCCAAAGAGCCGCACTTCGGGCATGGCGCTGGCCAGTTCGGCCTGAAGGGCATCGCGGGGATAGGCGTTGGAGCAGAACAGCAGCGCCCCGGCCAGCTTGCGGTCTTCGATGCACTCGGCAAGCTCGGCCACTGCGGCGCGGGGATCGGCTGCGCGCGAAGTGCACGCTATCATGCGCGCCTCGTCCACTGCTGTCGCCGTTTCCATCACCGCATCCTCCATGGCCTGACCTCTTGCGGGTTCTCCTGCCTGCCGCGCAGCTTAGGGCGAAGCCGTGCCCTCGCCAAGTGCAACGCTGGCCCCTCGCGGCGGCTCGCCCGCGGCCTCGAGCGCAGCACTTTCATCATCGCTGAACACCCGGCTGCGCACGATGAAGCGCACGCCTTCGGGCGCTTCAAGGCTCATCCCCGAGCCGCGCCCCGAAACGACGTCGATGGTGACCTGGGTGTGCCGCCAGTATTCGAACTGCGCCGCCCCGATCCATACCGGCGTACCCTCGGCCACATGGCCGAGCAGCACGTCCTGCCCTCCGACCCGGAACTCGCCAGCCACGAAGCACATCGGGGCGGAGCCATCACAGCATCCGCCCGACTGATGGAACATCAACGGTCCGTGAGCAGCCGTCAGCCGGGCGATCCAGTCCCCGGCTTCAGGCGTATTGAGAACGCGGGGCGGCAGGTTGCTCATCCGACTTCGGAGATCATGACCGATGTGCCGCCTGTGGCGAAGTTCGGAATGTCGCCAGTTGCGGCCTGGGCTTCGGCCGAGCCCATGCCTGCGGCCATGGCGGCGGCATCGGCGAACCAGATCTGGGTCAGGCGGTAGTACGGCGGAGGGCTCCCATCGGGTCCGGGCAGGCCCTTGAGGAGGACGACCTTCTCGACCGAGGGAATTTTCCCGGCGATCGGCATGTGCGTGCCGAAGTAATAGGCTTCGAACGCTTCCGGATCGGCAGGCGCGTTGTACATCACGTTGACGACGACTTGGGCCATCGGTTCATCCTCTCTTGTTCGTCGCTTCACCTTCGCGCTCTTGCGGCCGAAGTGCAAAGGGCAGATCACAAATGGTGACGGCGCGGGCGGGACCTTCCTCCCTGCGCCGCGCCGTCTCCCTCCAGCAGTTACGCCGGTATCTCCATCTTCCGCCTCAGAAGAAGCCGAGCTTCTTGGGGCTGTAGCTGACCAGCAGGTTCTTGGTCTGCTGGTAGTGATCGAGCATCATCTTGTGGGTTTCGCGCCCGATGCCCGACTGCTTGTAGCCGCCGAATGCCGCGTGGGCCGGGTAGGCGTGGTAGCAGTTGGTCCACACGCGCCCTGCCTGGATGCCGCGGCCGAAGCGATAGGCGCGGGTTCCATCGCGGGTCCAGACGCCAGCACCGAGGCCGTAGAGGGTGTCGTTGGCGATCTCCAATGCTTCCTCGTCGGTCGAGAACCTGGTCACGGCGAGGACCGGACCGAAGATCTCTTCCTGGAACACGCGCATCTTGTTGTGGCCTTCGAGCACGGTCGGCTTGACGTAGTAGCCTTGCGCAAGATCGCCCTCGTGCATCGCGCGCTCGCCGCCGGTGAGGACCTTGGCACCTTCGTCCTTGCCGATCTGGATGTAGGAGAGGATCTTCTCCATCTGGTCGTTCGATGCCTGCGCGCCGATCATCGTCGATGCATCGAGCGGGCTGCCGAGCTTGATCGCCTCGACCCGGGCAATCGCCTTTTCCATGAAGCGGTCATAGATCGATTCATGCACCAGCGCGCGGCTCGGGCAGGTGCAGACTTCGCCCTGGTTGAGCGCGAACATGGTGAAGCCTTCGAGCGCCTTGTCGAGGAAGTCGTCGTCGTGGTCCATCACGTCAGCAAAGAAGATGTTCGGGCTCTTTCCGCCCAGTTCCAGCGTGCAGGGGATGAGGTTTTCCGACGCATACTGCATGATCAGGCGACCGGTGGTGGTCTCGCCGGTGAACGCGATCTTGCTGATGCGCTTGTTGGTGGCAAGCGGCTTGCCTGCTTCGATGCCGAAGCCGTTGACGATGTTGAGCGTGCCGGCGGGCAGGATGTCGGCAATCAGTTCGGCAAGCACGAGGATCGACATCGGGGTCTGTTCGGCAGGCTTGAGCACCACGCAGTTGCCTGCGGCCAGCGCCGGGGCAAGCTTCCATGCCGCCATCAGGATCGGGAAGTTCCAAGGGATGATCTGGCCGACCACGCCCAGCGGTTCGTGGAAGTGATAGGCGACGGTGTCATGGTCGATCTCGGCAATCGAACCTTCCTGCGCCCGCACGCAGGCGGCGAAATAGCGGAAGTGGTCGATGGCGAGCGGAATGTCGGCGGCGGTCGTCTCGCGGATCGGCTTGCCGTTGTCGATGGTCTCGGCCATCGCCAGCAAATCGAGGTTCGCTTCCATCTTGTCGGCGACCTTGAGCAGGATGTTCGACCGTTCGGTGGTCGACATCTTGCCCCAGGCATCCTTGGCAGCGTGGGCGGCATCGAGCGCCAGCTCGATGTCCTCGGCCGTGCCACGCGCGACCTGGCACACGACCTGGCCCGTCACCGGCGAGACATTGTCGAAGTACGCACCCTTCACCGGGGCAACCCACTTGCCGCCGATGAAGTTGTCGAACTTGTCGCGAATGAGTGAAACGCCAGTGAACTGGCTAAGGGCCTGCTGCAACATCCTCGGTCCTCCGAAATCCTGTTATCGAGATCTGGCAGCAGTGTGCGCCCAAGCCGGGACGAGGCCAATTGTACCTTGGAAGGATGCTGCGCGCATCGCGAGGGTCCTGCCCCTTGGCCAAGCCGAAACCTGCACCAAAGGACATGAGGAGTTTCAACAATCGGGCATGGAGGCCGGCGTTCATGCTCGAGAGGTAAGACGGTTCGCGAGATTGTTCGCAGTTCATCGCCGTGCGTACCAATGGAAGCGGCGAGGAAAGAAAGGAACCGCTGCATGTTGGACTGGTTCGAAACGCAGGCGCCGATCCGCGAAAAATGCGCTTGATGATGCTGGCGCTGCTCGGCGCTTCGGCATTGAACCTTTTCGACGTTCCCGCCATTCTGCTGTTCCCCGAGCACATCCTCATGCTCGTTTCAGGCGCCGCAGTCATCTCGCTGGTCCTGACCTTCATGATCATGCGCACCGTGACGGAGCGGATTTGCAGGCCTTATGTGGACACGGTCGTACGCATGGAAGCGCTAGCCGGCGGCGATACCGAGAGTCCGATCCGCTATACGAACCATGCCGATTGCGTGGGGCGCATGACCAAGGCGATGGAGAAGTTTCGCCTCAGCATCCGCGCCTCGACCGATCTGGAAACGCAGCGCCGGATCATCGACCGAATGAACAGTTCGCTGGAACGACTGGCCGCCAACGACCTCACGGCAGAAGTCACCGAGGCGTTCCCTGGTGAGTACGAGGAGATGCGCCGCAACTTCAATGCGGGGCTTGCCAGTATCTCGGACGCGCTCGCCAGCATTCGCGGCCTCGCCGGAACGGTGCTGACCGGATCGGAGGAGATTGACGCAGCTTCAGCCGATCTTGCCCGCCGCAACGAACGGCAGGCCGCAAACCTGCAGCGTGCGGCGACGGCGATGAACCAGGTTACGAGCGCGCTTGGCCAGACCGCCGAGCGCGCAGATACCGCCCACCGCTCCGTGGCCAGCGTAGCCGCCAAGGCCGCAGAAGGCCACGAGGTTGCCGCCTCGGCAATGGATTCCATGCACGAGATCGAGAAATCGTCTCAGGAAATCGGCCGGATTGTCGGGCTGATCGACGGCATCGCCTTCCAGACCAACTTGCTGGCGCTCAACGCTGGCGTGGAAGCGGCGCGCGCAGGGGAGGCCGGCAAGGGTTTTGCCGTTGTCGCCACCGAGGTGCGCGCCCTTGCCCAGCGCTGCGCCGAAGCTGCGCGGGATATCAAGGGGCTGGTCGATAGCAGTACCAGCACGGTTGCCAGGGGCGTCACGACCGTCGAGCGGACGCGCTCGGTGCTCGGCGAATTGAACGGACTGATCGACGAGATCAGCAGCTTCATCACCGAAGTCGCCTCGCATACCGCAGAGCAAGTGCGCAACCTTGCCGGCGTGAATGCCGACGTGGCCGAGATGGACCAGATGACGCAGCAGAACGCCGCCATGGTCGAGCAATCGGCAGCGGCGGCGCGCAGTCTGTCGGAACAGGCCAATGCCTTGTCCGCAGGCGTCGGCGCGTTCCTGATCAAGGATCAGCCGAGCGCCAGGCCAAGGGTTACCGGACCGGTCGTGGTACGTTCGCCCGGTGCTGCCCTTCAGTCTCCTGTAAAGTCAGCTGCTCCGATGCAAACCAGCGGCAGCCTCGCGCTTGCCGAAGACTGGTCGGAGTTCTGAGGCAAGACGGCCCTGAAACCTTCAGGTTCGGGCCATCTTCCTTCAGGCAGCAGCAAACCGGTCGAGCGCGGCAAGCCCGTCGTCGGGCCAGCGCGACAGGGCAAGCAGGCGCTTGTGACCGTGGCCGATGAACAGTTCGTCGGTCACGCCCATGCCGCCGTGGAACTGGATCATCTCGTGCCCAAGTTCGACCGAAGCCGGGGCGACGAAGGCGCGCAGGCCGTCAACGGCGGTGGCGAACCTGTCCGATCCCTGGCTGACAATGGCAAGATCGAGCAGTGCCCTACCCTGCTCGATCGCGGCATATTGCGCGGCCATGCGGTGCTGGATCGCCTGGAACGAGCCCAGGGGCGTGCCGAACTGCTGACGCGTGCGCAGGTAATCGAGCGTGGCTTCGAACAGCTGCTGCATTATGCCCAGCGCCTCGGCAGATCGGGCGAGCGAGGCAAGCACGCCGACTTCGGCAACATCGGCCAGCGAGCCGCCGAGCCGCTGGGCCGGCACCGCAGCGAGATCGAGCGAGACTGCCAGCGATCCGTCCACCATCCGCCACGGTTTGATCGAAAGACCGGGCGCATCGGCGGCGACGAGATAGAGCGCCACGCCTTCCTGATCGGCAGGTGCGCCATGTTCGCGCGCGGTGACGATATAGCCATCAACCCCGGCGCCGGCGGGCACGCACGATTTCGCTCCGGTCAGAGCGCCCGCATCATCGACGCGCGTTTCGATGAAGGTCCGTCCTGCACGGGCACGCTGTTCTGCATGGGCCAGCGCAAGGCGGCGGGTGCCCATGGCAAGGCCGTCCATCCATTGTGCAGCAAGATCGGCCGGGGCGACGCGTTCGAACAGCCGCGCTGCGACCATCACGTTTTCTATCAGGGGTTCGACGACGAGGCCCTTGCCCAGCGCCTGAAACACCGTGGCGATCGGAGTGGCATCTAGCGCCATCCCGCCACTTTCGAATGACAGGGGTGCCGCAACGAGGCCGAGTTCGGCCAGCAGGGACCACATCTGCGGCGAGAAGCCATTCGCCCCGCCGAGATAGACACGGCGGCGATCGAGGTCGTAGTTGTCATCGACGAAGCGCTCGGCAAGGGCCTTGAGCATTTCCTCGTCTTCATTCAGGTCGAAATTCACGTCCCTCTCCTCAAGGAGACGACCTGTAACAAGTTCGCACGGCTCGCCATGCTGCGCAAATGACTAGGCGTTTGAGCCAATACCGTCGTTGTTTCCAAAGCACTTGGCCGGTATGACCCATGTCCATAAGTACAGGAGAGGTCAGTGCAGCTTTCGGTGGAGTCGATCGACTCGGTCAGGATCAGCAATCCGCAGGACGTGCGCCGCGCGGCAGAAGCCCTGCACCAGATCGCAACGGCCGCCGGCATGCGTGCCGCCCCTGCGCACGATATTGCTGACAAGCGCACGCCGGTCGATGCCGATGGCAACATCCTGGCACGCGACGTATTCGGCTGGAACGACGAGAAGGTGTGGTGGCGCAATTCGCGCATCGCGCTCGATTCGCCGCTGACGTCTGCGTGCCGGTTCGAGAGCGAGCCATTCTGGGTGAACGCCAACGGTTTTCACACCCGCCAGCCTAACCACTACCTGACCGCCATCGACCTCACCAACTTCGAGGCTCGCGCGATGACCCGCGCTGCCATCGTCGTGCCCGTGCACCTGCCGTTCGGGCAGATCGGTGCAGTCAGCTTCAATCCGCTCGATCCTGCGCAGACCGAACTGGATGACGTGTTCCTTGAGAACGGCGACGCCTTCGGCATCTATGCACGCACCTTCATCGCCAGCTATGTCCATGCGATGGGATCGGCGCAGGCCCTGCCCTCGGGCTCGCGCCTGTCAAAGCGTGAGGTGGAGTGCCTGCGCTGGGCGGCCATCGGCAAGACCGACCTGGAAATCAGCATGATCATGGGCCGCAGCCGGGCCACGGTGCGTTTCCACATCCACAACGCCTCGATGAAGCTCAATGCGGTGAACCGCAGCCAGACAGTCTTCAAGGCGGCGCAGCTGGGCTATATCTCGCTGGCGACTTGAGGGTGGTCACCGAGGCATGTGCGTGAACAGCCGTTCGAGGTCTCAGCCTTCCGTCTCGTTCATCGTCCCTCACTCATCCCACGGCGGAATTTCGCCAGCGCCAACCTGGCTGGAGATGCCGAGCAGGAACCCGCCGTAGACTTCGGTCGCATTGGGATACTTCGCGGCCATGATCGCGGCGAGTTCCTTTGAGGTCTTCGACCGGCTGCGCGCATCGGCGAAGGCCTTGATGTAGGCGCGGGTCCAGCCGATGCTCATGCTGTCATCAGGCAGGCCGGGCTTGGTGTGTCCGGCGACGACCTTGACCGGATTGAGCGCCTCGAGCTGGTCAAGCGTCTTCAGCCAGGCATCGTACTGCGCAGGCCCATGTTCGCCGAGCCAGACGTAGACGCCATTGTAGAGAATGTCCCCTGCGATCAGGGTGCGGGTCTCGGCGTCCCAGACCACGGTCGAATGGACGTGATCGCCCTGCATCGGGCCCAGAACCTGAAGCTTGTGGCCTTCGAGATCGAAGCTGTCTCCGGCCATCGCAACGGGCTGCACCGGGCGCTTGGGCGCATTCGTGCCGAGCTGTCCGCTCCAGCGCTTGAACTTGATCGGGATCGAGCGCGCCATATCCTTGGCGGCAACCGGATTGGCGATGATCTTCGCGTCCGGGAATGCATCCTGCAGCACGTCCAGTCCGAAGAAGTGATCGGGGTGATCATGCGTGATGATGATCGCCTTGAGGCTCTTGCCGCTGTCGAGCACTTCAGCGGCAACGCGCATGGCGTCGGACCGGGCAAAGGGTACGTCGACAAGGACGGCGTCCTTCTCACCGGTGATCAGGGTGACGTTGGCCACCATGCTGACCGGGCTGGTCGGGATCACCTTGTATTCGAGCGGCCCCTTTGCAGGTGTCTGGGCATGGGCTGCGCTGATTGAAAGCGCCGATGCCGCGAGAAGCGAGAGAACCTTTCGCATTTCCGTCTCCTCAGTGTGCGGTTTGGCCGCCGTCGATGGTGAAAGTGGCGCCGTTGATGAAGCTGGCTCCGTCCGAGCACAGGTGCAGCACCGTGGGAGCGATTTCCTCGGGGCGCGCGGCGCGGCCTGAAATGTTCTGGGCGAAGAACATCTGGGTGAATTCGTTGCTGTCGGCCCAGTGCTGGGTCATCGGGGTGACGACGAAGCCGGGCGCGATGGCGTTCACGCGGATGCCTTGCTGGGCATATTCCACGGCCGCCGCCTTGGTCAGGCCGGAGACGGCGTGCTTCATTGCGCAGTAGGCGCTCATATTGGGATCCGCGATCAGCGCGCCGACGCTGGCGGTGTTGACGATTGCCCCGCCGCCGACCTTCAGGAAGTGGCGGATTTCGGCCTGCATGGCGAAGAACACACCCTTGAAGTCGACGTCGATGGCAAGATCGAGTTCGTCCTCCGGAATTTCGTGGATCGGACGCTGTGGTGGCAGGACGCCGGCGTTATTGAACGCGGCATCCATCCGGCCGAAGCGGTCGAGGCATTGCGCCACCAGTTCGTCCAGCTCCGGGGCCTTGCGCACGTCGGTCTTGCGGAAGGCCGCCCGGCCCCCTTCTCCGAGAATCATCGCGACGGTTTCATCGGCGCGGTCGTCGATGTCGCCGATCATTACCGAGGCGCCTTCGCGAGCGAATGCGATGGCTGTGGCCCGGCCGATGCCGGTGGCGGCGCCCGTCACGAGGACGGCCTTTCCTTCGAAGCGCATCATCTTACACGATTCCTGATTTGCCGGGGGCGAGAATGCCGTTGGGATCGAGCGCGTGCTTGATCTTGGCGTTGAATTCGCGGTTCACGGCCCCATACTGCTGGGCGACAAGCTCCATCGAGTTCACGCCGGTGCGGTAGCTCGCCCAGCCTTGCGCGCCGAAGCGGGTGACGAGTTCGCGGTAGCAGGCGTCGGCCTTCTTCTCCTGCTCGGCATCGGACTTGTCGAACAGCAGCGCGATGATGTGGTGCAAGTCGCGCCAGCCGATGGCGTAGGCGGCGGTGTAGTCGAAGCCGTGGCGTTCGACGATTTCCTTGGCCAGCGCGGTCTGGCGCTCGGCCTCAACGCCGCGCGCGGCGGCGACAGGCGCGAACCACGCAAGGCCCCCGCCGGCTCCGCGCCAGCGCAACAGGCCGATCTCGTCAAGGTTGAGGCCGCCTTCCATCAGCGTGGCGTGGTGATGGAACCACGGGTTATCGCCCATTTCGGCCGCGGTAAGCACTTCACCGCCGCTGGCCTCAAGGCTGGCGCGGATGATCGGCTCGACGCCCGCCACGGTCTGTTCGGTGCCGTAGAGTGCGAAGTAGGTGTTCCACATGCCCAGGCCATTGGCCTTGGCCGCCTTCTTGAGAGAAACCTCGTCGAGGGCCGCGCCATCGGGCACGATCTCGTTGCGGCGCTTGAACATGGCGAGCTGGTAGGACGCGCTCATCATCAGGTTGCAGTTGGCGACGAGATTGGAGACGCGAAGCGGGCGCATCGCCTCGATGATGCGCGGCACGTCGGCCATTTCGCCATGACGCACCATGAACGGCTTGTAGACTGGCGGCTTGGGCATGAGCCACAGGCCCATCTTGGTGACGACGCCGAAGTTCGACTGGGTGAACAGGCCGTCGAGATAGGGTCCGTAGCCCCACTTGAACGCCTGCCACGCGGTGCTGCCCTTGATCGAGCCCATGCCGGTGCGCATGACTTGCCCATCGGCAAGCACCACTTCCATTCCGCACTGGAACATGAAGTGTTCGCCATAGGGCGTATAGCCCACCCCGCGATCGAGCGTGTTGCCTACCGGCGAGGCAATCGGGCCGACAGTCGGCACGTCGATCCACAGCGGAATGTTGTTCTCTACCAGGTAATCCTTGAGCTGCTGGTAGGTGACGCCGGGTTCGAGCAGGCAGGTCCCGAGATCGGCGTCGACTTCAAGGATGCGGTTCATCCGCTTGAGATCGAGCACGACCTGGCCGGGCGTCGCAGGCGCGGTCATCCCGTAGCCCATGTTCTTGCCGGTGGAGACCGGCCAGAGCGGCTGGCGGTACTTGTTGGCGATGCGGACGATTTCCTGAATCTGCTCAACGCTTTCGGGGCAGACCGCTCCGATGGGCACGTGGCGGTTCGCCGGGTCTGGCACGTAAACCTTGGCGTAGGGAGCGACTGCTTCCTCATCGCCGAACACCCATTCCGCACCAACAACAGCGCGGAAGGCCTTCATCGCCCCGGCAAAGTCTGCCTTGGACATGTGAGGGGCGAGCGGCGCGGGGTTCCTTGCGCTGGCGCCGGTGCCAAGGCCAAGGCTGGCTGCACCGATGATGCCTGCGCCAAGCAGGCCGCGACGGTCGAGGTTCAGATCGCTCATTGTCCGTGCTCCCCCTTGCGAGCATCGCTTTTCTCGATCCAGGCGGCGAGAGCTTCCAGCTCCTCAGGCTTCACCTCGGTCGGGCGGAAGGCGGGCATGCCGTTCTGGCCATGGCGGACGATGTACTTGACGCTCTCCGCCGGGATTGCCCGGCCAAGGATGATCGGGCCGACGTTGCGGCCATGACAGTAGCCGCAGGTCTTGGCGTAGACCGTCTCCGGCGCGCGGATCGGTTGCGTCTCGCCCAGTTTCTGGCTGGCAATGGCGGGCGCGGCCAGCGCGAGCAGCGTTGCCCCTGCAATGGCAAGGGCTGTGGTCTTATCGGGCATGTATCCCCTCCGGTGCGGCGTGATCTCCGCTTGCCGAAAGAGTTATCGCGCCTGTGGGCGCCTCGCTATCGGCGCTGTTCCGGAGCGTTCCACCAAGCGAAACGTGCGTGCGAGATCAGCCAAGTGATGCGAGTGCCAGGGTCAGGATGCCAAGGCCGCCCGCCATCCACGCCCGCAAACGCAACCAGCCCGGCGGCAGAGTGACGTCGCCGGAAAGCTTGCGGTCTACCAGCGGACTGGCCAGCAGCAGCAGGCCCAGCGCAACCAGCGAAGGGCCCGGCCAGTGCCAGCCCTCACTCCACGGCAGCAGCGCAGCCCACGCAGCAAGGCTGGGCAGCACTGACACGACATAGAGCCCGGACTTCCGCACCCCGCCAAGCAGCCCGGCCATCCACCACAGCCCGCCGAGGAACGACAGGATCAGCGCAGCGTAGAAGCAGCCTGCCGCCTTGGCGGTCCACTGATACGGACCCTTGTCCAGGACTGCCCAGATGCACAGCGCCTGTGGCAGCCAGCCCGCCAGTCCCAAGACGGTGACGGCAGGAGGCAGGGTGGTTCGGGTCACGCGGGCAGACTCCTTCATCGTTCGTCCGCTCTGCCCCTGCGCCTATCCTCTCGCAACACGGCCCTGTTGCCACGTCGAGGATTACTGCCAGCGGGTTTAGGCCATGGGCATGGACAGGTTCCCCCTCACCCGCGCCGCTGCTCTCGAACGACTCGAACGTTTCGTTCCGCGCGCCGGCAGCGCCTATGCGGCGCGGCGCAATCTCGTCGACCCGCAGGGCAACCACGCCAATGTCTCCCGCCTTTCCGCCGCGCTGCGCCGCCGTCTGATCGGCGAAGACGAAGTTGTGCGAAGCGTTCTGGCGGCGCATCGGCCGGACAAGTGCGAAAAGTTCATCGCCGAGGTGTTCTGGCGGACCTACTGGAAGGGCTGGCTGGAGCAGCGCCCCGGGGTGTGGAGCGCATACCTCGCCGATGTCAGCGCGTTTCATCCCGGCACCATGATTGCCGAGGCGATGGCAAGCCGCACCGGCATCGATGCCTTCGACCATTGGGCACGTGAGCTTGCGGCGACTGGCTACCTGCACAACTGGGCGCGGATGCAGGTTGCATCGATCTGGATCTTCACGCTCGGCCTGCCCTGGCAACTGGGTGCGCAGTGGTTCTTCGAGAAACTGGTCGATGCAGACCCTGCTTCCAATACGCTGAGCTGGCGATGGGTGGCGGGCTTGCACACGCCGGGCAAGACCTATCTTGCCGATGCCGACCGGATCGCGGCGATGACCGGGGGCAGGTTCAGGCCCGAAGGCCTTGCCCGAGTGGCGCGCACTCCCGAGGCGGCTTCACCCTTGCCGCGAACGCCGCTCCGCACGGCAATTGCCCTGGACCCTGCCCTGCCCACGCTGGTCCTGTTGACGCCTGAAGACTGCTCGCTGGAAACTGTCCTGCCAGATCTTGACGTGCGCGCCGTGGTTGTTGCCGACGATCTTGCGGCCAACGAGTGGGACCGGATGGCACTCGACGACGCAGCCCTTCGTGCTGCTGCTCACTGGCAATGTCCTGTCGGGGTCGCAAATCCCGTGGCCTTCGCCGCGCTTCACGGCTGCAGGCAGGTGGTTACCGGCTTTGCCCCCGTCGGTCCGGTCGCTGCCGCGCTTGACACCCTGCGATCACGACTTGCCGCAAACGGCATGGTCCTTGCCGAACACCAGCGCACGTGGGACCGCCTGTGCTGGCCCCACTGCGGCAAGGGCTTCTTCAACCTCAAGAGCGAAATTCCGCGCCTGCTGGACCAACTTCGACCAATGCGCTCGCCCCTGTCCGTTTGTTTGCCCTAGCGTTTTGCTGACCCTAGCGTTTTGCCCACCCTAGCGTTTTGCAGAGTCGGCAAATGCTGCTTCGACGGGTCTAGTGCAGGAAACCGGAATCAGGCCTCCGGACTTGCACGGACGGGAGTGGAATGCACGTTATCGCCCAAGGGCTCATTACCGAGGACAACCCGCCGCACCTGATCGGCGGGCGCGAGCGTGATACGGGCCGCGTGGTGTTTCCCTGTCCCACTGGTGACCGGTACGATCGAGTCGCGCTGTCACGCACCGGCACGCTGTGGTCCTACACCATCCAGCGCTATCGCCCGAAATCGCCACCCTACAAGGGCCCCGAGGCCTTTCGCCCATGGGCCGTCGCCTACGTCGAGCTGCCGGGCGAAGTGATCGTGGAATCGCGCCTGACCGACATCGCCTTCGAAGACATCCGCCTCGGCATGCCGCTGGAACTGACCATGATACCGCTCGATCCGGATGCCGCCGATCCGGTGATGATCCCCGCCTTCCGGCCTGCAGGAGATGCGGCATGAGCGGCGATGTCTGCATTGTTGGCGTCGGCATTCACCCGTTCGGTCGCACCGATGGGCTGTCCGGCCTCGAACAGGGCGTATATGCCGTGCGCGAGGCGCTGGCCGATGCCGGGATCGACTGGCCGCAGATCCAGTTTGCCTATGGCAGCTCGGACGCGGCCGGCAATCCCGATACGATGGTCGAGCGCCTGGGCCTGACCGGCGTGCAGTTCATCAACGTGCGCAATGGCTGTGCGGCTGGCGGGTCGGCGCTGTTCTCTGCCCAGATGGCGATCAAGAGCGGCGAGTTCGACATCGGTCTTGCCGTCGGCTTCGACAAGCACCCGCGCGGCGCGTTCAATGCCCTGCCTTCGGAATACAACCTGCCGGAATGGTATGGCGATGCCGGCTACATGATCACCACGCAGTTCTTTGCGGCCAAGATCATGCGCTACATGCACGAACACGGCATCAGCCAGACCAGCCTGGCGCGCGTGGCCAACAAGGCCTTTCGCAATGCGGTGCATGCGCCCCATGCCTGGCGGCGCGAACCGGTGGACATAGAGACCATTCTCGAGGCGCCGCTCGTTTCGGACCCTTATACCAAATACATGTTCTGCTCTCCGGCTGAGGGCGGCGTCGCGCTGATCCTGGCCAGCGAGAAGAAGGCGCGCGAGCTGGGCAAGCCGCTGGTCCGGCTCAAGGCTGCGACGATGCGCACCCGCCCGCCGAAGAGCTTCGAGGTTTTTGCGCCGTCGATCGACATCGGCGGTGGCAAGGCCACGGCCACGCAGATCGCCAGCGCCGATGCCTTCCGCATGGCCGGTATCGGGCCCGAAGACATTGCCCTTGCCCAGCTGCAGGACACCGAATGCGGCGCGGAGATCATGCACATGGCCGAGAACGGCTTCTGCAAGGACGGCGATCAGGAAGCATGGCTGGCGCAAGGTCGCACCGAGATTGGCGGCAGCCTTCCGGTCAACACCGATGGCGGCTGCCTCGCCTGTGGTGAGCCGATCGGCGCATCGGGCCTGCGCCAGGTCTACGAGAACGTCGTCCAGCTGCGCGGTGATGGCGGCGGCAGGCAGGTTCCCGGCAATCCCAAGACCGCATACAGTCATGTCTATGGCGCCCCGGGCGTCTCTGCCGTTACCATTCTCGAGCGTTGACAGTTATGGATATCGATCTTTCTCCCGAAGAACTGGCCTTCCGTGACGAAGTGCGCGCCTTTCTGGCCGAGAAGCTGCCTGAAGAAGTGAAGCATGGCGCCGCGATGTCGCCCACCGTGTTCGTCGAACCGGACATCGGCCAGCGCTGGAACGCGGTGCTGAACGAACAGGGCTGGCTCGCCTATCAGTGGCCCAAGGACGTGGGCGGTACGGGCTGGACGCCCACGCAGCGCTACATCTTCGAAAAGGAGTGTGCACTTGCCGGCGCACCGAACCTGACGGTGCTGGGTCTCAAGCTCGTCGCCCCGGTGATTTATACTTTCGGAACGCCCGAACAGAAAGCGAAGTACCTGCCCAAGATCCTGTCGGGCGAGGATTACTGGTGTCAGGGCTTTTCCGAACCCGGCTCAGGCTCTGACCTTGCCAGCCTGCAGTGCCGTGCCGTGCTTTCCGATGACGGTACGCATTACAAGCTCAATGGATCGAAGATCTGGACCACGCACGCCCACTGGGCCAACAAGATGTTCGCGCTGGTCCGCACCGATGCCAGCGTGAAGAAGCAGGCAGGTATCTCGTTCCTGCTCGTCGACATGAACCAGCCCGGCGTCTCGGTCCGGCCGCTGCTGACGCTGGCCGGTGACCACGAAGTCAACCAGGTGTTCCTTGAAGACGCCATCGTGCCAGTCGAGGACCGCGTCGGCGAGGAAGGTGATGGCTGGAAGCTCGCCAAGTTCCTGCTCGAGAACGAGCGCGGTGGTTCGTGCCATTCGCCCAAGCTGGAATACGACCTTGCCCAGATCGAACAGGCTGCGCAGGACGAGCCCGATGGCCGTGGCGGCAGACTGGCTGACGACACTGACTGGAAGCGCCGCGTGGCCAAGGTGCGACTGGGCATCCAGAGCCTCGAGATGATCGAGCTGAAGATTCTCTCGAAGATCGCCAAGGGTCGCCCGCCCGGACCGCAAACCTCGCTGTGCAAGCTGCTGGCCTCCAACCTCCGTCAGGACGTCGATCTGCTGGCAGTGGATCTTTATGGCCCGGCCGGCCTCCAGCTCGATCTGGCGCGGCCGCTTTATGGCGACAATGCCCCGGCACCGATCCACGCAGAGGGCGCGCAGGTCGCGTCTGCGCGTTATCTCAACAGCCGGGCATGGACAATTTTCGGCGGAACCAACGAAGTGCAGGCAAGCATCATCGCGCGCACTGTGCTCGGACTGTAAAGGAAGAAGAGGATGCAACTGAGCCGTGAGGCGCTATTGCGCGCCTATCGCCAGATGAAGGTGATCCGCGAATTCGAGGAACGCCTGCACGTCGATATCCAGACCGGCGAAATTGCCGGGTTCACTCATCTCTATTGCGGGCAGGAAGCCGTCGCGGTCGGCGTGTGCGAGCATCTCGACAATGACGACAAGATCGTCTCGACCCATCGCGGCCACGGCCACTGCCTTGCCAAGGGCTGTGACGTGAACGGAATGATGAAGGAAATCTGGGGCAGCCGCGAAGGCCTGTGCAAGGGCAAGGGCGGCTCGATGCATATTGCCGATGTCGACAAGGGCATGCTCGGCGCCAACGGCATCGTCGGCGCGGGCGCTCCCATCGCGGTAGGCGCCGGGATCGCAGCCAAGATCGATGGGAAGGGCAAGGTCGCCATCACATTCTCGGGCGACGGCGCGTGCAACCAGGGAACCACGTTTGAAGCGATGAACATGGCCGTGGTTACCAAGGCCGCGACCATCTTCGTGTTCGAGAACAACCACTATTCCGAGCACACCGGCTATCAGTATGCGGTCGGCACCAATGGCGACATCGCCAGCCGCGCTGAAGCCTTCGGCATGAAGGTGTGGCGCGGGGACGGGACCGACTTCTTCTCGGTCTATGAAACCATGCGCGAAGTGCTCGATTACGTGCGCGTCCCCGGCAACGGTCCAGCGGCGGTGGAATTCGATACCGAGCGCTTCTTCGGCCACTTCGAGGGCGACCCGCAGCGCTACCGCGGCCCGGGCGAACTCGACCGCATCCGCGAGGAGCGCGACTGCCTCAAGAAGTTCCGCGAAAGCGTGACCCAGGCCAAGCTGCTGGCAGGCGAAGACCTCGACAAGATCGACGCCGAAGTGCTGGAGGCCATCGAGGAATCCGTCCGGCAAGCCAAGGCTGCCGATCGTCCCACCGCAGAAGACGTCCTGACCGACGTCTACATTTCGTACTGAGACGAGGGAGCGGACCAATGGCAAAAATGATGTACCGCGACGCTGTCGTCTCGACGATCGCAGAGGAAATGGAGCGCGACGAGAACGTCGTGTGCCTGGGCGAAGACATTGTCGGCGGCATGGGCACGCCCGGCGGCCCCGAAGCCATCGGCGGGATCTGGTCGACCTCGACCGGATTGTTCGGGAAGTTCGGCGCGGACCGCGTGATCGACACGCCCATTTCGGAAAGCGCGATCATGGGTGCGGCTGCGGGCCTTGCGCTTTCGGGAAAGCGCCCGATTGCCGAGCTGATGTTTGCCGACTTCATCGGCGTCTCTCTCGACCAGATCTGGAACCAGATCGCCAAGTTCCGCTACATGTTCGGCGGCAAGACCAAGTGCCCGGCGGTGATCCGCATGGCCTATGGCGCGGGCTATAATGCCGCTGCCCAGCACAGCCAGGCAGTGCATCAGATCCTGACCGGCATGCCCGGCCTCAAGGTGGTGATGCCGACCACTCCTGCCGACGTGAAGGGTCTGCTGCGCACTGCAATCCGCGACGATGATCCGGTGATCTTCCTTGAACACAAGGCGCTTTATGGCGTCAGCGGCGAAGTGCCTGACGATCCGGACTTCATGATTCCGTTCGGCCACGCCCGCCTTTCCCGCGCCGGGCAGGACGTGACGATCGTCTCGACCGGTCTGCTTCTCGGCTTCTGCGAAGCGGTGGCGGACAAGCTGGCCGCCGAGGGCATCGGCTGCGACGTAATCGACCTGCGCACCACAAGCCCGCTGGACGAGGAAACGATCCTCGACTCCGTCGAAGTGACCGGTCGCCTCGTTGTCGTCGACGAAGCGCCGCCGCGCTGCAGCCTCGGGGCCGATATCTGCGCGCTGGTAGCTGAAAAGGCCTTCGCCAGCCTCAAGGCGCCCCCGCTGTCGGTCAACCCGCCGCACACCCCCATCCCGTTCGCGCGCGAGCTGGAATCTGCCTACCTCCCCTCGATCGACAAGATCGAGGCGGCGGTGCGCAAGGTTCTGGGCTACCGCTGAGGAGCCGCGACATGGCCAATATCCGCCCGTTCTGCATGCCCAAGTGGGGCATCGAGATGACCGAGGGCACGATCGCCGAATGGATGGTCAAGGAAGGCGAGGCCTTTTCCAAAGGCCAAGTCCTGTGCCTGATCGAAACCGCCAAGATCACCAACGAGGTCGAGGCCGAATACGATGCGGTGCTCAAGCGCCTGCTGACCCCGGCGAGCGACGAAGCGCACCCGGTGGGGGCGCTGCTGGCGGTGTTCGCCGATGCCGATACCAGCGACGCCGAGGTCGACGAGTTCATCGCCGGCTTCAAGCCCGCCGAAACCTCGGTTGCGGCCAAGGGCGGTGGTTCTGCACCGGCCCCGGCGGCAGCGACACCTGCTGCACCTGCCCAGGCACCGGCGCGCGAGCCGAAGAAGATCGTCACCAATCGCGCGATCAGCCCGGAAGCGCTGAAGCTCGCCGAAGCGGAAGGCGTCGATATCGAGCCGATCGAAGGATCGGGCCGCAACGGACGCATTACTTACCAGGACGTGGTGCAGGCTTTGCGCCCGGAACGCGCGGTATCCTACAAGGGCAGCGCGCAACTGGTGGAAGATACACCCGAGGCGTTCGCCTCCCCACTCGCCCGCCGCATTGCCGCGCAGCATGGGATCAGCCTATCCTCCATCAGGGGCACCGGCGCGCGCGGCCGCATATCCAAGGCCGACGTGCTAGCGCTGGTCAAGCCGACCACGGCCGCTGCGCCAGTCTTCGGTGCGCCGTTCGAACTCGTTGTCAACCAGCCGAGCGTCCAGCCCTTCGACAAGGTGCGCAAGGTCGTGGCGAAGCGCCTCACCGAGGCCAAGCAGACCATCCCGCATTTCTACCTGCGCGTCTCGGCCTCGGTCGATGCGCTGATGGACTTGCGCAAGACGGCGAACCTCGTTCTCGGTACCAAGGCGTCGATCAACGATTACATCGTCAAGGCCGTGGCGCTGGCACTGGTGAAGCACCCTGACGTCAACGTACAGGTCCATGGCGACAGCGTGCATTCGTTCCCGCACGCAGACGTCGCCATTGCCGTGGCCAGCCCCAAGGGCCTCGTGACTCCGATTGTCCGCCAGGCAGACCGCCTGCACATCGCCCAGATCGCGGCGACCACCCGCGCGCTGATCGACAAGGCGCAAGCAGGCAAGCTTGGCTATGAGGACATGGATGGCGGCACCTTCTCCGTCTCCAACCTCGGCATGTTCGGGATCGAGCAATTCGATGCGATCATCAACCCGCCACAGGGTGCGATCCTTGCCGTCGGCGGAGCCAATCGCGTCGCGGTGGAGGCGGACAATGGCGGCATCGCCTTCGAGACCCGCATACAACTGACCATGTCGGTTGATCATCGTGCCATTGATGGCGCAGCAGGGGCGCAGTTCCTGCAGACGCTCAAGGGCCTGCTCGAAGCACCGGAGGGCCTGTTCCAATGACCCGCGCGATCACCAAGCTCGGCCCGGTCGGCCAACTTGCCTACCTGCCGCAGGATTTCGACGCGGCGGTGAAATACTGGACCGAGACGATGGGCGTCGGCCCGTTCTACCTGATGGAGAACGTCGCGCTCGGGGATGCCAAGTACAAGGGCGTGCCCACGGGCGCGGTGTTCTCCATCGCCATCGCCTATTGGGGTGATGTGCAGATCGAACTGATCCGTCCGGAAAACAGCGAGCCTTCTATCTACACCGGCGAATACGCGGTGACCGACAGTCTCCACCACATCTGCATCTTTGTGGATTCGATCGAAGAAGCCCGAGCCGCCTGCGCCGAAGCAGGCGCCGAGATTCTCGTGGAGGGCAAAGTCGGTGCCGACGGCGAGGTGATCTACGTCGATCCCGGAAAGGGCCCCGGCCACGTGATCGAATTGCTCCAGAACATGACCGGCGCCGATGCCATCTTCCAGATGATCAAGGACGCCGCGAAAGACTGGGACGGGTCTGAACCGCTGCGCAAACTGGGCTGACAAGCGGACGCTTGGCAGGCGTTGCTATATCCTATAACAATGCTGCCGGAGAGTCCTGAAACCGGCGGTAAAACCATGCTCGAAGTTCTCAGCACGCGCGAACTCGCTCCGGTCGAGCGGCTCGATTATTGGAATGAGCTGATCGCCTCGACCTACACCGGCATGGTCGTCGACGCCCCGCGCGACCGCTTCGACGCGCGACTGACCGTGTGGCAGATGGGAGCGCTGCGCATGGTCCGCCCCTATTCGCGGGCTGCCGTGATCTCGCGCCATGCCGAAAGGCATACCCGGCCTACCGATCAGACGGTTGTCGCGCACTTGCTGACGCGCGGCGCAGCCCGGCTCGAACAGCGTGGCCGCACCGTCGATCTGACGGAAGGAGACATGGTGCTGTGCGCGGCCGAGGAGTTCTATCGCTTCGACACCAGCACGACGCACGAGATGATGGTGGTGGAGTTCGATCGCCGCACGCTTGCCGAGCGCATGCCCAACATCGACGATTTCGTTGCACGGCGCATTTCCGGCCAACTACCCTCAACCCGTCTTGCCCATCGCTATATGTCCTCGCTTTGGCAGGAAGCGCCCGAGACTCTACCCGATGCGCATTGGCAGATGCACGCGGGCATCCTTGGCGACATCATTGCCTCGTGCATCGAGGGCAGCGGCGAGGTGACGGAAGCGCCCAGTCACTTCCTCCTGACGCGCGCCGAAGCCATCATCCTTGAAAGGATCGGTGATCCAGACCTCACCCCGTCGGCTTTGGCGAAGAGCCTTGGCGTTCCCCTGCGCACGCTACAGGCCGCTGCTGCCAGTACCGGAACAACGCCAAGCGCCCTGATCATGCGCCGCCGCCTGCACCGCGCGGCAAGGAGGCTGGTGAGCGAGCCCGGTGCGAGCGTCACCACCATTGCCATGGAATGCGGCTTTGCCGATCCCGCGCACTTCGCCCGCCGGTTCCAGCAGCACTTCGGCACAACGCCCAGCCACTATCGCCGCATGAACTGACAGGTCCTTGCGCATCCGTCCGGTTTCCTGCGCGCGCAGACATGCAGCGTTGAAACGGACAGCTAGACCGATCGCATAAACATGGGAGGTTCCGCATGAAGGCTCGATTCACTTCGGCTAGCGTCTTTGCGCTTGCTGCATCCATTCTCGCCGTTCCGGCGTTCGCCCAGGAAACCGCGCAGGCCGATGATGCTGGCGGCATCGAGGAGATTGTCGTCACCGCGCAGAAGCGCGTCGAGAACGTGCAGGACGTGCCGATCGCGATTTCCGCATTCGGCGGCACTGCGCTGAAGGAGCGCGCGGTTGCCGACATTTCTGCGTTGAGCGGCATCGCGCCCAACGTCAACCTTGATGGCGGCACGCCGTTCTCGGGATCGTCGGCCGTGCTTTCCGCAACGATCCGCGGCATCGGTTCTGACGACTTTGCGTTCAACATCGATCCGGGCGTCGGCATCTACCTCGACGGCGTATTCCTGGCCCGTACCGTCGGCGCCAACCAGGACCTGCCAGATGTGGAGCGCATCGAGGTGCTGAAGGGACCGCAGGGCACGCTGTTCGGGCGCAACACCATCGGCGGTGCGATCTCGATCGTCACGCACAATCCCGGCAAGGAGTTCCGCCTGACCGGTGACCTTACCACTGGCAGCTTCGACCTGCTGCGCGCTCGCGCCACGCTGGACCTGCCACTGACGGACAGCCTTGCCGCCTCGCTGACGGGCGCGGTCACCAGCCGCAGCGGCTTCCAGAAGCGTATCCCCTACAACGGTAACGCGGCGGAAATGCGCGCTATTGCCAATTCCGATTCTTTCACCTCGTTCAACAACGCGGACTACTCGACGTCATCGCGCCAGAGCGCGGACAACAACATGAGCCTGCGCGGCAAGCTGCGGTGGGACGATGGCGGTGCCTTCCGCGCAACGCTTTCGGGTGACTACACCAATCAGGATTCCTCGGGGCAGAACAACTCGCTGCTCGGCGTGTCCTTCCCGCCGGGACCGTTTGCCCCGACCAACCCCCTGCCCGGAACCGGCATCAACCCGATCGATCCGGCCGGCGGCTTCCTCTTCGCCGGGCTCTACAATTTCTGCATCGGCTCGACACAGGCGGAGATCGCCGCACGCGGCGCCAGCGCGATCTGTGGCGCGCGCGGCACCAGCGTCAACCCCGGTCGCCTCCTGGGTTCGCTGGCAGGCGTCAACACCGATGCCGACCCCACGAACAATCGCCTGCCATGGGATGGGCGCTTCATCACCGGCGATCCGGACAAGACCTATGCCACCGGTCCGACGCTCAACAAGCTGCGCGCCTGGGGCTTTGCCGGGAATCTGGAGTATGACCTTGCCGAGGGGCTGATGGTCCGCTCGATCACCAGCTACCGCAAGACCAACTGGAAGGCGGGATCCGACCTCGACGGTTCGCCGCTTTCCATGCTTGAGCTGACCTTCAGCCAGAACCAGCAGCAGTTCAGCCAGGAAGTGCAGCTGCTCGGCTCCAACCTGCTCGACGGCAAGCTGAACTTCGTGGCCGGCGCATACTACTTCAAGGAAGACGGCGATCTGCACGATTACGTGACCTTCGACGAAGGCCTGCTTCAGGTCGACGGTCCGAATAGCTTCGACACCAAGAACTATGCCTTCTTCGGCCAGGTCGATTTCCGCGTGAATGACTGGATCGGCATCACACTGGGCGGGCGATACACCAAGGAGACGAAGCTGTTCGAAGGCGGCCAGCAGGACCTCAACGGCGGCAACTACAAGTTGTTCGGCTGCGCGAATGCTGCGGGCACGATCTTCCCGTTCGGCGATTTCCCGCTGGCCCCGCCGCAGGCTGCGGGCGGCCCGCCCTGCTTTGCCGCGCTGTCCTATCCTGATCCCACCAATCCGGTACGGGTCTATGTGCCCGGCGTGAACCGCAAGACCTTCTCGAACTTCGCGCCGAAGATCGGCGTGCAGTTGCACCCCAATGACGACGTGATGGTCTATGGCAGCTATTCCGAGGGCTACAAGACCGGCGGTTGGACCACGCGACTGACCAACCCGCAAGGTAACGTGGCGCCCGATTTCGACGAGGAAATTGCCGAGACCTTCGAAGTTGGCGTGAAGTCCACCTGGCTCGACCGTCGCCTGCAAGTAAACGTCGCGGCCTTCTCGACCAATTACAAGAACGTCCAGTTGAACCAGCAGGTCGGCACTTCGCCCACCATCGACAATGCCGGCACAGCGCGGATCAAGGGCGTGGAACTCGAAGCCATCGTCGCTCCGGTCAAGGGCCTGACGATCAACGCGTCGGTCGGCTATCTCGATGCCTATTTTACGGCGCTTTCGGCCAGCGTCCTGCGCCCCGACGTGGCAGGCCCGATCCCCGGCTTGCGCGAAGGTGCCGTGGTTGGCGGACAGCTGCCAAAGACCGCGAAGTGGTCCACCAATCTGGCGCCGCGCTATGAACTCGGCCTTGGCAACGGTGGCTCGATGGTGTTCCTGGCTGACTGGACGCACAAGAGCGCGGTGTGGAACGACGTGGCGCGCTATCTGCCGCTGCGCCGCCAGCCGATCGACATCGTCAACGCCAGCCTCACTTACCGCGAACCGGGCGGAAAGTGGGACCTGACCGTGGGCGGCACGAACCTGACCGATGAGCGCTACCTCGTTTCGGCAGGCGCCAACGACGCGGCCGGGGTTTACTTCGGCAGCTACAACCGGCCCCGCGAATGGTACGCCCGCGTCGGCTTCAAGTTCTGATCGTCCGAAGCCCCGCCACAAATCCGAACCGTGGACGGGGCTTCGCCTCCATCGCTTTTGCCATTCACAGGAAATCCGACATGACCACCGGCAACGCCGCAGTCCTGCGCACTGCGGGCGCAGCGCCAAGGATCGAGACTGTCACCATTGACGCTCCGCGCGCCGACGAAGTGCTCGTCGAAATGCGCGGCGTCGGCATCTGTCATACGGATATGGTTATGCGCGACGGGCACCTGCCAGTGCCGCTTCCCGTGGTGCTGGGTCATGAGGGTTCGGGCGTCGTCCGGGCGGTGGGCAGCGACGTGTCCGATCTCATGGTGGGCGATCATGTCGTGCTGAGCTTCATGTTCTGCAGCGATTGCCCCAGCTGCGACGAGAAGGCGCCCGCCTATTGCCATTCACGGGTACCGCTGAATTTCTTCGGTGCGCGCACCGATGGCTCTACCGCGCTGACCGACGCAGGTGGCGCACCGGTGCATAGCCATGTCTTCGGCCAATCATCATTCGCAACGCATGCCGTGGTCAACCGGCGCAATGCGGTGAAGGTGTCCGAGGATCTGCCGATCGAGCTGCTCGGCCCCTTGGGCTGCGGCATCCAGACCGGCGCGGGCGCGGTGCTCAACGCCTGCCGCGTGCGCGCGGGAGCGAGCGTCGCGGTCATCGGAGTGGGCGCGGTCGGCCTGTCTGCGGTCATGGCAGCGGGCGTCGCCGGCGCAGGAGCGATTGCGGCGATAGACGTCAATCCAGCGCGGCTCGACCTCGCCATTGAACTGGGCGCGACCCACGTCTTGCGGAGCGGTGATGACTTCACGGCGCTGGCGGCGGAAGCGGGCTGTCCGGCCGGGTTCGACTATATCATCGATACCACGGGCATTGCCTCGCTGGTAAATGCCGGGATCCTTGCCCTCGCGCCGCGGGGCGAAATCGCGCTGGTCGGCGCCTATGCCCCCGGCACCGAAGTGCGGGCCGACACCACCCACGTCATGAGCGCGGGCCGCGTGATCCGCGGCGTTGTCGAAGGCAGCGCCGATCCCCAAACCTTCATCCCTGAACTCATCGAATACCACCGCGCAGGTCGCTTCCCGTTCGACCGCCTCGTCGAATGGTTCAGGTTCGACGAAATATCCGAGGCTTTTGCGGCTGCAGAATCGGGACGCGTGGTAAAGCCGATCCTGCGGTTCTAGGTTGCGGCGCTGTTAGTCGCACCTGATAATCGGTGTCCATCTTGAGGACACCTCATGACAAGCACCGTCGAGATTCTGGCAGAAGCGATCCTTGATCGACTTCCGCAAGACCGCAAAGGTCCCTTCGCGGTCGGCATCTGCGGCGCGCAAGGTTCCGGCAAGACGTGGACCACTCGCCTGCTGGCCGAGCGCATGGAGCAAGACGGCCTACAAACGGTAACGCTGTCGCTCGATGATCTCTATCTGCCCAAGGCCGGCCGGCAGCGGCTGGCTGAGATGGTCCATCCGCTCTTTGCGGTGCGGGGCGTTCCGGGCACGCATGACGTTGCAGCAGGCATCCGCATTCTCGATGCGCTTGGCGGAACGGGATCCCTCGCCTTGCCGGCTTTTGACAAGGCGAAGGACGACCAGGTTCCCCACGAGGACTGGCGGATGGTAGACACCCCCGTCGATATCGTCCTGTTCGAAGGCTGGTGCATCGGGGCGCGGCCGCAGGAAGCCGGCCTGCTCAGCGCTCCCATCAACGCGCTGGAACGGGACGAAGACCCGGATGCGGTCTGGCGGAGCCACGTGAACGCCTGCCTCGCCGGAGAGTATCAGGCGTTCTTCGCGAAGTTCGACATGCTGGTGCTGCTGCAGGCCCCCGGCTTCGAGGTCGTGGCCGAGTGGCGTCTGGAGCAGGAGGAGACCCTGCGCCGCGCTCTGGCTAGCGAAGGCCGTGACGTTTCAGGCCTGATGGACCGAAATGCGATCGAACGTTTCGTGATGTACTACGAACGGATCACACGGCACATTCTCGATGAAATGCCGGCTCGGGCGGAACTCGTGATCGCACTAGACGCGCATCGGCGGCCAGCCTCGGTGAAGGTCAACCGCCAAAGGCGTTGAGGGTGCGCGTCTGCGGAGGGAGAACCGCGCGCGCACCCGTGGCCTCAGAACTCGGAGAGGAGTCTTCCGAGGCCTTCGATCCGGTCGGTAATGCCGAGCGTGCGCAAGGCGTGCCAATATGTTGCGGTGTTGATCGCGATCACCGGCTTGTCGAGCTTGAGCTCGTATTCGGCGGCAAGGCTGACCATCGAAAGGTTGGTGCCGACCTGCACGATTGCATCCACGTCGCTACCGTTGAGATGGTCGATCACCTCGCGCAAACGCTGGGGCGTTACCTTGGCGATGTCGGTCCAGCGCTTGCACTGCAGGGGCACGTCCCGCACCACCGAAAAGCCGGATTCCTCAAGGAAACGGCGTACCTCAGCGTTGGCGACGGGGTAATAGGGCGAAACGAAGCTGACGGTCTTGACGTTGCCATAGGCATTCAGCGCCGCCGCCACCGATTCCGATCCGGTCGACGCGCCTACGCCGGCCAGTTCCTCGACCTCGGCCTTGAACTTCTTGCCACCCTCGACCCCGCCGTAGAAAGTGATCGCCGACATGCCGAGCACGAGGTATTCGGGACGCAGTGTCATCGCCGAGCGCACCGCGTCCATCGTGTTTTCGGCAATCGCGGTGGTGCCGGCGATGAAATCCTCGTTCGAGAGGGCGACCGGGTCTTCCACGAAAATGCGGGAGAAGTGATTGGTCACGCCGGCAGGGCGCATGCGCTCCATGTCGGGCTGGACGGTGGTGTTGGTGGAAGGGGCAATCACGCCGAGACAGGCGCGGTAACCCTGGACGTCAACCATTGGATTTGTCTCCGGAAAAAGCCGCGCCGCAGTCCCACCACCGCGACGCCGCTTCGCATCAAACGATCGCAGCCGCCTGGGCGAGGCTGTCGAACATGGCTTGCCGCATCAGATAATTGCGGCGGGTTTCGTCGTTGTTCTTGATTTCCAGCATCTTGGCGCGACGCGCTTCGTGCGCTCCGTCCTGCCCGCCCTTGATGAAGGCCATGTTTTCCTTGGTCTGCATCTGGGTGAAGCTGTGTGTTACCTCGCGGCGCTGGCGATCATAGAGCGCGAGGCTGGGCTCCATCGCAGCCTTGCCCTTCAGCACCGGCTCAAGCTTTTCGAACAGGTTGAAGGCATCGTGGACACCCGAGTTCATGCCGAAGCCGCCAAGCGGATTGTTGAGGTGTGCGGCATCGCCAACCAGCATGACCCGGCCTTCGCGGAACGACTTGGCCACCCGCTGGTGCACGCGATAGAGCGTGCGGTGCTCCGTCTTTACCGAAGCGCCATCGCCGACGAGGCGATCGAAGATGCCGTTCTTGATTTTGTCAGAACGCAACTCTTCATCGCTGAGCGAGCCATCGGTCGGCACCAGCACGCGCCACAGCGATGGCACGCGCAGCAGAACCAGCCATTCCTTGGGATCGGACACGTAATTCACGTAGGCCAGGTTCGGCAGGTGATCGGCCAGCTCAAGGTCGGTCGACAGGCACAGGAAGCGTTCCGGGTAAGTGAACCCGTCGAACTCGATCCCGAGCCACTTGCGCACGATCGAATTGGCGCCGTCAGCCCCGATCAGGAATTCGGCACGCAGGCGATTGATGCCGTAGGGCGTTTCAGCCCACAGATCGACGCCGCTTTCATCCTGCTTGAAGGTCAGCAGGCGCGTGCTGAAATGCATCTTGGCGTTCGAGTATTTTTCCAGGCCGCCAGCCAGCGCGCGAGACAGATGATACTGTTCGCACTGGATGCGGAAAGGATAGCGGGTGACGTCGTCGATCTCGCTGAGATCGAAATCGATCACTTCGCCCGTGTTGCGATCGCGCCAGTGATAGACCGGCGCCTTCAGGCCCTTTTCCAGCAACATCGGCGTGATGCCGATGGTATCGAGCATTTCGAGCGTCGGCGGGTGGAACGTGGACGCACGCAGATCCTGCGCACAGTCCTCGCCCGATTCGAGCACGACCACATCAACCCCCGCCTGGGCCAGCAGCGTGGCCAGAACCGTCCCTACGGGACCAGCTCCGACAATCGCCACCTGGCACCGTTCAACCCCTGTCATATCCAGCGGACTCCAATCTAACTTCTGATACGGGGTATGGACCGGGCCGCTGCGGGAGGTTGCGAAAGCCACCAAACTATCCGCCTTGCGGTGATAAAGCAGGGCAAGCGACGGAGAGCGCGCACATTCACGCAGAAAATCGGAGAACTGCAGACGCGGCCGACGGCGCAGAACGCCAAGGATCAGGCCGCAGAATGGGGAATGGGCATGAACCCAACTCGTATTGCACTACGCATTGCGCAAACCGGTCTCTTTCTTGCCATTATCGGCACAAATGCGGTGGCACAGCCCAACTGGTCCGACTCGCGCGCAGTCTTTGACGAGCGCCTTGCCGTCTTCATCAAGGACCCGGGCAACTTTCCCTATGCCCCCATGGAACCTCTCGCCGGTACCAGCCGCTGGAAACCGTTGCCGAAGGCAAGCGCGAAACAGAGCGGCATTGCGCCCGAGGCTCTCGAGAAGGCGCGCGCCTATGCGCAAGCGATGAACAGCAGCGCCTTCATCGTCTGGCGCGATGGCCGGATTGAAAACGAATGGTACGGCAAGGGGGTGGATGCCCGAACGCCTCTGGTCTCCAAGTCGCTGTCGAAGCCGCTGACCGCCATTGCGGTCGGCCGGGCGATGGCATTGGGCAAGATCCGCTCCCTCGACCAGTCCATTGCCGATTTCATCCCTTCGGCAAAAGGTACGCCGAAAGCGAAGATCACCATCCGCTATCTGCTCGACATGCGATCAGGCATGCTCGACCAAGGGTTCAGCCCCGACCCTGCGCATCCCTACAATTCTGCTCTGCTCGACAACGACTTCGGCCAGCGGATCATCGAGAGCTATCCGATGCCTTATGAGCCGGGCACGCGCTATTCCTATGCCAATGCGCCGAGCGACCTTGTCGGGATGGTCATCGAAGGGGCGACCGGGCAGCGCTATGGCGACTTTCTCAGCCGCGAAGTGCTTGCTCCGCTAGGCGCGCAAGGCGGCAGGATCTGGGTCGGCAAGCCGGGCGGCCTTGCCCATTCCGGCTGCTGCACTTTTCTGCCGGCAGATACCTACCTGCGCATGGCCGTGCTTCTGCTCGACGATGGCAAGTGGCAAAACAAGCGCCTGCTACCAAAGGGTTATGTCGCTGAAATGCGCAAAGGCACGGCCCAGAATCCCAACTTCGGCCTCGGCATCTGGATCGGGGATCCCTATCGCCTGCGTCGCGGCTTCGGTGCTCCGGGCACGTTGGGGCCGCAAGTGCTTCATTCCGAACCCTATCTCGATCCGGGCCTGTACCTGTTCGATGGCAACTCCAACCAGATCGTGGCGATCAGCCCGAAGCATCGGCTGATCACCCTGCGAGTGGGGCCGACGCCTCCTGCACCCAACAACGGCAGCGCGGAATGGGACAATGCGTTTCTGCCAAACACACTGATCCGCGGGCTGACCCGGCACTAGGCTGGTGGGGCGCTGGATTGGCGAACGATGATCTCGTGATCGAGAATGAGGTCGCGCCCCTCGGCGGCCCCGTCCGCGCCCGACGCAATCTTCTGCACCAGCAGGCCCAGCGCCTCCTTGGCGAGGCGATGGACGGGCTGATGCACGGTGGTGAGCGGCGGCCACAGCATGACAGCGGCGGTGGTATCGTCGAAGCCGACGACGGTGAGTTCATCCGGCACGTGCAATTGGCGGCGGTGCGCCACCGAAACGACAGCGGCGGCCATCTCGTCGTTGCTGGCGAAGATGGCGGTGGGTGGGTTGTCGCTGCCTAGCAACTGTTCGCCGGCCACAAGACCGGATTCGTAGCGGTAGTCGCCTGCGACCACCATCGTCTCCACGCCCTCGACCTCGCGCACTGCATCGTGAAATCCGGCCATACGCTCGGCGCTGGCGGACTGGTCAGGGTTGCCCAGGATGAAGCCGATGCGGCGATGGCCGAGGCCGATGAGCAGGCGAGTGATTTCACAGGCGGCGCTGCGGTCGTCTATGCGGACGCGGATCACGCCGGTCGTCCCATAGGCGCCCACAGCAGCGATGGGCAGTCCCGCCTCACCGAGGATGCGCAGGACGCGGGGCGATTCGCCCAACGGAGGCGTGACCAGAACGCCAAGCACGCCTGACCGGACCAGTTCGCGCAGCGCGTCCTCGGATGGAGGTTGCCCGCCCTCGCCCTTGACGAGGATCAGCCGGGCACCTCGCGCCGACGCTTCTTCATAAACGCCCGTGAGGAAATCGCTCATGAACGTCGCGCTCGGGTTGGAATAGACCACGCCGATACGCAATTCCGTCGACCGGACAAGGCTGCGGGCGGCGACGTTGGGAACATAGGCGAGTTCGGCGATCGCCTTCTCCACCGCCTCACGGGTTTCGGCCTTTACCCGCCCCTGCCCGTTGATGACGCGCGACACGGTCATCGCCGAGACACCGGCGCGCGCGGCAACATCGATAACGGTGGCGCCACGCTGCTGGCGCTCGCCTTCACCGCTCTTGTCCCGGCCCCGCCCCTTGCCCTGCTTCATATTAAATCAGACATATCCTTGATCGAACTTGGTTTTACGTTAACATAAGCCCGCGCTTGCGGCACCCGGCAAATGTCTCGCTCAAGCAAGGTCTTTCCCACGATATCGCAGGAAGCGGAAGTCTGCATGCGCGCCGTCTCCGGACAGATCCTGCGCAGCAACGCCGACGAACGTGCCGGTGAAGTTGGGCAAGCCGGGCAGCGATACTTCGTCCGACAGCACGCTGGCATCCAGTACATGCGGCCACTCGATCCACCCGTCATCTCCGCAACGCCAGCTGAAGCGCAGATCAGGTCCCACAACCTCGACCCGCAGCTCGATCGGACCATCGGGCAGCTCTTCGGCGACGACATAGGCAGCCGTCTCCTCGTTTGGCACTGCGGAAAGCACCTGCAACTGGCGACGTTCCCCTTCGACAGTCACGTTGAGGTAGTGAAACTTCGTGCTGTTGTAATAGCAGATGAGTCCGGCGGACTGCTGGAAATCCTGTGGATCAAAGTCGAGGATCGTGCTGGCTTCGAATGCAAAATGCTCCTGCCGGCGCGCGACGAGCGCCTGCTCGAAGAAGCTGCCTACCGTCTCTCGACCATAGAGCCGCAACCAGCCCGGCCGCGCCGAAAGGCTGAACAGGCGCTCGGGCCAGGGAGTACGGAGCCATTGCAGAGGAAGCGGCAGGCACCCTGCCTCAAAGCTGCCATCCCAGTCTGGATCGGTGATCTCGGGGGCGGCCTGCAACGGCGGGAGCGGCGGTGCCGGGTCGGGCGCGCCGTCGCCCGCGACGGTCCGCAGCCAGCCATCGTCGCCCCAAACCATCGGCTGGACCGCGGTTTCACGCCCGAGAACGCAGCGTTCGTGACCGGTCAAGGGTCGACCGCAGAGATAGGCGATCCAGGTGCTGCCATCTGGCAGATTGACAAGATCGCCATGACCGGCACGCGTCAGATCACCCTCCCGGCGCCCGGCCGAGGTCAGCACGGCACCATCGGGATGGACTTCGTAGGGCCCGAACAGATCACGCGACCGGGCCATGACCACAGCATGGTCCCAGCCCGTACCGCCCTCGGCCACGAGGATGTAATACCAGCCATGGCGCTTGTAGATGTGCGGGGCCTCGGTAAAGCCGCGCTCGGTTCCCCCAAAGACAAGACGGCGCTTGCCAACAAGGCGCATCGTCTGGCGATCGAGCTCCTGCACCATGATGCCGCCGAACCGGCTGCGGCCGGGGCGATGGTCCCAAAGCAGGTTCACCAGCCACGTCCGCCCGTCGTCATCGTGAAACAATGAGGGATCAAACCCGCTGCTGTTGAGGTGAACCGGATCGGACCACTCGCCATCGATCTCTTTCGCGGTGACGAGATAGTTGTGAAAGTCGCGTAGGGACGCGCCGGTGGCACCGCTGACGGTGGTCTGTCCATAGCGCTTCACATCGGTGAACATCAGCCAGAACCGGCCACGCGCATGAGTGAGGTCGGGCGCCCAAACGCCGCAGGAATCGGGATCGCCGCGCATGTCGAGCTGGCTGGGCCGGTGCAACGGGCGCGCCGCGGTTCTCCAATGAACAAGATCGCGGCTGTGGTGGATCTGCACCCCCGGATACCATTCGAAGGTCGACGTCGCGATGTAGAAGTCGTCGCCTACCCTGGCGATCGAAGGATCGGGGTTGAAGCCACGGAGAACAGGATTGGCGAAATGGGTCATGCGGGCTTTCGCACCAGGGTCCAGAGGAGGGCCGCGCCGAAAAGGTCGAGCAAGCCCAGAACAATGAAAAAGGGTTCATAGCCGACGCGGTCGACCAGCCCGCCAAGCAGGAGCGAGAAGATCAGGACGCCGAGATTGGCGGCAAGGCCCGCCAGGCTGGCGGCGGTGGCCACTTCGTTGCGGCGGAACAGGTCGGACGCCATGGTGATGACAGTGACCGACAGCGTCTGGTGGGCAAATCCGCCAAGGCAGAGCAGCGCAATGGCAACGTAAGGGCTGCTGACCATGCCGACGAAGGCCATGCAGGTCATCATCACTGCGCCCAGCGTAAAAGCGAAACGCCGCGCATCGACAAGGTCGACGCCGCGCCGGTTGAGCGCTGACGCCACCGCCGGGCCGAACAGGCAGCCAAGGTCGGCGGCAAGGAATGGCAGCCAGGCAAAGATGGCGATCTGCGTCAGGTCGAAACGGTGAACCCGCGCAAGGTAAAGCGGCATCCAGAATGACAGCATGCCCCAGACAGGATCAGCCAGCAGCCGCGGCAGGGCGATGCCCCAGAGGTTGCGGCGGCGCAGGATCTGCGGGATCGAGGGGCGTCGCTCGGTGGCGGCGAGATGTGCTTCCTGCCCGCTGGCGATCAGTTCCCGCTCATTCTCTGCGATGTGACGGTGCCGGTCGGGACTCTGATACCAGAACAGCCACAGCATGACCCACAGCAGCCCGAAGCCGCCGGCCACCACGAAAGCCGCACGCCAGGAGTAAGCCAGCACGGCCCACGCCACCAGCGGCGGGGCGAAGACGGCGCCGAACGATGCACCGATGTTGTAGATGCCGCCGGCCGTACCCCGCTCACGCGCCGGAAACCAGGTGGCGACGAGTTTCTGCCCTGCCGGCTGCGCCGATCCTTCGGCAAGGCCCAGCAGCCCGCGCAAGGCCGCGAAGCTCAACCAGCCGGAGGCGAAGACGTGGGCCATGGTGATGAGCGACCACGCCGCTGCGCAGATCGCGAAGCCGACGCGCAAGCCGGCGCTGTCGAGCAAATATCCGGCCAACGGCTGAAGCATGATGCCGAGCTGGAAGGCGCCGGTGATCCAGCCATATTGTTCGCTGGTTATGCCCTGCTCTTCCAGCACGACCGGCGCAGCGACGCCAAGGACCGAGCGCGCCAGGTAGTTCAGAACCATCGCGCCGACGAAAAGCGCAATGATCGTCCACCGGATTCGGGTCATCCTCAAGCCTGGCAACCAAGTATCTCCCAAAACACGATTTTTCGGCCGACGGCGCCGAACGATCATCTGCAGGCAGTTCTGCTACTGCGGAGGCAATGCCAATTTGTCAGACTATTGACAAGAGAGGATTCGCGACCTAGAGAAAAATGCGTTAACGTTATCACTAATCGGGGAATTCCGCTTAGTAAAGCCCCGGAACATCAAGGATCGGGGAGGAAAAGCCTAACCACCGACTCGCAGCGCAGACGCTTCCAGGAGCGTCTGCGCGGTGACCGGCAGTTACCGGCGGAAACTCTCCCGATCATACTTGTCAGTGAAAAACGCCGCACGATCCGATGCGGAGCACACGAAATTCTATGTGGAGGAGTGGGATGTTGTTGAACTTGCTGGATTGTCGTCGCCTGCTGCTGCAAGGCGCATCGCTTGGGGTCGTGGCGATTGCCGCGCTTGCACCGATCGCGGCCAGCGCCCAGGACGCGGCTGCGCCTTCTGTCGCCGCCGAAGATGCGGATCAAGCTGACGACAGGCCCAGCGCGGCAGAGATCATCGTGACCGGGTCGCGCATCAACACCAGCGGCTTCACCGCGCCGACGCCGACGACGGTGATCGGGAGCGAGCAGATCGCCGCAAACGCCCAGCCCAACATCTTCACCACTATCTCGCAGCTTCCCTCGCTGCAGGGGTCGAGCGGCACGCAGGTCAACACCTTCAGCACCTCAAGCGGCGCGCAGGGACTGAGTTCCTTCTCGCTTCGCGGAGTCGGCACGATCCGGACGCTTACCCTGCTCGACGGCCAGCGCGTCGTCGGCGCCAACGTGACGGGCGTGCCCGACATCAGCCTGTTCCCGCAGCTCCTCACGCAGCGTGTCGACGTGGTGAATGGCGGTGCCTCGGCATCCTATGGTTCGGACGCGGTTGGCGGCGTGGTCAACTTCGTCACCGACACCCGTTTCAAGGGCATCAAGGGCAATATCCAGGGCGGCATCACCAACTACGGCGATGATGAGCAGGCCGTGGCCCAGCTCGCGTTCGGCACCGCCTTTGCTGACGACCGCCTGCGCGTGATCGGCAACGTCGAATACTCGCATGAAGGTGGCGTCGGCGGCGGCGAATGGGGCATCGGCCTTGCCAACGGGCGCGACTGGTTCAAGCAGACCACGCTGATCAACCGCGGCGTGCTCAACGACGGTTCGCCGCAGTTCCTCGTGCGCGACTTCGCGCAATCGACCACCTTCACCAAGTACGGCCTGATCACGGCAGGTCCGCTGCAGGGCATTGCGTTCGACGCCGCGGGCAATCCGTTCCAGTTCCAGTACGGTTCTAATGGCGTTCCTGCCAAGGATGCGGCTGGAAACATCAGCGGCTGCTTCCCCGGCTTCTGCCTTGGAGGTGACCTGACCGGCAACGTCGATGCGGGCCGCTCGCTCAAGTCTCGGATAGATCGCTACAACGGCTATGGTCGCGTCGGTTTCGAGTTCACGCCGGGCAGCGAAGTCTACGCCACGTTCAACTATGGCCGGGTGAAAACGCAGAACCAGCCGGTCAATGGCCAGAACCGCCCGGGCCTGACGATCCAGTGCTCCAATCCGTTCCTGCCGGGTAGCATCGCCGCTGCCTGCGCCAACGCCGGAATCACCAGCTTCCGCTTCGGCACCAGCAATGCCTCGCTTGGCAACACGCAGGTCCATACCGATCGCGAGCAAGTGCGCGCGGTGATCGGCGCCAAGGGTGCAGCCGAGATCGGTGGCACCGAGTGGACTTACGACACCTACTACGAGCACGGCGTCAATCGCACGCGCATCGACGTCGACAACATCCTGCTCAGCAACCGCTTCAACAACGCGATCGACGCGGTACTCGAAAACGGCGTGATCGTATGCCGCAATCCGGTCGCGCGGGCCAATGGCTGCGTGCCGCTGAACATCTTCGGCGACAAGGCTTCGGAAGCTGCCCGGAACTACATAATGCCCGAAGCCGGGCCCTACCAGCGCACGCGCCAGACGCAGGACGTGGCCAGCATCAACTTCTCGGGCTCGCCGGTCGAACTGTGGGCCGGCCCGCTTTCCGTTGCCTTCGGCGGTGAATGGCGGCGCGAGCATTACCGCGTGACCGCCGACCCCTATGGCGCGGGCTTTGCCAACACGCCGGCGGGGGGCGACTACCCGGCCGACCCGCTGCTCATCCAGGGCGGCAACAACTGGTATGCAGGCAATTACAAGAACGGCAACGGCACCTACACAGTCAAGGAAGCCTATCTGGAAGTCGACGTGCCGATCCTCAATTCGGACAGCACCGGCAAGCTCAACATCAACGCCGCTGGCCGCGTGACCGATTACAGCACCTCGGGCACGGTCTGGGCGTGGAAGGTCGGCGGCACTTGGGACCTGCCCGTCGACGGGCTGCGCGTTCGTGGTGTGATGTCGCGCGATGTGCGCGCGCCGAACCTTTCGGAACTGTTCGCGGCGCCCGTCACCACGACGCTGCCCAATTTCTTCGATCCGTTCACCAATTCGAACGTGCTGGCGATCCAGAACACCATCGGCAACACCGCGCTGACGCCGGAGTTTGCCCGCAACAACACGGCGGGAATCGCGCTCGCCAATCCTTCCTGGCTGCCCGGCCTCAACGTCTCGTTCGACTGGTACCAGATCAAGATCAAGGACGTGATCTCGAGCCTCGGCGCCAACGATATCGTCCAGCTCTGCTTCCAGAAGGTGCTGCTCTCCTCCTGCAGCGCCTTCAACCTGAGCAATACGAACGGTCCCAACTTCATCAACGTGCAGGCGTTCAACCTCGCCTCGATCAACACCAGCGGGTTTGACATCGAAGCTTCGTACCGCTGGCAGCAGCCGCTGGGCCTGCCCGGCAGCTTCACCTTCCGCGGCCTTGCCACGCACGTGATCAAGTTCATCACCGACACCGGCCTTCCGGGCACGCTTCCGGTCGATACAGCAGGCAACAACAACGGTGCGACGCCGGACTGGAAGTTCCTGCTGATCCAGAGCTACGAGAATGACAAGTTCTCGCTCCTGGTGCAGGAGCGCTGGTTCAGCGACGGCGTGATCGGCCACCAGTACGTGGTATGCTCGGCTGGCACCTGCCCGACCTCGACCTCGCAACGCCCGACAATCGACAAGAACTTCCTGCCAGGGGCCTTCTACCTCGACATCGGCGGCAGCGTGAACATCACCAAGGAAATCGTCGCCTACGCGAAGGTCGACAACGTGTTCGACACGGCCCCGGCGCGGACCAACATCTTCTCCAACCCCGCGCTCTATGACGGGCTCGGCCGGATCTATCGCGCGGGCGTCCGCTTCCGCTTCTGATCGAACTTCCCTCGCGCGGTGGACCTACTCACCACACGCCGCCGCGCAGACCGGGCCATGCCGTTCCACACCCTCCCGGAAAGACATGGCCCGGCCCCCTTTCCGTCAGGCGTCGGGCAAGCGATAACGGCTGAAGATCAACAGGGCGATCACCTGCAGGCTGGCGGGGATTGCACTGTAAAGCAGGATGATGCCGGTAAGCGCGCTTTCGCTCTGCGCGGCGGCGCCACCAGTGGATGAAACGAAACCGAACGCGCTCATCACGATCCCGGCGATGACCGGGCCAAGGGCAAACGCCAGCTTCTCCATCGCGGAGAACAGCCCGGCGAAGACGCCCTCGTTGGCCACCCCCTGCATCCGGCGCTGGTAATCGACCGTATCGGTCATCATCGACAGGGCAAGCAGGATGAACCCGCCATTGAACGCCCCGATGACCATGGCACGCAGCAGGATCAGCAGGTGCTGGGTGTTGACCGGCTGCCCGCCCGGCAGCGTGGCAACATCGACCCCGCCCTTGCCGACCCAAAGCCAGGTGATCGTCACCGCTGCCCAGATGGCCGCGGCAAGAACATAGGCGCGCGGTTTGCCAATGCGCCTTGGCAACCAGAGCCACAGCGGCTGCGAAGCAAGGCTGGTGGCAGACATGCACAGGATGAAGATCGGAATCAGCCAGATCGCCTGAACCACATAGAGAAACACGAACCCGATGACGGTGTAGCTCGCCGCCTGCCCGGTGTTCGAAACGAAGGTCGTGGCAAGGAGAACGAGATAGGGCTTGTTGGCGGCAACAGTGCGCAACTGGTCAAGCAGTGATCCGGGCACTGAGCCGGCATTGATCAGCGGCACGCGGCGCAGTCCGCTTGCCGTCGTGAGCATCGAAGCGAAGCACAACCCGCCGAAGATCCAGCTCATCGCGTGCCAACCGGCAGCGCCGCCGCCGAAATGCTCGATGACCGGCTGGGCAAGGCCCACGCCGACGAGCACGCCGAGCGTTGCGAAGAACATGCGCAGCACCATGATGCGGTTGCGCTGGTGCGGATCGCTGGACAGCTCTGCAGCAATGGCGAGATACGGCACCGAGTAGATGCTGAACGCCGTCGATGCGAGGAAGAACAGGGCGCAGATTGCTGCGGCAGCGATGTAAGGGCTGGGGTATTCGGTGAAGGTGAAGAGCGCGATGAAGCCCAGCGTCGTGCCGACCGCTCCGGCGATCAGAAAGGGCGTGCGGCCAATTGCCGTCTTCATCCGGTCCGACCAGGCCCCGACCAACGGATCGCAGACGATCAGCCAGAGCTTGGGCAGCAGCACGACGAGGCCCGCAAGCCAAGCCGGCACACCGAGCATCGTCGTCATGAACAGCGGCAGCAGAACCGCAGGCGTATCGCGGAACACCTGCGCGCCCAACTGGCCCACGCCATAGCGCAGGACGACGCCTGTAGGCACCTCGTCGGGCAGGGTGGATTTTGCGGCGAGGCTGGCGTTCATGGCTGGGATCCGGGTGTTCTGGGGAGAGGGTGAGGCGTCAGACGCAGGCGCAGACCGTCTTCCATTCGAGGTAGTTGTCCATCGCCTGCCGCCCGCTGTCGCGGCCCCAGCCCGATTGCTTCACCCCGCCAATGGCGAGCGAGGCGTCGTACATGGCATGGCAATTGATCCAGACCGTGCCGGCGCGGATGTCGGCAGACATGCGGTGCGCGGTAGAGAGGCTCTCGGTCCAGACGCTGGCAGCCAGGCCATAGTCGCTGGCATTGGCGGCGGCGATCACTTCTTCCTCATCATCGAACGACTGGACGACGAGGACCGGTCCGAACACTTCCTCGCGCACGATTTCCATGTCGGGCTTCACGTCAACCACAACGGTCGGGGTGATGAACGTGCCGGCATCGCCAGTGCGCTCGCCGCCGGTCAGCATGGTCGCGCCTTCGCCCTTTGCGCGCTGGAGAAAGCCCTCGACGCGCTCGGCATGGCGGGCCGAGACAACCGGTCCCATCTGCGTGTCCTGCAGCAGGCCATGGCCGATCTTCAGCCCCTTGGCATATGCCGCGACGCCCTCGACAACCTGATCGTGGACCGAGCGGTGAACGTATAGCCGCGAACCGGCGATGCACACCTGCCCACCGTTGAAGAAGATCGCATTGGCCACGCCCGGCACGGTGATGGCCATGTCGGCATCGGGAAACACGATCGAAGGCGACTTGCCACCAAGCTCCAGCGTGACGCGCTTGAAGTTCGTCTTGGCCGCATCGAGCACGGCGCGTCCCGTCGCGGTCGATCCGGTAAAGGCGATCTTGTCGACATGGGGATGCACAGCCAGCGTTGCGCCGGTCTGTCCGCCAAGGCCGGTGACGACGTTGAGCACACCGGCGGGCACGCCAGCCTCGACCATCAGTTCGCCAAGACGGATTGCGGTGAGCGAGGTATCCTCGGCCGGCTTGAGCACGACGGTGCAGCCCGCTGCCAGAGCGGGTGCGAGTTTCATGGCGGTCAGCACCAGGGGGGAATTCCACGGCACGATCGCCGCCACCACGCCGACCGGCTCACGCACTGTCCAAGTGCGCATCTGCCGACCGGCGGGCTGATAATTGATCGAGCTTTCAAGGCTGTGGCCTTCGATGGCCATGGCCTGCCCGGCGAAGAAGCGGAACTGGTTGACCGCCCCCGGGATCTCCGCCCACCGCCCCACGAACAGCGGCTTGCCCTGGTCGAGTGTCTCAAGCTCGGCGAGGTCGTCGATATGAGCGTCGATCAGGTCTGCGACCTTCCACAGGATGCGGGCCCGTTCCACCGGAACCGTTGCCTTCCACACGGCCAAGGCGGCGCGAGCCGCTTCCACGGCGGCATCGACATCAGCCTGGCTGCCCGCAGCAATGCGCCCGGTCTCGGCACCGGTCGCCGGATCGAGCGTGGCAAAATCGGCGCCGCCTTCGGCCTTGCGCCACTCGCCACCAATCAGCAGTCCTTCACCACGCGCACGGCGCGCAAGAAATTCGACGTTGCCGGGGCGAAGATTCGCGAGATCGAAAGCCATGACTCTGGGATGCTCCTTTGGATGCGATCTGACTGCCGCGTGGACCCGGCATCAGCCATAGCGCCATACGCCAAAAGCCGCTTGGCGGATAAGATTGTCCGAAAACCCCGGGAGTTGAAATGAGGAGAATAGCATGGAGCATGATGGGAATGCTTATGCCAATGGCCTAAGCGTTATCGCCGGAAGGACAGCCGAAGCATGATTTTGCAGCATTCTTTGCTTAGGTCGATAACCGGAGCGAGCCGGCGTTCGGCCTTCGCGCTCGCCATGCTGGTCGGCCTTGTCGCGCCGCAAGTGGCGGTCGCGCAGCCTTCCACGGCCCCGACGCAACCTGCTGCTGCCAAGCCCTACCTGACCGTCGACCAACTCCGCCGGATCTATGCCGACAAGGACAGCCGCTTCTTCACGGTGGGTGGGCTGAAGATCCACTACAAGGACGAAGGTCCGCACAAGGGTCCCGCCTTGCTAATGGTGCATGGCTCGGAAAGCTCTTTGCGCACCTGGGACGTCATCGCCACCAAGCTGAAGACGCGCTACCGCATCATTCGCCTCGACCTGCCGGGCTACGGCCTGTCCGATGGCCCCACTGACGAGTCTCTCAAGACTCTCGTTCCCACAGATGTTCCGATTGCCCTGCTCGACCATCTGCAGGTCCGCAAGGTGACGTTTGCCGGCGTTTCCAGCGGCGGCACCATGGGCATGTACATGGCCGCGCGCCGGCCAGACATGATCGAACGCCTGATCCTTTCGAATACCCCTTCGGACCCGGTGGACACGAGCCATCTCAAGCTCAGCACGGGGCTCAAGGCAGCGATGGATCGCGCCCAGCAAACGGGCTTTCGCGATCAGGACTTCTGGAGCAACTTCCTGACCTTCTTCGCAGGCGATCCCGCGCGCATTTCGGCGCAAACGCAGAAGGAATATTACGATTTCTACCGCCGCGTACCGGAAAAGAACCTGATCGGCCTGATCGCGCGCATCGGCGATGGCAAGCAGGCAACCATCGAGATGGCAAAGGTGCGCAAGCCGGTCCTGCTGCTCTGGGGAACGGCCGATCCCTTGCTGCCGGAATCCGCGTTGAACGCGATCGGCCGGTATCTCTCCAACGCCCAGATTTCCCGGGTGTCGATGCCGGATGTCGGTCACTATCCTCCACTGGAGGTTCCCGAACGCATTGCCCAGTTGATTGCTGCCTATATCGAGGCAGCGACGCCCAACCTGCCTGCTGAAACCACCGCGCCCTGATTAAGCCTATTCGCGCTTCGGTTAAATCAGCCCGCAGCAGCCAAAGCTGCGGTGCCCTCACATAGTGCTTGGACATGACCAAGCCCCGCACCCTTTACGACAAGCTCTGGGACAGTCACGTCGTGGCCGAACTGCCCGGTGGCGCGTCGCTGCTCTACATCGATCGCCAGATCCTGCACGAGGTCAGCAGTCCGCAGGCCTTCGTCGCCATGCGAGAGGCCGGGCGAAAGCTCCGGCGCCCGGAGACTCACCTGGCCGTGGCTGACCACGCAGTGCCGACCCGCGCGCGACAGGGCGAAATTGCCGATCCGCTGGCACGCAGCCAGGTCGCCGAACTTGAAGCCAACGTCCATGAGTTCGGCATTCCCTATGCACCACTCGACGGGGCTGAGCAGGGGATCGTCCACGTGATCGGGCCAGAGACGGGCTTCACCCTGCCGGGCACGACGATCGTCTGCGGTGACAGCCACACCACCACCCACGGTGCGTTCGGTGCACTGGCGTTCGGCATCGGCGCAAGCGAGCAAGGCACCGTCATGGCCGCGCAGGTTCTCCCGCAAACCCGGGCGCGGACGATGAAAGTCGAACTCGTCGGACGCCTTGGCCCGGGGGTCGATGCCAAGGACGTGGCGCTGGCCCTGATCGCGAAGATCGGCGCGCACGGCGCAGTCGGCTATGCCGTGGAATATACCGGCGCTGCCGTATCGGCGATGTCGATGGCGCAGCGCATGACGCTGTGCAACATGACTATCGAAGCCGGCAGCCGTATCGGCCTCGTCGCTCCGGACGAGACGACATTTGCCTTCATCAAGGGCCGCCGTCTGGCCCCTGTTGGCCCGATGTGGGAGCTCGCGCTTGAATCGTGGCGCACGCTGCCGGCGGACAATGGCGCAATCTTTGACATGGTCGTCACTCTTGATCTTGATGACATTGCCCCGCAGGTCAGCTGGGGCACCAGCCCGAACCAGACCCTGCCGATCGGCTCGGCCGTGCCGGATCCTGCGAGTATTGCCGATCCCATAGAGCGCCGCGAAACCGAGAAGGCGCTCGCCTACATGGGCCTCGTTCCGGGACAGAGCCTTGCCGATATCGCCATCGATCACGTGTTCATCGGATCGTGCACCAACGGCAGGATCGAGGATTTGCGCAGCGCCGCGGCGATTGCGCAGGGACGCAAGGTCGCGCAAGGGGTGAAGGCCATCGTGGTCCCAGGCAGCGCCGCCACTCGGGCGCAGGCCGAGGCCGAAGGGCTTGACCGCGTTTTCCTCGAGGCCGGGTTCGAATGGCGCTTTGCCGGGTGCTCGATGTGCGTGGCGATGAACGACGATCGCCTTTCTGCCGGCCAGCGCTGTGCCAGCACGTCAAACCGCAACTTCGAAGGACGGCAAGGTCCGGGTGGTCGCACCCACCTGGTCAGCCCGGCCATGGCTGCTGCCGCTGCCGTGACCGGTCATCTCGTCGATGCAAGGAGCCTTGCCTGATGCCTGCCCAGCCCTTCACCATCGTATCGGGCCGCGCCGCAGCCATGCGCGAGGACAATATCGATACCGATATCATCTTCCCCGCGCGTTTCCTGCTGATCACGGCGAAGGCGGGCCTCGGTGATTATGCCTTCCATGACCGCCGCTTTGCCAGCGACGGCCATAAGGTCGCAGGTTACGTCCTCAACGATCCGCGCTTTGCCGATGCCCCCGTGATCATTGCCGGTGCCAATTTTGGGTCGGGCTCAAGCCGCGAACAGGCCGTCTGGGCGCTCCTCGGCCTTGGCGTCCGGACCGTTATCTCCTCCAGCTTCGGCGAGATTTTCCAGTCCAACTGCATGCGCAACGGCATTGTGCCGATCGTCCTGCCCGAAGGACAGGTTGCCGCGCTGATGGATCTGGCAGAAGCAGGCGCAAACGTTTCCGTGGATCTTGAGAGTCAGCAGCTGAGCGCAGAAGGCCTTGCGCCCATCTCGTTCTCGATCCCGCCTCAACGCCGTCTTGCCCTTTTGAACGGGTGGGACGAAACCGATCAGATCGTGAATCAGTACAGTGGCGAGATCGAGGCGTTCGAGGTCCGTCAGCGCCAGAGCCAGCCGTGGCTCTACACCAGGGAGTTTGCCGCGTGAGCACCGAAGAAGACCTGCTGGCCAACTACAAGAAGGCCTATGACAACCGGGTTGGTTTCGGGACAAGGCCGGCACTGCTGCTGATCGATTTCTGCCAGGCCTACTTTGAAAAGGGCAATGCCCTCTATGCCGAGGTGGATGAGGCGCTTGCATCCGCGCTGCGCATCCGCTCTGTCGCGCATGCGGCCGGGGTGCCGGTTATCCTGACGAATGTTGTCTACCACCCCAGCGGGTTCAACGGCGGTCGCTTCTTCGAAAAGGCCATGCCGCTGCGCAATTTCACGCAAGGCAATCCGATGGCCGCCTGGGGACCGGGCCTTGAACCGCTGGAAACGGAATTGGTCGTCTCCAAGCAGTATCCGAGCGCATTCTTCGGCACCTCGCTCGCATCGACGCTCACGGCCGCCGGCATTGACTGCGTGATCCTGACCGGCCTGACGACATCGGGCTGTGTCCGCGCGAGCTGTGTCGACGCGATGAGCCATGGCTTCAAGACCGCCGTCGTTGCCGAGGCCTGCGGCGATCGTCACGCAGGGCCGCATGAGGCGAACCTGTTCGACATGAACGCAAAATATGCCGACGTGGTCAGCGAAGCGGAGACGATCGCGTTTCTGGAAACCCTGCGGCCCTCAGTCTAACCGTAGACCCTCCAGCCGGGCTCCCCAAGGCGTAACCGCAGCAACGAATTCGGCTCTGCCATAAGGCGCCCACTCGAAACGGCCTTCGTCAACGATCTCGCATCCACCTGCGATCATCGCTTTGGCAAAGCCGTCGAGTTCGGAAACCGGAAAACGCAGGGCCGCCCACCCTCGCAAGGGAGGGCGCGCCTCGGAAAAGTCGTGCCCGCCGAGGCCGAAGCTGATGATCTCGACCGAACCTTCCATGCGGCCCTGCGCCTGGTAGATGCCGATCCGCATCGGGATCTGTTCGGCAAGGGAAAGCGGCAGACCCATGCAATTGACGCCGCCAGCGTTGCCGGCGACCCCTTCCGTTTCCTGCACCGGCACCCAGCCCAGATGGTCAACGAAAAGCGCACGGGCCTGCACAAAATCAGTGACCACCTGAGTGGAATTGAACACCCATGAGGCATTACCGCCCACGCCTTCGTATCCTTGCAGTGGCGGACTCATGCGCTGCATCAGGGCAATGCAGAGCCCGTCGGAATCGTTCTCCACGACTTCGCGGACAGCCAATGCGCCAAACTGCCAGTTGGTGATCGGCGCGAATGCGCGATGTCCGGCACGGCCCAAGGCGTGATGCAGAGTCTCGATATCATCCAGGGCGCATATTGATGTCGAAAATGCCGCCAGCATCCCATGGCTGCGCGCCGTCGCGCATAAGGGCGGGATGCTCGCCGCCAAAGGAAAACAAGCGAATGGCACCCCGGGCCATGTCGCGATGGACGATCAGGACCTCGCGACCTTTCGCGCCCTGATCCGCACCCCATGCGGCACTCAGTGGAGCTGCAAGATCGCCAGCGTAGCTGATGTCATACCCCAGCGCGCCAGCGAGGCGCCGACTTGCTTCGTCCGCGTCGGCAACCATGCCGACGACTTCCTGAAACCCGTTATCCAGTGCAATCATGGGGCAGCGAAATCATGCACATCCGATTGCAGGGATCACGAGTGCCAAAAAGCCACTGAGCGGACAGACGTTTGCTCTCACAATCGGCCACCGAAACGCTTCTGAAGCATTCCACCACTGCATTCGCGGAGAACGCGCTTCCATCCGACAGACGGACACGCCAAAGATTCGCTGCGAGGCAGCGACGCAACTTTGCCATTGTTCGATGGAGTCAGGGCATGGAGTTACAGCTCAGTCCATGATCTCGATCAATATTGGCCTGCCGGATATCGGCGTTTGAAACCCTTTTGACTACGCCGATCGCGATTGCTGCGATGCCGTCTGAGGAAATCGGCCAGCGCGGCATCATCTCGCTGACCGACCTGATCGACGCAACGCCCGGCATCAACGTCACCGGCAACAACTCGGGCCGCAATGACCGCTCGTTCCAGCAGATCTCGCTGCGCGGCTTCACGCCCTCGACCACGGACTCGACGCTGACCGCGACCTTTATCGACGGCGTGCCGGTTTCGTCGGCTTCTGCGCTGAACTCGATCACGGATCCGGCCCGTGTCGAAGTGCTCAAGGGCCCGCAGAACGCCTATTTTGGCCGCAACGCCTTCGCCGGCGCGGTCAACGTGGTCAACAAGACCCCGAAGAGCGATTTTGGCGGCAGCATGAACGCCTCGGTCTTCAGCCGCGATGGTTATGATGTGCAGGGCTCGCTCGAAGGCCCGATCGCGCGCGACATCCTGAGCTTCCGCATTTCCGGGCGCGCGCTCGAGCGCGGCGGTTCCTACCGCAATCGCGCAAACCCCAACGAGCGTCTCGGCGATCAGCGCACCCGCACCGTCACCGGCATGCTGATGTTCACGCCCTCCAGCCAGCTGACGATGAAGGTCTTTGGTCTTTACAGCGAAGACAATGACGGCCCAGCCGCACAGGGAATGCTTTCGACCTACGAAGTCCGCTCGACAACGGCGTCGTCAACATCCCGGCGCTGAGCGGAAACACCAACGGCACGATCATCGTCCCCGGCCTGTCCAACTGCACGCTGAACGGCGTCAACCCGTTCATCTGCGGTCAGGCCCCGGCGCTGCCGGCAGCGTTCTCGCCTGCCCAGAACACCTACATCGATGCCAAGACCTCGGCCGTGCTGGCCGTTGGCCGTTTCCGCCCCGTCTCGCCCAGCGATGGCGTTCAGGGCTATGGCCTCAAGCGCAAGTACCTCCATGCCCACGCCAACATCGATTACGAACTGGGCGACACGGGCATCACGCTCTCGTCGCTCACCGGCGTCAACGACGAAAAGTGGTCGCAGATGTCCGAGCTCGACAACTATAACAGCTCGTCGCTGATCAACACGGCCGCCACGCCGACCAACGGCCTGCTTCCCTATTACAACTTCCCGTTCGCGATCGAACGCCACAACAAGGACTTCTCGCAGGAACTGCGCGCTTCCTTTGACAATGGCAGCATGATCTCGGGCATGATCGGCGCCAACTACATGGACACCAAGGTCAAGCGTGACCTGTTCAACGTCTATGGAGAAGCTGTTCTGGGCCTGGCTCGCGGTGCTGGCACGGCTTCTGCCCCGCAGCGGGTGGAAACCAAGGGTATCTTCGGCAGCGTCAACATCAAGCCTACCGACGCGCTCGAGATCAGCCTTGAAGGCCGTTACCAGCGCGACAAGGTGTTCGGTTTCACCGGTGGTCTGGGCGCAACGATCTCGGCGGCCGCTGCTGCTGAAAACGGTGTTCCGGCTGGCACTTATGCGCCGCTGACGCAGTTCTTTTCGAAGAACTACGACAACTTCATGCCGCGCGTGATCGTCAACTACAAGATCACGCCCGAAATCATGGCTTACGCGTCATGGTCGAAGGCAGCGAACGTCAGCATCTCGTCGTTAAACGCCCGTCTGTTCTCGGGCACCGCCGGCGAAATCGCCGCGTCCCAGTCGCTTGGCCTGCGTAGCATTACCGTTCCGGAAAAGCTGACGAACTACGAAATCGGCCTCAAGGGCCGGGCCTTTGACAACAAGTTGATCTTTGCTCTTTCGGCTTACTACGGTGACTGGAAGAACCAGTACAACACGCGCAGCGTCTTCTTCGTGGACAATTCGCTGAACCCGCCGCTGAGCTCAACCGTCACCGGCATCGCAAACTCGGGCCGGACCAAGGTCAAGGGAATCGAACTCGATACGACAATCCTTCCCATGGAAGGCGTGTCGCTCACGTTCTCGGGGGCCTACAACGACACCAACATCCGTTCGTTCAATGACCCGGCGATCACTCGTGTCACGGGCGTTACGGGCGATGGCTTCAAGGGCAACAGCCTGCCGCTGACTTCAAAGTACTCTTTTGCGATCACGCCAGAATTCTCGGGCGACATTCCGGGCCGCGACAATGCTACCTGGTTCATCCGCAGCGACGTGAATTACAAGTCGCGCTGGCCGAAAAGGCCGGGTTCGATCGGGCGGACGTGAAGTTCGATACCGCGCCCATGGCGGTGATGGAATTTGCCGCCGCCGCCGAAGGCTACAGCCAGGAAGCCAGCGAGGCCGTGGCCGAACGTAAATTTCACCGCGGGCGAATTTGCCCCCGGCGGCGGCTGGGAAGTGCTGATCGCCCGCAAGCCGCTCGAAAAGCAGATGGCAGCATGACCGGAACCGAAACCATGACCGAACGCCCCCACGTCATCCGCCACGCCCGCCGCAAGCGCCCGGAATTCTACGAAACCCCCGGCCTCGATCACGTCATGTCGATGGTCATGGTGCTGGCCAACGAAGTCTCGGTCCTGCGTGACCGCATGGACAGCGCAGAGCGCGTGGCCAAGGCATCGGGCATTGATCTTGCCGCCGGCATCGAGACGCTCGAACTCGATCAGGCCGCGCTGGAAGAGCGCGAGGAGCGCCGCCAGGATTTCCTGCGCCGCCTGTCCCGGGTCAAGCCCGGGGTGACGAGGAACTTTGGTTCGCGAAGCCCTCAATTCACCCGGTAGAACCGGATTCGCACCGATGGGACCTTGGCATCCCCCGGCACCAGCGCGCCGATGAAGGTCTGGCGGTTGAGCCAGTCGTACTTGCCATTCGGCGCCTCGAACACGGCGTGTGTCCGAACCGGCACGGGCTTGCCTTGCGCATCGCGGCAGGCAGTCGCGGTGTTGACGATGTTGATCACCACGCCGTCGTCGGTCTTTAGGAAATAGTCGGCCTTCAGCTGCACGCAGCCATCGGGGCGGATCAGTTGCCAGTCCCACCCGCCGGGCATGACCGCGCCACTGATCCCCGGGCCGCTGAACGTGCCGCCGGTAATCGGAATGATGTTGCGCCCACCCAGCGGCGTCGTGCCGGGAGTGACACTCTGGGCGAGAAGGACCTCTTCCTCGAACACGAATTCGAGCGAGGGCTCGGGCATCGGAGGCTTGTCAGCCGCAGATGCGGATGCTGCGCCCACAAGGGCCAGAATGGCCCCGGCAAATCCAGATTTCATGCTTTCTCCCGCCAATGCTCCTACTTGCGCAAGAGCATCACCGGCAGGCGGTCTGTCAACATTGCATCGAGCCGCTTGGCCGCAGCTTTCTCGCCCCGCCCGTAAGCGTCGACAAACAACGCCGATATCAGCGCCGCATCTGCCAGCCGATCCAGCTGCTTCGGCCCCGGCAGATCATAGCGGCAGATCGCGCCGCCGAAGTAGTGGTCCACGCCTTCGAGCACGAGGCCATAGCGATTTCCGCCCGGCGCTGCCGCCTCATAAGGCACGAGATGGCCGCGCCAGCCGTCGCCATCGGTGCTGGTGATGCCCGGCACGATGTCCTTGGTGCCAGTCTGGACCACCGCCGGGACCGCAATCTTGCCATAACCTTCGGCCGTACATAGCACCGGGATCGGCGCGGGCGGACTGTACGCCACCACCGCGCGCGCATTGGGATCGCGCATCGGGCCGCTCCAGCCTTCGGGCGGAACTGCCGCCGCGCCGCCCATGGTCAGCGCTACCAGGTCGCCATAGGAATGCCCGGCCGCGATCCAGGGCCGCTTGCCAACGTGGGCAGACAGTGCGCGCATGTCCTCCAGCCGGGCCTTCCAGCTGGCAAGGCCGGGATAGTCCTTGGTGTGCGGATGCTCGCTCGAATCGACGTGCAGCGGGGCGAGGATGTGAAATCCCGCCGCCAGCCAGGGCGCGAGGATTGCCTCACAGAACCGGGGCGAGGACGCGGCGCCATGGCTGAACAGCACCAGCGCCTTTGCCTTGCCCCGCGGCTTCCACTCGCTCACCCGGATCTCGCGCCCGCCGGGTCCGGCCAGCCTGAACTGCCGCTCTGCCGCTGGCCTTGCCGCCATTGCGCTCAGCCGGGCCGAGGCGACCAGCGCCCCTGCCCCGACCAGAAGACCACGCCGATCGATCGGGATTCCGGCCATCAGGGCACCGGCTTCTTGAGATAGGCGATGATCGCTGCGCGCTCGGCAGCGTTGGGCACGCCGCCAAAGGCCATCGACGTGCCGGGGATCACCGCCGAAGGACGCGCCAGCCAATTGTCGAGCGTGGCCGGGTTCCACACGATGGCCGCGCCCTTGGCCTTCATCGCCGCCGAATAGCGGAAGCCGGGCGCCGTGCCCGCCTTGCGGCCGACCACGCCGAACAGGTTCGGGCCGATCTTGTTCGGCGCACCCTTGGCGATCGAATGACAGGCCACGCACTTGAGGAACGCGCGCTTGCCCGCAGCGTCATCCTGCGCTTGTGCAGGGGCGGCAAGAACCAGGGCGGCGGCGAGGGGGGCAACAAACTTCAGCATTGCAGTCTTTTCCATTGTTTGCAGCGCGCGATCAACGCGAACCATGCGCCTTGAGCCAAGCCTTGGCACGCAGCGCGGCATTGGCGGAAATATCGGCCCAGAACAGGCCGACGTCGTGATAATGCATCGAACCGCCCGGCAGCGGCTTGAGGCCCAGCGATGGCGCAGGCCAGACGGTCAGGAGTCCATCGCGGCACTCGGCGGCCACGGCTCCGGCCTTGAGCGGCCCCATCGGCCCGAAGCCCGGATCACCGGCAACGGCGCCCTTCGCCTCGGCGGAAAGCGACAGCCCACGGCGCATGTCGAACGTGACGGGGTTCACGCAGAGCGGCTTGCCGCCGTCCCTGCCACTGGCCTCGCCACCGTTCTGCGCCACGAAAATGTCGCGGTAGGACTTGAGCATCGGGGCGTTGTCGCTGCCCGCCAACACCGCGTTCCACTGCACGAAGCACCCGGTCTGCGCGGGGCTTTCGCAAAACGGAATGCCCGCCAGCCGCGGGGAAAGGTCACCCTCCATCAGGTTGATGCCGATGACATAGGCCGCCACCATGCGGCCCTGCAGCTTCGTCCCCTTGATCCGCTTTTCCAGCAGCGAGGTTGTATGCGCCCCGCCCTGGCTGTGCCCGGCGATGATGAAGGGGCGGCCCTTGTTCTCGTGGGCCATGTACCAGTCAAACGCGCGCTCGACATCCGAATAGGCGAGCGCAAAGGCCTTCTCGCGATTGGCAGGATCGGCCAGCGCCTTGGTCGTTGCAGCGCGATAGCGCGGCGCGAACACCCGGCAGCACGCCGAAAACGCGCTTCCCTGCCGCTGCACCGCGCTTTCCTCGGTCCACTTGAGCACTGCGGGATCGAGCGGATCGTGGTTGTAATCCGTTGGCGAGCGCGTCGTCGTCGGGTGGATCCAGAACACGTCGACGCCGCGCAGGCCCTTCGGCGCCGCCATGCCCTGCGGCAGGCTCTCCACCGTGCTCCAGTATTGGCCTTGCGCATAATCGGGCACCGGCACATCGGCCAGCGCGGGCACTCCCATCGCGGCAAGCGCCATGCCGAGCAACGTCACCAGCCTCATTTGCGCACCATCTCGGCGTCGAGCCACCAGCCGAACTGCTCGATCCAGTGGTCGGCCGTCGTGCCGCGCGTTGCCATGCCGAAACCGTGTGCCCCCCGCTGATAGAGGTGCAGCTCTGGCCGATACCCTGCGGCAAACACCCGGTCGTAAAAGGCGCGGAATCCCTGATCCACGGCCATGTCATCCTGCGCCATGACCATGAACATCGGCGGCAGGCGGCCCGGCGCCGGGGCCGGTGGCGGCAGCAGCCACGGCTTCTTTGAAGTGCCATGCGCGGAAGGAAGGTTCGCGGGCGGAATCGGCGGCGTCGGCCCGAACGGCATGCCATAGATCAGCGCGGCGAAATCCGGGCGCTCCGCCGGGTTGGGCGCAAGCATCGTCATCCCCGCCACATGCCCGCCCGCCGAGAAGCCCATCACGCCCACGCGATGCGGATCGATCTTCCACTTCGCCGCATTGGCACGGACGATGCGCAACGCTTCCATCCCGTCCTCGACGCCGGGAATGCCGCCCACGCCCGGCGCCAGCGTTGCCTGCACTCGCTGCCGCATCGCCTCGTTGGTCTCACCCGGAGGTGACTGGATCAGGCGGTACTTCAGCACGAAAGCCGCGATCCCGTGCGCCGCCAGCCAGCGCGCCACGCGCGTGCCTTCGTGGTGGATCGCCAGCAGGCGAAAGCCCCCGCCCGGTGCGATCACCACCGCCATGCCGGTGGCCTTGGCCGGATCGGGCAGGAACGGCTGCAGCGTCGGCACGGTGACGTTCCACACCTGCTCGCCATTCTCGAGCAGGCCTTCCTGCACCGGCACCTTGGCCAAGCCGGGCCATCCCTTCATCGAAGGCACGCCAGCGGGCCACACCGGCATCGGCGCAAGTTCGCCCTCTTGCGCCAAGGCTGGCAGCGAAAGCAGCAGGGCAAGGCCGGCAAGGACGATCCGCAGCATCCACGCTTCTCCGGAAGGTTCGAAAGCGGGGACAGTGGCAATGCGCGCGCCTGCGCAGCAGGCCTGCGTCGCCACTATCCGCCCATCGGTCAGCGGTTTGCAAAGCGCGGCATCGGCGGTCTAGGGTCGGCCAAACCGTTCGCCATCGAAGGAGAGCCCCCCATGCACGCCAAAGCCGTCCGCCTTGCCGCCACCGGAGGCCCGGAAGTTATCGCGTGGGCGGATATCGACCTGCCTGCACCGGCTGCGGGCGAAGTGCTGGTCGAACATACCGCTGTCGGCCTCAACATGATCGACACCTACCACCGTGGCGGGCTCTATCCGATCCCGATTCCCGGCGGCCTGGGCGTGGAAGCGGCAGGGCGCGTGGTTGCGGTGGGCGATGGCGTTACCGCGTTTTCGGCCGGTGATCGCGTCGCCACCTTCGGGCCGGAACTTGGCGCCTATGCCACGGCGCGCATCTATCCCGAAGGCGCACTGTTCAAGCTGCCCCATGCCATCAGCGATGCGACCGCTGCGGCCGCCATTCTCAAGGGCTTCACCGTCGAATTCCTGGTCGAGCGCTGCGCACAGGTTCAGCCGGGCTGGCCGGTGCTGGTCCATGCCGCAGCGGGCGGCGTCGGTCTGATGCTGGTGCAGTGGCTCAAGCACATCGGCGCCACGGTGATCGGCACCGTCTCCACGCCTGAAAAGGCCGAGATTGCACGCGCTGCCGGAGCGGACCACGTGATCGACTATTCGCGCGAGGACGTCGGCCCGCGCGTGCGTGAACGGACTGGCGGCGCCGGAGTGCGCGTCGCCTTCGATGGCGTGGGCAAGGATACCTGGGAAGCCAGCCTCGATTCCACCGCGCGGCGCGGGCTGATCGTCAGCTATGGCAACGCCTCCGGTCCGGTCAGCGGTGTCGCGCTCGGCACATTGTCGCAAAAGGGTTCGCTGTTCGTGACCCGCCCTACACTCCACCACTACTACGCCGACCCGGCCGAACGCGCGGCGGGATCGGCGCGGGTGTGGGACATGATCGCCAGCGGCGCGGTTGCCGTGACCATTGGCCAGACCTACCCGCTCGCCGAAGTCGCCCAGGCGCACCGCGATCTCGAGGCGAGGAAAACCACCGGATCGACGGTACTGATGCCTTAGGCGATATCGTTGATCCTCAGCCTCGGCTTCACTTCCGCCGCCGCCTTTTCCGCCTCCTTGCGCCGCTCGAACACGGCCAGCATGTGCTTGCGATCAGCCGCGGTCAGGATCTTCTCGCTTTCGACGAACTGCTCCTGCTCCTCCTCGCGGATATGGTGCAGGTATTCATGCTTGAGCGCGGCAAAGCGCTCGAGCCACTTGGGCGTGCCCATGTCGCGCGCGGCAAGATCATCGAGCATCTTGTCGATGTCCTTGTGCTCGGCCACGGCATGGCGGGCAAACTCGGTGGTTTCAGGATTGCGCAGCACGGTTGACCACAGCGCCTGCTCCTCGGCAGCGGCGTGGCCCTTCAGCTCATAGACCAGCTCCTCGAACAGCGCCTGGGCATCATCGCCCTTGCCGCCCGTCGCCTCGAGCATGGCGAGCAGCGCACGGTGCCGGTCATGGTCCTCGATCAGCCGCCCGAACACGTCGGGCAGGCCACGCAGATCGGTTGCCGGGGTCTGCCCGATCTGCGCCGGGACGTCAGGAGCAATCGCCTTGGCCTTGGCGATAGCCTTCGCCTTGGCCTCGGCAGGCTTCATCTTGGTCACTGTCGCCATCTGTCGTCTCCTCAGGCGAGATCGCGGATTTTCGGCTCACGCCCGAAGTGGCGCACCGGCCCCACTTCCAGCAGCTTTTCGTTCGGCACCACGCCTTCGTCCGGCTCCACGCCCGCCTTCTCGAGGATGACCTTCGTGCCATTGCAGTGGGCAATGGTCTTGCAGTGGCCAAAGGCGTCCATGAACCACTGCACCGCCGCGCCTTGTTTCGACAGTTTCTCGGCCTCCGCCGGCATCAGCACCGAAGCCACCGCATCGAACAGGACAGAGGGCGAGCCATCAAGCTTGCCATCGGCCTTGAGCGTTCCGCCCTTGACGGACAAGCCGCCAACCTTGGGCGCAACCAGGAACACCGATCCGCCCGCCGCTTCCACGCCCGCCTTCAGCTTGTCGATCGTCGCCTTGTCCGATCCTTCGGCAAAGAGGATGCCGACCTTGCGGCCCTCGAAGGTCATCTTCGCCTGCTTCTGGATCGACAGCGCGTCCGATGGCTTCATCTCCACCGGCTCGCGCGCAGCAGGCGCCTTCTCGGGCAGGTCCATGGCCAGGCCATCAGCCACCCGTGCGGCCAGATTCTCGTCCACGTTGCGCAGGCGCGAAAGCACGCGCATCCGCACATGCTCCATTGCACACTTCGAAAGCTCGAACACCAGCGCCGAGGCCATGTGCGCCTGCTCGTTCTCGGTCTGCGAGTGATAGAACAGCGCCGCCTGGCTGTAGTGATCGGCGAACAGTTCGGCCCGCACGCGCACCTTCTCGGTCGGATCGTTGCGTTCGCCGTTCTCGCGGAAGGAAGTGAAGCCGGTGTCGGGGCAAGCGCGCGGACCGCTATCCTCGCCCGCCTCGTTCAGCGAGTTGGGTTCGTAATTGGCGCGTCCCGTCGGCACCAGCGTCTGCATCAGGCCATCGCGCTGCATGTTGTGGAACGGGCACTTGGGCGCATTGACCGGAATCTGGTGGAAGTTGGTCGTGCCGAGGCGCGATTTCTGCGTATCCAGGTACGAAAACAGCCGCCCCTGCAGCAGCGGATCGTTCGAAAAGTCGATGCCGGGGATGACATTGCTCGGCAGGAACGCCGACTGTTCGGTCTCGGCAAAGAAATTGTCGACATTGCGGTTGAGCGTCATGCGCCCGATGATCTCCACCGGCACGTCCTCTTCGGGGATCAGCTTGGTCGCGTCGAGCACGTCATAGGGCTGCGCTGCGGCGAACTCCTCGTCGAAAACCTGCACGCCCAGGTCCCATGCCGGGAAGCTGCCCATGGCGATGCTTTCGAACAGGTCGCGGCGGTGGAAATCGGGATCGGCCCCGGCAATCTTCACCGCCTCGTCCCATATCAGCGATTCCATGCCCAGCACCGGCTTCCAGTGGAACTTCACGAACTTGCCCTCGCCCGCCGAATTGACGAAGCGGAAGGTGTGGACGCCGAAGCCCTGCATCATGCGCAGCGTCCGCGGGATGGTGCGGTCGCTCATCGCCCACATGATCATGTGCATGGTCTCGGGCATCAGGCCCACGAAGTCCCAGAACGTATCGTGGGCGCTCGCTGCCTGAGGATAGCCGCGATCGGCCTCCATCTTCACCGAATGGACCAGGTCGGGGAACTTCATCGCATCCTGGATGAAGAACACCGGGATGTTGTTGCCAACCAGATCCCAGTTGCCTTCGTCGGTATAGAACTTGACCGCAAAGCCGCGCACGTCACGCGGGGTGTCGATCGATCCGGCACCACCGGCCACGGTCGAAAAACGCACGAACACCGGGCAGGTCGTGCCCTCCTTCTGGAACAGGCCCGCCTTGGTCAGTTCCGGGATCGCCTTGGTCACCTCGAACACGCCATGCGCGGCAGAGCCACGGGCGTGGACGATGCGCTCGGGAATGCGCTCGTGATCGAAGTGAAAGATCTTCTCGCGCAGGATGAAGTCTTCCAGAAGCGTCGGCCCGCGTGTGCCCGCCTTCAGGCTGTTCTGGTTGTCCGACAGGCGGTGGCCGAAGTTGTCGGTAAGATAGGCCGCGCCATCGGCTCCGGCGGCAGCGTCCTGATGCGTTTCACCGGCATTGCCGGTCTGCGTGGCATAGGCGCCCTGCCCGGCCCCCGGCTGATGATCGGCAAGCGCATTGTCGAGCGCGGGCGACATCGAGGACGATTCATTGGTGGTCTTGCCGGTCTTGGCCATGGCGCGTGTCCTTGGATTGCGCGCACGGGTGAGGGGCGCAGGAACACTGCGCCCGCCCGTCCACGCGGGAAAGGTTGAGAAAGTCGGTTCCCGAGGGGTGGACCGCCGCGCGCCGGGAGGGGGGAAGAGCGCGCGACGGTCCGAGGGGAACGGGATCAATACGTGCGTGTCGTGCCCGAAGCGCCCTGACGGGCCTGCTTCTTCTTCATGGCGCGCGATACCGCCCAGGTGCCGCCGGCGGCTGCCAGCATGCCCAGCGGCCCCATGCGCCGCATGACCGTGGCCGCAGCAACGCCGATCAGCGCGCCAGTGCCTTCGCTCATGCCGGGGGTGCGGTCGGCAATCTTCTTGCCGACCACTGCGGAAATGATCTTGCCTATCATGGATTACCTCTTTGGAACCCTTCCAGAACCGCGCGGGCCGGACTTGGTTCCAAAGGGCACGCTAACTGCCGAACGCTATTTGCCGAACACCGGCTTTCGCTTCTCGACAAAGGCGGTGGTGCCTTCGCGGAAATCCGTGCCTTCGAATGCCGAGGCGAACACCTGCAGGCTTTCGGCGTCATCGCCAACCTGCCCGTCGAGCACGCTACGCACGAAGCCCTTGATCGCCTGCGTGGAAAAGGGCGATGCCGCCAGCAATTGCGCCACCAGCGCGTCCTCGCTCGCGGCCAGTTCCTCGACCAGCCCGACGTCCCTCGCCTCCTCTGCCCCCAGCAGCATGCCGGTAAACAGCATCCGCCGCGCCTGTCCCGGCCCGACGAGATCGACCAGCAGCTTCACGTCATGCAGCGGATAGACCAGGCCCAGCCTGGCCGGCGTGATGCCGAACCGCGCCTCAGGCCCCGCCACGCGGATGTCGCAGGCCAGCGCGATGCCGCAGCCGCCACCCACGCAATCGCCTTCGACCATCGCCACGGTCGGCAGGCGAAAGCGGGTCAATTCGTATTGCGCGCGGTTGATCGCGGTCTGGTTTGCCGCGCGCCATGCCGCATCGTCCTTGTTGGCGAGCAGTTCGGCAATGTCGGCGCCAGCGCAGAACGCGCCGCCATTGGCGGATTTCACCACCAGCACCCTGACGTCCGGATCGGCGTCGGCCTCGGCCAGCAATTCGGGCAGGCGCTGCCACATCGCGATGTTGAAGGCGTTGCGCTTGTCCGCCCGGTCGATCAGCAGGCGCGCCACTGCGCCATCGCGTTCCAGCCGCAAGGTTGTGCCCGCCTCGTCACCCATCGCGCATCCCCGATCGTCGTCCAACCCGAGCCGCTCTGGACGCGCAACCGTCGCTTGGCAATATCGTGACGCCCAATGAAAAGAGGCGGACCTTGCGGCCCGCCTCTTCTGTCCGTCAGGCGATCACGCCGATCAGAAGTCGACGCTCAACCGCACGCCATAGGTGCGCGGCGCGGCGAACTGCCAGTTATAGATGTCGTCCGGCCCCGCCACGGTGAACCCGGCATAGGTCAGCGGACGGGTGTTCTCGATGTTGCGGACGAAGCCCTGCAGGCTGAAGCGCTTGTTTTCAGGCGCATAGGTCAGCGACAGGTCGGTCTGGGTAAAGGCCGTCTGCTTCGAATCGCGGTAGTTGAACACGTCGCCGAAGTACGCGCTCTTGAAGGTGGAGAACACGCTGGCCGTCAGGCTGCCCATGTCGCCCAGCGGGATCACCTTGTCGTAGGCCAGAGTGATCGTCCACTCGGGCGTCATCGGCGGGGTGTTGCCGGCAAGGTTGGGCTGCGTGACAACGCCCGGCGTCGTCTCGAGGTTGCCGACCGTCAGCTCGCCGTTGCCGCCGCTCGGACGGCAACCCGAGCCGCTCACGCAGAACACCGGGATTGCAGTCAGGAGCTGCTGGTACTCGGCGTTGACGTAGTTCGCCGTGGCCGAGAACGTGTCGTTGTCCGAAAGCTTGATCACCGCTTCGGCTTCGACGCCCCAGATCCTCGCCTTGCCGGCGTTGAAGATCTGGCTGCCCTTCGTCGTATCGAGCAGCACGCCGACCTGCAGATCCTTGTAGTCATAGTAGAAGCCGGCAAGGTTGAAGGTGTGCTGCGACGATGCGCCGAAGTTCTTTTTCAGGCCTGCTTCGTACGCCGTGTTGGTTTCCGGCGCATACTGGCCGACTGAATCGAAGCCGCCCGCCTTGAAGCCGGTCGAAACCTTGCCATAGATCAGCGTATCGGCATCGGGCTTGAAGTTCACGCCGGCCAGCCAGGTCAGCTTGTCCGCTTCCGAACCCAGCGTCAGATTGCGCAGGGGCGTGCCGGGGTTGGTCGGCCGGACGTTGCCGGTGTTGAACAGCGGGTTGGACGGATTGGCAATCGCACCGCCATGGTCGCGATAACGGGCAGAGCGCTTGTCATCGGTATAGCGCAGGCCGGCCACGATCGTGAACTGGTCCGAAAGCTTCACGTCGGTCTGGCCGAACACCGCCCAGCTGCGCGACTCCACGTTGCGGAAGAAGTAGTTCACGTATCCGCCATTGGCGCCGAGCAGGAACGGCGGCGGCGGCAAACGAAAGAGCCCGCGCTCCACGTCGAGCTTCTCGTTGAAGTAGAACGCGCCCGTCTGCCAGACCAGCAGGTCGCTCTCGCCATTGAGGCGCAGCTCGTGGCTGTGGGTCTTGGTGTTGCCGACAAAGGTGTTGAAGCGATAGGCGGGCGAAAGGCCCAGCGCGGAAAGCGCATCGGTCTCGCGGAAGCCGCCGGTGTAGGTCACGGTGGCGGCGCCGAAATCATAGGCGATGCTGCCACGCACGGCGGTTGACTTCAGGTCGTTGCTGCCAAGGCCGCTCGCCGGTGCATTGTAGGTCGAACGGTCCACGTTGGCGAGATTGTTGGTCAGCGCCGGAATGCACTGCGTACCCGGAACAGCCGGGGCAATCTCGACCCAACCGGGGTTGGCGGCGCAGCCCGCTCCCGGCGAGTTGCCGGCCGCGTTGAAGTTCATGAAGGCCTGGGCAGGAACGACGATGTCCTGCTCCACCCGCTCGACCGCCGCGTTGATCTTCAGGCCCGAGACCGGCTCGAGCCGCAGGCTCAGACGGCCACCCCAGGTGTTGTCATCGCCACTGCGCTTGTCGATGTTCGGATGGTAGTTGTAGCCATCGCGGTCGGAGTAGATGCCCGACGCGCGGATGCCGCCGATGTCGCCCAGCGGCACGGTGACGCCGCCCTCGGCGATCACGTGGTTGAAGTTGCCATAGCTCAGGCTGCCGTTGGCGGCAAATTCGCTGCCGGGCTTGCGCGTGATGAAATTCACCGCGCCGCCGGTGGCGTTGCGGCCATAGAGCGTGCCCTGCGGCCCGCGCAGCACTTCAACGCGATCGAGGTCGAAAAGCGCGGCATTCAGTACGGTCGGGCGATTGATGTATTCGCCATCGATGTTGATGGCGATGGCCTGGTCCTGCGCCTCGTCGTTGCTGTTCGAACCGATGCCGCGAACGGTGACGCGGGTCAGCACGGTATCGTTCACGATCTGGACGACCGGCGCCACGCGCTGGAGCGAGACGAGATCGGTCACGCCCGAAGCCTTGAGCGCCTCGCCGCTGACCACGTTTATCGCGATCGGCACGTCCTGCACGTTCTGCGACCGGTTCTGCGCGGTCACGATGATGACATTGGGGTCGGCAGCCTCGTCGGCTTCGCTTTGCGCCAGAGCCGCCGAAAACGGCACGATGCAGCCTGCGCCGCACAGCAGCAGGAACTTGAATCCATTCGATTTCATCTGGTTTTTCCTCCCAAAACTTGTTCGCCGCCGATTCGGCCGGAATGCGAAGGCTTATTCTGGAATATAGATTCTATTTGTCAAACCCCGGTCTGCATTATGTCTTAGTGTTGCTGCCGCATTCGGCGGCGCCCCCTTGACCTAGGCCCGCGAAAATGCGAACATGCATTCCAATAAAGTAGCGGCCCTTTCTGCCGCCAGGCAAACGCACCGCATGGTGCGGGGCCGCCGATTGGGAGATCGACGTGCCTGCTGCTTATCCGCTTTCATCCTGCATCGAATGGCAGTTCGCCGAAGCCGGTGACCTTGCGACACGTATCCGCGCCGCCAAGGCTGGCGGTTTCGACCTGGTCGAATTCCACCTCTGGCGGGACAAGCCCGTCGAAGCCATCGGCGCGGCCCTTGCCGAAACCGGCGTCACGCTCACCGGCATCTGCGTCGATCCGCGCCGCTCCATCGTCGATCCGGCCGAACGCGCCGAGATGGTGCAGGCCGTGCGCGAGACCATCGAAGCCACTGCCCCCCTCGGCAAACCACCGCTGATCGTCGCATCGGGCTTCAAGGTCGAAGGCATGAGCGAGGAAGACCACTTCGCCAACGCCGTCGCCGCATTGAAGGAAGCCGCCGCGCTTGCGGAAGCAGCAGGCGTCACCCTCCTGCTCGAACCACTCAACACCCGCCTGTTCTCGGCAATGTACCTTGTCAGCACCACGCTCGGGCTGGACCTTGTCGAAGCGGTCGGCAGCCCCAACCTGCGCCTGCTCTACGATGTCTGGCACAGCGCCGTGATGGGCGAGGATATTGCCGACGTTCTGAAAGGCCGCATCCACCTCGTCGCCCATGTGCAGGTGGCCGACATGGACGACCGCAACGAACCCGGCACCGGCACGGTTGACTGGGGCCATGTGATGGGAACGCTCGAAAGCCTTGGCTACAAGGGCAGCATCGGCATGGAGTATTTCCCCACCCTGCCGATGGACCAGTCGCTCGAGCTGACCCGCAAGACGCTGGCGCTCTGAGCAAACTGTAACGCTGCGGTCCGGGAGAGGGATGTGGCAAACGAAAAGTTGAGCTTCGCCGAACGCCTCAGCTACGGCATGGGCGACATGGGCACCAGCCTTGCCTACAACATGGCCAGCGGGTTCCTGCTGTTCTATTACACCAATGTCGTCGGCATGCCGGCGGCAGGGGTGGGTACCATCTTCCTGATCGCGCGCCTGCTCGATGCCATCATCGATCCGGTGGTCGGCATCATGGTCGACAAGACCCGCAGCCGCTGGGGCCGCACGCGCGGCTATTTCCTGTTCACCGCCCTGCCCTATGCGCTGCTCACCGTCGCGCTGTTCCACGTGCCCGACTGGAGCGATAGCGCGCAGCTGGTCTATGCCTTCGTCACGTTCAAGGCCTTGGGCATCCTGATGTCGGTCCAGGCGATCCCCTATACCGCGCTGATGCCGATGATGACGCTGGACCCGAAGCAGCGACTCAAGCTGTCCGGCATGCGCGGCGTCGGCACCTCGATCTCGGTCGTGCTCGGCACCGCTGCCGTCATGCCGCTGGTCGGCGTTTTCGGCGGGGAAGACCAGAACAAGGGCTTCCAGTACGTCGCGATGCTCTTTGCCGCGATCGGCTTTGCCGCAACGCTCGCGCTCTTCGCCAATTGCAAGGAGCGCTTCGAGGACGGCTCCTCGCCCGATTTCGCCATCGGCCCTGCCGTCAAGGAAATGCTGCAAAACAAGGCCTGGCTCGTCGTCTTCGCCTCGTGCCTGCTCTATTTCATCCGCTTCGGCCTGATGATGAGCGCGACCGCCTATTTCGCGATCGACGTGATGCGCCAGCCCTGGCTGATCTCGGTCATGCTGCCTGCCGTCTCGGGGATGCTGCTGCTGTCCTCGTTCGTCGCCCCGCCGATCCTTGCCCGCACCGGCATCAGGAAGGGCAGCGCCTTCGTCCTCGCGCTCGCCGCCGTGATCTTCGCTGTGCTCCCGCTGGCGCAGGACAACACTGCCGCCTTCCTCAGCCTCTACATCGCCGCCTGCCTTGCCACGTCCATCACCATTACCGCCGCCTTCGCGATGATCGCCGAGACGGTGGATTACCATGAATGGAAGTTCGGCACCCGGCGCGAGGGCCTGCTTTCGGCAGGGATCAGCCTTTCCACCAAGGTCGGCATGGCAGTGGGCACCGCAGGCTTCGCCTTCATGCTCGGCGCGGCAGGCTATGTGCCCGATGCCGTGACTGATGCCGCGCGCGGAGCGATCCGCTGGACCTACTACGGCAGCGCCGTCGTCCTGCTCGGCCTGCAGACCGTGGTCGTCCTGATGTGGCCGATGGACGGCCTGCACGAAACCATCCGCAACGACATCGCCGCGCGCCAGCCCGCAGCGGCGGAATAAGGGAGAACCTCATGAAGAAGATCACAGCCGCCCTGCTTGCGGCCTGCATCGCCGTGCCTGCCGCCGCGCAGGTCATTGTCACCATCGATTACCGCCCGCCCGAAACCGTGCAGCGCGTCGCCATCCCGGTGAACCCGGCCGAGAACCGCCTCAAGGTCCTCATCATTTCGGGCCGCAATTCCTACGAGCATGACTGGACCGGCGTGAACAACATGCTGCGCACCATGATGCAGGATACCAAGCGCTTCGACGTTCGCGTGACCGAGGATTTCGACAACGGCACGCTGGAAACGCTAAAGCAGTACGACGTCGTCCTGCTCAACTATTCCAGCCGCTGGAACTATGCCGATCCGGTGCAGAAGGTGTGGTCGGACAGCGCCTTCAAGGCGCTCTACCAATACGTGCGCGAAGGCGGCGGGCTCGTCGCCTATCACTCCAGCTTCACCTGGGGGCGGGACATACCCGAATACAAGAAGCTGATCGGCGGCGCGATGGAACCCGGCACCAGCCGCCGTGCCCCTCCGGGTGCCTTCCCCGTCCATCTGGTTGACCGCACCCACCCGATCACTGCGGGCATGCGCGAATTCATCTGGACCTACAACGACGACATGTACACCAACATGGGCATGGACCCGGATGCGAAGATCCACGTCCTCGCCACCGCCCACGATTCCGCCGCCGCCTATGACCCGAAGCTGACCGGCCCCAAGTATCCCGCCGCCGCCTATACGCCCGAAAAGCTCAAAGCCATGAAAGGCATCGACGCCGATCACCCTCAGGTCTGGACCGCCGACTACGGCAAGGGCCGCGTCTTCTCGATCACGCTTGGCCACGATGAAGTCTCGCTCCACTTCCAGCCGCTGCAGACCCTGATCCTGCGCGGCACCGAATGGGCCGCCACCGGCAAGGTCACCCTGCCCGTACTGGAAGAAGCGAAGGACTATCCGACCAGGCCCTGACCGCGGCTTGGCAATTCACGCTTCTGGATCGGCGGCGAGCCATGCAGGGATGTCGCTCTGCAGATGAAGCAGGCGGAGGATTTCGATGCGATCCTCCGCCACAAGATAGAAAGCCGCCCAGGGAAATCCCTTTACGCTTCTCGAACGAAGACCCGGCACCGACAACTCGTAAGCCCACCGCGGTGAACCTCCGTTCGGCGCACGGGCGATCGACGCATATGTATCCTGCAATCTGTCGACAAAGCGCAGGACAACATCCAGCCCGGCTGTCAGGGCATAGTCTTCCGTAGCGCGCCGGGCATCCTTGTCTGCCAGCTCATGGAAAACCAGACGGCGCATTGGCCCGCTTCTGCTCAGCTACCGACGCGGTCCTGCGCCAGCTTTCGCAATCCGTCGAAGTAGGCCTCATCCACCTCGCCCGCAATTGGCGAGGCTGCGCCATCCAGAATCATCCCCCGCAGTCGCTGCACGTCCTGGTCCTTGCGGATCAGCTCGCGGACGTATTCGCTGTTCGTGCCGAACCCCCGGTTTGCAACCTGGGCGTCAACGAAAGACTTCAAGGCGTCTGGCAGCGAAATGTTCATCGAAGACATGCCGCCAAGATAGATTGCATGGCAAAAAATGGCAACCTACCCCTCTCCCAGCCTGCCGCGCTGCCCTACCTTGCAGCAGCCACCCGCGCTTGCGGAACGGGCGCGAACAGGCGCACGATCTCGTCCGCCGCAACGGCCCGTCCATAGAGGAACCCTTGCGCTTCCTTGCAGCCAAGTTCGCGCAGCACTCGTTCCTGCTCGCGCGTTTCCACCCCTTCGGCGATCACTTCCAGGCCAAGCGTGCGCGCCATCTGCAGCACCGCATCGACAATCGCGGCATCCGCATCCGAACGATGGATCGCTTCAACGAAGCAGCGGTCGATCTTGAGCCGATCCAGCGGATAGCGCTGCAGCAGGCTGAGCGAGGCATACCCGGTTCCGAAATCGTCGAAGGCAATGTCCACGCCCAGCGTCTTCAGGCGCTTGAGCATCGTGGCAACTTCGTCGTTGTGCTTGATCACGATGTTCTCGGTGATCTCGATTTCCAGCTGCGTGGGCGCGATGCGATGCTTGCGGCAGGCTTCGCCGATCACGCCATAGAGCCGGGGCGAGCGCAACTGCGCCGCAAACAGGTTCACCGCCATGCGCACTTCGCCAAGCCCGGCGCTGCGCCAGGAACTGGCCACGCGGCAGGCCTCGTCTATCACCCAGTCGCCCACGTCCTCGGCTACAACGCTGTCATCCAGAACCGAAAGGAAGGCATCGGGGTGCAGCAATCCGAACTGCGGGTGCTTCCACCGCAGCAGCGCCTCCACGCCCAGCAGCGCCTTGTCTTCGAGCGAGACCTGCGGCTGGAAGTGCAGCACGAACTGCCCTTGCGGCAAGGCCTCGCGCAGTTCCGCGCCCAGCCTCTGGCGCTGCTCCGAGCGGTTGTGCATCGTCGGCAGGTAATACTTGCGCTGCGCCCCGTGCTCGGCCTTGGCGCTGTAGAGCGCAAGGTCCGCGCGCGACAACAGCTGGTCCACCGTCGATGCATCCTTCGGCGCCAGCGCGATGCCGATGCTGGTGCCGACAAACACGTTCTTGCCGTTGATCTGGAACGGGGTGGCGAGACTTTCGAAGATTGCACGGCACAGCGAATCGATCCGCAGCGGATTGCTGCAATCGGACAGGACGATGGCAAACTCGTCGCCGCCGAACCGCGCCACCATGTCGGCATCGCCCACGCAGCCTTCGATCCGCCGCGCCACATCAGCCAGCAGCAGGTCGCCTACGCTATGGCCCAGCGTGTCGTTGATGTCCTTGAACCCGTCGAGGTCAAGCAGCATCAGCGCGCAGGAGCCGCGCGCGATCGCTTCCTCCAGCCGGGCGTTCAAGGCATTGCGGTTGGGCAAGGATGTCAGCGTGTCGCAATGGGCGAGATGCTCGAGCCGGCGTTTGGCCGCCTGCCGATCGGTGATGTCGCGGATCAGCGCGCCGAACATCGGCTGGCCGTTCTCGTCCCACATCGACAGCGAAAGATCGACCGGGATCTCGTGCCCGTCGGCATGGCGCACCAGCATCTCGATGGCCTTGCCCGCCAACCGCGCCTTGCCGCTCTTGACGGCGCGGGCCAATCCCGCCTCGTGCGCGGCGTGGTAGCGCTCCGGCATGATGATCGTCAGCGGCTTGCCGATCGCCTGCTCCGCGCTGAAGCCGAACAACTGCTCGGCCGCGGAATTCCACGAAAGGATCAGGTTGTCAGGCCCGGCGCAGATGGCGGCAGTAGCGGACCGCGCAAGCATCTGCGCATAGCGACCGGGGTGCAGGCTCTTATTCGGCAAGACAGACTCCTCGATCGTGGCGAGCATGCCTTGCCTAAGTTAAATGTCTAAAAGTGAAGCTTTCTTGATGCACGGGAATTACTTAGCGCTGAAGAACACTACGGAAAGAGAGCCAGGTCCATGCCTTCTCCCATCGCCTGATGGCCGGCGTCGCTGGGATGCAGGTGATCACCTGAATCATGGGGCGCGGCGAACCGGTCGGGCGCTGCAGGATCGCGGACCATCGCGTCGAAATCGATGACCGCATCGGGCTCTGCGGAACTGCGTATCCAGCGATTGACCTCCTCGCGCAGAGCCCTTTTCTGCAGGGTCGACGTCGCCGCATCGCCCGGGCTGGGCGTAAGCGTGGCAAGATAGACCTTCACGCCACGCGCGTGGGCGCGGGCAATGATCTGGCGATAGCCGCCGATCAGGTCGGCGCTGGTGATTTCCGGATTGTCGCCGAACGGGCCCTTGCCGGAAAAATTGATGTCGTTGATGCCCTCGAGCATTATCACGTGCGAAAGGCCTTCGATGCGCAGCACGTCGCGATCGAACCGGGCCAGCGCGGCTGCCCCCCAGCCGGGGGCGAGAACGCGGTTGCCGGCAATCCCGGCATTGATCACGGAATAGCGCTTGGCGCCCTTGCGCGCATTCAGCCTGCGCGCCAGAATTTCGGGCCATCCGTGCAACGCACCGGGAGTGGCGCGGTTGCCATCGGTAATCGAATCACCAAAGGCGACGACAACGTTCACAGCAGTTTCGCCGAGCACGGAAACGCCCGTAACCAGCGGCCTCCCGGTCAGGACAGTTGCCCCGCCAAGCACGGGCTCCATCGCCTGTCCGCCCTTCGCCACCACGAACCCGGCGCCGCCGCGGCCTTCGTTCATCATCGGCCCGGCGAGATCCACGCTGACGACGAGCTCGGCCCCCGCCTTCACCTTGAGGTCAACGGGATCGCTTACGAGCGGCGCGCCAACGGCCATTGCGGTCTGGCTGGCACCCGAGAAAGTCAATCGCAGGCTGCCGGGGCGCGCGTCAAAGCCGGCTGCCGCAATGCCGACCGATGCAGCAGCGATCTGAAGCGGCTTCGACCCCTCTTCGTTGGATAGCCTTACGCGGATCTGTGCGCCGTCGGCCTGTATGGTCACCCGGTAGCGCACGGTCCCTGTCACCGGCTGCGGCAACAGATTGCGGCGCAGTTCCTCGCCTTTGACGTTCCAATGCTCGTCGGCAAAACGCAGGAACGCTTCCGAAGGCGCCTCGTAGGTTGCCGGGCTGGACTGGAAGGCATCGCGCCAAGCCTGCCCCGCCCCGTTTGCTCCGGAGGGCCTTGCGGCCGAAGGCATCGACGCCACGGCAAATGCGGCAAGTCCTATGAAAATTCGCAAGATCAAGCGGTTGCGCATGGCAGGATTCCTTTCACGGGCGCTTCACATCAGCCCCAGCTTGCCACCACTTGCAGCATAGGCCTTGAACGCCTCGAGCCGTTCGGTCGAGGATACGGCCGGCCGCATCGCTTCACGGTCCCCCAGCCCCATCACGCCGCTCGTCGCCGGGCCCACCTGGGCCCATCCTGCGCCCGGCGCGCCGCCGCGCATGAAGGCCAGCAGGCGGTCCTGCCACTGCCGCACAATGCGCCTGTCAGCCGCCGTCCACGTCCGATCGCCGATCCCGATGTTGCCGAACACATAGGGCAATTGCGAGGAGTGGAAGGCTCCCCATGATTGCCCGCCCCGCACCGCCGGATAGGCGTGGTCATAGACATAGGCGAAAACCGGTTGCCGTGCATTGCGCGTGCGCTCCTTCGCCCACAGCAGCAGCCCTGCCATGTAGCGATCGCGCGCGATCAGCGAGTTGGAGGCAATCGCTTCCGCCTCGGTCGCATGCGGATAGAGCGCCAGCAGACGGTCCGCGAACGCGCCATAGCGTGCCCGCACCGCCGCCTCGAACTGCGCCGGCGTCCGCACCGAAGGATCGATCATCTCGGCACTGTTGTACCCGGTGATCAAGGGCACCGGGCTAACCACCGGGCCGCTCGCCCGGACCGGATCGAACGGCACCACCTTGCCATCAACATTGGGCACGAACCGCAGCGGCGGCGGACCGCTGCTGGCGCCCGGCACATAGCGCGTCGCCTCGATCAGCGCCTCGGCAGGAACCTCGCGCATTTCCGCGATGCTCGCCTTGCCCAGCTTGGCCGCAAGCTCTGCCCCGATCTGCTCGTTCTTCGCCAGCGGCGGCACATCCACTGCCATGCTGGCGCCGCTGAAGGCGATCGCCTTGTCGAACAGGCCCTTGGCCATCGGTGATACCATCAGGTCCGCCACCGAAGCCGCGCCCGCGCTCTCGCCCGAAACGGTCACGTTGGCCGCGTCGCCACCGAATGCTGCAGCATTGGCGCGCACCCATTTCAGCGCGCCGATCTGATCCAGCAGTCCGTAATTGCCCGAAGACCCCAGCGGCGATTCCGCCGTGAGCGCCGGATGCGCCATGAAGCCCAGTATGCCGACGCGATAGTTGATCGTGACGACGACCACGCCCCGCGCGGCAAGCTTCGCCCCGTCATAGATCGGCAGGCTGCCCGCCCCGCCGCCAAAACCGCCGCCGTGGATGAACACCAGCACCGGCAACTTCTTTACCGTATGCTGCGGACGCCAGATATTGAGCGTCAGGCAGTCCTCGCTCATCGGCGGCGCGGCAAGGAACTCGGCGGTATAGGGGCCCCACGGCGCCGGTACGCCCTGCTGGCACACCGGCCCGAACGCAGATGCCTCGCGCACGCCTTGCCACGGAGCCGCCCCCTGCGGCTCGCGCCAGCGCAGCGGCCCCACCGGCGGCGCGGCATAGGGGATGCCGAGGAAAGCCTCGGCATCCCCCTTCACCGTCCCGCGGACCGCGCCGCCGCTGGTCGCCACCACGGTCTGCGCAAAGGAGACGTTCGCCGCGAAAGCAAGGGCGAGCGCTCCGACAGGGCCCGCGATCCGCATCACGCAGGTCAGTACTCGAAGGTTTCGCTGAAGGTGCGATACGGTTCGGGCGGACGCGCCTCGAGCTTCTGCGAGGTATCGGTGCGGTAGGTGTTGGAAAGCACCGTGGCGGGCCCATCGACCTTGGGCATGAACACCGGCTTGCCGTCCTCGCCCACATACATCAGGTCAACGTTGAAGGCATCGTCCTGCGCGACAGCAGCAAAGGGAATCCAGCCCATGCCATAGGGCGCGCGGGCCACCTCGAAGCAGTGGAAGTGCCAGATTTTCCACTGGCCGTCCTGCTTGATGAAGTCGACCCCGTACTTGAGGTAGACGTTGTGCATCCACACCTTCTTGCCCTGCACGAGATCCTTCTCGAACATCCAGGCAGGCATGTTCTTGGCCTTGTCGACATCGACCAGGCCCGATTCCAGCCCGTTGACGATCCACAGGCCCTTGGCGGTCTGGCCATCGCCAGCCACTTCGATCACCGGCGTCGTCACATAGTGGAACACCAGCTTGCTGACCGGCGCGGGACGGCCCTGGTGGTAGGACATGATCTTGTCCCAATCGGTGTAGACGCCAAGGTTGCTGTACTGCGAGCGTACGCCCGGCGTGCCCTTCTTCGCCCACAGCGGGATGATGTCGGTATCGCGGAAGGCATTGTGCAGGTACATGTAGCGCGAGAACAGGTTTTCCACCGCCGCCCGGTCGCGCGCGCCTTCGACCTGCGCCTTCAGCACCTGCATCTCGGCCTTGATCGCGGCCAGATCGTCCTTTGCAGCGGCCGGACCTGCCATTACCGGACCTGCCAGCGCGGCACTTGCCAGAAGGCCGATCATGGCGCGGCGCAACGTCTTTGCGTACATCTCCATCTCCCTTTTGCAGTCTTTTCGGGCAGCACCGCATCATGCGCGGCATCGCGAATTCAGAATAAGTGTGGTGATTCTAAAACGATGGTCAAGCAGGACTTGACGGACGCCGCATATTGTTAGAATATCCATTCCAATAAGGGGCGGCAGACCCCAGGAGAGAGCGAAAGGCCTGCGCTATCTTGCACGCCCCTTCCCGCCCTGTCCGCAACGCTAACTCGGCATTTCGATCGAGCCTGTGCCGGCTATCCGCAACAACCCCGCCAAGAGGTGACGTGTGTCCAAGATCAAGAGGGGCGTGAGCCTCTATTCCTACCAGAACGAGACCTTCCAGGGTAAGATGACCCTCGAGGACTGCATCCGCACCAGCGCCGAACTCGGCGCCAAGGGCATCGAGGTCATCGGCGAACAGTCGTTCTGGGGCTGGCCCGAATATGGCGTGGCCGATGCCGAGATCGAAAACTGGCACCGCATTATCGCGCAGTATGATTGCACCGCCGTCTGTCATGACTTCATGCTGGACTACAAGCGCTACAAGGGCCGCCTGATGCCTCTGGAAGAGCAGGTCGCCAGCGTGAAGAAGGACATCGACTTCGGCGCCCGTCTTGGCGCGAAGTATATCCGCGCCCTCGTCTCGATCGCGCCCGAAGTGCTGGTTGCCGCCGCGCCTTATGCCGAGGAAAAGGGCATCAAGATCCTCATCGAGGTCCACGCCCCGCTGCACTTCGATCACCCCTGGATCATCCGCCACGCCGAAGCCTTCGAGAAGTCCGGTTCGGACGCGCTCGGCTTCCTGCCCGACATGGGCATGTTCCTCCACGCCTTCCCGCCGGTGTTCACTGAGCGGTTCATGCGGCTTGGCGTGCCGAAGAACATCGCGGATTACATCGTGAAGGCCTATGAAGACCGCGTTCTTTCGGAATACGTCATCCTGAACGTGCAGGAGATGGGCGGCACCGGCCCTGCCATCGCCATGGCCGAAACCATGCGCCACAACGCCGCCTATGAGCCCAAGCGCATGCTCGACTACATGCCGCGCATCCACAACATCCACGGCAAGTTCTACCAGATGAACGAAGACTACGTGGAACCCTCGATCCCCTACGACAAGATCGTCGAAGTGCTGAACCAAGGCGGCTACGACGGCTACATCTGCTCGGAATACGAAGGCAACCGCTGGATCGAGGACGCGCAGGAGCCGGATTCGGTCGAACAGATCCGCCGCCAGCAGGTCATGCTCGCCCGCCTTCTCGGCGAAGCGCAGGACCCCGCAATCAAGACCTCGCCCACGGCTTGCGCCGATGCGGAAGCCATGGCCGAAGCTGCAGAATAAGGAGACTCTTCCCATGATGGACAACAAGATGATCGTCGAGGGCAGCCTCCGCAGCGAGGCCAGAGACGGCGAAACCACGGGCTTTTCCTTCCTCGGGCGCCTGCCCTATTACCGCGGCCTCGGCCTCTCGATGATCGAGGACATCCAGGTCACCGTCGACGGCGCAGTGCAGCCGCGTGAAACCGTGCGCTTCTCCGCCCATGGCAACACCTACACGCTCGACGAGATGGAAACCGTTTACGACGATCGCTGGAACTTCGGCGAAAAGGCCCGGATCATCGTGCTCAACGGCGGCCTTGCCGCAGGCGATCACCAGATCACCTTCGCCGTGCGCTACCGCGTCTCCTACCTGCCCTTCGTGCCCACCACGAAGGATACCAAGGACCTCGCGCTCGCCGCGTGACAAAAACCCGGCGTCCCCGCGCCTGAATGGATTTTGGAGCGGGGACCTCGGCGTTACTACGGAACGCCTGCAAAAAAGGGGGACGGTGCGATCGCTCGCGCCGTCCCCTTGAAGTTCAGGAACTCTGACTGGCAGAGCCCTTCGGGTCGCAAGGGCTGATTAGCTCGCTTCGTCGCAGAAGAATGTGCGACAATTCACACGTCTACGAGATTTCTCTCACGTCCCCGAAAGGCCGGTTCAGCCGCACGATGACAAGGTTGAGGCAGGCGGCAAAGCTCACCCACGCAAGATAGGGCACGATCAGCCAGCTCGCCAGCACCGAGAACGGCCGCAGCATGACGCACAGCGCCAGTACCGAAAGCCACAGCGGCACCACCTCGATCAGCGCCCAGTCGGGCCGCTTGCGCGCAAAGAAAAGCGGCGACCACAGGAAGTGGCACACGAAGTTCACGGCGAACAGCGCGATGACCGTCATCCGCCCGGCCTCGTCACTGGCACCATCCCAGCTCAGCACCGCCGCCCAGGCGGCAAGCCCCAGGATCACCGTCCACGCCGGGCCGAACAGCCAGTCGGGCGGCTGCCAGGAAGGCTTCTTCAGATTGCGATACCACGGCCCGATCTCGGTTAGGACCCCGCCCGCCCCGCCAAGGATCAGGGCCCACAGGACGGCAGCGATGACATGAGGTTGCATGGAGCGAAGGTCTGGCCGCAATCGACGCCGCACGCAACCTGCATCTGCGGGCGGCCCTGAGCCGCCTTCGAAGATCTCTGATCCTCCCGTCCTCGCGAAGGCCAAAGAAGGTGCCAATCCGAAGGACTGACGCAGGGGAGGCAACCAGTCCTTTCCGCGCCCTCCTTTGCACCAGCGATGAAAAGGGAGGATCGGCGGCTATGGCGAACTCCTACTTGAAAAGCCGCCGTTCCGGAAACGACGCCATTGCGGACATTCAGCGGTGATGGCAATTCCTTCAGATGCCGCAAATCTTATCTGCATTGATCCTGCTTGTCGCTTCAACTCCGATGGCAAGTGCGACTGCAGCTTGCCCCGGGTTTGAAAGTGGTCGCCCGAGCCAAAGCGAAGCCGACCGCTTCTATGTCCAGCGTGCACTTGATCTGGTGAGAGCTGCGGATCGGAACGAGACCGACCACCTTCGAGCGGTAATCGCCGACGATGCTCGTTTTGAAATCCGACGAGGTGATCATATTACCGTAAGAAGCTTTGGTCCGCCCGGTGCTGTCAAAATGGTAAAAGACGTGAAGCCGATCCGATTTGAAGCGCAATCCCTATGGACCGGGCCGATAGCCTTCGTTCCCTCCGGCTGCTCTTGGGAAGTCGAATTGCTATTCCGAACCAATCAGCCCCTCGAGGGCATTAGGATGAAATTCAGCTTTCGCGACGGACGGCTCACTTCAGCGGTTGGTGACGCCGTAACGCTGATCGAAGGCGAAGTCCACTAACCACCCCATTGCCGCCGTTCGAGCAACAAGGCAGGCGTACCGACAGCTGCCGCTTGTCCCGGCTTGAGTCGAAGGGCGGCTTTCCGACCATTGGGCCCAAAAGCGCTTAGTCACGACACGACGCCATTGCTGCCGTTCGGCCAAGCTTTTTCGTCATTGCTTGGTCGCGCTCGAAGCGGCTATCGAGCGCTATGAGCAGGCCATCCATTGAGAATTTGTGGTCGAGTCTTTGGACAGCCCGCTTTGGCTTCGAGGACGTTCGACTGCGTTTCGAACTTGGTGGCGAGGAGTTTGATAACACAACCGAGTCAGTTCCACGTTTTCTTCAGGCGCACCGACGGGCATCAACCGTCGCTGACGCGATGTTTCGTGAAAGCTGCATAGGCATCGTGGCGTGGAACGGCCGCCTGCCAAATCAAGCTGGTCTTGCGGATGAAGTAGCCGACGGGTTCATGGCTCTTCATTACACCGGATTTCATGCGCCTCTGATAAGCGAATGGCAGGCAGTACTTTACACCGATCCTGGAGAAGAGGCAGATGTCTGGGACATCCGCAGCTACGATATGGGTCTAGACAAGATGGCCCGCGACACCCTTCTTTGGCATGCCGTCGCGTCAGAAATGCCTATCTACCCGAGAGCTCCTGTCGTTACTTTCCTGATCGACCCAAACGCATCCGTGATGATGCACATCTACGATGATCGAGGAATGGACGTGAGTGCATTTGATGCCGCCAAGCTTAAAGGGCTTTACGCAGGTTTTGCTGACTGGCTCCTCGACTACGATCTTGAGCGCATGGCAAAGCTGTTCTAACTACTTCCGTTCGTGGCGCCTCGCGACTGAAAGCCGACCATCCGGAATACACCCCATTCAAGCCATTCAGCCCGAACTACGCCGCGTCCGAAACCGGACCTCCCCCCAAAGCCGCTCGCGCGCCCCAGCAGGAACACCGCGTAGCCCCGGAACATCGGGTGGGTCTCAAGTCCCAGTGGGGCTTGCCATTCGCCGCCTTCGACCAGCGCCACCCGGAAGGGAATTGGGAAATTTGCCAGTTTCGCGAAGTAGGCTTCGTAGCCGGAGATCGTGGAGCGGGCCTGGTAGGTCTGGATCACCACTTCGTCGACCGTGCCGGCAAGTTGGGCAAGCGCGCGGGGATCGCCATTGGCGCTCCAGTCCATCAGGCCGGTGATCGAGAGACGGACGTCCCTGGGCAGGCGGGCGTGCAGGTCTTTGAGGAACGCGGCGTAGCCTGACAGGCCCTTGGTGGCGGCATCGAAATCGACCTGCAGGCCCGCCACCTCGTTACCCGCCGCACGCCACTGCGCAAGGTCGGCGAGGATCGCGGCTCGGGTGGCGTCGGTCCAGTCGAGCCGGTCCGCTCGCACCACCAGCCATAGCGTCCGGCCGGGCAGGCGCGGGGTGCCCATGCGCAGCCGATGCAGCCGCGCTGCGCCATCGCGCCGCACTTCGCCATCGAGCAGGTAGACGGTGCGCGCCTTGACTTCCGGCGCAGGGTGGACACCGGGCCAGACGAACACTGCCTCAGCCGTTTCGGCCCGCACGCGCGGCGCGTCTGGCTGGCGCTCGCATCCGGCGAGGAGCAGCGCAGCGGCAAAGGCAATCGCGCGCCAGTTCACCAGTAGAAGCGCAGCGCCCTGGCCCACTGGCTTTGCGGGTAGCGCTTCTTCAGCTCGTCGTACCAGCCCTTGCGGACCGCCAGCGGCACCTGCGCCGCCTCGAGTTCCGCCGTGGTCCGCGCAGGCCCCGCGCAGCCATTGTAGCCCGAAGGCGCATAGCAGCGCACCGCGCGGTAGAGCGCATAGGCGCGCAGGTCTGCCGGGGCCGCCTTGTCGGCGATGATCGCGGCATAGATCGCATCGCGATAGCTGGCCTTGCCGGGGAAAAGGTCTGGCGCGCTTCCGAGAACATTCGCGCCATCGCCCGGCGCGTGCAGGGCGAAGCCATCAAAGCCGTTCAGGCGCCAGAAATCGCCAAGGCACAGGCGCGCGCGTTGGTCAGCCGGATTGCGGGCGAGCGTGGCGGCGGTCTGCGCAATCGCCGGACAGGCAAAGCCGTCCGACCACTGGCCCTTGGTAAACAGGCCCACCGGCACGCTCTGCTGGCTGGCAAAGCCCCACAGCCCGCCATCGGTGTTGGCATCGGCAGGCACCAGCGCCACATCGCGCGTGAAATCGGCGAACGCGCCGCGCGTCAGGTCCTTGTGCAGCAGGGCGAAGCGGGCAACGTCGCGCTCATGGTCCGAACGCGAGGCGTCGGCCGCGCTGGCGCGCAGGATCGCCGGGCTGGCAACGGTCTGCAACAGCACCTCGCGGATCGATTGCTCCTGCACCGGCGATCCCGGTGCGAAGACCTGATCCACGCGCCCGTCGCGCTGCCAGCGCAGGGCAAGGCCGAGTTCGGCCAAGGGGCGCTGGTGGAACGGGCTCGCCGCGCCGATCAGCTCGCGCCAGAATCCCGCCTCGTTGGGATCGCGCAAGGCCGAGAGCGCCTGCCCGCGCACCATCTGGCGGCTGAAGGCCAGCGGCGTCATCCCCTTCGCCCGCGCCGCATCCGGCAGGATCGAGAGGATCGGCTTCGCATTCTCGCCAGCATAAGTGATCCGGGTGGCTTCGAGCAGGCCGTAGAGATCGGGATAGGCCAAGAGCTGCGCTTTATGCGCCGCAAGCTCTGCGGCAGACAGCCCCACCGCCGGCCCATCGTAGACCGGCCGCATCATCTTCATATCGGCCAGCGCCAGCAGCAGCGGCGCCTTGCCCTGCTTTGCCACGACGGCCGCCGCATCCTCGCGATCAAGCAGCTTGCGGTCGATTTCCTCGACGAGATAGGCCGCCTCGACACTAGATGCGGGGGTCGTCTTGAGCAGCGACTCATAGGTGCCGACCAGCGCCTCGGTATCGCCGCCCAGCCACGCCACGCGCCGCTTCAGGCCTTGCGCAGAGACCACATAGCGGCCCTTGGGATAGGCGGCGAGATAGGCATCGATCGCACGTGCCGCCGATGTCAGCGCCGCGCGATCGACCTTTTCCGGTCCGGCAAAATCGCCCCACTCGTCCAGCGACGTCGCCGCCGCGCGGCGAAGTCCCGTGCGGATCGGCATGTAGCGCGCAGTCTCGGCAATCCACGGATTGCCGACCTTGGCCAGCGTGGCAAACCCCGCTTCTGCTGCCGCATAGTCCGCCTTGTGGAAGGCATCGGCGGCTTTCAGGTAGGAGAGGAAGGCGCGGCCCTGCTGGCTGGAAATTGCCGCGTCGTTCCACTCGCCGTCATGGCACCCTGCCGTCGCCCGCAGCGCTGTCAGCGTGGCCCGCTCTCCCGCCGACACGCCCTTGTCTGCCGCCAGCGCCGCAAGGAAATCGGCACTACCCGCCTCAGCCTCAGAGCACCTCTTCTCGTCATAATCCGGCTCGGGCGCCTCCGGCTCAGGCCACAGCGAAGCGCGCAAGCCTTCCCACGACACGAACACCTTGCCGAACTGCGGATCGTTGGGATCAATCTTCGCCTCGGCAGGCAGTGCCACCCCCGGCTGCACGCTCTGCATCAGCATGACCATGTTGATGCGCGTATCGTTGCCGGGGCTGATCAGCGCGCGGCCTGCGCAGTCATAGTCCAGCGCACCCAGCTGCCAGCCGGGATAGCACGAGGTATCGGCACAGGCCCACAGCGCAGTGCCCACGCCAAGGCTGCCAAGCGCCACGGCGCCTGCGGTAGTGAGGACGGGATGCTTGGCGAACAGACGCTTGATCATGCGCGGCAAGGTGGCCCAGCCGGTCCTCCTCGCGCAATGGCCTTCATCATATTATCACACCAGTTCCGCCACCCGCGTATCGGCCGGAGCGAGCGGCGGCCGCCCCCGGATCACGTCGGCGATCTTCTCGGCGATCATGATCGTCGGCGCATTGGTGTTGCCACCGATCAGCGTCGGCATGACCGAGGCATCGATCACCCGCAGGCCTTCGAGGCCGATGACCTTGCAGTCCTTGTCCACCACCGCCATCGGGTCATCGCGCGTGCCCATCTTCGCAGTGCCGACCGGGTGGTAGATCGTCTCGCCCCTGGCGCGCACCCAGGCGTCGATGTCGGCGTCGGACTGCACATGCGCCCCGGGCCAGATCTCCTCACCGCGATAGGGTGCCAATGCCTCCTGCGCCGCCACCTCGCGGGCGATGCGGATGCCCTCGCGCACCACGCGGCGGTCTTCCTCGGCGGCGAGGAAGTTCGCCAGGATCGCAGGGTCGGCATAAGGATCGGCGCTGCTGAGCGAGACCAGCCCCCGGCTTTCCGGGCGCAACTGGCAGACGTGGATGGTGAAGCCATCGCGCTTGGCCTGGACCTTGGCATGTTCCTGCATGATCGCGATGACGAAGTGGATCTGCAGGTCGGGCCGATCGAGATCGGGGCGCGACTTGAGGAAGGCTCCGGCCTCCAGCCCATTCTGCCGCCCGGTGCCCTTGCCGGTCAGCAGGTATTGCAGCCCGACCTTGAGCTGCCGCAACCCCTTGATTTCGTTATAGAGCGAGATCGGCTGGGTGCAGGCCCAGTTAAGCGTGACATCAAGATGATCCTGCAGGTTCGCGCCCACGCCCTTCAGCACATGGACCGGCACAACGCCCTTGGCCTTCAGCGCCTCGGGATCGCCGATGCCGGAGAGCTGGAGGATCTGCGGGGACTGGAACGCGCCTGCGCAAAGCAGAACCTCGCGCTTGGCGCTGGCGCGGCTGACCGGTTTTCCCTGCCCCAGCGAATACTCCACGCCCACGGCGCGCCCGTTCTCCACCACGACGCGGTGGACCCGCGCGCCGGTCACCACGTTCAGGTTGCCGCGCTTGCCCGCAATCGGCGCGAGGTAGCCGCGCGCCGCACTCCAGCGCTGTCCGTCGTGGATGGTCAGCTGGTAGCGGCCGAAGCCCTCCTGATCCGCCCCGTTGAAATCGGGCGTGACCTTGTGCCCGGCCTGCCGCCCGGCCTCGATGATCCCGCGATAGAGCGGGTGGTGCGAATTCTCGCCCCAGTTGACCTTCAGCGGCCCGCCCGCACCGTGGAAGGCATCGGCCCCGTCGCAATTGTCCTCGGCCTTGCGGAAATAGGGCAGCACATCGGCCCAGGACCAGCCCTCCAGCCCCATCTGCCGCCACTGGTCATAATCGCGCGCGTGGCCACGGACATAGACCATGCCGTTGATCGCCGACGAGCCGCCGAGGCCGCGCCCACGCGGATGCCACATCCGGCGATTGTCCATGTGCGGTTCCGGTTCCGACCAGAAACCCCAGTTGTGCTTGCTCTTCTGCTTGATCAGCGTGCCCACGCCCGCCGGCATCCGCACCAGCACCGACGTGTTGGGCCCGCCCGCCTCAAGCAGCAGCACACGCGTCTGCGGATCTTCGGAAAGGCGCGCGGCGAGCACCGAGCCCGCGCTGCCAGCACCGATCACGATAAAGTCGAAAGCGCTTTCGGCCATCATCCACCTGTCCCGATTCCGCGTTGCTCGCGGTTACTGACACAGGGGTAATTAAGCGCGCGATTAAATGCAAGGCGTCAGAACGCCGTAGCGCCCCCATCGACGACCATGGCATGTCCGGTGACGAAGCTTGCCGCAGGCGAGCACAGCCACACCACCGCCTCGGCGATTTCGCTGGCCTGTCCCATCCGGCCCATCGGCGTCATCCCGTCGATGAGCGCCTTCATTTCCGCGTTCTGCACCAGCGGCGCGGTCATCGGCGTTTCGATCACGCCAGGGCAGACCGCATTGACGCGGATGCCGGCCTTGGCCCAGCGCAGCGCGCCATGGCGAGCAAGGCCGACCACGCCGTGCTTGGCGGCGGTATAGGCAGGCTGTCCGCCATTGCCGACCAGCCCGTTGATCGAGGCGGTATTGACGATCGCGCCGCCGCCGCGCTCGAGCATCACCGCCGCCTCCTCACGCATGCAGCGCATCACGCCGGAAAGGTTGATCGCGATGTCGCGCTCCCAGATCGCGTCGTCGTACTGGTCGTCGGTGATGCGGTTGATCCCGGCATTGTTGAATGCACAGTCGAGCCCGCCGAACGTTGCGACCGTGGCCGCGACCATCGCCTTGACCTCGTCCGCGTTGCTCACGTCGCAGCGCACGAACGCGGCCTTGCCGCCTGCAGCCTCGATCAAAGCTACCGTTTCAGCACCGCCTGCCTCGTTCACGTCGCTGACCATGACGCTCGCGCCGGAACGCGCGAATGCCTCTGCCGCCGCACGGCCAATGCCGCCGCCTGCGCCCGTGACCAGTGCCACCTTGCCATCAAGGCCGTAATTGATTGCCATGTCTGGATCTCCCTTTCGAAGGTTCAGGCTGCCGGCGGCTCAGCCAGCGCGATTACCGTCACGCTGCCGTCCTCAGCCACCTGTTCGGTCAGCATCGAGGTCACGCGGCTGACAGTCTCGACGATCCACCAGCGGCCGTCGCGCTTCTCGTAAACGTCGTCGTATTCCACCGCGAGGCGGACGACCTGGCGTGGCCCGGTCAGAATCGTGCGGAAATTGAGCGACCACTTGCCCGTCGCCCGCGTGCCGCTTTCAAGATCGATCTGCCAGTTGGTGGCGTGGTGGATGTCATAGACGCCGCCGTTGCAGGCCATCTGCTGATAGATCGCGACAAAGGCATCGCGGTCATCGAACTCGGGAAAATTCTGGTAGGCGATGCGGATCTTGCCGGGGGCGAAGCAATCGCGCACATCTTCGACCTGCTTGAGGTCGCAGGCGCGCAGGTAGCGCGCCTTCAGCGCGCGGATCGCTTCCTTGTCCTCAAGCGCGGTCAGCCGCGCGGCGAGGTCTTCAAGGCTGATCGTCATCACGGCTCTCCCACACGAACCTTGCATGATTCGCTTTGTCACTAGCTATAGGGATACGCATTCCATTGTGAAGATGCGTTTTCGTTATATGAACGCGTAATAACGGAAAAGCCCCGCCCCTGCACTTGCAGAAGCGGGGCCACCCGAAGACGGTTCCCGGAGTACCGGCGCCCATCCTCCCCAAAGATCAGAACTTCACGCCCACCGTCACGCCATAGGTGCGCGGATCGGCGTAGTAGCCGCCGCCATAGCCCAGCTGGCCGAAGTCGATTGCGCGGACGAGGTTGTGCTCGTCGGTCAGGTTCTTGACCCAGAAGCGCACCGCCGCCTCGCTCCCGGCAAGGGGGATGCGATCGATCGCCACCTGCGCGTCGACGATATTGCGATTGTCGCCCTTCAGCACTTCGTTGAACGGCGAGGACAGCACGTTCGAGAAGCTGTACTTGCCGTCTTCGTAGGCATAGCTGACCCGGCCGGTCAGGCGCATGCCGTTGTCGCCCAGCGGGAACTGCGCATTCATCGCGACATTTGCGGTGAACGGCGAGGTGTAGCCCGGCGTGGCATAGGCCGCGATGTTGACCAGTGGCTGGTTGGCGGCGACCGGAAGCCCGGCGAGGAACTCCTTGTACTTGATGTCGACGTAACCGGCGTTCGCCTCGAAGGTGAAGTTGTCGGTCAGCACCGCCGTCAATTCGGCCTCGACGCCGGTGTAAGTGACCTTGCCGGCGTTCGTTACCTTGGTGGCGAAAGTGCCCGGAGCAAGGTTGGTGATCGGCACGGCGATCGCCAGATCCTTGTACTCGTTGTAGTATCCGGCAAGGTTGAAGCGAACCTTGCGGTCGAACAGTTCCGACTTCAGGCCCACTTCGTAGGACGTGACGTTCTCCGGCTTGAACGAAGGCAGCACGCCGGCCACCGCAGGGTCCTGCGCATTGAACCCGCCCGAACGATAGCCGGTGGCGATGCGGGCATAGAGGTTGACCTGGTCGGACACGTCATAGCCCAGCATGAGGTTCCAGGTGAACTTGCTGTAGCTGGCGCGGCCCTGCTCGGGCGTGGCAAGCGGGGCGGCGCCGTTCTGGCGGCGCACCATCGACTTGGTATCCCAGGTATAGCGGCCGCCGGCCGTCAGACGCAGGCCGCTGTCCTTGCCGCCGGGGTAGAACGTCGCCTGCCCATAGACCGCAGTGCTTTCCGCCGTCGCGGTGTAATCGAGCACCGAAAGCGTCTGCACCAGACGGTAGCGCGCCGGATTGGCCGCGACAAACGAGGGGCCGAGCGGGCCGAAGTTGCCGAGGAAGATTGAATTGGTATCGAGCACGAAGCCGCTGTTCTGCGGGTTGTACTCCGAACCCTTTTCCCAGAAATAGAAGCCGCCGAGCACCCAGTCGAGGCTGTCGCTCTCGTTGCCGATTTCAACCTCTTGGCTGAACTGCTTGTGGCGGCGCTTGTTGTTGGTGTCGAACAGGTTCTGCTGCACGGTCGGTACCGGCGATGCGGCGATGAACGGACGGAATGCTGCCGGGATCGACGGGATGAACTGCAGCAGACTTGCCGGCATGCCGTTGAACAGCGACGCCTGCGTGAAGCGCGGCGCAGTGAACGCGCCGATGCCATCAAGGTCGGTCACGCTGTCGTTGTTCCAGAAGCGGTAGCCGGTGGTGGACTTCAGGTGGAACGCGCCGAAGTCGTTCTGGACCTGCACGTTGTGGCCCCAGGCCTTGTCGGTCGAACGGCTGTTGATGTCGTTGCACACCGTGCGGCGCCAGTCGCGCGTCGGCGCGGCAAGAGCGGCGCAGCGCGGATCGAGGAAGTTGACCGTGTTCAGGAACGGCGCGACGGGCGCCTGCTGCGTCACCACCACCGGCACGCCGCCGACCACTTCGGGCGGACGCACCGCGCCGCTGGCGACATTGGTCAGCTGGAAGTTGATCGGCGATGCGTCGATCTTGCTCCAGTCGAAGATGTACTGGATCGAGCCCGTGCCGCCGATGTCGGCCTTGGCGGCGATGCGGAAGGAATCGCCCTTGCGCGCACCGGGATCACGCGCATCGCTTGGCTCGTTGAGGTTGTCGACCACGCCGTTGCGCTGGCGGTGGCTGTAGGTGAAGCTGGTCGAGATGCCCGCGATCTCGCCCGGATCGAGCGTGATCTTGGCGTTGAACGCGTTGTAGTTGCCATAGCCGGCTTCGGCCGAAAGCTTGAATTCCTTCGACGGCGCACGCGAGATGAAGGCAATGCCGCCACCGGTGGTGTTGCGGCCGAACAGCGTGCCCTGCGGCCCGCGCAGCACTTCGACGCGGGCAACGTCGATCACGTCAAGCGCGCTGCCGCCCGAGCGGGCGATGAACACGCCGTCGACGTAAAGGCCGTTCGCGGTGTCGAGGCCAAAGGTCTCGGTCGCCGGCGTGGGAATACCGCGGATCGAGATGACGGCGGCATTGGCGTTGGTCGTGCCCTGCACGATGGTCACGTTGGGGGCGAGGCCGGACAGGTCCTTGGCATCGCGGATGCCCAGCTTCTCGACCTTGTCGGCGCTGATCGCGCTGATTGCCAGCGGCACGTCCTGCAGGTTCTGCTCGACCTTCTGCGCGGTCACGACGATCTGCTCCAGCTGGCCCTGGTCATCGCTGGCCTGCACGGGTTCATCCGCAGCATGGGCGGCAGATCCCAGCATCATCGACGCCAGGCTGGCGCCAAGCATCAGCCGCACGGCGAGCGTTGCGCAAGTGGTGGCCTTCATTGTTACTCCCCTCCAAACCGTTGTTGGCGCGGAAGATAGCAAGTGCGTAGAAATTGACAAGTCGAAATACGCAAACATGTCATGAATCGCAGAAATGCGCCACTTGTCCGGGATATGGACCCGTCGATTCCCGCAAAAACGCAGCATGCCGATGCGCTCCAGAGCACTCGCATCGGCGCACGCCGCGAATCACAAGACTGGCTTTATGCGGAGATGAGAGCAAAAAATATCGCACGTTGCGCGATAATAATTCCGGTGATATGCATGTTTGCATAATTCTGGCGGCATTATGATCCGCAAATCGGCAATACGGGAGATTCTGGAATGAAGGGCCTCAAGGGCAAAGTCGGCATCGTTGCCGGCGGTGGGCGCGGCATTGGCGCTGCAACCGCACGGCGCCTCGCCGAAGAAGGCGCCCACGTCGTCATCGGTGACCTCATGGGCGACTGGGCCCGCGAAGTGGCGGAAAGCATCCGCTCAACCGGCGGCACCGCCACCGGCATCGAACTTGACGGCACCAAGGCCGATTCACAAGCCGCGATCGTGGCCTGCGCGGTAGAGACCTATGGCGGCCTCGACTTCTACCATTCCAACCTTGCGGGCGGCACCGGGGGCGACAACGACATCCTCGATTGCCCCGAGGACGTGCTCGACCTCAGCTTCGCGATCAACACCAAGAGCCACTTCCTCGCCACGCAGGCGGCGCTGCCGAAGATGCTCGAACGCGGCGGCGGCGCAATGATCTACACCTCCTCCGGCGCGGCATCGGGCGGCGCACCGTGGCAGGTTGCCTATCCGATGACCAAGAACGCCATCCATGCGCTGGCCCGCCACGTTGCCGCCAAGTTCGGCAAGAAGGGCGTGCGCGCCAACGTGATCTGCCCCGGCCTCGTCCTCACCGAAGCGGTCAGGCAGCACCTCACCGACGAGTATGTCGAGCGTGGCCTCGCCGCCGTGCCGCACGTCCGCCTCGGCCAGCCCGAAGACATCGCCGCCGCCGTGACGTTCCTGGCCTCCGATGATGGCGCCTGGGTCAATGGGCAGGTCTGGCACGTCAACGGCGGCGCGCAGATGCGGGATTGAGCCGCGTGGCCGCGACCATTCCGGCAGGCGCCGCCGCCACCCTGTCCACAAGTGGCAAGCCGCTGACCAACCGCTGGCTGGCGCTGACGCTGCTGGTCATGGTCGCGGTGCTCAACTATGCCGACCGCTTTCTGATCCCCGGCCTCGCCCAGCCGATCAAGGCGCACTTCGGCATCAGCGATACGGTGATGGGCGCGCTGATGGGCCCGGCCTTCGCACTGCTCTACAGCCTGTTCACCCTGCCGATCGCGCGCGCCGCCGATCGCCGCTCGCGCGTGATGATCATTGCCTTGGGCTGCGGCTTCTGGAGCTTCTTCACCCTGCTGTCAGGGCTCGCCACCAGCGCCGAAATGCTGGCGCTGGCCCGCGTCGGCGTCGGCATAGGCGAGGCCGCTTACCAGGCCCCTGCCGCCGCCCTGATCGCCGCCTATTTCCCCGCCAACGAACGGGGCCGCGCCTTCGCCCTGCTCGGGACCGCGATCTATGTCGGCCAGATGGCAGGCCTTGCCGGCGGCCCCGCCATCGCCGCCGCCTCGACCTGGCAGACCGCCTTCCACGCACTGGGCATGATCGGCATCGTCATCGCCTTGGCGACATGGCTGATCGTGCGCGAACCCGCGCGTGAGGTCATTGACGTCGCCACGCCCGTGCTCCCGCTCAAGCAGACGATGCGCCTGCTGGTCGGGACGCCGTCGGTCATGCTGCTGGCCACGGTGATGGCGCTGGGTTCGCTTTCGGGCGTGACCTTCGGCATGTGGGGCCCCGCCCTGTTCGAGCGCGCCTATGGTCTCTCGACGCAAGCCGCGGGCGCAACCTTCGCTCTGTCGTTCGGGCTGCCCGGCCTGTTGGGCGTGCTCGGCTTCGGCTTTCTCTCCGACAAGCTCGGCAAGGGCGATGCCACCGTTCAGCTCCGCCTCACCGCGCTGGCGCTCGGCGGCGCAACGACCACCATCCTGCTCGTCACCTGGAGCGACAGCCTGACCGTGGCCCGGCTGCTCGCGGTGCCTTCGGGCCTGCTCGGCGGCGGTTGGTCGGTCGGCGTGCTTGCCGGCCTGCAGTACATCCTGCCCAACAGCCACCGCGCCACCGGCACCGCACTGGTCCTGCTGATCTCCAGCATGTTCGCCAACGTACTCGGCCCGGTTCTGGCCGGACAACTTTCGGACTGGATCGCGGGAGCCGGTCCTCATGGCCTGCGCATTGGCCTGTCGGTCGCCATCCCCACCGGTTACATCGGCGTCTGGGCCGCCCTGCGCGCAATGCGCTCGTTCGAACGCGACAAGGCCGCGCTGGCGGGTTAGCGGTGGCTCAGCGCTTCAAGGCGAGCAGGCGGCGTTGGAACAGGGTCGAGAAGTCTCGTCGCGCATCTGCGACCAGCGCGATCGTCACCACTCCGTCCCCCAACTCGTAGATGATGCGATATGGCGAATGTGAAACCTGCCGCCACGGACTTCCGCGCAGTTCCAGTAATTCCACCGGCACCGGACCGCGCTCAGGATAGTGGGCAAGGCTGTCGATGAGTTGCATCATCGAATCCAGCAGCGCCTCGGCGCCGTCTGGCCCATCGGGTCCGCGCTGCGCAAGGCGGCGCCGATAGATTTCGAACAGATCGTTTTCCGCCTCGTCTTCAATTTCGACGCGATAGGTCCCCGTCATTCGACAAAGCGGGTTTCTTCAGCGGCACGGGCGCGGATACGGTCGGCCAGTCCCTCGACGGTCTTGACCTTCCCCGCCGCGATATTCTCCTTCGCCAGCGCCAGCAGCTTGAGCAGCGCCATTGTCTCCTGCATCTGGTAATAGCTTGCCGCATCCTGCAGCACGGCCTTGGCCTCGCCATTCTGGGTTATGACCAGCGGCTCGGCGCCTTCATTCAGTTCGCGCAGCACTTCGGCGGCGTTGGCTTTCAGGTAGCTGATCGGCTTGATGCGGCTTTCAAGACCCATGACGCGGCTCCATCCATATTCGGTCCGAATGTAGTCCGAATATGGATGACCAGCAAGCCGCCCTCAATAGCCCATCAGGCTCAGCACTTCCTTGCGGCTGCGGTTGTCCTCGAGGAACGTGCCCATCATCCGGCTCGTCACCATGCCCACGCCCGGCGTGCGCACGCCGCGCCCGGTCATGCAGCCGTGCTGCGCCTCGATTACGACAGCCACGCCGTGCGGACGCAGGTTGTCCCAGATGCACTGCGCCACTTGTGCGGTCAGCCGCTCCTGGATCTGCAGCCGCCGCGCATAGGCATGGAGCACGCGGGCGAGCTTCGAGATGCCCACCACCTTGTCGCGCGGCAGATAGGCAATGGCGGCCTTGCCGATGATCGGAGCCATGTGGTGCTCGCAGTGGCTCTGGAACGGGATGTCCTTGAGCAGCACCAGCTCGTTGTACCCGCCCACTTCCTCGAACTGGCGCGAAAGGTGCGCGGCCGGGTCCTCGGCATAGCCCTGGCAATACTCCCGCCACGCCCGCGCCACGCGCCGGGGCGTATCGAGCAGGCCTTCTCGGGCGGGGTCGTCCCCCGCCCAGCGGATCAGCGTGGCAATCGCCTGCTCGACCTCGGCAGGCACCTCCGGCTTGGTCGTCTCCATTGGGTCAGGCCGCGAACGCGAACTCTTCGGCCACCGGCTTGGCCATGGCATTGGCGAAGTCGTGATAGCCCCACGGCCAGGTCGCGGGAATGCCGGTCTTGTCGAGATACCAGCTAGTGCAGCCCGATCCGAAGATCGTCTTTTTCGCTGCCGCGATGCGCCGCGCCTCGTACGCCTGATAGGCCGGTTCCAGCGGTTCCACCGTACGCGCTTCGCCCCGCCGCACCGGTTCGAGCAGTTGCTCGATGTATTCCCACTGCCGCTCGGCGATGTCGATCAGCGGGAAGTTGCCGACCGGCGCGCCGGGGCCGTTGAGCATGAAGAAGTTCGGGAAATCGGGCATCGCGATCGCATAGTGCGCAGTCGGCCGGGTCGCCCAGAATTCGTCGAGCGAGCGCCCGCCGCGCCCGGTCACCACCGCCGGGCGGATGAAGCTGTCGGCGCGGAAGCCGGTTGCCAGCACCAGCACGTCAAGTTCGTGCAAGGTGCCGTCCTTCATCAGCACGCCCTCCGGCACGATCCGCTCGATCGCACCCACTTCGACGGAAACACCGGGGCGCTGCACGCACTCGTAGTACTCCCACGAATAGATCAGGCGCTTGCACGCCGCGTGATAATCGGGCCGCAGCTTTTCGCGCAATTCCGGATCGCGCACGCTCTGCTCCAGGTTCTGGCGGCACAGCTCCTCGATCTCGTGCATCTGCGGGCTGGTGAAGTCGGTCACGCCCTCGGTGAAGCGATAGACCGCCTCCCAGTATTGCGGGTCATTGCGGATCGCCTCGATCAGCGAAGGATCGGCGGCGAAGGCGGCGCGCTGTTCGGCGGTATATTCGAACTGGACCACCGGCATGATCCACTGCGGCGAACGCTGGAAGTGCACCAGCTTCGCCGCACGGCTGCTCAGCGCGTTGACGATCTGGATCCCGGTCGACCCGCAACCGATCACGCCGACGCGCGCGCCGTCGAGCACGGCGCTGTCATCCCAGCGCGCCGAATGGAACGCCTTGCCCTTGAACGTATCGAGCCCCGGCAGGTCCGGCATCTTCGGATGGTGCAGCACGCCCGTGGCAACGATCACCACGTCTGCCTCGTAGGTCGAGCCATCGACGATGCCGAGGGTCCATGTCCTCGTCGCATCGTCGAAAGTGCACGAGGTGACTTCGCTGTTGAAGCGGATGTAGGGCACCACCCCGAAGCGTTCGGCCACGCCCTTGAAGTAGGCGTGGATCTCCGGTCCGGTGGCGTAGTAGGCGCTCCAGTCGGGGTTCAGGGCAAAGCTGTAGCTGTAGGCGTGCGACGGTGTGTCGCAGGTCAGGCCCGGGTAGCGGTTATCGCGCCAGGTCCCGCCCAGCTCCGCGCCTTTCTCGAACACTGCGAAGTCCGCATCGCCGCGCTGCAGCAGCTTGATCGCCGCCATCACGCCCGACATTCCCGCACCAATCACCGCATAGCGCAACCGCGCCTTCCCACCCGTCTCCGTCATTCTCTTCCCATTCTCGTGAGTGCCTGTTCAGTACCGGCCAGATCACTCACCCCCGCGCCGGCGTCATCACCCGAACGTATTATGCGTATCGAAACCCACTGCTGATTACGCATCCGTCCGCGCAAACAGCGAAAGCCGCGCATGGACCGGATCGTCCGCCCCGGCCCGCCCGGTGCCGACGCCGCCACTGCCGAAATCGTCGCCCTGCGCGGCGGGCAGGTCCTCGGCATGGTCGAGGATGAACGAGCGCCGGGCAAAGCGCCACACCCCGTCGCGCTGCTCGTAATGATCGGCATAGCGCCCCCAGGCTACGAACTGCCGCTCGCCATCCAGCGTCAGGTGCCACGCCCGCGCCGTGATCTCGCCCTGGGCGCGCGTGCCGTCCACCACGAACAGCGCCGAGAGCGCCGTGTGCATCGTCGCCCGCCAGCTCGCCATCATGCCCGGCAGCCACGCGATGTAGCCATCCACCGGCCCGCAGTAATAGGGCGTGTGATCGTCCACCGCGTCGTCATGGTAGAGGGTGCGCAGCAGATCCCAGTCGCGCCGGTCGATGCAGTGGCCATAGGCGGTGACAAGATGGCGCAGCGCCTCGCGCGCCATCAGTTCGTCAAGGCTGATCGGGTGCGGTGCCAGCTCAGACACCGAAGCCCCCGCCGACCGAAATGGTCTGCCCGGTGACGTAATTCCCGCGCGAGGATGCGAAGTAGACCGCAGCCTGCCCGATGTCCTGCGGCGTGCCCCAGCGCTTCAGCGGCAGCATCGCCTTGACCGCAGCTTCCCATTCCGGCGTGAATGTGCCCGCCTCCTGCCCGATCTTGAACTGCCCGGCATCGATCACGCCCACGAGAATCGAATTGGCGCGGATCTCGTTTTGGCCCTCCTCCTTGGCGATGCCCTTGATCAGCGCCTCGTTGCAGGCCTTGGGCGCTACCGACAGGCCATCGAGCTTCGGCCACCAATCGTGCCCGGCAGAGCCGAGATGGACGAAGCTTCCCCCGCCGCTTGCGCGCATGTGCGGCAGCGCGGCGTGGACGGCATTGTTGAAGCCGAACGCCTCGATCTCCATCGACGTGCGGAACATTTCCTCTGTCCAGTCGGCAATCGCCACTTGCGGCACCACCGGCCCTGCCCCCCACACCACGCTATGCACCCGGCCATGCTGTTCGACCGCGCCCGCCAGCGCCGCCTGCACCTGCCCGCGGTCGCGCACGTCGGCGCGGTGAATCGTGGCCTTGCGCCCCAGCGCAGCGATCTCGTCGGCCACCGCGCGGGCCACATCCTCCTTCGAGCGATAGACCACCGCCACGTCGCTGCCCTCGCGCGCGAACTCCAGCGCCACGCCCCGGCCGATGCCGCCACTGCCGCCGAATACGATCGTTGCACCGGCCGGAAAAATCTCGCCCATACTATCTCCCGTTTTTCGCTTCGCGCTGAACTTGTCAGCTTATGTTACGCATTTGGTGCACCTTATCGGATGTGAGGTCAATCATGCGCAACATGGCCGGATTATCGCCAGCGCTTGCCCTGGTCACGCGACTTTTGTAAGTAACACTAACAATATCGGGCAGAGGAGCCGCAAAGGTGCAAGACTTCAACGATCAGATCGCGTTCATCACCGGCGGCGCTTCTGGCGCAGGGCTGGGGCAGGCGCAGGTCTTCGGCCGTGCCGGCGCAAAGGTCGTGATCGCGGATATCCGGGCCGAGGCCATCGATCAGGCGCTCGCCGCATTGCGCGCAGAGGGCATCACCGCCCACGGCCTCGTGCTCGACATCATGGACCGCGCTGCCTACGCCCGTGCCGCTGACGAAGTCGAAGCCGTGTTCGGCGCCGCGCCCACGCTGCTCTTCAACACCGCCGGGGTCAACAGCTTCGGCCCGGTAGAGAACACCAGCTACGACGATTTCGACTGGATCATCGGCGTCAATCTTGGGGGCGTAATCAACGGCATGGTCACGTTCGTGCCCCGCATGATCAAAAGCGGCAAGCCCGGCCACATCGTCACCACCTCGTCCCTCGGCGGCCTGATGGGCAGCGCGCTGGCCGCACCCTATTCGGCGGCCAAGGCTGCGGTGGTGAACCTGATGGAAAGCTACCGCCTCGGCCTTGAAAAGCACGGCATCGGCGTTTCAGTTCTTTGCCCGGCCAACATCAAGTCCAACATCGCCGAAGCCAGCCGCCTGCGCCCCGCGCAGTTCGGCCAGAGCGGCTACGTCGAAAACGAGGACTCCATCGCCTCGCTCCACTCGATCCACCAGCACGGCATGGACCCGGTCGAACTCGCCGAGCACGTCAAGCGCGCGATTGAAGCAAACCAGCTCTACGTGATCCCCTACCCCGAAGCCAGGGACGGCCTGCGCGCCCACTTCGATCGGATCGTCGAATCGGTCCTCCCCCTCGAAGCCGACCCGGAAGGCGCCCGCCTGCGCACCGAAGCCCTGCAGAACTGGGCAGCCGATCGCGCGCGGGTGTTCATGGAGAAGCAGGAGTGATCTGACAGCACCAACGTCGATGCCCCCGCTTTCGTGAAAAGGAAGACGGGGGTGTTCGCGCCGTGAAGCTTTCAGTTCAGCGGCTGCCAGTCGAATGCCAGTTCGCCTTCGCGGTGCGCAAAACGATTGAGATGATCGGCGACAACCTGCTGCATTCGCGAAAGATCGCCTTCGCCGTCGATGGTGCACGTGACTTCAAGGGCTGAGTCGTGGGCCTTGAGATCGACTGGTCCGAACGGAAGGGCAACCCTACCCTCATGGGGATCGAAGGACACCTCGAACTTGTGGCCCCAATGCTTGCAGAGCTGCTGCAAGTAGCGGCTGGCGTTTGCGGTCGGGACTGTGGCGCGGCTGGAGGTCATGGATCACTCGCTTCTAAAGACTGTTTTCAATGCATCTAAGATATATCGTAATCACATCATGTCAACTGCCGACGCGAATTCATGCTTCATCCAAGGTTGACTAGATCGCCAAGTCCGTGGCAAGCGCGCTGCCTGCACCACGAGGCCAATGAGGCCTGCTGGCCCGAGCGGGTATAGCTTAGTGGTAAAGCTCCAGCCTTCCAAGCTGGCTATGCGGGTTCGATTCCCGCTACCCGCTCCAACTTCCCGTTCACCAGCACACCCAGATCGCTGTAATCCGCAATAAAGCGGACATTTTTGGCGTCACCGAGCCGCTTGAAACCGCGAATATCTGCTGCACGAAGCAGCTTTTCGATGGGGCGGTTCAGTGCCGCGCCGCATGCTACCCTTTCGTTCTACATCACTGGCCAAGCTGAACATGTCAGCAAAGCTTATCAAGGTGCACGAATGCTCCGATAGCATGGATCAATGCCCTTTCCGGACTGGACATAACGCGTCGTCACTTCAATCCCTTGATGGCCGCGCATTGACGTCCCCACTTGGTCCGACGTTGCATGAGAACAGGCCGGAGAGGTGCAGACTATGACGAAGCTTCGCGTTCCCGCGATCGGTGCCAGCCTGATCTGCGCCCTGCTTGCAGCCCCGCTGCAGGCGACCGGCCCTGCCAGCGACCCCTCGCAAGCCGCATTTCCGGCGCAGGACAGCGCTGCGGTTGCGCGTCATCTTTCAGCCGCACGAAAGCTGGCAGAACCCGACTTGCTGCCGGAGTTCTACTGGCGCTGCATGACCAGCCCGCTCGACCGAAAGACAGTTTCCGCCATCCAGCACGACGGACTGGTGCCCGAGGCCCGGGTCTTCGATCAGCTCTATTCCATCGGCCAGAATGCGGTTTCGGCCTGAGCCTTGGACACGAGCGATGGCATAACTCTGATCGATGCCCTCAACAGCGAGGCGGAAGCCCGCGAGATCATTTTGCCCAACATGGTCCGGCTTGGCCTCGACCCGAAGCGTATCCGCTATCTGATCGTGACGCACGGCCATGGGGACCACTGGGGCGGCGCAAAGTTCTTCCAGGACACTTACGGCGCAAAGGTTGTGCTGTCGCAGGCGGATTGGGACATGATCGAAAGACCGGATCGCGGCGGCGGTCCTTTTGCCGACCTGCTTCCGCCGCGGCGCGATATCGCAGCCAGGGACGGAGACAAGATCACGCTCGGCCAGACCACGGTGAAGCTCTATGTCACTCCCGGACATACGCCCGGCACGCTGTCGGCCTCATGGGCGGCACCGGCGGCGGCAGCAGCAGCGAAACCATCAAAACTCAGATTGCCTCGCTGATCCGTTGGTCTGGCCTTGGCAAGACGGCCGGGGTGGATGCGCTGATAAGCAATCATCCGGCGCACATCAGCGCCATCGAAAAGATTCAGCTGCTCCGCAACGGTCTCGCAACCGATCCCAATCCGTTCGTCTACGGCACCGATCGTGCCGAAAGATTCGCTCGCGTGATGGAGAAATGCTCGCGCGTGCAGCTCGCACGGATGGGTGAAAGCGGAGAATGAGCTGATGGCACAAGGCGCAATGGGCGATCCCGGACGACGGGTGCGCATCGTCGACATCAAGGTCACGCCGATCGCCTTTCGCGATCCCCCGCTGCGCAACGCGGCCGGCGTGCATGAACCCTACGCCTTGCGATCGATCATCGAGATCACGGCATCGAACGGCCAGACCGGCTTGGGAGAAGGGTACGGCGATGCGGCATCGCTGATGGCGCTCGAAGTCGCCAGCATCGAGGCATTGGCAGAAGCCTTCCCGGGATATCCCTTGCGCATCGACCCGAACGGGGCGTGGTCCATGGAAACGGCCATCTCGGTTGCGGCAAGGCTGGGACTTCTTATCGAGTACTACGAGGATCCCGTCGACGGGCTCGATGCATGGCCGAGTTGCATCGGCAGACCGGCCTGCCTTTGGCGACGAACATGGTCGTCACCTGCTTCGATCACGTGCGGCAAAGCGTAGCGAAAAATGCCGTGCAGATCGTGCTCTCTGACCACCACTACTGGGTGGCCTGAGGGCAAGCCAGCATCTCGCCACGATCTGCGCAACGTTCGGGCTTGGCCTTTCCATGCATTCGAACTCGCACCTGGGCATCAGCCTGATGGCAATGGCGCATCTCGCGGCAACAACGCCGAACCTTACCTATGCCTGCGATACGCATTACCCGTGGGTGGAGGACGATGACGAAGTTCTGGTGGGAGGCAAGATCGCCTTTCAAGAGGGCTGCATCATCGTAGGCGATGCGCCCGGTCTCGGCGTCGCGCTGGACCAGGAGCGCCTGCGCCGCGCGCACCAGGCCTTCCTCGACACGACGATCCGATCGCGCGACGACACGGCGCAGATGCGCAGGTACGCCATGTGTTTATCGATGCGAACATGCCGTTCGGGGGATTCAAGGAATCTGGCCAGGGTCGGGATTTCGGGGTGAACTGGCTGGATGGATATCTCGAAGACAAACGTGTGCATCGCGCACTGATCGCGCGCCGCTCTTTCAGAAGCGACTTGCCGGGGAGGTGCGCAGTCAAGGCGCGAGTAACGGATCATTCCCCCAAAGTAAGCAGTTGTCCTGATATCGATCGCCTTCAAATGAAAACCGGGTTGATTCCAGGATTACTGTGTCAAGTTGCGACGCCTCCGACGTTACCGAGGAGAAGCTGCGCAGCAACGAATTCTCCGCCAAGGTAGATGCCATTGGCCGCAGCCTTGCGACGATCGAGTTCGATCTCGATGGCAAGGTGATAACCGCAAACGACAATTTTCTGCGCACCATTGGATATTCGTTGCGCGAAATTGTCGGCCAACACCACTCGATGTTCTGCTCGCCAGACTATATCCGCAGTTCCGATTACCGCGATTTCTGGATGAAGCTCAACGCCGGCCAGTTCCATTCTGGCCGCTTCCATCGCGTGGGCAAGTATGATCGCGATATCTGGATACAGGCCACATACAATCCGATCTTCGACCTGACGGGCAATCCCGTGCGTATCGTGAAGTATGCCTTCGACATCACCGAACAGGTGCAGATGGAGACGGCGATCACCGAACGCGCGCACGAGATGAACCTGCTATCAACCCAGCTTTGCAAATCGATCACGGAAATCACCGGATCGACGGATCAGGCGCTCTCGCTGTCACTGCAAACACGGGTTAACGCGGAACAGGGCGAAACAACGCTCGGCTCTGCCATCGAATCCATCGAACTGATTCAGAAATCCGCCACTTCCATCTCCGAAATCGTTCGCATCATCAGCGAGATCGCCGGGCAAACCAACCTGCTCGCCTTCAATGCCGAGATCGAGGCTGCCCGAGCGGGCGAGCATGGCGTGGGCTTCTCTGTCGTTGCCGGCGAGGTGCGCAAACTTGCCGAACGCAGCTCTGCCGCCGCGCGCGACATTTCACGACTTATAGATCAGTCCAATGCGCAAGTCGGCGAAGGCACCAACCGCTCCCGCATGGCGCGCAACGCATTTTCGGAAATCGTGTCCAGCGTTCAGCAGACCAATGCCGCAATAGAGGCGATTACGCGGCTTGCTGCCAACCAGGCACAGCTGACCGAAAATGTCGTTGGGCAGATTTCAAGACTTTCCGCCACAACCAGCATCGCTGCCTGAAGACGATGACTGCGGTGCTGCAGCCGGGCGTACACGATACCTTGTTTGGCCTGATCCGCATTGCCGGGCTTTGCGCAGCACTGCCCGTGGCGGCAATCCGGGAAGTCGTACCCTGCCCGTCCAGACTGGAACCGTTCCCCGCATCGCGGCCTGACATAGCTGGCGCTCTCGAGCTGCGCGGCGAAGTCATTCCCGTGATTGACCTTGCCCAAGCACTGAACCCGTCAGTTGACGGTGGTGGACAGCAGTTTGACGAGCGCTCGATTGTCGTGATCCTGCGCCAGGAGCAGCACATCTTTGCGGTTCTGGCTGATGGCATCATCGGCGTCATGCCGCTCACCACCCGCGAGATAAGTCCGCTCAGCCAGGCTGCCACGGATGAAGGTGTGCGGCTGTTTTTCAGTACATTCCGCGTTGCCGCCCACAATGGCGTTGTACTTGATCCCGCAGCGATCATCGGATTGCCAGGAATGGTCACGGCCACCGATCGGGCCGCCAGCAAGGACGATTCCCGTCAGATCGACGAGCCCATCCTCGTGTTTACGGTTGCAGGCCTGCGGCTTGCCCTGCCAGCCAGCTGCGTCGATGCCAGCCTTCCTTCTGCCGATCTTTTGCCGACGCCGAAGGAAACAGAGCTCTGGATCGCGCAGCGCGAATACAAGGGCGCGGAAATCCCGGTGGTCGACACCCTGCATTTGCTCGGTCATGGATCGCTGCCAAAAGGCCGGCGAAGCGGTGCCGGCATTGTCGTGCGCACGCAATTGCCGAACCCTGTCCCGCCAGGCTGGACAGAGCCCTTCGGTCTTGTGGCGCTCCTGATCGACACCGTGGACGACATCGGCCGGTTCGCTGCCCGATGTTTCTCGCCACTTCTGCAGGACGCCGTAGCCGGCGCGGTCCTGTCTCTGGGGATACTCGAAACGGCTGACGGCAGCGCACTCCTGATCAACGCGCAGAAGCTTGCCGCGCACGAAGGCCTCCGCAATCTTGGCGTGATCCGCAATGTGCAGGAGACCGCAACAACTGCAGTACGTATCGGGCAAGCCGACGAGTTGACAACGCGCCCGACCGAAAAGCCGTTTCTTGTTTTCTCAGTTGGTGATCAGCGCTTCTCGACCCCGCTTGGCTCGGTCGAGGAGATCCTGCTCGCCCAAGCCGCCACCCTGCCCATGCCATCGGGCGATTGCGGCATGCTGGGCCTATTCGCATCACGTGGGCACTGCGTCCCGCTACTCGACCTGTCTTACGTGCTGGGCGAAGCCGCCACCCGCGATGGGCGATATATCATCGTCACGCGAACCGACCATCCTGATGGCCTGCGCCGCGCCGGATTTCGCGTCGACGAACTGCATTCGGTCGATCGCAAGGCGCTGCAGGAAGTTGGGGCGAAGGACCGGACTGCACATTTGCCTGGCCTGCCCGGGCCGACCATCCGGTTGAGCGATGGTCACGCCTGCACGGTGCTCGACCTTGCCGGCGCAGCGGAGCGGCTGTTGAACGTCCAGCAGGAAGCGGCTCGCAACTGAGCGAACGAAAAGGCCGCCTATCGGCAACCTCACTTGCCCGGGTAGTTCTGCGTCCCCGGCGACCCGCGCCATCTCCACCCTGAAGGACGACATTCGGCGGACCACGACGCGGAGACAGACCCAGCCGGAAGGCCACCTTTGTAACGCTTCCTTCGTTTGACCCGACGCAGGACGCTGCGCGTGCAAAGCGCCAGGCTTTCAGCTGCGATACGCACAGCAAACGCTGCCCGCGCTTCACCGCGAAGGGATCAGTCCGGCGCGATCACGCCGTCGCCCTCGCGCCACACGGGACGGATCTGCGGGTCGTCGTAGATCTCCATGATCTCGAACACGTTGCCGAAGAAATCGCGGCAATAGGTTGCGGCATAGCCGTGGCGGCGGCCGTCATCGTCCACCGTGATGCCCGCCATCGAAGGCGGCGCATGAACGCGGATGCCGGCGTCGAGCAGGCGCTGGTAGCAGGCCTGGATATCGTCAACCTGCACGGCGAAGTGGGTATAGCCGTGGTGGTTCACGCCGCGGTCCGGGTCCTGCCGCTCGGGCGCGGGCGCGGAATATTCGAACACCTCGATATGGGCATTGCCCAACCGGCACATGAACTGCCGCGCCGCACTGCCCTTCAGCCCGATCACCTCGTCGATGAACGGATTGTCCCGCCATTCCAGCGGCGGCCCCACCTCAACCGCGCCCAGCAGGTCGAGGTAGAACGCGCGTGCCTTGTCGAGATCGGGGACCGAGACCCCGATATGCTGGATCCCCTTGGCCCCGATGCTCATGGTCTGGTCCTCAGAACTGGACGCGCTTGGTAAAGCCGCCGTCGATCACCAGGTTGGTGCCGGTGGTATAGGACGATGCCGGGCTGGCGAGGAACACCACGGCCTTGGCCACGTCGTCCGGCCCGCCAAAGCGGCCCAGCGCAAATCCGGCTTCGACCGACTTGTACAGATCGGGCGCAGCGCCTTCGATCACGTCCCAGTTGCCGCCGGGGAACTTGATCGGCCCGGGCGAAACCGCGTTGACGCGAATGCCCTTCGGCCCCAGCGCCTGGCTGAGCTGCCCGGCATAGACGATCAGCGCGCCCTTCAGCGCATTGTAGCCCTGCGGCACGATGAAGGTTTCAAGCCCCGCCGTCGACGACAGGATCACGACCGAACCGTCATCCGACTTTTCAAGGTAAGGCTCCAGCACTTCCACGCCGATCACCGAACCCATGATGTCGTGGTCCAGGCCCTTCTGCCAGTCACCGGTCTGGCCCGAACCCGAGGTCGAGATCATCGGGATGAAGATGTCGCAGCCGCCAAGGCTTTCTGCCGCCTGTGTCAACCAGGCGCGATAGGCGTCCGGGCCCGAATCCATGTCGAAGGCCGAGCCAAAGACCTTGCCCCCATGCTTTTCAAGGCTCGCCGCGGTTTCGGCAACCTGTTCGGCATTGCGCGAGCAGAACGCGATGTCCGCACCTTCGGCAGCAAGGATTTCCACCGTCGCCCGCCCGATGCCGCGGCTGCCGCCGGTCAGGATCACCTTCTTGCCCTTGAGTCCGAGATCCATGTTGTCGCTCCTCTATCCCGTGCAGAATCCGTTGCAGCGTTCTTGAAGGGGGTGGCAATGGCAAGCCACTCCCCTTTTGAACAGGAAATGCGCTGGCCCATCGAGTGGTAGCCAGCAGGAAACGCGATTGGGAGCAAGGATATGACCAAGGGTACGTGCCGTCTCGAAGGCAAGACCGCCGTGGTGCTGGGCGCCAGCAGCGAAGGCAACATGGGGCAGGTCATCGCCCGGCGCCTGATCGACGAAGGCGCGCATGTGCTCGTTTCGGGCCGCAAGGAAGCCGTGCTGGCAAGCTTCGCCGCGCAGACCGGCTGCGCATGGGCGCCGTGCGACATCACCGACGAAGCCAGCGTCAACGCCCTGGCCGATACTGCGTCCGAAAAGCTCGGCGGCATCGACATCGCGATCAACGCCACCGGCTGGGGCCTGCTCAAGCCCTTCCTCGAGGTTACCCGCGCCGAACTTGATGCGATGAGCGCGCTGCAGCTGGTCGGCCCGCACCAGTTCTTCCAGGCGATGATCCGCAAGATGGCGAAGTCGCTTGGCGGGCGCGGCGGTTCGCTGATGACGATCAGCTCGGCCACCGCCACGATCATGCTCAACGATCACGCGATCTACATGGGCACCAAGGCCGGAACCGATCACATCGTGCGCTGCATCGCGCATGAGTTCGGCCACGAAGGCATCCGCGCCAACTCGATCTCGCCGGGCCTGACCGATACGCCGATGAACGCCGAGGCCAAGCAGGTCCCCGGCCTGTTCGAATCGTTCCGCAATTCCTATCCGCTTGGCCGCTGGGGCACTTCCGAAGATGTTGCCGCCGCCGTGGTCTTCCTTGCCAGCGACGAATGCTTCATGACCGGGGAAAACCTGCAGGTGAATGGTGGCCTGACCTTGCGCCGCAACCCCACGCGCGATGAAATCAACGCCGCGGTGGCCAAGGCCATGGCCGAGGGTTGATCGACCACGACCCGTTCTTGGGATGTTTCGCTTGGCCGTTGCACGTTTGAAGGAAATCGGTTAACCAGTCGCCCAAACAGCTTCAAACAGGCGGGCGATGTCTGATCAGAATTCAATAGTCAGCCAGATCGGCGATCTTGCCTCAGCCGGCGAGAAGATGATCGAGCGCCTGCGCCGCAAGGCTTTCCTGCCAGACAGCCGCAAGGGACTCAACGTCCGTGTCGGCATTGCCGAGGCGGCGCAGCTGCTTGGCTGCTCGACGAATCGCATCCGCATGGCCGAGGATGACGGCCGCCTCCCCCCGCCCCCCTCGGGCGAGAATGGGCGCCGCCTCGGCTATTCGATGGAAGAGCTGATGCACATGCGCGAAGTGCTGGGCGCCTCCCCTGCCCGCGCCCCGCTCGACGTGCCGGCGATCATCGCGGTGCAGAACTTCAAGGGCGGCGTCGGCAAGTCCACCGTCACCACTCACCTCGCCCATTATTTCGCTGTGCAGGGCTATCGCGTGCTGGTGGTGGACTGCGACAGCCAGGCGACGACGACGACGCTGTTCGGCTTCAACCCGCACTTCAACATCACCCGCGACGAAACGCTTTATCCTTATCTTTCAATCGACCCGACCCAGACTGACCTGCTCTATGCGGTCAAGCGCACGCCCTGGCCCAATGTCGACCTGATCCCCTCGAACCTCGAACTGTTCGACGTGGAGTATGAACTTGCCGCCTCCGGTTCCGATGGCCAGTCGGTCCTCGCCGCGCGCTTCCGCAAGCTGAAGGCCGGGCTGATGGACATGGCCCGCGATTATGACGTGGTGATCCTCGATCCGCCCCCGGCCCTTGGCACGATATCGCTTGCCGTCATGCAGGCGGCCAACGCGCTGCTGGTGCCGCTCGCTGCCACCACGCCCGATTTCTGCTCGACCGTGCAGTTTCTCTCGATGATGGACCAGGTCATCGCCCAGCTGATCGAGGCCGGGATCGCGGTGGACTACAGCTTCGTCCGCCTGATCTGCTCCAAGTTCGATGGCGGCGATCCTTCCCACGAAATGGTCCGCACCATCATGGAGCAGACTTTCGGCCCAGCCCTGCTGCCCGTGCCCATCCTCGAAAGCGCCGAGATCAGCCACGCAGCCCTGCGCATGATGACGGTCTACGAACTCGAGAAGCCGATCGGCACGCCGCGCACCCACAAGCGCTGCCGCGCCAACCTCGATGAAGCGATGGGCCAGATCGAACAGCTCGTCCGCGCCGGCTGGGGCCGCGTCGCCCCGGCAAGAGAGGAGGACGTGATCCATGCGTGATCGTCCGCCAAGCGCGTGGGAAACAACTTTCCTACAGGCAATCGTTCACTTTATGTTCCGCGCCTTTCGCAACGAGGTGACTTATGGCGCGTAAGCAGTCGGACTATCTCGCAAGCCTGCTGGCTGACGAGGAAGTGCTTGAAACCAAATCGGAAGTTTCTAAAGCAACGGCACCGGAAACGGCGGCCGAATCGCCGGCTCCTTCCCCTGGCCCCTCCCCTGCCCCGGCGCGCCACGAACGCTTGCGCGGCACCACCCTGCTCGGCCGCGAAAGCGCGCTGGCCCGCGTGGCGAGCGGCGAAGTCCGCCAGGTCACGCAGCTCCTGCTCGATCCGGCGCGGGTGCGGGTGTGGAAGGGCAATGCCCGCTCATACGAACACCTCTCGGTCGAATCCTGCCGCGAGCTGATCGATTCGATCATTGCCGAGGGTGGCCAGAAGGTCCCCGCCGTGGTGCGCCGCATCGATGGTGACCCGGACCACGACTACGAAGTCATCGCCGGTACGCGGCGGCACTGGTCGATCTCATGGCTGCGCGCCCACTCCTACCCCGACATGCAGTTCGTGGCGCAAGTCGCCCAGCTCGATGACGAGGCCGCCTTCCGCCTGGCCGACCTTGAGAACCGCGCGCGAAAGGACGTGTCGGACCTCGAGCGCGCCCGCAACTATGCGCAGGCGCTCTACGATCATTACGGCGCCCACCTGACGCGCATGGCAGACCGGCTCAACCTGTCAAAAGGTTGGCTGTCGAAGATGCTCAAGGTTGCCTCTCTGCCCGATGTCGTGGTCGCCGCCTTCGCCAGTCCCGCCGATGTACAGATGAAGCCCGCCTACCCCCTCGCCCAGCTGCTCGACAACCGGGAGCTGGCTCCGGCGATCCTGCGCGAGGCCAAGGTGCTGGCCCGCCTGCAGGAAGAACGGCGCAAGTCTGGCGATCCGGCGATTGCCGCCAACGATGTTGTCGCCCGTCTGATGGCGGCGGCGAGCGTCAGGGCCGATGGCCCTCCGCGCGAGATCGTGCTCGAAGGCCGTGGCGGCAGGCCGGCCATCACCCTGCGCTCGATCAACCGGCAGGGCGTGACCCTGCGCTTCCACGCCGGTTCGGGCATGCACCTCGACGCCCTCCTGGAACTGGCGCGCGAGGCGTTGGAGCAGCTTGAGGACGAGGGCCGGAGCATCCTGCTCTAATGGAAAACGGGGGGAGAAGCGCAGCGGCAGAAAAATGTTTCCCCGGGGAAACATTTTTCCCGTGCGCCCCTTCCCCCTCGATCCGGACAGGTGTTTCCCTGGGGAAACATTTCGTCCGGTGGGGCCTTCGACAGGCTCAGGCTGAGCGGATTTCAGGATTTGTTATCTACATAACGCTCCCATCCACACCGCCTCCCCCCTTCTCCGTTCATCCTGAGCCTGTCGAAGG
>NZ_JBYSYJ010000003.1:0-326599 GCF_058783135.1 Novosphingobium sp. FW305-C-30-35
ATGCAGCGGCATGAGATGATCAGCGCCCTGAAGGGGCTGGGCTTGAAGGGCATGGTCGCAGCCTTCGACGATGCGGTCACCCATGGCATCCGCCGCGACCGCTCCGTGATGGAGATGTTGGGCGACCTCCTGCATGCTGAAGTTGCACACCGCGAAGCAGCGTCGATCCGTTACCGCATGACCGCAGCCCGCCTGCCTGCGATCAAGGATCTGGATGGCTTCGTGTTCGACGATACACCGATCAATGAAGGGCTGGTTCGTTCTCTACACGCCGGATCGTTCCTGCCTGAACAGCGTAATATCGTGCTGGTCGGCGGCACCGGCACCGGCAAGACGCACCTGGCCCTTGCCATCGCTGCCGCCGTGGTCCGTGCCGGGGCACGAGGGCGGTTCTTTAACACCGTCGATCTGGTCAATCGGCTCGAGGAAGAGGCCCGTCAGGCCAAGGCAGGCAGCCTTGCAGCGCAACTAGCCCGGCTCGACCTCGTCGTGCTTGATGAGCTGGGATATCTGCCGTTCGCCCGATCAGGCGGCCAGATGCTGTTCCACCTGATCAGCAAGCTCTACGAAAAGACCTCGGTGATCATCACCACCAACCTGGCGTTCGGCGAATGGCCGAGCGTGTTCCACGATGCCAAAATGACGACGGCGCTGCTCGATCGCATTACCCACCATTGCGATATTATCGAGACGGGCAACGACAGCTGGCGGTTCAAACACCGCAGCTGAACCCCTTCCCCCGGACCCCCATCCCCGGCGGTTAACCCGGTGGGTCCACAGGTACCTCCCACGGACGCCGCCGCCAGCGCTCCTGACGGCGCGCGTCGTCGTCCGCGGGGCCCTCCTATGGACTACCGGGATAACCGCCAAAACAACAATCAGCTGGGGTCAATTTTGGACGCCGATAGGGGGTCAAATTTGCGCGCCGGTTGACACGCGAAGAAGTCGCCGAGCGGCTCCGTGTCGCCTACCAGCTGTGAGCCATCGCTAGGCGGATTTCGCCTGCTTGATGAACTGGCAGGCGCCGCCCATGAGACGCGTTACCTCGTCCGCGCTGAGCATCTATTGCGGCTCGTAGCTCAGCCCGAGCGGCGATGTCCGCTTCCATCGATCGACATCGACGCCCTTGTTGGGGCCGAAAACCAAGTCGATATGCTTGGCAAGGCGCGCTGGCCCCTGCCGCACCACAGGCCGCTGTCCACCCATCATGGTATCTCCCCCACCGCGACAGGCTCTGCCGCTTCTTACCAGCCTTGCGGCGCAGCGAAAGGCAATGCCGGGCGACGGCTGCCCCCGATCTCTCATGTAAACGGCAATGCCGACGAACCAGGGCCGACGCACCAGGGCCGACAAACCAGTGCTGAGAAACCAGGCTGGTCGTGAGGCCCCTGGCAGAGCGAAGCCGGGTGCTTCGAACTTCAACCAGTCTCGTGGCGAAAGTTGTGGCAAAATATGGGCGGAGCGTGGATAACGACACGAGCGATCGGGCCCGACCCGCCCCAAAATCCTTGTCCAGAGTGGGCCGATCGGAGTCTGGCCGCAGCGTCCTCCCGTGTCGCTGCGGCATTTTTTTGTCTCGGCAATGCCCATTTGTCAGCGCACCAGGAGCGCTCGAGAGGTGCAGTCCCTCGCTACTCGGCCCTCCTTACCCGGCCCTCGCCCGCTCGCTACCGATAGACGATCGAGCCTCAGGTGCTGCGTTGACACCGTATTGCCAGCTCGGCCGGTCTGTGCGAGCACGCAGATGGGTTGAAGCAGGTGCAATCTCCGCTGCGAGCGTACCGATGATCGAAGCAGGGTCTCCAGTTCTGCCAGCTACCCCTGGCAAAGCGCGCGAGGGAAAGCCCAATTCCCAGCGTTCGGGCACCTGCAGGTGTGCTCACCGGGGCAACTTCCTGCTTCTTGCAGAGTTCGGTCTGATTTTCGGACTCGCCCTTGCCCAGATGGCATGTCGCTTGATCGATCTGGCGGCATCCTGAGACCCCAGGCCATACCCCTGCCATCCTTGGCGTAATCCCGCAGGGCAGTCGGCGCGATGACCCTGAAACGGCCAGATCGGCATCGTTGTCCTTGCCTGATCAGGACCTGCCTGCCCGGGACCGACGTGCCCGGGACTTGCCTTCATGGCACCTGTAGCCTGTCAGACCTGCCAGGTACAGATCTGCTTGTTTTCCCTGGTGAAAATGGCATCGTCGTGCTGGCTGGCAGCGCCAGGATGGGCCGGCACGGAGTGTGTTGCAGATGGCGTACGGTCGATACCCTTTTGAGACCGGACCCGAAATGGACCTTGCCGCGGCGAGGCAACCGGTTCGCTCTTCCCTCTACCTGCGCCTGATGGACCTGCTGGCCAGCGCCAGGATGGGTCGCCTCGATATTGAAGCTCTTGCCGAACGCGGGGCGCATCTCCAGATGGACCGCTTGCTTGGCGCTACGGAACCGTTCTGGCTTACAGACGGCGTTCAGTTGCGCGACTGCCTGTTCATCGGTCCAGAAGCCTTGTCTGGCGCGTTCTGGAAGGCCATCGGCGCGCGCGCACCGCGATTTTTCGTGCTGGTCGTGGTCGAGGCAGCAAACGCTCGCGCCTTGTATCTACGTTCAGGCAGGCGGATTGATCTTCGCGATGGTGTCAGCGGATCGGCTTCCCACGCGATGCCGGTGGGTCAAGGACCATATCTGGCGCTGGTATGCGCTGAGTTCGATTGGCCGGGCACCCCGCAGCCGAGATCTGCTGCGGTGGTACCGGTCTGGCGCCGTGACCAGTTCACGCCCCTCGCCTGCAGTCACGAGAGGGACATGCTGGATTGCCTGGCCGCAATCATGGAGCGTCTCGATTGTCACGGCGCGGCGTTGCAGATTGCTCGTCAGCTTGGCGCTGAGGGTCCGGTACAGGTCTTTACCGGCCGTCTGTGCGGCAATGGGCTCAGGCAAGAGTTCGAGATCATCTGCCTGCCCTGCGCTGCCGATCGTCCCGAGCCGGGCTTCGTGGTTTCGCCTGGCAATGAAAGGCTGACGTATGTCCCCGGGACGACAGGCTTTGACGAACTATGTGCCGACCTTGTCAGGCTTGCCCTGCGCTGCTGACCGGCTTTGCGCGCGGCTGCCATGCTCTGTGTCAGGTGCTGTCTCCTGTCGGGAATCCAGGAATAAAGATGCCCGAGCATTGCTCGGGGAGTCTTCTCCTGATTCCAGATTCTAGGATTCGGAGCCCCAAAAGGCCCGGTTTATCGTGCTTTTGTCCGAGTCATTGTGAGATTGCGGGGGCGACTGGATGAGGCCTTGGGGGCTTCAGCATGTGCTGGCGGGGGCCATGTCTTGAGGAATCGGGGGATTGTGTGAGGTCTTGGGGGAGTTGCAGTTACCTTCTCCAAAGCGCGCGGTATCGCCTTCAAACACGGCCTTTTTTGTCCGTAGCTTGGCTGAGAGCCTGTTTTTACATGAGTCATGGGGGGAGTCCCACCGGCCTGGCGGTCTTTATGTGAGTACGCGGGGGCTTGGGCCGCACCTGTGGTCGCGACTGTGCGATAGCGTGTCGAGCCCAGCGGACCCTGTGCGAGACGGTTAGTGTGAGGAACCGGGGGTGGGTTTGACAACATGAGGTCTTGGGGGATGGGTACGAGCCTGGCTCCAGGTCGCGGTTTGATGCAGACAGAACAGGGCGCTACTTCTTGCAGCGCCGGGCTTGCGGGTCATGGCATTGCAACGACTACATGAGGTTACGGGGGTGCTCGATCGCGGTAGCAGACGTGACGACTGCAGGGCTCCGGGGTATGCCTGGCGTGCACGTCCCTTCCTGGCTTGCACGACCGGGCCGTGTTCGATCCGGCTTGTCTATGTGAGTGATCGGGGGGGATGTTCTCTTTGAGAGGACGAGATGTTACGCTCCTCACATGGAAGTTGATTCGGCCACGGAAGAGCTGCAGCTGCAAGAGGATCTTGAGGGTCTCGGGCGGACACTCAGGGTTGCCGATGTCATCCGCAGGCGCGATCTCGAGTTTGTCAGCAAGCCCGGCGAGCTTGTCGAATCCGAATTTGAAACCGGTTCGCTCAGCGCGGCGGCGCGCAAGGCCTTCGCGCTGATGTTGCGCAAGGCCGGGCCGGACGCCGGGTCTGACAAGACATTCACCATCACGAAGAAGGAGTTGCGTGGCTCGCACAAGGGCAACGAGCGCATTCAGCCGGTCATGGACGAGCTGCTGCGAGTTATCGTTCGCATTCGCACGACGACGCGCAAGGGCAAGCCGGCGATCATGTCGCAGTCCCTTCTTGCCAGCTGTGTCGAGGAAGTTTCCGAAGATGGCCTGAGCGTCGTCGAGTTCGAATTTTCGGAGAACTTCAAGCGTGTGATCCAGCGCTCCGATTATTATGCGCGGGTGAACCTTGGCGTGATGCTGGCGCTGCAGTCGCGCTATTCACTGACGATCTATGACCTGGGTTGCCTGATCATCAATCGCCAGAATCGCACGGTGCGCATGAGCGTCGAGGAGTTGCGTCGCCGGATCGGCGTGCCTGAGGGAAGTCTCAAGAACTTCGCCGAGCTGCGGCGGGAGGTCCTGGCCAAGTCGAAGGCCGAGATCGATCAGCTTGCCGATTTCACGGTCGAGTGGGAGGAGATTCGGGGCTCGGGGCGTGGCCGTCCTGTGCAATCGGTGAAGATGACATTCTTGCCCAAGGATTCCTCGGCCCAGGAGGAAGCGGCGCGCGAGCTTGACCGGCCCAAAGTGGGACGGCGTGCGAGACGCGAAGGGACAACCGAGACACTGGAAGCCCTGGCACCTCCCCTCCCCCCGGCAAAGTCCCGTGAGCCAAGGAAGGTTCCGCTGCCACCTGCAAGCCGGCAGCTTTTCCCGGAAGGTTCGCTGCATTTCTGCGGGGACAATCGCCTGCTTGCGATCCTGGGTGATTTCGGCGGTGGCTGGGACAAGGACCTGATAGCCCAGGCTTATCGTGAGCAAATGGGGGCTCGACTGGAGAAACTTGCAGGCGAGGCACTGTACAAGTCCTTCGAGGGCTTCTGCCGTGGCTTTGTCAGGGTCCGCGGAAAGGTTTGAGCCCCCCTTCCCTCACATAAAGCGCGAGCCATGGCGTGCGATCGGCAGGCTGCCGGCCCTGCGCGAGACGTTCGGCTGGCCTCAGCCCTCCCCTTGCGTCTCGCTTTCGACCAGATCGAGCAGTGCAACAATTCCGTCCGGAAGGCTGAGGTTTCGTGCGTCGCACCACCGCACCAGGCGATCGCGTTCAGGCGGTGACAGCCGCATGCTGATGTGCAGCGTTCGCGCAGGCCCCCTCACCGGCTTGCGCTTTGGCGTAACGCTCAGATCGGCCGGGATCTGCGCAAAGTAGTTGCCAGGCAGGCTTGTCGGTGCCGGTTGGGGCCGCAACGGTTGGTGAACTGAAGCAGGTGGCGTTGCGACAGGCGCTGGCGCTGTTTCCGCGACAAGCGATTTGAGCAGGCTTGCCGGGTCCTCGCCCGCCAGGCGCTGGCGGGTCTGGCCGATGATGTCGCCAAGGGGGCTTGGTGTGTCGCGTCCTGCGTCAGCCATTGTTGCTGTCCTTCGTCTTAATTTCCGTCAGGATCTGGGCAAGGATGGCCTGGGCGATGCGCCTTGCCTTTTCGGTGCGGGCCAGACCTGCGGTTTCTACCTCGGACAAGGTCAGGCGGAAATTTGACATTGCCCGGTAGGCATCGAGCATGTGCATCTTGTCGGGAAATGTCGGTAGTGCATTGGCGATCTGGGCATCGATTTCCCATTCCGCCTTTGATCGCGCCACCTGCCCTGTCTGGGTAATGAGGACGCGAAAAGGGACACCCCGACACATGCGCGTGAGCATGTCGCTGGTCTCGACGGTACGCTCGAGGTCGAGCCGGCTCGAACGTGTCGGGATGACCACGAAGTCGGAATCCATCGCAGCATAGGCCGTCTTGAAGTTCGAGGTCCCTTCGGAATCGACAATGACCAGCTGGGCAAGGCTTCTGGCCCTGGCAATGGCGTTGCCGATGTCGGCATCGCGCAGCTGCGAGGCATCCTCGACCACGATCGCGCTCCCCTCCCCCTTGCCTGTGGCCTGGCGATCACGATGCCAGTTCATCAGGCTGTTCTGGCGGTCGGCGTCCAGCATGTGGACGGTACCGCCAAGGGCGTCGAACTCCGATGCAAGGGCGAGCGCCAGCGTGGTCTTGCCTGCTCCGCCCTTGCTTTGCGCGATTGTAACTACTGGCACACTTGCCTCTCGCTTTGGCGCTGGCGCTCGCTTGCACCGGCGCGCTGCTATGCGACGTCAATAGCGCGACACAACGGGCTTTGCAATGCGCGTCAGGATGTGCACGCGGCATTGCAGTCGCCTTCGTATGCGCTGCATGATGTGCAACGAGAAGCGAGATGAAGCTTGCATTCGCTCTCGACATCAACCTCGCGGCTACCTTCGCTGCCAGAAGCATGGTTGGACGCGCTCGTTGATGTACATCACTATGCGATGGCGGCATCTAACGTAAGTGGCAAGGCGCGTACGCATGTGCGGAGTGCTTCGAGGTTGCAGGCGCATCCGTCACTGCATTGTGCCGCGCGGCACTACGCGCGGCACAATGCAGCGCGCCCGTGTGCCCATAAAAAATTCTTTACTTCTAGATACTTAATGAAACGGCCGGCCGGAAAGGCTACGCTCCCTATCGCCGGAAAAGCAGCCATCGCCAGCTGAGATCAGGCCAGCGCCATGGGAAGATCACCCAGAATTCGCTTGCGGCAATGTCCGCCGCGCCATGCCGAACAAGCATTGCGTCTCACACGAACGCGCAGCAAGTGGGGGAGGGCTCTCCGACACTGACCGCCTCGGGAGGGACATCAAGAGTTCCCTCCAATCGCCACACCCCCAGGCTACAACCTTGCCAACGCATTCGGGCCCGGTTGCAACACTCCATCCCCAAGAACACATAAAGACCCGGACCTTCGTGGCCGTGTCCAAACGATGCTTGGAGTCGCGAAGCCAAGCGCTGACGGCAAACCACCCAACGCGGTCGCAGGACCGGCTAATCGCATTCGCCAGCGTTATCGGCACCAAAACGCGCCAGAAGCCTGTCAATATCCGCCATGGATGCATCGTACTCACCGATCGCAGCCGCGGAGAATGCAAAACCACCGTTTGCATCATGCGAAACGGGGTCAAGCTGGCGCGTCGGCAGAGTCGGGCCGAATAACCAGACACCACAGACCTTTGTCCGCGCCACAAAGCCGCTTTCCAAAAGTCCGCACAGAATGCTGCGTGCACCGAGCCTGGTTACGCTCAGCAGGTTCTCGATCTGAGACGAGCGCAAGGGGCCAAAACCGTGAAGCAACTCGAGCAGGGCAGGGCCCTTGGAGCTTGCGCGCCTGCCGGTCCGAAGGGCTTCGATCCGGTCACAGGCTACGCCTGCAGCGACAATATCCTGCTGCAGGTGTTGCGCGGCATCCCGCAATGCCATGGCAATCCTGCCTCGCCCGTCGAGACTGTCCGATGGATCATGCGATGCAAGCAGCGTCACCGCCTCAAGACGGATAAGCCCGGGGAAGGGGAGAGCCAAGGTCAGTATGCCGGCTTTCTGCCAGCGCTCGCCCCAAACCATGTCGAGTGCCCAGCAAGGGGAGGGGCCAGGATGGCGCTCGACCGTCACATTCAGCTGACCAAGCACGAGCGTCTGGTGATGACGTTGCACAGGTGCGAACAGCACGCTCTCGCCAAGGGACCGGTGGAGATGCGACAAATCGGCCAATGGGTCGGGGGAGGGCGGCAACTGACCGACCAAGCTGCGGGCTCCATCGATGATTGTGTGAATGTCGCTGTGATCAGAGCCAGGATGATCCTCGCTTCCTCCAAGGTCCGATGGGGCGAGCAGCGCGCTCTTGAAGCGAAGCGCAATCTCGGCCAGATCCTGCCAGCTGCTATGGCCAAGTTCTGTAAGCATGGTCTCACAGATGGCTCTGGGGTCGCGCTTGCCCAATGCCGGTTCGTCACTGAGGGTCGAAAGCCCGGCAAACCAGGCATGAAAACGATGCTCGGTGAATTCGTGGCCTTCACCGGTCAGCGCCGACATGAGCAGATTGCGCAAGCTGCGCAGGGCCACAAGCCGTCGAACCGGCGGTAGACACATTACCACTGACCCATCGAGGCGACCGAGCTTGAGGCAGGCCTCGAGTTCGCAAAGTTGGATGCCCGCACCGGGGTCGAGAAGTGAATCAGGATATGGCATTGCCAGGAACCGACAGAATCCTCTATATTTACCAATGGCTTATTGGCCGTGTTAAGCTAACCCTACTTTGCTATACAAGATCTTAGATATTCCGGCTAGCGGCCCGCAATGCCCCCCGAAAGGACCGTTTCAGCCGGACCGGTCCTGCCGCAACCTGGCAATGCCCCGCGATGAGAGCTGCCCTGAAAGGCCTGGCGGGAGCGCGCGGTGCGACAGGCTCGGGGGAACCTCGATATGCCTCGACTCCGCGGTTTGAACTCCAGCAGGGGCACGCTGGCGCGCCAACGCCAGAGCTCATCGACCATTTTTGTACCAGAGTGGCTGGCTGCTGCATGCGCGCCATGCCTTGCATCTCGACGCTGGCCAGGGGCGCTGGCCCGCAATGGGTGTCGCGCCAAAGAAAGAGTGCGAGCCAGGGGCCAAGGGGCCAAGGGGCAGGGGGGGCAGGGGGGCAGGGGACGAGGGGGCAGGAGGCAGGGGGATTGTTATGGCCAATGCGTAATGCGTGACGTCCGACTGGATCGACCGTCCGCTAAAGCACGTCGAAATTGGCAACCATGTCAACGAGCATGGCCTTGACCACCTTGCTCCCTTGTGCGGAAAGCGTGATGAAAGCGCGCACGCGGTTTTGCGGATCAGGACGCCGTTCGATCAACCGGCGGCCTTGCAGCCAGTCTATCCACCGAAGCGCTGTCGTATTCCTGATTCCTGCGGCCCGGGTCAGCGTGCTCACGCTCAGCGTTTCCTTACGGAGCTGCGCGATCAGGAGCTCGATCAGCAAGGACCAGGCAGGATGGCAGGAAGCCTGGCGGCAAAGCACACGTTCGCGCAGGCGCAAGTGCTCACGGTAGGCTAGCGCCAGATCAAGGACGCCTTCGTCATCTTCCATTGTTCAGTGCTTCCCACGGCGGGTTCGCAAGGCGGGTGCAAGACCACGATAGTCCATGGATCGGCTGTTGCTGCCGCGCACCGGGTTGCGGAAGATGACGGCAGTGCAGGTGTCGCCAGGGGGGGCAAGCGGGCTTTGCCTGATCGTTGGAATGATTGGCCAACGCTGCCAGGCGGCGATCGTGGCGCATGAGCCACAGCCTGTCGGCAACCGCTGCCGTACCCTTTGCGACGCCGATATCGCTGGCATCTTGCCAGAAAGGCCCGGAATCCGGGCGCTCGGCATCCCGATCTCGCCATGGCCAGGATGAATGCACCCGCAGGCCTGTGCGTTGCAGGATGAACCGAACTGTACGAACGGGCAGGGGGGCGAAAGTGGGCGGGAGCTGCGCCGGCCGGGCACGGCGATCGCCGTGGGCGGCGCATGGCGATGCATGGGCTGCCCGAACCAGTTGCGGGGAGCGATGATCATTGCGCATTTCGCGAATGGACAAAGACCCGTGCAAGGTCAGACAGGAGCTGTTCGGTAACCTCGGTCCCTTGCGGCGTAAGCGAGACATGGAAACGTCGCCCGTCGCCAGGGTCGGGCACCTTGGCAACAAGGCCCATCCTTGACAACTTGTGAAGCCAGTCCAGCGAGGTGGTGGGGGCGATCCCGGTGAGCAAGGCCATGTCACCAAGGCTTAGTGGGATGTATCGCTCGGCGTTGAGGTACAATTCGAGCAGAATGCTCCAGGGCGCACTGACAGGTGGACCCATTGGCAGAATTGTCTGCCTGGAATGCAAGGAGTCGCGATAGGCAGTGGCAATTGCGCGCAAATTCACAGGAGAAGGCAATTCGGGGCTCGTGAATCTATGACTAAAGTTTACAAGAGCCATCTCCAGCTCTCGCTGCCTGAATATCTATCGCACAGGACGTTCAAAAGGTAGAGGTTGGATGAAGCTATTGCAAAAGCGCCATCGATTACACGGGGCTCGGGATATGGCTGCACCTTGCTGGAAAGCAGGTCTGGCAGGGCAAGGCCTTCCTGCGATTTCCCGACAAATCCTTTGCTTTGCCAGACTATGGGAGAAGGTCGGCGGCGCGCGTTGCTGGATGAGTATCGCCAGGGGGCGTGTCTCGTGTTCGAGGGCAGGCTCTGCCGCCTTCAACGGCACCGTTGCGCAACGCACGTCGCCATGGGCTTGGGCGGAGAGATCTTGCCAAGCGCATCAGTTTTGCATTGCTGCTCCAGATGCAGTGGCCCGCAAGGGGCGGGCATGCCAGGGCAGCAGGCCTTGACGCCACGAGCACAGGGACGACACGAGAACAGGGAGGACACTGGCACAGGGACGACACGGGCACAGGCCCTCAAACCTTGCGTCAGTGCCACTGGTACGGGCTACGTGCCGGCCCGCACCAGAACCTTCAGGGCGCAGGGGCAGTCGTTCGGCTTTGTTTGCAGGCATGCTCGAGGTGCCCCGGGTCGATGTCTGCGACATCTGGCTTGCTCATGGGCAGGGCGTTCCCACGCGAATCCGAGGCACTGCGAGTGGCTCCTTGCAGGAGAAGTCCGCTTGGGCCTGTCGATAATCCGAGGTGGCCTTCAGATCCGGCTCACCAGGAACCGGGTCGCCATTGATCAAACGCATCGTTGGCAGGCTGCGCGCTTTTCACGCTGGCTTCGGCCCATTGCAGCGCTTCTTCATGAAGTTGCAGGACTTCGCTTGTGGCGGCTATCCGATGGATGCACGCCGAAACCGGCCCGCGCAGGGTGGCGGACATTGATCTGCCATTGGCTTGTTTGCGCATCTGCATCTTTCCAGACTGCCTTCCGGGAGGGCAAGCTAGCAAAGCCGATCTGGCGGGGCAATTCGGGATAGATGCTTATGGTGCAGGTCCTTGCGTGGCGGGGCGACGACCTCCTTGGATCCGGAGCTTTCCTGCAGCAAAGTCCTTGGCCGGGTACATCCCTTCGTTCGGCCCCATCTGATGTTTCCTCGGCCCATGGCTTCCTGCTTTTGCGATTGCGAAGTGCACTCGCTTCGGCCTGAGCAGCGCAGCACCACTGCGTGACGGTCTGCTGCGCAACGCTTTGTGCTGCCTCGAGGCGCAGGCTTGGCCGCGAGGCTTGAGAGAGCAGGGCGGGCGATGGATTTGCGCGCCTGGGCAATGCCCGCGCTTCTGATCGTTACGTAACGATTTTATGCATGTTACGTAACGAGACTTGCGGTAAAGAGGGGCGCGCAACGAGCTGGGCCAAAGGCTTGCCGCTGCAGGTCAGCATCACCGGGGCTGGCGCGGGCATGCCCGCAGCAGGAGGGGCATTGCGTATAACGAGACAAAGGACCGCGTTACGTGACGCAGCGACCGGCAGGGCCGTCACGAGGGCATTGCGCGCTTCGACAAGGCCGATGCGACCTGGCCGGGAGCGTCCCTGAACGGTAGCCCCTGCTACCTTGCGGACCGGCGCAGGCCGCTACCCGCAGCAAAGGCGTTACGTAACGGGGCGAATTGCTCAGCAAGGCTGCGCAGGACCTGTTCGGCAAGCGCATGACCATCTGGGGTCAGTTTCAGAAAAATCCGGCGCTGGTCGGCCGGATCTGATTGCCTGTTGACCAGGCCTTGGTGTTCCAGCTGCCGGATCCAGCGCAGGGACGTGGTGGAAGCAATTCCGGTCAGCAAGGCGACATCACCTACGCTCAAGCACCTGCGATTGTCCACGGCGATGAACAATTCAACCAGAATGCTCAAAGCCGGATCGCTTGGGGCGCCCATCGGCATGATGGCGTGTCGTAAGTGCATGAAATTTCGGTAGGCCACAGCAATATCGTGCAAAATCATGCTCTTGCAGTCCCTCGTCATTTTGTGACATTACTTTAACAATATTCACAGATAATTCAGTGACTGGCAATACATACAAAAGTATATTGTGAAATGTAAGAGTCGGATTCGAAACTAATTTGTTGAATGACAGTGTCTTGCGGCACGCCGGATGAAGGCTTGTACCGAGGCCGCGAAGAGCCAAGCGGTGGCAGATGCGATGGTCTGCTCGAAGTCCTTGGCAAGTCGGCGATTTCGGTTGAGCCAGGCGATTGTCCTTTCGACAACCCACCGGCGGGGCAAGACTTCGAAGCCCTTGACCGTGTCGGAGCGTTTGATGATTGCGATCATCCAGCTACCCAAAGGCTTCAGGGCATCCTTCAGTTTCTGGCCAGCATATCCGCCATCAGCGAACACGTGCCGCAGCCAGGGAAACCGCTTGATGACGCCGCCCAAGACCATCGGAGCTCCATCGCGATCCTGAATGTCAGCGGTATGGACGACGGCGTGAACCAGATTGCCCTCGGTGTCGGTTAGGATGTGACGCTTGCGGCCTTTGATCTTCTTTCCAGCATCGTAGCCCCGAGGTCCGCCACTTTCAGTGGTTTTGACGCTCTGGCTGTCGATCACACCGGCGCTGGGCGAGGCCTCACGCCCCTGTGCTTCACGGACCAGCATAAGAAGGCCATGGTTCAAGGCCTGCCATAGCCCAGTATCGCGCCATATGTAGAACCAGCGTCGCACCGTTGAGACCGGTGGAAAGCAAGGTGGCAGCATTCGCCATGGCAGCCCACCCCGGAGCAGATAGAAGATGGCCTCAACAATCCGGCGCATCTCCCACTTCCGTGGTCGACCTGTCTTTGCTGGTGGAGGAAGAAGTGGCTCGAAGAAAGCCCATTCGGCATCGGTTAAATCTGTTGGTAAAGCTAGCATGCTTCGCGCATGGAGAGCGCGAGTGGTATCGGTCCACATCGTTGTATCCCAGGTAGTTTTTGGCGAAACCCCTGAATCAACGACTGGGCGGGTCGTCAAGCTAACCCACTGATACCACTCAACTTAGTTTCGGATCGGGCTCTAAGTAGCGAAGCTCATCCAAGCATCAGGGGTCGCCTTGGCGAAGGCTGTGCTGGCAAACAGTGCTTGCCGGACGCACCGCCAATGCCCGGAACGCGATTCGAACGAGGCCGATCGCAGGTGTCGCGAAACAGTGGCGGGGTTCTGCATGGTTGAAAGACCTTGCGCATGGCCAAGACCCTCGAGGCCGGAATGGGGGCTGCCCTGCCAACCTCATGCAATGCCCCGCGCGAAAGGCTGTCCATCACGGTCGATCGCCGCGCGAAGGCGTTACGTAACGTCGTCTCCAGCGCGACCCTGTCGGGACGCAACCCTTCCCAAAGTTGCAGGGGGCCGCCCGGGGCGGTGCGCAAGCTTTGCCAGGACGATGCCCGGGCCGGGCCTGTCGGGCAGGCTTTGCGCGCGCGTGTGCCGTACCATAACGTCACGCAACGTAACGCGGCGCAAGGGAGCGCAACGCAGCCTCTGCTACCGATCCAGCCTGGATTGGAAAGCTTTGCCCATCTGCATGCAGCGCCGGTGAAGTGACCGCGAGCGAGCCACATCGTGCTGCCACAAAGCGGGTTTGCGTTGATGTCTTGCGTTCTGCCCGTACCATGCGCCCGGCACGTCCGGTTGTCATCTGTTGCAGCGTTGGCTGGTTCCTGTTGCGCGCTGCCTTCAGCCCACGGCGGTGCTTTGTCGTGACGCCGGACACTTGCGTGGAAAGTCGCTTGTTCGTGAAGGCTGGATCCGATCCAACCTCGTGACGTAACGGCCGGGAGATCGATCTCCCTGGGCCCGGGCTGGGACCTTTGCCTGTTTGTCCCGGCACCCTGGCATACCACCCCAAAAGCAGATCATGACCGGGCAGGCCACACGAGGTTGATGCGTGGTTGGCGTTGCGGCAAACCGGCGCCGTCCCCTGCGATGGTTTGGGCCTGCAATGGCTTGGGCCTGGGTCGTGTCCCACGGGGTGGTGTAGGAAGGTTTCTCTGAGAGGGTGGCCACCGTCGATCTTCTGGTAGGGTTCGGATGCGAACTCGAACCTGGAGAAGAAGACGATGACCGACGACAGAATGGCCCTTGTTGAGCTGATTGAGCAAGGGGCAGACAGCGATTTGGTGCGCGATATGCTGGCATTTGCCGCCGAGCGCATGATGGATCTGGAGATTGAGGCCAGAACGGGTGCGGCTGCGGGCAGTCGCAGCCCGGCGCGGCTCAACCACCGCAACGGCTATCGCGAACGGGGCTGGGACACTCGGGCCGGCCGGATCGAGCTGGCGATCCCCAAGCTCAGGAAGGGCAGTTACTTCCCGAGCTTCCTTGAGCCACGCCGCACGGCTGAGAAGGCGTTGGCGGCGGTGATCCAGGAAGCCTACGTCCACGGTGTCTCGACTCGCTCGGTCGACGATCTGGTCAAGGCGATGGGCGCCAGCGGCGTCTCGAAGAGCCAGGTGAGCCGTCTGGTGGCCGAGATCGACGAACGGGTGAACGCCTTCCTGCAGCGGCCGATCGAGGGCGAGTGGCCCTACCTGTGGATCGACGCCACCTACCTCAAGGTCCGCGAGGGCGGGCGGATCGTCTCGACGGCGGCGATAATCGCCGTCGGCGTCAACACCGATGGTCGGCGCGAGGTTCTGGGCGTTGCCACCGGCCCTTCAGAAGCGGAACCCTTCTGGAAAGCCTTCCTGCGCTCGCTCGCCGACCGGGGACTTCGCGGGGTAAAGCTGGTCATCGCGGACGACCACAAGGGGTTGCGCGCCGCCGCCAGCAAGGTGTTCGCCGCGAGCCAGCAACGCTGCCGGGTCCACTGGATGCGCAATGCGCTGGCACATGCCGCGCCTAAGCAGCGACCGGCAGTCATCGCCATGATCAAGACGATCTTTGCGCAGGAAACGGCTGAAGCGGCTCACCAGCAATGGGAACAGGTCGCCGATGCCCTGCGCGAGAAGTTCCCGAAGCTGGCCGACATGATGGCCGGATCGCGCGAGGACGTGCTTGCCTACATGACCTTCCCGAAGGAGCACTGGGCGCAGATCGCGTCGACCAACCCGCTGGAAAGGGTGAACAAGGAGATCAAGCGAAGGGCCGATGTCATCGGCATCTTTCCGAATGACGCCGCCGTCGTCCGCCTCGTCGGAGCACTCATGCTGGAACAGAATGATGAGTGGGCGGTGTCACGCCGTTACATGACGCTGGAAACCCTCGGCTCGGTGAGCCATAACCCCATTGTCAGCCTGCCAGCTCTGGCTGCCTGACCCGAACCTGATCCTACTGCGGATCGACGGTTCCTACACCACCCCGTGGGACACGACCTGGGCCTGCAATGCCTTGGAATCGCAGTTCTGGCGCTTTGTGCCGCGTTCGTCGTCCTCATTCCGATGGCTCGGCGTGGTTGCGACAGGGCATGATCGGATGGTATAAAGGTCGGGTGGCAATCTGCGGGTTGGTTGCAGGGGGGAATGGGCAATAGATGAAACGCCAATGGCTTTTGGCAAGCGTCGGTGCGGCTCTGGCTGCTTCGGCCTGTACCCCCGAGCCTGCTCCGGTTACCGGGTCGTCAGCGCGTTACGTTGCGGTTCCACTCGAGGCGAGCGGCGAACTTTACCTGGTCGACACCGAGTTGGGGCTGACCTGGCGACGGGTCCAGCACGAATTCCCGGACGGCAGTGTTGCAGCGTGGGTGCCCGTCGAACGGATGACGCAGAAGGCCTGGGCCGAGCTGGTGGCGGGCAAGGTGGCGACGAATGCGGCAGGAGCTGTCGGTTCGGCTCCGTTACGCATCTCCCTGCCGGCCGGGGCCTTCGCGAACAGTCCCTCAGGCAAGCCCTCGGCCTCGGCGATGCCTCCAGGTCAGCAACGGGCGACGACGCCGTAACGTTACGTGGGGATTCCCGATCGGAATCCGAACATCGCGCTCGTCACAGTGCGGCGTCGGCGCGTTGAGCGAGCAGGGTTCGTTACGTTACGCGAAGCACGCGGCCACGGCGTCTCGTCGAGGAGCGCACCGCGGCCGCGTGCCCGGACCATGAAAGGTCCGCGGATCAGCGCAAGAGCGACATGACGTTCTGGGCCGACTGGTTGGCCTGGGCGATCATTGCCGTCGATGCCTGCGAGAGGATCTGCGCCTTGGCCATTGCTGCGGTTTCTGTCGAGTAGTCGGTATCCTCGATTCGCGAGCGTGCATCAGACAGTGACGTAACATTGGTGGTCAGATTGTTTGCCACGGATTCGAGGCGGTTTTGTGCTGCACCGAGCGTGCTGCGGGCGGCATTGATGTCATCAAGTGCGGCATCGGCATTGTCGAGGGTCGTCCGCGCAAGCGCTACGGTGGTCACGTCCAGGGCGGTTGCATCGAGGTTCGTACCATCGATTGCCTTGCTCGTGATCGTCATCACGTCGGTGGTCGTGCTGCCGATCTGGAGATCGAAGGTCACATCGGTGCCGGCCGTGGTGCTGAAGAGTGTCTTCCCGTTGAATGTGGAATTGGCCAGAGTGTCCGCGATCTGCTCGGTGAGCGCACTGACCTCCTCCTGCATGGCTTGCCGGTCTGAGGCGACATAGGTTTCCGAAGCGCTCTGCACGGCAAGTTCACGAACTCGCTGCACCATATTGACCACTTCCGACAGGACGCCATCTGCGGTCTGGGCGAGGCTGATACCATCGTTCGTATTGCGGACTGCCATGTTCATGCAGCGGATCGAGGCGGTCATCGTGGTGACAATGCCCAGGCCTGCAGCATCGTCGTTTGCACCGTTGATGCGCTTGCCGGTAGACAGCCTCTGCATAGAGATACCAAGCATCTTGTTGGCAGAATTCGAAGCAAAAGTCGCGCGAACTGCGGCAATATTTGTATTGATTACAGCCATCTCGATATTCCTTCGATGAAAACATGGAAGCGTTACTGTCGTTGCCGGGAAGGACGGCAACGCCTTGCCGTAGTTAATGGCCGTGGTTTCGAGGCGTGGTAAACAAATCGGCAAGATGCGCCTTGGCCAGGCTGGGAGCAGGCTTTGCGGACAAGCTGAAGATATCTGAAAACAAACGATAAAATCCCGATCATGATGCAATCGGGGAGGGCGTGCGAACGTTTCCCTGCCGGCAAGTGCTGGCGGCAAAAATTTTCCGGACCGATTTGCCGTCGCCGTCCGGCATCCTCCCGCCTGCCCTGTAGAATGCGGGTGCGATCGATGAAATGACACCACTATGAGGATATTTTACCGATTGGAATCAGGGCGATAGCGGCGGCGGGAGGCATAATGCGCGTCAGGCTAGCCTCTCTTATTCACGACGCTCGGTTTCAGGCCCGCTCTGGGCATTTGCTGCCGCTGGCGGTGTTGCGCGGACGACCGGCGTCGCTGGCGTTTGTTTCACCGCATTCGGATTGATGGGCTTTTCGGGTCGAAGGGCTGGGCTCGGAGTTCTGCGGCACTGCCGCATGGGCTACGTCGGCGCAGGCTTGAGCCAGAGAACGAGGGCGCGGAACAGATCGGCATCCGGACAGGCCGAAGCGAAGGCAATGCGGATGCGGCTAGCACTTTCTACGACGCGCGCAGCGACCTTGAGCAGCCGCAGGCGCAAGGTTGTAAACTCGGCGCTTGCCAGAGCAGCGGTCCTGGGCATCGCCTGCTGGATGCGCCATAGCAGCCAGTAGGCGGCAGTGTGCAGGATCAGGCGCATCTGATTGGCATTGGCCGAGCGGCACGAGGTGCGATCACTGGCCAGCTGGGCCTTGTGCCGCTTGATCAGGTTCTCGGCCTGCCCGCGCGCGCAGTAAAGCGCATCGTAGATGTGCTCGGCTGAGGCCCCGGTCAGCGACGTGACGACATAGCGAATGTCCATGCCCAGCGTGCTGGCCTCGATCCGTGCAACGACACGACGCTGGCACTTCCAGGTCTTTGCCCCATAGCGGGTCTCTGCGTAGTTGCGCAGGACGGGACACTGACGCTGGGCGCGCTTGACCGCGCAGGCATCGGCGACCGCAACAATGGCGGGATCGGCGCGCAGCGCTGCATTGGTGGGCAGGCCGAACACGTAATCGACGCGGGCCGCATCGCAGTAGGCCATGACCTCGGGTCGACCATAGTGCCCGTCGCCGCGGATGGTGATGTGGGTATCGGGCCAGTTACGGCGCAGGTGACGCACCAGGCGTCGGATGTGCCCCGCCGCCTCTTTTCCAGAAGGCGTCTTGCCCGTGCGCAGCAGCATGGCCACCGGCCTGCCGGTCGCGGTGTCGTAGATATGGATCGGTAGGAAGCAGCGCTCCCCATGATGCCCGTTCCAGAACGAGAGCTGTTGATAGCCATGCACGACGTCGCACGTGTCGTCGATATCCAGCGTGACCGCTGTCGGTGGGGCGGGATAGCTGGCGCAGTAGATGTCGATCATCGCGGCCATCATGCTGGCCAGTTCGCGCGTAGTCGGTGCATTTTCCCACCGGCTCATCGTCGGTTGGCTGGCCAGCCCCGCGCCCGATTCCGGCAGCTTGCCGAGCGCCAGACGGAAGCCTGGATCGTCGCGCAGAGCATCGAGATCATCAGCATCCTCATAGCCGCACGCGATCGCGAACACACGGGCACGCAGAATGTCATCCAGGCGATGGATCACCCGCGCTGGATCGCGCGGATCGGCAATACAAGCCGCCAGGCGCTGGCAAATCCCCATCGCGCGCTCGGCTTGTGCAAGCAGTAGAACACCGCCATCCGAGGTAAGCCGGCCACCGTCGAATGCAGCTGTTATTTTCTTGCGGCCGACTGCTGAGAATCCAAATGAGCTTGCGATATCGTCGTTCATGGCGGGTGTGGCTTGTGGCATTTTCTGCCCTGCGGCAGGTTCGGCTTAGGCACCAAGTTCCTAATTCAGATCAGAGGCTTACGCCACTCCCGCCAACCCTTCAGGACACTTTTGGTGAATAAGGCGGGCTAGGTTCAATTGGCCTGTTATCAGGACTTTTGCTCGTCAAAGTAGGGCTCACGGCACAAAAGACGACGCTCCACATCCTCGAACCGGCCGCGCGCGACCGGGCTGTCCTTGCCCGGCTCGGGTTCGATGCGGGTTTTCATTGCGAGATCTACGAAGACCTTGGCGAGCTTCTCGATGCAGTCCCGCGCAATGGTGTGGTGCTGATCCGGGATGATGGCCCGCGCAGTGCGATCCCCGAGCTGGTCAGTCAGCTTGCGCGGCAAGGACAGTGGTGCCCGTTCGTCGGTTATAACGACAAGCCTCAGGTGGACCATGTGGTTCAGGCCATCAAGGGCGGGGCGCTCTCGTTCATCTCGACGCCACGGACGTGCGAGGATCTCGCGGCAGCCATGCCAAGGGTCGTGGCCGAGGCTGAGCATCGCCGTGACCTGCTCGAGCGTGCGGTTCGCGCCTGCCACAGCCTTGCCCGCCTGACCGAACGCGAACGCCAGGTGCTTGAGGGTCTGGTGTCAGGCGAGAGTTCCAAGGCGATTGCCCGCTTCCTGGAGATCAGCCCTCGCACGGTCGAAATTCACCGGAGCAAGCTGCTGGGCAAACTCGGAGCCCGAAATGTCGCCGATGCCGTACGCGTAAAAATCGAGGCATCGGCCTATGGCGCGCTTGCTGCCTGAGCCGCTGCCCGTTCGTACTGTGCCCGCACTGCGGCAATGACCAGCAGACGTTCGAGCACGATCTGATCTTGGGGCAGGTCCGGGTCGCCATGGGCTTCGATGCTGTGGACGACGAGGCTGGAGCTGCCTGCAAGATGAGCTTCGAGCCGTACGCGCGATGTTGCCTTGCGTCAGGCAGAACAAGACTGGTGCGGATGGCGGGAGGGGCAATGAGGTCGTAGTAAAGGCCATTGCCTGACCTGAAAGCCAGACCGTTTTTCTGGCGGTGCAAGCTGCCGACCAGTGAAAAGTGCACCTCGTGACCGGGCCAGGTTCGGGCCCGTTCCGGGCTGTCTCTGAATATGTCCGTTTGCAGACCTGATTGCACCGAATTCTCCGTCCCTGGGGACGCAAGAACCGCAATCGCAAGGCTTAGGCAAGGGACAAAGATCGTTAACGACCGTTCACTGATTTTTGTCCCAGACAGCTGTTTGGCGCGGCAAAGCGCAGGAAAGACGGTTAGCGGACCTGATGCGGGGTATCAGCAAGGATCTTCCCAGGGCAGGTCCATCCGATAAGCTTCTGTTTACATGTGGGAAACTGCGATCGCGCAAAGCTGGGCGGGTTGCGTTGCTCGAGGTTACGTAAAGACCCCGATGAAGCCGTTCGGTTGGGTGCGAGGTTACCTCGCTATTCAGCATGCTGCCGGGATTTCAGGCCATGCTGGAGAAGTTATGGATCAGGGTAACAGCGAGGCAGACAGCTTGGCCCGCGCTTTGGCCCTGCTCGAGGAGTCTCTCGAGATCCTCGATTCGCAGAACCTGACCGAGGCCGGCTTGCGGGTGTCGGTCGCGTCCGTCAATGTGGTGTAAAATCGGGTGTGGCCATTGGGCTGCACTTTCAGGCGGCCTTGGGTGTAATTTGTAGCGGCTGAACCTCCTCGATCATTGGTGTGGCAAGGGCAGCCATGCCCTCGATCTGCATGTAGCGGTGCTGGAGCTGATATTCGTCATTCTGCTCGAGCAGGACGGCGCCGACGAGGCGGATGATGCTGTCCTCGTTGGGAAAGATGCCGACGACATCGGCGCGGCGCTTCACCTCCTTGTTCAGGCGTTCCAGGGGGTTGGTGGAATGCAGCTTGACCCTGTGCTGCTCGGGGAAGGTCATGTAGGCCAGCACATCGTGCTCGGCATCGTCCATGCAGGCGCCCAGCTTGGGCCAGCGGGCGCGCAACTGGTCGGCGACCTGGCGCCAGACCTGCGTGGCGGCAGCATGGTCGGGCTGGAGGAAGACCTGGCGGATCGCAGCGGCAACGACGGTATTCTGTCCCTTGGGCACATAGGCCAAGGCGTTGCGCATGAAGTGGACGCGGCAGCGCTGCCAGGTCGCGCCCATGACGCGGGTAATCGCGGCCTTCAATCCCTCGTGGGCATCGGAGATGACCAGCTTCACGCCGGTCAGGCCGCGTCGGGCAAGGTCCTTGAGGAAGCTGGACCAGAACGGCTCGGCCTCCGATGGGCCAATGTGAAGGCCGACGATCTCGCGCTTGCCCTCGGTGTTGACTGCGACGGCGATTATCGCGGCGACACTGACGATCCGTCCGCTCTCGCGCACCTTGAGGTAGGTGGCATCGAGCCAGAGGTAGGGCCAGTCGCCGGCGAGCGGGCGCTTGAGGAAGGCGTGGACGCGCTCGTCGATGTCTTTGCACAGCTTCGACACCGAGGACTTGGAAATGCCGGTCATGCCCATGGCCTGGACCAGCTCATCCACGCGCCGGGTGCTGACGCCGGCAATCCACGCCTCCTGGATCACCGCGACCAGCGCCTTCTCGACGGTCTTCCTCGGCTCCAGAAAGCCGGGAAAGTAGGCGCCGGTCCGCAGCTTGGGGATCTTGAGGTTGAGCGTGCCGAGCCGGGTGTCGAGGCTTCGGTCGCGATAGCCATTGCGCCACGTCGTGCGGTCGCCGGAACGCTCGTGCCGGCTAGCACCGACCAGGCCATCGACGTCGGCCTCCATGATGATCTGCAATACGCTCTCGGCGATCGTGCGCAGGAAATCTCCATCTCCGGTCTTCGCCATCAGCTCGGCAAGCGGTAGTCTGTCGTCGGTCATCGGGATCAACTCCTCGGTGGGCGTGTGAAGTGTGGTAACTCCACCTTACCGATGAGCCCGGTGGCCACCGAGATCGAAATCGCTGGTGGTGGGGCATGCCCCACCACCAGCGGCACCTCAGTCTGCACCGGAAATTACACCACGACCGCGGACGCTAACCGGGTGTCGCTGGCGATTGACCTGCTGAACAGGATGCATGGTGGCGAGGACACGTAGCGTCGCCAATAGTCTGTACGTCAGGCAAGGCCTGTACTGCGTTACGTCGTTACGGACATTGACCCCTTGTCGCAACTGGTCCTGAGCTTGGATTGGCTGCGCGCCCGCACATCTGCATTGGCCCATCAGCCTGGCCAGAGGCCACTGCCACCAAGCGGGGCAGACCTCGCAAGAAGGGTACAAGGAAAAGGGTCTCCCAACTATCTGACAAATAGTCAAAAATGGTGGGCACGAAAAGCTGGGCCATCCTCTTGCCGGTGCCAGTCAAGCAACGGCGCGGTGGCGACAGGTGCTCTCAACCACGTTTTGCTGGTGAAGGCGAGCAGTATTGGGCATTTCTGCTCAGTTGACACAGCTTGTACTACGCACCTTTCGAGTTGCACCCGGCGCACCATCAGGTTCGGCAATTGCGGTGGCCGACTTGACCTTGTAGGCTTTGCGGCAATTGCTGGACTGGGCACCGGGGGCTTGTTTGTGGCTGGCATCGACAAAGAGATGTTTTCGACGCTGGCACTGCTCACTGCGATGAGCCTGATCGCCTTGTTCCTGCTGGGCCGCAAGTGGGCGGCGCGCGATAGTGAACATGCGAACAAGGACATGGGCGTCCGGCGTCGTCCGCTGGTCATAGTTGCCGAGCCAGGCGGCCTGGACACCCTGCACCCGGGCGCAGGTGCGCAGGAGACATGGCCGCCAAGCCATGATCACGCAGCAGACCTCACGGACCCGGCCCAGAGCGCAGTGGCATCGGTTGATCCGGCGGCCGATTGCGATCACGGCGCATGTGCCGTCGATGCGGCTCCACCGGTCTTTCAGGACGGGGGGCTGGAGGCTCTCGAGCAGGAGCTCGAGGCCGCATTCGAGAGCTATGCAGCAGGCACGGGATCCTTGCAGGACATCGAGCGAGTGGTTGACCGCTTCGATCCGCATAATGCGGCCTTGCCGAAGGGAGGTATCGCGGCGGCGGCCGATCCTGCAACAGCCAAGCAAAGCCCGCCAGGTCTTGCTGAAGCCGTCGAATGGACAAGGCTATGGCTGGCCGAACGCCGCCTCAAGGAGCTTTTCGATAATGGCGGCTGACAGGCCGGGCAGTGACGCTCCTGGCAGGGATGCAGCACTTCGTGCCAGAAACGGCATCATGCCGGCATGACCTGCGGTATCTTGCAGGTCGGCCAAATCTCCTGCCGATTCAACGGCAAGTTTTGCATTGCGCAAACAGGGCGATTGACGCGGACTTACAGATCGTTAACTTTTGGACAGGGTGTGCGATGTGAACGCTGGGAGGCAGGCCTTGAGTTCGAACGGGGGCAGCGTAACGCAATTCAACAGTCATGGCAGAACGGGACGGTCGTCGCGACCGCTACCCACCTACCCCCATGGCAAGTTGCTGCTTGGTCGCGCAAAGCGGGAGCTTGCAGCACTCGAGCGGCTGGCGGCGCTCAGTGCCTCGCTTCCGCTTGCCAATGACGCCTGGCGCATCTTGCTGCGCATCCTGATCGATACCTTGCAGCGGCGTCAGGTTACCGTCTTGGGGCTCGCCAGAGATCTCAGGCTCTCGCCGGATATTGTCATGCGCTACATAAGAGCCCTCGAGAGCGAAAGGCTGGTCCTGGTCTGTGCCGGCAGCGATGGCCAGTCGGGCCAGTCGGGCAGGTCGGGTGAGGGGCGCAGGAATGGTGCCGGGCAGGTGAGGGAGCCCAGGCTTGCTGATGCCAGGGTCACGATTGGCGACGAGGGGATCCTGCGCGTTGCCAGGTACTTTCTGCCCGAGGCCGCCAACGAATAGGTCAGGGGCCACTCCGGCACGCCAGGATAGCGCCCGGCCCGGTCTCGCGTAGTGAGACCGAGGCCAGGTTCGGTCAAGCTAACGCTGCGAGGCACCGCAAGCCTGGGCAATCGACGAGATGGCCTGTGGCCCGCCCTCTGCGGTGAATTCGATCGTGCGTGCCTGCTTTGCGCTGCTGACGACGATCCGGTCGAAGGACAGCAGTGCGCTGAGCTCCTGCGAGGTCAGGACGTGCCCCTTGCCGGAACTGCCGGCCTCGACCGGGAAACGCGCGATCTGGCGACCTGCGCGATAGATTTCGGCAAAGTTGTCGCTGGTGTTGACCAGCGTCTGGAACTTTGCCGGATCGAAGGCGCGGTTCATGGCGACGCTGTTTGCCACCGAGCCGTTGGTGAAGGCGGCATGGAGACGGTTGCCATGACAGGTGATCTCGAAATTGAAGCTGGCGAGCGGGCTCTCGGGGAAGCCGACGGTCGAGGTTCCAGCGATGTACCGCCCCTTGGTCGGATCGGCGGCCAGCAGGCGCGGGGTGAAGCTCCAGCTGGTCTGTATCGGGCGGACGGGCGCATCGTCGGGCCGTGAGGGGATGATGCGGCTGGCAAGGATCTGCGGCGTTGCAGCGCAGGGCAGGGTGCCGGTCGCGGAAGCCGAGCCATTGCCGGTAAACCAGTAGGCCTGGCGTTCGCCGACGCGAACGGTTACTGACCGGGCCGAGCGGATGAGCGCAAATTGCTCCTTGGTGAGGTAGGCAGCAACGACATCGGCAGTACCACCGATGTCGAGCTGTGCCTTGTCCTCGAGCTCGACCAGGAATTCCGCATAGGCAGACTGTGATTCCACGGCGATCCTGAGCACTGCCGGGCGCAAAGCACTGATTTCGCGCAAGAGGCCGTCACGATCGCGCTTGCGGACTGAGCCGAAGACCAGGCGACGAGCGCGCGGATCGTTGCGATCGCACTGGACACCGAGCAGGGCCCCCGACTGGCTTGGATTGCCTTCGATCAGCGCCAGATCCTGGGCCTCGTTGATATACCAGCCATCGCGATCCTGGGCAGCAAGCGCGGTCGGCGCCGATGCTGCTGCGGCTGCAGTCAGCAGTGCATTACGCACGGTATGGTTCATGAAAGCCCCCTTGACTCATAACTTCTAGCCGAGCGTGTTAACCATTTCTGGTAGACCAAACTTTACCATGAGGTTACGCGAGAATACATAGTTGTCTGGCTGAAAGATTGCCGGGGTCACCCGAATTGCAGATTTTTGAGGATGCCCGGCCTGCGAGGCGGACAACATGCTGGTCCTTGTCGTACGCAAGTGGTGACCATGTGCACGGTGGTCTTCGGGTACTGGAAAGATGTCCAGGACAACGGCTTGGAATTACGTCCCCGGTTGGCCGGGCATTGGGCGATCAGCCCGGACAAATGGCGTGCGCCCGGGATCTGGCTCTGACCCGGCCGCGCCGATGGCCGCATCGCCTTCGCCGCAACCAATGCCCTGGGATCCTGCTATCGTGTGTCGCACCGCCTATGGTGAGGCGCGCAAGGCGCGATGAGCAGCCTGCGATGCCTGTCTCGCGGCCAGGCTCTTCGACCCGATCCCGGCGAGCTGCAAAGCCGTCCTGGGCAAGCGTCGACCTGATTGCCGAGCATTCTGCGAGTGCCTGTTGCTGGACAGTGCTGGTCCTGGCAAGACGATCGTGACATGTCGTTCTAGGGAGCGGGGCAGCCCGGCGTGGTGGGCAGAGCGCCCGAAGATGCGAGACGAGCCGGAGGCATCCCTTGCTGCACAGAGTTATTCGGACTGCCCATCGGCAGTCACCTGAGAATCGCTTTCCAGCAGCTCGGCCAGGACTTCCATAGCCGATGCAATGTGTATCCCGGGCAAGTGGGCACCGTGCGCGTCAATGATATCAAGAGCTTCCTGCAGCTTTGCGAACGCTTCAGACAACATTACGTAAGAGTCGGATTCGAAACTAATTTGTTGAATGACAGTGTCTTGCGGCACGCCGGATGAAGGCTTGTACCGAGGCCGCGAAGAGCCAAGCGGTGGCAGATGCGATGGTCTGCTCGAAGTCCTTGGCAAGTCGGCGATTTCGGTTGAGCCAGGCGATTGTCCTTTCGACAACCCACCGGCGGGGCAAGACTTCGAAGCCCTTGACCGTGTCGGAGCGTTTGATGATTGCGATCATCCAGCTACCCAAAGGCTTCAGGGCATCCTTCAGTTTCTGGCCAGCATATCCGCCATCAGCGAACACGTGCCGCAGCCAGGGAAACCGCTTGATGACGCCGCCCAAGACCATCGGAGCTCCATCGCGATCCTGAATGTCAGCGGTATGGACGACGGCGTGAACCAGATTGCCCTCGGTGTCGGTTAGGATGTGACGCTTGCGGCCTTTGATCTTCTTTCCAGCATCGTAGCCCCGAGGTCCGCCACTTTCAGTGGTTTTGACGCTCTGGCTGTCGATCACACCGGCGCTGGGCGAGGCCTCACGCCCCTGTGCTTCACGGACCAGCATAAGAAGGCCATGGTTCAAGGCCTGCCATAGCCCAGTATCGCGCCATATGTAGAACCAGCGTCGCACCGTTGAGACCGGTGGAAAGCAAGGTGGCAGCATTCGCCATGGCAGCCCACCCCGGAGCAGATAGAAGATGGCCTCAACAATCCGGCGCATCTCCCACTTCCGTGGTCGACCTGTCTTTGCTGGTGGAGGAAGAAGTGGCTCGAAGAAAGCCCATTCGGCATCGGTTAAATCTGTTGGTAAAGCTAGCATGCTTCGCGCATGGAGAGCGCGAGTGGTATCGGTCCACATCGTTGTATCCCAGGTAGTTTTTGGCGAAACCCCTGAATCAACGACTGGGCGGGTCGTCAAGCTAACCCACTGATACCACTCAACTTAGTTTCGGATCGGGCTCTTAGACCCAAATTGGAATAGTATGGTGAATTTGGCGTAAAGTCGTCTGCGCCGGGTCTTGCAGCGGCAGGCCGCGATGCGCGTTGTCGGCGATGGCGCTGCGGCACGGAAACCTGCGCTAAAAGTCATGTCACCATCACGACAGTTGGCATCGGCTTGTCCTGCAAGACACCGGGAATCGTCCGGCTGGATTAGCAGCAATTCCAAAGTGCGGGCTGCGACATTCCCGGCCATGCGCGGACAGATGCTTGCACGTTAGGATCTGTGGCAGCGATCAATGCAAGTATTTGAGTGTGGTGCTGGGGCGAATTGACCCAGGGCCGTTTGACTCAGGGCCTATTGACTTAGGGCCTTTTGCTTCAGGGTCTTGAACAATGCCGCCATTGCGCATCGATGGCGGCCGTGTCCCACGGAAGGCATCGATGCAGCTTGCGGATTCTCAGACCAGGTTCGCAAGGGACAGCTATAGTGGCCTGCGACTACGATGTTGCCCGATTGCGGATTGCCGGGAAAGGTTGACTGCGTAGAACCTCTTATGGAAAAGTCCTGTGGTTAATGGCTTAGTAATTCTACGCCGGGGCAGAAGGGGGCGAAGGAATGCAGCAGCTGGACCGCCGCAAGGTAGCAGACATTGCACAGATGTTGTTGCGCTGGTCCGATGGCGACCCCGATCAATTCGGGCTTGACTGTCAACCTTCGGGAGGTGGTGCGAGCGACGCTGGTCTTCTGGCAAGCGTCAAGGCAGAGTAGGTGCGTCGCAGCAACCGCCAAAAGCTGCTCGGGATTGGCCGGGATCTGTTCTCGGATCCTGCCTGGGACTTGCTGCTTGAACTCTATGTCGCTCGCCTGGGGCGCAAGCGCCTTTCGTCTTCGGCTATCGGGCTGGATGCAGGAATTGCTCAGTCGACAGCGCTGCGCTGGCTTACCTATCTTGTAAGCCTGGGCCTGGTTGAGCGTACGCAGGATCCCGCCGACAAGCGTCGGCAGTGGGTCGCGCTCAGTGAGAGAGCCGCAGAGGGCATGCGGCGCTGCTTCAGCTGACGCAGGACCGGTTCTCGCATGCGATGCAGAACCGGTCCGGCAAGGCGCTTGGCATGGGGCCGCTCGCGTAGTTGCGCCAGGAGGGATCGAGCAGGTCAGCTCTGGTAGATGCGGCAGGCAATGCGCCTGCATGCTGAAGTCCTGCCAGGCTCTTACTGGGCAAAGAAAAAGGTTTGCGGCAAGGGTGTGGCCTGCAGCAGGGGGGCTGCCTGAATCTGGGTTTGAGCAGGTGTCTGGCGCGCGGTGGCGATCGTCTCGATTGCCCGCTCGGCAAGGGCATGGCCCTCACCGGTAAGGGTCAGGCAGATACGGCGATTATCGCGCGTATCCTTGTGACGTTGGACCAGGCCGCCTGGTCGTGTCCCACGGGGTGGTGTAGGAACCGTCGATCCGCAGTAGGATCAGGTTCGGGTCAGGCAGCCAGAGCTGGCAGGCTGACAATGGGGTTATGGCTCACCGAGCCGAGGGTTTCCAGCGTCATGTAACGGCGTGACACCGCCCACTCATCATTCTGTTCCAGCATGAGTGCTCCGACGAGGCGGACGACGGCGGCGTCATTCGGAAAGATGCCGATGACATCGGCCCTTCGCTTGATCTCCTTGTTCACCCTTTCCAGCGGGTTGGTCGACGCGATCTGCGCCCAGTGCTCCTTCGGGAAGGTCATGTAGGCAAGCACGTCCTCGCGCGATCCGGCCATCATGTCGGCCAGCTTCGGGAACTTCTCGCGCAGGGCATCGGCGACCTGTTCCCATTGCTGGTGAGCCGCTTCAGCCGTTTCCTGCGCAAAGATCGTCTTGATCATGGCGATGACTGCCGGTCGCTGCTTAGGCGCGGCATGTGCCAGCGCATTGCGCATCCAGTGGACCCGGCAGCGTTGCTGGCTCGCGGCGAACACCTTGCTGGCGGCGGCGCGCAACCCCTTGTGGTCGTCCGCGATGACCAGCTTTACCCCGCGAAGTCCCCGGTCGGCGAGCGAGCGCAGGAAGGCTTTCCAGAAGGGTTCCGCTTCTGAAGGGCCGGTGGCAACGCCCAGAACCTCGCGCCGACCATCGGTGTTGACGCCGACGGCGATTATCGCCGCCGTCGAGACGATCCGCCCGCCCTCGCGGACCTTGAGGTAGGTGGCGTCGATCCACAGGTAGGGCCACTCGCCCTCGATCGCTGCAGGAAGGCGTTCACCCGTTCGTCGATCTCGGCCACCAGACGGCTCACCTGGCTCTTCGAGACGCCGCTGGCGCCCATCGCCTTGACCAGATCGTCGACCGAGCGAGTCGAGACACCGTGGACGTAGGCTTCCTGGATCACCGCCGCCAACGCCTTCTCAGCCGTGCGGCGTGGCTCAAGGAAGCTCGGGAAGTAACTGCCCTTCCTGAGCTTGGGGATCGCCAGCTCGATCCGGCCGGCCCGAGTGTCCCAGCCCCGTTCGCGATAGCCGTTGCGGTGGTTGAGCCGCGCCGGGCTGCGACTGCCCGCAGCCGCACCCGTTCTGGCCTCAATCTCCAGATCCATCATGCGCTCGGCGGCAAATGCCAGCATATCGCGCACCAAATCGCTGTCTGCCCCTTGCTCAATCAGCTCAACAAGGGCCATTCTGTCGTCGGTCATCGTCTTCTTCTCCAGGTTCGAGTTCGCATCCGAACCCTACCAGAAGATCGACGGTGGCCACCCTCTCAGAGAAACCTTCCTACACCACCCCGTGGGACACGACCAGGCCGCCTTCTTCGAGGATCTTTATCCAGCGCGTCATTGACGATGTGGGAAGGCCGGTATTGGCGGCTACGTCGCCCGGAGTGCGCAGTCTGGCCTGGCGCAGTCCGAGATAGACTTCGAGGAGGATATCGAGAGCCGGGTCGCATGGGAGCGGGCCTTGTGAAAACAGGGCGGCGAGCTTGCGGCGCAAAGCAAGTTCAGCCACCGCGATCGCGCTGGCAGAGGACTCGCGCGGCGACGATGCCTCGCTGGCAAGAGCGGCAAGACCGATGGTCGAGGACAGTTCGGTCATGGTAGTAACCTTGCACGGCGCATGCTGAAGATCCCTTCCGATCCGATGATGGAGTGTTCGGCAAGCTGCAGTCCGTTCTGGTCCATCAGGCGGTGGAAGATCGCCGTGGAGCAGATATCGGCCTGGCTGGGGCAGGCGTGACCGCCAGGATGATTGTGAGCAAGAACCAGGCTGTGGGCGTTAAGGCGCCGCGCCTTGTGCAGAAGACTGAGCGGGCGGATCAGGATGTGGGCGCGGCTCGCCGATTGGGCCAGGTCGCTGCCGACCAGCGCCCCGTCCTTGGCGAAGAAGAGCGTGAGCATCTGCTCGAGCGGCGCATTGGCGAGGCGCTGCACGAGATAGGCTCTGAGCCTGGGAGAAACGCCAGGATCGCCAGGGTTCGGGTGTTGTGCGCAAGGTGCCAGGAACCGGCTGCCGCACGGTTTGATGAGGTCAGCAGACCCGGCTGACGCGGTGCGAACAGCTCGCCCAGGCCATGGCGGGCGCGGGCAGGAAGGCGTCCTAGCGGCCGGGCGAAGCCGAGCCTGCCGACTGGCTCTGAGCTGACTGGCGTGCTGGTGCAGGTCGCGCGGCAAGCCAGGTGCCAAGCGCCAGGATCGCCAGCTGCACCCATGAGGGCGCACGCATCATCAAGGCGTAGGCGAAGGGCGCGTAGCTCGCATCGATCAGCCGTACGAAGTGCGAGAGGAATGCGATGAGCTGAGCGCCTGCAAGCCATAGCGGCCACCACTTTTCGGAAACGAGGGCGAAGCCGATCATGGCCATGAGGACAACCCCGTCGATCACGAGATAGCCAAGGTCAATCCGGTCGAACTGCCCGGCCTTGGTGCTGATCGCCGCGTAGACGGGCGAGGCGAACAACAGGAAGGCCATGAGAGCTGTACCCCCTTTCTCGGTCACGCCGGCGCGGCGCCAGGCGTAGACCGAGACGAGGGCCAGAAGGAGAATCTGCAGGGCGTAGCGCACCTTGCCTAGGTGCCTGCCTTGTCCTGCAGGTCAAGAGCGATCAGGCAGCAAGAGCTTCGTCGCTGCCGATTTCCAGCGCGCCCTTGATCGGCGGGCACTCGCCATAGTCGGCTGCCATGAGTTCCCGGCCGAGCGCAGCCAGTTCGCGATGGACACGCAGGAAGTCGCTGCTGGCGCTGACCAGGGCCTGCTGGCTCTGGATGAGCTTGGTGATCGCGACCTGGCCGGTGTGGGCTGGAACATCTCCGGCGGTGCGTGCGGCGAGCATGGTCTGGAGTACTGCCGATGTTGCCTGGAGGGCCTGGTCGATCGCCAGTTCGGCGGCCGGGATTTCGCGGGCAAGCCGCGTGGCGGCGACGGTCTTGGTCATGGTCATGGCTATTCCCCTGCCGCAGACAGCGGCGCAATCACTGACTGGCGGGGCGATTGCTTATCCGAGGAGCACCACGACGCTTTGGGTCACGCTCATTCCGATCAGGGCCACCACCACGATAAGCAGGGCAAAGACAATGATCAGGCCGAGGCGCACCAGCGGGCTCGCCGGGACCGCAAGGTCCCGGAGGCCGGGGTGGGGGGGCTGTTGCTCGGGCCATGGCAACGGATTCCCTGGCACAGGGCCGGGAAAAAGGCCTATGTCCTCGAACAAGAGCAGACCGCCCACCTCGTCCTCGCCATCCTCATCCGCGATTTGCCCGACGCTGGCGACCTGTGCAAAGCCACCTGTGGAATTCACACAGGTTCCCTTGAGCCGCGCATAGGCCAGAGCCGTATCGCCCCGGCGCGTTGTGCCAAGGCGCAGGCGTGCCGCAGCAAGTCGCTGATCGACGGCAGATGGCGATATGCCAAGAAGCCTGGCGATCTCCTTGTTGCTCTTGTGCTCGAGCAGGAGATCGAGGACCTCGCACTGCTTGGCCGACAGGCCGGCAAGTTCGCCGGACGCATTGTCCTCGCTGGCAACGGGGAAGTCGAGACGGGTGGCCATGGTGCAAGGTTAACAGAAATGCCCGGAAAGGGGAACGCAGGGCATGGTAAATTCTGTCTTAACTTGCACACTAGGCCTGCACGAGAGCTGGTCCTCGTAGGCCAGGCAGTTACTGACCGCGGATTTCGCTCAGCTTGCGCTCCCATGCCAGCGCATGGGAGACGATCGTATCGAGATCGTCGTAGCGCGGGACCCACGGCAGCTTGGCCTTGATGCGGCTGTTGTCGGAAATCAGCGAATCGGGATCACCGGCGCGGCGCCCCTGCATCTCGCGCACGATCTTGCGATTGGTGACGCGGTCGACTGCGTCGAGCACTTCGAGCACCGAGAAGCCGCGCCCGTAGCCACAGTTCATGGTCAGCGATTGCGTGGGCGCAGCGATGAGGGCCTCGAGCGCCAGGACGTGCGCTGCGGCAAGATCAGAGACGTGAATGTAATCGCGCACGCCGGTGCCATCGGGTGTGTCGAAATCGCTGCCGAACACGCCGACCGAGGCGCGTTTGCCCAGGGCTGCCTCGACCGCGACCTTGATCAGGTGGGTGGCGCCAGCGGTAGACTGGCCGGTGCGGGCCTCGGGGTCGGCGCCTGCGACGTTGAAGTAGCGCAGCACGCAGTAGTTGAGCGGATGGGCAGCCGAAACGTCGGCCAGCATGGTCTCGGTCATCAGCTTGGACGTGCCGTAGGGATTGATCGGCCGCTTGGGGCTGTCTTCGGTGACCGGCGAGACTTCGGGGATGCCGTAGGTCGCGGCAGTGGAGGAAAAGATGAAATGCGGCACGCCTGCCGCAACCGCAGCGGCAATGAGCGCGCGGCTCTTGGCGGTGTTGTTGTGATAATACTTGAGCGGGTTCCCGACCGATTCAGGGACGATGATCGACCCGGCAAAATGCATGACGGCGCGGATGCCCTGTTCGGCAAAGATGCGCGCCAGAAGGTCGCCGTCCTCGATGTCGCCCTCATAGAAGGCGACGCCTTCGGGCACGGCGAAGCGGAAGCCGGTGGTCAGATTGTCGATGACCGCGACCGGATAGCCCGCATCGCTCAGCGCCAGAACGGCATGACTGCCGATATAGCCTGCGCCGCCGGTGACGAGTACGGGAACTTTCGACATTGAAATGAATCTCCAAACATTGATGCACCAACGTCAGGTTCGTGTGGCTATGGCAGAACCTGCCGTCTTCAACCGGTGACGCTAGCTATCCGGTCACAGGCGCATTGCAAACGGATTGACGACAGACTTCGGACCTTGGGCGTGTCCGGCGCTCCGCCAACATGCTGAACTGGCGCCCGAACGCATAGCCTCACTTGCTTCTCAACCAAGAGACCTCCATGCCGTTGCAGCGAGGGCTGATGATCGTCTATGACCCTGCGACAGATGCGCGTGCCGGGTGGCCTTGGCGGCGACTGCTGCGGGTCCAAAGGTGGGATGGGCCGGCGGTACCGTTGAAGGATCTGCATCCGGCATGGCTACAACTGCACAGACCTGACTTGCAGCCAGTCGAGGCCATGGGGAAGACCGGCGAAGTGAGATCCCACCCGCTGACAGGCTCTTGGCGGGATGCGTAAGAGCAGCGGGTCACAGGCGCTTTCGTGAGGCCGAGCTCAAGGGCGAGCCGCCGGGTTCATGTCCTTGTCTTGCTTCGCGCTCGCCCCAGCACTCTGACATCAAGGGTGCGATCGGGCATCATGCTTGCGTAACGCTCCTTGACATGTGCCAGTTGCTCCTTGGCGGCATCATCGCTTTCCGGAGTGTCGATCGCTATCCGGGCTATGACGAGGCCATCTGCGGGATCGCTGACACAGATGAACGGGTGGGTTGCCTGTTCGGCAAGGGCATCAAGGTCAAACCCGTCGGCAAGTGTCCAATGGTTGCCGGAGCGGGAATGAATAGGCCGGTGGCAGTAGCGACAGGTGCCAACGAAATACTCGTCGTCGCGTGTCCGGGATCTGCGCGCAGGGGAATGTGCTCGGGTGAACCAGCACTGGGTCAGGGTGGGTGAGGACGCAGGCCGAATGGTCATGAGGCCATGATCGGATAGTCGTGGTTAGCCCTGCGTTTGCAGCGCTATCAGGCCTTTTGCTTAGCCGGTTGCGGCGGACGCGCATGACCGACTGAACTAAAGATAAGATGATGTTCATGATTTAGTCAGCACCGACAGCGATGACGATCCGGACGTGCTGCCATGCCCGGGGATGAGTTTTTGCTCGTCTCCTGGCAGGGCGATGTACCAGATAATGCAAAAGAATACAGACACTTGACGATGGTGCAGCCAAGTCTACAATGCTGCGTCCTGCCCCGGGCAGAAACCAACAAGGGACCGGCGGGTTGTGGATGGGGGCGCACTGAACGAGTAATATTAAGCAGTTGCCATTGGTTGTGCAGTGCGGTAATTCAAGCCCACAGGTCGCAAACTGATTCTGGAATGGAGACCGTTATGAAGATCAAGTCTATGATTGCCGCTGCCGCTGCTGCGGCGATGCTGACTGCTCCTGTGGCGGCCAATGCCGGCACGACTGCGGCTGCATCGCTCAATGGCGTAAAGCCCGTCCTCAGCAGCAAGGAAGTCCGTGCGTCGCGCTCGGTGAAGCGTGAAAACGGCATTTCGGCTGCTGGCTACGTCATTGGCGCGCTTGCTCTTGGCTTTGCCACCTACGGTATCGTGAAGGCTATCGACAAGTCGAACGGCTGAGCGAAACCTGATACAAGGAAAGGTTGGTCGGCTTGATCGGCCAGCCTTTTTTTGCGCCTGCAGATTGCTGCCGATGGCGCATTTCCGGCTCTGCGAGATAGAGACATTCTGATTGGGAGAGCTTTGGTTTGCAGCGCATTCCTAAGGTTCGGCAAGCTCGGCTGATCGCAATCCTGGCAGTGTCGCTTGTTTTGGGTGGGGGCGGCGTTCCTTACCCGTTGCCCAATATGCTGGTGCAACTTGTCGTCCTTGGTATCTTGCTTTGGCCCGCAAGAGCGCCAGAAACCGCGCTGCAGTTTGCAAAGTTGGACCGCGCGTTGCTTGTCCTGATTGCGATCACTGTCGCACTGCCAGTCTTGCAAGTCATCAAGTTGCCTCCGGAGCTGTGGACAAAGCTTGCCGGTCGTGAACTTGTGCTGGCCTCTTTGACGGCTGCAGAAATGCCCGATGCATGGATGTCGTTCTCGGTTGATCCTGCCCGGACAATGATGGCGGCATTGAGCCTGATCCCTGCGGTGGGTGCTGCGCTTCTGGTGGCCAATGCATCGGTTCGCGATCGCAGCTTCGTGCTCAAGAGCCTGGCTGCAATGGGCCTGTTCATGGTTCTGCTTGGCACTATCCAACTCTCGTCGGGCAACCGCATTCTCATTCCCTACGACCAGATCCGCAACCCGCACCAGCTCCACGGTTTGTTCGCCTATCATAACCCTGCAGGCCTGTTTCTCGATATCTGCCTGCTCATCGTCATCCTGCTCCCGCAGCAATTGCGCGCGCGTAATCTGGACCTTGGCCTGCGCATCGGGATTGGTCTCATGTTGGCGATTGCGGTGGTGCTGACCCAGTCGCGATCGTCGCTTGCGCTTGCGATCGTTCCTTGCGCGGCGCTGGCATGGCGGGTTGGACAGTCCCTTCTCGCTCGCAAGGGCCGGTTGAAGGAGGCGGGCCACCGAGCCGTGGTCGGTGGCACTGTGTTGGTGATAACCTGTATCGCCTCTGTAAGCTTGCTCCTGAGCAACACGCGAGTGCAGCAGGCACTCAGCCGGTTCGACGATCTTCAGGACGCACGCGTTGCGATCTGGCAAGATTCGTGGAGCGCTTGGCAGGCATTCTGGCCAGCAGGAGCCGGCACCGGGACATTCACGACCGTCTTCCCGATATATGAGTCACTCGAAAATCTCGTTCCGGCCGTAACAAACCGCGCACATAACGACTTCCTTGAACTTGGCATCGAAAGTGGCATCGTCGGATATGCCGTTCTGCTTTGCTGGGTTGCATTTCTGCTGGTGCGCCTTTTCACTGAGGCCGTGAATGACGAGCATCGAGCACAAAAAGTGATCTGCGCCACAGCTTTCGTGATGATTGCAGGGCAGGCACTGATCGACTACCCCCTTCGCAATGAAGCCATGCTGGCGATTGCTGGCTTGCTGGTCGGCTTGCTGACCCGGCCACCCGAGTATGAAGGAAAGCAGACTTGAAGGTTCAACCTGTCACGCTGTCGGCGTTGCTCATTCTTACGCTCTCAGGTTGCTATTCGCCCGCCGCATATCTGCCGCGCGGCGAGGATGCGTACAAGATGGTTCCAGCGGCAGACCCCGGCAAGGGCCCTGCGCAGTACCGCATCGGCCTGCTTGATACGCTTTCGATCCGCACATTTCAGGAGCCTGATCTCTCGTTCGAGAAGATCCAGGTCGATGCCGGCGGCAATATCAACTTCCCACTGGTCGGCACGGTTCGGGTGGTAGGCAAGTCCCCGATCGAACTCAGCCGTGAGCTGGAGAAGGGCTTGTCCGCACGATACATCGTCAATCCGCAGGTCGTGGTTGGCGTGGAAACCTCCGCCGCACAGCGCGTGGTGGTTGAAGGCAACGTGATCGAACCGGGCGTCTACGAAGTATCGGGCTCATCCAGCCTTATGGAATCGATTGCCCGGGCCAAGGGGCTCACGCGCGTTGCGCAAGTCAACGAAATCGTCGTGTTCAGGCAGATCAACGGACAACGCATGGGTGCCGTTTTCAATCTCAAGGATATCCGTGAAGGCCGCGCGCAGGATCCCGAGATTCTCGGCGGCGACCAGATTGTCGTCGGCTTCAATGCCATCAAGGGCGCCTATCGCGACTTCATCGCTGCCGCGCCCATCTTTAACGTTTTCCGGAATTTCTGATCATGGCGGGTGACTTTTCATTGCGGGGCAAGGCATTGCAAGCGGGCGGACAGCCTCCCGAGTATCAGCAAGTCGACATCGACGAACCCATGTTCGCGATTGATTTTCGGCGAATCCTGAACCTGCTGCGGCGTGAAGCCCTGTGGATCGCAGGAATCGTGGCAGCGGCAGTGGCGCTTGGCGTCATCGCGACCTTGTTGATGACGCCAATCTACACCGCAACGGCATCGGTCCTGGTAGAGCAGCAGGCCGATCAGATTCTCGAAGGCAGTGAACTCACGCCAGCGGCATCATATCAGGATGCAGACCGGTTCCTGCAAACCCAAGTGGACGTTCTCAACAGTCGCTCTTTGGCCACCCGTGTCGTTCAAGCTGAAAAGCTTGCGACAGATCCTTCCTTTTTCGAAGCCGTAAAGGACAAGCTGCCGGAAGCTTCCGACCTGCCGTCTGACCTCTCGGGCAAAAAGGCGCTCGATGATTATCGACTTGAGCAGGCAATCGAGCTCTTACAGAAGAACCTCGCGATTAACCTTCCCAGAGAAAGCCGGGTCATATCGATTGGCTTTCAGTCAGCTAACCCCGCACTTTCAGCGAAAATCGCAAATTCAATTGCGCAGCGCTATATAGAAGGCAACCTCAACCGCAAGTTCGAGAGCTCGTCCTATGCTCGCGACTTTCTGGCGCAACAGTTACAGGACGCGCGGAATAAGCTTGAGGCTTCCGAGCGCGAACTGAACGGGTATTCGCGTGCAGCAGGCCTGATCCGCGTGGCAGGTCAGGGGGTCAACGCCGACCGCGAAACCACTTTGTCGGTCACCAACGAGAGCCTCGTCCAAGCGAACTCGGCGGCCAACCAGGCGGCTGCGGAGCGCGCTGCAGCAGAGGATCGCTGGCAAGCGATTGCCAATGTGCCTGTGCTGACAACGCCACAAGCTCTCGCCAATCCTGCAATGCAGGCGATGATCAAGCAAAAGGCTGAGATCGACGCACAATTGGCAGCAGCCCGAGCGCGATACCTGGATGACTACCCTTCAGTGCTCGCCCTGAAAACGCAGTCCGCACGTGTCGAAGAGCAGATCCAGGCGCTGGGCAATGGCATCAAGCGTTCGGTCTATCTTGATTATCGCGCCGCACTTGAAAAGGAGAAGACGCTTCAAAGCGAAGTGGCCGCGCTCAAGGGGGCTGCGCTTACAGAACAAGATCGCGGCGTGCAATATAATGTTCTCAAGCGTGTCGCGGAGACCAACCGATCATCGTACGATGCGTTGCTTGAGCGTTACAACCAGCTGACTGCCACGGCTGGGGCATCGGCAAACAACGTGTCCGTCGTCGATGTTGCTGAGGTGCCCTCTGAACCGACGGCGCCCAGTTTTCCAAAAAACATTGCCATTGCCCTGCTGCTGGGAATTGGTGCTGCAGCAGCTTTTGTGTTTCTGAAAGATCACTTTGACGACACAATTCGCTCGCCCCTCGATGTCGAGAGCAAGCTTGGCGTGCCAATGCTTGGTCTGATCCCTCATGTCGGTAGTGCTGCCGACGGTACAGCACTGGATCAGGTGAGGAGCGATCCCAAGCTGCCGATCAGCGAAGCCTACGTTTCGTTGGTGACCAATCTCAATTATGCAACGGCCAATGGCGTCCCCTCATCCATCGCAGTCACCAGTTCGCAAGCTTCGGAAGGCAAATCCACGACCGCCAATGCTATTGCGATTGATCTTGCCCGACTTGGCCGAAAGGTGCTGCTGATCGACGCAGACATGCGGCGCCCGACGTTGCACCGGATCAAGGACAAGAAGCTACAAAACGGGCTTTCCGATGTGCTCAGCGGAAATGCGCAGCTCGCTGACGTAGTGCACCTGGATAGCGAAGAGGCCGGATTGTCTTTCGTTCTGGCAGGACCAAGGCCGCCGGAGGCATCCATCTTGCTTGGAAGCGGACGCTTGAATGCGTTGATTGAGGAAGCTTGTAGCCTCGCGGAAGTGGTCATTGTGGACTGCCCACCAATGCTGGGACTGTCGGATACGGCTTCGATCGCTGCCCACGTTGAAGCTGTGCTGATCGTGGTCGATTCCTCGCAAGTGCACCGGGGCGCAGTGAAGGCGGCACTGCGCCGACTGAGCCTTGTAAATGCCAAAATCATTGGGGCGGTATTGACCAAGTTCGACCCGAAGACAGCAAATTCAGATTATGGCTATTATGGCTATAGCTACTACAGTTACGGCTCGGAGGAGACTTGACGTTTGTTTGGTGCTGGACGAATGCGGATACTCGAGCGAATTGTGGTGTTCTGCCTACTGTCAGTTTTAATGCTTGGCCTGACAGTTGACTCTGTTTCGGCCAAAATAGGAATCAACGCCTTTTTTCTGCCAGCGCTTTTAATGTCGAAGACCCTTCCAGAAGCAAGTCTGGACAAGCTGGCAAGCGGTCGAGATATGGAAGCGATAGACATCGCGCGCTTGGCGATAGTGAAGCAGCCGCTGTCCGTCGAGGCTTTGTCAGTGCTGAGTCGAAGTAGCGCTGTATTGAATCCTGAAATGTCGTCAGAATCGCTTGTGCAGGCAGCGACGCTCGGTTGGCGCGATGTCGCTGTGCAAGCTGCAGTGATCGAGACAGCGACTTTAGCTCAGAATTGGGCTGCCGTAGGGCCAAGGCTGGTTGCGTTGACACGGTTGGATAGGCTGGATGCTATCGAGAGAGGGGGCTTTCTCTCCGCAGACGCGCAAGACTATACTTCGCAAGTAACGCATGCATTTTCTGACGACGGATCAAGTTGGCTCAAGTTTGCTATGTGGCTGCGGACTACTGGCCAAAACAAAGATAGTGAATATTTTCTTGGTTCAGCTCCTTCCTTCAATCGCGAGGATGAGTGCTTCCAGCTAGGGCAAATTGCCAATGATTTTGCCCGCGAAAATGAAATTCAATTTGCTGCTCAATTAGTCAGTACCCGCTGTCAAAACTTTTTGACGTCTGCTTCGGGCGAAGTGTCAATAGATCAAAACTTCGGTAATAATCGGCGGGGACCTTTTGAATGGAAAGTGACAGATCAGCCAGGTATCATATATAATATCAAATCAAAAGACGGCAAGAGCATATTAGAAGTAGTAAATTCCGATCCTTTCTCGCGCTTGATTGCAAGCAAGGTTTTTGCGGGAAAAGATGTTATTGTGCGAGATATTATGTACTCATCTAGTATAAATTCAGGAAAAATGGAAGTGCGCTCTTTAGATTTGTCGTTTTCTTGTATTGATGGCGGTGGGGCGGCACCGAATTCAGGCCTTAGGTTTAAGCTAAAGGATGTGGATCGCTGTGATTTTGTCCGTGTCAAATTCAGGCTTCCAACTGGTCGCTTCCAGCTTTGGGTGAATTAGGCTGTTGATTGTCACTGAGAAGTGACCCGGGATTTACATCGAGAACAGAGGTGGCCTGGAGAATCTGCACAGCGTGATAAGTGGATTTTCTGCCTGACGGCGGCCAGTGTGGCGGCATGACAGGAGACGAGATGAGCAGACGACCCCGCCGGAACCACAGTCCGGCGTTCAAGGCGAAGGTGGCGCTGGCCGCCGTGAAGGGTGAGAAGACGCTGGCCGAGCTGGCGCAGTTGTTCGACGTACACCCGAACCAGATCACGACGTGGCGCACGCAGTTTCTGGAAGGGGCGGCCGGAGTTTTCGGCGCAGACAGCGCCGCGGAAGCGGCCGAGCCGGCGGTCGACGTGAAGACACTGCACGCCAAGATCGGCGAGTTGACGCTGGCGAACGATTTTTTGGCCGGCGCGCTCGGCAAGGCCCAAGTTGGACAGTGACGTTGGAACAGGTGTCGAACATTGCTTCGTAAGTGATTGAATTTGCGTGATGTGGATTTGGCGCGGAGATTGGGTGTAGTAACAACATTTGCGCTGAACGTGGTGTTTCTGTGGAGTATTGTGCAGGTCGGCGATAACAACACATGCATGTTTGTTGTCGAACGAGTCGCCCGGGGCCACCGCTACCTCTATCTCGTCGAAAGCGTGCGCGAGGGTAAGGTCGTTCGTCAGCGCACCATCAAGGCGCTGGGCCGCAAGGATGCTCTTGCCGCCAGTGGCGAACTGGACAGGCTGGCAGCTTCGATTGCCCGGCACGCCGAACGCAGCATCATCCTTTCCGACATCGATGATGGCAAGATAACCGCCCACCGCATCGGCGGCCCCTTGCTGTTTGGCCGGTTGTGGCAGCGGCTTGGTGTCGATGCCGTGCTGGCCGAGGTGGCGGCAGGGCGTGGATTTGGCTTTGATGTCGAACGCGCGGTTTTCGTTGCCATGTTGCACCGGCTGTTCGTGTCAGGCTCGGACCGGGCGTGCACCGACTGGATGAAGAGCTATGCCATCGACGGAGTTGAGGATCTGGCGCTCCATCACTTCTACCGTGCCATGGCCTGGCTGGGCGAGGAGATCGAGGAGAAGGCTGAAGGCGCGTTGGCACCCCGATGCGTGAAGGACGTGATCGAGGAGAAGCTGTTCGACAGGCGCCGGGACCTGTTCACGGATCTGAGCCTCGTGTTCATGGATACCACCTCACTATCGTTCTACGGCGCAGGCGGTGACACGCTGGGGCGGCGTGGTCATTCCAAGGATCACCGGCCCGAGCTTGCGCAGATGATCCTGGCCGTGGTGATCGATGCCCAGGGGCGGCCGATCTGCACCGAGATGGTGCCGGGCAATACGGCCGATGTGAAAGTCCTCCTGCCCATCGTCACGCGCCTGCGTACGCGCTTCGGGATTACCCGGTCCTGCGTCGTGGCCGATCGCGGCATGATCAGCGCCGACACTATTGCCGCACTCGAAGAGCTGGGCATGGAATACATCCTCGGCGCCCGCGAGCGATCAAGCAGCGTCATCCGCGATGTCGTGTTGAACGACACTGCTCCGATGGTTCCGCTCGTGCTCGAGCGGCAGGCAGGCGAGACCCAGCTGTGGGTCAAGGAGGTCCGTGTCGGCAGCGGCAAGGACACCCAGCGTTACATCGTCACGCTGAACGAGGCCGAAGCCAAGAAGGACAAGGCGGACCGTCAGGCCATCATCGACGGGCTCCAGGCCCAGCTCAAGAAGGGCGACAAGGCGCTGGTCGGTAACTCGGCCTATCGGCGTTATCTCAAAGCCAGCGGCAAGAGCTTCGAAATCGATCTGGGCAAACTCGCCGACGAGGCCCGCTTCGACGGCATCAGTGTCCTGCGCACCAATGCCCGGATCACCCCGCTTCAGGCCGTCATCCGCTATCGAGACTTGCTACAGGTCGAAGCCCTGTTCCGCGTGGCCAAGGCCAGCTTCGATACCCGGCCGATCTTCCATCAGTCCGATGCCGCGATCCGCGGCCATGTCTTCGTCTCGTTCCTTGCCCTGACGCTCGCCAAGGAACTGACCCGGCTATGCCAGGACAAGGGCTTCCAGCCCGAATGGCAGCCGCTTCTCAACGATCTCGATCGTCTCCAGCAGGCCACCATCGAAAAGGATGGCAAGGCCATTACCACACGCACGCACGTCACAGGTGACGTGGGCAACGTCTTCAAGGCTGTCGGCATCGCACTCCCAGCCAACATTGCTGAGCAGACCGCAACGTAAGCTCCGCCGCGCGTTCGCGCGTCCCACACATCAGCCGCAAAATGTAGTGGTAACACCCGCGCACACTCGCGTATCCTATTGATATAAAATCCGTTCTATGAAGGCACTGTTCAACTTGGGCAAGGCAGGACTGTTGCCGAGCGCAAAACGATGATCGACCGTTCGCACAGCCTGCCTGTGGCGCGGCAGGCACGGGAACTGGGGATCAGCCGGGGCAGCGTCTACTATCTGCCCCGGCCGATGCCCGACGAAAACTGGCCATCTGGCGCTATGATTACAACAATGTCCGGCCTCACTCATCGTTGGGGAACCGGACGCCTGCACAAGCGCGTCGAGCCTTCGTGCAGGACGAGATCATTATGCCCGACGCGCTTGTGCAGGCGTCTGGGCCATCGTATTTAACCGCTGGACTCTCGTTATGATCGAGGGACTGCCGGGGGGCAGGTCACCGCCGATATTGGGCCTCTCTCCGGTCGGGCTACGCCCGCCCTGCGTGACGCCCAATATCGGCAATTCAGGAAAGCAACCTGGCGGACGATCCACTTACCAAACGCCGATCGCTGTTCAGACCAACCGAGCCACCTCTCAGCAGCCTGCTAATTCGTCCATGGCGGAAAGTAGCCAAGCGCTCGCAGCTCGGTGGAATCGCGGGCGAAATGGCGGGTGAGCGCTGCGCGCGTTTCGACGGACATCTCAAGACCGTCGTCGGAATCAGGCCTGACGTTCCAGAGTTGAAGCATATGCTTTAGCCGCCGCGGCAGAATGCCAATGAGAGCAGGTACCAGCCGGTCAATTACCTTGATCCGCCGAAGCGGCCGTAACACCGATAGCTTTGTCCGGGAACCACCCTTAAGAAAGGTCTTGCCGAGATTAGGCGAGACCCAACCGCTGTCGGCCCCGATGAATTCGAGCATTGTGGCAAGCACTTCGCGAGGCCTCGCCTCTAGATCAGCGGTATAAAGAACTAATACGTTACTCCGCCCAAATAAATTTATCCATGGTTGCAGTAGGCGGCTGTATTCGCTCCAGACAAGGCAGCACTGTGCCTCGTTTGCGTCGATATGCGGCAATGATCGGGCGACTTTGAGCGACTCTGGCTTCATCCATTCGCGAGCTGCTTCTTCAAAGGACGATGTGATCTGACCTCTACGCAGGCACATCCTGTAATGAGAATAGGCCCGTGAAATCGGCTCTCGCAGTATGGCAATGATCCGAGCTGACGGAAATAAGCGATTTACGGTGTCGGCTGCGAACGGAGTGCTCATGTATTGAGGCGAGCATTTGCCAATTAATCTTCCTCCAGTCGCGCCATATTCATGGTCCACGTGATTGAACCAAGCACTCTCAGTAACGTCCGCCAAATGAAAAAAGGGGGCTTCTTTCTCGATGGGCAACGCGATGCCAGGATGGTCCTTCAGCAGCTCGTGCAGTGTTGTCGTTCCACTTTTTTGGGCACCGATGATGACAAAATCAAGATTGCGGGTCACGATTTGTCATCCCGACGTAGGCCGCTCTTATTCATAGGATCACCTTCGCTCCCTTGATCACATGAAGATTAGACTAGATTAGCGGCCGAATGCGTCCCGCGCCTCCAGAATCGCCAGCGTGCGCTCAACCACGCGGTCAGAACGAGGGAAAAGCCGATGCTCAATCCAACAAAAAAACGTCAAAGGTCTACACCTCAACTCTTTAACCGCCAGGGAAGTCGGACTACCCAACAAAAAGGATTGATGCATGTTTGCGTTGGCCATCTGCCGTAGTGTTTGACACGATCTCATTTAAATTGTCACGAAAAATTCGGTAGCCGAAACACATGTCTCACAAAACAAGCCATAACCTGAGCCTTGCGCTGCAGTTTCTGGCGACGAGTTACGATGTAGGTAAGGTAGAAAATGATCGAACGCACAGAATAGCCCAAAATGACTGCGCCGCGCAGAAGTATGTAGCCCGCCCGCGAACCGATTTGGCGATAGCGAAAGGCTACGTCGTCCAACCATTTGACGGAGGCGAAAGCCTTGCCGCGCTCGCGCTGTGTAGCACCTTGAAGATGTAGTACTGAATTGCCGGGCAGATAATGAACTTGCCAGCCGCCGTCGCGCATCCGCGTGCACCATTCGATATCTTCGCCGTACATGAATACCTCTTCGTCCAGCCCTCCAAGCTGCGCGATCACCTCCATGCGGACAAGCATGCACGCACCGCAAACCCAGTCGACCGGTAGACTCGCTCGGTCAAGCAGGCTAGGATTGGTGAGATAAAGGCTGGGAAGAGCAGGGAATAGCCGCTGCATCATAAAGGCGTGCGCCACGACGGTGCCGAGTGAAATACGCCAACCAGCATCGCCAACCTGATGACTGCCGTCTTCATGAATTAGACGCGGTCCAACTGCGGCCACCCTTGGGTTCTTATCCAGATAATCCGCGAGCCGATCAATGATCGTCGAGTCGTCGATGAATGCATCCGGGTTGAGCAATAGTATGTACTTGCCCGAGCAATGCTCGAACGCACGATTGTTGCCACGCGCAAAGCCAAGGTTGTCAGGGCTGTTGATCATCCGAACATCTGGATACTGCGCGCGAACGTGATCACCGATCACATCGCAGCTTGCATTTTCCCAAACTACGATTTCCAGATCTGGGCGGTTGATGAACGGAGCGAGGCATCGATCTATAAACGGTAGCGACCGGTATGTCACGACAACAATACTGATACGAGGCTCTGCGTCCGGCCGACAATTTCGACCGCTTGTGTCGTTTGTCATCGTGTAGCTTCTTCCAGCACCGCGACGAGCTCCATGGCCGCTTTGTTCCATGAAAAGCGAGCAGCTTGCTCTAGCCGGTCCGCAAGCGAAGGTGCTTGGACTGCATCTCCAGCAAAATGCCGCGCGATCCTGGCAGAAAGCCAGTTCCGCGCACCGGGTTCGTCAGGGTTGAAATATTCGACGAGATGGCCGCCAACTTCGGGCAGTACGGTTCGATCCGACGACAGCACTGGCAGACCGAATAAAGTTGCGTCCAGCAACGGTAGGCCGAAACCTTCGGCGCTGCTGGGATAGACGAACAGATCAGCCCCTCTGTACAACTCGATTAGTCGCTCATCATCTAGGCCTGTGACGACCCTGATGCGCGGATCGTCAGGCAAGCGATAATCATAGCCAAGATCCCGTGATCCAACGCAGACCAGCGACACGTCGGCTGGGGCCCCACGGACGAAGGCTTCGGCCAACAGTGCGATGTTTTTTCGTTGCTCCATGCGCCCAACGGCAAGCACATAGCGCTCCGGTGAGGGCGTACGTGGTTCGAAATAGACCCGTTCGGGAAATGATGGGCCGTTGCGCGCAACGCGCAGCTTCTGCGAAAGCCACGGAAAGCAATCGCGAATACTCGCTGCCGTATACTCGCTCACCGCAATAATCCGCCATGCGCTCATCATCGAGAGGGCGAAGAACAACATCGCCCGTAGTCGGAACCCAATCGGAAAATATTTTCCGTGTGTGAAGGGAAGCAAGTCATGAATGAAGACGACCGAGCGACCGGGCAATGGCGAAATGTAGTTAAAAACGCCAATGTCGATCGCTTCTTTGCGGAACAGGAGAGGAAATTCACGCAAGAGGCGCCGGATCGGAGAATGGCTGACGAGCGCGCGATATGCATAACCCGCCTCGCCGACGGCTAGGCGGGCTTCTTCGGGATCGTTCGAAAAGACCACCATTTTGTGCCGCCCGTTAGCGACGGCCATTGCTTTGAGCAGGTTGGTGAGTGTAGTCTTGGTACCTTGGTGCTTACCTGTGAGCACATGTCCATCAATGCCGATCCGCACAACCGCCCTTTCCGAATTCAGCCGATGAAGTTTTGCAAAGCTGCACGCAATCGGCGCAATGACCCGAACCGCTGGCATCGCGGACTTGCAGGAGATTCTGGCCCGCGGGCGCCATCCACTGATATCCACACCGAACCCAAATCATTACAGCCATCTTTCGCCCACTATCACACTGCGTGCCTAATACCAAGGCGCGCTGAGTCGGACTCACGCCGGGGATTCCCAAGCGGATGAAAATCTGATTCGACGTTGCAGGCACATGGAGGCTTGCGATGGCGGCAGCGATTGGGGTTCGATCTGACTACACATCGTTGGATTTGCGTGGGTTTGCGCGACGAAGTGGCGATGCCGATCAGGTCCGGCGTCTGTTGGCTGTTGCACTGATCCTGGACGGCAGGAGCCGTAGCGAAGCGGCGAAGATTGCCGGCGTGACGCTGCAGATCGTGCGCGACTGGGTTCTGCGCTTCAACGAGGGAGGTGCCGATGGTCTGGCAACGCGCAAGGCTCCGGGGCGGGCTTCGATCCTGAGCGATGAGCAGCGCGCGCGGCTTGCCGAGATCGTCGAGGCTGGGCCAGTTCCTGCAGCGCATGGGGTAGTACGCTGGCGGCTGTGCGATCTGGCGCAGTGGATCTGGGACGAGTTCGAGTTGTCGGTCACACGCCATACCCTCGGGCGCGAGCTTCGCGCTATGGGCTACCGCAAGCTCACGGCCCGGCCACGCCACCGTGGCCAGAGGAGCGATGACATTGCCGATTTTAAGAAAGGTGGACGGTTCGAAAAACTCTGGAGTTTGGTGACCTGACCTGATTCACTGCCCTTGCGGATGAGCGGAGGCGATGATGGCGGGACAGCCCGGTTTCTTTGATCTTTCGAACCGGTACGAGGCCTTGAGCGCAGCGGGTGATCCGTTGGAGCGTCTGTCCGGGGTGGTCGACTTTGAGGTTTTCCGGGGGCCATTGATCGCCGCTCTGCGCCGCAGTGTTCGTGGCAAAGGCGGGCGGCCGCCGTTTGACCCGGTGATGATGTTCAAAATTCTGGTGCTGCAGGCGCTCTATTCGCTTTCGGACGAAGCGACGGAATTCCAGATCAAGGATCGCTTGTCGTTCCAGCGCTTCCTGGGCCTTGGGCTCGATGGCACGGTGCCGGATGCAACGACGGTGTGGCTGTTCCGCGAGCGCTTGGTGCAAGCCAAGGCAATCGACAAGCTCTTCGCCCGCTTCGATGCCGCACTGACCGACCGGGGCTATCTCGCCATGGGCGGCCAGATCATCGATGCTACCGTTGTGCCTGCCCCCAAGCAGCGGAACACCGACGAGGAGAAGGCAGCGATCAAGGACGGCCGGATCCCGGAGGTATGGAAGGCAAAGCCAGCCCGGCTCCGTCAGAAGGATCGCGATGCCCGCTGGAGCGTGAAGTACACCAAGGCCAAGGTGAAGGAGGGTGCCGATCCCAAGGCCTTCAAGCCGGTCGATCTCGCCATCCCGATGTTCGGTTACAAGAACCACGTGGGCATCGACCGGGCTCACGGGTTGATCCGGACCTGGGATGCCAGCGCCGCCAATGCCCATGACGGCGCCCGGTTGCCGAATCTGATCAGCACGAACAACACCGGTTCGGGCGTCTGGGCTGATACCGCCTACCGGTCGAAGAAAAACGAAACCTTTCTCGAGAGGGGCATGTTCAAGAGCCACATCCACCAGCGCAAACCGAACCGCCGCGCCATGCCTGAGCGCGTTGCCAGAGCAAACGCAAAGCGATCGGCCATCCGCTCGGCAGTCGAACACGTCTTCGACGGCCAGAAACACCGTATGGGGCTCGTCGTGCGCACCATTGGCATTGCCCGCGCCCGCATCAAGATCGGCATGGCCAACCTTGCCTATAACTTCCAGAGGCTCGCCTGGCTTGAGGGGCGTAGTGCGCCTGCATAACGCGAAAACCTCGTTCGGAAGTCGGATCCACCAAGGAAATCAGCGGATCAGCAACCCAAGCCTGGAGCTCGCCACCCGCTCCTGTGCCATCACATCGCAATTACGCCAAAATCAGACGGTTCTTCGAGCTGAGTTAATCACTGCTCTGCGCCGTCGATGTGCGTCAGAATGTGGATCTCACGAAACAAGGAGACTCGCTCATGAACCATTATGCAGGACTGGATGTCTCGTTGGAGAAGACGGCGATATGCATCCTCAATGAAGATGGCATTGTCATCCGGGAACTGGTGGTTGCCAGCGATCCAGCGGCAATTGCGCAAGCGCTTTATCAGGTCGCACCGTCTTTCCGGCGCGTGGGCCTCGAAGCCGGCCCTCAGGCGCCCTGGCTCTATGCAGGTCTTGCCGATCTTGGTCTGCCGGCGATCTGCATTGAGGTTCGCCAGATGCGCGCGTTCGCCAAGGCATCGCCGGTCAAGACCGACAAGCGGGATGCGCGCCTGATCGCCCAGGCAATGAGGACCGGTCTGTTCAAGGCTACCCATGTGAAGACCGACGCAAGCCAGCGATTGCGGCTTCTTTTGCGACATCGACAGTCGATGATGCGGCGAAACAGGGATTTGCTCAATACCATCCGCGGCACGCTCAAGGCATTCGGCTACCGTATTGGCGCCGGGAAATCGTCGCTGTTCGCACGCCGCGTGCGTGAAGAGCTCGATGATGCCGAACTCCTCGGGATGACCGAGCCTTTGCTCAAGGCATATGAACAGGGGCTGGTCATGATGGCCGATCTTGACGCACAATTGCTCTCCGCCGCACGGGCAGATGATATCTGCCGCCTCCTGATGAGTGTGCCAGGCGTCGGCGCCATGACGGCGCTCGCATTCCGGACCGGAGTCGACATTGCCTCAAGGTTCGAAAAGTCCCAAACCGTCGGCGCCATCTTCGGTCTCACACCACGAATATATGCGTCCGGTGAGGTCGAGCAGAGAGGACGAATTACCAAATGTGGCGACGGCATGGTTCGTTGGCTGCTCTATGAAGCCGCCAACTCGGTCCTTACCCGCTGCAAAAGCCAGAATTGGCTCAGAGACTGGGCCCTCAATGTCGCGCGGCGGCGCGGGATGCGCAAGGCACGCGTCGCTCTCGCTCGCAGGCTCGCCGTCGTTATGCATCGCATGTGGATCAATCGCACGCCGTTCTCTGCCCTGAGGCCAGTATGACCTGATCGGATACGACCTGTCGTGGAATACGGGATCGTGTGGAGGTGGATGACCGCGTTGGACAACTTGTGACCATCGATCACGGCTTCGAGCTTGCGGCACCCGACCCACCCTTCGCCTCTCTCAGCCAGCGGCCAACCAGGACCGCGTACAGAAGCATGAGGCCCGTTTACCCGTCACCGCCCTTGAACGATTACAGAAGGTGTCCAGCTTGTCGATTGCCTTGGCTTGCACCAAGCGCTCGCGGAACAGCCACACCGTCGTTGCATCCGGCACCGTGCCATCGAGCCCAAGGCCCAGGAAGCGCTGGAACGACAAGCGATCCTTGATCTGGAATTCCGTCGCTTCGTCCGAAAGCGAATAGAGCGCCTGCAGCACCAGAATTTGAACATCATCACCGGATCGAACGGCGGCCGCCCGCCTTTGCCACGAACACTGCGGCGCAGAGCGGCGATCAATGGCCCCCGGAAAACCTCAAAGTCGACCACCCCGGACAGACGCTCCAACGGATCACCCGCTGCGCTCAAGGCCTCGTACCGGTTCGAAAGATCAAAGAAACCGGGCTGTCCCGCCATCATCGCCTCCGCTCATCCGCAAGGGCAGTGAATCAGGTCAGGTCACCAAACTCCAGAGTTTTTCGAACCGTCCACCTTGGTATAACACTTAAAAAGCTCAAAACTCAACAGCGTCCATGTGGGATGCTTCCGTTGCTAACTGATAATCTTCGCGTCTAATGGCCCTGTTTTTAGCGACCTATTTTCTCGCGCAGGCGCGATCTTAGCAATGCGCTTCCACCAATAATCGAAATCAAAATGTCCAAGGTGGCGCCCGTGCCGCCTGAAGCGTAGAATCCCGTCACTGCGGGCCCGGCTAGGAGCGCACAGATCATCATGCCCGCACCGAAGCGACGATACTCAGAATCTCCTCGCATCAACGTCGGTCGCCCAATGTAGAAGCCAAACAGGCCCATCTGGGTGGCGTACAATGCGACGCCAAGGAAACCGCCCCGAACAAGCAGCTGCGAATAAACGCTATGGAACTTGCCGATTGCAGACATCGTGTCATCGCCGAGTGCGATGGTGATATGTAGAGGAACGTTCGTACCCCAGCCCATGCCAAAGAAAGTAGCGAGCGTACCGTGATTGGATACAAATTCATAGGCTCGGGTGGCTTCATAGCCACGCCAATGCATATTAATATCGTCGAATCGACTGTAATCCAAAGCCATCATCTCGGTGAGGTTGAAGTATCTTCCCAGAGACTGGGTGAGAGACGGCCCTAGCATTTCTGACAGGAGCGGAGTGGTAAAAACTGCAAACAGACAAACTAGGACAATGGTATTGGTTGCGTTCACCCGCCGCGCGATAATGGGATAGACCATTGCTATTAGCAGGATCATCATGCTCAAAAGATCAGTGCGGCTATCCGACACTACGACGGACGTTAGACATAAAACTGCAAGCGCGTAGCTCACGCTGCGTGGCCAAGGCAGGCTTCGCCAACGGGCCATTGCTACTGCGCCCGCAGCAGCACTCAGGAGGAAACCGTGGCCAATTGTGTCACGCAATTCAAACCGGTTGACATCATTCGTCAACTCCGACGTTGAATAGCGCACGATGTAAACTAAACTCAAAATTGCACCAGCCAAAACTACAGCACGATACAAAGTTCGGCTATCGCGAATCCGATACGCCAGCAGCAACCCCAGCAGAATGTTGGCCATCGGGAAAAGCTGGTAGAGTCCTGACCGGAAGAAACTGCGGGTGTCATCGACACCCCAGACTAAGGTCATCATTACGCCGACAAGCGCGAAGAGGGTCGTCGGCCACATCAAACTGGCTGGTACGAACTGGACACGACTCACGAAGAACAAAATGCCCAAGTACGCTATCGTCCCTATTAGCGCGAGGTCCGGATCGATCAAGTTTACGAGCAAAAAATAGCAGCACAGAAGGACCATATGGTAGGCTTCGGCTTTCGCACGTGGCGCTGGCTGGAGTTGGTTGATTGCCGATGACGCCTGCACTGCACCCTACCTCACTAGACAATGGATCGACCGACCGCGGAGACGCTGCATAGAAGCCATTGAGCGCAACTGTCACTTACCAAAATTGCCCTGGAGCGCGATTTTTCCTGTTTGATGCCGGCGGCTCCCTGAACGTGAATGCTTATATGAGGTGGATATCTGTCAAGGGTTCATGGCGGCAGGATTTGTTTGCTTGGCAGTCTGGATAACCTGGTCTGGGCCTCGTCCGCAGCAAGCGAGATGTTGGTACAACAGCCCAGTGCGCTGACCGAATATAAGTTGGAGATGGCGCAACCACCGCGCCTGAGCGACAAGGCGCGAAAGGATCGCTGAGCATGGAACTTCGGCGTTCAGCAGGTGCGCCCCATCACGGTTCGCGAGTACCCGCAATGGAATCCTGCCGTCGCCTACTGCCATTACGACGACGACTTCGTCCTTATCGTCAAGGACACTAGCACTACTTTGGCAGAAGTGGATTTTTGAGATTCACAAGAGTCGCTTATCGTGATTCAAGATCGTCAGCGTGGAGGCTGGCGATGGTGGAAGCATGGCGGGATGAGCTGACGGAGTGGCTCGCGCCCTTTTTGGGTATGTTGGGCGATCGGCGCAGGGCGCGGATGTGTCCGGCATATGTCGAGGGGTTAATCGGCCCTGGTGACCGCAAGAGCGTGCAGCCGATGGCGATGCGTTCGCCGGGGATTGGCTACGATCAGCTGCACCATTTTATCGGTGGTGCCCTGTGGGACAGCGCGCCATTGGAGGAAGAACTCTGTCGGCAGGCCGATGCACTTGTGGGTGGCAGCGATGCCTGGCTGATCATCGATGACACGGCTTTGCCCAAGAAGGGGCGTGCGTCGGTTGGCGTGGCGCCGCAATATGCCTCGGCGCTGGGCAAGAACGCGAACTGCCAGACCCTTGTGTCGGTGACGCTGGTATCGAACGAAGTGCCGGTCATGATCGGGTTGCGCCTGTTCCTGCCTGAGAGCTGGACCAGCGATGCGGCGCGGATGGACCGTGCCAAGGTTCCTGCAGAGGCGAGCGCCTATCGCACCAAGCCCGATATCGCCCTTGCCGAGATCGACCGCGTGCGCAGCGCTGGTGTGCGCTTCGGTGGCATATTGGCCGACGCTGGCTATGGCCTGTCCGGCCCGTTCCGGCAGGCACTGACCGAGCGCGGTCTGATCTGGGCAGTGGGCATACCTTACAAGCAGAAGGTCTATCCGGCCGATGTTGCCATGATCTTCCCGGTTGCTGGTCGCGGACGGCCACGCAAGAACAGAGGTGGCCTGGAGAATCTGCACAGCGTGATAAGTGGATTTTCTGCCTGACGGCGGCCAGTGTGGCGGCATGACAGGAGACGAGATGAGCAGACGACCCCGCCGGAACCACAGTCCGGCGTTCAAGGCGAAGGTGGCGCTGGCCGCCGTGAAGGGTGAGAAGACGCTGGCCGAGCTGGCGCAGTTGTTCGACGTACACCCGAACCAGATCACGACGTGGCGCACGCAGTTTCTGGAAGGGGCGGCCGGAGTTTTCGGCGCAGACAGCGCCGCGGAAGCGGCCGAGCCGGCGGTCGACGTGAAGACACTGCACGCCAAGATCGGCGAGTTGACGCTGGCGAACGATTTTTTGGCCGGCGCGCTCGGCAAGGCAGGACTGTTGCCGAGCGCAAAACGATGATCGACCGTTCGCACAGCCTGCCTGTGGCGCGGCAGGCACGGGAACTGGGGATCAGCCGGGGCAGCGTCTACTATCTGCCCCGGCCGATGCCCGACGAAAACTGGCCATCTGGCGCTATGATTACAACAATGTCCGGCCTCACTCATCGTTGGGGAACCGGACGCCTGCACAAGCGCGTCGAGCCTTCGTGCAGGACGAGATCATTATGCCCGACGCGCTTGTGCAGGCGTCTGGGCCATCGTATTTAACCGCTGGACTCTCGTTATGATCGAGGGACTGCCGGGGGGCAGGTCACCGCCGATATTGGGCCTCTCTCCGGTCGGGCTACGCCCGCCCTGCGTGACGCCCAATATCGGCAATTCAGGAAAGCAACCTGGCGGACGATCCACTTACCAAACGCCGATCGCTGTTCAGACCAACCGAGCCACCTCTAACCTTGCAGCCAGGCACCCAATGACAGAAGTGTCCAAATGGCTCGTAGCGCAGGCTTCTATCGCGACGATACATGGCGCCTGTTCGCGGAGATGCGCCTTGAGCTTGGCCCCCGACATGGTCCGGTTGAATAGAACCGCTCCTCCCGTCGATGTCGCGTAGATCTGGAAACTGCGCTTTGCCAGGTCAATGGCAAGGATGTGGACGTCGGTCATTTACTCCTCCTTCGCTTGGCACGTTCTGCTGCCGGTTCGGAATCATACGACGCCGCTCGAAGGGGACATCCAACCCATCAGTTCACCCGCAAGGGCTTATTTTGCTGGACAACGTCGGTTCGCCATGGGCTAAAGGCTCTTGCTTGGGCGGGCGATGCCGCCAGCCTTAAGCCTGATTCCTAAGCTGCGTTCTCCGGAGTCCATACTTTGTTCAAGACGGTGATTTTCAACAGCGCGGTGAAGGTTGGAGGCACTCTACTAGCCTTTTTATGGCAGCTATGTGTGTTTAAGGTCGTGGGCGCCACGGTCGGCGGGCAATACGTGTTCGCCTATTCTTGCATGAACATTATTGCCCTTCTTATGATGCTTGGCACCGCGATATCGTTACCGGCCCTTCTGCCGCCATTGCTGACTTCACCGCAACCTATCCGTGCCTATCAGCGAATCGCTATATCTATCGCGAGTACACTAATGATATATCTTCCGACTATTCTGCTAACGGCACTGGGCGGAATTGCCGCTACGGCTCTTGGCGGAGGATGGCGGACTGTTGCGATTACGGCCGCAGTGCTACTTTCCCTGCCGGGCAGTCTGATCCAGACTGTAGGTGGCGCACTAAGAGGACAGACACGACAAGTCCATGCCGACATTGCAGTTCTGATGGTGCCACCTATTGTTTCTATGATTCTGCTGATTACTGTGCAACCGACTAGCTTTGTGCCCTGTTTATGCATTGTCGCACTGGGGCAAATGATAGGATTTGTCTATGGCTTGATACATATGCGAGTTCCCTGGAGCCGGTTCGGCGAGATGGTGCGCGGCATCGCCATTGTCCGACAGGCGGTGGCCAATCTGCGTGGAGCATCGACGTACGGCACATTGTCATTGCTCATCACGCTTTATCCAGATGTGTCGATGGCAGTTTACGGCTTTTTCCTGACGCCTGCCGATCTCGCTGGCTTGTCAGTTGCAATTAAATACGTACTAGCGACTCGGTTCGTGCTGCTTTCGGTGAATAGCTACGCCCAGCCACGTCTTGCTACCGATTTTGCTCAAGGCAATGTAGAAGGTTGTCGTCGGCAAGCACGACAAGCTGTGATTTTGTCCACTGCACTTAGTGTACCACTAATGTTGCTAGTGTATATTTTTCGGACAAAATTGTTTACTTTTTTTTCAGCAGGACTTGCCGATCATTCGGATCTAATCGCGTTTTACATGATTGGGCAGATCGCAAACATCTTGTCAGGTCCATCAGGTGCTGTATTGATAGCTTGTGGCGAAATACGCTTTCTACGCAATGCCTGTATTGTTTGTGGCCTTGGATCAATGTTCATCGGGATGGTTTTGCTGCTAGCGTTCGGTTGGGGGGTATATGCGGCTCTTGCTGCATTAGTTCTTAACGACATCTCCATTTCGATTGTTACAGCACTTCGTGCGCGTGTAGTGGTAAAAATTCCAGTAGATGTCTTCTCGATCTTTCTGCGAAGGGAAATTGCGGCGTGAACGGTGGAACAATTTCTCGCGCATGGTCTCGTTGCGTGCAGCGTTTGATCTATGCAGTAGCTACTTCTACTATCCGCTTGGTCTATTGGCCCCATATTGTGAGACGCGGCAAGTTGCGACTATTTCCAGGAGTTCGGTTCTTCCAATTAGGTAGTGGAAGCGTTTTGAAAGTGATCTTCGAAGGTGCAAACACCATTGGTCATAGCACCTTGTTCCAAGGAAGCGGCACGATTACTTTCGGGAAGCGGAGCATCTGCGGACCGCATTGCGTTTACGGGTCTAACGCTAGCATCACGATCGGCGAGGACGTGATAATTGCGGGGTCGGTCAGCGTGCGCGACAGCAATCATGTTTTTACACGCACCGATATGCCGATTGTCGCTCAAGGGATCACGTCGAAGCCAGTAACGATCGGCGACGGAGTATGGATCGCGCAGGGTGCGATCATCCTAGAAGGTGTGAGAATTGGCGCCCACGCGATCGTTGCAGCCGGCGCTGTGGTAATCCGTGACGTGCCGCCTGGCGCAATAGTGGGCGGCATTCCAGGGCGGGTGCTCAAGATGCGTCCGGGCTTCGAGGCGGAGGTCAGCACAGGCTGAGAGTTGTGACTGATAGAGTGAAGTTTGCCGAGACAAGGAGCGCCCGATGTCGAAAGCTCGTCGCCCGATGTTTCAAATGGCCCTTTCGCTCGTCACGCTGCTCATCGGGGCTTCGGAACCCAAGCAGGCGGTGGCGGTGAGAGACGTGGTCGGCGTATATTACTTCCCTGGTTGGATGGAGGATTTGCCGCAAGGACAGTACAGAAAGCCTTGGGAGAAGATCCGCTCGTTTCCGGAGCGTAAGCCGCTCATCGGTTTTTATGACGACAGTGATCCCAATGTGATGGCCAAGCAGCTGGATTACATGTCTCAGGGCGGAATTAGCTTTGTAATGTTCGACTGGTACTATCAGAATAATTCAGTGATGCTTGACCAGGCGATCAACGCTTATCTCAAGACCAATCAGACCGCAGTGAAGTTCGCAGTTATGTGGTGTAACCAAAACAAGAATAGGTACACCACTGCAGATTGGCACGCAATGGTCGATATTTGGCTGGACCGCTACACCAAGGATTCCCGCTATCTAAAGATCAGCGGTCGGCCAGTCGTTCAATTCCAATCCTCCGACAAGCTTAACGCCGATGCAAAGTTGCAGAACAGCTCTATAAAGGAATGGCTTGCATGGGCCCAGGCGCGCGCGAAAGAGCGCGGGCTGACGGGGTTCTATTTCGTCGGCAATATCGGCCCCATGATGTCGCAGGCCAAGAGCAACGGATTAAGTGCAGTTTCGATCTATAACTTCAATCGCGGCCCGGGTGATATACGTGGAACTCACGGCTATCTGGAACTTGACAATGCCTATCGTCGCCATTGGGCTGCAACAGACCGAATCAGCACCGTACCGATGATCGTGCCGATGATCTCCGGTTGGGACCGCAGACCCTGGGGAGGCAGTTTCGATACCCTCCGCGATCTATCAGAATCCACGCCAGAAGAGTTCGTAGCGCACTTGCGCGCAGCCCGCACGATGATGGCGCAGCAAGTCCAAGGTGGCAATGCCTATGGTATTGTGTGTTGCTGGAACGAGTTCGGTGAAGGCTCCTATATCGAACCCACTCGCGGTCGGGGCACAACTGATATCGACGCTATTCGCTCTGTCTTCAGCGAAAAATAGCTGGACTTGTAACGGTTTAGCGCCGGTCACCTGAGCGTATTAAACTCGCAACAGGAGACCGACAGTGTCAGGCGAAGTGGGAAACTGCCCCCCCTGTTGCCTCATCGAAGATTGTTACCGACATTTGCGATTGCGATATGCGCCATGTCTTCGCCCGCCGAGGCGGGCGAAGACATGGCGACGCTCTTCATCGTAACCGCCCGATTGGGTAACTGCTCACGAGGTTGGCAGAAAATGGTTGCGCGGTGACTCGGAGTTTGATTCACCCTGCTGATGGCCCCACCCCCGCTTCATGTGCTGAGCGAAGCTGGACACCCGCAAAAACCTGGACGGCTCGAAAAACTCTGGCGCTTGTCGGCCTGACCTGATTCACTGCCTTTGCGGGTGAGCGGAGGCGATGATGGCGGGACAGCCCGGTTTCTTTGATCTTTCGAACCGGTACGAGGCCTTGAGCGCAGCGGGTGATCCGTTGGAGCGTCTGTCCGGGGTGGTCGACTTTGAGGTTTTCCGGGGGCCATTGATCGCCGCTCTGCGCCGCAGTGTTCGTGGCAAAGGCGGGCGGCCGCCGTTTGACCCAAGTTGGACAGTGACGTTGGAACAGGTGTCGAACATTGCTTCGTAAGTGATTGAATTTGCGTGATGTGGATTTGGCGCGGAGATTGGGTGTAGTAACAACATTTGCGCTGAACGTGGTGTTTCTGTGGAGTATTGTGCAGGTCGGCGATAACAACACATGCATGTTTGTTGTCGAACGAGTCGCCCGGGGCCACCGCTACCTCTATCTCGTCGAAAGCGTGCGCGAGGGTAAGGTCGTTCGTCAGCGCACCATCAAGGCGCTGGGCCGCAAGGATGCTCTTGCCGCCAGTGGCGAACTGGACAGGCTGGCAGCTTCGATTGCCCGGCACGCCGAACGCAGCATCATCCTTTCCGACATCGATGATGGCAAGATAACCGCCCACCGCATCGGCGGCCCCTTGCTGTTTGGCCGGTTGTGGCAGCGGCTTGGTGTCGATGCCGTGCTGGCCGAGGTGGCGGCAGGGCGTGGATTTGGCTTTGATGTCGAACGCGCGGTTTTCGTTGCCATGTTGCACCGGCTGTTCGTGTCAGGCTCGGACCGGGCGTGCACCGACTGGATGAAGAGCTATGCCATCGACGGAGTTGAGGATCTGGCGCTCCATCACTTCTACCGTGCCATGGCCTGGCTGGGCGAGGAGATCGAGGAGAAGGCTGAAGGCGCGTTGGCACCCCGATGCGTGAAGGACGTGATCGAGGAGAAGCTGTTCGACAGGCGCCGGGACCTGTTCACGGATCTGAGCCTCGTGTTCATGGATACCACCTCACTATCGTTCTACGGCGCAGGCGGTGACACGCTGGGGCGGCGTGGTCATTCCAAGGATCACCGGCCCGAGCTTGCGCAGATGATCCTGGCCGTGGTGATCGATGCCCAGGGGCGGCCGATCTGCACCGAGATGGTGCCGGGCAATACGGCCGATGTGAAAGTCCTCCTGCCCATCGTCACGCGCCTGCGTACGCGCTTCGGGATTACCCGGTCCTGCGTCGTGGCCGATCGCGGCATGATCAGCGCCGACACTATTGCCGCACTCGAAGAGCTGGGCATGGAATACATCCTCGGCGCCCGCGAGCGATCAAGCAGCGTCATCCGCGATGTCGTGTTGAACGACACTGCTCCGATGGTTCCGCTCGTGCTCGAGCGGCAGGCAGGCGAGACCCAGCTGTGGGTCAAGGAGGTCCGTGTCGGCAGCGGCAAGGACACCCAGCGTTACATCGTCACGCTGAACGAGGCCGAAGCCAAGAAGGACAAGGCGGACCGTCAGGCCATCATCGACGGGCTCCAGGCCCAGCTCAAGAAGGGCGACAAGGCGCTGGTCGGTAACTCGGCCTATCGGCGTTATCTCAAAGCCAGCGGCAAGAGCTTCGAAATCGATCTGGGCAAACTCGCCGACGAGGCCCGCTTCGACGGCATCAGTGTCCTGCGCACCAATGCCCGGATCACCCCGCTTCAGGCCGTCATCCGCTATCGAGACTTGCTACAGGTCGAAGCCCTGTTCCGCGTGGCCAAGGCCAGCTTCGATACCCGGCCGATCTTCCATCAGTCCGATGCCGCGATCCGCGGCCATGTCTTCGTCTCGTTCCTTGCCCTGACGCTCGCCAAGGAACTGACCCGGCTATGCCAGGACAAGGGCTTCCAGCCCGAATGGCAGCCGCTTCTCAACGATCTCGATCGTCTCCAGCAGGCCACCATCGAAAAGGATGGCAAGGCCATTACCACACGCACGCACGTCACAGGTGACGTGGGCAACGTCTTCAAGGCTGTCGGCATCGCACTCCCAGCCAACATTGCTGAGCAGACCGCAACGTAAGCTCCGCCGCGCGTTCGCGCGTCCCACACATCAGCCGCAAAATGTAGTGGTAACACCCGCGCACACTCGCGTATCCTATTGATATAAAATCCGTTCTATGAAGGCACTGTTCAACTTGGGTTTGACCCGGTGATGATGTTCAAATTCTGGTGCTGCAGGCGCTCTATTCGCTTTCGGACGAAGCGACGGAATTCCAGATCAAGGATCGCTTGTCGTTCCAGCGCTTCCTGGGCCTTGGGCTCGATGGCGCGGTGCCGGATGCAACGACGGTGTGGCTGTTCCGCGAGCGCTTGGTGCAAGCCAAGGCAATCGACAAGCTCTTCGCCCGCTTCGATGCCGCACTGACCGACCGGGGCTATCTCGCCATGGGCGGCCAGATCATCGATGCTACCGTTGTGCCTGCCCCCAAGCAGCGGAACACCGACGAGGAGAAGGCAGCGATCAAGGACGGCCGGATCCCGGAGGCATGGAAGGCAAAGCCAGCCCGGCTCCGCCAGAAGGATCGCGATGCCCGTTGGAGCGTGAAATACACCAAAGCCAAGGTGAAGGAGGGCGCCGATCCCAAGGCCTTCAAACCGGTCGATCTCGCGATCCCGATGTTCGGCTACAAGAACCACATCGGCATCGACCGGGCCCATGGCCTCATCCGCACCTGTGATGCCAGCGCCGCCAATGCCCATGACGGTGCCCGGTTGCCTGACCTGATCAGCACGAACAACACCGGTTCGGGCGTCTGGGCTGATACCGCCTACCGGTCGAAGAAAAACGAAACCTTTCTCGAGAGGGGCATGTTCAAGAGCCACATCCACCAGCGCAAACCGAACCGCCGCGCCATGCCTGAGCGCGTTGCCAGAGCAAACGCAAAGCGATCGGCCATCCGCTCGGCAGTCGAACACGTCTTCGCCGGCCAGAAACACCGTATGGGGCTCGTCGTGCGCACCATCGGCATTGCCCGCGCCCGCATCAAGATCGGCATGGCCAACCTTGCCTATAACTTCCAGAGGCTCGCCTGGCTTGAGGGGCGTACTGCGCCTGCATAACGCGAAAACCTCGTTCGGAAGTCGGATCCACCAAGGAAATCAGCGGATCAGCCAACCAGCACCGAGGCTCACCATCCCCTCGCAGGCCATCACGTCCCTATCATGCCGGAATCAGACGGTTCTTCGAACCGTCCACCTGTAGCGTTTCGGCAGTGATGGTGATTCATTGATCAGGAACGATCATGGAGAGCCGTCGTGGATCCGAAGTCCCTGTTCAGTTTGAGCGATCATCTTGAGGCCTTGAGCAAGGACGGCGATCCGCTCGAGGTTTTGCAACAGACGGTGGACTTCGAGTATTTCCGAGCCTGGCTCGTCGAAGGTCTCAACTACGGCGACGGTGCCAAGGGTGGGCGACCGCCGTTCGATCCGGTCATGATGTTTAGAGCGTTTTCCACAGTCCCTGAATCGCAAGGGATTCCAACGGCTTTGAAATTCTGATTCATCCTGCTGGCTGGGCAGGAGGCCAGCTTTGATGGCCAGAGCTTTATCTCAGGATTTGCGGGATCGGGTCGTTGCGGCGACAGACGAGGGCATGAGTTGTCGGGCGGCTGCGGCTCGTTTTGGGGTAGGCGTCGCGACGGCGATTCATTGGCGACAGCTGGCCCGCGAGCATGGCCGCGCCATTGCAGGCAAGCCCGGTGGCGATCAGCGCTCGTCGAAGACAGATATTCATGCCGACCGGATTACGGCAATGCTGGCCGAGAACGGCGACATCACGCTGGCAGAGATCCAGTCGGGCCTTGCTGAGCAAGGTGTGCATGTTGGGATCGGGACCTTGTGGCGGTTCTTTGATCGACGCGGCATCACATGCAAAAAAAGACCGGGCACGCGATCGAGCAAGATCGCCCCGAGATCCTGAACCAACGCCAGGCATGGTTCGACGGCCAGCTCGATCTGGAACCCGAACGTCTCGTCTTCATCGACGAAACATGGACCGCGACCAATATGACCCGCAGCCACGGACGGTGCGCCAAAGGCGAGCGGCTGAGGATGGGCTTTCCCCATGGCCATCGCAAGACGACCACGCTTGTCGCCGGGCTGCGGATGACCGGCATGGTCGCGCCGATGGTGCTCGATGGTCCGATCAACGGCGACTGGTTCGAAGCCTATGTGACGCAGGTGCTCATCCCTGAACTCCGCCCGGGCGATGTGGTGATCATGGACAATCTGTCGAGCCACAAGCGCGCCTCGGTGCGCGAACGGATCGAGGCGGTCGGCGCAACACTGCGCTTCCTTCCGCCCTATAGTCCTGACTTCAATCCCATCGAAAAGGCGTTTTCTCGGCTCAAGGCCATGCTCCGAAAGGCAGGCGAACGAACCGTCTCCGGCCTATGGAGCCTCATCGGCAGGCTCATCGATATCTTCAAGCCGGACGAATGCGCCAACTACTTCAGCTCGTGCGGATATGATCCAGCATGATCGGAAAACGCTCTAATACCAAGGCGCGCTGAGTCGGACTCACGCCGGGGATTCCCAAGCGGATGAAAATCTGATTCGACGTTGCAGGCACATGGAGGCTTGCGATGGCGGCAGCGATTGGGGTTCGATCTGACTACACATCGTTGGATTTGCGTGGGTTTGCGCGACGAAGTGGCGATGCCGATCAGGTCCGGCGTCTGTTGGCTGTTGCACTGATCCTGGACGGCAGGAGCCGTAGCGAAGCGGCGAAGATTGCCGGCGTGACGCTGCAGATCGTGCGCGACTGGGTTCTGCGCTTCAACGAGGGAGGTGCCGATGGTCTGGCAACGCGCAAGGCTCCGGGGCGGGCTTCGATCCTGAACGATGAGCAGCGCGCGCGGCTTGCCGAGATCGTCGAGGCTGGGCCAATTCCTGCAGCGCATGGGGTAGTACGCTGGCGGCTGTGCGATCTGGCGCAGTGGATCTGGGACGAGTTCGAGTTGTCGGTCACACGCCATACCCTCGGGCGCGAGCTTCGCGCTATGGGCTATCGCAAGCTCACGGCCCGGCCACGTCACCGTGGCCAGAAGAGCGATGACATTGCCGATTTTAAAAAAGGTTCGTCGCCCGTCTGGCGCAAATCAAGCGGCGGCTCCCGAGAGGTACGCCGATAGAGCTGTGGTGGCAGGACGAGGCCCGCGTCGGCCAGCAGACCAAGCTCACCCGGCGCTGGGCGAAGCGCGGAACCCGGCCTGTTGATGGCGGAGTAAAATGCCCCAGAAGTGACATTTGAAAATTCCCCACTTCTTCTCGTTGACCCTGTCCGGGGCGCGCCCCGGACAGGGTCAAATTCCAAAAATCCGGCATAGCTTCCCCGGTGGGAGGCGGTGCTGCGATGAAGAAGCTTGGAGATCTGATGATGATCCTGGATTTGCACCGCCAAGGCGTGAAGATTGCCGCCATAGCCCGGCAAGTCGGCATCGACCGCAAGACAGTCCGCAAATACATTGGCCGTGGCATTGAGGTGCCGACCTACGGTCCTCGCCAACCGCGCGAACGCCTGCTTGATCCTCACATGGGTTACTTGCGAGCGCGTCTGGAAGCCTATCCAGGATTGAGCGCGCAGCGGCTCGCGCGTGAGCTTGGCGAACGCGGCTACACCGGTGGCTACAGCACGGTGCGCGACGTGGTGCGCACGCTACGACCGGCAGGTGGAGGCAAGCCATATGCCGTGCGCTTCGAGACGCCTGCGGGCGAGCAGGCTCAAGTCGACTTTGCACAATTCCGCGTGCGTTTTGCCGACGCGCCCGATCGCGTGCAAATCGTCTGGCTGTTCTCCATGGTTCTGGGCTTCTCCAGGCTGATCTGGGGCCGGTTCGTCATGCGCCAGACTATGCCGAGCGTGCTGGCATGCCATCGTGCGGCATTCGAGGCGATCGGCGGCGTGCCGCGCGAGATCCTGTACGACCGCATGAAGACTGCCGTTATCGGTGAAGATGAGGATGGCCGTGTCGTCTACAATCGCACGCTGGGGGAGTTTGCGAAGCATTACGGCTATCTGCCGAAGGCCTGCCGCGCTTATCGGCCGGAGACCAAAGGCAAGGTCGAGCGGCCATTCCGCTACATTCGCGAGGACTTCTTCCTGGGCGGCGCGTTCCGCGATCTGCACGACCTGAACGCGCAGTTCGACCGCTGGCTGAGCACTGTCGCCAATCCCCGCCTGCACGCATCTACAGGGCGTGTCGTCAACGAGGCCTTCGCCGAGGAACGGCCTGCGTTGCAGCCTTTGTCAATGGACACCCAGTTTTACGAGCTAAGGCGACACCCAGTGTTACGAGGTGTCGCGCTGCATGATAGGTATGATTTCAGGGGTGGGGAGCATGCTCCCCACCCCTGAAATTTCTTCGACGAGGATTGGCGGTCAGGCCTTGAAGGCGTCCTCGAGGTCGCGCAGGCGGTAACTGCGGCCTTTGATGTTGAGGACATGGGCGCGGTGGAGAAGCCGGTCGAGGATGGCGGTGGCGAGGACTTCGTCTCCAGCAAGCAGTTCGGTCCAGTCGCGGATACTTTTGTTGGTGGTGATCATCATGGCGCCCCGGCCATAGCGATAGCTGACGAGACGGAAGAATAGGCTGGCTTCCTCGCGGTTTAGCGGATCGTAGCCCATCTCGTCGATCAACAGCAGCGCGCTCGACATGTATTTACGCATCTTGATGCGCGGCGGTGGCAATTGGGCGTCGTGGCGCAGCGCGGCCATGAGCTCGTCGAAGCGGTAGTATTGGACCGAGAAGCCGAGTTGGACCGCACGGATGCCCAGCGCGGCGAGCAAGTGCGACTTGCCCACGCCAGGCGGCCCCTGCAGCAGGACCACCTCGGCGTTGCGTATCCAGGTGCCAGTGGCGAGTGTGTCGATGCGTGAGCGCTCGATTGCGGGCTGGAAGGCAAAATCGAAGTTCTCCAGCGTCTGCCCCGACGGCAGCTTCGAGTTCTTGAGCATGACCCGCACACGCCGCTCCTCGCGGCCAGCAAGTTCGGTCGTGAGGAGCCGGTCGAGGAAGACGTGCGCACTGATCTCGTCACGCACCGCCTCGCCAATCATGTCATCGAGAGCATCTGCGGCATGGCCACAAGCAAGCTGACACAGCTTCTCGCGGGTGGCATCGATATCGAGCCTGATCCGGGGCGTGTTCATCGAGCCACCTCCGCGAGGCGCGCATAGAGGTCGAGAGAGCGGTGCTGGACACCAGCGCTTGCAATCTCCTGCAGTTTGCGGCCCATCCGGCCCAGCGGCAGCGGCGCAATTACCCGGGGCGTGCTCGGACCCTCGAAATGGGCGGGGTCAATGACGACCAGCGCCTCGGTTCCGCGCGGATGGTCGGCGACAACTTCGCAGTTCTTCAGGAACAGTACCCTGCCAGAGACTCCACGTACCTCGACGTCCTGTCGGATGAAGCGGAAGGGCACACTGTATTGGCGGCCTTCAAAACTCGCCATGCAGTCATCGCCAACCTGGCGACGCACAGCAACGTCGAACGGCTCGGGCAGCGTCTCGGGGAGCCGGGTCAGCAGGAAACGTTCCTGCTCCCAGGCCTGCATGACCTTTGTGCCGGTCGCCGGGCAGCGCAATTGGCCTGAGCGTTCGGTCATTCGCTCATCCGTCCAGGCCTGTAGATCGGCAAGGTTGCCGAAGACACCGCTGTAAGGATCGAGGTACTCGCGGCAATCACGGACCGAACGTTCGACCTTGCCCTTCGCGCGGGGCTGACGGACCTGGCACGCATCGACATGAAAATGCATCTGGCTGGCGAAACGGCGGTAGGTCGGGTTGATCTCTCCCCAAGCGCCCGCGCCCTTCGACAGAGCCGTCTTGACGTTGTCGATGCGCATCACCGCCGCGACCCCACCAAGGCGCTGAAAGCAGGCCAGATGGCATGACTGCCACGCCAACGCATCCTTCGAGCGGGACCACACGATCGCTCGCTTGCGGCTCCACGATAACGTCATCACCAGCGCCGAAAGGTCGACCACTTCCTCGCCCAGCACCATGCCCGGGAACTCGGCCCAGTCGACCTGCGCCTGCGCTCCCGGCGGCGTCTCCACCCGGCGACGCGCGCGGATCACAGGGGCTGGAAATGTCCGCGACCAATAACGCTGCACCGACTTCAGACTCCCGGCATAGCCATGTTCGCGCGTCAGCCACTCATGCAGCGCCGCGATGTTGATCGCACCATCCCCACGGCCGCTGCGCCAGTGCGCGATCGCTTCAGCATATTCGGCCGCCTTGCCGATCTGCCGGCTCCGCCCATCCACCGCACCCTCAGCGCGCCGGCGGCGGTGATAACGGACCGCGCCCTCTGTAATCCCAAGCAGTCGCGCAACCGCACTCTGCGTATGCCCTTGCTTCAACAGCACACTCATCGCCGTCAATGCCTCGCCATCGAGACAACCCATCGTCCTCTCCCGGAAGACTACCCGCCGGGAAATCGATCAGGCCAAGGCGACAAATCGTAAAGGTAGATGTCGCCTTACGGCTCCTGTGAACTGTCCTTCAACAGCCTTTGCCCCTGGTGCCGTTCGGTGCCGTCCTCAAGCTGGAGCGCCGGATCAGCCATGAAGGAATGGTCAGCGTCGGCGGCAACTACTACTCGGTCCCCGATGCAACCCGACGCCGCGTTGTCGAAGTCCACAGCCTCGCTGACGAAATCCGGATCTTTGAAGATGATCGCCTGATCGCACGCCATCCATTGCTGGAAGGGCGGCGGCAACGTTCCCTTCTTGATGGACACCGGCGCCATCAGCGCCGGAACGACGATCTGCCGTTGCCGCATGGATTTACCGGACAGCAAGTGGCGCGCCGCTCTCTCGACATTTATGCCGCCATTGGTCAGCAACTAGCAGGAGCAAGAGCATGAACTCGCTGCTGCCGGACCCGTCAGCGTCCGTGCTCGACCGCATCAAATGCAGCATGGTTGGCCTCAAGATGCCGCGCGCGATCGAAGTCGTCGATGATTGCGTATCGCGTCTCGACCGTGGAGAGATCACAGCCCTTGAGGCTGTGGAGCAGTTGTTGCTCGAGGAGCTGACCTTCCGTGAGGAGCGCCGCATACGTACGGCGCTGCGCATGGGTAGGGTCAATACCGTGAAGACGCTGGCCGGATACGACTTCTCGTTCCAACCCTCGCTCGACAAGGCCAGGATCATGGCACTGGCCGAACTCAACTTCGTTGCGCGCGCCGAGGTCGTCCATCTGCTCGGCCCGCCCGGTACCGGCAAAAGCCACTTGGCCAGTGCTCTTGGCCTGGAAGCCGTCAAAGCAGGCAAAAGCGTCACCTTCATCACGCTGGCCGATCTGATCGGCGCCCTCGCCAAAGCCGAACGCGAAGGCACATTGCGCGAGCGGCTTCGCTTCTACTGCCGGCCATCGCTCCTGATCGTCGACGAGATCGGATACCTCCCGGTCATACCCGGGGGCGGCAACCTGTTCTTCCAATTGGTCAACGCGCGCTACGAAAAGGGTGCCATGATACTGACCTCGAACCGCGGCTTTGCCGAGTGGGGAGACATCTTCGGCAGCCCTGTAGTCGCAACAGCCCTGCTCGATCGATTGCTGCATCATGCCATCGTCATCCAGATCGATGGCTCAAGCTACCGCTTGCGTCGGCACGCCGATCTGCTGCCCGAACACATCAGATCAAATGCGCGAATTACACCGCCCGCTCTGGTTGAACCTCGCCGCCGCGGTCGCCCACCCAAGAATGGAGGACAGCCGCCAACCAACTGACCGCCCAAAGCCCAAAGTGGGGAATTTTACTTTGCCACTTCCGGGGATTTTTACAGTGCCGTTGACACGGCCATCAGCGCCGAAGGATCAGCGTCGCTCCTCGGCATGGCTGTTCGGCGCGATCTGTCCGGCTGAAGGCAAGGCTGCCGGCATCGTCATGCCCCGTTGTAACAGCGAAGCGATGAGCATGCATCTCGAGGAGATCGCCTTCCACGTCGCGCCCGGGGCGCATGCGGTCCTTCTGCTCGATCAGGCCGGATGGCATGGATCGGCCGAACTGGTCGTGCCCCCCAACATCACGCTGATGCCGCTGCCGCCGAGGTATCCGGAGCTCAACCCGGTCGAGAACGTCTGGCAGTTCATGCGCGACAACTGGCTGTCGAACCGCATCTTCAAATCCTACGACGACATCGTCGACCATTGTTGCTTCGCCTGGAACAGGCTCGTCGATCAGCCTTGGCGCATCATGTCCATCGGAATGCGCCAGTGGGCACATGGGTACTGATCAATGCACCTTGGTATAAGGCGTTGATCCTTCAGGCGCAGCACAACCTGTCGGATGCACGGATGGAATTTATGATCAGGGATCGCCTGAGTTGGCTGCGTTTCCTTGGGCTGTCGCTCGGGGACCGGACGCCGGACGAGAACACGATCCGGCATTTTCGCAATCGCCTGACCGAGACCGGAACGCTCAAGAGGGTGATGAAGGCCTTTGACTGGCAACTCCAGAAGAAGGGCTACATCCCGATGTCCGGGCAGATTGTCGATGCCTCGCTGGTGCCTGCACCCAAGCAGCGGAACACCGAAGGTGAACGCGAGGCGATCAAGTCCGGCATGAGCGCGAAGGAGATCTGGCCCGACGAGCCAAACAAGGCCGCGCAGAAGGACATCGATGCGCGCTGGACGCTCAAGATTGGCGGCAAAGTGCGGTATCGCGCGGATGGCACGCCGTTGCCGATGATTGCCCTGCCGGTCTTCGGCTACAAATCGCACATCAGCATTGACCGGCGGTATGGCTTCATCCGGGAGATGGCGGTGACTTCAGCGTCAGCAGCCGACGGGCGTCTCCTTCGCCATGTCGTGAGCACGGACAACACCGGCTCCGAGGTCTGGGCAGACAGCGCCTATCGCTCAAAGCGCAACGAGAAGTGGTTGTCGGATCGGATGCTGACATCCCGAATTCACCGGCGCAAACCCAAGGGCAAGCCCATGCCGAAGGCAATCGCCCGGGCCAACGCTGCGAAATCGTCGATCCGCGCCCACGTCGAACACGTCTTCGCGCATCAGAAGAACCGGTTCGGGCTGTTCATCCGCACCATCGGCCTGGCCCGTGCCGAAGCGAAGCTCGCCCTGTGCAACCTGGCTTACAACTTCAACAGGCTGATCTTCCACGAACGCCGCCAAGGCATGGGATGACTCTGCCTGCAACCTAGGAGAACCGCAAAATACCGCCCAAAACAGACCAACGGCGCACACATTGTGGTAGGGTAGCAGCAGCATCACCCGCCGTCTGGTTGACCACCCTCGAACTACCCGGTTTTTGCGGGTCTCCAGCTCATCGTTGCGCTCTGGGAATATGTCTCTGCCGGCGTCGTGATCGAGGGGGCAATCATGCAAGCCAAATAGCAGCCGAATCTTACTTCGAGATCCGTCAGGGCCTGCAGACCCTGCTGGATACCGGGGCGGCGGACCGAGTATTGCAGGGCACACCATGCCGATCCGTGAGAATGGTCCCGCCATCCTGGGCCCCGTCCGCAGCAAGCGGGATGTTGGTTCAGCAGCCGAGTGTGCTGACCGAATATAAGTTGGAGCTGGCGCAACCACCGCGCCTGATCATGCAAACCGGGCCCGGACTAGGTTATCCAGAACGCCAAGGAAACATATCATGCCGCCATGAACCCTTGACAGAGACCCACCTCATATAAGCAGTTACCTTCGAGGAGCGCTACAAGCGGAAATCAACGCTGATCACCGCGCAGTTCCCGGTCGCACAGTGGCACGAAATGATCGGTCAGCCGACCATCGCCGACGCCATCCTTGATCGCCTCATCCACAATGCGCACCGGATCACGCTCGAGGGCGATAGCATGCGTAAAACCCGCACGCCGTCCCTCTTGACCCAACCGGACAAAGGCGAAATTATCGTAGCGTGAAAATCACCAAGGCACCTATGAGCGAACCACGCCAACTGTCCGCGACTTAGTGAAATGCGCGTCCGCGATTTTGCGAAACGGATGTCCAAAACTCCTGAATTACGCACCCCGGCGCTACGCACCGCACTTCCTGCATACCGACGAAGGTGAAGTGCTGATCAAAGACTTCGCCGACGGTTTTAACGTTGGAATGCAACATTAAGGCAATCAGGATCGTGTTGCCTCAAAGCATTCTTTGTAAGCCTCGAGAACAGTTTGCCAAGTAAAAACCTCCCGCCAGCGCTTTCGTGCAGCCGCAGAGAGGCGTTCCTGCAATGCCGGGTCTTCAGCAAGTGCATCAATATGGGCCGAGATCTCGTCCGGTTTAGAGAACCACAGCCCAGCATCGCCCGCTACCCAGCGATTGAAAGGATTATCGTGCGCGATCACCGGATTTCCTGCGCCGAGTGCCTCGACGAGCGACGGGTTCGTTCCTCCTACTCGGTGGCCATGGATGTAAGCTTGACTGAAATGCCGCAATGCCTGCACATGAGCCTTATCGTAAATTGCGCCAGGGAAGATGACTTCGTCGCTGGCTGCGTCAAGCACGGATCGCTGGTAAGGTTGCTCAGGCCTGTACTTGCCGAGTACAACCAGTCTGCTCCCTCTCGTCTTTGCAGAGAACGCACGGACAATCTCGAGCAGAGAGTTTTCCGGTTCGGGTCTTGCGATCACGGTCATGAAACGGCCTGCTACGAGGCCATAATTGGCAAGGATACTTTCATCCGCAGTCTCGATGAGATCGCTTCCATAAGGTATCATTCGGATTTTTTCTGAAGATACATGCTGTGAATGATGCTTGGCGATCTCAGGGTGATCGGCGATTAGTACGTTTCCAAATATCGCCGCGAGCCGTTCGTTGATCCAAAGGTACGCCTTCTGCGACTTGGAGTACTTCGCCCGTTGCCACTCTATGCCATCCATGTTGATCAGGTTATACTGTCTCCTCATTCGCATGTAAGCTGCAAGAAATCCTGTATTGTAGCCCAGAGTCAGCGTAACCGCGTTTTCGCGTGCGGCTTCGATAGTCGACTTGATGTCGAACTCGATCGTCGACAGGGCGCTGTCGCCATGAACGGGAATATGGATACGCCGGCATCCTTCCCAGACATCTTCGTAACGCTTGCCTGTCATGCTGCCCTGACAAAAGACAGTGACCCGCCAGCCTGCTTGGACCATCCAGGGAACGAGGCGCTCAGCAAAACTTTCAAAACCGCCATGTTGCGCCGGAACGCCTCGAATACCGAGAATGAGAAGGTGCTTTTCAGGCAAAGATGCCCCCATGAACCAGAATTTTGCGCAAAAACGGATGGATCAGTTTAGCGTACTAGCTTCGTCCGGTAACGCGTAGCGGCCGCCACCAGGCTTCATTTTCGAGGTACCAGCGCAAGGTGCTGCGCAAGCCGGTTGCAAAGTCGTGCTGCGGGACATAGCCGAGTTCGGTGCGGGCCTTGGTCTCGTCGATCGCGTAGCGGCGGTCGTGGCCCTTGCGATCGGCAACGAATGTCTTGAGTTCGCAGGTGGCGCGGCCCCGCGCCGCAGGGGCCTGCGGATAGCGGTCGGCAAGGCCGTCGATTTCGGCAAAGGCGCGGTCGACTTCAGCGCAGATGCGGTCGATCACGGCCATGTTGGGCAGTTCCTCGCCACCGCCGATGTTGTAGGTTTCTCCAGGCTTGCCATGCTCGAGCGCCGCGTCGATGCCGCGGCAATGGTCTTCGACGTAGAGCCAGTCCCGCACATTAAGGCCGTCGCCGTAGATCGGCAGCGGCTTGCCCGAAAGCGCGTTGAGGATGAACAGCGGGATGAGTTTTTCAGGGTAATGGTACGGCCCGTAGTTGTTGGAACAATTGGTCGTCGTCGTATTCAGCCCATAGGTGTGATGCCAGGCACGCACCAGATGATCGGAGGCAGCCTTGGATGCCGAGTAGGGGGAATTGGGCTGGTATGGCGTGGTTTCGCTGAACGCCGGATCATCGGGGCCAAGCGAGCCATAGACTTCGTCGGTCGAAATATGGTGAAAGCGGTGGTCCCTGCCCGAGCCTTCGTCAAGCCAGACCTTGCGCGCGGCCTTGAGCAGGCTGCTCGTGCCGATCACATTCGTCTCGATGAAGGCGTCGGGCCCCGTGATCGAGCGGTCGACGTGGCTTTCAGCGGCAAAATGGACGAGCCTCGCCACGCCGTGTTCGCGCAGCAGCTTCTCGACAAGCGCTGTGTCGCGAATGTCGCCGACGACGAGTACGGCCTGCTCGACATCGGCAATGGTCGAACGGTTGCCGGCATAGGTCAGGCAATCGAGCACGATGATCGTGTCGTCGGGATGCTCCTTGCTCCAATAGCGTACGAAGTTGCCGCCAATGAAGCCGGCACCGCCGGTAACAAGCAGGTTAGCCAAGAGCCTTTTCCTCGTTCAACATGGTCCTGAGATGGGCGCGCCAGTGGATGTGGGGATCGCCAAGCGTTGCACGCGTTGCCGATACGTCAAGCACGGAGAAGGATGGGCGCTTGGCCGGGGTTGGATAGTCCCCGGTGGCAATGGGCATGATCGATGGGATCCTTGCGATCAAGCCAAGTGAATACGCCTCTTGCGCAATGGCGATCGCGAAATCGTACCAGCTGGCAACGCCCGCATCGCGGTGGTGCCAAATGCCGGGCTGATCTTTTGCGACAAGGCCCCAGAGGGTTTGAGCAAGTCCTGTCGCCCAAGTGGGCGAGCCGATCTGGTCTGTTACGACGCGAAGCTCATCACGTTGACGCATCAGGCGCAGCATGGTGCGCACGAAGTTTGCGCCGCCTGCGGCATGGACCCAGCTGGTGCGCACAATGATGGCTTGCGAACCGGCAGCATCCTCGCCCGCCGCCTTGCTGGCGCCATAGACGGATTGCGGATTGCGCGCATCTTCAGGACGATAGCCGTGGCTGCTGGAGCCATCGAAGACGAAGTCGGTCGAGACCTGTACCAGACGTGAGCGCGTTCCTGCCAGGGCCCTTGCAAAGACACCTGGCGCGCCAGCATTGATCTGGTGAGCGAGCTCGGGCTCGTTCTCGGCGCGATCGACTGCCGTGTAGGCCGCAGCGTTGAGAACCAGATCCGGTTGCTCGGCGTCGACCACGCGCATTATGGCATCGGCGTCAGACAGGTCGAGTGCTGTGCGGTCGAGCGCGACACAGGTCCAGCCTTCGGGCTGAACTGCCAGCAGGGCCTTGCCAAGCTGACCATTGACGCCGGTTATCAGTGCTTTCACGCGAAGGCCTGCACATCATGTAGCGCAAGACCCATCGCGTCCTTGGCCGATAGCTTCACTTCCAGTCCCTCGAGTGGCCAGTTGATACCAACCGTGGGATCGTCCCAGGCAAGGCTTGCCTCGTGCTGTGGCGCGTAAGGAGCGGTGCACTTGTATAGGAAGTCGGTATCATCCTCGAGCGTGAGGAAGCCGTGGGCGAAGCCTTCTGGTACCCAGAACATGCGCTTGTTCTCGGCCGACAGAACGGCGCCTGTCCACTTGCCGAAGGTCGGCGAAGAGAGGCGCAGGTCAACCACGGCGTCGAAGACTGCGCCGCGCACCACACGGACAAGCTTGCCCTGTGGGCCGGGATTCTGGAAATGCATGCCGCGCAGCACGCCTTTCTGCGAGTGGCTGTGATTATCCTGCACGAAGGTCAGGTCCAGCCCGGCCTGTGTAAATGCCGAGACGTTCCAAGATTCCATGAAGAAGCCGCGCTCGTCGCCGAACACTTTAGGTTCCAGGATAAGCGGCCCCGGGATATTGCATTGAATGATGTTCACAGCGGGCCCTTTTGGGTCAGCAGTTGTAGCAGGTATTCGCCATAGCCCGATTTTCGCAATGGCTGCGCAATTGCTTCAAGTTCTGCATCACCAATGAAACCCTGCCGCCAGGCGATTTCCTCAGGACAGCAGATTTTTAGCCCCTGGCGCTCCTCGGTAATGCGCACATACGTGGCGGCATCGAGCAGCGAACCATGCGTTCCGGTATCGAGCCAGGCGTAGCCCCGTCCCATGATCTCGACAGAAAGCTGGCCCTCATCCATGTAAAGACGATTGAGATCGGTGATCTCGAGTTCGCCACGTGCCGAGGGCTTGAGGTCGCGGGCTCGGTCCACCACCGTGCCGTCGTAGAAATAGAGCCCGGTCACAGCATAGTTCGACTTCGGCTCGGATGGCTTTTCCTCGATCGAACTGGCGCGGCCATCGGCATCGAACGCCACCACGCCATATGCTTCTGGGTTGTTGACGCGATACGCAAAAACGCTGGCTCCGCTGACACGATTATTTGCGCTGTCAAGCAACTGAGGCAAGCCGTGTCCGTAGAAGATATTGTCTCCCAGGACGAGTGCGCTTGGCTCGGCCCCTACAAAGTCAGCGCCGATATGGAAAGCCTGCGCCAAGCCATCAGGGCTGGGCTGCACGGCATAGCAGATCGACACGCCGAACGCCGAACCGTCGCCTAGCACACGTTGAAATTGGACGGCGTCCTCCGGTGTGGTGATGATCAGGACATCGCGAATTCCAGCCAGCATCAGCGTGCTCAGCGGATAATAGATCATCGGCTTGTCATAGACCGGCATCAATTGCTTCGAGACGCCACGTGTCAGCGGATAGAGGCGCGTTCCCGAACCGCCGGCGAGGATCAAGCCCCTGCGGCTCTTATGGTTGCCTGACATTTAGCTGTGCCCCTTGGTAGCAAATTATTCCCGTCGACTAGGTAAGTCACTTACGCATCTATCTAGTCAAGACTATCGAGCTCACATATCATAATGATGCGCCCGTCAATACGCATTAGGATGAACAACAACCATCAGCGTTTTCACGATAATCGCCACGTCATTCCAGAACGACCATTTCCCCACATACTCCAGATCTGCCTCGAGCCTATCGGTCAGATCGCGCTCTTCATGCGTCGCCCCGCGATATCCCCTGATCTGCGCAAGACCGGTTATGCCAGGCTTGCAGGCGTGGCGATACCAGTAACGCTCGTCAACCTCCCAGAACAGCTTAGACTTTGCCGTGGAATGCACGGCGTGAGGGCGGGGGCCGACAATCGACATGTCGCCTTTGAGAACATTCAGCAGCTGGGGCAGTTCGTCGATGCTCGTGCGGCGGATGAAGCGTCCGACACGCGTAATGCGATCATCATCGCGCGTTGCAGAGCGGCGGCCGCCGAGGTCGGAGGTCTCTACGCGCATCGACCGGAACTTGAAGATGTCAAACAGGCGATTCTGCCGTCCAATGCGCTTCTGCCGGAAAAGCGCGGGTCCCGGGCTTTCCAGCCGGATGGCAACAGCGACGAGCAGCATCACAGGCGCCAGGAAGAGCAAGGCGCTCGCCGCGACGACGATATCGAAGCCACGCTTGAGCATGCGATCGCGCAGATTGAGCGGCCCCTTTGCTACAAGGAAGGTTGGACGGCCTGCGAACGAGCTGACGGCGATAGCCCGAGTCTGCGTTATCTCGGGTGCGATGATTTCGGCGTGGACGTTCATGCCCTGCAGAACGTGGGCCCAGAGGTCCCGCTTGTCAGGGGTACAACGCACGACAACCCGATCGCAACACACCAGCAGGCCGGCAAGGCGGTCGTAGTCCTCGGCGCTTGGATTGGCGGCATCGAAACGACCACTCACGTTGATCGAGATGTGGCGCCCGAGCGACGATGGAAACACGCCATCATTGAGAACCAGGACTGAATAAAGTTCACCGCCCAGGTGATGCCGGGCAAAATAGACGTGCAGCGGCCTGAGGATCAAGAGCATGCAAGCCGCACAGGCAAATGTCAGCGTGAGGAGAGCTCTCGAGACCTGGTCGCCGTCCTGGGTGGCGAAGAGAAGATAGAGAAGCATGGATGCCGTAGCGCCCAGTGCCAGCATGCCCCGTTTCAGCGTCTCGGCAAGCCTGATCAGCGCCTCGCCACTCAGCGCTCGTACGGCCACCGCGCTGATCACGTAGAATGGTGCAATGGCAAGGATATTGCGGCTATCCAGGCCAGTCCAGACATGGCCGAACCGGATCATGCTTGCCAGGGCAAGACCGAGGAAAATCGCAACAAGGTCGGCCAGCAACAGCGTGGCAGCGAGAAATACTCGCTGCTTGTGCTTGGAGACCGGGCGCCTGCCGCGAGTTGTCGATGCGAGGCTATCTATCGCAATGCCCGTGTGCTGATTCATCCCTGAGTGCTCCAGACCAGCGGTGCGACCTGACCGGAAAGCCATTCTATCGTTTGTTTCATTTTGGACACTATGCTGCACCCGCGAAGGCCGCAAGCGATTCGTTGTACTTTTGTTAAGGGTCGTCCCGGATTGGAGCAGTGCGCTTGGTCACACTTCAGGTTCATCAGGCGATTACGGCGTGATGCCGAGAGTGGCTCTGACAAGCAGGAACTGATGCGCGCCGGTTGGTCCTGTAGGAAACATAACCTGCACAAAACAGAATTTTTGCGGTGACCGGTCATAGCGCCGCCAAGGGACATTGCGCTTGTGTTTCCTGGACATAGGCAAGCAGGCGCCGCTTCCTCGTGCGTGCCTTGTCGTGCGTTGGAAGTTTCAGAAAGGCGAACTTGTCGCGCGCACCCAACCGGTCCCAGAAGGACAGCGCCTTGGCCACGTCATAACCTGCGCAGCGGGCAATGGCAGCACCGAGCAGATCGGCGTCGCGTTCCATTTGCCTGCGAATGCCGAGCGACCTTGCCTTGTCATGCCCGAGGAAAACGTGAGCGAATTCGTGCCCCATGACCAGGGCCAGCTCATCGGTGCTGCGCGTGAAGTCGACCATGCCCGCGGTCACGAGAATTTCGTTGCCACCTTCATGCGAAGTCACGTTCCGGGCTGTCGAGAGATTGGCATGGCCCGGGCAAAGCAGACGAGGCGCGATAACAAGCTCCTTGGGGGCACCGTCACGCTTGATGAGCAGGTTGACCGGTCCGCTTGAGAGCTGTGCGACAATGCTGTCGTGGACGAGATCGGACAAGGTGAGGCCGCCGACCGCAGGCAGTTGCGCTGGCGCCTTGCCATTGATGCTCAGGATGTCGTCGCCGACCGCCAGGCCAGCAATGGCGGCGGGGCTGCCTGCAGCTACGGCAACGGCCTGCGGATGCTCATGCAGACCAAGCAATTGCGCAATGGCGGTCCGGTCGCTTACCGCATAATTCTTGATGGCATCGAACTCGGCACCGAGCACCGGAGCTTGTTGGCTGCAGGCCGAGGGCAGGATTGCACTGCGCAATCGGAAATCCAACTCATTGACCAGTGCGATTCGTTCGCGCGTCCGGATTGGCCAGGGAGCTGGCGCTTCGGCCATTGATGGCAGGGACAAGATGCAACCAAGAGTCAGCAAAGCCGCGGCCGCGACCCTCCGAATGGACAGCGGACGAGATGGGGACCGCCAGAATGTTGCCAGATCCATGCCAGTCCGAGCCATATCAGGCAGACCCGCGAGACGCAGCAGCAAGAGCAGACCTTGCGAGCCAAGCGCGAAAGCCGGTCAGCTTGATTGCGAAAAGCCCGCCTAGGATCGCCACAATATCGGCCAGCCAGTCGGCGAGTTCCGCATCACGGCGCAACTGCGGCATCATTTGCGCCAGTTCTATGGCCCCGCCAAAGAGACATAGCCAGAAAAAGACCCGGATCATCGACGCAAAAGGAAATGCCGCGCAGGCAAGCCACGTCAGGGATGCAAACGCCAGCATGTGGAGGGTCTTGTCGTTCACCCCGGCGATGTCGCCTCGAGGAGACAAGGCGAAAAAGAGCGTCACGACGACACACAGCCAGAATGCTGCTGCCAGAATTGGTATCAACGTCGAACGCGGCATGTCGACAAGAACTTCCTGACTTTGACGCCAAATCGGCAGCGGCTAGGGGTCTAGGCTCTGCATTTTGCAATGCAACATTGCAAGTGGCGTGGAGAGATGAAGCGTTGTGCGCGCGTGGCAAGCTGCAGTTGCGGGGAGCAAGCGATCAGCCAAGCGCCAGGGAATTGACTGCGACTTGCCGGGAATCATTGACCGGGCAAGGACTGTGTATCCTTCACGAGCAGGTTCGCATGGATGACGTCCGCTTTTCCGGACAGCTCGATTATGACAGGGGTAGCGAGGCCGATGCCGAGGCGCTCTGCCTGATCGGCGGCGATTTCGATGCGGTAGCGACCGGGCGGAACCCGCTCGAACAGAAAGCTGCCCCCAGCGCGCGAGCGCGCCCTGCCGCGAGCATTGCCGTCGAGGTCGGTCAGAACCAGCTGCAAGCCCGATACACCCTTGAGCGTGGTTACCCCTGAATAGATCGCCTGACCCTCGATATCGGACAAGGACACGATACCAAGACCGACGCTGTGAATCCGGCCCGCTCGCGCGACAAAGGCGCGGCCTTTGCGGCCTGGTGCCAGGGTAATGTCGGGCAGCGTAGCCTCGTCAATACCGTAGCTTGCCTTCTGGCCGTCGCCGAGCGAGGGCACGAGCGCAATGCCATCGTCGTCGGTTTCATAGGCCTTGCCCGAAGCAATGACGGCAACGTTGGCGATAGGTGAGTCACCTGCATCCTGGATGCCATTGGCATTCTCGTCGCGGTAGGTGCGAACGGCAAGCAGGCCGCCACTGGAAACTCCCGGCATCGCCAGTTGCATGCGCCGTGAGAAGGGGTTCTGGAGGAAGCCTGTCGACAGGCGCAAGCCGATGTAGTGAGCGTGCGTCGGGAAACTGGCCGAAGCATCGAGCGCCAGACTGGCGTTGTCGAAACGATGGCTGAACGAACCGCCGATCTGGCTTTGACGCGCAGGGAACGAATGCGAGGCAAAGAGGCGGACGGTCTGTCTTGCCGACAGGGTTCGATCAATCTGCCCCGAGATCTGGGACAATGTCGGCGAGCCGAGAAGGTCAACTGTGGTCGATGCCCTGATCCGGGTGCGCGATCCGGCAAAGAGGGCCAGGTCGAAACTCGCAGCCAGGCGAGAGCTGGTCGCGAGGCCCGCAGCCGATGCGTTGTATTCCAGCGCGGGGCTGAGCAGAGCGGTGCCAATTCGCAGCGATGTACGCAGGCTTGCCGTTTCGATCGATCTGCCATCGGCGAAGGCCAGCCGGGACAGGCGAGCGATGAAGGGAAGGCCGGTCGAGCCAAAGGGCAATGCGCCGTTGACATCGACCGAGCTTGCCCGGCGCAAGGGGGCATCTTCGAATGCCTGGACCTCGTCGATGAAGCCGCCCCGATACTCGCCGTGCGCAATGGACACGCCGATTGCTCCAATTCGCGCGGCGACGGCGGCGCGTAGTGCGCGCGCGCCGCCTTGCTGGAGCGCAGCGTCGAGCCGCCAGGGTAAGCCTGCGACTTCGCTGCGAATGCCGATGTTCCCTGCGATCCCGGGCAATTCGCCCAGCTTGTTCCAGGCAAGAGCCATTCCGCCGGCGAGCGTCACACGGGACGACATGCCGTAGGCGATGTTGCCAGAAGCCCGCCACTGGCCTTCGCTGGGGGTTGCAAGATAGAGGGGAGGGCGGACCGCGATCAGGGGCCGATCCTTCTGGACCACGCCAAGATCATAGACGAAATCGCCGGCGGCAAGTCGGCCATTGCCCACGTTGAAGCGACGTACTTCCTCCCGGGTTTGACCTTGCGGGCCATAGAACACGAGGCGCAGCACATTCGCGCCGAAGTCGAGCGGGATTTGCAGAAACTCGTACTGACCATTGACCGCGGTTTGCGATGCGCCAATCAGAACATTGTTGCGGTAGAGTTCGACTTCGTAGCCATCGGGAAGGGACCCTCGAAGATCGATCCTGTCGAATACGGAGCTTTCATCCAGCGGAGCGTTGCTGACAAAGAGACCTCGACCGGCCACGGACCTGAGGCCAATCGCCTGCGAAACCGTCGCGATATCGCCGATAGCGAACTGTGTGGCGTGCAAAGGGCCAAGGAGCGTTGCTGCCGGATCCCGGCGGCCAAATTCCATGCGGATGCCTGTCAGACCATCGCGGCTGCTGGCTTCAAGATAGCCTCGCGCTGTCACGAAGGCGAGATCTGCTGCGGCACGCATTTCAAGTTCAAGGCGTGACCCGAATGTGTCGTCGGTCACCGCGCGCATTTCCACGTCGCTGACAGGCATCGAAAATGCTGCCCAGGGAGTGGGTTCGAGGGGCGTATTCTCTTTCTGGTTGGCACCTTGCCGACTGGCGAGGCGCTGACGCTCTGCTTCGCGCTCGAGCCGCGCCTGAAACGGGAACTTTTCGAGGAGGGTGATGATGACCGCCTGATCGCGAAGGTCCACTTTCACTTCGACTGGCAGGATGCTCGCGAGCGCATCGGAACGCACGAAGATATCGTCCTGATAGGAAGCGAAGAACGCCGGCGACAATTGTGTCGCCTTGCCGGCTATGATGCCTTCGCGGGCGCGAAGGTTGAGCGATACGCTTCGTGCAGGCTCGATGATCCAGCCGCTGGCGTAATGTCCTTCGTCCGAAATCCTGATCGCGAGATCAAGTATCCGTGACAGTTCTCCCAAAGGCAGAAAGACACCTTGGCGCGCGCCGAACGCGGTGATGGTTTCCTCGATCTCGCCAGAAGCTGTTCGCAGGGAAATGACCAGTTCATCGTCATCTGTGAACATGGGCGTGTCGGCGGCGAGCAATCCTGCCCCCAAGCCCGTCCCTGAGGCTGAATCGGCGGCATTTGCCGCCGTCGGGCCGGGTCGAGGTGTTATCGCAAGTGTCGCAGCTTGCGTGCCAGTGTTTGTGGTAGGCGCAGCACGGCTCAGAGCGCCAGGGGCAGGAGGGCGTTGTACCTGGCCGAACAAAGGGGTTGGCAGCGTCCTTTTTGGGCTTGGGGCCGGAGCAGCAGCTGGTGCCTGCGGCATTGCAACCGCATCGATGGTAAAATGCGCCTGACGGCCTCTTTCGGAGAGACTGTCGGTCGGGGACGACGGCTGGGGTCGTTGGGAATTGTCTCTCAGGTGAAGTGATGGTGCCGGAACCTGGCGGGCTGTTGCGGGGAGGGACAGTGCGTCCTCCTCGCAGGATGGGCAGGGCGATTTGCCCCTATCCTGATAACCGTTCGGCAAGGTGGTCTGTTCGCTGGGCGCATCGGTGCTGACGATGTGATTTGCGGCTACGGGCGCGGGCCCATGCGCTGTCGCTGCTGGTTCCTGGTCCGGTCCAACGACAGACAGCGGGGATACAGGGGATGTCTGCGGCGGACTATCAACAGGTTTGGCGTGCGTCTCGGCAAGAGCAGCTTCATCAAAGAAAACCTGAACGGGGTCGGCCTTCGGTTCAGATGCTGCAGCGGGCAAGGGTAGGGTGCGGGATGTTTCAAGAGTAGGGTCAGAAACAGCGCCGAAAGCTGGCACAGGAAGTACGACGATTGGTGTTTGATCCGATCTGCTAGATCCGGTCGCCTGCTCGCGTTCATGAACCTCAAAGACAGTTGAGGTTTGACCGGTAGCCGCCAAGGTCGGTGAGTTTGCAGGATCTGGATCAGCCTGCTCCGGCAAAGCCTTTGCAGGGCATGACGCGGCGCAGGCGGTGTCCGTCAGGGCCGGATCGGTCGATGTCCTCGATACGCGCGCCAGGCCGTTCTGCGCCGTCGGCTGTTGCCTGTCTCGCGGCCGATCAAGAGTGACCGGCAAATCCAGCCTCGAGACCGCCTGTGCTCGCCTCCATCCGGAACGAACGGCGCCGTGCACTCCAGTGACTTGCTGCCCGTTCGTCCTGGAAACCGGGTTGTCCAAGCGCGCGCCCAGGCCATCGGATGCGGCAGGGGCAAAACGCACTGCAGGCATCGCGATGCGTTCGGGCTCGTTCTTGATTTCGGCGTCCCCAAGCGGGGCATCGGGTGCCCTGTCGTCGCGACCAAGCATCAGTCCCGCAGTGGCAATTGCTGTGCCCGTGCCGGTCAGAAGCGCCGCCTTTGGCAGCCACCCCCGGCTCACGGCAGGCGTATCTCCTTGCGGGCGAGCACGGCACCGGGAGCGACGTCATCGTCGAGGTACGTGATGGTCACCATCATGCCAGGACGAAGTTTTTCTCGCTCTACCTTGGGGTTCATGGGAATGCGGACCGTTCGCGAATTGATCTCGGTGTACAGGCCGACGCCTCGAAGCTGGGCGACAGGGCTCGCAATGCCTGTTGCGGTAACCATGACATCCCCAAAAGCCGACCGGGTGCCGGTGCGCGTCAGGGTCACCTCGAACTCCCACGAGCCTTCGACCGAACGGACAAGGCGAGCCTCGCTGATCCCCGCATCGAGTGTCGTCGCGCCAATGCGAAGGATGACGGGTATCGAAATTCCGAAGCGAGGAAGGATCTGGACGCCTATGCCAGCCTGTGCGTTGCCGTTGACAGCAGCGCTGATCGAATCCGCTTCAGTGATTGGCGGTACGGCCGAAACCGTGAAATGGGCGCGATACTCACCGGGCGGGAGATCGGCCGGCAGCCTTGGTACGATCCTGACCGTCTGCGACTCGTTGCCCGGCAATTGCACCGACTTGGGCGAATACCGCAACAAAGTGCTTGCCGGATGGAAGCCGGATGGGGGATTGCGGGCAGCATCGTCACTCATGTCGACGATGCTGCCGCTTGGCAGCATCAGCTTATCGGAGATCGTGATCTCATATTCGCCGGTCGCAGGGCTGCGATTGTAGAGGCCGATCGTGCCCAATCGATCGCGGTCTGTCAGCACGAGCCGTTTGGGATAGAGATTGATGTCGCCAAGACCGGCAACGGATCCTGCCGGCGGGGTGGCTTGCGGCTGCAGTGCTTCCTGAGCAACGACAATCGGCCCGTGCAGCGCGGCCAGGAGCACTGCAGCGATACCCAACCTCAAAAAACCGGCCAAGATTTGCCCCCATTCCCCGTCAAAGCATCGTGCGGCGAGAATCTAAGGGTTTTCGCGTATAAGGCAATGCTGCCTTGGTAGCGTCAATCGTAAGTAACGGTGACCGGGAAACGGCCGCTGTAGGCCCCGACTGCCTGATTGCCGGCAACCTGGAGGCGTGCGCCAACGGTGATGCTGAACTGCCCGGCCGAACTTAGCGCTACGCCGCGTGAAGGAACGTTGCTGGTAAAGTTGCTGACTCGCATCGTGGCGGCGCCATTGGTAATGTCGATGCGATTGGGCAATGAGATGCGGAAGACGCGCGAAGGATCTCCGCTGACAAGAAAGGTGCCCGGGCCACGACCACCAGTGGCTTGCGGGGTCAAGACTTCGCTCGCCATACTCCCCGTGCCGGTCACGGCACCGGATGGGGAAACCGTGAGGTTGCCATTGGATGCGGGCCGATAGAACCGCCCAAAACGCAGGTCGAGAACTGGCTGGATGGAAAGTGGCGCCACGACTTCCGCTTTGCCTGAGCCCGACTGGTTGGCTGCACTCTGGGCACTGGCAGGTGATGCAATCACCAGAACCATCGTGGCAGCGACGACGATGGCCTGAAGCCTCAAGATCTTCTGTCCTGGCATGGCTGGCCTCGTCGTCCTGAGTGATCTGATTGGCGTGAGGACGCTTGGGAGGATCGCGTCCTCACGCAGGTAAGAGATCAGTTGTACGTGACCGTGGCGTCGTAGGTGCCGACGTAGTTTCCGGCCGTGGCCGTCCCGGGAACAGTCAAAGTGCCACCGACCGAAAATGCTGCCGTGCCACTGTTGTTGAGCGTACCGGTCGCGGCAGACGGGGTGGTTGAAAAGCTCATCGAGACGCTGCCGTTCGAGACGCTGCCGCCGGTGGTGGTGATGGCAAATGTCCGGTTGGCCTCGCCGCCCACCGTAAAGGCGTCCGCAGTATTGGTGTTGCCTGAGACGAAGGTGACATCGCCGGTCGGGCTGCCAACGCCGGTCGGGCTGACGACGACGGTGCCGCCGGTGCCGGTCGTGAACTTGCCAAAGCCGATTGCGGCGCCGTTGGTGTGCTGGAGGGTAATCGGCGCAATTACGGTAGCAGTTGCGGTACCCTGTTGTGTCTGGGTGTTGCCTGCAGCGAAGGCGGGCGTGGAAGCGAAAGCAGCAACAGCTGCAAGGATTGCAATGGACTTCATTTCGTTAACCCTCTGTTCGGGACCCGTGTCGGGCGTCGAGAGCCATGTTCTCTTCCGCTGAGGGCCGATCCCCGTGCCCTTCCACCTAAGGATTAGTACGTATGAGTTAATGACTGGTTATCCATCGCAAGGCGCCGAAGTGCTGCCTTCCTATCGAAAAAGCTTACGCTACTCTCTTGAGAATACCATTTAAAACAAAGGATTAATTGGCCTATGACTGCATCTGTGTCCCCGCGCGATAGCGTAGTCCTGCCGCGGACTTGCAGAGCAAAAACCATAAATTCCTGTTAGGGAAGAAGAGCTTCGAATCGCATAAGCTTGAGCAATGCACGCCGCTCAATGCTGACCTTTGTCCAGCACGGGCAGGGAGAGCGCCAGTTGCAGCGCCCGGGCATTCAGGTCGCGCGCCTTCTCCTCGGTCTCCGCCTCGCTGTAGCAGCGCAATTCCGGCGCATTGCCGGAAGGACGGAAATGGATGATCGCACCATCAGCAAAACTCATGCGATAGCCATCGGTCGTGTCGATGCCGGTGGGGAAGCCGGCAATCTCGCCGAACAGGCGGGCGATGCGGGCAAGCTGCTCGTCTTCCTCGCCGTGGCTGAGGAAGGCAATCAGCGCGGCGCTGTTTTCCTGCGGGAAATCGGCGACGCGATCGGAGAAGGTGAAGCGCGGCGGCAGTTCGGCGACGACTTCGGCCAGAGGGCGTTCCCTTGCATTCATCACGACCGCGATGATCGGTAGCAGGGCATCGCGCGTTGGCAGCGGCGCCAGATCGTCGACCGCGCTGCCGAGCAGGAACCCGCCATTGGCCTCGTAACCGCAAACCCGCGCGCTCGTGTCCGCGTCGGCCGCGTCCATCATCGCGCGGATCACGTAGGGCGAGCCGATGCGCGTGCGCACCACCTTTGGCGCCGCGCCGCTCAATTCCAGCACGGTGTTTGAGCTGACCGGCGTCACCACCACGTCCGCTGCCACCGCCCGCGCGCACAGCAGGCCGACGATGTCACCGCGCAGCCACGTACCGCTGGCATCGGCCACCAGCGGACGGTCGGAATCGCCATCGGTGGAAATGATCGCATCGACCTTGTTCTCGGCCGCCCAGCTGGCAGCCAGTGCAATGTCTTCCTCGCGGATCGCTTCCGTATCGACCGGCACGAACACCGTCTCGCGCCCGAACGGCACGGCAGTGGCGCCCAGCGCCTCGACCGCCCGGACCAGCACATCGCGCCCCACCGCAGTGTGCTGATAGACGCCGATGGTCAGTCCGCTGAGCGCATCTGCCCCGAAATGACGGACATAGCGCGCGATATATTCGTCCTCGACCGGCGTCACCTCGGGCAGGGGCACCGGCGCCAACAGGCTGTCATCGTTGCCGAAGCGCGAGGGATCGATCTTGACCCGCTGCCCGACGATGCCGGCCTCGTCGCTCTTCAGCACCTCGCCATGGGGGCGGTAGAACTTGATGCCGTTGCGGTCTGCCGGGATGTGGCTGCCGGTTACCATGATCGAGGGGATGCCAAGGCCCATCGCATGGAAGGCGAGCGCGGGCGTCGGCGTCAGCCCGCAGAATACCACTTCGCCTCCGCAATCCTGCACGGCGGTGGCGCAGGCGGCGAGGATGCGCGGCGTGCTTGTCCGCAAGTCTCCGGCAAGAGCTACGCGATTGTCGCTGGAGAATTCTCCGATCTGGCGGAGGTACTGCAGAAAGGCGCTGGCATAGGCGTGGCAGAGTTTGTCAGTCATGGCCGAAGCCAGGCCACGAACGCCGCTGGTGCCGAAAGGAACCCCGCTTGAAGCCATGAGATCTGTGAGTGACGTTCCCGCTTCCATACCTGCAACGATCATTCTCTGACTCCTGGCGAGCAACTCGGTCCATTAAAAGGTGGTGCGTGATGTGGTCGTTATGCCAATTTGCGTTGTGCTGACCGTCACAGGCCATTATCGACTTGCGGTCAGAATTCAACGCAGGCTGAACGAAGAAGCCGTAGAAGCCTTTTTTTCTTCACTTGAGCTTCATATAGGCTTCTCACCGAAAAGTCTTTTTGTAAGGTTCTTCTAGATGCTCGAATGCGCTCCGGTTGTATTGTGCGGCGGCAGCGGAACCAGACTTTGGCCGAAGTCTCGAAAGACATTGCCCAAACCGTTCCTCCCGCTGGTGGGTGACGAAACGCTCTTTTCCGCGACATTGGCAAGGTGTGCGTCCGATCTCGGGTTTGGTCATCCGATTGTTGTGACCGGTACGGCGCATCTGGAACATGTTCAAGCGCAGGTCTGCGCGCCTGTCACAATCCGCATAATTGTAGAACCAGAGGCGCGTAATACGGCTGCTGCCATTGCTCTTGCTGCATTGTCCTTGTCGCCGGAGGCGGTCATGCTGGTCTGCCCGAGCGATCATCATATCGGCGATAGCAACGCGTTCAGGCAGGCGGCGATTGAGGCAGCACATCTGGCCAGAGATGGCTGGCTGGTTTCGCTCGGTATTGTGCCGACCGCGCCTGAAACCGGGTTCGGCTACCTGAAGCAAGGCGATCCGATTGCCAGAACCACGGGGTACAGCGTCGACAAGTTCGTAGAGAAACCGGAATATGCGCTTGCCCAACAGTTTCTGCTGAGTGGCGAGTATGCATGGAATGGAGGCATATTTGCTTTTCGAGCCGGTACCTTTCTTGATGAGCTGGGCAAGTACCGGCCGGAAATCCTCGATTTTGTCAAAGCCGCTGTCGCGCATGGACAGTCGGACGGGAACCGCTTCTTTCCCGACGCAGACGCATTCTCAAGGATCACAGGTGAATCTGTCGACTTTGCGGTCATGGAGAACACAAACAAGGCGGCCATGGTTCCGGTCAGCATGGCTTGGTCCGACATCGGAAACTGGCAATCGCTCAGAGACGCTCTGGAGGCGGATGTGGATGGCAATGTCCAGCGCGGGAGAACCGAACTCCGGGATTGCTGTAACGTGTTCGCCATGACCGATGGTCCAAGGATTTCCGTGGTAGGAGCGTCGGATTTGATAGTCGTTGTTGATAAGGACGAGGTCCTGATAACGACACCTGAAGGCGCGCAATTGGTTGGCAAGCTGAGCGGAGCAGTGAACCAGTGAAGTTGCTTAGCCGCCGCGTGGTCGCAAAGCCGTGGGGAAGGGACGATCTTCCCCGAGAGTTCCGTGGAGAATCGTCCGAAAGGATTGGCGAGGTATGGTTCGAGCCGCCTGCGGAGCTTCCGGACCTGCTGGCGAAGTACATTTTTACAAGCGAAAAACTCTCAGTGCAGGTTCACCCCAGCGATGCGCAAGCGAAGGCGTTGAAAGAGACGGGCAGAGGGAAAGAGGAGTGCTGGCTGGTGGTCGATGCCGAGCCCGGAGCCACGCTTGGAATCGGGTTTAGCGCGCCATCCAGCAGCGAGAGTATTCGGCAATCAGCGATCGATGGCAGCATCGAAAAATTGATGGAGTGGTTCGAAGTCCAGCCAGGGGATTTCTTCTACATCCCTGCCGGGACAGTTCATGCCATTGGTGCCGGAATAACCTTGGTCGAAATTCAGCAGAACAGCGAGATCACTTACCGTCTTTTCGACTATGGCCGCCCAAGAGAACTCCATCTGGAGCGTGGAATCGCGGTCGCCAAAGGCAAGCCACATTTGCCGGCCTTGCGTCAAAATCTCATGTCTCGAAGCACCGTTAAGCTGGTCGATGGACCTTACTTTGGCTTGTTGCGGGTTGAGGGCCCTGCCAGCCGGCGCGAGATTGCCATGCCAGAAGGTGAATCCTTGCTGGTGTTGCCGATCAAGGGACAGGCTCGCATTGACAACTCGTATTGCGGTCGAAGCGATGCTGCGATTTTGGATGCAGGCGACGACTTCTGGTTGGAGCCCGGTTCTGAATGCTTGATTGCCTGGTCTTGCGTATCCTGACAAAACGCATGACGACGGAACGTCGGAAAGCGGCGCTCTCGTAGCAAGTGCCAACTCATGAACTGTTCGATCGGGAGCGTACTCGGGTGTCCATTTCTGCCAGGCGCTCGGAGCAGATTGCGTGTACTGCCTGCCCCAAATCCGCAATCCGTTCAGTGAGCCAGGTCAATTCGTCGACCGTGATGGTGTAGTGCTTTGCGTATCGTGCCTTGACATAGGCTTCCTTGAGTTTTTCAAACATGGCCCGCTGTTTGCGGTTGTCGGATGGCCAGACGTAGGTGAGGCGGGGATCAAGTCGCTCGGCCTGCGTCCTCAGAAATCCGAGGCTATGAACGTGTGGCGTGTAGAAGGTCATAACGAGAAGCACGCAGTGGTAGAGTCGCTCCGTGGATTGATGAAGTAAGAACGCTGCAAGCTTCAGGTCGCCATCATTAACCGCATACTGGGCATTTCTCTGGAAACCTGCGGCACTCGGATACCACTCCTCAAAATACTCCCTTGCCATGGCGAGGGCCTGCTCCGGGGTCTTGGGCCTTGGCTTGTGCAGCTCGGTATTGTCGGATTCATAGATCGCGATGCCATCGCGTGCGACGTCCATGAAGAAGTAGCGGCCATGCGCCAGTCCATCGTTCACTTCGCCCAGCGTATGCACGATGAAATTGACCGGCGTCCTGAGCGTGCCGGTGATGCCATACTCGCGCATCAGGCGCTCATCGAGCCGCGACCAGAACTTGATCCGGTCGGTCAGGTCCTTGTGATTGACGATGATCAGCAAGTCGAAATCGGATTTGTAGCCCTTGGCGGTATGCGGCTCGTCGACCCAGCCGCCGCGCGCGTAAGAACCGTAGAGAATGACCTTGAGAATGCGCCCCGCCTTGCGGCGCGCAGCGTTGGCACAGGCTGTAACATCTTCGAATTCCTCGAAGATCAGCTGGACCACGCGCTGCAGTTCGCGCTGCTTGGCCGAAGGGAGATGATCGATATCGCGTCGCATCCTCGGTCTACCCTGTCGCTTCCGAGGCGCGAAGGCAAGGGCGCAAGATGGCGCTTTACCCCGCACAGGCTGGGAGGATGTGTGCCTTCCGCGGCTTGGAACCTCGCGCCCACCACCGCCTCCCCTGAAACGTCATCCCCTCTTCGCTCCACTGTTTTCCCAAGCTTCGGGCGACGAGGTCTCGTGCACCCTGTTCAGCGTCAGCGCGCCCGTAAGCATACGCCGAGGACCGCGGCGAAGTTGGGTCAGGCGGCGAGATCGACCTTAGCGGACCGCCAGTTCCACGGGAGCAACTCGTCGATCCGGCTGATGGGATGATCGGCGATGCGGGCGAGGACGTCGGCTAGCCAGGCATGGGGATCGACGTCGTTGAGGCGACAGGTCTGGATCAGCGAGTAGGCGACCGCCGCCCGCTGGCCACCGCGATCGGAGCCGCAGAACAGCCACGACTTGCGTCCGAGCGGCACACAGCGCAGCGATCGTTCGGCGGCGTTGTTCGAGAGGCAAACCCTGCCGTCGTCGAGAAAACGGGTGAACGCGCCCCAGCGGCGCAGCATGTAGTTGATCGCCTTGGCGAGATCGTGGTTGCGCGAAATCCTGGCGAGCTGCGCGTTCAGCCATTCGTGGAGCTCGGCTGTCAGCGGCGTGCTGAGCTCCTGGCGGGCCGCGAGACGTTCGGCCGGGCTTTGGCCGTTGATGCCGCGCTCGATTGCGAACAGGGCATCGAGCTTCTGCAAGGCCTCGAGCGCGATCGGGTAGACGGTCCCAGCCTTCTCGCCGCGGCTCTTCTTGCGGGCCGCGCCCTCGACGTCGGCAAGCTCGAAGAACTTCCGCCTCGCATGCGCGAAGCATCCAGCCTCAAGGATCGGCCCCGGCTGCCGGTTCGGAGCGTAAAGCTCGTTGTAGCCGCCATAGGCGTCGGCCTGCAGAATCCCGGACCAGGCCGCGAGGTGGTGCTTTGGATGATCGCCGCGCCGGTCGCGCGAATAGTAGAAGACGACCGAGGGCGGATCGTTGCCGCCGAAGGGCCGGTCGTCACGCACGTAATCCCACAATCGCCCGGTGATGGTCTTGCCCTTGGCCATGATCGGCACGGTGGTGTCGTCGCCGTGCAGGCGCTCGGCGGCCAGCGTGTGGGCCTCGATCAGCTGGTAGATCGGCATGAGCGCGAGACAGGCCGCGCCGATCTGGTCGGCGAGCGTCGATACACTGAGCGGCACGCCTTCGCTGGCAAAGCGCTCGGCCTGGCGGTGGAGCGGCTGATGCTGGCCGTACTTGTCGAACAGCAGCATGGCGAGGAAGCTTGGCCCGGCCCAACCGCGGGGAGTGACGTGGAACGGCGCTGGCGGCTGCGTGATCTTCTCGCAGTCCCGGCAAGCGAACTTCTCGCGTACCGTCTGGATGACCTTCCACGAGCGCGGGATTACCTCAAGGGTCTCCGTCACATCCTCGCCGAGCTTGGACAAGCGGTCGCTGCCGCAGGCTGGGCACGAGCACGGCGTGGAGACAACCACGCGTTCGCGCGGGAGGTGATCGGGGAACGGCTTCCTGACGGGCTTCTTGCGCTCGAACGCGACGACGGTCGTCGTCTTCGCCGCGGCAGATTCGGCGGTGAGTTCGTCTTCGGCCGCGTCGGCTTCGAGATCCTCAAACTCAAGCTCGAACTGTGCGAGCAGCCGCTCGGTGCGTTCGGCGCTGGCACCATACTGCTCACGCCGCAGCTTGGCATTCTGCAGCTTGAGATGCGCAATCATCGCCTCGGCTGCGGTCTCGCGGGCGCGGGCATTGGCCAGGGCCGCCTCCGCTTCATCCGCCCTGTGGGTCGCCATCGCGAGAAGCGCCTGAAGCGCTTCGACGTTGTTCGGAAGGGGCGAAACAGCGGCTTCCACGGGATCGAGTGAATCATTGCCGTCGCTCACGTGCAAGCCGAAAATAGGCTAATCCAAAGCTATCCTGCGCTTTGCGGACGCCAGGAATATTGAGGGTTCCTCCAGTCGATCCCGTCCAGCAGGCAGGCAAGCTGCGAACTCGTTAGCGACACCACGCCGTCCTTCGCCGAGGGCCAGATGAAGCGGCCCTTCTCGATGCGCTTCGCGTAGAGCGACATGCCGATCCCGTCGTGCCAAATGATCTTTACCAGCGTGCCGCTGCGGCCCCGGAAGACCCAAAGATCGCCGGCAAACGGGTCCTTCATGAAGTGCTGCTGCACCATCGCCGCCAGGCTCTGCATCCCGCGACGCATATCGGTGTGACCCATCGCGATCCACACCCGCGCGCCAGAAGGGATCATCGCAGCGCCTTCAGTACTGAAGCGACTTGCGCAAGCGAGGCCGATGCGAAGATGCTCACCCGCTTGCCGCGCGCCAACTCGACAATCATCGTGGGTTGTAGATCTGGGCGCGCAGATCCTTCCTCCTCCACGACTACAGCCTCGGCGAAGCTCGGAGCCGGCAACATCTCCTGCGTCGGCTCGGCCTGAGCTTCGCGGATCTTGCGCCGCCAAGTGTAGATCAACGCCGTCGAGATATCGTGCCGCCGGCAAACCTCCGCGACGCAGGCCCCCGGCGAAAACGCCTCGGTCAGAATGTGAAGCCGCTCTTCGTCACTCCAACGCCGGCGCCGTTCCGGCCCCGAAAACACCGTGATCTGACCCATCGACCGCTCCAAAGCGCGCAAAAAAGAGCACGCTTAAGACCGCTCACTCACCTCCCGGGCAAGGCGGGGCCTGCCGGACGGATACGCGCGCCCCCTCGAGCGCGAACTCCATTCACCCTAGCAATGTCCTGTCCCCAGGCACCAGACCCGTGCCTCCGGCAGTCCGCCCGTGCGGGGACAAACCTGCTCGAAGGCCGGAGCGACCCATGTCATGTTCATCACTGCACTGATGGTATCTTGCTGATCGGCGTGGAGTCTTGCCTGCAGCACGCAGATGCGAAACAGGCAGGGCTTTTTTCGAGACCTGCCTGACTCAAGTGCTCGAAGCCCAGCACTTGCGGCGCAATCGCCAATCTTGCTGCGTGGCGCGACCTGTCAGCTTGGGCGATCGATCTCCAGGTGCGCCGGGGCTGTGCGGCAAACTGGATCGAGGCAACCCGGTCGCCAATGGCTCTTAGCTTGCCCCTGGCTTTCCTGCAACTGCGGCGAGGCAAGGGTGATGCCGGTAAGGACTTGTGCACTCTCGACTGCAGGACAGCGCTTCGGCCACGATGGGTTCCGACCTGCAACGAGAAAAACAAGGCGAAGCAACCGCTTGCAAAACTTCCGGTGACGCCCCCGGTCGCCCACAGCGTGCGAGTGAATTCGATCGGCGGCGACCTCAAATACCATTCCGCGCCGAACTTCAGCAATTTGCTGTGGGGAGTCCTGCCGCAACAAGAGAAGAATGGCCGCTGCAAAGACAGCACTCGGTCAGCCTAGGGCGGGAAACATGTCCCGGGCAGCCGGGCGTAGAGGCCAGCCGGGACATGAAACGCTTGCGACATGGATAGGAGCGATGCCGCAGGGATCATCTACAGGAGCAATGCTTAACAGCCTGCTACGCCGAACCCATCGGAAACTCCTGAAGCCGCTGCGCCTGGCGACGGCTATCTCGATGGAATTACGACCGTGTGACCCGGCGACGCGCGCGGGCATAGCCCAGGCCAACAAACCCCAGCCCCAGAATCCCCAGCATGCCGGGCTCGGGGACCTGGGTGCCACCACTTGAACTGGTCGTGCCGCCTGAAGTGGTGGTGCCGCCTGACGTGGTGGTCGTCCCACCTGACGTCGTGGTTGTTCCTCCCGAGGTCGAGGTGGTGCCACCCGAAGTCGTGCCGCCACAAAGGGATGACCCACCGTTATGGCCGCAATTGCAGTAATGCGTGTGCTTGAGCCACCAGGTTGCGTGGGCAGGCGTTGCGACGGACGCGAGCCCGGCAATGCTGGTCGAGAGAATGAGCTTTCGCAACATGGTGACGTTAGCCTGTGCAGTTATTGGTTAATCCATGATTCGCAAAACTTGTGCCAGTGGCAGTTATCGGGAGGTTCTCATGGTTAATCAGACCGAAGCGCCTCGCCATCTGTAAGATTCGCCAACACTCCGGAAGGGCGCTTGCAAAGCGGCTGCGCTGCTGCGTTCAGGTCGCCGTCCGACGGTCCGGCAGGAGCCGGCATGTGTAGAGGAACCTGGCCAACAGGCTGATGCAAGCGGGCGAAGCGCCAAGGCGGTCTGCAGGCAGGCGATGATGTCAAAACCGGCAGGTAAGGCCCGGTGCTCGAGAACCTGGGCCACAATGTGCTGCATAAGGTGCGGCACTGGGCGCGGCACAATATGCGGCACATCATCCAGGCATGAAGCCTTGTGGCCAGGGACCTGCAATCCGCGCCGACGCTTGAGCGGTGGCTGTCAATAATGGCGTGCACGACCTCGCAGGGACGAACCTGCCCTCGGACGGCCCCTTAGTGACCGATCGGGCGTCGGGGTCGCCACGGCGTCTTGACCGTTTGCTCGCTCGCGGCGGGAGTGAAGGTGCAGGCTTGCCAGTGCCCCCGCGCTGGGTCTGCCTTCGCATCTACTGGAGGTCGGCAGGTTTGCGCCAGTCGGCCTATCGCCTGACAGAGGCGATGATGTCCTCGGGCGGTTCTGGCGATCAGGCAGCGTGGACAGGTGCCGCACGGATCACGGTTGCCCTGAAAACGGCCCCGGCAAGGCGCGACGACGACGGAATAGTGGGCCTGTTTGAGGCCGAGCAACGCGGCTAGGGCCCTTTCCAGAGCACCCCCTAAGGGGCGGGCAGAAACCGCCGCTTCGGCGTCGACTCGGCTCGAAATATCGACATATTCCTTCACCTCGCCTTTTTGAACTGACGGTTTTTGACTTCGGCCGTGACCGCGCGGCATCTGTCCACGCTGCCTAGCCCGGTCTGGATTCTTCGTTGTGAGGGCAATGAAGGGCCAGATACCGCCTTGAGGAAACTGCTCCGCCGGCAATACCCAGGCGTCACCCGCGATGGGACCTCGTACTGACCGGGGACGACAGCACAATCTGGTTTCGGCCACCGGATTTGGCCTGGTAAAGCGCTTCGTCGGCTGCTTTCAGGGCGTCTCTGGGGTTCTTGTGCGCAAAGACATCCGCAATCCCGCCCGAAAACGTGATCTGGCCAATGGGGTGGTCATTGGAGCGGTTGACGAACCGGCGACTACCGAAATTCTCTCTGACAGCGTCGAGCTTCTCCCAGGCCTCCTGGGTGGTCTTGCCCCGGAACAGCATGACAAATTCCTCGCCGCCATGCCGTGCGACATGACAAGTGTCGTCAGAGATCCGGGCAAGAGCCTCACCGATCGCCTTGATAACCCTGTCCCCGGTGTCGTGCCCATGGGTGTCATTGATGCGCTTGAAATGATCGATGTCGCAGGATGCGACACACAAGTGGTCTGCTTCCTGGCGAGCTTCGCGATAATGACGATCGAGAGCCGCCTCAAATGCGCGCCGGTTTGGCAGACCGGTAAGGTGATCGATCTCAGCGTCATGCCGGGCTTTGTCGAGTTCCCGGCGAAGCGCCTGCGCCTCGTCTTCGCTGCGCTTCATTTCTGCTGCGAAAATCTCGGTCCTTGACACCATTTCCCTTGCCAGAATTTCCAAGGCTGACAGCGCACTGTCAGCATCAAGGGACGTCGCGCGCAAGACCTGCTTTTTAATCTCGCAGTTGTAAGTCGTGGCAGCGTCTCGCGCAGTCCTGGTCGTGGAGGCGAAAGTCTCGAGCGAATCCTCGAGGCTGCCGATGATCTTCTTGACGCCCTCCTGCATGCCATCGGGTGTCTTGTTCAGATCAAGCCACTCTTGCGTGATGCTTGTGCCGGAGGCTTGCTTCTCGAGAATTTTTCGCGCCAGTCCGACGTCGACGCCCGAGAACGCACTATGAACAGCCAGCAGGTTACTGGCTGTTACTGCAAGAGCGTTGTCCAGCAGGAATGTCGATATCTCATCGAGCAACATCTTTTGGGCTACGCCGTACGCTGTGAGTGAAGGCCGCGCCGACGGCTCGTCAGCCTGGCTGTTGCCATCTTGCGTGGCTCGCTCACGCTCCTGCCCTCCACCAAACAGGCGCAAGAAGCGCAAACCGCCAATCGATTCATTTCCCATTGCAACACCCCACCTCGGTGACCCGAAGCACTGCAAGCCAAAGCGGCAGGCAGGATCCACCCTTGTCGCAGGCCGGGGCTAGGGCGAACATGCTTAAGGCACGTTTCCGGGGCACTCAGTGCATTCCCGGGCATGAACGGTGGTGCGCACTGTCGATGCCAGGATGTTCAGGCGCTCGGGAACCGAGACAGTTTCATGCTCGCTCGCGCGCTTGGGTGGGCGCATCCAGTCCGAACGTCACTCCGGTATGGCCGGGATCTACGCCGCGATACTCGACCTTGGCGAACGACATGATCGATCCTCGCCGACAGGTCTGGCAGGCCAGCGCGCACGTTGCGTCAAGCACTGCGCTGTATAGGACGCAATGCGCCACACAAGATGCCGCACATGGTGCGGCACAATGCGCGGCACGTGCCAGATCGCAGGGGAGGCATCAAAGGTGCATCGATGCTCGACGGGCACGACAACCTCGGCACTGGCATGTGCCGACACGGTTGCGACAAGCGCGGCGCGGGCAAGCGGCAGGATAGCAGTCCGGTACGGCGGCAAGGCGTGCGAGGATGGGAAAGGTTGCGAAAGCCGCCGGGCCGACACGGGCGGCAAGGCCAGCACTTGCAAGACGCGCGACTGGCGGAGTCCAATCGTGCCTGCTGCGAGCGGTATGGCAGGTGCGCCCGCTGTGCGTTCCGCAAGGTTGCTCGAGAGCCACCGCTGCAGCCGGCCAACTTGCAAGTGCCCCGGCGATGACCTGCTTGCGGCCCCTTCCAAGTCCGCGCCGGTTGCCAGTCGATTTCATGCCTGAGCATATCTGCCAGGTTCAGGCGTTTTGCGACACCCGGCAAGTCGCGCTGAAGAAGCAGAAAGTCCATATCGGACTGATTCGAGCATGCTGCCTAAAACGCCAAGAATAGTCCTGTGAATAGCGCTCCACATACTAACAATGGTGGTGAAGTTCTCCCTGCCCCGAAGGCAGGGGCTTTCGTTGCCAAAGTATTTTCCGGTTCGATAACAGGGATTTGGCAGAAGGTAGCCCCAGGCGTTCTAGGCCTATTTGCCTGCAGTTTACCATTTCCTGCCTAACCCACCATGTCTGGCCGGCGATCTCCGGCGGCGGGAAACGGGACGTGGTTGGTTTCAGGCTTTTCAGGACGCAGGGCGGAACAGTGCAGCCGCCGGAGCAGGACGGCGGAGCGCGTCATTTGCACCGGGCGGTGGCAGACGAGACAGGATGGTCGAGGTCGCTGCAAACGAGCGATCACGCCGAGCTGCTGCTGCGTTCCTGTGAAAAATCGGGCCAGAGCTGGTTCTGGATGACCGACGCATCTGGCGCCATCAGCTACATCTCGCCGGAGATCGTCGAAGTCCTGATCGGATCAGACAGCACTGTGACAGGCGTGCAGATCGGCGATCTCCTTGAAAGGGTCAGCGAAGGCGACGAGACAGCCCGCACCCTCGGCTTCGTCCTGGCACGCCAGACAAGCTTCAGCGGGTTGACCGTGCAGCGGGCCGGCTCGGTGTATGGCCGACGCTGGCTGCTTGCTGCCGAAGCCTTGAAGGATGCGGCGGGGCGGTTTGTCGGCTACAGTGGTTCGGCCATCGATATCACTGCGCAACGGGCATCATCGGAGCAGGCTGAGCGACTTGCGCTGTTCGACAGCCTGACGGGCCTGCCCAATCGCCGCAACTTGAACCAGACGCTCGAGCGCGAGCTCCTGTCGAGCCGCCGATCGCGCAGGCCTTGTGCCGTGCTGCTGCTCGATCTCGACCGGTTCAAGCACGTCAACGATACGCTTGGCCACCCCGCCGGCGATGACCTGCTGCGCCAGGTCGGCGAAAGACTGGTCGGCCTGGTCGGCACACGCGACCTGATCTTCCGGCTTGGTGGTGACGAGTTCATGGTCATGGTGCCTGGCAGCGATGATCGCAGCGATCTTGGGCGCCTTGCCACCAATATCATTGCTGCCTTGTCGCAGCCTTATTCGGTCAATGGCAGCCGCTGCATCATCGGGGCGTCGTGCGGCATTGCCATTGCCCCTGTCGACGGCTGCGAGGCCGAGGAACTGATCCGCAACGTCGACCTGGCGCTCTATGCCGCCAAGGCGGCGGGCAAGGGGCGGTTCACCTTCTTCTCGACCGACCTGCTCCAGTCGGCTCTCGATCGCCAGGCACTCGAAAGCGACTTGCGCGATGCGCTGGCACGAGGCGAGCTTCAGGTGAGCTATCAGCCGATTGTCAACGCGCTCAACAACTGCGTGACCGGTGTCGAGGCGCTGGTGCGCTGGCATCACCCCGAGCGCGGTGCGGTTTCTCCGGCCTTGTTCATTCCAATTGCCGAGGAGGCCGATCTCATCCGTCCCTTGGGCGAGTGGGTATTGCGCACGGCGTGCCATGACGCGGCAAGCTGGCCCGGCGACATCAGGGTTGCAGTCAACGTATCGGCGCACCAGTTCGCCGACGAGCGTTTCCCCGAGACGGTCGTATCGGCGCTGGCCCAGGCAGGTCTTGCGCCCGAGAGGCTCGAACTGGAGATAACCGAGGGGGTCTTTCTGGGTGAAACCGCGCAGACCGCGCAGATGTTTGCAGCGCTCAAGGCAATCGGGGTCCGGCTCGCGCTCGATGATTTCGGTACGGGCTACTCCTCGCTCGGCTATCTGAAGAGCGCGCCGTTCGACAAGATCAAGATCGACCAGAGCTTCGTGCGTGAAATTGCCTTGCCCGGAACACGCAACGGCGCGATCGTTGCCGCGATCGTGGCACTGGCCGAAGCGCTTGGCATGGAGACCACGGCCGAAGGCATCGAGGCCTTCGATCAGCTCGACCTGATCCGCAACCTCAGGGTCAGCCATGTCCAGGGCTATATCTACAGCAAGCCGGTCCAATCGGGCTTGCTGCGCGAAAAGCTCGCCAGCGGAACGTGGAAGCTGTCGCCAAGCGGTCCTGCCCGACAACGCAGCCGCCGCCTGTCGATGTTGCGCCGCGCCGGGGCAATCGCGGCCGGCTACTATCTGCCGGTGGTCATTCGCAATCTCTCCGAGACAGGAGCGTTGCTCGAGGGCCTTGAGGGCTGCTCCGTCGGCCAGCCGCTCGTTGTCGATCTCGGCGATGGTCAGTTCGAAGGCGCGATTGTCCGCCGCACGTCGCGTCGCGGGGCCGGCATCGAGTTTGCACGTCCGCTGGTCGACGACGGGCAAGGGGGACTGTGCACGCGCCATCGGACGTCGCCCGAGGCACTGGCCGCTGCAGGCGTGCCGAAATCGCCGCAAGGTCCCGTGCCCCTGCCGGCCGACGTTGCCTCATACGAAAAGGTTGCTGCCTTTCTCGGGATCGATCTCGTGGCGCCGGGCCCGGCCAATGACATTCTTGGAAGTCAAGGCGTCGCAGGCCGTGCCACGACCGCGCCAGCGAGCGGAAGCATACCTCCGACGATGGAGCAACTGGCGCGCCATTACCTCCCGCATCTTGGTGACAGGGCCCATACACGAGCAATTCACGAGGCTTGCCTGCGCGATCATATCCTGCCGCAGTTCGGTCGCTTCCGCCTGGATGAGATGGCCTATGCCGATACTGCCAGCTGGCTCGCGTCGCTCGAAAGCATGGATGGGCAGGGCCCCGTCATGGCCGGCCGGGTTCGCGCGCTGCTGGCCTACATGTTCAAACTTGCCAGGCGCTGGAATCTCCCGGGGTCGGCAACGCCGCTGCTTGCGCGTCACATGTGGAGCGGCAAGGCGCGCAGCGCCAAGCTGACATCCGAGGATCTTGTCCGGTTGCGAGAAGCAGCAGCGGCAAGCCACAATCCGTGTCTTGGAACGATTGTGGCGCTGCTTGTCGAAACCAAGTTGCGGGTCGAGGAGCTGCTGACGGCGCGCTGGGAGCAGATTGACCTGGCAGGCCGGACCTGGACGATTTATCGCCCGGATGGAACGCTCGACCGGATGTCGTTCAGCCCTGGTGTGGCGTCGATTCTGCGCCAGATCGAGCGGACCGATGGTTGCCCTTATGTCATTGCCAATCCGCGTACAGAAAAACCGTTCCGTTCCATCACCCGTAGTTGGGAAGCGGCGCGCCAGAAGGCAGGTCTGGTTCACCTCTCGCTCCACGAGCTGCAGCATCTGTGCCATTGATCCAGGTGACGACGGGCGCCATTCAACCCTGCGATCCCTTCCCCCTGGAAGGCTCGGGGACTGTAGGCCACACGATAGCGTGTTTGAGGGAAAATATGGTCCTGCAGCGGCGCCTGAGCGCTTGCGCGTTCGAATTGTGGCCGGCTCGCGCGCGTCTATCTCCTTCCGGCCGGGCAGGGACCGCTGCGATGCGGCGGCTCCGGCCAACGCCGGTCTTGCGCAAGGGCTCAACGGCCAAGCGGTCCGCTGAGCCCTCTCGGCCGGGTGGGCAGGCTGGTTGGTGCGCGCGACATTGCGTCGCCAGAAACACCGTCACCAGCTCTTTTGGTGCTCTCAGAGCCAGGAGAGACTTCGCTGACCCACTGCAGCGGCCTGCGGGGGTTGGGAAGCCTGATCACGAAGCCGAATTCGAGCGTGCGCTCGAACAGGATGGTTGCTGGCAGAGCTGCTGCATTGGCACTCTCGGTCCAAGGAGATTGCCAGCCTTCTCACGCACGAGCGATGCATCGGCATTCTCGACATTTGCCGTGCGCCTGACATGATCGAGGCAAGCGCTTCTCGATTCCTCACGTGGTCATCGCCGACCCCCGAGCAACGAGAGGGAAGCCCAATTTCCGCAACGAGTTCATGCATGACGCCGAGGCGCAGAATACCGAGCGCGGGTATCCGGTGGCAGAGGCTTCACAGCGACTCGGCTTCAGCCATCACTGAACGAGTGGCTTACCGCCAGAGGACATGGGCTTTTGATAACAGACTTGCGATCATCGTTAATCCGGCGGTGAGGTAAACTGCTGCAATCCATGAACCGCACCATCGGGTGAGACAGCCAGCAACATGTTTGCCAGTAAATTGACCGCACCCATGGTCGCCTGCCGGTCGGGCAGAATCATATCGGAAAGCGTCAATCCGCGAATAGCCCAGACCATCAAACGCATCACCGAACGCGCGGTTGCTTCATCGCCACCGTACTCTTCGCGCAACTTGTTCAAAGCCCCTTCTTCGGCACCCTTTTGCGTAGGCCCGACCATGCGGGCCAGATCCGGATCGCTGCGTGCCGCTTGCAGGATTTCAAGAACGGCAATGCCCGATGGCCGGGACAGGACAGACCAGAGGATGCGGGGCCACTGCGATAGGTGATCCATCTCCGGAGATTGCACAATCTTTTGATACTGCGCCATTTCATCGTCGAAAACCATCTTGACCACGGCTGCCATAAGTTCGGCCTTGGTGTGGAAGTGGTGCAGAAAAGCCCCGCGCGAAAGGCCCGCACGTTCAGAAATGATCGCTGTGGTAACTGCGGCATAGCCAAGGTCATGGATCGCAGAAACCGTGGCCTGCAGCAGCGCCGCTCTAGTTTCGGTAGATCGCTCTTCCTGCGTGCGGCGTATCTTCAAGCCCCGATCCCTCTGTCTGCAAGCGGCACTCCGCTATTCCACGCATCCACCGGATTGTTCAAGATACAGAAATAACATTCATGCTTGAATGTATGTTTTATCGTCAGTAAGTGCGTCGCCAGTTCACAGGAGCTGCAGGGAGAGAGACATGAAGGCGTTGAAAGTGATTCTGGGCGCAAGCGCCGCTGCGATTGCCATGCCGGTCTGGGCTCAGGACGCGAGCGATAACGCAGAAGGCGCAGTGGGCGAAATCGTGGTAACTGCACAGCGCCGCAGCGAAAGCATCCAGAAGATTCCGGTCAGCCTGACCGCTGTCAGCGCCGATGAACTGCGCACACGCCAGATCAACGATCTGGTTGGCGTGTCGCAAGCAGCTCCCAGCTTGCAAATCGGTCTTGATGCCAGCTTCTCGGTGCGCGGCATCGGCACGCTGGCTTTTGCCGGCACCATTGATTCCAGCGTGGCCTTGGCGATTGACGAGGTAAACCTTGGCCGTCCCAACCTGGGCACGCCGCTGCTGATGGATCTGGAACGGGTCGAAGTGCTCAACGGACCGCAAGGTCTGCTATTCGGCAAGAATGCCTCGGCTGGCCTGCTCAACATCGTCACCGCCAAGCCGCGTCTGGGCGAGTACTCGGGCGGCAGCGATGTGGAAGTGACCTTCCGCGAAACGCCCGGCGCGGATCGCAATGCCTCCGGCATCATCGCGCGGCAGGTGCTAAACATTCCCGTCAGCGCCAATTCCGCGCTGCGCATCAACGCACTCTATGGCTATCAGGAACCGCCGGTGACGCGCATCGATGCGGTTGTACCCGGCCGCCGGGATGATCTCAACCGCCGCAATCTGCAGATCAAGGCCAAATATCTGATCGAACCCACAGACGCGCTGTCGCTGTATGTGATTGGCGATTATAATCAGCTGACCGGCGCAGGTGCGTTCTTCGATAGTACATGGCGCGCTTTTGGCCCCGGCAGCGCCCGCCGCGAAGTCTATGAAAGCGCCGGCGGCACCGCTGGGCCGGACAACTTCCTTTACACCGGCAATGGCGGTGCTTTCCGCGATATCGATACCGGCGGCGCGCAGGCGACGATCAACTATGAACTGGGTTCGGGCCTTGAACTGTCGAACATCTTTGCGTGGCGCTATTTCTCGAACAACCAAAGCTTGGATGTCGATTACCTCCCGATCGATGAAGTCAACGTCAACGCCACCGATGCGCGTTATGATCAATATTCCAACGAACTGCGTCTGGCCCTGCCAGCCAATGCAGCGCTCAGCGGACAAGTTGGCTTGTTCTACTTCAAGTCTACGCTTGATCAGTCCAGCGAGATCTATGGAAACACTGGCTTCCCGGCCTTCCTTTTGCCGCAATATCCGTTTTGCGTTGGCGCAGTGGCAACGCCCGGCGCCCCTCCGGGGACCTGCTCGGTCAGCAACAGCTTCTTCCTTGGCCGCGATACCGATTTCGTGCTCGACACCCAAAGCTACGCCGCCTTTGGCCAGCTCACCTACGAGGTTTCACCCGGCCTGCGTCTTATAGCCGGCGGCCGCTATACCCGCGATGAAATCCGCCTCGACCTCAGCCACGGCCGCCGCAACTACTTCGTAACGCTGTCCGGCCCGAACGGACGCTACCGCGAAGCCTTCAACGCCAACAATTTCAGCTGGAAGCTGGGCGCGCAATATCAGGTAACGCCAGACATTCTGCTCTTTGGCTTCCAGGGCCGGGGTTACAAAGGGCCGGGCTTCAACGATACCGCCATCGCCGTTGCAAACGGCACAGCGTTCGTGCCTGCGATCCGGCCTGAAATATCGAACACCACTGAACTGGGCATCAAAACGGCCTTCTTCGATCGCAAGCTGACGCTGAACGTATCGTTCTATCGCTCCATCTTCGACGATTATCAGGTCCAATCGCTGGATACCACGCTGCAGACCTTCGTTGTGCAGAATGCCGCCAAGGTGAAAACGCAAGGGGTGGAAGTTGGCTTCACCGCGCGTCCGCTGCCCGGATTTTCGCTCAACGGCGGAATGTCGTTCCTTGATGCCAAGTTCGAGAGCTTCCCCGGCGCGCAGTGCTATTCGAGCCAGACCACCCCAAGCTGCGCAACATCGGGCACCTTCGATGCAGCGGGCCTCAGGCTGCCGGTTTCGCCCAGATTCACGTCCACTGTGCAGGCGGTTTACGATCTGCCAGTCAGCGGTGGTGTGGTGCCATTCCTGCAGGGTAACTGGTACCACCGCTCCTCGGTGAACTACATTCTGAATGGCGCACCCGGTGGCTTCTTCCGGGCAGTAGACACGTTCGGTGCAAACATCGGCGTGAAAGTTGGCAGCACTTTGCAGGCCAGCCTGTTCTGCAAGAACTGCACCAACCAGCATGTGCCCCAAAGCATCGGGCTGAACGCTGGCGAAGAAAACGATGGCATCGAATCCTACAGCCAGGTCTTCGGGCTGGATTCGGTCCGGTCGTTCGGCCTGTCACTGTCCTTGCGCTACTGAACATGGTTGGACCGGGGCGGATTGCCTGCCCCGGTCCACTTCGTACGGATCGGCAAGCGTTCATCCCAAGGCAGCGAGTTTCCCCACGTCATGATCATCACCCGCCGCGCCCTTTCCGGCCTTGTGGTAACTGCGGCACTGAGCGCTGCCAGCCCCGCGATCAGCGCCGCTGCCAAGCCGCGCGCGCAGTTCCCCAAGGGCTTCCTGTGGGGCGTGGCCACCTCTGGACACCAGACTGAAGGGGACAATACCGCCAGCGATTTCTGGTGGATGGAACAAATCAAGCCGTCGCTCTTTGCCGAACCTTCCGGCTCTGCCACCGCCGCCTTCGATTTGTGGCCGGCTGACCTCGATCTGGTACAAAGTCTGGGCCTCAATACCTATCGTTTCTCGCTCGAATGGGCGCGGATCGAGCCTGAGGAAGGCCAGTTTTCCAATGCGATGATCGCCCACTACCGCCGCATCATCGAAGGCTGCCGCGTCCGTGGCCTGGCGCCGGTCGTCACCTTCAACCACTTTTCCTGTCCGCGCTGGTTTGCCGCGCGCGGCGGATGGACAAACCCTGCCGCGCCAGACCTTTTTGCGCGCTATTGCGAACGAGCCGCCCGGGGCCTGGGTGCTGGCATCAGTCATGCGGTAACCTTGAACGAGCCGAACCTGCCGACGATCCTGTCGTGGATCGGCCTGCCCCCTGCGCTTTATGCTGGCCATGCCGCCATGCTCAAGGCCGCTGGCGCAGCGCTTGGGAGCCAGAACTTTTCGGCCGGCTTCTTGCTCTCGCGCGAAGAACACCTTGCCATGATCCCGATCATGGGCGCAGCCCACCGCAAAGCGCGCGCCGCGATCAAGTCTATACAGCCAGACCTGCCGGTTGGCCTCAGCCTTGCGGTATCAGACGATCAGGCCACCGGCGTGACTATGATCCGTGATCGCAAGCGCGCCGAGGCTTATGAACCGTGGTTTGCCTTTGGCGCAGACGACGATTTCATCGGTATCCAAAACTATGATCGCATGCGGTTTGATGCCAAGGGCGCACTCCCGCCGCCAGCCGGTGCCGTCCTGAGCCAGATGGGCGCCGAAATCCACGCACCCTCGCTTGGTGGGGCGGTGCGCTATGTCCACAAGGCATCAGGCAAACCGGTGCTGATCACCGAACATGGCGTGGGCATTGCCGATGATGCCGTGCGGGCGCCATTCATCGTCGATGCGCTGCAGGGCCTGCGCGGAGCGATGGCCGATGGCGCAGAAGTGCTGGGCTATATCCACTGGTCCCTGCTCGACAATTTTGAATGGTATTCGGGTTATAGCCCAAAGTTCGGCTTGGTCGGAGTTGACCGCACAACCTTCAAGCGCACGCCAAAGCCAAGCGCATTCGTGCTGGGGGGCATTGCCAAGAACAACGCTGTGATTTCTATTTGAAGTGCGAACCTCCGATGAGAGTGTAGCGTTTTGCCGGGGGTGGGGCGAGCCCCACGCCCGGCACCAAAATTCAATTCGCTATGTGGGGTGCGATTTGTTCTCCAATGACCCCGGTTGGTGTTCGGAATCCGAGGCACTTGCGCGGAGTATTGTTCAGCCTCTGGATGATAGCTGCCAGATCATAGTTCGGCAGTGGGGCAATGTCAGTGTCAAGCGACAGAAAGCGGCGGATACGGCCGTTGCGGTTCTCGACGCTTCCCTTCTGCCAAGGCGCTGATGGCTTGCAAAAATAGCTCGCCATGCCGAGCTTTGCCTTAGTACTACAGTTGCGGTTTTGACCGTTTTCTTCGATGGTAACAGGCGGCGACGTACTGGTCTATTCCCCGCCATCGGGACCATGCCCAGATGAAGACGGGATGGTTATGAGCGGCGCATATGAGCTTTGCGATGAGCCGGCGGCTTTCCGGCGTTGTGAGCACGTCCTGAGCAAGCGTCATGCTGCTTGCCGGTTTGGACTCGTTTTGTCCCGTTTGGCGGAACGCCGAGATCGTCTTCGACACGGGTCCATGTGGCGCCGCGCTGGTCGCCCGCTTCCAGTTCCTCCGCCAGATAGGCCGTATCGCTCTGGATCAGGCCTTCCTGCGTCAGGAAACGCAAATGCTGGTTGGAGCGCACCGCCAGAACATAGGGCTGGCTATGATCCTCCAGCATGCGGCGCAACTGATAGTCCGAACCATAAAGCGCGTCCGCCAGAACCTACGCGCAGGAAACTCCGCCATCCAACGCTGCAGCAATCATCTCGCGCGCCATGGTCGGCTTGGTGGCGAAGGCGACATCCTCGGGTACGCTCGCGTTGCTGCGGCGGTCGCTGACCTCGGCCCAGGCCTTGGGCAGATAGAGCCGGCGGTCGATAAGCGCATTGCCGAAGCGGCTGGCGTAGCCGAGAAACACGCCTACCTGGCAGTTCTCGATCCGCCCCGCCGTCCCCGAATATTGCCGCGCGACCCCAACCGAACGCGCACCTTTCTTGAGAAAACCCGTCTCATCCACGACTAGAACACCGCCCTGAACGAGCGCTGCCGTGACATAATCCTGCACAAGTGCGCGTAGCGCGTCCGCTGACCAGGCGCTGCGCCCAAGCAGCGACTGGATGCGATAGGGCCGACCCAGTCCAGCTTCTTCCGCCAGCAGCCATTCCGTCTTGCGCTCGGCTGCCGAAAGTAGTCCGTCTATGAACGCGCCGCCCGACGCCCGCGTCTCCGCCCGGCCCAGTGCCGGAGCAAGATATGCCGTCAACTCAGCCAGTGCCATCCGCCAATCAACAAGCGTCCCAGCTCACTCCGCAACCGCCATTACCCAACCCGCCGCTGACCACACAGAGAGAATCAGAACCCGGCAGAAACTGCAACAGTAGTAGATGCATGCCTGCGCGGATGCCGCCTGGCGCAGAGCCATCCTTGCCGCAACCTCCAGCATGTCCTGACCAATTGCGGCCCTTGGCAAAGGTGATCACCAGGCCAGTGTAAGCCGGCGCAGGAAGGGAATCTGCCGGGGCAGCTGCAGCCCATGCTACCGTCATGAGCATGGCGCGAAAACGGGTTACGCCGACGACGATCATCGCTGATGTTTGGCGTGTCTTGTCTGTGCCGGAGGGAAGTCAGGCTGCCGCAAGTTGCCCCAGCATATTCCCTGCCCAACCGGGCGTTCACTCGAAATAGACAAGAACCCGTGGCGAAGCTGCCGCTCCGGACTGTGGGCGCCTGGTGTCCTTTTCGTCGATTATGACGACAACCGTGTCGAAGTGAATCGGGCAGGGCGCGCGCAGCGGCCGGCAGATCGACTGGGATGCTGCATTCAGGGCTGGCTGGTTCGTTCCGGGTCTGCCAAGTGAATACAGGATTTCGACAGGAACGACGACTTCTGCGCTTGCATGGCCGGATGCCGAGACAGCGGGTGCGCCATGGGCTGCCGGTGCTCCAGCAAACACGGCAAGGGCTGCAAATGTCGCGCGCGACAGACAGCTCGAAACGGGCGTTCGTCCAGCCATGCCAGAAGCCTAGGCTGGAAATTTCTCCAATCAAGTCAGTATGATCCCGGATCTGCAGGGTGCGTGTATCAACCCGGGACCCGGTGCAATCCTGCGACATCTCGCAATCTTGCCCGGCAGCTGGTCTGGCCTGGTCCGTCAGGCAAGGGTCTTCCCCGATCCGTGCCGATCGGGCGAGCCATGGCGACCCAGCGTGCGGTGTTATGCTGGGGGCGGCACCGGGCGAAACAATTCCTGCCGGAACTTATAGGGTTTGTCAGTCGCGCAGCAGCCGGAAGGAGCCGGCTTCATGAAATGCGCCGTGCGTCACCGACATGATCGGCGGATCATGCTGCGCGCTTCCCAGGCTTTCAGGCGTCAATCGGTTGATGGCGGTTTGGGCTTTGCTGGCGCCTTGCGCCATTTGCCCGTGAGGCCGGCGTCAGCCTTGGCGGCCATGGTCCTGGCCAGCTGATTGCACAAGCCAGGGGCGGCAGGGAACATGCTGGTTGATTGCGTCCGGATGCCGACCAGCGGGACTTTCACCAGAAAGCCAAATTCGAGCGTTCGTTCAAACAGTGCCTTGTCAGGAAGCATCATGCCGGTTGCGCCTTCGACATGGCGGCGGGCAGCGTTTGTGATCACGCCAAGGCCGATTCCGGACCTGTCGCGTACGACAGGCAAGTTGCCGGATGACATTTCCATGTCGATGATGACGAGATCATCGGACTGCAGGCGCTGGATGGCATCGATTGCAATTGCGTAGTTTATCAGACGTTTATCCAGCAGAACCCGCAGAGAGTGCCAGCCAGGCCGATCCACGGCGCTACCTGAAAATTGCAGCAAGGATACCGCCAAGCTTTGCGAGAGGAGAATGTCTGTTCAAAGGGCAAATGTCCTGTCTTGCTCGATCGGCTGCAAGATATCAGTAATAGAGGCAAATTTGAATAAACCATACGCTGACATTTCATCAAGATTACATCTTTACTGCCTTCCTCATTACATGTCATTGATAAGAAGCATTAATTGTTCGTGCGGGTCATCAAGAAGCCAGGTCCCGACCAGCATGGAGGTGCCAGACGCGCCTTTATTGGCGATACGCATCCATGACCCACCAGCAGGTGTTGGATCTGACAAGGAGTGATGTGACCCGAGCTGGTTTCGGACAAAGTCCCTGGTCTAGGGTCCAAACGCGATCAGGGCATATTCCCCGAAGGGGTTCGACCAGAATGGCCCATCGCCGCGTCGGCAAGACTTGAGCCGAAGGCCGCCGCGGGTAAATATTGACATATTCCTGCGCCCTGCCTCCTTGCGCTGAGCCATGCTGCCTCGAACCTCGAATGCGCTCTGATTGCGTTTGGACCCCAGGCATCCGCCTTGCCGCAGGCCACGTCGCGGACTTGCCTGCGCTATGCCTTGGCCGTGCGCTTTGGCGTCTTGTTGCGAATCCGGGACCCAGATCGTTGTAGGTCCAGTGCGTTTTGTTTCATGGCGATCTCCCCGCCGTGATGGTGAAGAAGCACGTTGACGCAAAGATAGCCAGCACGGACGCAGATCCCGCAGATCCCGCAGATCCCGCAGCTCCCGTAGTTGCTGGTTTCAGAACCGGCCCGCTTTCGGCGGGGCATCTGTCGTGGCAGGTCGGCGTATCCATCTCCAGAACCTCGCCAGCCCGGCAGATCGACACACCCCAGTCACCGCGCCCGCTCTTGACCCGCTCACGTCTACGAGCATGCCTCACACCTTTCGGCGAATGACGTCCTGCCGGATGTTCCTGTCCAAGGAGAAGTCCGCAACGCGCTTGCGCAGCTTGGGTACCTTGTCCTGGAACGGTTCCAAGCGGCGCATGTCCGACGGCTGCATGCCGTCGTATGTCTTCGTCCTGTTACAGCAGGGCGCCTGGCTGATCGGGACCTTGTTGCCAATGCCAGCCACAGGTGATCTGTCTGCTCCCTGCTCCAAAATGAACGCCTGCTGGGCGCCCGGGAATCGGGACACCATGGCAGGTCGAGAGGCCTTGGCTTCAGGAAGGCGACCTTCCCTCCGATTCGGATGTAAAATTGGCAATCGGGTAGCCGCCTGCCTCGCACCATTTCACCGGCTCACCCATAAGCTTATGAAGTTAATGGAGTTTATGGTTTGTGGCTTGCCATCAGGCCTGACGCACCGGTCCCGGGCACTCGATACGGTTAACAGCACCCTGCTCTAAATGGTTAGAACTCCTTAACCCTAATGCGTGTTTGGGATGCGTATGTCTACTTATGCACCGTCCGTGAGCCCGAAGCTCCTCCTTGGCACTGGCAGCCTTTTTGCCCTGGCGTGCGTGACCCCGGTGCATGCTGCGGGGGTCAATGCCGGCACGCTCATCGAGAACACGGCATCTGCAACATTCAAGGCCGGAAGCCAGACCGGCACGATCAGGTCGAACAAGGTCGTTATCAGGGTCGATGAACTGCTCGATGTTGCGGTCACCAGCCTCGCTGCCTCCGAGCTTGTGCTGCAAAGCGAGACAGGCGTGTTGCCGTTTGCGGTCACCAACAGCGGAAATGGGCCGGAGGCATTCGTTCTCACCGTCGATGCGGCAATGAGCGGCAACCAGTTCAGCCCACAGGTCATCGGCCTTGCGATCGACAGCAATGACAACGGCACTTACGAGGCAGGCGTCGACCAGATGCTGGCGGGCGGCGCACAGACCCCCGTGCTCGCGCCTGACGGCGCCGCGCGGATATTCGTGCTCACTGCGCTGCCGGATGGTGCGAGCGATGCACAAGTGGCCCGGGTCCAGCTCGTCGCAGCCGCTGTGACCGGAAGCGGAGCGCCGGGCATGAGCTTTGCCGGCAAGGGTGAAGGTGGCGGCAATGCCGTTGTCGGTCTCACCACCGCCAGAAACGCGGCACAGGCCGCAATGCGCTCCTCGCTCGCCAGCGTCAGCCTGATCAAGTCAGCGCGTGTTGTCGACCCGTTTGGCGGCACTGCACCGATCCCCGGAGCCAAAGTGACCTACCAGCTCGTTGCGGAAGTATCGGGCAGTGGCATTGCACAAGGTCTCGCAGTCGCTGACGTCATCCCGGCAGGTACCACCTATACGGCAGGCTCCCTGTCGCTCGATGGTGCTGCCCTGACCGATGGCGAGGATGGCGATGCCGGCAAGGCCGGCAGCAGCGGGGTAAGCGTTGCGCTCGGCGATGCTGCGGGCGGTACCCGATTTACAGTCAATTTCACCGTACAGATCAACTGACAGTGGGGACACAAGCAGATGAACATCAAGATTTCCCTGACCGCCGCCGCCCTGGCCCTGGCCACGCCATGGGCAGGGGCAGCAGCGGCGCCAGCAGCCAACCCGCCAGCAGCCAACCCGGTCGCCCTCGAGGGCAGCGTGATGCTGGAAAAGGCCGTTGAAGAAGGCGGCGTGCGCAAGCTGGTCCTGAGCGAGCCCAAGGTTGTCGTTCCTGGCGATCGCCTGCTGTTCTCGACTTCCTATCGCAATCAGGGCTCGCAGGTGGTGACGGACTTTGTCGTGACCAACCCCGTGCCTGCGGCCGTCGAGATCCTGCCCGAGAGCATCGGCAATGCGGTGGTCTCGGTTGATGGTGGCAAGACCTGGGGACAGCTTGCCGCACTTTCGATTATCGATAGCTCCGGAGCAAAGCGCCCGGCCAAGGCCAGCGATGTGACGCACATGCGCTGGGTCATAGCCGCGATTGCTTCAGGCGCTTCGGGCAAGGTCCAGTACAACGCGACCGTCCGCTAAGAGCCGCGGGGGGTAGCAAGGCCGCCAGCTTGCGGGCGGCAAGTCGACACGCAGGCAATCAGAAACGGAGCAATAGATGACGTACCGCAGCAGACTGCTGGGGGCGGCGGGCGTTTGCGCGCTCGCCGTACTCAGCACAAATCCGGCCTTTGCCGCCGGCACGACCGCCGGGAGCACCATTACCAACAACGTGACGGTGGCGTTCCAGGTTGGCGGCATCAACCAGACTGGCACCTCGGCATCCGACACGCTGACGGTCGACCGCAAGGTCAACCTCACGGTCGCCGAAGTCGGGACAACAACGACGCAAGTCTCGCCCGGTCAAACTTCGGCCGTGACGGCCTTTACCGTGACCAACACGTCGAACGCCGTGCTCGACTTTGCGCTCGTTGCCGCCCAGCAGAGCGGCGGGGCGGGCGCCCATGCCAATACCGATACTTTCGACACCAGCAATGTGCGCATTTTCCGCGATTCGAACGGCAGCAATTCGTACGATTCCGGCGATGCGCAGATCACCTATCTCGACGAACTGGCAGCTGATGGCTCGGCCACGGTCTTCGTGGTCTCGGACGTCCCGCTGAGCCTGACGACGGGCAGTGTCGCTGTTGTCACCCTTACCGCAACGGCGCGGGCAGGCGGGGGGGCCGGCAGTCAGGGTGCGGCATTGGTGCAGACCACCGGTGGCAACACGGCCGGCATGGACACCGTGTTCGCAGATGGTTCGGGTGCCACCGACGGACTGCGCGACGCAGCATTTTCTGCCAAGGACGATTACACCGTGCTGGCTGCGGCGCTGAGCGCTACCAAGACATCTCGCGTGATCAGCGACCCGGTCAACGGGACCACGAACCCGAAGATGATCCCGGGTGCGACGATCGAATACTGCATTGCCGTCTCGAATGCGGCCGGCAGTGCAGCGGCAACCTCGGTTGCGGTCAATGACCCTTTGCCGGCGAACCTGACCTTTGACGCAGGCTTCGGAGTCAAGACGAACGGCAGCGTGGTCTCGGGCGTCTGCCAGGCAGATGGTACGGGTGTTGGCGACTTCACCTCGAACACCGTCACCGGAACGATTGCCTCGGTCGCTGCCAGCGAGACCAAGACGCTCGTGTTCCGCGCCTCGATCAACTGATCGCGAATGTCGCCCAGGGACGAAATGCCAGATCCGGCAATGCCGAAGGCTTTCGTCCCTGGAAGCGCACCAGCATGCAGCACGATGCGACATCGGTTCCTCTTGCAGTTCGGCCTTGTGCTTCTTGCCACATGCATTCTTGCATGCCTCGGCTCGGCGCGGGCCCAGTCGATCGTCAATACCGCTGATATTGCCTACCGTTCCCAGGGGCAGGTCCGCCATGTGCGGTCGAACACTGTAACACTCGAAGTGCCGCCACTGCGCTCGCAGCTGGCGGTTCTGCCCGCTACCACCTCTGCGACCAGCCCGGTCGAGCTGCCGGGCGGCATCTGTGGCGGTCATGCGCTGGCAGCGGTCAGCGTGGATCAAAGCGTGGTCCAGGCCGCCACGCCTGCCACGATCCGGCAGTTGAAGCTGGGCCAGACAATTGTCTTCCGACTGCAATTGTCGCCAGCGCTCCTTCAGGCCGGCAAGGTCGACACCCTGGAGGTTACGCTGACATCGGCGAGCGGAGACGTGGAGAACGTCGCCATCACGGAAACGGGCCTGGATACCGCCACGTTTTTTGGTGCTTTGCCAACGAGCGCCATTCCCCCGCAACCGGTTGCGGGAGACTGCCGGCTCAGCCTGGCCGATGGCGACATGATAACCATCACCTACAAGGACCGTATCGTCTCCTCGCTCGTGGCGCAGGCCCAGGTCGAAGTCCTGTCCGATCCTTTCGGTCTTGTGTTCGATTCAGAGGATGGCGCGCCTGTCTCCGGTGCGACGGTGACGCTGGTCGATGCCCAGACCGGGGCGCCGGCTACGGTGAGGGCCGACGATGGCCGCACATCCTGGCCTTCGTCGGTTGTCACCGGCCAGGACGTCATCGACGGGGCCGGAAATGTCTGGCCTATGCCCGCCGGGGAGTACCGGTTCCCGCTGGTTCCGCTCGGGCACTATCGCCTCGTGGTCACGCCGCCTGCGGGCTATAGTGCGCCAAGCAAGGTCTCGTCAGCCAGTCTTGCAGCCTTGCGCCGGCCCGATGGCGCCGAACTCGAGATATTGCCAGCCTCCTTTGGCAATCCGCTCGAGCTTGCATCGCTGGCGCCGGTGCGCGTCGATATTCCCCTTGACCGGCCTGCGCGAGCCGTTGCCGTGACCAAGTCTGCCTCGCGCGACGTAGCGCAGCCTGGCGACACGATCTTTTTCCGCGTGCGCGTTCGCAACGCAGACCAGGCGCGGGGCAAGACCGGATTGAGGCTGTTTGACCGGACCTCGCCGCAGCTGCGGCTGCTCAGCGATTCGGTACGTGTCGGCGGAGCGCTTCCGGCAGCAGGTGCGCTTCTCCCGGACAGCGACGGCCGGGGCTTTGCCTTGACGCTGGGTTCCCTGGGACCGGGCGATGAGCAGCTTGTCACTTATGCCATGACGGTCCGTCCCGATGCGGCAGCAGGATTTGCCAGCAACCGCGCGCAAGTGGCGGATTCACGGGACCTTTCGGGCTTTGCCGTGGCCCGCGTGCGAATTGAGCGGGATGCCCTGGCGGCCACCATGACGCTGATCGGGCAGGTTACGCTGGGTGGCTGTGATGCGTCAGGCAAACGCCAGGGTCTGCCGGGGGTACGCATTGCACTCGAAGATGGCAGTTTTGCCGTCAGCGATGCGAGCGGACGGTTCCACTTCGAAGGGCTCGGACCGGGCACGCATGTCGCCGAATTGCAGGCGGGCACGCTGCCCGAGGGGGCTCGTGTGGTCGACTGTGCCCGCTCGACCCGCAGTGCCGGGAGCGCCCTGTCACGCTTCGTGACCGGGCAAGGGGGCAGCCTGGCCCGTGTCGACTACGCCGTGGTCCTGGCGCCAGGCAGCGACAACGCGATGCAGACCTCGTCCAGCGCTTCCGGGGAGGAGCCTGAAGATGGACGTACGGCTGCAGGAGCTGACATCGATTGGCTCGCCTTGGGCGATGGACCGACCGAGTTCCTGTTCCCGCAAGCCGACCACAATCCTCGTGCGCCGGCCGTCCGCGTTGTTATACGACACCGGGCAGGCGAGCGGGTCGATCTGCGCATCGATGGCGAGGCTGTCGACAAGCTGGCTTTCGACGGCGCCCGGATTTCGCCTGATGGTTATGCCGTCAGCATCTGGCGCGGCATTCCGCTGCGCGGTGAGCAGACACTGATCGAGGCCGATGTGCGCCGTCCTGACCAGAGCCTCGCCGCCAGCTTGACGCGGACCGTGAACTTCAACGCAACGCCTGCCAGGGCCGAGCTTGCGCCGGCTTTCTCGAGGCTTGTCGCTGACGGACGGACCCGTCCTGTCATTGCTGTGCGCGTACTGGATCGCAACGGCCGTCCCGTGCACGCAGGCCTTGCCGGCACGCTTGCCATATCCGCGCCTTACGAAAGTGCGGCGGCGATCGATGCAAGGCAGGGCCAGCTCATTGCAGGATCGGACCAGCCAACGCCGACCTGGTCGATCAAGGGTGACGACGGCGTTGCGCTTGTCGAGCTGGCACCGACCATGGTCAGCGGCCGTGTCGAGCTTGCATTCGAGTTCGTCGACCGCGAGATCAGGCGCCGCCAGATCATCGAGGCCTGGCTGCTGCCCGGCGAGCAGAAATGGACCCTGGTCGGCGTTGCCGAAGCGGCGATAGGCGCACGCAGCATTGCCGATCACATGGAGCGGGCCGATCGCTTTGACAGCAATCTTGGCCGCCACGCACGCACGGCACTTTATGCCAAGGGGCGGATCAAGGGCAGGTACCTGATGACGATTGCCTACGACAGCGCCAAGCAGGCCGCCGAGCAACGTCTGCTGGGCGGACTGGATCCCAAGGCCTACTATACGGTCTTCGGTGACGGTTCGGACCGCAGGTTCGATGCTGCGAGCACGGGGAAGCTCTATGTGCGGATCGAGAGCGAGGCGTTCCGGGCACTTGTCGGCGACTTCGTCACGGGCTTCGATCACACCGTGCTGGGCCGCTATCAACGCGTCCTGACTGGCGCTGCAGTCGATGTGCGTTCCGGCAATGCGCGGATCGAGGGGTTCGCGGCGCAAAGTGCCAATGCCCATCGCCGCGACGAGATGCCGGGGGCGGGCCTTTCGGGCCCCTACCGCCTGTCCTCGCGCCGGATCGTGCCCAATAGCGAGAGCGTGACGCTCGAAGTGCGCGACCGTTTCCGCTCGGAGCTCGTCCTCAGTTCGCGCAAGCTTGTCCGCTTCGTCGATTACGAAGTCGACATTCTTGCCGGAACGATTCAGTTCAAGGAACCGATCTTGAGCCGCGACGACAATCTCAATCCGCGCACGATTGTCGCTGAATACGATGTCGATACAGCAGCGCCGGGGGAATGGACCGGGGGGCTGCGCGGTGAACTGCAGGTGGCAGACAGCAAACTGCGTCTGGGCGCAACGGCGATCAGCGAAGCCGGCCAAAGCACCGATGCCGGCAGCGCGGCCAGGACGACCCTTGCCGGACTCGATGCCCGGCTCGCCCTTGACGGGACACTGGAGGTTCGGGCCGAGACGGCGCTGAGCAGTGGCACCGGGCCTTCGCAGTTTGCCTATCTTCTCGAAATCGAGCGGCACGATAGCCGTAGCGACGTCCTGGCCTACATTCGTTCGATCGATGGCCAGTTCGGTCTTGGCCAGGCAAGCATTCCCGAGCTCGGCCGACGCAAACTGGGGCTCGATGGACGGCTTGCGCTGGGTTCGAACCTGTCGGTATCGGCAAGCCTTGCCCGCGATGTCACTCTGGGCGAACCTGCGCGCCGTGACCTGATGCAGCTGCGTGGCACGTGGCAGGCGCCGGGTCTTGAATTGCGTCTTGGTCTTGCCCGTTATGCCGACACACTGGGCCAGGAGCAAAGCAGCGCGGTAACTCTGATCGAGGCCGGCGCGACGCGGCGCCTGCTCGACAACCGCCTCGAGCTGACAGCGACCGGTGCCATTGCGCTCGGGGACGGCGGTTCCTCATCGTGGCAGCCGCCGCGGTACCGGGCCGGCGCGCGCTATTCTGTGACCTCGAGCGTCCGGCTTGTTGCAGACTACGAGATGTCCCGGAGCGATGACAGCGAGACGCGTACCCTTCGCGCAGGGTTCGAGGTTGCGCCCTGGTCAGGGGCCCGGGTGACGTCCGTGCTCGGCCGCGAGCAAGTCACCGAGCAGGGCAAGCGCGTCTTTGCTGCATACGGCCTTGCCCAGTCCGTGCCGGTCGGCAAGCGCCTGACGCTTGACGCCTCGATCGATGGTAGCCGGAAGGTGGGCGGTGACGCGCAGGTCACCGTCGCGCGCACCGGTATTGCCGGGACGGCAACTGCAACGTCGCGCGACGAGGACTTCACCGCCTATACGCTCGGGGCAAACTGGCGATCGGGTCGCTGGAGCGTGTCGAGCCGTGCGGAATTGCGCGAGGGAAGCGCGATGGCGCGCAAGGGCCTGGCCCTGGGTGCGGTCCGTCAACTGGGTGAGGGCAGCATCGTCGGATTCAACATGACGCTGACCGATGCAAAGGAGCGCTCAGCCAAGCAGGCAGAGGACGACAGGAGGACGCATACCCGGTCTGTGAACGCCGCTCTGTCACTTGCCCATCGGCCCGATGCCAGCCGGTTCGCGCTTCTGGCAAAGGCAGAACTGCGCAGCGACATGCTGCGGGGAGAGGAGGCCTCGGGCGAATGGAATGGGGCCGGCATTGGCAGCGCCACGGCTATCACTGCCAATGCCGCCAGCGGAACGGTCGATGCCCGCAGCACGCGATTGCTCGGCGCTGTGTCAGCCAACTTCACGCCGCAAGGGCGAGACGGCGAGGCGCTGGTCCAGCGCCAGGAATTCGTGCTGTTCCTTGCCGCACGTTACGGCTTTGACCGCTATGAAGGCTACGGGCTGCAAGGAACGAGTCTGGTGGCTGGAGCCGATGTGCGGATCGGGCTGGAGGAACGTGTCGAAGTGGGGGCTGTGGGCACGGTGAGGAGAAGCCTGCGAGATGGAACGAGCGCATTTGCGCTCGGGCCGCAGATCGGGATTGCGCCTGCGCGCAATGCGATGATCGTCATCGGCTACAATGCGACAGGATTTCGCGATCGCGATTTTGCCGAAAACCGCAACACGAGCAAAGGCCTGTTTGCCAGCGTGAAACTCAAGTTCGAAAGTGCAATGCTTGCAGGTCTCGGAGGAGGGCGATGATCCGTCCGGTTGCCGTGCTCTGGACGATTGCTGCCTGCCTTTGCGCACAGGCCGCCCATGCTGGCTGCGATGCTGCCAACCAGTATGTCTTTACCTATGCCTCGCGACCCGCCGCGACCTTGTCCTATGGCGCCAGCTACACGTACAGCGCGACCAATGGCGCAGGCGCGAGCCAGTCGTTCAGCGTCCAGGTCTCGCAAAACGGCCTCAGCAGTACCCAGGTCAATTCCATTGCCATGCCAGCGATCTCGACGCTGGTGACCGGGAGCGCAACCAGCGATCGCACGCTGGTCTTCGGCGGGACCTTCTCCGGTCGCACAGCTTCGATGGCCGGGACGACACGCCTGATCACGATGACAGTTACCTTCGCCCAGCCGGTGCGCGACTTTTCACTCAAGGCCTACGATGTGGACTTCACCTCCAACCAGTTCCGCGACTGGGTGCAGGTCACTGGCAGCGATGGTACGACGAGCCACACGCCTGTTTTGTCGACGCCGTGGAATACGGGCAATCAGACTGGCCAGGCGCGCACCAGTACGAGCTCTTCGCTGGTCGTCGGGCCAGCCACCAGCCCGGTCAGCGTGAGCGCAAGCCAGGCTGCAGGAAGGCAGTCTTCGGACAACAATTCAGAGACCGGGACCCTGACTGCAAGCTTTGCGCAGCCGGTGACGAGCATAACGTTCAAGTACGGCAATTATCCCTATACCTCGGGCGAGAACTCGACCGGACAGCAGGCGATCGGCATAGCAGGCTTCACGTTCTGTCCGATGCCATCGCTCAGCCTTGCCAAGACGTCCGAGCCGGTCGCAGGAAGCCTCGGCGCCTTCAACTTGCCTGGCAACGACGTGGTCTATACCCTGACCCTGACCAATTCCGGCGGCAGTCCGGTCGATCCGGGAACGATCGTGCTGACTGATGCTCTTCCCAGCGGCGTCGCTTTCAGGAACATCGCCTTCGATGGCTCGACGAGCCTGCCGGTGAAAGTGATCGATGCAGGCGGCATGACGGTTTCGGCCGGTGCGATCAGCTACCGCCGCAGCGGTGAAACAGCCTTCACCTATTCGCCGACAAGCGGGTATGACCCGCTGGTAGATGCCATCCGTATCACGCCGGGCGGTGCCCTCGATGCAAACGCCAGCCTGTCCGTACAGTTCAGGGCCCGCGTGGAGTAGCTCCCGCGGGGAAGACCTTAATATGGGGTATCCGTGATTAAGGTGTCGGCAGCGCAGCAAGGTTAACCTGACTATAACCTGGCATAGGCATTTTGCACATCAGCCCTTGCACATCCCGTGCAAGGTGCCCGGCATGGTCATGCGCACGCTGCTTGGGAGGATTGGCGCCAGATGTCGATTATCGATCCTGTTGAGGACAAGCGCACTGGTCGGTCGCAGCGCATGCGCCGGCTTGTCCGCCTCACCATGGATTGTTCGCGCCGAAAAGACCTGGCCATTACCCTGCGCAATATCTCGCCCAAGGGCTTCGGGGCTTCGTGCCCGGATTTTGCAATGATGGTCGGTGAGACGGTCCATCTGCAGATCAAAGGCATGGCTCCTGTCGAAGGGGAGATCCGTTGGGTGGACAGGCACAAGTTTGGCGCCTGCTTCAAGGCCGCTCTGACAGAGCGTGAACTGGTGCAGATCGTGGCGAGCAGCGCCGACGCCCGGGCGGAAACGAACTGGGAGGTGAGTAGCCGTCATCGCGTGGTCACTCCTGCATGTGGACCTGCCTTGCTGCGTCGACTGTAAGGTGGGCCATGGCCTTGGCGCCGAGGAGCACGGCATCAGCCGCAATGCTTCCCAACCGGGTTAAGAAGGCACTTAATGGAGTGCTAGCGTATTTCTGTAGCCGACCTGATTTCGATTTATGAGCCTTAAATATTTTGGGAATAAGCAAGTTTCTCACTCGGCATTGGTAACAGGAGTGGGGGTGAGCAAGATGCTGGCGATCAACGGTTTTTCATCGAGATTTGTGCAGATCGTGCGGCACGGGGCGGATTGTCTTTTGCAGTTTCATGCCCAAGTTGGACAGTGACGTTGGAACAGGTGTCGAACATTGCTTCGTAAGTGATTGAATTTGCGTGATGTGGATTTGGCGCGGAGATTGGGTGTAGTAACAACATTTGCGCTGAACGTGGTGTTTCTGTGGAGTATTGTGCAGGTCGGCGATAACAACACATGCATGTTTGTTGTCGAACGAGTCGCCCGGGGCCACCGCTACCTCTATCTCGTCGAAAGCGTGCGCGAGGGTAAGGTCGTTCGTCAGCGCACCATCAAGGCGCTGGGCCGCAAGGATGCTCTTGCCGCCAGTGGCGAACTGGACAGGCTGGCAGCTTCGATTGCCCGGCACGCCGAACGCAGCATCATCCTTTCCGACATCGATGATGGCAAGATAACCGCCCACCGCATCGGCGGCCCCTTGCTGTTTGGCCGGTTGTGGCAGCGGCTTGGTGTCGATGCCGTGCTGGCCGAGGTGGCGGCAGGGCGTGGATTTGGCTTTGATGTCGAACGCGCGGTTTTCGTTGCCATGTTGCACCGGCTGTTCGTGTCAGGCTCGGACCGGGCGTGCACCGACTGGATGAAGAGCTATGCCATCGACGGAGTTGAGGATCTGGCGCTCCATCACTTCTACCGTGCCATGGCCTGGCTGGGCGAGGAGATCGAGGAGAAGGCTGAAGGCGCGTTGGCACCCCGATGCGTGAAGGACGTGATCGAGGAGAAGCTGTTCGACAGGCGCCGGGACCTGTTCACGGATCTGAGCCTCGTGTTCATGGATACCACCTCACTATCGTTCTACGGCGCAGGCGGTGACACGCTGGGGCGGCGTGGTCATTCCAAGGATCACCGGCCCGAGCTTGCGCAGATGATCCTGGCCGTGGTGATCGATGCCCAGGGGCGGCCGATCTGCACCGAGATGGTGCCGGGCAATACGGCCGATGTGAAAGTCCTCCTGCCCATCGTCACGCGCCTGCGTACGCGCTTCGGGATTACCCGGTCCTGCGTCGTGGCCGATCGCGGCATGATCAGCGCCGACACTATTGCCGCACTCGAAGAGCTGGGCATGGAATACATCCTCGGCGCCCGCGAGCGATCAAGCAGCGTCATCCGCGATGTCGTGTTGAACGACACTGCTCCGATGGTTCCGCTCGTGCTCGAGCGGCAGGCAGGCGAGACCCAGCTGTGGGTCAAGGAGGTCCGTGTCGGCAGCGGCAAGGACACCCAGCGTTACATCGTCACGCTGAACGAGGCCGAAGCCAAGAAGGACAAGGCGGACCGTCAGGCCATCATCGACGGGCTCCAGGCCCAGCTCAAGAAGGGCGACAAGGCGCTGGTCGGTAACTCGGCCTATCGGCGTTATCTCAAAGCCAGCGGCAAGAGCTTCGAAATCGATCTGGGCAAACTCGCCGACGAGGCCCGCTTCGACGGCATCAGTGTCCTGCGCACCAATGCCCGGATCACCCCGCTTCAGGCCGTCATCCGCTATCGAGACTTGCTACAGGTCGAAGCCCTGTTCCGCGTGGCCAAGGCCAGCTTCGATACCCGGCCGATCTTCCATCAGTCCGATGCCGCGATCCGCGGCCATGTCTTCGTCTCGTTCCTTGCCCTGACGCTCGCCAAGGAACTGACCCGGCTATGCCAGGACAAGGGCTTCCAGCCCGAATGGCAGCCGCTTCTCAACGATCTCGATCGTCTCCAGCAGGCCACCATCGAAAAGGATGGCAAGGCCATTACCACACGCACGCACGTCACAGGTGACGTGGGCAACGTCTTCAAGGCTGTCGGCATCGCACTCCCAGCCAACATTGCTGAGCAGACCGCAACGTAAGCTCCGCCGCGCGTTCGCGCGTCCCACACATCAGCCGCAAAATGTAGTGGTAACACCCGCGCACACTCGCGTATCCTATTGATATAAAATCCGTTCTATGAAGGCACTGTTCAACTTGGGTCATGGTCCTTTCACCATGGTACAGGGAAAGTTACGCTCAATATTTCATGCGATTGTGCGACCTTTCAGCGCGCATGAGAGCATACCCGGGTGCAAGCCCGGTGGTGGCTCGGCTGACGCAGGATCCTCGCCGCTTTCTCGCGAGGCGCGGGTTTTCATCGGCGAGGCCGAACGGCATCTCATGGCGTGTTACCGGCAGGAGATCACGGTTCCACAATGCACCGCGCGCCTCGAGCAGACGCTACAGAGCATAGTCGTCCTTGCTCGACGTCTTGAGAAGAGCCGGTCTTACAAGGATTGCACCTATGTCGGACTTGACCGTCTCGTCGGCGATATCGAATGTGCCAAGCAATCGGTCCTGCGGCTCCTGCGGTGGATCGAGAACGATGGACTGAGCGATCGGGTCCTGCCGCCGTGCGGCGGGGCGGGGAGCCATGCCTATTTTGCCACACGCTTGACTGACGGCAGCTTGCGATGGATCGGCCTCCTCAACTGGAGCTTCGATGGCATCGCGGTCAAAGGCTTCGCTCATGCCGAAAGCAGGTCTGTGTGTCTCGCGGCAACCGACATCGTGGACTGGCAGCAAGGGGTCATTGGCGCGCAGGGAAGCGACCACTGATGCAAATCGCTTGTGCGCAGGTGTGAGGCAGTTTCTGGACCTTGGTGGGCGCGCTCACGGTCTGCGGGACCTGCGGGGACACGGCGTCTTGATGTGCTCTGCAAGTGCAGGGATGCGCTGCGGTACTGCAAATCCAGCGGGGTGCCCCGGCAGGTAGCCCCTCAAGCGCGGTTGAAGTAGACGAGTCGTGCGCCAAATGTGACGGATGTCATTGCGCGCGCAATTCAAACCGACCATAGCCGCCAGTGTGTCAGTTCTTGAACGTTTCACAAAGTTTTTGCGACCCCGGCAGGGGAATACGCGCATCCCAAGTTTAGGCGCTCGCATTCCTGAAGGCCAACGCGTCTACGCCATTGGCGATGTCCACGGCTGTGCCGATCTCCTGGCCCGTCTTCTGGTGCGCATCGAGGCCGATGACGACGCCCGCGAACCGGCTGACACGACCGTGGTGTTCCTGGGCGATCTTGTCGATCGCGGCCCGGACAGTGCACGCGTGCTCGACATGGTTGCTTATCTGCAGACCCGTCGGAACGTCCGGCTGATCGCCGGCAATCACGAAGAGATGTTCCTGGCAAGTTTCGGGTCCGACCGGGTCCTGCGCCAGTTCCTCCAGCATGGAGGCCGCGAAACGATCCTGAGCTACATGGAAGATGCCGAAGCCTATGCCCGGCTGACCATCGAGGAACTGCGCGAGCAATTGCCGGGCCTTGTGCCCGATCGTCACCTGCAGCTGCTCCGGTCGATGGACAATGTCCTGACCATTGGCGACTATGTCTTCGTGCATGCCGGCATAAGGCCGGGGGTGCCGCTGGCCGAACAGTCGGAACGGGACCTGCGGTGGATCCGCAAGGACTTCCTCGACGCAGACTTCGATCCGGGTTTCGTAGTCGTTCACGGCCATACGGTAGCCCCGGACGTCATGTCCGGGCCGCGTCGCATCGGTATCGATACCGGCGCTTACCTGCACGGTCGTCTGACGGCCATCGCGCTGGAGGGGACGGCGAGGTGGTTTCTCCAGGAAGAGAAGGCGATCGCCGACCCTGTGTCAGTCGTCGGTGCGTGACAGGCTGAGGACCGTAGCGGTAACCGGCACCGGGACCACGATGGTCCCGCCACCGCTGTGCCGGGTTATGGCAAGCGTTCCGCCCAGGCGGAAATTTGCAGAACATATCCTGGTCATGCACCCGCTGATGCGCAGGATGAATTGCCCCGAGCCATTGTGCCCAGCGCGGACGTCTGTGGTCAGTGATTGCAGAACGGCCGAAAGCGTCCCTGTCTCCACGCGCAGGACGCCGGGCAGGACGACAAGGAATTCGATGTCGAGAGGCTGGCGGCCATTGTTGCCGCGATCGTAGCGAACGACATATTCGGCCGGAGCAGAGCTCGAACCTGACGGGGCGATGACTGCCTCGTCGATGACAGCACCAGCTGGCGTCACAGTCCGCCGGCCGCTGGACTGCAGGACCATGCTGCCAAAGCGCAACGGCGCGACTTCGACGATGGTCAGCTCGCCAACGATCGGGAAACCGGCGGCCGAGGCGGAGGGCGCGCAAGCCAGGGCCAGGGCCCCGGCAAGCAACCTCAAGGTGTTGGGACACGCACGCACTGCAATCATGGTGCCAAGGCAGGAAGCGATGCCTGCACCTGGCCGGGCCATCAGGCGAGGTCTCTGGGGCAATGCAGGTTCAGCAAGCAAGGGAATTTGCCTCCGATTCTGCCTCACCAGTGACCCTCGGAAGTGGCAGGCAGGCGACCTGCAACCACGACAGGCTCAATAACCATGGTTAAGCGACGGTTTTCATTCGTTAATCTTTAAGAGCTGCTACACTTGCCTGCCCGGTGCCGGGTAGATGTCGTCCTTGCGGATTCTAGCTTGATTGCGGCAGATCGCAAGCAAGGCCGTGGTGTCATATAGTTAAAAGTCCTTAGGATCCTAACCTACCCACTCTCCGCGCCCGGCGTTAACCTTCAACCTGCACATTCCCTTAGGTCGGACCGCAAGTTGCGGGCCACTTCGTGAGGGGGATCCAATGAGCCTTTTGATGCCAGTGAACGCAATTCCGAGCATGCCTGCCGATCGTGCGCTGCTCATGGACATGTTCGCCCAGCCAGTGTCCCGGGACCCGGCGACGGATTGTCACGCTCAATCATCGGAGCGCATGTATATTCATGTCGTTGCCAGCAACCAGCTGGAGCGCGCGGCCAAGGCGCATCTGATCTTTTCGCTCGGTCACCATGCCGAGGTCTACGAGGATGCCGACGAACTCGTGGCCATGATGCCCGAACAGGGCCTGGTCCTGCTGAGCGAAGATGGGACCGGGTTCGCCTGCCGAATGATGGAGAAGATGAACAGCCAGGGGATCTGGCTTCCGGTCATCGCATTTGCTCCCAAGCTGGGCTGCGATGACATCGTTGCAGGGATCAAGGCCGGGGTGGTGGACTATCTCGTAGGCGATGTATCCCGTGCCGAACTGCTGAAGAAGTTGCGCAAAGGCTACGAAGAAGGCCAGGCTTGTCTTGCGGTCCGCCTGCGCCAGGCACTCGCGCGGCGGGCGGTCAAGAGCCTGTCGAGACGCGAGGCCGAAGTGCTGCGGCTTGTGACAACGGGTCTGTCGAACAAGGAGATCGCGCGAGAGCTCGATATCAGCCCGCGCACGGTCGAAATTCATCGCATGAAAATGATGACCAAGCTGGGCGCCAAGACGTCCGCGCAAGCAATCCGTGTCGAGATCGAGGCTGCAGGAATCGCCTGATCGCCGCGGGTGGCAGCGGCAGACGGTGTCTGTCTTGCACGATGAAACCCTCCCCGGCCACGATCCGGCAATCGCCTGCCAGGGACGCAGTGGCTGCGATACCACCAACCCGGAGTCAATCGACAGTGACTGCGAGCCAATGCGAGGAACGCTCCAGATCCGGCGTTTCTCTGGGGGCCTGCGTAATCGAGTTGCGGTAGTCTTGTCTGATTAGAGGTCTTCAATGCGACGGTGCCGAAGCCTTTGGTAGTCCTCGGCGAGCTTGGAGAGGGCAGCATGAAACAGAAGCGTCTGACAGAAGTCCGCGAAGCTTTGGCGATCCTCAACCAGTACTTCGACGATTTTTCCGAGGATTGGGGCTCAGCTGTCCGTGGTTCCCCCGCTTCATCGGGAATTCGGCAATTGCGCAAGCTTGCAAATGATCACCTCAGAAGCAGCCTGCTCCGGAAAGAGCTATTGGGCGCAGATTTATCGAGCGAGTATTGCTGGGCGATCCTGGTGGCGCTCTACCTGTCGCGCTGCGATGGTTCTCGCATGTGCGTAACCGACATTGTCTATGCGACAGGCATTCCCACAGCGACCGTCATCCGTTGGCTTGCCTTGCTCAGCTCGCGCAGGCTTGTCCTGCGTTCGCCCGATCGCAACGATGCGCGCAGGACCTGGATTGTGCTCAACGATGCAGCGGTGAGGCTGATCGAGAAGTGCCTTGCCATGGAGGCTTCGGGTTTTAGTCCCGGACAGGTTGCCCAGAGCTGACCTGGCGCGATTGCTGTTCGTTTCGTCGCATTGAGGGACGCTTAACCAAACTTCTTACAGTAGCGGCAATCTGCCATGCGGCAAATATTTGCCGATGTCCTCGCGCGCCTGCAAATCCCTGATTCCAGTCCTGCTTTTGGGGGCCGGCCTGTGCGTTCCTGCTGGCAGCCTGGCTGCGCAGGATCCTGTCTCCTTGCGCGCTACTGCCGGCAAGCAGGTCTTCGATTTCGGTCCGTTCACGGTGGTATCGACCACGAGGGTCGTGCTAGCCGGTCTCACGGATTCACGGTCGCCCGCTGCGTTTCTTGCACTGCTGCGGCAGTACCCGCAGATCCGCATTCTCGAGCTGCGGGATTGTCCGGGAACAGTCGATGACAGTGCCAATCTTCGCCTCGGCCGGATCATAAGACGCAACGGCATCCGCACGACGGTTCCTGCTCATGGCTCGGTACGATCAGGTGCAATCGAGCTGTTTCTGGCAGGCGTCGAACGCAGTGCCGCCGACAGTGCACACTTCGTCATTCATGCATGGCAGACTGCGGGCAACGAGGACCGGGATTCGCAGGCCTTTTCGTCTTCGATGTCCGACACCTATACGCGGTACTACCGGGACATGGGCATGACGGACCAGGATGCACAAAGCTTCTATCGGCAGACCATGACGGTGCCTTCGGGCCGTGGGCTCAGTCTCAAAGCGAGTGAACTGGCGCGTTATGTGCCGATCAGGGCAACCTCGGCTGCGGGCAACTGACGCAGCGGCTCGAACCGAGCACAAACAAGCGAGAGGGCAGGCGGCGCGAGGACTGCGCGCTGCGTGGACAGCCAAGGTGTCGATCGCCCCGTCGCCGGTTCAGGGGCGTGCGCAAGATCGGGTGAAACCGGGCGATCAGAGTTGGGTTCGTACGATCAACCAGATGCCGTACCAGAGCACCATGGAGGTGCCGAGTGGCAGGGTCAGGCGCACCCATCCCGGGAGCGCGTCCGACTGACTTTGGGCCCCGGTGCCGTGGACATTGTGCCACAATGTGTGAACCGATTGCTGCATCCTGCGTCTCCCGTCCTGCTCCAATCGGCTGGCGCCGACCCGTCAATGCGCGAAGCGGACTTCCGTTTTTTGGACCCTAACGCCCAAACTTTAAGAATTTGTCTGCCCTTTGCGAGACAAACTCGTATCAGGGCGTGACAGCTTTCTTTGAAGTGCAGGCGCTGGGGAGGACGATAGTGCGCGATGGCCTGTTCGCCAATACGCACAAGTCCGGGTCATGTGCCCCTTGCATTCTACCGGAGCCGGGCCTTCCAGGCGCGCTTGCCAGTATGCGCCTTGGAGGTTGCCGCTGTTTATGCGGGCCGTCCTGCGAAGCTCGATGATGTCGCGCGTGGCTGCGGCACAGTGGTGCAGGCAGGATCCGTTCAATTGCCGGGCGCGTCTGAAAGCGTGCCTGCAGCCACCATCCCGGCTTCAATTCTTGCAGTGTCTGCGGCAATGGTCCCGCTTACCTAGACGGCGTTAATCTTTTCGACAAAGTCTGGCATTGTAACTCTCTGTACAGGCGTCAAGTTTTTTGGGCCAGCAATCCTCGGGCCTTAATGGAGGCAGGCCACCCCACCCGTGTTTGCCGGGAAGGGACAGCAATCATTTTCATGGCCCTTTGCAGTCTATCAGGCGCAGGCGACGACACCAGGCACGAGGGTCCCGAACATGATCAGACAAAAAGTGCGCAAGGGTGGCAGGTTTGTCATCTGTGCTCTTCTGGCTCTTTCAACATTTGCAGCGTTCGGCATGGCACAGATTCGTCTAGGCGGCCCCTTGCACGCAAGGCAGAAACTGACCGGCGAGTATCTCGCAGATATCCTGCCTCCGCCTCAGTATGTCATCGAACCCATGCTGGAAGTCACCAGGATCGTCCAGGATCCTGCATCGCTTGCTCTGCGCCGCCACCGCCTTGCGGAGCTTGAAAGGGTCTATCATGACCGCTCGCGATACTGGGCGGCCAGCGAGCTTGATGGCGATCTCAAGCAGCGTCATGAGAAAGACGCTGTCCTGCAGGCGGACCGCTTCTGGCAACTTGTCGACACGGAACTGCTGCCTGCAGTCGAGCGGGGCGACATGGAAGCTGCGGAAACTGCCTACCGCAAGGCTGACACCATTTTCGACGCACACCGCACTGCAATCCAGGCCTTGTCCCAGGAAAGCGTCCGCCGCAGTGCCCTTGCTGAAGAGGAAGCGCTGGGAACGGTGCATACCGTCCTTGGCCTGCTTGGCCTGGTTGCCCTCACCGCAATGGCCTTGGTCGGCTTTGGCCTTCACAGGCTCATGTCGAGCGCGCTCGACCCGATGCTCACGGCGGCGCGGACGATGCGGGCCATGGCCGAAGGCGATCTGGAAGCGGGACGCACCCAGGAGCACCGCAGCGACGAGGTTGGCGACATGACCCGCGCTATCGAGAGTTTCCGAATTGCAGCCGAGCAGCAGCGAGGGGTAGAGGCAGAAGTGCGCAAGGTCGTTACGAGCGTTTCATGCGGTCTGGATGCGCTGGCGCGAGGAGACTTTGACCATCGGCTTTGCGAAGCCTTTGCCCCTGAGTTCGAGAGTTTGCGCAATACATTCAACGTGAGCCTTGAAACTTTAGGGAAAGTTGTCGAAGAAGTGTCCGGCTCGGCAGGCCGGGTCGCCATCGCGGCAGAGCAGATCGGTGCGGCATCGAGCGACCTTGCGCGAAGAAATGTGGCGCAGGCCGGCAGCGTCGAGGGCAACCTCGAAACGCTTGGAAATGTCCTTGCAATGCTGGAGACAAGCGAAGGTCTGGCTGGCGAGATCAGGCAGAACGTATCGCAGGCGCAGGCAGACGCGGTGCAGGGCGGCACTATCGTGGCCAAGGCCGTCGATGCTGTTCATGCCCTGGAGAAGTCCTCAAGCGAAATCGAGAAGATCGTGAGCCTGATCGACGGAATTGCCTTCCAGACGAATCTCCTCGCGCTCAATGCTGGCGTGGAAGCAGCCCGCGCCGGCGAGGCGGGCAGGGGCTTTGCTGTCGTTGCCAGCGAGGTCAGGGCGCTGGCGCAACGTGCAGGCGATGCTGCTGCCGACATCAGGACCGTGATTGCCGATTCAGGCGAAGAGGTACGCTCGTGCGTGCTCCTTGTAGGCCAAACCGGCGCGGCGCTCGGGCGGATCGTGGCAGGCATGGGCATGGTGGCCGAGAATGTCGGGACCATCGTTGCCAGCATGGGGGAGCAGACGCATTCGCTTGGCACTGTGAAGTGCGCGTCTCAGGCGATTGCCGAGGTGACGCAGCATAATGCAGCCATGGCCGAGCAATCGGACGCGGCAGCCAGGGCCCTTATCAGGGAGGCGCAGGACCTGGACGGGCTCGTTCGCCGTTTGCGCAGTCACCCCGCGGCCGTCAGCGCGTCTGCGCCGCTTCTGCAGGCTGCGTGATGACGCCAGGACGATCGCAACGTCCTTCATGGCTTGCCGGAGTGGGCTCCGGGGCACTGCGAGGGGGCGTGTCTCTACCGGAAGAACGTGCCGACAGGCCTTGCTGAGAGGGCGCCGCTTCAGCCACCCGAAGGTTCGGGCTGGCCGTGTTGCGCGCATCGCAAAAGCTGCCGGGCAAGATGGATGAGACGAACGTGCAGAGCGCTTCGGCTTCCTCTTCCTTGCCTTCGATCGTGAGGCGCAAGGTGCGATCCTCGATCTGCCTGGTTAGCGCGCGCTGGACAGCGACAGGCTGGTCGCGGAGGGCTGCAAACGCAAGCCTGAGAAGCTCGGTATCGAATTGTCCGGCATAGCGTTTCGTTTTGCGGCGCACAGCGTGGCTCCTTCCAATATGTGTCATGGCAGAAACGCAAGAGGAACAAGAAAGAGGCGACATATCTGAGCTTACAGGCTAGCACCCGGCGCGCAGCTGGGCAGGTGCCCATTCCTGCTCCTGCTGGTCTTACGTCATGAAGCGACGCTTTTGAAGCCCCGCAACAAGCCCGCGAACTTAGACAAGGTTGGTCACTTGCGGTGCCTGTGCCTGTGATGCGCCGCTAGACGACGTTGCATGCATCCCGGGGCCAGCAGGCGACCCTTGCGTAGCCCGAAACCAGCAACGCGCCTCGGAAGAGGCTGCAGTGCCATTCGAGAACCCTGACATGCCGCTTGCCCGGCCTGCGCCAGGAATCAGGGACATGGACGCGTCCTCAACCTGTTCTTGGTCCGGGATCCGGTCTTTGCGCCCTGCAACGACAAGACTGCTACGCTGGGCAGATCGTGCTGGGCAGACCGAGCATGGTGCTGGGGTCCTGCATCAGCAGAACAGGGTCTGATTGGCCTCGAGGACTCGGGCCTGATGGACCATCAGCATAGCGTAAGTCCGTCCCGCGGCCGTATGGATGATGGCTGGTTGCAGATCGACCTGGATTGCTCCCTGTTTTGCCGAACGCGCCTCGCAATAGAGACCTTTGAGGCCTTCTGCAGCGAGGAAGACAGCCTGATCGTAATAGGCGAGGTGGCTCCTCAGCAGGGAAACAGCAATCGTTGCCCGCGTGTGGTCAATCTGCAATTGTTCGAACAATCGCAGCCGGAGCCTTTCGTCAAGATGAGCGCCTTGCCGCAGCACCTTATGGAGCTTTGTCCGCAAGACGCCCAGCCGGTCGGCCATGTGGGCCAGAGGAATGACCTGGCGAGTCAGCTCGCAGTTGATCAGCCGCTTGTAGGCTGTCTGCTCGGTATCAGCAGTGCCTTGTCCAGCGCGGTCTCCATCGCTCCCGCTGGCACATGTCTGGTTGAAAACGGTGACTGGCGTAATGGCCCCATCCAGCATAGCAGCGTTCCCCTTTGCCTGCATGGCACCACAGGCAGTCTTGCCCGGTCAACTTTATAATCCGTGCCTTTCGCGTGAAGGTCGGGGCAGAAGGTCCCGAGCCAAGACCTGCTCGCTGCGTTCTGTCACAGGCCCTGTTACGGGCGCGCGCTCAGACCTTAGGCGACGCTGGAAGGTCATGGCAGTGCCCAAGCGATCGGTGACTTTCGAGAGCAGCCATTGTGCCATGAATGCAGGGGAGGGGCGTGTCAGTCCAGATTGGGCCGGAGCCAGCGCTCCATGACGGACACGTCCCAGCCGCGTCGGCCGGCATAGTCTTCGAGCTGGTCGCGGCCGATGGTCGCGACACCGAAGTACTGGCTTTCGGGGTGGGAGAAGTAGAAGCCCGATACCGCCGAGGTCGGCAGCATCGCCTGCGATTCGGTAAGCGTGATGCCTGCCGTGTTGGTGGCATCGAGCAGATCGAACAGGATCGGCTTGAGCGTGTGGTCCGGACAGGCAGGATAGCCGGGCGCCGGGCGGATGCCACGGTACTGCTCGCGGATCAGTGCTTCGTTGGTCAGCTGCTCGCCTGGGGCATAGGCCCACAGCGTGGTGCGGACGTACTGGTGCAGGCGTTCGGCAAAGGCTTCGGCAAAGCGGTCGGCCAAGGCCTTCAGCAGGATGTCCGAATAGTCGTCATTGTCGGCCTTGAAGCGGGCGAGGTGTTCGTCGATGCCGTGGATTCCGACGGCGAAACCACCGATCCAGTCGCCAGCAGGGTCGATGAAATCTGCGAGGCAGAAGTTGGCCCTCCCCTGTCCATTTGGGCCGCGGCTCTTGATGAACTGTTGGCGCAGGAACGGCAGGCGCACCGAGAGCTCGTCGTCGTTCGGGTGCAGGATGACGTCGTCACCGTGCCGGGCGCAGGGCCAGAACTGGGCGACGCCCTTGGCCGTCAGCCACTTCTCGGCGATGATCTTTTCCAGCATCGCGCGGGCATCGGCGTATAGATTGCGCGCAGATTCGCCCACCACTTCGTCATCGAGGATGGCCGGATAGGTGCCAGCAAGCTCCCATGAACGGAAGAAGGGCGTCCAGTCGAAGCATTCGACCAGATCCTTGAGATCCCAGTCTTCGAAGACGTGGCGACCGGGCTGTTCGGGCGGCGGGGCCTTTTCCGAGAAGTCCGGCGCGAAGGCATTCAGGCGCGCGTCTTCGAGGCTGAGCAGCTTCGAGGCACCCTTGCCTGCACGCGCATCGCGGACATGCTGGTAATCGGCGGCAGTGGCCTTGATGAAGCCTTGGGCCTGCGTATCGGACAAGAGCTGCGAAGCGACGCCAACGGCGCGGCTGGCGTCAAGCACGTGGACGACCGGACCTTCGTAGGCCGGATCGATGCGCAGCGCGGTGTGGACCTTGCTGGTCGTCGCCCCACCGATCAGCAGCGGGATGGTCATCCCGGCACGCTGCATTTCCTCCGCCACGGTGACCATTTCATCAAGCGATGGCGTGATCAGGCCGGACAGCCCGATCATGTCGACCTGTTCCTTCTGCGCAACGTCGAGGATCGTCGCCCACGGCACCATCACGCCAAGGTCGATCACTTCATAGCCGTTGCACTGCAGGACCACGCCGACGATGTTCTTGCCGATATCGTGAACATCCCCCTTGACGGTGGCCATGATGATCCGGCCTTTCGCCTTGGCGCCCTCTTCCTTCTCCGCCTCGATGAACGGGATAAGGTGGGCAACCGCCTTCTTCATTACACGGGCCGATTTCACCACCTGCGGCAGGAACATTTTTCCTGAGCCGAACAGGTCGCCGACCGTGTTCATGCCTTCCATCAGCGGGCCTTCGATCACCTCGATCGGGCGACCGCCCCGCGCAGCGATGGCAGCGCGGGCTTCTTCAGTATCCTCGACGACGAAAGCGTCGATGCCCTTGACCAGCGCGTGTTCGAGGCGGCGGACGACGTCCCAGCCGCGCCATTCCTCGGCCTCCTTTTCGGCAACCTTGTCCTTGCCCTTGTAGCTTTCGGCAAGCTCGATAAGGCGCTCGGTCGCGGTCTGGTCACCGCCTGCGGCAGGCGCGCGGTTGAGCACCACGTCCTCGCAAGCTTCGCGCAGGACGGGGTCGATCTGGTCGTAGATGTCGAGCTGGCCGGCGTTGACGATGGCCATGTCCATGCCAGCCGGAATGGCGTGGTAGAGGAACACCGAGTGCATGGCGCGGCGCACCGTCTCGTTGCCGCGGAAGCTGAACGAGAGGTTGGACAAGCCGCCTGAGATGTGGACGTGCGGGCAGCGCGCCTTGATCTCGCGCGTGGCTTCGATAAAGTCGAGCCCGTAGTTGTCATGCTCCTCGATGCCGGTAGCGACGGCAAAGACGTTGGGATCGAAAATGATGTCTTCAGGCGGGAAACCGATGCCGGTCAGAGCCAAGTAGGCGCGTTCGCAGATCTCGACCTTGCGGTCCTTCGTGTCGGCCTGCCCCTTCTCGTCGAAGGCCATGACGACGACGGCGGCGCCATAATCCATGCACAGGCGGGCGTGGTGGAGGAAGGCGTCCTCGCCCTCCTTCATGCTGATCGAATTGACGATCGGCTTGCCCGAAACGCACTTGAGACCGGCTTCGATGACGTCCCACTTCGAGCTGTCGATCATCACCGGCACGCGTGCGATGTCGGGCTCCGCAGCGATCAGCTTGAGGAACGTGGTCATCGCCTCGACAGCGTCGAGCAGGCCCTCGTCCATGTTGACGTCGATCACCTGCGCGCCGTTCTCGACCTGCTGCCGCGCGACTTCGACGGCCTTGGCATAGTCGCCGGCAAGGATCAGCTTCTTGAACGCGGCCGAGCCGGTAACGTTGGTGCGCTCGCCGACGTTGACGAAGCGCGAGCCGGTAAATGTATTGGTCATGGAAATCAGGCAGCCATTACAAAAGGTTCAAGCCCGGCGAGGCGGGTAACGGTGGCAGGCACGGCCATCTTGCGGGGCGGCAGGGCTTGCACCGCCTGCGCCATCGCCGCGATGTGAGCCGGAGTGGAACCACAGCACCCGCCCAGCACGTTGACCTGGCCTTGGGTTGCCCATTCCTTGACAAAGCCCGCCGTGGTCTGCGGCATCTCGTCATATTCGCCGAGCTCGTTCGGCAGGCCGGCGTTGGGATAGACCATGATCAGCGTGTCGGCGATTTCGGAAAGCGCCTTCACGTGCGGGCGGAGCTGGGTGGCGCCGAACGAGCAGTTCAGGCCAATGGTGAGTGGCTTGGCATGGCGGATCGCGTACCAGAATGCCTCGACCGTGTGGCCCGAAAGGTTGCGGCCCGAAAGGTCGGTCAGCGTCATCGACATCATGATCGGGATCTCGCGACCGAGTTCCTTCTCGACCTGGCGCACCGACATGACGCCGGCCTTGGCGTTGAGGGTATCAAACACCGTCTCGATCAGGATGAAGTCCGCGCCGCCTTCGACAAGGGCATGGACCTGCTCGGCATAGACGTCGACGAGCTGATCCCAGTCGATCTCGCGGAAGCCGGGATCGTTTACGTCGGGGCTGAGCGAGAGAGTCTTGTTGGTCGGGCCAATGGCCCCGGCGACAAAGCGAGGGCGCTTTATACCCTTTTCGGCATCCTTCGCGGTGAATTCATCGGCTACGCGGCGGGCGAGCCTTGCCGATTCCACGTTGATCTCGCGCACCAGATGTTCGGCGGCATAGTCGGCCTGGCTGATGCGGTTGGCGCTGAAGGTGTTGGTCTCGGCAATGTCGGCCCCGGCCTCGAAATAGGCGCGGTGGATCGATTCCGGCACTTGCGGAGCGGTCAGCGCGAGGATGTCGTTGTTGCCCTTCTGGTCCTTGGCCAGGCCCAGCGTCCCGGCATAGTCGGCTTCGGACAGCTTGAAGTTCTGGATCTCGGTGCCGAACGCGCCATCGGTGATCAGGATACGCTTGGCAGCCTGCTCAAGAAAAGCGGTGCGGGCGGCGGAAGGAAGCAAGGTCACGCGGCTTTCTCCAGCGCCGGAGCCTTGGGGCGAAGGCCAAGCAGGTGGCAGATCGCGTAGGACAGTTCGGCGCGGTTGAGGGTGTAGAAGTGGAAATCGCGCACGCCGCCGGCATAGAGGCGGCGGCAGAATTCGGCAGCGATGGTCGCGGCGACGAGCTGGCGCGAGGCGGGGTGGGTGTCCAGTCCTTCGAACAGTCCGTCCATCCAGGCCGGGATCGCGGCGCCACAGGCCGCGGCGAACTTGCGCGTCTGGGCGACGTTGGAGACGGGGAGGATACCGGGCAGCACCGGTGCGTCGATGCCCGCTGCTGCCAGCTTGTCGCGGAAGCGGAAGAAGGTTTCGGGCTCGAAGAAGAACTGGCTGATCGCGCGGGTGGCACCGGCATCAAGCTTGCGCTTGAGGTTGTCGATGTCGGCTTGGCTGCTCGGCGAATCCGGGTGCGATTCCGGATAGGCGGCCACCGAAATCTCGAACGGAGCGATCTGCTTCAGGCCCGCGACCAGCTCTGCAGCGTTGGCATAGCCATCCGGGTGCGGCGTGAACGGCACGCCGGGTGCGCCCATGTCGCCACGCAGGGCCACGATGTGGCGCACGCCGGCTTCCCAGTAGCTTTCGGCGACTTCGCGGATCTCGGACTTGCTGGCATCGACGCAGGTCAGGTGCGCGGCAGCGGGAAGGCGGGCTTCCCTGATGATGCGGGCGACAGTGCCGTGCGTCCGGTCCCGGGTGGAGCCGCCCGCGCCGTAGGTGACCGAGACGAACTTTGGCTGCAGCGGCCCCAGCGTTTCGACCACGTCCCACAGCTGCGCCATCAGCGCGTCCGTCTTCGGCGGGAAGAATTCGAACGATACGTTGATGTCGCCCGGCAGCCCGGCGAAGAGCGGGGTGTCGAGCGCAGTGCGGGCTTCGCGCAATTTGTCGTAAGTGGGTTGATCGTAGCTGGCGTTCATGGGGCTTTCCGGCTTTGCCGTGGTTCAAGTTGCGCCACGCTGTCTTCCCGACGCACGCCGGTCCACAGCTTGACGACGAGTTCATGACCCGCGAGCGCGCGGGTTTCGTGGGGCACGAAGCCGGCATCGCGCAGCATCGCCTCGATCTGGGAATCGGAGAAGCCGAGGCGGGCGTGGGCGTGGGTCTGGCGCAGGTCTTCGCGATCGTGCGCGGCGAAATCGACGATGGCGATGCGACCGCCCGGCGCCGTGACGCGGGCAGCGCCAGCCAGGACGGCTTCTGGTGCCTGGGCATAGTGCAGGACCTGGTGGAACAGCACCGTGTCGAAGCTGCGCGCGGCGAACGGGATCTGCGCGAAATCGCCTTGCACCAGCTCGACACTGTCGGCGCGCAAGTGCTGGAGCCGGGCGCGGGCAATGCGCAGCATGTCGGGGCTCTTGTCGAAGGCAACGACGTGGCTGGCATGTGGTGCCAGCATTTCGGCGATGCGGCCGGTGCCAGTGCCAACATCGAGCATGCGGCCCAATCTGGCTTGGGATGGCTGTGCCTCGCCTGCAAGATCGAGCAGCATCTCGGTCAGCGCGGCTTCTACCGGGCCGTCTTCGATATGGAGCGAGCGCAACTCGTCCCACTCTTCGGCATGGCGCGAAAACCAGTCGAGCGCATGGGATTCGCGCGAGGCGCGGATTGCGTCGAGGTGCTGGCGGTCTTCGGCGCAGCGACGGCAAAAGGCGGTGTCCTCGTGCTCGGCCACGGCGAGCAGGCGGGCGATCGCAGCGGCCAGTGGGCTGTCCGAGCCTTCCGAGATCGAGCTGCGCAGGAACACCCAGGCGCCTTCCTTGCGGCGCTCTGCCAGGCCCGAATCGCACAGGATTCTGATATGGCGCGAGACGCGTGGCTGGCTCTGCCCCAGGACTTGCGCGACTTCGCCCACCGCCAGTTCCATGCTGGCAAGGAGGCGGAGGATGCGCAGGCGCGTCGGGTCGTCGAGTGCGCGAATGGCGTTTTCGAGGTTCATGCGGTGCTTCATATAAAGAAACCTTTATGCGTGTCAATTGATATAAGGATTTCGTTATATCAATTGTTATGGTTTTCCAGTGCCTACCCATTTTTGCGCAAAGGATGCATTTGCCTTAGCCTCTGGCCACTTATAGAACAGCCTCGTTCGGCTCCCCGCCGGGCGGAGTTCCGTCCGCGAACAGCCCAGAAACAGCCCAGAGAGGGAATTCGATGAAAAAGTACGCAAGCCTCGCGATCGTCGCCTCAGCAGCCCTTGCCCTTTCGGCATGCGGCAAGTCCGACGATGCATCCGAAGCGGCTGCCGAGGACACGGTGGAAATGCCCGCAGACGAACTGCCGGCGATGGAGCCTTCGGCCGCCGCCGTTCCGATGGCACCAGTGGTTGATGCTTCGGCAGCAGCGGATGCCGAAGCCAACGCCGTGCGCGACACTGCCAACAATGCGGCGGCAGTTGCAGCCGCGGCACAGGCTGCGGCTGATGAAGGCGAAGATCCGCAGCCCCCAGAGCAGTAAGGACAGAAGCGGGCGGCGCGCTCACGCGCCGCCCGCAACCTTTGCCATGGCGAAGCTCCGCGACACCTTCCGCACACTCGCCATCGCCGCACTGGTCGGCGTTGTCAGCGCGTGTGGTTCAGGCGAGGACGAAAAGCCCGGTGGTGTATCACGCGACGACGCCAAGGCACTGGATGCGGCGGCCGAGATGCTGGATGCGCGCGACCAGCCTACCTTGCCGGAAGCCACGGTTCCCGCTCAGGATGCGCCCACGCCGTCCGCGAGCTGACCGCGCAGGCGCGCCACAAGCCACAGCCTGATCGCGCCCGCCAGTCCCGGCGGCACTTCCACCCTGATCCGTTCGGCATCGATCCGCGCGACCAGCGCATTGATCGGCATGCCCCCGGCAGCAGCAGCTTCGCGCAGCATGTCCCAGAACATCGGCTCGAGGCTGATCGAAGTCTTGTGTCCGGCAATCTCGACCGAGCGCTTTACCGGCGGGTGGTACGGGTTGGTCATGCACCAAGGATACGAATTATTGGGGGTGGCCGGCAACCGGCTTCGCTCCTACCCCATGCATGATGGCAACCGGCTACGAAGCACTGAGCGAGAAGGAAAGGGAGACCCTGCGCCTGTTGCTGGGCGGGCATGACGCGAAGTCGATCGCCCGGCACCTCGGTTTGTCGGTGCATACGATCCACGAACGCCTGCGCGAGGCGCGGCGCAAGATGGGCACGGCCAGCAGCCGCGAGGCGGCGCGCCTGCTGCACGAGATCGAAGGGCCTGCACACAAATCGTTTGTGGACAACGGAATCGGGGAAGCCACCGAGCGCGCCGGGACATATCCGATGGGCCAACCAGACCGGGCCGACAGCACATCGCGCCGCCTCGGCTGGATCATCGGAGGATCTACCATGACCATCAGCCTTGCCTTGCTAGCCCTGACCGCGCTTTCCAGCACCGACCAGTCGCCAACAGCCACGGTCAACATTTCGGCCCCCTCCGTCGTGCCAACTCCTGCCAGCGAACAGGCGGCAGTGCGTTCCGCCGAGGCGTTCCTTGCCTTGGTTGACCGTGATGACTGGGCGGCAACTTGGCAGGCCACGCACAAGTCTTTCAAGCTTCTCAACACCGTCGAATGGTGGGCACAGGCATCAGAGGGCGTGCGGGGCCGTGTCGGCCAGCCGATCACGCGCAGGCTCGAGAAGGTCGATTTCACGCCTGCACCGCCCAATGGCTATTGGAACGTGACCTTCAAGGCGCGTTACGCGAAGGCGGGGGAAGTGACCGAAACGCTGCAAATGGCGTCGGAAGACGGCGGCTGGAAGGTGACTGCCATAACCGTCGAGTAAGCAGGCAAAGGCCCCGCCCTCTGCGTGAGGCGGGGCCTTTGCGCATCAGTACATGTGCTGGCCGCCGTTGAGCGACATGGTCGAGCCAGTGACGAAACCGCCCTCGTCCGCCGTGAGGAAGGCGACGGCACGAGCAATTTCCTCGGCGTGGCCGAGGCGGCCCACCGGGATCTTGGCAACGATCTTTTCCAGCACCGGCGCCGGCACGGCGGCAACCATGTCGGTGTCGATGTAGCCCGGCGCGATTGCGTTGACGGTCACGCCGTACTTTGCGCCTTCCTGCGCCAGAGCCTTGGTGAAACCGTGGATGCCGGACTTCGCAGCGGCATAGTTGACCTGGCCGTACTGCCCGGCCTGGCCGTTGATCGAACCGATGTTGACGATGCGGCCCCAGCCGCGCTCGCGCATGCCGGGGAACGTGGCCTTGGCCATGTTGAAGCATCCGCCGAGGTTGATGCGCATGACCTCGTTCCAGTCATCGAAGCTCATCTTGTGGAGCACGCCATCGCGCGTGATGCCGGCATTGTTGACGACGATGTCGATCTCACCGACTTCGGTGGCGATCTGTGCGCAGCCCTTGATCGTGGCTTCATGATCGCCGACGTCAAAGCGGTAGGCGGGAATTCCGGTTTCGGCGGTAAAGGCACGGGCCTTTTCCTCGTTTCCTGCATAGTTGGCGACAACCGTGCGCCCTTGCGCCTTTAGTGCCAGGCAGATCGCCTGACCGATTCCGCGCGTACCGCCGGTAACCACTGCAACTCGCGACATGCTTTACCCTCCGTTGTTCCCTCTCGCGGGTAGGGTAGGTTCATGACGGAGATGCGACAAGTTGCCGAATACGTAAATGCTGCAAAAGAACGAGGAAACACAGCGCAGAATTGCTGCAGCAATGAAGCCAATATTGTCGGATGCTGACCGAGATCAGAAGCGGAACTGGGTTCCGACATAGACGGCCTGATTGTCCTGCTTGCCATCGGTCAGCGGACGCAGGCGATCACGCTCGGGCGAGTAACGCACGCCCGCGGTGACGTTCAGGTTCTTGGTCAGGCGATAGCTGCCGCCAAGGTCCAGTTGGTAATCGCCCTGGCCCTCAAGCGTACGCGGCGCGCGGCCAACCTGATCGCGGCCTTCGGCTTCGATCCGGAGCGCAAAGCGGCCCGGCGTCGACGCCGGGCCGGAAGCCTTGAACTTGGCCAGATCGGGCATCTCGATCCGCTGCAGGTCATGCAAAGGCGAAGGTGCGGCAGCTGGCGATGCGAAGCTCGCGTAGCCACGGGCCATGCCGAGGTTGAACGCCATCGGCGCGATGCGGACCGGCGAAGCCCCCGGCTGTGCCGTATCGGCCATTGCGGTGCGGACCGCGAAGTTCGACGAATTCAGCGCATCGACACGGACCGCAACGGTAACCGAACGAGTCGGCCGGGTATCGGTGCCGGTGGGCGTGAAGCGGAACAGCTTGCCGTTCTTGAGCGCACGCACGGTGATCTGCGAAGCAAGGCGTTCATCAACCGAGGCCGGCGTGAAAGAACCGATGCCACCGCGCGCCGCAAGGCTGACGGGCGCCATGTCGAAACCGCTGGAGAAGGCGGAGGTGACCGTTGGCGAAAGGGCAAGACCCACCACGACCGCCAGCCCGAGCGTCACAGGCGCGCGCAGGCGGCGGCGCATCGCACCCTTACCTGCAGTCCTGTTGCCGTTGCCGACCATGATACGTCCGTTCTACCCCAACCCGGGCTGTGATCCGCCCCATTATGCGACCGAGAGCGGCTTGCCGTCATAACGACTCCGCGCACCACTCGGACTGTTCTGTGCAATACCTCTAATGCGTGAAGGTTTCCAGTCCCACACCAGATAGAAGTAGCGGCGAAAGACTCTTCCTTGTGAGGTGTGGCGCAATATCCACAGGTGCCTGGCAAGCGACTGCGCTTTGCCGCTGTGCAGGACATGTGATGTTCAGTCACGGTTCACGCGGGCCTTGACCATTTGGCCACGCAATTTCGTGCCTCGTTCATCGTGCTTGCCGCATGGCGCGCGCCGGTGATAGAGGCTCTTTCGATCACGCGCGTTCACATGCGCGCTAACCTGCGGCAATGCCCGGAAACGGCACGCCCGCAAGCAAGGACTGTTTCGTAGTGACCATGACCGTCAAGACCGCGCAGAGCACCCGCAAGCTGATTCTTCGTGGGCTGATGATCGGGACCATGGCCCTGGCTGTCACCGCCTGCGGCAAGAAGGAACGCCCGCGGGCGGATCTCGCCGCCAGCCAGGTGACCACGATCGGCGTCAACGCCTACCTGTGGCGCGCAACGCTCGATGCGCTTTCGTTCATGCCTCTGCTGCAGACTGACAGCAACGGCGGCGTGATCGTAACCGATTGGTATGCCAACCCCAAGAACCCGGGCGAACGCGTCAAGGTGACTGTCTCGATCGTCGACCAGGACTTGCGCGCCGATGCGCTGCGCGTTGCCGCCAGCCGTCAGGTCTCGCAGAACGGCCAGTGGATTGATGCCCCTGTCCAGGCCGCCACCGTGCAGAAGCTCGAAGACATCATCCTGAGCAAGGCGCGCGATCTGCGCCGCGCCGCAATCACGGGATAAGGCGCCGGTCCAGAGCAAAGGGCCGGCCTGATCTGCCGAGAGGCGAATCTTGCGTGTCGCGCCAGCGCTCCCTAGAGGAGCGCGCATGACCGAGAACACTGCTCCCGCCAACGCTGCTCCTGAGCGCTTCGATCCCGCAATCGCCGACACCCGCTGGCAGCAGGTGTGGGACAGCCGCCAGTCGTTCCGCGCCGACGATTCCAGCACCAAACCCCGCAGCTACGTGCTGGAGATGTTTCCCTATCCCTCGGGCCGCATCCACATCGGCCACGTGCGCAATTACACGATGGGCGACGTACTGGCGCGCTACAAGCGGATGCGCGGATTCGAGGTGCTGCACCCGATGGGGTGGGACGCCTTCGGCATGCCGGCGGAAAACGCGGCGATGGAAAAGGGCGTCCACCCCGGCGGCTGGACCCGCGACAACATCGCCAACATGAAGGAGCAGCTGAAGCGACTCGGCTTCGCGCTCGACTGGAGCCGCGAGATCGCGACCTGCGAGCCGGAGTATTACGGCCACGAACAGTCGCTCTTCCTCGATCTCTATGCGGCAGGCCTCGTCTACCGCAAGGAATCGACGGTCAACTGGGACCCGGTCGACATGACCGTGCTGGCCAACGAGCAGGTGATCGACGGACGCGGCTGGCGTTCGGGCGCTCTGGTCGAGAAGCGCAAGCTCAACCAGTGGTTCCTCAAGATCACCGACTTTGCCGACGTATTGCTCGAAGGCCTCTCGACGCTCGACAAGTGGCCCGAGAAGGTGCGGATGATGCAGGAGAACTGGATCGGCAAGAGCCAGGGCCTGCAATTCCGCTTCGACCTTTCCAACGGCGAGAGCGTGGAGGTCTACACCACCCGCCCCGACACTATCTTCGGCGCAAGCTTCGTTGCCGTCGCTGCGGACCATCCGATCGCGCAGGGCGTCGCGGCGGTAAACTGCGAAGCGGCCAATTTCATCGCGCTGTGCAAGAAGGGCGGCACCACCGCCGCCGAACTGGAAACGGCCGAGAAGCTGGGCTTCGACACCGGCATCGGCGCGAAGCACCCGCTGACGGGCAAGTACCTGCCGGTCTACATCGCCAACTTCGTGCTGATGGAATACGGCACCGGTGCGATCATGGCCGTGCCGGGGCACGACCAGCGCGACTTTGATTTCGCCACCAAGTACGGCCTGCCGATCCTGCGCGTGGTTGCCTCCGATCCGGCAGATGCCGACAAGCCTTTTGCCGGTGAAGCCGAGGCCGGCGACGGCGTTCTCGTCAACTCTGACTTCCTCAATGGCATGAACGTCGCCGAGGCCAAGGCTGCGGTCATCGGTCACGCGCAGAGCGAAGGCTGGGGCGAAGGCAAGACGGTGTGGCGCCTGCGCGACTGGGGCGTTTCGCGCCAGCGCTATTGGGGCACGCCGATCCCGTTCGTGCATTGCGAGGTGTGTGGCGTTGTGCCGGTGCCCAAGAAGCAGCTGCCTGTCACCTTGCCCGAGGACGTCAGCTTCGACGTGCCCGGCAACCCGCTTGACCGGCATCCGACGTGGAAGCATGTCGATTGCCCGCAATGCGGCCATCCCGCCCGGCGCGAGACCGATACGCTCGACACTTTCGTCGATTCGTCGTGGTACTTCCTGCGATTTGCCAGCCAGCCGGAAGATCGCCCGTTCGATCCCGAAGAAATCAAGCGCTGGCTGCCGGTGGAGCAGTACATCGGCGGGATCGAGCACGCGATCCTGCACTTGCTCTATGCCCGTTTCTGGACCCGTGCGCTTGCCCGCATCGGCAAGATCGAGGTGACGGAACCGTTCGGCAGCCTGTTCACCCAAGGCATGGTCACGCACGAGACATACGAGCGCCGGAATCCCGAGAATGGTCAGCCGGTGTTCTACTCGCCCACCGAAGTTGAACGCAGCAGTGATGGCGCAACTCTGAAAGCTGACGGTGCGCCGGTCGAGGTCGGCCGGGTCATCAAGATGTCCAAGTCCAAGAAGAACGTCGTGGACCCGGACGAGATCGTAGCAAAGTACGGTGCGGACGCGATCCGCTGGTTCATGCTGTCGGATTCTCCGCCCGAGCGCGACCTGCCGTGGTCGGAAGCCGGGATCGAGGGTTGCGCACGCTTCGTTCAGCGTTTGTGGCGCCTGTTCGGCCAGTACGACGCTGCCGCAGTGGGTGAAGACAAGGCGCTGGACCGCAAAGCGCACCAGACCGTCCACGCGGTTGCCTCCGACATCGAGGCATTGGGCTTCAACAAGGCCGTGGCGCGGATCTACGAACTGACCGGCGCGATTGAAAAGGCCGCCCCTTCGGCCAGCCGCTCCGCCGCGATCAGGAAGGTCCTGCTGCTCGTCGCGCCGATGATGCCGCATCTTGCCGAAGAAGCGCATGCGCGCTTCAGTACCGACTTGATCGCCGACGAGGCCTGGCCCGAAGTCGATCCGGCATTGCTGGTCGATGATGAAGTGACCGTTGCCATCCAGGTCAAGGGCAAGCTTCGCGATACCCTGACTGTGGCCAAGGGGACGCCGAAGGAAGACCTCGAACGCCTTGCCCTCGCTTCCGAGAAAGTGCAGCGTGCACTTGAAGGGGCGGAAGTGAAGAAGGTGATCGTCGTGCCTGACCGTCTGGTGAATCTTGTCGCCTGAGCGCTTTGTCCGAATTCTCGCGCCGCTTGCGCTACTTACCGGCTGCGGTCTGCAGCCAATGTACGCAGGCGGCGGCAAGGGCGAGGTGGCGCGTGCGCTTGCCGACGTCACGATCTCGCCGATCGAGGGGCAGTCCGGCTGGCTTGTCCGCAATGCGCTTGTCGACCGATTGGGCGCAGGCGCGGCAGGGACTGGCGCCCGCTATCGCCTTGATGTCCGGCTGGACGATCGCGTGGAGGGGCTTGGCCAGCTTTCCAACGACGCCATCACGCGCGAACGCCGCACCCTGCGCGCCCGCTACCAGCTGGTTGACACGCAGAACGGTGAGGTCGTCCTTGATGCGACCGCGGGATCGGACGCCGGGTTCGACGTGGTCAACAGCGAATACGCGGTGATCGCGGCCGAACAGACGGCGCTTGAAAACCTGTCGCAGGAAGTTGCCGACCAGATCGTCACACGCGTCTCGGTCCGCCTGCGCAAGCGCTCCTGAGACGGGCGTGAAGGTTACCCAGAAAAACTTTTCGGCAAGTGCGGCGCGCGCGGTAAATGACTGCCGCATATTCTATTTCTGCGGGCCGGATGAATCCGGTGCCAGCGATGCCGCCGCGAAGATCGCAGGCATGTTGGGCGAGGCCGAGAAGGTCGATCTGAGCGGAGCCGAACTCAAGCGCGACCCGGTGCGCCTCGCCGACGAGGCGCGCTCGGTTTCGCTGTTCGGCGACAGGCGGATCATCCATGTCCGGGCGACCGGCGACGATGCGCACGACGCCGTCGAAACCCTGCTGCAAAGCCCTGTCGACGGCTGGCCCGTCCTGATCGTCGCCAGTTCGGCCACGGACAAGTCACGCATTGCGAAACTGCTGGAAAGCCGCGCCGATGCGCTGGTCGGCATGTTCCATCCGCCAGACCTCAAATCGGTCGCCAGTGCGATCCGGAGTTTGGCCGATGCGATGGGTGTACGCATGACGGACGAGCTGTCGGAGCGAGTCGCGCGCGCGACTGCGCTCGATACGCGCATGGCCCGAAGCGAGCTTGAAAAGATCGCTCTCTATCTCGATGCCAGCCCGCAGGCGCCGCGAACAGCGACGGCGGCCGACCTCGACGAAGTCTGCGCCGTCAGCGAGGACGACGGCATGATGCCGTTGGTCAACGCCGTTCTTGGCGGCGAGGTGCGGCGCATTCCCGCCGAGCTTTCCCGCATGCGCGAACAGGGCATCAACCCGGTCGGGCTGGTCCTCGCACTTGAACGCCGCGCCGGGCAGCTGGTCCAGCTCGCTGGTCGGCTTGGGGAGCGCGGAGACGTAAATGCTTTCATGCAACAGGAAAGCGATGCGCGTCGGGTGTTTTTCCGTGACCGCGCTGACCTCACCCAGCAGCTCAAGCGCTGGCGCGGTCCGCGGCTAGTCCGCCTGTGCCAAAGACTCGTTCAGCTGCATCGCGTGCTGATTGCCGACAACAGGAACGGGGAACTGGCGCTGGCTCAGGGCCTTGCGGAAATTGCGCGGGCCGCAGCACGATGATGTCTGGCGCAATGCCTTCGTTATCAGGTGCCCCCTGTGGCATAGAGGCTAGGAAAATCCTTGCCCAACGGACGGCATCACTGCCCTAGCGTGGAGCCGCAAGTCAGGTGTGGTGGCGGCAGGGATCGGGCCCGAGCGACAGGGGTTCATGTTGGCGGAGGGCCTTCAGGTGCCACGATGCCCGGCCACGAAAGCTTGGAGACCACACAGATCTCCACCCGGGTCTCGGCCTTGAAGCTTCCCGATATCCACGCCGCCGCGCCTCCCTCCTTCGCTATCGAGCGCGGTATCGAGCATGGCGCGGTCGATAGCGAAGGAGGGAGGCTGCATAGCGCATGCTATCCGCGCGCGTTCCTCTGCGTCGCGCATCCAGCCAAGAACCGCCACAAGGGCAGATCCGCCGTTCGTATGCAACCCGCAGCCGCCCAATGCACGCGAAAATGCCCGGCTCGGCTCGCTTGGGAAAAGCCTCGTCAGTGTCGCTGGAGTGCGTCAAGCGGATCGATTGTCCGCATCGGAGGCGGCTATGTGGATGAACGGGTTACTGCAAGCGGCTTGCCGCCACCCGCGCCATTGCCGCCGCCTCAGGTAGTCGGCCTCCACGTCCGAACCTTCGGCTTGTCCTGACAGAACACCCAGCGCCGCGCCCAGGCCATGCGCGGCGAGTTCACCCAGCGCGGCATCGGTGTCCTGTCCCAGCTCGGCCGCCAATGCCTTGAGCACGCGCGCCATCTCGGCGAACTCCACTTCGCTTTCCCACGCCGCCTTGCATTCCTCGCGGCGAACGAAGCTGTCGCGCATCTCGAAGCCCATGGCCATTCTCCTCTCGCGGCGGACCAACCCGCCATGCGGAAAAGCTGTCAGGCCTCGGCAAACTCTCGCTTAACCGACCGCAGCGCACCTTGCCGGAACCGCGCAATGGTTAAGCGGTAAGATTCCTGTCAGCCGAGTCTTACCGGAGACGGATCGCCACGCTCCTCGATCAGCTTTGCCCGCGCATTCGCCCGGCAGCGCAGGTAGTCGGCCTCGACATCGCGCCCGGCCAGTTGGGCAAGGTGACTGAGCGCTCGGCCGAGCCCGCGTTCGGCAAGCACGCCCAGCATCGGTTCCACCGGCACGGCGAGTTCAGCGGCCAGCGCCTTCAACGCCCGCACCATTTCGGCGAATTCGAACTCCGTTAGCCTTGCGGATTCGTATTCTTCCTTGCGCAACAGGGCCTTGCCGAGGTCAAAGGTCATGGGCCAACTCCTCCATGCAGGATATGGCTCTTGAGATCAGTTGGACAAGCCGCCGCATCCTTGCATAGACGACGGCAACTCGGGGGATAGACGGTGACGGCAATTGCGCCCGCGATGGGCACGACGGAAGTGTTCCTGATCGCGCTGACGATCATCCTCGCCGTACCCTATCTGGTCTGGCGCCTGCTGCGAACCGACTACTGGGCGCCGCTCGTCGTCGTGCAGATCATCGGGGGCATCCTGCTTGGCCCTGGCGTGCTCGGCGCAGCCTTTCCCGAATACTACGCCTTCGTCTTCAATCCGCAGGTCATCGGCTCGCTGAACGGCATCGCCTGGTGGGCGGTGATGATGTTCGTCTTCGCGGCGGGGCTCGAACTTGACCTGACCGATGCCTGGGCCAATCGCCGCGAAACCGCGATCACCGCTGCGGGCGCACTGATCACGCCACTGCTGTTTGGCGCGGCTGCTGCCGCATTGCTCCTGCAGACGCCGGGCTGGATAGGGCCCAAGGGCAGCTATGCGCAAGTCGTCCTCGGCATCGGCATGGCCTGCGCCGTCACTGCCCTGCCCATCCTCGTGCTGCTGATGGAAAAGCTTGGTCTGTTCCGCGAACCCTTGGGCCAGCGCATCCTGCGCTATGCCAGCCTTGATGACGTGGCCATCTGGGGCGTCCTCGCGCTGATCCTGGTCGATTGGGAGCGGGTCGGTCGGCAGGGCATCTTCCTTGCGGCCTTCGCCGTTGCCTCGTGGGCCGTGCGGGCCCTGTTCCGCCGTCTGTCGGAAAACGATCGCTGGTACGTGTCGCTCATCTGGCTTGCCATGGTCGGCTTTGCGGCGGACTGGTCCGGCCTGCACTTCATGGTCGGCGCGTTTCTCGCAGGGGCGGTGCTCGATGCGCAGTGGTTCACGCGCGAGCGGCTCGATGGCTTCCGCCAGTTCCTGTTGCTTGCCGTCATGCCGGTGTTCTTCCTCTCGACGGGTCTGCGCACCAAGTGGGACGTCGGCGGCCTTGCCGTGTTTGGCGCCGCCTTCCTGTTCCTCGTCGCCTCGGTCGCGGGCAAGCTTGTCGGCGTGCGCATAGCCGGACGCCTGCTCGGCTGGGCCAAGGGGGAGGCCTCGATCATCGGCTGGCTGCTGCAGACCAAGGCGCTGATCATGATCATCTTCGTCAATGTCCTGCTCGACAAGGGCATCGTCACCAACGAGACCTTCACCGCCTTGCTGCTGATGGCGTTGATGAGCACGATGCTGACCGTCCCGCTTGTCACGCCCAAGCTGAAGGCGTTGCCTGCACCAACGGTCCATTAACGCCGTAGCGATAAGCATCGGCGGCATGGAAGCCGTCGATCTCCTCATGGCGGGCGTTGCCGCACTCGTGCTCGGCCTGTGCTGGTGCCTCTACCGCTGCACCGCGCTGCTCACCGGCTGGCAGGTGGCCGTCGCGCATGTCTGGCGCGGCGGCTACAGCGATCTCGAGCGGCTGGACGACTTCGTCCACATGCAACAGTCCATCGGCACCCTGCGCGGGTTCGACATCCGCGATGGCGAGGGCAAGCGCTGGATCGAGGACGAGGTTCTTTTCGAAACTGCCGAGGGCACCCGCGTCCATGCCATGGTCGGTCGGCAGGTGCAGCGCTCGTGGAAGCCGTCCAGCGTGTTCCGCATCTGGTATTGCCGTGATGATCCGCAGCGCGTCACCGCCTATGGCCCGGGATACTGGTTCACGATGGCCCTGCTAACCTCCGCTGCGCTCTATGCCACGTTCGCCTGGGGCATAGACTGGGCGCGAACTGGCCAGCCCCCACAATGGCTGGTCGATCTTTCGGCCGCCGAAGTCTCGCACAAGTAAGAGTGGCGCAGGCGCGCAATCTCGCTTCTCCTGTCGCAAAATACCGGAGAGGCCCTGCATGTCCGTCATCGACCCCGTCACCCGCCTGATCGCCATCGAGGAAATCAAGCAGCTCAAGGCGCGCTATTTCCGCTGCATGGACACCAAGGACTACACTGGCCTGCGTGCTGTCTTTGCCGACGACGCGGTGTTCGATGCCTCCTGCTCGCTCTCCATCGAACCCGCTGAGGACGCGGAGAACTGGACGCACTCCGGCGGTGACGCCATCGCTGCCTTCGTCCAGGCCGCCGTCGCCCCCTTGCGCACCGTCCACCACGGCCACTGCCACGAGATCGAGCTGCTTTCGGAAACAGAGGCGCGCGGCGTGATCGCCATGGAAGACCAGATCTGGGACGCCGATGGCAAGCCCTTCCTTCACGGCATGGGCCACTACCACGAAACCTACCGCAAGGAGGCAGACGGCTGGAAGATCGTCACCAGCCGCATCAGCCGCCTGCACGTGATCGTCGGCGAGTAACTTGGGCGCATCCGGCGTGGAATGAACGCGCCCGATCTGCCATAGCGGGGCGGTGAGCCTTATCGACACCGCATTCCCGGAATCCGAAATCCTCGACCGTCTCCACGCCGTATTCGGCTTTAACGCCTTTCGCGGCGTGCAAGCGGACGTGGTCGAGCGCGTGCTGGCGGGTCGCTCGACGCTCGCCGTCATGCCCACCGGCGCGGGCAAGTCGCTGACCTATCAGCTGCCAGCCGTCATGCTGCCGGGCACCTGCGTGGTCGTCTCGCCGCTGATCGCGCTGATGCATGACCAGCTGCGCAGCGCCACCGCCAACGGCATCCGCGCCGCCACGCTGACCAGCGTCGACATGGACCGGGGCCAGACCATCGACCGGTTCCTGTCGGGCGATCTCGATCTGCTCTACGTTGCCCCCGAACGGGCCAGCCAGCCGCACTTCCTCGAGATGCTCACCCGTGGCCGCGTCGCCATGTTCGCCATCGATGAGGCGCACTGCGTCTCCGAGTGGGGCCACGACTTCCGCCCCGATTACCGCCTCCTGCGTCCGCTGATGGATGCTTTCCCGGACGTGCCGCGCCTCGCGCTGACTGCCACTGCTGACCGCCACACCCGCGCCGACATCCTCACCCAGCTCGGCATCCCGGAAGAGGGCCTGATCGTTGCCGGGTTTGACCGGCCCAACATCCGCTACGCCATCACGGCGCGCGACAATCCCTTGCGCCAGCTGATGACGGTCATCGCCGAAAACCCCGGCCCCGGCATCGTCTATGCCCCCACCCGCGCGCAGGTGGAAAAGCTCAGCCAGCAGCTGCAGGCCAGCGGTCGCCCCGTCCTGCCCTATCACGCCGGGCTCGATCCGCAGGTAAGGGCCGACAATCAGGCGCGCTTCGTCGCCTCTGAAGATATGGTCATGGTGGCGACGGTCGCCTTCGGCATGGGGATCGACAAGCCCGACGTGCGCTTCGTTGCCCACGCCGCATGCCCGAAATCGATCGAAAGCTATTACCAGGAAACCGGCCGTGCGGGGCGCGATGGCGATCCTTCCGTGGCAGTCATGCTGTGGGGCGCAGAAGACTTCATGCGCGCCCGCCAGCGCCTCGCCGAAGTCGAAGAGCACCGCCGCGCCGGCGAACGCACGCGGATCGATGCGCTCGCGTCCTTGGTCGAAACCCCGCACTGTCGCCGCGCCCTGCTGCTGCGCCACTTCGGCGAAAACCCGCCACCGTCATGCGGCAATTGCGACAACTGCCTGGAAGCCCCGCGCGTCACTGATGCTACCGAGGTTGCCCGCAAGCTGCTCTCCGCCGTCTACCGCACCGGGCAGTCGTTTGGCTTCGGCTACGTCGAGAAAGTTCTCACGGGTGTTGCCGACGATCGCGTGACCCAGCGCGGGCACGACCAGCTTTCCGTGTTCGGCATCGTAACCGGCGATGAAGCCCCCCTGCTGTGCCCGCTCGCCCGCGCCCTGCAGGCAAGAGGTGCCTTGGTGGCCACGGAACACGGCGGCCTTGCCCTGGGCGGCGATGCCCGCGCCATCCTGAAGGGCGAAGCGGACGTGCCCCTCGTCCTCGTGCCGAAGAAGGAAGGCCGCTCAGGTCGCCGCCGCAGCGGTACAGGGGCGGCACTGAACCCTGTGGGCGATCCCCTGTTCGATGCCCTGCGCAATCTTCGCCGCGATCTCGCGCGCGAAAATGGCGTGCCCCCTTACGTCATCTTCCACGATTCCGTGCTGCGCGAGATGGCGGCTACGCGCCCGGGCAGCCTCACCGAACTCGGCCAGATCGGCGGTGTCGGCTCGCGCAAGCTTGATGCCTATGGCGATCGTTTCCTCGAAGTGATCCGGCAGTGGTAAGCTGAAAGCAAAACCCCCTCCCGGTCAGGGGAGGGGGCATGCTCAGTTGATCGTGCCCGAGGCAATCGGCTCGGCCGGATCGTGCAGGGGCTGCCCCCGCGTCTTCCACAGCGAATAGGCGACGCCGCCCGCAATCAGCGCGAAAGTGACGCCAAGGCTGAGCACCGGCGGGAACTTGTCACCGCCAAGCAGGAAATCGGAAACGAAGATCTTCGAGCCGATGAACACCAGCACGGCGGCCAGCGCATACTTGAGATAGGCGAAGCGGTCGATCATCGCAGCCAGCGCAAAATAGAGCGCGCGCAGGCCGAGGATCGCCATGATGTTCGAGGTATAGACGATGAAGGTATCGGTCGTGATCGCAAAGATCGCCGGGACCGAATCCACCGCGAACACAAGGTCGGCAAGGTTGATGACCACCAGCGCCAGGAACAGCGGCGTAGCGGCGTTGACCATCTTGCCGGTCTTCTCGTCCGGCACCTTCACGAAGAAGTGCTGGTCATGCAGCTCCTTGGTCACGCGCATGTGGCGGCTGATCCAGCGCACCGCGGGATTGTTGCCGATGTCCGGGTCATGGTCGTTGGCGAAAAACATCTTGATGCCGGTGAACACCAGGAACGCGGCAAAGATGTACAGAACCCAGTAGGCCTGTTCGACCAGCGCGGCGCCGCCTGCGATCATCGCGCCGCGCAGGAATATCACGGCGACGATGCCCCACAGCAGGGCACGGTACTGGTACTTGGGCGGAATGGCGAAGAACGTGAAGATCAGGCTGATCACGAAGACATTGTCGATCGACAGTGCCTTCTCGATGAAGAAGCCGGTGTAATACTTCATCCCCAGGTCCGCGCCCTTCTCGGCCCAGACCCACGCGCCGAACAGCAGCGCGATGGTGATATAGAACGCCGTCAGCTTCAGCGATTCACCGATGCCCATGGCCTTGTCCTCCTTGTGGAGGACGCCAAGGTCAAACGCGGTCAGCGCCACGACAAGGCCGAGGAAGGCCAGCCAGAACCACGCAGGCGTGCCCAGCCAGTCTGCGAAAAGGAACTCCATCAGTCAGACTCCTTGTGCCCCCGCACGTCCCGCAATTGCCTCGGCAATGCCTGGAGCGCGGGGGCGTTCCTCTGTGTCAGACTGTTGCCAAGGACGCCGGAAAACCAGCGGCTTCGGGACGGCGCAGGAACAGTGCCGCAAGCCGCGCCTTCACGGCGTTCTTGAGGCTGCGCAGCCGCAGCACATCCAACGGGTCGCGTGCGATGCGCAGCGCATCGTCCAGCTTCTGGTGACGCTCCATCAGGCGGAAGTAACGATCGGACATTGAAAGTTCCCTTGTCGAAACGGTTGCGTTCGATCGGGAATGCCGAAGCCCGCGAGGCCAAAGTCGGAAACGAGGGGAAGAGACCCGGACCCGCATGACATCGGCATTACCCGATGCGGTCCGACATCACGAAGCGCACTGCCACTATGGCCAGAACGCCGCGCTAGAGGGGCCCGGTCCGCATGAGCAATGTGGAGGGATTTGGTCCGGATTGCAAGAGGGCACGTTGAGGGGGGGCGTTCAGTTAGGTTTCCCTGAAAGGGGTGGCCACCGTCGATCTTCTGCTGGAAACTCCCGGCTCGGCAGGCATAATTCCATCGTCAGTCAGCCAGATCCTGCCATGGACCAAGCCCAGCTACACCCGTTCTGGGGCGAACATGCCACATCGCTCAATCACCAGCGCTGCCTCGCAAGTTGTCGCCACGGGCAGCGCGCCAGTTTGGCGAGTTGCGGATGATCGTCTGGGCCGACAGGTGGTGAGGGGGGTCTTCCTGCGGAGCCCGGTTCGTGCCGACGAATCATCCCTCGAAGCGTGGCTCGGCATCGGCAAACCCGTCCCGGGACATGGCGCCGCGGAGCACCTGCCACAGAAATATCCAGCAAAACAATGTCTTTTCTCTGGATCGGCGTTGGCATCTCCGGTTCACGGGTAGAAAGGCTTCATGGGCAATGCGCCGTGAAAGGCCGCCAACTCCACAAGCGCTCGGATGGCTCTAAAGAAACATGTGATAATTGCAGTTATCACATAAGCAGATTTGACCGTTCTTTATAAGGTGGGCTACAAGCGCGGCTGAGGAGCGAGGCGCGTCGTGAGCACCGAAACCGCCCGGGAAGGGCCAGAAATCCCCGTAGCGCCGCCTGAGGCTGTCCTGCCGGCCGTCAGGGCGCCGGCCGACCTTGCGTGGACGATCGTGCAGATGCGCGCCGGCGAGCGCATCACCGTCAACGAGGGCCTGATCGCCGCCTATCAGGCCGCTTCATCGCCCCACAGCATCCGTGCGCTCAAGTCCGACGTCGAGGCGTTCGATGCGTGGTGTCGGCGCAACAACCGGATTGCACTGCCGGCCACGCCCGAGATCGTCGCCGACTATCTCGACGCGCGGGCAGGGCAGGGGGCCAAGCCCGCCTCGCTTGGCCGCTACAAGGCGTCGATCGCCAAGATCCATCAGCTGCTTGATCTCAAGGATCCCACCCAGGCTGATCTCGTGAAGCTGCGGCTACGCGCGATCCGGCGCGAGAAGGGCACCGCGCAGGCTCAGGCGCGTCCCTTGCGCTTCAAGGGGCCAGTGCGAGACGTGGAGCGCGACAGTCCTCGCGGACTGAATGTGCGAGCTTTGCTGGAGGCGTGCGCGGGCGATCTGCCAGGCTTGCGGGACCGAGCCCTGTTGTCGGTGGCCTATGACACGGGGCTCCGTGCATCGGAGCTCGTCGCAATCAGCATCAATGACATTCTCGAGGCGCTTGATCCTGAAGCGCGCCTCCTCGCCATCGCGCGAAGCAAAGGCGATCAGGAGGGCGAGGGAGCCACAGCCTATTTGTCGCCCCGCTCTGTGCGGGCTGTCGCGGCGTGGAGAGAGGCCGCTGGGATCGACGCGGGGCCGTTGTTCCGGCGGGTGCAGGTACGGCGCTACAAAGCGCGGGCGGCTGTGAAGGGTCGTTCGATCGACAGCATCTCGGGCCGGGAGACCTGGGATCTGCGCAAGACGCTGTCCAAGCCCGCTGTGAAGGCGCGGGTCGAGTATGACATCGGCGCCGTGGCGCTGCACCCGGGCTCGATCGGACCAATCTTTCGGTCGATCATCGGCCGCGCGTTCGACCGTGGCGCGCTGCCCGATTTGACGGCGGACGATCTGGCGCGGTTGCTGAAGGGGATCAGTGCGCACTCGACGCGGATCGGGCTCAATCAGGACCTGTTCGCCAGCGGGGAGGATTTGGCCGGCATCATGGACGCGCTGCGGTGGAAGTCGCCGCGGATGCCGCTCGCTTATAATCGCAATCTCGCGGCAGAGCAGGGGGCGGCGGGGCGCCTTATGGCGAAGATTGGCTAGTCATGACGGCCTAAATAGGTCTTTGGATGATGCCGTGCGACCACACGACGGCGGCAGGTAGATCGAGGGATTTGCGCAGCGGCAAGAACCGGAGAAGGGAGGCTGAGCCCCCGGGGTCTTGAGCTACAACGTTAAGCCTAAGAAACGGGCAGGGGCCTGGTAGCGCGTAGTGTATGAGCGAAGCCACCATCGCTCAAACTCATCAGCACAGTCCAATTTCGAAGAGGAAACAAGAAAGTGGTTCCGGAAACGGTATGGATCTTATCCTGTGTAAACGCTCGCGCTAAATGGCGGCGTTCTGATCGCGCTATTTGTCAGTTGCCGGGTCCGATGACGAGGCAATCGCGCGCGGCCTGAACGATGTCAGCGGTGACCTCCTCGACGCGGTTGAGGGTCATGATCCGCCGCATCTGCGCGAACAGGCGCTCCATGAGCCGGAAGTTGCCGCGCGTGATGCGGATCACGGCTGCCTGCGCTTCGATCGCGTCGAGTTGGGCCGGGTCGAAGCTGATCCCGAAATCGCCGGCGTGGGTCGCGAGCAGCAGCCGCATTTCGGTCTCGGTAAGCGGTTTGAACTCGTGGACGAAGCCGATCCGCGAGTAGAGCTGGGCATAGCGGGCGAGGCGCTTCTCCAAGCCCGGCATACCCATCAGGATCAGCCCGAAGCCGTGGCGATCGGCCATGTCGCGGAGATGTTCGAGCGACTTTATGGTCAGGCGGTCGGCCTCGTCGACGATGACGAGGGGGCAGGCGATGCGGGCGGCGTCATGGGTGATTTCGTCCTGCGAGCCGCCCGCGACCGTCAGCCGGGCATAGCCCAGCTTAATGAGGTTGAGGCCCAACACCGCGTCGATCGTCTTGGGCGTGTTGCTGACCGACACGGTGTAGAAGACGGCGCGGCAGCGAGCGACCTTTTCGCCAAGGAGCGCGGCAATGGGACGGAGCGCGGCATATTCCCCCAGGTCGGGGAAGCTGGAAAACTCGCGCGCCGATCGCGTCTTTCCGACGCCCGGCCGGCCATGACACACGCCGATATAGCGGTAGTGCGCGCAGGCTTCGGCAAACTCGACGAACCGGGCATGTTCGCGGGTCGCCAGGAACGGCTGCTCGACCAGGAACTCAATCGTCAGCGGCGTAGAGCCGGAGCCCTCGGTAGGTGGTGGGCCGGGAAGCCGTATCCTCTTGGTCGCCATCGAAGGTCTCCGTGGGGGCAGGCACCTGCTTGTCGCGCTCCTTCGCGCCGCGCCGGGCGCGCTGGATCGCGCGCAACGACGGGTGCCCAGCGTGCTCGGAGCTGAGCGCACGGCAGACGAACCGGCCCTGGTGGTAGACGTGGATCTCGGTCAGGTCGCGGGGGTCATAGACCGCCTCGACCTGCTCGCCGACGAAGGCCGCGAGCGTGGGTTCGACATAGCGCCTGCCCATCAGACGGATGCCGTCGCGCAGCACTTTACGGGGCTTGGGCACGTGCACGAGCAGCATGTCGAGCTGTTCAAGGCTGTCGGGCATTGCGGGCAGGAACCCGCCCTTCTGCCAGCGCGTGATCGGCGGTTCGCCGGTGCTGCCATGCGGGCGACGATGATAGACGCCGCACACGAACGCCTCGAAGCGGGCGCGCAGCTCGTCGAGCGTGAGCACTGGCGCCGACAGCGGCTTGCCCGCGATCAGGTGGCCGGGCAGGTCGGGCAGGAACATGTCGTTGATGGTGCGGAACAGCCGCTCGATCTTGCCGCGCCCGCGAGGACGCCCCGGCAGCGAATGGATGAGGCGGATTTTGAGGGCGATGCACGCCTGCTCGATATGCTCGGAGATGAAATCCGAGCCGTTGTCGACGTAAAGCTGTTCGGGAATGCCGCTGACGATCCATTCGGGATTGGGCTTGCGCCAGATCGCCTGCCGCAAGGCGAGCGCCGTGTTGAGGGCACTGGGGGCATCGAGGCTGAGGAAGTAACCGGCGATGGCTCGGCTGTGATCGTCAACGATGACGGTCAGCCAAGGACGCACCGGGTTCCGGCATCATCGAGCACGAGAATGTCGAGAACGGTATGATCGGCCTGCCACATCTCGTTCGAGGTCGCGGCTTCGCGCCGATGCACTAGCTCGTGCTGGTCGCGGTAGACGGCCGGATCGGAGGCTGCGGCGATCTGGCTTGCCGGTATCGCCCTGACGACACGCGCGACGGCCGCATAGCTGGGGGTTCGGTGTCCATGCGCGATGGCGAGTTCCTGCACCTTTCGGTGAATGGCGGCGACCGGGGGTCGCGGGCGCTTGGTGGCGAGAGTGCGGGTCAGTTCGACCAGATGTTCCGGCAGGTGCAGCCTGCCCCGATCGTTGCGCGGCAGACGCGCGAGACCGGCAAGTCCTTCGGCACGGTAGCGCCCGAGCCAGCGCTGCAACGTCCGCTCGCTCAGCGTGCCGGTGCGGGCGAGGTCCGCGAGCGGGATGCCATCGGCGAGGTGCGGTTCAAGGACGCGGTAGCGCTCGATCGCCAGCGGCGGGACAAGCGCCGGATGCGTCACCGCCGACGGTCCGTGTCGCAGGTAAGGAAAACGGAGATTTGCCTGCCCATCGCCATGCGAGTCCGCTCGCGTTGCCAAACCGGCCTGTTCGACGTAAATCTACCCGGTAAAGAAAACTAGGGCAACATAGACCTGCCGATGACGACTTTCTTCCCAAACCGCGCCCGATCGGGGCGCCACCGGCCCTACGCATGAAAATCGGTTACGCCCGCGTATCGACCGCCGAGCAGAACCTGGACCTCCAGCGTGATGCGCTGAAGGCTGCCGGCTGCGAGAAGGTCATCACCGACAAGGCCTCCGGGGCGACTGCCGCTCGCCCTGGATTGGAAAAGGTGAAGGAGCTGCTTCGCGCCGGCGACACACTGGTGGTCTGGCGCCTCGACAGGCTCGGCCGCTCGCTCCGTGATCTGATCGGATGGATGACCTACCTCGACGAGGAAAAGGTCGGGCTGCTGAGCCTGCACGAGGCGATCGACACGACCACCACGTCGGGCAAGCTTACCTTCCACCTGTTCGGGGCATTGGCGGAGTTCGAGCGCAACCTGATCCGCGAGCGGACCCAGGCCGGTCTCACCGCAGCCCGCGCTCGCGGCAAGAAGGGTGGCCGGCCGGCCGCACTCGGCAAGGAAAAGCGCGACCTGCCCGTCAGGCTCTACCACGAGAACACGATGCCGATCGCCAAGATTTGCTCGATGCTCGGCATCTCCAAGCCAAAACTCTACGCCTATGTGCGATCGGCCGAGACCAAGCCGGTAGCCGCGTAGCGACGCTCGCCGACAAATAGCGCGATCAGAATGCCGCCACTTAGCGCGAGCGTTTACACCGTTTGCGGTCCCGATCGGCCCAGCGTCCCCCGGAACCGTTCGTTATCGGGAAGGCATCTAAGCGGTCTGCACCATCCTTCATCTAAAGTTCTCCAAGCGCTTCTGAGGATTTTCGGGCGCACCAAAAGCACTTGCTCCTCCAGTGGCTGGAGCATGTAACCGCAATTTGCTCTCCTGCGGACGGGGGGCTGGAGGTGGCTTTTTGACGGCCCGTGTTGAAGCAATCGGTATGTCTCGACGCTCATTAGTGGCGCGGCTGGTGGCCTGTGGAACCGGCTTGGTGCTCGGTTCTCCAACGCTCGCGCGACAGACTTCCCGGTCTGCGGGCTCGTGGAACTTCGGTGCGGCTCACCTCGAATGGGAGCCGCTGGAAGTCGGCACGGGTGATACCCTCCTTGTTTCGGCACAAGTGCGCGGAGTGCCGGTGCGGGCGGTGCTCGACAGTGGCAGCGGCGCGTCGATCATGAGCACGGCGCTCGCGGCGAAGCTCGGCTTGAACGATGGTGAGCGGCGCATGATTAGCGGGCTGAGCGCCAAGGCCCCGGTGCTGCTGGTCCGCGACATCGACGTACAGCTCGCCCGCGAAACCCGTCGCTTACCCTTTGCCGTCGTTGGTGATCTGAGTTCAGTGTCGGCGGCCTTCGGACGACCGATCGATATCCTCCTCGGTGCCGATATGTTCACGGGTAGCTGCATCGCGCTCGATTTCGCGAAAAGGCGTATGGCGGTCGTCAAGTCAGGCACGTTTCTCGCCGGTCCCGACTGGCGCGCTGTCGCGCTCGGGCGCGGTGCCAAGCAGGAGCTGTTCATTCGAGCTTCCGTCTCGGGTTTGCCTCCCGTGCCCTTGATGATCGATCTTGGCAGCTCGGCCGCGCTGATGCTCTCGTCGGCCTATGCCCGCGATCAAGGGCTGTTGAACGGGAAGCTCGTCTCGACCGCGGCGATCGGCGGCGTCGATGGTGTGCGTATCAACGATGCTTTCACGATCCAGAACATCAACATCGAAGGGCTTGGCGTCTCGAACGTCCCCACACTCGGGATGAGAGCTTGGCTCTCCACCAGCACGGTTGGCAATGTCGGCCTACCGCTGATCGCTCAATTCGACGTGGTGTTCGACGTGACCGCCGGATTCGTGTGGCTCCGGCCACTCGGTCCTCGTCGTCGCCTGCCGATGCTGAAGGACCGTAGCGGCCTTGGCCTCGCAGCCTCACCAACGGCGCTCACCGTTGTTCATGTGGCGGCGAACAGTCCCGCGGAAAAGGCTGGCTGGGCGGTCGGCGACCGGATCGTGGCGGTGAACGGCCATTCGATCGATGCGAACTATACGCGTGGGGAGCTCTGGCAAGTGCGCTCCCGGCCTGCTGGCACCCTCGTAAAGCTGACGATGGCCTCGGGTGATGTGCGCGAGCTCAGGCTGGCCGATTATTATTGATCGGCTTGAGGGTGGCCTTTGCCGATCGCCTTCATGATCCGACAATCGGCCATGCGCGCCTTGGTGCAGCTCTGGCTGAGCATTGCCAACTCATCCCGCAACACCGCGAGTTGCGCCAGTCTCTCCTCCACATCCTTGAGGTGCTGAGCAGCGATAGCTGAGGCGGCACCACAATCCTGGTCCGGGTTCTGCGCCAGCCCCATCAACGAACGGATCTCGTCGACGGAGAAGCCAAGCCGGCGACCGTTGCGGATGAAGTGCAAACGCTCAATGTCACTGGCATCGTAGGTTCTGCGACCCGACGCCGTGCGAGGGGCGGATCGGAGCAACCCGATCGACTCATAAAAGCGGATCGTCGTCACCTTCGTCGAGGTCTCGCTGGCGAGCTGCCCAATCATCACCGGCTTCATCATGCCATCCTTGCTTATGCGAACGTGTCGCACATTTCGCTTGCTTCTACAGCGACTGGAGGTGGTAAGGAAGGCCGCATGAATGCTTCTACCGAAAGCTGCGGGTGCCACGGGGAGCCCGCGCGCGCGCAAACCGATCCGGCCTATCGCCGTGCGCTGCTGACCGTCGTGGTGCTCAACCTCGGCTTCGGAGTCGCCGAGCTGTTCGGCGGGTTCATCGCCGATAGCCAAGCGCTGAAAGCGGATTCCCTCGATTTTCTCGGGGACGGGTCGATCAGCCTTATCGGTCTTCTCGCGCTTGCCTGGTCCGCACGGGCGAGGGCAAAGGTCGCGCTGACGCAGGGGTTGTTTCTCGGTGCGCTTGGCGTGGGCGTAATCGGTTTCGCGATTTGGCGCGCCCTGAACGCAACCGCGCCCGATGCCGAACTGATGGGCACAATCGGCGTTGTCGCGCTCGCGATCAATGTCGTGTCCGCCTTGGTGCTTGCGCGTTTCCGGGAAGGGGACGCCAATGTTCGCGCGATCTGGCTGTTCAGCCGCAACGACGCGCTCGCCAACGTGGCGGTGATCGCCGCGGCCGGTCTGGTGGCGTGGACAGGAAGCGCCTGGCCGGACCTCGCCGTCGCCGGCCTCATCGCCCTCCTGTTCCTCCACTCCGCTTATGAAATCGTCACTGGCGCTCGGCGCGAATTGGGAGAGCGGTAGTGCGTCTGCTCGCGTTGATCCGGGCAATGCTCTCGTTGCGGCTGCTCTCCGCGCTCGCGGCGCTGCTGATCCCTGCTGCGGCAATCGCCGAACCCGGCGATGTGCAAACCGCATGGCGGCTGCTCGACTATATGGCCGTCGATTATGGCGGCGCGGTCGCCAACGGTCGGATCAAGAGCACGTCGGAATATGCCGAGATGACGGAGTTCGCCGCGTCGGTCTCGACACGGCTTCAGGGCCTGCCGGCGAAGCCGGAGCGTCAAGCCCTCATCCAGCGGGCTGCCAACCTCCAGGCGGTGATCGCGGAAAAGGGACCGACTGAACAGGTGGCAACATTGGCGCACGGGCTCGCGGCCGATCTGTTGCGCGCCTACCCGGTGCCGCTCGCGCCCGATAAGGCTCCGAACCTCGTCTCCAGCGATGCCCTGTTCCGACAATCCTGCGCGTCCTGCCACGGGATGACGGGCAACGGCCGTGGCCCTGACGCCGCCAAGCTCGCTACGCCCCCGATTGCTTTCACCGATGCCGAGCGCGCGCGCCAGCGCAGCGTGTTCGCGCTCTATCAGGTGGTGACGCAAGGCATCGACGGGACCGCGATGCAGAGCTTCGCCGATCTGCCCAACGATCAGCGCTGGGCGTTAGCATTCCGAGCCGGGAGCTTCGCCTTCACGGATGCGCAGGCGCGCGAAGGCGAGCGGCTTTGGAAATCCGACCCGACCCTTCGCCGGCGCATTCCGGACCTGAAAACCCTGGTCGCGCTCACCCCGGCCGCGCTCGGCGCGGCGATCGGCGACGCCAAGGCTGACCCAGTGCTCGCGTTCCTGCGTCGTCATCCCGAACAGGTGATACAACAGGCTCCCGGCTCGCTCGCGGTCGCCCGCGCCAAACTCGCCGAAAGCGTGGCGGCTGCGCGGCGCGGCGATGCGCGCATGGCGAAAGAGCTGGCGCTGTCGGCCTATCTCGATGGGTTCGAGCCGATCGAGCCAACACTCACCGCGCGCGACGCGACGCTGATGGGTCGAATCGAGGGCGCGATGGGGGAGTTCCGCGCCTCGATCGACCGGGGCGCGTCGCCCGATGATCTCGCGGAGAAGGTCGCAGTACTGGGCGGCCTTTTCGACGATGCGGAAGCGGCGCTCGCGCCTGATGCCGCCACCGAAGCGTCCACGTTCCTGGGCGCGTTCACGATCCTGCTGCGTGAAGGGCTCGAAGCCCTGCTCATCGTTGTCGCCATGATCGCGTTCCTGCGTAAAGCCGAGCGCGGCGAGGCGCTGCGGTACGTGCATGGCGGCTGGGTCAGCGCGATCATCGCGGGCGGGATCACCTGGGCGGTCGCCACCTATGCGATCGGGATCAGCGGTGCGAGCCGGGAGCTGACGGAAGGGTTTGGCTCGCTGTTCGCCGCGGTCGTGCTGCTCTCGGTCGGGATTTGGATGCACGGCAAGGCGCAGGCCGATCAGTGGCAGCGCTATATTCGCGAGAAGATGTCGCGGGCGCTCTCGGGCGGGTCGGGCTGGTTCCTGTTCGGGCTGGCGTTCGTCGTAGTTTATCGCGAGGTCTTCGAGACGATCCTGTTCTATGCCGCGCTTTCGGCGCAAGGTGACAACGGGATGCTTCTCGCGGGGGCCGGGTCGGCGATTGGACTGCTCAGCCTGATCGCTTGGGCCATGCTTCGCTACAGTCGCAAGCTGCCGATCGCGCAGTTCTTCCGCTATAGCTCCTGGCTCATGGCGGTCCTGACCGTCGTGCTGGCGGGTAAAGGCGTCGCCGCGCTCCAGGAAGCCGGCCTTATCAACATCGCACCGCTCGCGGACGTGCCACGGCTGTCGATGCTCGGCGTGTTTCCCACTTGGCAATCGGTGCTGGCGCAACTCCTGATGGCGGTCGCCATTGCGGTCGGGTTCGCCTGGAACGGGCGCGACCGATCCCGCTCGGGTTCCGGCTCAGTGACCCTTGGTTCGAATTAGTGCAATGACATGAAAACCCTTCCGTGATAGAGGCAAGCTAGTGCGAGCCTTTTTGCCTTTCCTGACATGCCTGATGCTGGTCCTGACCAGCTTCTCCGGCATGGCCCATGCCGCCGATCTGGCGGGGGGAAGCATCGCGGGCGTTGAGTTCACGGTCCATACCGCCGGTGACATCGATCAGGTGCCATCGGACTCGGACAAGAATGTCCCGCATCATCACAATTATTGTCACGGACACGACGTCGGCGCGCCTGCGCGCACGACGATGGAATATACCCCCGTCCTCACAGTGCCCAAGCCGACAATCTCCGCCTCTGCGTCGCTCGACGGCCGCACCGGCATGGTCCATTTGAGGCCCCCCCAAGCCTGACGTCCGATTTGGGCGTGCGTTGGCGCGCCCCTGTCGATCATCGTCAGGAGTCCTATTTTCATGAATCGTATCCTCGCGGCCATGCTGGCCGCAGCGTCTTGCGCCACGATGGCGCAGGCGCAGGTCGGACCGTCCGCGCCTGTTGCGCAGGATGCGCCGGTCTACACGCTTGACCAAGCGGTCAGTGCAGCGGGCGGTTCGGCCCCTGCTGCGGAAGCGGCGACAGCTGGAATCGACGCGGCCCGTGCAGGTCGCACAGTCGCCGGCTTGCGGCCCAATCCGGTGGTTCAAGGCCAAGTCGAGAATGTCATCGGCTCCGGGCCGTATCGGGGGGTCCGCAGCGCGGAAACCACGGTCGGCTTTGCGATCCCGATCGAGCTAGGCGGCAAGCGCGGCGCCCGCGTCGCGGTCGCCAATGCGCAATTGTCCCGGGCCGAGATCCAGGCCGCGATCATCGCGGCGGATGTCCGGCTTCAGGTAACGCAGCTCTATGTCGAAGCGGTCGCGGCCGATCGCCGGGTAATGACAGCCCGCGATCAGGCCCGGATCGCCAGCGATGCGCTGCGGGCCGCGAGCGTTCGCGTGCAGGCAGGGCGGGCATCGCCACTCGAGCAACAGCGCGCGGATGTCGCGCGTATCAATGCCGACGCCAATGTGGAGCGGCAGCTTCGCTTGGCCGAGGCGGCCCGCGCCAATCTGGCGCGTCGGATCGGACGGCCGATCGACGGCCTGCTCGATGACACGCTGCTCGATCGCCTTCCCGGTGTGAACGTCTATGGGCCGTTGGCACCGGTCAACACGACCGGCACACTCGCGCTGGCGGCAGCCAACGCGGATTTCTCCATTGCCGAAGCCGGCGTGCGGCTCGCGCGCGCCAATCGCGTGCCTGACCTGAACGTCGGGCCGTCGATCCGCCGCCTGGAAGCGACCAACGACATGGCGGCGGTGTTCAGCGTGTCGATCCCGATCCCGGTGTTCAACAATGGTCGCGCCGCGATTGCGCAGGCGACCGCGCAGCGGACCCAGGCGGATGCGCAGCGCCGCGTGACCGCGCTCGACATCGAACAGGCGATCACGGACGCGCAGGCGCAGGCGGCCAATGCCGCAACGACGGCTCGTGCGGCGTCGGGGCCGGCGCTGGCGGCTGCACAGGAGGCCGCCCGCATCGCGCGGATCGGCTATCGCGAGGGCAAGTTCGGCCAGCTCGAATTGCTCGATGCTGAACGCACGCTCGCCGAAACGCGGGTCGCCGCGATCGACGCGCTTGCCAATTACCAGAATGCCCGCGCGCAAGTGGAGCGACTGACCGCTCGTGCGCCCAATGGGGGGAATCAGTGATGAAGAGCTTTTATCTCGCGGGCGCGGCGTCGCTCGCCCTGCTCTTGGCTGCCTGCGGCGGCAAGGATGGCGGAAACGAGGCAACTGCCGAAGGCGCAGCTGCCAATGAGACGGCAGCGGGCACGGAAAAGGGCGGTGCTGAAGGCGGTCATGCCGGTGAAGGCGTCGTCACATTGGGTGCCGACCAGATCGCCACAGCGGGCGTCCAGGTCGGACGGCCGATCATCGGCGGGGCCGGGACGATCGAGCTGCCCGCGATCATCGAGGGCGACCCACAGGGAACGCAGGTCGTCTCGGCCGCAATTGCGGGACGCGTGGTCGCGCTCACCCGTAACCTCGGCCAATCGGTCGGACGCGGCCAGACCATTGCGGTCATCGAAAGCCGCGAGGCGGCGCAGATCAAGGGCGAGGTCGAGGCGGCGCGGGCGCGGCTTCAGCTCGCTAATTCGAACCTCGCGCGCGAACAGCGGCTGTTCGCGCAGAGAGTCTCCCCTGAACAGGATCTGATCGCCGCCCGCACAGCGGCGACGGAGGCGCGGATCGCCCTGACGCAGGCGCAGAGCATGGTTTCGGCGGCGGGTGTCGGCGGCGGCGGGCTCAACCGGCTCGGCATTGCCGCGCCGATCTCGGGCCAGATCATTGCGCGCCCCGTGACGCTGGGACAAACGGTCGCGGCGGATGCCGAACTCTATCGCATCGCCAACCTGAGCCAGGTGTCGATCGCGCTTAATCTCAAGCCCGAGGATGCGGGCCGGGTGCGTCCCGGCAATACGGTGCTGGTGAAGGCGGCAGGCCGTCAGGCGACCGCCCGCGTGACCTTCGTGTCGCCGGCGCTTGATCCGCAGACGCGGCTCGTGCCTGCGCTCGCCACCCTCGACAATCGCGGTGGCGAATGGCGGGTCGGCGAGCCTGTGACGGCAGCCGTGCAGCTCACGGGCAGCGGCGGGAGCGGGGCGGTCCGCGTGCCGACGACGGCGGTCCAGAGTTTCGAGGGCAAGTCGGTCGTGTTCGTGCGCACGCCCACCGGCTTCAAGGCGACCCCGGTCCAGCTCGGCGATGCGTCGGGCGACACGGTGATCGTCCGGTCGGGCCTGACCGGCAACGAACAGATCGCCACCACCGGAAGTTTCACGCTCAAGGCCGAGATCGGCAAGGGCGAAGCGAGCCACGAGGATTAAGCCATGATCGCCCGTATCGTAACCTGGGCGGTCGAGAAGCGCTGGCTAGTCCTGCTCCTCACCGTCATCGTCGCCGCCATCGGCGCCTTTTCCCTCTACCGGCTACCGATCGACGCGGTGCCGGACATCACCAACAATCAGGTCCAGATCAACGTCCGCGCGCCTGCCCTCTCGCCCGAGCTGGTCGAGAAGCAGGTGTCGTTTCCAATCGAAACCGCGCTCGCCGGCACCCCCGGCCTGGAATATACGCGCTCGTTGAGCCGCAACGGCTTCGCGCAGATCACGGCGGTCTTTTCGGACGCGACGGACATCTATTTCGCCCGCCAGCAGGTGGGCGAGCGTCTGCGGGGCGTGCAAGAGAATCTGCCCGACGGCGTGAACCCTGAAATGGGTCCGATCGCGACAGGCCTGGGCGAGGTGTACATGTACACCGTTCGTCTCGATCATCGCGAGGACGACAAGCACAAGCCCGGTGAACCGGGCCAACAGCCCGATGGCAGCTACATCACGCCAGAGGGCGAGCGACTGACGACCGAAGAGGACAAGGCGACCTACCTGCGCACCGCGCAGGACTGGATCGTGACGCCGCTTCTGAAGACCACACCGGGCCTCGCCGGTGTCGACTCGATTGGCGGTTACGCCAAGCAGTTCCTCGTCGTGCCCGACGTGCAGAAGCTGGCCTCGCTCGGCATCACGCTGACGGACCTGGGAAATGCGCTGGAGCGCAATAACACCAGCGTCGGCGGTGGCTTCGTCAATCGCAATGGCGAAGGTCTGGCTGTTCGCTCGGATGCGCTCGTTCGCAATGCCAGCGAGTTGGCCAGGACCGTGATCGCGACACGTAACGGCGTGCCGATCACGGTCGAACAAGTTGCGACTGTGAAGACGGGTCAGGCGATCCGCATGGGTTCGGCATCGGAGAACGGTACCGAAGTCGTCGTCGGCACGGCGATCATGCGGATCGGCGAGAACAGCCGCATCGTGTCGACCGCGGTCGCTGAGAAACTGAAGACGATCAACGCTTCGCTGCCTCCTGACGTCGTAATTCAGCCGGTGCTGAACCGCACCGAGCTGGTCAATTCGACGATCAAGACGGTCGCGAAAAACCTGTCCGAAGGCGCAGTGCTGGTCATCGTCGTGCTCTTCCTGCTGCTCGGCAACTTCCGTGCGGCCCTGATCGCGGCGTTGGTCATCCCGATCACCATGATGCTGACAGGCTTTGGTATGCTGCGCGCTGGGGTCTCGGCCAATCTGATGAGCCTTGGGGCTTTGGACTTCGGTCTGATCGTCGACGGCGCCGTCATCATCGTTGAAAACGCGCTGAGGCGGCTTGCCGAACAACAGCATCATGAAGGTCGCTTGCTGACCGTCAAGGAACGGCTTGCGACCGTGGCAGCCGCCGCTCGCGAGATGATCCGCCCCTCGGTTTACGGGCAGGCAATCATCATCCTCGTCTACGTACCGCTGCTCACGCTGACCGGCGTGGAGGGTAAAACGTTCGGACCGATGGCGCTGACCGTCATCATCGCGCTCGCCTTCGCCTTCATCCTCTCTCTCACCTTCGTGCCGGCGATGATTGCGATCTGGCTGTCGAAGAAGGTCGAGGAGAAGGACGGCCGCATCATCACGTGGCTGAAGAAGCGCTACGAACCCGGTCTCGACCGGGCCATGAAGCGCCCGACGCTGACGATCGGTGCGGGTGTGGGAAGCCTTGTGGTGGCGGCGCTTGCTTTCACTACGCTCGGCTCGGTGTTCCTGCCGCAGCTCGACGAAGGCGATTTGCTGGTCCAGTCGCTCCGCATTCCGGCAACGTCGGTCCAGCAGAGCCAGGCGATGCAGGTGCCGATCGAGCGGATGATGTCGAAGCAGCCGGAGGTGCAATTCGTCTATTCCAAGACGGGCACCGCCGAGCTGGCGGCCGACCCGATGCCGCCGAACGCGACCGACATGTTCGTCATCCTGAAGCCGCGCAAGGATTGGCCGGATCCTGAGCTTCCCAAGGAGGAGCTGGTCAGCCGGATCGAGGGTAATCTCGCGAAGATTCCGGGAAATGCCTACGAGATCACCCAGCCCATCCAGATGCGCTTCAACGAGCTGATCGCCGGCGTGCGCGGCGACATCGCGGTGAAGGTGTTCGGGGACGACTTCAACCAGATGAACCGGACGGCCGAGCAAATCGCGGCGGTGCTGCGCAGAACGCAAGGCGCAGCGGACGTGAAGGTGGAGCAGACGACCGGTCTTCCCATGCTCGACATTCGTGTCAACCGCGACGCGATGGCGCGGTTGGGCGTTACGGCTCAGGATGTGCAGGACACCGTGACTGCGACGATCGGCGGGCGAACATCGGGCCAGATCTTCGAGGGCGACCGTCGCTTCCCCGTGGTGATCCGCCTGTCGGAGGCGCAGCGTGCCGACATCGGCCTGCTCCAACAGGTGCAGGTGCCGGTGGCAGGCGGCGGCTATGTACCGCTGTCCAGCGTCGCCGAGATCAAGGTGGTCGATGGTCCGAACCAGATCAGCCGCGAGAACGGCAAGCGGCGCGTGGTGGTGCAAGCCAACGTGCGTGGCCGCGACGTCGGATCCGTCGTGGCGGATGCGCAGGCGGCGATCGGCAGCCAACTCCGGCTGCCTGCCGGCACCTATCTCGAATGGGGCGGCCAGTTCGAGAACCTCCAATCGGCAAGCGAACGGCTGAAGCTGGTCATTCCGGCTTGCTTCATCTTGATCCTGCTGCTCCTCTACGGGGCGTTGGGATCGGTCCGCGACGCCGCGATCGTGTTCACCGGCGTGCCTTTCGCGCTGGTGGGCGGCGTCCTGTTGCTGTTCCTGCGGGGCATGGACTTCTCGATCTCGGCGGCAGTGGGCTTCATCGCCCTCTCGGGCATCGCGGTCCTCAACGGCCTCGTCATGGTCAGCTCGATCCAAGATCTGATCCGATCAGGGATGAGCCGCGAGGAAGCCGCGCATGTTGGCGCGATGCAGCGTCTGCGACCCGTCATCATGACCGCGCTAGTCGCCAGCCTCGGCTTCGTGCCGATGGCGCTGGGCGAAGGCGCCGGCGCAGAGGTTCAAAAGCCTTTGGCGACGGTCGTCATCGGCGGTCTGATCTCGGCGACGCTTCTTACGCTGTTCGTGCTGCCGACACTCTATGCCCGGTTCGGGCAGAAAGTGATCGAGAAACCCGAGCACTACAATGAGGAGCATGAAGGGGACGACCACGGTCAGACCTTCGTGAACAACTTGGCCTGATGGATGGGCGGGGCGATCCGCGATCGCCCCGCCCATCTCTGGGAGATGGGGATATGCCTCGCACCATAACCAGCTCGATGCTTCACGGCGGGCCACTGCGCATCTGGTCGGCACTCACCGATCCGGATCATCGCCGGGCGTGGAGTCCGCTCGTATTTCTCGATGATCCGTCCCGGCTCGGCGACACAGAATGCACCTTTGCGATCCAGGGCATCACCCGGCCAATTCGGACGCCAGCACGGATTGATCGATTCGATAAACCGCACGCCTTCGCTTGGTCCTGCGGCATCCCCTATCTGTTCACGCTCGAAGAGCGGTACGAGCTGGCGGGGGACGATGGCGGCACCAGGCTAACGCATAGCTGCACGCTGCGCGGGGCGCTCTCCCTGCCGTTCGCGGCGATGATGTTGCGCCGCCTGCGATCCCTGATGGTCGAATCTGACGATCGCCTCGCAACCTATCTCCGCTGGCGGGTAGGTCAGCCTGCCCGGGCTATCAATCGTCAGCGCGTCCCCTTCCGCTACAGGAGGAAGGCGCGATGATGATGCACTGTAAGCGGGTGCTGCCCGCCGTCATCCTCGTTGTCGGGCTCGCGGCGTGCTCGGAAAGAAAGCCGCCAGCCCCGCCAACGGAGCAGCAGATCCATTCGTCCGACAGCGCCGTGGCGACCGGGGAAATGGGGCGGCATAGATATCGCTGTTCCGACGGGGAACCGCTGTTCGTCGATTACAAGGACAACGGCCTGCAGATCGATTTGCGGCGCTCCAACGGGGGACCGCCGATGATGCTGACCGCGCCAGCGCAGGGCCTGCAATATGTCGGCGAAACAGCCACCGCGACCTTCAAGGGGTCGCAGCTCACCATCGTGGAAGGCGATGGCCGTACCCGGATCTGCGAGCGGGAAGGCACGCGATGAACTGCCCTGCCTTCGAACGCCACAGGGCGCTTCGTCGGAAGAGACCGATGTCTGACACGTCGATTTCAAATGTGACAACCTTGTGCGGCCTGAATCGGGCCGGTCTGGCGATCGCGCGCCTCGGCGTCGTTCTCGTCTCCGGGGCGGTTATAGGGGCGTGTAATCCAGCGCCGACCCAGCCTACCGAGCCGGCGCATGAAAAGCATCTGACGTCGAAACTAATCGCGCAGCGCATCATGTACTGCGACGACGGCACACGCGCCGATGTCGACTTCATCGATGACGGCTTGAAAATGGCCGTCACCTGGCTGCCGAAGGGCAGGACCGAGATCCTGCGCGCGCAGCGAACCGGTGACGAGTTTCGCGGCGACCATTCGCGGGCTGTCGTGGCGGGCGGATCGATCGCGTTCACGCGACGCGGGAAGATCCGCGTCTGCCACCGAACCCCGGAGGAGTCCTAGGAAATGCAGGCACTGCTCTATACGCTTGCGCCTGTGCTGGCGGTCGTGCTCGGCGCGATTGTCGCGAGCCGCACCAAGTTGAAACCTGGCCTCGTGGCGGGCCTACAGCATCTCGCTGCCGGCGTCGTGTTCGCGGCGGCAGCGACCGAAATCCTGCCGCAGGTCAAGCATGAGGCATCGCCCAGCGCGACGTTGATCGGCGGGGCGGCGGGCGTCGCGACCATGCTGGGGCTCAAGGCTCTTGAGGCCCGCTTCAAGGGGCCGATGGCGCTACTCGCCGCGATCGGCATCGACATTCTGGTCGACGGCCTGGTGCTCGGCCTCGCTTTCGTGGCGGGCGAGAAGGCAGGTCTCCTGCTGACGATCGCGCTCACTCTGGAAGTGTTATTTCTGGGACTGACGCTGACCGACGAGCTGGCGGAAACCTATCGCTCGCGCTTGCGCATCATCGTGATCGTCTCGGCATTGGCCCTGCTGCTGCCGATCGGCGCGCTCGCTGCCGTGCCGGTCGCCGCGCTGTCGCCGGTGATGATCGCCGGCTTCCTCAGCTTCGGGCTGATGGCGCTGCTCTACCTCGTCACGGAGGAGTTGCTGGTCGAGGCGCACGAGAAACCCGACACCCCGCTCATCAGCTCGATGTTTTTCGTCGGCTTCCTGGCCCTGCTGACACTTGAGGAGATGATGGGATGATCCCGGGCAACGACAACAATGGCGGGCAGGAGCGCCGCACACTGTGGATCGTCCTGCTGCTGAACGCGGCGATCGCTGCGGGCTTCTTCGTTTCCGGCTTCTTCGCGGACTCGAGCGCGCTGATCGCCAACGGCGTCGACAACCTGTCCGATACGGCTGTGTATGCGCTGAGCCTTGTGGCGCTCACCCGGGGCCAGACATGGAAGACACGCGCCGCGGTCGCTTCGGGCGTCATGCTGCTGATCTTCGCGGGCGGCATCTTGATCGATGTCGGACGGCGCTACGTGCAGGGCAGCGAGCCCATCGGACCTACCATGATGGTCATGTCCGCGATCGCCGGCGTCGTGAATTACCTCTGCCTGCGGCTGCTCCAGCGCCTCAAGGATCCGGACGTCAATCTCCGGGCCGCAACCACCTTCAGCTTCAACGACTTCATTTCCAACGGCGGCATCCTGATCGCCGGCGTGCTGGTGCTGTGGTTGGGTACCAATTGGCCGGACCTGCTGGTCGGCTTCGCCACCGCCATCATCGCCATCAAGGGCGGTGTCGAAATCCTGCGCGACGCGCGCGCCGAAACCAAGAAAAGCGAAAGGAGGTCGTCATGAACGACAAGCTCGAACTCGACATTCCAGTGTTGTTGCCGGACCTTCCTGACGCGGCCGATGCCTGCCTGGACCGTCTCGTATCAACCCTGTCAAAGCGCGAAGGTGTCGAGCGGGCGCATGTGATCTGTCTCGACGGCAACACGCCAGCGGCGCTGTGCATCCATTTCGATGCCGCCAAGCTGCCGCTGCCACGGTTGCGCGAAATGGTGCGCGCCGCAGGTGCCGAAATCACCGAGCGCTACGGCCATGCGATCTGGCAGGTGACGGGGATCAACCACGAACGTCGGGCGCGCACGGTCAGCGATGCGCTGTGCGCCTTGCCCGGCGTGGTCCAGGCAAGCGCCAGCACCAGCGGGTCTGTCCGGGTCGAATATGATCGCCGCGAAACCACCGAAGAGGAGGTGCGCGCTGCGCTTCGCAAGCTGAAGGTGAGGGTGGGCAAGCGGGTCGCTGCCGATGAACATGCCGGCCACGACCACGGCCCCGGGGGCCACGGCGCGGGCGAAGAGAAGCACGGCCCCGGCGATGGCCACGACCATAGCCACGCCGAATTTCTCGGCCCCAATACCGAGCTGATCTTCGCGCTCGCCTGTGGCGCGCTGCTGGGGATCGGCTACGCGATCGAGAGGCTGGTCGCTGGCGCGCCCGAATGGCTGCCGACCGCCTGCTATATCGCAGCCTATTTCTTCGGCGGATTCTTCACGCTGCGCGAGGCGATCGACAACCTCCGGATGAAGAAGTTCGAGATCGACACGCTGATGTTGGTCGCTGCGGCCGGCGCCGCTGCGCTGGGCGCATGGGCCGAAGGTGCGCTGCTGCTGTTCCTGTTCAGCCTCGGCCATGCGCTTGAGCATTATGCAATGGGCCGCGCCAAGAAGGCGATCGAGGCGCTGGCGAAGCTCGCGCCCGAAACCGCGACCGTGCGACGCGGCGGGCAGACCAGCGAAATCCCGGTCGAGCAGATGGTCGTCGGGGACATTGCCATCGTCCGCCCGAACGAGCGCCTGCCTGCCGACGGCTTCGTCATCAAGGGCACCAGCGCGATCAACCAGGCCCCGGTCACGGGTGAAAGCATCCCGGTCGACAAGGTGCCGGTCGCAGATGCCGCAGCGGCACGCGCCAAGCCCGATGCAGTCGACGCGGAAAGCCGGGTTTTTGCGGGTACGATCAACGGCGGCGGCGCGATCGAGATCGAGGTGACACGCCGTTCCAATGAAAGCGCGCTTGCCAAGGTCGTGAAGATGGTGAGCGAAGCGGAGACGCAGAAGTCGCCGACGCAGCGCTTCACCGACCGGTTCGAACGGATCTTCGTGCCCGCCGTCCTGGTCCTGTCAGTGCTCCTGCTGTTCGCATGGGTGGTCGTCGACGAGCCGTTCCGCGACAGCTTCTATCGCGCGATGGCGGTGCTGGTGGCGGCAAGCCCGTGCGCGCTCGCGATCGCAACGCCGAGCGCGGTCCTGTCGGGCGTTGCCCGTGCAGCGCGGGGCGGCGTGCTCGTGAAGGGCGGTGCACCGCTCGAAAACCTCGGGTCGCTCAAAGCGATCGCTTTCGACAAGACGGGCACGCTGACCGAAGGTCGTCCGCGCATCACTGATGTCGTGCCCGTCGATGGCGCCGATGAAGGCGAGTTGCTGGCGCTGGCTGTCGCCGTCGAAGCGTTGAGCGACCATCCCCTGGCCCAAGCGATCGTCAAGGACGGCCGCGAACGTCTGAACGATCGTGCCGTGCCGACTGCCGGCGACCTCAAGAGCCTGACCGGTCGGGGCGTCACCGCGAGCGTGGATGGCGAGACGGTGTGGATCGGCAAGGCCGAGATGTTCGGAAGTGAGGGCATTCCGGCGCTGGGGCAGGGCGCGCAGGACGCAATCGCGAAGCTGCGCGAGAACGGCCGCACGACAATGGTGGTCCGCAAGGGGGACCGCGACCTGGGCGCGATCGGCCTGATGGACACGCCTCGCGAAGCTGCCAAGACCGCGTTGCGTCGGCTGCACGAGATGGGCGTGTCGCGGATGATAATGATCTCCGGCGATCACCAGAAAGTCGCCGAAGCGATCGCCGACGAAGTCGGGATCGACGAAGCGTGGGGCGACCTCATGCCCGAAGACAAGGTTGCCGCGATCAAGAAGCTCGCCGGCGAAGACAAGGTCGCGATGGTGGGCGACGGCGTGAACGATGCGCCGGCGATGGCAAGCGCCACGGTCGGCATCGCGATGGGCGCGGCGGGGTCGGACGTTGCGCTGGAGACAGCCGACGTGGCGCTGATGGCCGACGATCTGGCGCACCTGCCATTCGCAGTCGGTCTTAGCCGCCATACCCGTGGAATCATCCGGCAGAACGTCTTCGTCAGCCTGGGTGTCGTCGCCTTCCTGGTGCCTGCTACCATCCTCGGCCTCGGCATTGGGCCAGCGGTGGCGGTTCATGAGGGATCGACGCTGCTCGTCGTCATCAATGCGCTCAGGCTGCTCGCCTACCGCGATCCGGCAGGGAAGGCGGCATGAAGTGGCTGATCGCCTTCGACCTCGACGGCACGCTTGCCGAGAGCAAGCGGCCGGGGCTGTTGAAAAAGGCCGGGTGAGCCGATCGCGTTCCTAACGGGTTCCCTGCTTCGACACATCGGGAGCAGCGGCCATGATGGGTGAGCAACAGCGAGGCGGCAAGGGCGCAAGTTGGCGGGCGCTAGGAGCGATGATCCCCGCCGATCACATCCTACGCAGGATAGACGGACTGATCGACCTGGGTGAACTGCGCGATGCGCTCGCGCCGCATTATAGTCGCCGTGGGCGTCCCTCGATAGCGCCTGAATTGCTGGTCCGCATGGCGCTTATCGCTCGCCTCTATGGCATCACGTCGGAACGCCGGCTGTGCGAGGAAGTCCGCTTCAATCTCGCTTATCGCTGGTTCTGCCGATTGCCGCCCGACGCGCGGGTGCCGCACCACTCGACGTTTAGCAAGAACCGGCATGGCCGCTTCCGCGATGCCGGCATCTTCCGCATCCTGTTCGAGCAGACTGTTCGGCGCTGCGCCGACGCGCGGCTGATCGCCCACAAGGATGCCGCAATCGACGCATCGTTTGTCGCGGCCGACGCAAGCTGGCAGCGCAAGATGCGGGACGCCGACATAGCCGCGCCCCGGCTTCCCCGCCCGGTTTGCGAATGGCTGGCGGATCAGGCCAATGCTCTACCGCAGGAACATGGCGTGCCGCGTGGCAAGCCGGCCGAGGTGTCACGCACCGATCCGGCGTCGGCTTGGTCTGCGCGCACGGCGCGGGGCCGGTTCGGCTATGCCCTGAATATCCTGATCGACACGCCGGGAGGGGTGACGATCGACGTGGAGGCCAGTCCCGCCCGCTTCGCGGCGGAAGTCGATGCGGGGCGGACCATGCTGGCACGGGCCGATGATCGGTTCGGCTACCGGCCAAAGCGCGTCGCGGCTGACACCGCCTACGGCAGCGCCGCGTTCCTGGCGTTTGTCACCGATCGCGGCACCATCCCGCATATCCCGGTGCTGGAACGATCCGAACAGACCAAGGGCAAATTCCCCCGCGAAGCCTTCCGCTATGAACGGGAGCAGGACCGCTATGTCTGTCCTGCTGGCAAGATACTGCCCTTTCGTGGTGCCGATCGTCGGGCGGGCTTTCTCCGATACAGCGCCAGTCCCTCCGACTGCCGCGCCTGTCACCTCAAACGGAAATGCACCGCAGGCAGCAACAGGTCGGTGACGCACAGCGAACATGAGGACGTTTGCGAGCTGGTGCGCGGCGAGATGCAGACGCCCCTATTCAAGCGGTCGATGCGACTGCGTCGGGGCGTCGAGCGGGTGTTTGCCGATGCCAAGGGTAAGCGGGGGCTAACCCGTTTGCACCTTCGCGGCCTGCGCGGTGCCGAGGAAGAGTTTCTGTTGGGCGCGGCCATTGCCAATCTCGTACTGCTGGCCCGCCCCGCCGCACGACCGGCACGGACCCGCCGCCCACCCCCGGTGCCGGAACGGATCGATCACATGGCCCGGATCAGCCGGGGCCGGTTCGAGCAATCTTACTACGCGACGATCTTCTGACACCAATTAGCCAGGTTCGCGCTCGGCCGCAGGGAAGTGGCGATAGAAGGTGGAACGGCCGACCTGTAGCAGCTTCGCGACCTTCGCTGGTTTATCGCCGGCCTTGAGCAGCTTGCGGGCGGTATCGAGCATGTCGGGCGTCATGACGGACTTGCGGCCCCCGCCCGTGCCGCCCTTGGCCCGTGCCGCTGCCAAACCAGCAATCGTCCGTTCCTTTATCAGTTCTCGCTCCATCTCCGCGACGGAAGCGAGGATATGGAACAGCAGCCGGCCCGATGGGGTGGCCGTGTCGAACCCGTCCGTCAGGGATCGGAAATCAATCTTGCGAGCGGACAGGTCCGCCGCCAGTTCGATCAGGCCCCCAATCGAACGGCCAAGGCGATCGAGCTTCCATATCACCAGCGTATCGCCCGCCCGCACGAAATTGAGAGCTTCGGTCAGGCCGGGACGGTTCAGCTTCGCGCCGCTCACCTTGTCGGTGAACAGCTTTTCACAGCCAGCCTTGGTCAGCGCATCGGTTTGTAGCGTCAGGTCCTGATCGGAAGTCGAGACACGCGCATAACCAACCAGCATGAGTCCCGTTATCCCATCTCAAACAGCGAATTTCGGGACTTATATTTCGGGAACATATTTTGGGAAAGCCCCAGCGGGGATAGGGCGTGTTTTTGTGCCGGTGCCGGTCTTCCCGTTGGAGGTTCGTTTTTGGGAAACTGCTTATCGTCCGGGCGGGGGCGGTTCGTCGAACAGCATTTCCAGATCATCGGCCTCAAACCCGCCCTTGGGGCGCTCGACGAGCGTGAAGCGCCATCGCTGCCCGCGCCGTAGCTCAGTGAACCCGGCGCGCTCCGCCGCTCGGACGTGGACAAAGACCTTGGGCTGCTTGTCGTCACGAGAGATGAAGCCCCAGGCCCCACCACGGTCGAGGTATTTGATCGTTCCGGTCGGCATGATGCCTTCCTTTCGGGCCTAGCCCTCCTTGGCGCAGGCGAGGCACATCGTCGTCGCGGGCGCACGATCGAGGCGCTTGGCCTCGATTTCCTCACCACAGCGGACGCACCAGCCATAATCGCCGCTGTCGATCCGCATCAGTGCGGCGTCGATGCGGCTACATTCGGCTTGCCGGTGCCGCTGCGCCGCCAGTGCCATTGCCTGCACCTGCATGGCGTCGATCCGCGACAGGCGGCCGACGCTTTCCTGATCGAGCGTGACCGGGGCGCGCGTTTCCTCGGCCGCCGCATCATCGGCGACGAGCTGATCGCGAAGCGCCAGCAGTTGCCGACGCCGCGCATCAAGGTCCGGCGCGTCCCCGGCTATGTCAGCGTACCAACAGTACCGGGGCGCGAACGGTGCGGATCATCGTTGTCGTCGTGCTGCCGACGATCAGGGTGCGAAGCGGCGAGTGTCCATAGGCACCCATCACCAGCATCGCGCCGGGATGCGCCGCCATATGATCGCCGATCACCGCATCGACCTTGCCGTCACGCAGGACGGTTTCGGAACAGGCGGGCAGCGTTGCTGCCGCTGCGCCGAGCTGGTCGCGGTGTTTGCCATCATCCGGCCCCGCCATGACGAGGTGTACTGGCAAACCACCGAACAGCGGCGAGGTAGCGACATGACGGACAGCGCGGCAGGCGGCGGGGCTGTTGTCGAAGGCGATCACCACCGCGTCAGGTGCCTTGGCTTCGCGTGAGGCGATCAGCACCGGCTTGTCGCTGGCACGCACGACCCGTTCGACCTTGGAGCCGATATGGTCGGTCGCGAACTCGCCCGACGCGCCGCGCTTGCCGATGATGACCAATGCAGCATCGGCTTCACGCTCGACGATCGTCTCCACGATCCCTCCATGCAGGTGCATCGACGCGACCGTGATGCCCTGCTCCTTCAAGCGAGTGCCGCCTGCGTCCAGCAGGATGCGCCCTTCCTCGATGGCAAGACGCCCCGCCGCTTCCTCGATGCGGGTCAGCTCTTCCAGCAGCTCGCTTTTGACACCGAGGCCGATCGCGCCGCTATGATCGTTGCGCGATGCCACGGCATCCTTGCGCTGGACGACGTGCAGCAGCTCGACATCGGCCCCGAGCCGGGTAGCGGCCCAGGCCGCCAGATCGACGACGCTGGTCGCGTAGGTGGATGCGTCGATACAGGCCAATATGCGGTTCATAAGCCCTCTCCTCAGTGGGCGCCGAGCGCTGCTTCGGCGCCGGGCTTGTCATGGACGGCGAAGCGATCGACCATCGTCGCGCTCGCCTGATTGAGGCCGATGACCTCGACATGGGTGCCTTCGCGGCGGAACTTGAGGATCGCCTTGTCGAGGCTCCCCACCGCCGAAATGTCCCAGAAGTGCGCGGCGGTCAGGTCGATGACCACATTGTCCAGCACCTCCTTGAAGTCGAAGGCGTCGGCGAACCGCTCGGACGAGGCGAAGAACACCTGACCCGAGACGCGGTAGGTCCGCGTCCTGCCATCCGCGCTCAGCTCGGATGCCACGTCGAACAGGCGCTTGACCTTGCTGGCGAAGAACAGACCGGACAGGATCACGCCTGCGACCACGCCTTGCGCCAGATCGTGCGTCGAGACGACAACCAGCACCGTCACCAGCATGACAACCGACGACTGCCACGGATGGCTCTTGAGGTTCCTGATCGATCCCCAGGAGAAGGTGCCGATCGACACCATAATCATCACCGCGACCAGCGCCGGCATCGGAATGCGGGCGACCAGCGGCCCCAGTACGACGATCAGGAACAGCAGGAACGCGCCCGACACAAAGGTGGAAAGGCGGGTGGAGCCGCCCGACTTCACGTTGATGACCGACTGCCCGATCATGGCGCAGCCGCCCATCCCGCCGAGGAAGCCGGTCAGAAAATTGGCGATACCCTGCCCCTTCATCTCGCGGCGCTTGTTCGATGGCGTGTCGGTCAGATCATCGACGATCTGCGCGGTCATCATCGATTCCAGCAGGCCAACCGCCGCCATCGTCAGCGAATAGGGGAAAATGATGCGCAGCGTTTCCAGCGTGAACGGCACCTGTGGGATGCCGAACGCTGGCAGCGACGAGGGCAGCTTGCCCATATCGCCCACCGTGTTGACCTTGATGCCGGCATAGATCGAGACGATCGTCAGGATCACGATCGCGACCAGCGGCGACGGGATCGCCTTGGTCAGACGCGGGAACAGGTAGATGATCGCCAGGCCCGCCGCGACCATCGCGTAGGTTTCCCACCCGACGTTCGTTAGCTGGGGAAGCTGCGCGATGAAGATTAGGATCGCGAGCGCGTTGACGAAGCCGGTGATGACCGAGCGTGACACATACTGCATCAGCAGGTCGAGCTTCAGGAAGCCGGCGACGCCCTGGATCAGTCCCATGAGGATGGTGGCGGCAAAGAGGTACTGGACGCCGTGATCGCGGATCAGCGGCAGGACAAGAACCGCAATGGCGGCGGTTGCGGCCGAAATCATGCCGGGGCGTCCGCCCACGAGCGAGATGATGACGGCGATGGAGAAGGAGGCAAACAGCCCGACGCTTGGATCGACGCCGGCAATGATCGAGAAGCCGATGGCCTCCGGGATCAGCGCGAGCGCGACGACGATACCCGCAAGCACGTCGGCGCGCGGGTTCGAGAGCCATTCGCGTCGAAGCGAAGTAGCAAATGTCATGTAGAAACCTGATCGCAATAGCGAGGGGCGCACGCCGTCAGACGCGTTCAATCAACGATACTCGGAAGCGAGGCCCAAATTCGCTAAGGTTATCCCGGGGATAGGCGCCGGGCCGAGCCACCCGAATCAATCCGGGTCCGTCGAAGGCCTCTAGATAGTCACTGATCGGACCATATTGCAACTGCGAACATCAGCAGCCTGCATTCCCATAATACCATCCCATGCGAGACGGGATCGCAAAACCTTAGGGTGTCATTCCGCCCTCAACCGTACCCGGCCGCGAGCGGCGCATTTTTCAACAGCCCCGATCCTTTTCTACGCCGCGCTCTCGACACAGGGTAACACCGCGATGCTGCTGGCCGGCGCCGGCGCAGCGATCAGCCTTCTCGCCGTCATCGCCTGGGCCATGCTCCGCTACAGCCGGACGCTGCCGATTACGCAGTTCTTCCGCTACAGCTCGTGGCTGATGGCCGCTCTGACGGTCGTGCTGGCCGGTAAGGGAGTCGCTGCCCTCCAAGAGGCGGGGATCATCGACATAGCGCCGCTCGCCAGCGTGCCACGTATCTCGATGTTGGGCCTGTTCCCGACATTTCAGTCGGTGCTGGCACAACTCCTGATGCTTGCCGTGATCGTGATCGGGTTTGCCTGGAACCGCCGCGCCAAGCCGCGGGCGGGCGGGCCGCTAGCCTACTAGCGGCAGGGCAGACAACGCCCCTCTCTAAAGCGTTGCCGCAACCCTGACCGTGCATCGCACCGTCTCACGCGCCTTGGCTCGCAATGTAACGGGAGGGCGGCGGGGAAAGCGCCGCCCTCGGGCCATTTACGCGGCCATCTTGTCGCAAGCCTCGGCGCACTTGCGACATGCGGCGACGCAATCCTCCATGCCGTCCAGCCCTTCGCAGCTCGACGCGCACGCCCGGCAAATCTCGGCGCACTCGCGGCAGATATGCCGGTGGTGTTCGGACTTGCGCGCCATGAAGTCGATCGCCACGCTGCAAATCTGGGCACAGTCCAGCATCAGCTTCATGTGCTGCGGCTCGGCGTGCCGCCCTCCCGCCTCCAGGCAGTGATTCATCGCCATGTGAAGGCAGGTGATGTGGCATTCGTGGCAGGCGTCGATGCACGCCTTCATCTCGGGATCGATCTGATGCATTGTCTTTCCTTCCATATGCGCCCCGCTCCCCTCATAGATACGCGGTACTTGGCGCTATCCCTCGCCGCGGTTTGGACTTCACCGTCCTTACGGCTCGGACCATCGTCCAAGGTCAACCCTTTTCTTGCGCACAACGGAGAGTAACATGTTGAACTCCGACCGCAAGATCGTCCAGGATAGGGCAATCTGGCCGATCTCCGCCCGCGCAGCGACGCGCCAGATCTTCGAGCGACTTGCGCATCGCTCGGAGCTCGTGCTCCTTGCGCTCCATCTCCGCGGCTCGTGCAAGCGCGAGGGCCTTGACCTCACCACTCGCCCGATCGCCGTCCTGCCACAGCGCAACGAGCTGGCCGATCTCCGAAATTGGGAAGCCGAGATCGCGCGCGCGTCGGATGAAACGCAGCATGTGCACCTCGCGTTCGTCATAGTCGCGGTAGCCGGAATCACGCCGCGTGGCCTTGGGGATGAGGCCGATCGCCTCATAATGGCGGATCATCCGCTGGCTGACGCCCGAAGCTTTGGCAGCTTGTCCTATATTCACGTATTGTCTCCTCAAGCCGCTGTCGGACGCCAACGGCGAAGCGTCAGCGCATTGGCAGCGACGCTGACGCTCGACAGCGCCATCGCCGCGCCGGCGATCACCGGGCTTAGATAACCGAACGCCGCCAGCGGAATGCCGATCAGATTGTAGATGAACGCCCAGAACAAGCCTTGGCGGATCTTGGCATAGGTCCGCTTCGAGATGTCGATCGCGTCCGCCACCAGGCGTGGATCGCCCCGCATCAGCGTGATGCCCGCTGCGTGCATGGCGACGTCAGTGCCAGTCGACATGGCGATGCCGACATCCGCTGCAGCGAGGGCAGGGGCATCGTTGACGCCGTCGCCGACCATGGCGACCGTGCGGTCCTCGGCCCGCAACGCCGCTACCGCATCCGACTTTCCTTCCGGCAGGACATTGGCGACGAAGTCGTCGATGCCGAGCTTGGCTGCGGCTGCGCGGGCGCTTCCCGCATTGTCTCCGGTCAGCATCACGCTGCGTATGCCGCGGCCATGCAGCGCCGCCACGGCGGCCGCGGCGGAAGCCTTCACCTCGTCGCCGAACGCCAGCAGGCCGAGGAGGCGGCGTTCGGGCGCGCGCTCCGCAACCCAGGAGACCGTCCGTCCCTCGGCTTCCAGCCTGGCCGCCTCGGTGGCCAGCGGCGTCAGTGCGATAGCTTCGTCCTCCATCAAGCGCGTGCTGCCGAGGATCAGGTCGCGGCCGTTGACGTCTGCAGCAACCCCGCGGCCGGGCAGGCCGCGCATCCCGCTGGCGCGGGCGGGTTCGACGCCTTCCGAGCTGGCCCACGCCATGACGGCCCGTGCGAGCGGATGCTCGCTTCCGGCCTGAAGCGCCGCGGCGAGCGCGATGAGATCGGTGCGCTCGACCCCGGCGGCGGGCAGTCCGGCCAGCAGCGAGGGCTTGCCTTCGGTCAGCGTGCCGGTCTTGTCGAACGCAACGACATTGATGCGGTGCGCGGTCTCCAGCGCCTCGGCATCCTTGATGAGCACGCCGGCCCGCGCGGCAACGCCCGTACCGGCCATGATCGCGGTCGGAGTGGCTAGGCCGAGCGCGCACGGGCAGGCGATGACGAGCACCGCGACCGCGTTCAGGATCGCGACTTCCACTCCGGCGCCGGCGATCAGCCATCCGGCGAGGGTAAGCGCGGCTATGACGAGGACGATTGGCACGAACACGGCACTGACTTTGTCGACGAGCCGCTGGATCGGAGCCTTGGCGCCTTGCGCGCTTTCGACCAGGCGCACGATGCGGGCGAGGGTGGTCTCAGCCCCCACCGCCGTCGTCTCGACCAGGATGAGCCCGTCCGCGTTGATCGATCCGCCGGTCACTGGGTCTCCAGCGGCCTTGGCGACCGGAAGGCTCTCTCCGGTGAGCATGGATTCATCGACATGGGTCGCTCCCTCGATCAGTCGTCCATCGACGGGGATGCGCTCCCCGGGCCGGACGCGGACGCGGTCACCCGAGCGCACCTCCGCCAGGGCAATCTCTCGTTCGCTGCCGTCGGTGCCGACAACGCGAGCCTGGTCGGGCCGCAGCGCCATCAGCGCGCGGATCGCCTCTCCGGTCTGACGCTTGGCGCGGCCTTCGAGCCATTTGCCGAGCAGGATAAGGGTGATGACGACGGCCGAAGCCTCGAAGTAATAATGCGCGTCCATGCCGTGCATCGGCGCGAACAGCAGCTGGTAGAGGCTGAGCCCATAGGCGGCCGATGTGCCGATCGCGACCAGCAGGTCCATATTGCCGGTTCGGGCGCGCGCGGCCTTCCAACCCGCGCGATAGAAGCGCGCGCCCAGCCAGAACTGCACGGGCGTCGCGAGCAGCAGCTGGATCCAGCCCGGCACGGCCACCTCGATACCGAACGGGGCCAGCAGCATCGGAAAGACAAGCGGCAGCGACAGCGCCGCGGCGATCAGCACATGGCGGAGCTCTCTTGTTGCGGCGGCGTCGCGCCGGGCGTCCTCGGCGCCGCGTTCCGCCTCCGCCGATCCGGTGCGCGCTGATGCAGTGTAGCCAGCACTTTCGACAGCCTCGACCAAGACATAAGCGGGGACGTCACCCGCCGTTTCGATCCGCGCCGTCTCGGCCGCCAGGTTGACACTCGCGGAGCGGACGCCGGGCACTTTCAGCAGCGCCTTCTCGACCCGGGTGACGCAGGACGCGCAGGTCATGCCGGTGATCGTCAGCTCGGTCGTCTGTGTCACCGGGGTGTAGCCCGCCGCAAGAACCGCATCGGCTACGGCAGCGACATCGGATCGTCCATCGACGAACTCGACATTCGCGCGCTCCGTCGCGAGATTGACCGAGACGCCGGCAACGCCCTGCACCCCGGCGATGGCGCGCTCCACCCGCCCGACGCACGTCGCGCAGGTCATGCCATCGATGGCCAGCGACAGCCTTTCGTCGCTTCTCGTCTGTGCCTGCATTGGCAGCTGCGCCCGGGCGTTCATGGTCGTCTCCACTACTGAGTCGACGGCCTTATGGTCCCTCACATTGTGTCAAGGTCAACAGCTAAATTCACCTCTTGACCCTGACACAGTGTCAAGCCCCATATTTGTTTCATCCACCTTATGGGAGAACGAAGATGATCGACTTCAAAGTTCAGGGAATGACCTGCGGAGGCTGTGCGCGCGGTGTGACCAACGCGCTTCAGCGCGTCGATGCCAATGCCGTCGTCAACATCGATTTGGCGAGAAAGACCGTTTCGGTAAACTCGACGGCCGATGTACAGCAGCTCAAGCAGGCCATCGAGAAAGCCGGCTTCGCGGTGACGCAATAAAGCCCCATTTTGCCTAAGGGATTTGCGGGGCGGGCGCGTAAAACAATTGTGCGGTGATCCGCACGCGCCCGCCTCGCGATCATAAGTACAGGGGGACTGTATGCGTTCCGCAGCACAATGAATGAGGGTGGCAGATTGATGACCGACGGTGAGCGCAGTGGGTCAGGGAGCGACAAGGACGCCCTCGAAGTCGTCCTCATCACAGGTGCGAGCGGCTTTACAGCCGCCGCGCTAGTTGCCCAGCCGAGGGAACGCTACACGGTTGTCGGCCTGGATCGTGTCGGTCCTCCAGACCCGCGGCCGCCCGCGTCGGCAATCGGCTATGACATCACGGGCAACCCCAATCCGCTCTACGACAAGGCCACCGTGCACGACACCCGCCGGCTGATTGACGGGCTCCGGTCGTTCGACGTCGAGCAATTCGTCTTCGCCAGCACAATGCTGGTTCATAAGCCTGCCGCCACTCCGGAAGAGCGCATCAGCGAGGAGTCGCCAATCGGTGCGTCCTAGGCGTATCCACAGTCGAAAGTTGTTGCCGAAGCACTGCTGCACGCGAGGCGCGGTAAGATTCCCGTCGTCTTCCTCCCCGCCGCCGGAGTTTACGACGGCGACGGGCGCTCGGCGTTACTCGCGCAGCAGATATCCCAGATCTACGAGCATCGCGTGATCTCGCACTTTTATCACGGGATGCTGCGTGCGGCATCGGCGCACCGCGACGACTTGGCCGATGCCGTGCTTCGCCTGGTCGATCGGCGGCACGACCTTTCGGCCGAGCTGCCGCTGCTCATCGGCGCGCCCGGCTATGCCGAGATCCAGGACATCGTGGGCGAGGCGCTCGACGGCGAGGTCCGGAAGACTATCCGGATTCCGTAGCCGCTCGCGAAGGCCGGGATCATCCTGCAGAACGAAGCGCTCGGCAGCGACGACTTCATCCAGCCCTGGATGATCGACAGCAGCAACGACCACTATATCCTCGATATCTCCCGCGCGCGTTCGCTGCTCGGATGGTAGCCGAAACACAGTCTCCGCGACACGCTGCCCGCGATCGTCACCGCTCGCTTTCACACTCACTGCCGCTACTGGATCGGCCAGCGTGGATGCAGCTCGTCGATCACGAACGCGTGGCGGGCGCGACCGCCCGGATGCCCTTCGAGAAGATGGGGATGATCGAGTGGCAGATCGTCATGCCTGTGTGCTACCACTTCGGCGTCTTCACTGGGCCAGATGCGGAACGCAATCACCGTGCCGATTAGCGCCAGCACAGCGGCCGCAGCGAACGCGGCGCCCATGCCGCCGAATGCGCCGATCTGACCTGCCAGTGGATAGGCAATTAGCCAGCACACATGGCTAAGCGCGAATTGCGCTGCAAACAGGGCGGGCCGATCCTGCCCGCCCGAAGAGCGGCGTAGCAGCCGGCCACCAGGCGTAATGCTGGCCGAATAGGCAATGCCAAGTGCTAACCAGCCCACGAGGATCACGCCCCAATAATGGGGGGCGGCGTGGTCCTGCCAAGACAAGGCGAGCGCCGCCAGCGTGACCGTCATAGCCGAAGCGGCCGACAGCATCACTGTCCGATCGGAGAGCCGTTCAAGCAAACGCGGCAGCAACAGCGCCGCCAGCATCGAGCCGCCACCGAAAGCGGCGAGCGTGATCGCCATCGCGCTCTGTCCACGCCCAAGGGCCGACTGTACCAGCACTGGCGTATTAACAATCACCATCGCACTGGCCGCGGCGGCTGCAAGAGTCACGGCGAGCAGGCCACGAAGCCGAGGCGTTTTGAGGTAAAGCCGGGCGCCGCGCGTGGTATTATAATAGATGCCGCCCGTCGGCCGGCTGGCAGCGGCCCGCGGAAGCACGGTCGTCAACACAAGAAGGGCCGAACAGGCAAAACCGATTGCAGTGCCTGAGAACAGCCAGTGGAAGCTCATAACCGTAAGCAGCGCGGCAGCGAGCATCGGGCTTGTCAGGCTTTCCATGTCATAGGCGAGGCGAGAGAGGGACAGCGCCTTAGTATAGTCCTGTTCCTCGGGCAGCACGTCAGGGATGGTCGCCTGGAAGGTCGGCGTGAACCCTGCCGAAGCCGATTGCAGCACGAAGATCAGTACGTAGATTTGCCACACCTGATCGATGAAGGGCAGCGCGAGCGCGACCAGGCAACGGATCAGGTCCATCGCGATGAGGAAACTACGGCGCGGCAATCGGTTTGCATAGGCGCCGACAATCGGGGCCACACCGATATAAGCGATCATCTTGATCGCCATCGCTGTGCCCAGCACGGCACCCGCGTCAGCACCAGCGACGTCATAGGCGAGCAGGCCCAACGCGACGGTAGCGAGGCCGGTGCCGATCAGCGCGATGATCTGGGCCAAGAACAGATGGCGATAGGTTCGGTTGGCCAATATTTTGAGCATGGCTACCTCGTTGGGCCCGTGAGACTGGTCTGCAGCCTCATGCGGTCAGATAACCATGCGCCACCATCAGCACTAGATAGCGTCCGGATTTGGCGATCGTGACCAGCAGGAGGAAGCGGGAAAGCGGCGTGCGCAAGACGCCGGCGATAAGCGTCAGGGGATCGCCGATGATGGGCAGCCATGAGAACAGCAGGGAAAGCGCGCCGAACCGGCGATAGCGCCTTTCCGCTTTCGCCATTGCGGTCTCCGAGACCGGGAACCAGCGGGCGCCGCGATGATGCGCGAGAAAGCGGCCAAGCGCCCAGTTGAGTGTTGAGCCCAGCACATTGCCCACCGACGCGGCCAGGAGCAGCGGGACCGGCTCGAACCTTCCGGAAGCCAGCATGGCGAGCAGCAGCAGTTCGGATTGTGCCGGCAGCAGGGTTGCAGCAACCAGCGCAGCCAGAAACAGGCCAGGATAACCCAGCGCGAGAAGATCGATGTCCGGCAGCTGAAAACTCTCCGGTAAAACGCATGACGCCGACGATCCCACCGCGCTGTTCATGAGGGCTCGCACGGCGGGATTCGATCGGACGAGATGCAGCGATGTCAGACAACCCGCTTGATCTCACTATAGGCGCCCTCGGTGCGTAGCATGATCGTCACCGGGGCACCCGAACGGTTGCGCCAGAACCAGCCGTGGCTGCCGTCGAATGCGGCGACGAGATCGCCTTGCTCGCCGGTCGACGCTTGGCCCTTGCCATAACCATGATAGGAGATGCCCGGAGCGTCCGCGTGGGTGTCGTAATTGACGTGGCCGCCCTCTACCGACCACTTGAAGACGACACGGGCGCCCTTACTGGCCTTGAACTTGACCTCCGCGCCTTCGCCTGGCGCAAGTGTCAGGCGCGTCGTGTCGGTGCGCCCATCGGCTTCGCTCGCGAGGGGCACCTTCGGGGGCGCGGCTACCGGTTGCACGCTGCCGCCTGCAGCCTGCTCCACCTATGCGAGGGCTGGCGCCTGCGCCGCCACTGCATCGGCGGCGGCGTTCTGTGCTGTTTCTTCAGCCAGCTGGACTTTGATTTCGCCCATCTGGGTAAGGCCCAGCGCGCGGCCGGCTCCGGTGGGATCGACACCATATTCCGAGGGCAGAATGACCGCGACGAGAAGGGCGCTGGCGGAGATGGCGGCAACGAGTGTCGCCCGGATCAATTGCCGATTGGTGGGCAGGTCGTCGAGATTGGGACGTTGGGCGTTGAACATGGTCGAAACCTCCTTGAAATCAGGCGACGGCAAAGCCGACGAGCTGGTAGCCGACCAGCACGAAGCCGGCGGCCATCAGGATGGTGTTGGCGGCGAAGGCGTGGCGCATGAAACTTGAGGTCCGGCGCCAGTAGCCCATCAGGATCAGGATGGCGCCGAGCGCGAGAAGTTGCCCGATCTCGACGCCGATATTGAAGGCGATCAGGTTGGCGAGCAGGCCGTCACTTGAAATCTCGAACTCAAGAATCTTTGTCGCCAGGCCGAACCCGTGGAAGAAGCCGAACACCAGCGTCGCGACCTTGGTATTGGGTTGGAAGCCGAACCAGCGCTGGAACGCGCCAAGATTGTCGAGCGCCTTATAGACAACCGACAGGCCGATGATTGCGTCGATGAGATAGGCGTTGGCGCTGATCCCCATCAGCACGCCGAACAGCATGGTCGTCGAATGGCCGACCGCGAACAGCGTCACGTAAAGACCGATGTCCTTCATCCGGTAGAGGAAGAAGATCACGCCGAACAGGAACAGCAGATGGTCGTAGCCCGTGACCATGTGCTTGGCGCCCAGATACACGAACGGGAGAAACAGGACGCCGCTGCTTTCCTGGATATAGCCCTTGTCGCCTTCCGCGACATTGTGGGCGAACGCCTCGACCCTGAGGCAGAAGGAAAAAGCAAGCAGCCCGAGGGCGATCATCAGCCTGCTTCGTGAGATATGCTGGGTAAGGGTTGCGTATAAGCTCATCGGAGAACTCCTTGGCCGGTCTCTCGCGCGCCGCCGGGCGCAGGCGGGAGCGGTGAGCTGCCCCCTTCTGAGTGGTCCATTGACTATGAGAGTCTGGACCAAGGAAGGGACGACGTATGCCTGCGAAGAAGCACAAGCCGGAGGAGATCATCGGCAAGCTGCGTGAGGTGGAGATTATGCTGGGCCAGGGCGGCACGACTGCCGAGGCGTGCCGGCGGATCGCGGTCAGCGAACAGACCTACTATCGCTGGCGCAAGGAATATGGCGGCCTGGAAACGGATCAGGTGCGGCGGATGAAGGACCTGGAGAAGGAGAATCTGCGGCTGCGCCGCGCGATCTCCGATCTGACGCTGGATAAGCTCATCCTTCAGGAGGCCGCCAAGGGAAACTTCTGAGCCCCGCACGGCGTCGGCGCTGCATCGACCAGGTCCGGGAGGTGCTGGATGTATCCGAGCGGCGAGTGTGCCGCGTGCTCGGCCAGCACCGGTCGACGCAACGCAAGGTGCCATGCGGGGCAGATGACGAGGAGGCGCTGACCGACGACATCGTCGCGCTGGCCAAGCAGTATGGGCGCTATGGCTATCGCCGGGTGACAGCATTGCTGCATGCGTCCGGCTGGTCGGTGAACCATAAGCGGGTCGAGCGGATCTGGCGGCGCGAGGGGCTCAAGGTGCCTCAGCGCCAACCGAAACGCGGCCGGCTGTGGTTGAACGATGGCTCATGCATCCGGCTGCGGCCGGAGTATCCGGGGCATGTATGGGCCTACGACTTCGTCGAGGAACGAACCCATGACGGACGCAAGTTCCGCATCCTGACCATCATCGACGAGGCCAGCCGCGAGTGCCTGGCGCTGGTCGTCGCGCGCCAGCTCCGCCACGAAGACGTGCTGGCAGCGCTGGCCGAGTTGTTCATCGAGCGTGGTCCGCCAGCGCATATCAGATCCGACAACGGCAGCGAGTTCATCGCCACCGCCGTCCAAACCTGGCTCGGGCAGATCGGCGTGAAGACGCTCTACATCGCGCCGGGCTCGCCATGGGAGAACGGCTACAACGAGAGCTTCAACGGCTCGCTGCGCGACGAACTGCTGAACGGCGAGATTTTCTACAGCCTCGCCGAGGCCAGGGTGCTGATCGAGGCATGGCGGCGTCACTACAACACCGTCCGGCCGCACAGCAGCCTTGGCTACCGACCACCGGCTCCGGAAGCGGCAACACCGCCATTGCCGGCCTCCGGTTCCGCTTCGCTCCACCTCCGACCGGCAATGGCGGCGGAGACGACAATGCACTAACTATCAACCCGGACCACCCGGTGGGGGCTGCTCAAGCGGAGAGGATCTGGCTGGGATCATGGATGCATTGCGGTGGAAGTCACCGCGAATGCCACTCGCCTATAATCGCAACCTTGCTGCAGAGCAGGGCGCAGCGGGCAGGCTGATGGCGAAGATCGGCTGATGGGGTCGCTGGTCGACTCGATTGCAGGAGGGCGTCGCTCCCCAAGCAACCTCATCGGACCGGCATGAGCTTATGGAGCTGGCCGGTGGCCCTTGCCAGCAGCGGCACAATGGTCCGTGTTTCAGGGAAGGGGGCTTGAGATCGCCTTGATGGCCTTCAATCCCGTTCCAAAACGAGCGATCGCGTCCCTGTTTCTCTCCAGCTCGCCATAGGGCAGATAGGCGAAGTCGAGATCGGCAATACGGCTGAAAGCCGGGCGACGGAGTTGCGCGCGAACGTCCTGCTCGCGCGCATTCGGTGCGACCAGGAATAGCCCGGCGGCAGCGTGCAGATCGCTCCCCGACAGCGCCAGATCGAGCATGCGCACGATCCCCGAGTAGATCGAGGTCGAATGTTCAACCTCGAACGCGGCGGCGACGCCGTCGCCACCCTTCGCCAGCCACAACACGTCGATGAGGCGGATCGAGTCCGCTCCGGGAGAGGTCGCAATGGCGTCTGGAAGGCGCTCGAGGCATCCCTGTCCAAGCGGGCAGCCAGCGTGAAGTCGACCGCGGTCATTGGCGGCGATCCACACATCGTAACCGAGGGCATGGCCGAGGTCGCGCAGCCAGGCCTGGATTTCGGCGTGCGTGCGATCGGTTTCGCCCTGCGCGGCGGCTGTCTTGTCGAGCCGGCTTGCCTCCGCTCTGGCATGTTCCAATCTGCCGAGCCAGTCGTCGGCCGCCGTTGCGTCATCCTCCAGCGGTGGCGCGGGATAGCGGCCCGAGCCAATGTCGAACAACAGTCCGCCGATCGCGCCGAGATCGTTGGAGAGCAACTCGCGGTAACGGTCGTTGAGGTCGAGGATGCCGGCGCGCATGGCGAGAAAATGATCCCATGACCCGAGCTTCACCTTGGCGCCGGTGACGGCATTGTAGCCCTTGACGATCGCGGTATTGAAGGGCGGCACCAGCGTCGGGTGAAGGAAATAGAGCAGGTTGGCCGCCGCCGGCCCCAGCCCCTTGATCTTGAGCGCGTCTATGCTGCGGATGTGGCTGATGATCTCCTCGGCGGTATCGCAGCACGAGCAATTGTCGAGCAGGCGACCGAACGCCCGCTGGTTGTCCGGGCTTTCGTAGATGTCTGGAATGCGCAGCTTGGGCTTCCACAGCCAGGCATGGTCGGCGCCCTTGAAGATCTGCCGCTGTTCGGCGATCGAGTGGACAACCGTTTCCAGTGACGAGCCGCGATAGGCGACGCCGAACCGCCCACTTTCGATTTCTGCGACCACCTGCTGCAGCCCGCGACGGATGGAGCGGAAGTTTTTCAGCCGTTCGTCCCACAGAAACCAGGAGCGATAGGTGGCGCCGGGATCGTCTCGCCAACGACGGACAAGCTCGCTCACGAGATCATGATGTGTCGCGGGTAACAAGGTCATACTGGCTGGGTCATCTAAACTGGGCTCCTTGCCGTTCAGGCTATCGCGAGCAAGGGCGGCTTGCACGTTCAATGTGCGATCCGCGAAGCGTGCTCAAATTGTCGGTGATCGCGCAGGGAAACGCCGCTGGCATTGGGCGTTGCCGGTCGCAACCGTCGACCGGGCGCACAGCCAGGCAGACGGCCGGCACGGGCGTCGCCGCCCGGGAGCGGCGACGCAACCAGCTTTTTCCGGTCGAACTTAGCGGATCACTGCTTTGCGATCGCGGTGACCTCGCCATCGCTGCCCTTGAGCGAGAGGTCGAAATCGACCTTGTCGCCGACCTTGACCGCATCGGTGATCGACGGCGCGGCCTTGAACGCCATCGTCATCGCGGGCCACTTGGCCTCCGGGATCGGACCATGATCGAGCGTGATCGTGCCTGCCGCCTTGTCGATCGCGGTGACGGTGCCATGGCCCTTGGCCTTGATCGCGGCGTTCGCGTCAGGCGCCATCGACATGTTGCCCATGTCGCCGCTCATGGTCGCGGCGGGCTCCGCCTCGTTGGTCTCAGTCGCAACGGGGGCCTCCGCCTTCTTGCCGCACGCGGCAGTCAGGGCGGCGAGGCCGAGGGCAATGGTCAGTCGTGCATGGTTCATCGTCTTCTCCTTCATGATGAAACGGGTTGAGGGATGGGATCGGTCTTGGGCCGGCGCAACAGCAGGTAGGCGGCGGGCAGGACGAACATTGAGAGCAAGGGCGCGGTCAGCATGCCGCCGATCATCGGCGCGGCAATCCGGCTCATGACCTCCGAACCCGCGCCTGATCCCAGCAGGATCGGCAGCAGGCCGGCCAGGATCACCGCCACCGTCATCGCCTTGGGACGGACGCGCAGCAGCGCGCCTTCGCGCACGGCGGCCTCGACCTCGGCAGCGTCCGGATGTGCGCCGCGCTCGGCCAGCGCGTTCTTGAGATAGATCAGCATCACCACCCCGAACTCGGCGGAGACGCCGGCGAGCGCGATGAACCCGACCCCGGTGGCGATCGACTGGTTGAACCCCAGCAGATAAAGCGTCCAGATGCCGCCGGTCAGCGCAAACGGCAGCGTCCCCATGATCAGCGCCGCCTCGTCGAAGCGGCCGAAGATGAGGTAGAGCAGCACGAAGATGATCAGCAGCGTCGCGGGCACGACCAGCTTCAAGCGGTCGACCGCGCGCTCGAGATATTCGAACTGGCCAGAGTAAGCGATGCTGACCCCAGGCGAGAGCCTGACCTGTTTCGCCACCGCACGCTGCAGATCGCCGACCACCGAGGCAAGATCGCGCCCGCGCACATCGACGTAGACCCAGGTCGAAGGCCGGGCATTCTCGGTCTTGAGCATCGGCGGTCCCTCGGCGATCGAGACGTTTGCCACGGTGCCCAAGGTGATCTGCTGGCCCGCGGGCGTCAGGATCGGTAGCGCCCGCAGCCTTTCGAGGCTGTCGCGCAATTCGCGCGGATAGCGCACGCTGATCGGATAGCGGGCGAGGCCCTCGACCGTCTCGCCGATCGTCTCGCCGCCGATCGCGCCGGAGACGATGGCCTGGACGTCGGCGATGTTGAGCCCGAACCGCGCGGCGGCGGCGCGGTCTATGTCGACATCGACATAGCGTCCGCCGGTCAGCCGCTCGGCGAGCGCCGAGCTGACGCCGGGCACGCTCCTGGCCACGGTCTCGACATCATGCGCGATGCGGTCGAGCTCGGCGAGGTCACTGCCCGACACCTTGACCCCGATCGGGCTCTTGATGCCCGTCGCGAGCATGTCGATGCGGTTGCGGATCGGCGGCACCCAGATATTGGCGAGACCCGGAAGCTTCACCCGGCGATCGAGCTCGTCGACAAGGCGTTCGGGCGTCATGCCCGACCGCCACTGGTCGCGGGGCTTGAATTGGATCGTCGTCTCGAACATTTCGAGCGGCGCGGGATCGGTCGCGGTCTCGGCGCGGCCGGCCTTGCCGAACACGCTTTCGACTTCGGGCACGGTCTTGATCAGGCGGTCGGTCTGCTGGAGCAGCTCACTCGCCTTGGCGGCCGAGAGGCCCGGCAGCGCCGAGGGCATGTAGAGCAGGTCGCCCTCGTCGAGATTGGGCATGAACTCGCCGCCGAGCCGGCTGAGCGGCCAGGCCGTGGTGGCGAACACCAGAGCCGCGATCAGCAGCACTGCCTTGGGCCGCTTCATCGTCCAGTCGATCGCGGGCCGGTAGATATTGGTGAGCCAGCGATTGACCGGATTGGCCTGCTCGGCCGGAATGCGGCCCCGGATCAGCCAGCCCATCAGGATCGGCACCAGGGTCACCGACAGGATCGCGGCCGCGCCCATCGCATAGGTCTTGGTGAAGGCGAGCGGCGCGAACAGCCGGCCTTCCTGCGCCTCCAGGGTGAAGACCGGAATGAACGACAGCGTGATGATCAGCAGGCTGAAGAACAGCGCCGGCCCGACCTCGGCCGCCGCCTCGGTGACGACGATCCAGCGCATCTCGCCATCGAGATGTCTGTCCGGGTGATCCTGCTCCCAGCGTTCGATCCTCTTGTGGGCGTTCTCGATCATGACGACCGCCGCATCCACCATCGCGCCGATGGCGATGGCGATGCCGCCCAGCGACATGATGTTGGCGTTCACCCCCTGGAACCGCATTACGACGAACGCGGCCAGCACACCGAGCGGCAAGGTCAGGATCGCGACCAGCGCCGAGCGGACGTGCCAGAGGAACAGGGCGCAGACCAATGCGACGACGATGAACTCCTCGACCAGCTTGCGGGTGAGGTTCTCGACCGCGCGATCGATCAGCTGCGAGCGGTCATAGACCGTGACCACCTCGACGCCCGGCGGCAGGCTTTTCCTGAGATCGGCGAGCTTGTCCTTGACCGCCGCGATGGTCTCACGGGCGTTCTTGCCTGACCGAAGAATAACGACGCCGCCGGCGACCTCGCCTTCGCCGTTCAGTTCGGCGATGCCGCGCCGCATCTCGGGGCCGACCTGGATCGTGGCGACATCGCCGAGCCGGACGGGCACGCCGCCCGCCGCAGTCTTGAGCGGGATTGCCCGGAAATCGTCGAGCGTTTTCAGATAGCCCGAGGCGCGGACCATATATTCGGCCTCGGCCATTTCCAGCACCGAGCCGCTGGCTTCCTGATTGGCTTGGCTGATCGCCTGCACTGCCTGGGCGTGGGTTACGCCGTAGGCCGCGAGCTTCACCGGATCGAGCAGCACCTGGTACTGCTTGACCATGCCGCCGATGCTGGCGACTTCGGCCACGCCGGTCACGGTCTTCAGCTCGTAGCGCAGGAACCAGTCCTGCAACCCGCGAAGCTGCGAGAGATCGTGCCGGCCGGTGCGGTCGACCAGCGCATATTCATAGACCCAGCCGACCCCGGTCGCGTCCGGCCCGAGCGCGCTGCGGGCGCTGGCCGGCAACCGACCCTGGACCTGGTTGAGATATTCGAGCACGCGGCTGCGCGCCCAGTAGAGATCGGTGCCGTCCTCGAAGATCACATAGACGAAGCTGTCGCCGAAGAAGCTATAGCCGCGCACCGTCTTGGCGCCGGGCACCGACAGCATGGTGGTGGTGAGCGGATAGGTGATCTGGTTCTCGACGATCTGCGGCGCCTGACCCGGATAGGAAGTGCGGATCACGACCTGCACGTCGGAAAGATCGGGCAGCGCGTCGATCGGGGTCGAGCGCACCGCCCACAGGCCCGCGCCGACCAGCGCGAGCATGCCGAGCACGACGAAGAAGCGGTTCCTCACCGACCAGCGGATGAGATGGGCGATCACTGGCCCGCCACCTTCGCCATATGCCGCAGCGTCGGTCCCGCCGGGGGCCGGTCGAACCCGAACCGGACCCGGTCACCCGCCTTGAAGCCGCGCGCGATGCCCGGATTGGCGAGCGCGAAGGTCATCGTCATCGCCGGCCAGTCGAGCGCGGGAACGGGCTCGTGGCTGAGCGTCACCGAATTGGCCGTGATCCGCTCGATCTTGCCCGTCGTCTCGTACAGCGTGGCTTTCGACGCCGGCGCGGCGATGGTCGCCGATGCCGCACCGCCGCCGATCGGCCGCGCCTCGATTCCCGACAGGCTCGCCTCGGAATCGATCAGGAACTGCCCCGAGACGACGACGTTCTCGCCGGGCGACAGGCCGGCAAGGATCTCGGTCTCGCCGCCTGCCTCGCGGCCGATGCGGACCTCGGCGGGATGATAGCGCCCGTCGCCTGCGGCCAGCATGACGAGCGTGCGCCTGCCCGTGCGGATCACCGCTTCGCTCGGCACCAGCAGCGCCGGCTTGGCATCGCCGCCAAGCGCGACGCTGGCGAACATGCCCGGCCGCAACCGGCCGTCCCGGTTGGGCAGCTCGATCCGCACGGTGAGCGTGCGGCTGTCGGCCTGCGTGGTCGGCAGGATCGCGATCACCCGGCCGGCGAAGCGCTCGCCGGGGAAGCCCGCCAGCGTGGTGCTGGCATTCTGGCCGACCCGGACATCGCCCGCGCGCGCTTCGGGCACCGCGGCATTGAGCCAGACGGTGCTGAGCCCGCTTACCTGGGCGAGCGTCTGGCCCATGGCGAGCGTCACGCCGGCACGGGCGTCGAGCGTCTGGATCGTGCCCGAGATCGGCGTCGTGATCGTCACCACGCCGTTCGGGCGTCCGCTCCGCTCGACGCTGGCGATGAGGCCGTCGGACATGCCCATCAGCCGCAGTCGCTGGCGCGCGGCCGCGGTGAGGTCGGGCTTGCCGAGCCGCCTGACGCTCAGATATTCGGTCTGCGCGGCGCCCCATTCGGGCAGGAGCAGGTCCGCGATCGGCGCGCCGGCGCGGACCACGTCCCCGGGCGCTCGCGCATAGACGCGGCTCACGAACCCGCCCGAACGCGCCTGGATGACGGCGACGTCGCGCTGGTTGAAGTCGATCGTGCCGGTGACCTCGAGGGCCGAGGCAAGGCTGCCCATCTTCGCCGCGACGACCCGCAATCCCAGGCTCTGCCGCGCGGCGGGATCGACGGCGACCGTGGGGGCCGCGCCGGCGCTTCCTCCGTCCGCGTATCGCGGCACGAGCTGCATATCCATGAAGGGCGACTTGCCGGGCTTGTCGAACTTCTGGTTGGGGAACATCGGATCGTACCAGTAAAGGACTTTGCCTGCCCCGGCGGGCGTGGTCGCCTCCGATTGCGGTGTCTGGCGATGGCCAGCCCAATAGCCTGTGCCGCCGGCCAGCAGCGCGACAGCCAGGATCGATGCGCCCCAGCGCAGCGCGGATTTATCGAGCGTCATGGCCGCTCCTCCCCATAGGTGATAGTGATGCGGACCGCGTCGCGCGCGACGTCGGCTTCGCGGTTGAGCGCCTCGACCTCGGCCTCCGCGAGCCCGAGCGTCGTGAGCAGCGCGGCGCCAAGGTCGAGCTTGCCGGCGCCATAGCTGTCGCGGTCGAGCTCGGCGCGGTGCCTGGCGAGTGGCACCAGCGTCTCGCGGGCATTGCGCAACCGGGAGAGATGCATGGCATGGTCTGCGAGATCGGCGTCGAGCTGCGCCACCAGCTCGCGGCGGATCGCCTCGCGGTCGAACCGACCCCCTTGCGCAAGGCTCTCGCTTGCAGCGATCCTGGGGTTCTGGCGCTTGCCGGCGAACAGCGGCAGGTCGATCGACACGCCGACCGAGGCCATGTCGCCGTACATGGGATCGCGCCGGCCATAGGTGACGCCGACCTTCCAGTCGGGGCGCTTGTCGGCGCGCGCGAGACGCACGTCCGCTTCGGCGACTGCGATCCGCGCGTCCTGCGCGCGCAGGGCGGGAAGCGCATCGATCCCGGCCCGCAGCCGGATCGGATCGACATCGAGCATCGGCGGGTCGCCCGTCGCCTGCGGGTCGGGGTCGCCGGTATAGCGCGCGAGCCGGGCCCGCGCCTGCGCCACCACCGCAGCCATCTCGGCGCGGCGATCGGCGATGGCGGCGCGGAGCTGGTCGGGCTCGAGCGCCTGGCTCGGGCGCGCGCTGCCCGACGCCAGGCGTGCGGTCACGGTCTTCTGCAGGTCGTCGAGACTGGCATCGAGCAGGTCGAGCTGCCGGAGCCGGCGTTCGCCATAATAGAGATCGATCCATGCGAGCGCGGTCTCGAGCCGCACGTTGCGGCCTTCGACCAGCTCGCCCGCCTCGGCGACACCGATATCGGCCGCGGCGCGCGCGGCGCGTGCATGGCGCTTGGCGAGATTGGGGAAGGCCTGGCTGAACCCGATCGTCGCCATGGTGAAATCGTCGCGCGTGAAGCTGCCGGCATTGGGGCCGCTCACCGGGAAGTTCTGCAGGCCCAGGTCGAGCGTCGGATCGGGCAGGCGATCGGCCGCGACCGCCGAGGAGCGGGCGCCAGCTGTCGCCGCCGCGCGCGCCTTGAGGCTTGGCGCATTGGCGGCAGCGAGCCTCAGTGCCTGCTCGTAGGTGAGCGGGCCGGCCGACACCGGCACGGCCCAGGCGCTCGCAAGCGTCGCACCGAGTGGGAGCAACAGGCGTCGCACAGCGCGCCTCGGCATCATGATCATGGATATCATCCCCTCATGACAGAGGCGGCGCGCCACCATGTGACGCGCCGCTCCGGAGTGGGTTAGCCCTTGTCCGACCTGACTGCGCCGCGCATGCAGTCGGCGGCGCTTGCCTGCATCATCGCGCAATCGCAGCTGGCGATGTCCCGGCTCTGGGGCACCCATATGCGGACACGCGCAGGGCCGGTCGCCCGCGGACCATATTGCGGCGCCGAGCGCCATTCCCAATGGCCCTGAGGCGTGCGGCTCGCGTCGGCTGCAAGCGCAGGCGCGGCGAGACCGAGGGCCGCCACAAGGGCGGCCGGAAGCATTTTGATCATCACGAAGACCTTTGACTGAAAAGAAGGAAACCGGGCGCGCACGCATCGATCGATGCGCGCAGCCCGTGCTCGTTCAATCAGACAAGGCTGGTGGGAGGATCCGGCTCGGGCACAACCGCCTTGCCGGTCAATATCGTGTCGGTCGTCCAGAAGCTGGCCGCGTCGTAGAGACGCGCAGGCGCAACGCCGCCTGCCAGGTCCGCTGCGACCAGCGGGATCACGCACCCCATCGCGGCGATGCAATCGAGCGTCAGGCCCTTGCAAGGCTTTTCGCTGGGCGCAGGCTGCTGCTTGGCCATCATTGCCATGCAGTCTGCATCCATGCCCTTGGCCAGCGGCGCGCCTGCCGCCTGCGGCACGCTGTGCGCGGCCGCCATCTGGGCTCCGAAGAGACCGGACAGCGCTCCGATGACGAGCAGAAGGGCGAGCAGGCGTTTCACGAGCCTCGATATCTAGCGGGTTTCGCTGGCGCAGCCAACCAAAGTCTCGCGCCGCGCGGGTTTTGAAGTGCTGACGGCTGATTCCGTCAACTCCGCGTCAATAAAGATCTGGCCCGGGGAAGAAGACCGGCTGCGGGCTCTACGTATATCGAGGCTGGACCCGGGACCGTAGTCCCAAGCCTGAAGAGACGCTCTTCCCCCCGGCAGGTCCGGGCGGTGGCTTACCATCCAAGGAGGTGAATATGGTCAGAAAAACTCTCATGGTCGGGCTTGCCGGCATTTCGATGCTTGCTGCCGTCCCCGCTATGGCCCAGGGCATCGGGCACAGCTTGTTCATGCGCGGCTCGATCGTCGACACGGGCAGCAACGGCACGGTCGTCTGCATCGGCAAGGCCGATGGCGCCGAGGTCGGCCAGAAGCTCGAGGTCTATCGCGTCGTGACCCATCCGGGTCCGCCCAAGGGCGTGGCGCCGACCTATCACCGCCAGCTCGTCGGCCATGTGACGATCGATCATATCTTCGATGATCACTTCGCGCATGTGTCCGTCGCCGACGGTACGCCTGCCAAGCACGACATCGTCGAGCTTCGCAAGAACTGACGCGCCGGTGGCCCGGCGGCACACGCTGCCCTGATGCGAGGCATCGGGGCAGCGGGTTGCCGGCGGCAACGGACCGTTCGGGATCGAGGCGAAACCGCTTGACCCTGGACCATGGTCCTACCGGCATGATCGAGCGGATGACATGGGCAATTTCAAGATCGGCGAACTGGCCGCCGCGGCAGGCGTGGGCCGCGATACGATCCGCTATTATGAGCGGATGGGCTTGCTGCGCGAGCCCGCGCGCACGGCAGCGGGCTACAGGCTCTACGACGCGACCGACCTCGAGCGCGTCAATTTCATCCGCTCGGCGCAGGAGCTTGGTTTCACACTCGAACAGGCCCGGCAGCTGCTGGCGCTCAGGGCGTCGGACACCGCGCATGCCCAGGCCGTGCTCGATATCACGCTTGCCAAGATCGCTGACGCCGAAGCCCGGCTCGAGCGCCTGTCGGATATCCGCGACATGCTGCGGATGCTCGCCGACGAATGCCCGGGCGAAGTGCCCGTCTCCGATTGCCCGATCCTCGCCTTCCTGACGGCGCGGCGGAAAGACCAGCAGCATAACAAGAAACATCAGGCAGCGCAGGACGAACGATCATCACTAGCGAAAGGGGTTTTGTCATGACGAAAATGCGTTTGATCGCCGTCCTCACGCCGGCGCTGCTTCTAGGCGCCTGTGTAACCACGCGGCCGACCTCGGCGCAGGTCGAGAGTTGCCGGGCGATGGAGGGCAATATGGGTCTCCAGACGCCGCATGATCATGGCGAGATGAAGGGGCAGGGGCGCAACCCGATGAACCTCTCGCACGACCGGTGCCTTCAGATCCTGCGCAGCGCGCAATGAGCCGGTCCGGGCGCCATCCCCGGCGCCCGGGACCACAGTTTTCAAGCCAAGGAGCAAGCTATGATCAACCATGCGAAAAAAGCCCTTCCGCTTGTCGGCGGAAGCCTGTTGCTGGCGCTCGCGCTTTCGGGCTGCGACCGCCAGGCCGACCAGACGGTGCCGCCCGCGGCGAACAGCGTCGCCGCCACCCCGGTCCTGACCGACAGCGGCAACGCTGCAGACGCGGCGTCGATGGACGCGATGAGCAACCAGGCCGAGATGGAGCGGCATCACCGTCAGGCGATGGACCATGACGCGATGCGCGCCGGGGCCGGCAACCAGACCGCGCCGGCACCCGATCCCGCGCCGGGCAATGCGGCGATGCCGATGAAGGATATGTAGGCTCGCACACTAAGGGGATGAGGATGTCCAGGCGGATCAGCCTTCGACGCTTGAGCCTCGGCTGCGCAATCGCTCTCAGCCTGTCCGCGAGCGCGAGCGCGGGCGCGCAGGAGGGCGAGGATCATGCCGCGCATCATGGCGCAGGCATGCCGGCCGGCGGGGGCATGTCCGCACCGGCAGAGCCGGGGTCGTCGGACATGGCGAAGATGATGAACCCCATGATGGATCGCATGATCAATGGGGAAGGGGAGAATGAGCACGGCCACGAATCGCGCCGGACCGGCTTCATCTCGCAGCTGCTCGCCTTTCCCGCGCTCGACGAAGCGGCAAGGCAGCGGGTCGCTGCGCAGGCCGGCGAACGGGTAAGCACCGGTCTGGCGATGATCAACGCCGCCTCGGCCGACGGCGCGCGTGCAACCACGGTCTCGGCCCGGCTCGATGCGGCGCGCCGCCTGCGCGATGGAACCGACCTGTTCCGGTCCGGCACCGCCGCGCAGGGCGCGATCGGGGGCTTGCAGCCGCCCCGGGAGGTCGGCCTTGCCTGGCTGCGCGATCAGCTCGACATCGACCAGGCCGCGCCCGGCCATGCCGACCACTGGTTCGGCATCTCGCCCTCACACCTCCTTCTCATGCTCTTCCTGGGGCTGGTGAGCGCCACGCTGATCGCGCTGCAGATCTTCCGCCTCCGGCGGATCGGGGCGATCGCCGGCGGTGTCGCCACCGCCAAGACCTCGGAAAAGCCGGAGCCGAAGGCTGTCCCGCCCGCTGCGAAGCTCGCGCACGCACCTGCCCCCGTTGCCGGCAGCGCCGGGCTCGCCTCGAGCAATGCGGCCGCGCCCGCGGGAGCTTCGCTGCGCAAGCCCAAAAGCTGGGCGGGGCAGCTGCGCGTGGTCCAGATCGTGCGAGAGACGCCGAGCGTGCTGACCTTCCGGCTCGCGGACCCGGCCGCCGACCGGCTGCCGTTCGACTTCCTGCCGGGCCAGTTCCTGCAGGTCGAGGTAGAGCCCGAAGCGGGCAAGACCGCGCGCCGTTCCTACACGATCGCCTCTTCGCCGACCCAGCGGGCCTATGTCGAACTGACGGTCAAGCGCGAGGAGCAGGGCGTGGTCTCGCGATACCTGCACGACAAGGTCGTCGCCGACGATCTGCTGAAGGTCAGCGGACCGTTCGGCGCCTTCACCTTCACGGGAACGGATGCCCAGAGCATCGTGCTGATCGCGGGCGGGGTCGGCATCACCCCGATGATGTCGGTGCTGCGCTATCTCACCGACACCGCGTGGAAGGGTGATATCTTCTTCTTCTACGGCGCACGGTCGACCGAGGAATTCGTGTTCCGCGACGAGCTCGAACGGCTCGAACGCCGTTTTCCCAACCTCCATGTCGTCGCCGCGATGCAGCGCGCGCCCGGCACCGTCTGGATGGGCCCCGAAGGGCCGATCACCCGCGAGATGATCCTGGCCGCGGTGCCGGAGATCGCGAGCCGGCGGATCCATATGTGCGGCCCGCCGGCGATGATGGGCGCGATGCGCGGCGTGCTGGCGGAACTCGGCGTCCCCGAAGCGCAGCTGCACACCGAGGCGTTCGGTCCGGCCTCGCTGCCGGCCGACCACGAGGATCTCGAGGTCAAGCCCGCGCCCGCGCCAGCAGCTAAGCCGGCCCCGAGCGCCGAGGTGGCACCGAGCACGGTGACCTTCTCCGTGTCGGGGGTGTCGGCGGCTTTGCCCGCGGACGAGACCGTGCTCGAGGCGGCCGAGGGCGCGGGCGTCGAGATCCCCTATGCCTGCCGTGCGGGCACATGCGGCGCCTGCGTCGTCAAGCTGCTGCAGGGCGAGGTGACGATGGAGGTCGAGTCCGGCCTCGCGCCCGCCGACAAGGCGCAGGGCTATGTGCTCGCGTGCCAGGCGAAGGGCACGGGCACGCCGCTCGTGGTCGAAGCCTGATGCGCGAACGCAGCGACATCGCCGTCGGCCTGCTGGTCGCGTTCCTGCTGCTGTTCCCGTTCGGCTACCTCGTGCATGTGTCACCGCGCTTTCCGGGCAGCCTGGCCGGCGGGATCATCGGGATCGCAGCGCTCGTGCTGATGCTGCTGACGCTTCCCTATGTCGCGGCCAAGCATATCGCCTGGGTCGACAAGGCGCTCTCCCGGCTCGTCAGCAAGCCGACCCTGCTCGCCATCCACATCTATGCCGGCGTGCTGGCGCCGATCCTGGGTCTGGTCCACGCCGCGCACAAGCTCGAAAGCCCGGTCGGACTGCTTCTGACCATCCTTCTGCTGATGACGGTCATCACCGGCTTCATCGGCCGCTACCTGCTTGCCCAGCTTGGTCGGGCGCTGCGCGGACGCAGGTCGGAACTGGCTTCGCTTCGCGCCGCCTTCCTCGAGGAGCCGGCCGCGCCGACGCAGGCCGATACCGCAGCCGCGCCGCTGTCGGGCTGGAGGCGCTATCTGTTCGTCGCCGGGGATGCGCCCGCGGGCCAGCACCCCCAGGACAAGGCGGGGATCGCCGCGGCGCTGGCCGATACCGAATTCGCGATCCGCGCCGAAGAGGCGACCAACACCCTGTTCGCGCGATGGCGGTTCCTGCACATCCTGCTGGGCTGTCTCATCTTCGCGCTGCTCGCGCTCCACGTCGGCGCGGCGATCTATTACGGGCTGCGCTGGCTATGAGCTGGCAGCGTCTTTCCTACGCCGTCTTCATCGCGGCCCTGCTGGTGATGGTCGCCGCGGTCGCGATCCGGATGCGATCGGACGCGCCGAGGGATGCCGGCCTGATGGCGCAGCTCGTCTCGCCCGGCCCGCTCTCGAGCGCGCACCAGTCCTTCGCCGGCCAATGCACGGCCTGCCACACGCCGGGCAAGGGCGTCGAAACCCGGACCTGTCTCACCTGCCATGCGGGCACGGATTTCGGGACGAAGCAGTCGACTCAGTTCCACGCGAAAGCGACGCAGTGCACCTCCTGCCACGTCGAACATGAGGGAGAGCGCGGCATCATCCGCATGGATCACGCCGCCTTGCTCGACATGGCAAAGTGGCGGCAGCCTTCGGCGGGCATGTCGACAAACACTAGAAGCCTGACTCCCGAGACCGCGCTCAATTGCGCGAGCTGCCATGCGTTCCGCGATCCGCACCAGGCCCTGTTCGGCACCGACTGCGCGAGCTGCCACAAGACCGACAGCTGGAAGATCGTCAATTATCGCCATCCATCGGTCAATTCGACGCAGTGCGCCGAGTGCCACAAGGCGCCGCCGAGTCACTTCATGGAGCATTTCAGCATGGTCTCGCAGCGCGCAGCCGGATCGAAGGCGCGCGTCGACCAATGCTATGCCTGTCACGCCACCGACAGCTTCAACAATATCCGCAAGCGAGGCTGGTATGATCACCATTGAGGCCGACTGGCTGAGCGCCTTCTTCCGGCTCGCGGTGATTGGCCTGGAACTGGCGGGCACGCTGACCATCCTGGTCGGCGCGGGGCTCGCAACCTTTCTGTTTGCGCGGCGGGCGAGGGCGGGCGACCGGACCGAGGCTTATAGCGCGTTCCGCTCGGCGCTCGGCCGCAGCATCCTGCTCGGCCTGGAATTTCTGGTCGCCGGCGACATCGTCAAGTCGCTGGTGATCAACCCAACGCTCGACGATCTCATCGTTCTGGCCGGGCTGGTGCTGGTGCGGACCTTCCTGAGCATCTCGCTCGGGGTCGAGATCAACGGCCACTGGCCCTGGGAGGAAACCCGGATGGCGCGGGAGAAGGCGCGTGCGGCGTCGGATGGGTCGCCTGCGACGGCTGAGGCCGCCGGATGCGGCACAGCGCTCAAGGGATAGCAGATGGGAGGTGCATGATGATCGAGAGACGCGAATTGCTGATGGCCGGCGCCGGCCTTGCCGCCGCCGGAACGCTGGCTGTGCCGGCGGCGGCGCAGCAGCATCGAATGGAAGGGATGGCGATGTCGATGACGGACTGCATCGACGATTGCGTGGCTTCGCACCGCATGTGCCTGGAAACCGCCGCTTGGCTGACGAAGCAAGGCGGCGCGTCAGCTACGGCGTCGCTGATCGCCATGCTGAACGACTGTGCGGAACTGTGCCAGGCGACCGCCAACTCGATGCTGCGGGAATCTGCCCTGCACCGCATCGTCTGCCGCGCCTGCGCCGACGCTTGCGAGCGCTGCGCCGAGGAATGCGGACGCCATAGCGCGGACCAGCGGATCGCGCGTTGCTCGGCCACCTGCAAGAAATGCGCGGCGAGCTGCCGAACGATGGCGGACATGTCGAGCTGAGCGGCGCGCTTCGCACGTGCCCCACATAGTCACGTTCAGGCCAGAGCCCCCGGTCACAGCTTGTGTGTCCGACAACTACGCCAGGACAGCGATCATGGCACGTGGCACAAAGTCCGAGTATCCGGCAACGGCGGAAATCATCGCACCCGCCATCGCCGGAGCCTTCCGTGCCGCCACCCGATAGTCGGGTAATGCCGAGCACCATCTTTACGATTGCGTGAACGCTCCACGGTCGATCTGTATTGGAGAAGTCAGTGTCAACCGCCGAATTTGTCAACCGGCTACCCGAATTGCTCCGCCCCAATCCAGCAAGGGTAGTGATCAGACCCTATATGCCGTCGACGGAAACCTATAAATATGCGGTACCGGATCAGCCACGTGCGCAGCGCATCGCCGACCGCGTCCTGGCGCTCGACCCAGCATCGCTCCACGATGAGTTGCAACGCATTCTTGATGATTTCTCGGGAAGGCATCGTGAGGTTCCGTCCCTGTTTTTGCGGCGGTTCCACGAGGTTGATGGCATCATCGTCTGTGATTGCGAGGTCACCCATGAACAGGCGCTCTTGATCGGTGCCCATTTTTGCAACGAATATTCCTATGAGGCAGCAGCGCTTTTCAATCCGAGCATCGTCCTGCATCCTGATCAGTCTGCTGTACCTGAAAACTCTCTCCGATTCATTCTTTCCCTGCGAGGCGTGGGCGAGGGGCATATCTCCTCCGTCACCTTTCGCACCGGGTTTTGCGCCGCGGACGGAACCATAGCAATCAATCCTCCGAGCCCCATGCCGCTCGTGCTGGAGACTGAAAACATCTCCGGCGAGGACGGGCCGGACGCGGGCATTCGGATCAAGTGCGATGGCAGCCACGATCTCTCGGAGATCGTGATCTTTCCGACAACCCCCAGCCAGCGTGGTGGCATCGAAGACCTTCGCTTGGTCCGCTTCCTGGACGACGATGGCCGAGCCACCTATTTCGGTACATATACGGCATTTAGCGGCCAGTCCGTCCGGCAGGAGTTGTTGTCCACGCCGGACTTCCGGACATTCGAACTCAGACCGCTGCGTGGGGATGCCACCGGTAGCAAGGGCATGGCGCTTTTCCCCCGACGCATTGCCGGGCACTTTGCCATGCTTGGGCGCGAGGATAACGAAAATATCTGGTTCCTGACGTCCGCGGACATTCACGACTGGAGTGGCGGAGCGAAAGCCATCGAACCTCGCTGGCCTTGGGAGTTTGTCCAGATCGGTAATTGCGGATCGCCGATCGAGATCGACGAAGGCTGGCTGGTCGTAACTCATGGAGTCGGCGCCGTTCGGAACTATTGCATCGGGGCGTGCCTGCTGGACCGTGACGATCCCTCGAAGCTGCTGGCGCGGACGAAGCTACCGCTTTTGCGGTCGGACATGGATGAGCGCGAAGGTTATGTGCCAAACGTAGCCTACAGCTGCGGCGCGATGGTACATAATCGGGTGCTGGTACTGCCTTATGCCATTGCTGACAGCTTCACCACTTTTGCCACTATTCCTCTCGAGCGTCTGCTGGCCGCCATGGATTAGTCACTGTTGCCGACCTGTCCTGCTCTCGAGTCCGAACCATAGTTACACATCGGCACAACAACGATGCCAGTGCGATAATTTATGGCCATCTCAGAGACGGACTTCGCACATTACGTATACAGCAAGGCGGAAGGTGACACCATTTCACGGGCAAGCTCCGGAAGGGGCGACAATCGACCGGGCATATGCTCGATCGAACGGGAAACCCAGACTTGAAGGAATGGATACTTGCGCAAGAAGACGGCAATGATCGCTTCGCTCGCAGCTCTCGGCTTCCTCGCCGTCAGTGCCGGACCGGTGCTGGCGGACGGGATGCCGCCGGGCATGCCCGATCTTGAGGAGACCCTCAAGGCCAGGCCGGCGCCTGCCCAGCCCGATCCTGCCCACATGCAGGGCATGGCTCACGGTAAGGAGCAGATGCACGGCCAGATGATGCAGGGCCATCGAATGGCGATGCGGGATTCGCAGGACCAGGACGGCGCCTCCGGCATGTCACACAGGTCGGACGGTGGTTGCTGACCCTGCCATCATTCCATCAGACGACAAGGTTGACGGACAAGATCATGGCCGCTTTCAACCGAAGCCTTGGTCCGCCGTTCCCACGGCGGGCCAATCGCTTTTCTGGCCGGTCTCAGGACGAGAAAACCAGGCCGGGTCACATTTTTGATCGATCCCGGATCATCATTTTACGCGCCTGCTCCAGCAGGCACACGGCCGATCGGATTTCGATTCGTAAGTTACGTATACAGACTGCGTCTCGCTAGCAGCATTGAAGCTTCGGAATTGCCGGGATCGGAACGTCGATCGGGCAACAGGAAGAACACTCGGAGACCCTCAATGCGACAGACGACATTTCTCGCGGCGCCCGTCAGCCTCTTCGCGACGCTAACCTTCGCCGCCGGCACCGCTCTCGCCCAGTCGACGCCCGCGCCCGCGCAGGCTGCGCCGGCCCATGCCCACCAGCAGGGCATGGATCATGGCGGGCAGCAGATGCACGATCAGATGATGAAGGATCATCAGGCCGGCGCGCAGAAGCAGCAGGGGCAACCGGCCCAGCAGGATCAACAGGGCATGTCGGGGATGGCCGGCATGTCCGGCGGCTCGCCTGCATCGAACGGCTCGGGCATGGCCGGTAAGGCGAAGAGTGGCTGCTGCAAGATGCCGATGAAGAAGGCCAAGCCGGCGGCGAAGAAGAAGACCGCCAAGCCCATGGCCGACAAGCCGATGAGCGACATGTGAGGTTTCCAGCCCCGAGAACAGACCCCAGGGGCTGAGGGCCCGCCGTTCCCCCGCGGCGGGCCAGTTCTTTGACGATGCCCAGCGTCGCCCCGTGCTCCCAGCTTTCAAAACCGGGTCCGAGCGTCTGACTTGACAGAGGAAACAGCGATGCGAAAACATCTTGGCGTCGGTGCTGCTGTTGGCTTTCTGCTCTTTGGCAGCACGCCGCTCCTCGCACAGGGTATCGGCCATAGCTTGTTCATGCGCGGCAAGATCGTCCGTATGGATGCGGGCGGCACAGTGGCCTGCCTGGGTAAGGCCGATGGCGCGCACATCGGGCAGATACTCGAAGTCTATCACGCAACGCCGCGCCACCGCCGTCTTGTCGGTCATGTCGAAGTCGACCAGATTTTCGACGACCATTATGCTCATTTCCGCGTGAGGGACGGGACGCTTCAGAAAGGCGATTGGGTGAGCCTAAAGTGCGTCCGGGCGTAACGCCAGAATTGGAATGCCAAGCGCCGCCCTCGCCAAAAGAAGACTCGGCCGAGTAACGCCTGTCTCGGCATAATTCCGATCAGGCGTGCGCGAATACGTTCAGGAGTCGATGAATAGTCATCGGCTCTGTTGGCGTGTCTGACCCTCAAGCCCGCGACCCCGATACCAGACTACCTTCTGCGGAACTTACTTATAGGCCACCCGGGCAAAGAGATTACTCCGTCAGGCCATCGATAGAGATGGAGTCAGGTTATGTTCGAGGAGGCGATCGGGACCATTAACGCGGCGGCCTCCTTCCGACACCGCTATGATAATTTCATCGGAGGCCGCTGGAGCGCTCCTGCGGGCGGCGAGTATTTCGCCGACACGAGCCCGATCAATGGCGCCCAGATCGCAGAGTTCGCGCTGTCGACGCCGGAAGATGTCGAGCGCGCGCTCGATGCGGCGCACGCCGCCAAGGACCAATGGGCAAGGATCGCGCCCGCCGAACGCGCCAGGATTCTCAATCGCGTCGCCGACCGGCTCGAAGACAATCTGGAGTTGCTGGCACTTGCCGAGACGATCGACAATGGCAAGCCGATCCGCGAGACGCGCGCTGCCGACGTGCCGCTCGCGATCGACCATTTCCGCTACTTCGCCGGCTGCATCCGGGCGGAGGAAGGCGGCATCTCGACGATCGATGCGGACACCATCGCCTATCATTTCCGCGAGCCGCTCGGCGTCGTCGGCCAGATCATCCCGTGGAACTTCCCGCTGCTGATGGCGGCGTGGAAGATCGCCCCGGCGCTGGCGGCGGGCAACTGCACCGTCATCAAACCCGCATCCCAGACGCCGCTCACCTTGCTGATGTTCGCCGAGCTCACCGCCGACATCCTGCCGCCCGGCGTGCTCAATGTCGTTACCGGCCCGGGACGGACCGTTGGCCAGGCGATCGCCGCCAATCCGCGCATCGCCAAGGTCTCGTTCACCGGCGAGACCGTCACCGGCAAGCAGATCATGCACGCCGCGGCGGACCATCTGATCCCCCAGACGATGGAGCTTGGCGGCAAGTCGCCCAACATCTTCATGGCGGACGTGCTCGACGAGGACGATGCCTTCTTCGACAAGGCGCTCGAAGGCTTTACTTTGTTCGCCTTCAACAAGGGCGAGGTCTGTACCTGCCCGTCGCGCGCCCTGATCCATGAGTCGATCTTCGACCGCTTCATCGAGCGCGCCGTGGCGCGCGTCGCCGCGATCCGCCAGGGCGATCCGCTCGACCCGTCGGTCCAGGTCGGCGCGCAGGCGTCGGAGGACCAGCTCCACAAGATCCTGGGCTATATCGATATCGGCAAGGCCGAGGGCGCGCAGTGTCTGGTCGGTGGCGCCAGGGCGCTGCCGGGCGGTGCGCTCGACCAGGGCTATTTCGTGCAGCCGACCGTGTTCGTGGGTCAGAACCACATGCGCATCTTCCAGGAGGAGATCTTCGGTCCCGTCCTGTCGGTCACCACGTTCAAGACGGTCGAGGAGGCGATCGCACTTGCCAATGACACCGCCTACGGTCTTGGCGCGGGCGTCTGGACCCGGAGCGGCAACACCGCCTACCGGCTCGGCCGCGCGATCGAGGCCGGGCGGGTCTGGACCAACTGCTATCATCAGTACCCCGCCCATGCCGCCTTCGGCGGATACAAGGCATCGGGCTTCGGGCGTGAAAACCACCGGATGATGCTCGATCATTATCAGCAGACCAAGAATCTGCTCGTCTCCTATGACGAGCACGCGCTCGGCCTATTCTGACCCCCCGCTTAAAAGGAGAAACGGACATGGCGAAAACCATGAAAGCGGCGGTCGTCCGCGAATTCGGCAAGCCCCTGGTCATCGAGGAGGCGCCGATCCCGGCGGTCGGCCCCGGGCAGATCCTGGTCAAGATTGCGGCAACCGGCGTGTGCCATACCGACCTGCACGCGGCAGAAGGAGACTGGCCGGTCAAGCCCAACCCGCCCTTCATTCCTGGCCATGAAGGCGTCGGGCATGTCGCCGCCGTCGGTGCAGGCGTCACCCATGTGAAGGAAGGCGACCGGGTCGGTGTGCCCTGGCTCTACACCGCCTGCGGGCACTGCGTGCATTGCCTGGGTGGCTGGGAGACGCTTTGCCACGAACAGCAGAACACCGGCTATTCGGTCAATGGCAGCTTTGCCGAATATGTCCTCGCCGATCCCAACTATGTTGGTCACCTTCCCGACAATGTCGACTTCCTCGACATTGCGCCGATCCTCTGCGCGGGCGTCACCGTCTACAAGGGATTGAAGGCCACCGAGGCCCGACCCGGCGAGTGGGTGGTCGTCTCCGGCATTGGCGGGCTCGGCCACATGGCGGTGCAATATGCCCGAGCCATGGGTCTCAATGTGGCCGCGGTCGACATCGACGATAGCAAGCTCGACCTCGCTACACGCCTTGGCGCCACACTGACGGTCAACGCGCGCAACGAGGACCCTTCGGCAGCGCTCAAGAAAGCCATTGGCGGCGCGCACGGGGCGCTGGTGACCGCCGTTTCGCCCAAGGCGTTCCAGCAGGCGCTCGGCATGGTCCGGCGCGGCGGCACGGTCGCGCTCAACGGCCTGCCGCCGGGCGACTTCCCGTTGTCGATCTTCGACACCGTGCTGAACGGCATTACCGTGCGCGGCTCGATCGTTGGCACGCGGCTCGATCTGCTCGAGGCACTGGCGTTCGCCGGCGAGGGCAAGGTCAAGGCCACGGTCCATGCGGACAGGCTCGAGAACATCAACGACGTCTTCTCCCGCATGCATCATGGCGACATCGAGGGCCGGATCGTCCTCGACCTCGCCTGAAGCCGACTTCGCGAAAGTACAGTTCATGTCTCCCTTACATATCCGGCCGATCGCGCGGCGCCGTTTCGTCCAGGGGCTGGCGATCGGCGGCGCGGTCGCCGGTTTCGCCCCGGCGCTTCTCGCGCGATCCGCACCAACCTTGCCCGCTGAGCTGAGCGGGACCGAGTTCGACCTCGAGATCGCCGAGCTGCCGGTCAACTTCACCGGCAAACGCCGTATCGCGACCGCCGTGAACGGCAGCGTGCCCGCGCCGGTCCTGCGCCTGCGCGAAGGCGACACGGTCACGCTGCGCGTACGCAACGGCCTCAAGGAGATGTCGAGCATCCATTGGCACGGCATCATCGTGCCGGCGGAGATGGACGGCGTGCCCGGCATCAGCTTTGCCGGCATCGCGCCGGGCGAGACCTTCACCTATCGCTTCGAGGTCCGCCAGAGCGGAACCTACTGGTATCACGCTCACACGCTCGCCGAGCAGACGGGACTCTATGGAGCGATCATCGTGGAGCCAAAACAGGTGCCGACGGCGCGGGCGCCCGATCGCGACTATTGCATCGTGCTCAGCGACTGGTCGGACGAGCCGCCGCTGCAGATCTTCCTCAATCTCAAGAAGCAGAGCAGCTACTATAATTTTGCGCAGCCGACCGCCGGCGATTTCCTCAAGGATGTCGGCACCATGGGCTTGGGCAAGGCGCTCGAGCGGCGGCGGATGTGGAACAGCTCGCGGATGAACCCGACCGACTACAGCGATGTCTCTGCCGCGACCTACACCTATCTGATGAACGGCGCGCCGCCCGCCGGCAACTGGACCGGTATCGCCGCGCCCGGCGAGCGCGTGCGCCTGCGCTTCGTCGGCGCGGGGACGGCGACGTTCTTCGACGTGCGGATCCCCGGGGTCGAGCTGACGGTCGTATCGACCGACGGGCAGCCGGTCGAGCCGGTCACGGTCGAGGAATTCCGGATCGGCCCGGGCGAGACCTACGACGTCGAGTTCACCATGCCCGAGGGCGGCGCCCGCACCATCTTCGCGCAGGCGATCGATCGGAGCGGCTATGCGCGTGGCACGATCGCACCGGCCCCGGGCATGGCGGCAGCCGTGCCGCCGCTCGATGCCCGGACCTGGCTCGAGCCGGTCGACATGATGGGCGCGATGGCGACGATGGGCGCAATGGGAGGCGACGCGCATGCCGGGCACGGCATGACCGAGATGCCGGCCAGGGCACGGCACGCCCGCACCGAATATGGCGCCAATACCGACATGCGCGTCGACTATCCGCGCACCAATCTCGACGATCCCGGCGCCGGGCTGCGCGGGCGCGGCTGGCGCGTGCTGACGCTGGCCGATCTGCGCACGCCGGGCGGCGATCCCGACCCGCGCGAGCCCGAGCGCGACATCGAGCTGCATCTGACGGGCAATATGGAACGGTTCATCTGGTCGCTCGACGGCATCAAGCTCAACGATTCCAGGCCGCTTCATTTCAAGCCAAACGAGCGGCTGCGCGTCACCTTCGTCAACGACACGATGATGGCGCATCCGATGCATCTGCACGGCATGTGGAGCGATGTCGAAGGCCCGGACGGCGCCTTCCAGGTCCGCAAGCATACGGTCGTGGTCCAGCCCGCCCAGCGGGTGAGCTTCCGCGTCACCGCCGACGCCATGGGCCGATGGGCCTTCCACTGCCATCTGCTCTATCACATGGCGGCCGGCATGTTCCGGGAGGTGGTGGTCGCATGATCCGGATTTTCCCCTCGCGCGGCATCGCTCTTGGCGCTGCCCTCTTCCTGGCGCCGGCGATCACGGCTCCCGCCCTCGCGCAGGATGCCTCGCCCCCGTCGCCCGCCGCCACCCCTGCCCAAACGGCCACTCCCGCTCAGCACACCCCTTCCGCGCAAGGCTCTCAGGACCATGCGGGCATGGACATGCCGGGCATGGATATGACCGACACGAAGGCGTCCGGTAACGGCGCCACGATGGACATGGGCTCGATGCAGGGCGGCCAGGCCCCGCCGGACGCGCGCAACTCGGACGATTATGCCGACGGCTACCGCAACTCGACGCTGCCGGGCTATGAGATGGCCGACAAGCTCTCAATCCCCAAGATACTTGTCGATGAGCTTGAGTTCACCAGCGGCAACGAGGGTCAGGGCGTGGGCTGGACCGTGCTCGTCACCAAGGGTCAGGACAATGACAAGCTCTGGCTGCGCAGCCAGGGGCTCAAGAACTCCCGCGACCAACGTCTCGATCCGGAGAGCAGCGTCGAGGCGCTGTGGTGGCACAGCAAGAACCCGTTCTGGGGCACGCTGCTCGGGGTCAGGCAGGATCTCGGCAAGGGTGCGACCACCTGGCTGGCCGCCGGCGTCGAGGGACTGGCGCCCTATTGGTTCGACGTCCAGCTCACCGGCTATGTAGGAACCGATGGGCGTCTCGCGGCGCGCGCCAAGGCGTCCTATGAGGTCTTGTTCACCAATCGGTTGATCCTTACGCCGCAGGTGGAGACCAATATCTATTCGAAGCGGTCGAGCGATCGGCAGCTCGGCAGCGGCTTCAGCAATGTCGAGCTGAGCGGACGGTTGCGCTACGAGGTGTCGCGCAAGTTCGCGCCCTATATCGGCTTCGTCTGGGAGCGCGCGTTCGATGGCACGGCGGGCTTCCGACGCCTGCGGGGCGAGGGGTCATCCGAACACCGGCTGGTGATCGGCTTGCGCGCCTGGTGGTGATCCGCGGATGGCCACTCGAGGGGTCGACCGCGAACGCGCCGCGTGACAAGGCTGGATCGCAAGCCAACGGTCGCTGGCCGGCCTCCTTTTTCGTCTTGTTGCTCGCGGCGGCTGCGGCGTCGGCGGGACAGACGGCCATTCTCGCCTTCCTTCCGGCACTGGTCGACCCGGCTCGTGGCGCGCTATCGTCAAGCGCTCATGATTTTCATGTCGCGAGCCTGACCGCGGTCCATCCCCTGGCAGCCTTGCTGGCGGCGCCGCTCTGGGGCTGGATCGCGGACCGGGTCGACTATCGGGCGATGTTGCGCGCAGCGCTGGTCATCCTCGCCCTGGTGACCGCGCCGATCGGCCTCGTCGGGCTGCCTGAGCTTTATGCATTGCGCCTGGTGGCGGGGATGGCGTCGGCCGCCATCATACCGTTGGGCTTGCTCTGCGCGAGCTTTGCCGCAAACGAGCGCGCGGACCAGGCGCGGCGCTTCACCTGGCTGACCGCCTTCTTGTTTCTGGGCGATCTCGCCGGTCCGCTGGTGGCGGAGGTCTCGGCCGCGATCCTGCCCCGCGCTCCCCTCATGATCCTCGCTTTCGGCATCGGTGCCGTCGGGGCGGCGCTTTGCGCCGTGCGTCTGCCGCGCTGGTGTGCACCTTGCATCGATGGCGGAGACCTGCCCGCGCCGACGCTCGGCGCGACGCTGATCCTGCTTTTCGTCACGATCGTCGCGGGCGGCGGGCTGGCGGCGATGCATGTCAATCTCCTGGTGACGCGGAGCGTCATTTCGCTGAGCCGCGAAGAGATCGCCTGGATGCTCAGTCTCTGCGGATTGGGCATGCTGGCAGCACAGATCTTCCATGCGAGGCTCGATTGGCTGGTGACCATGCCGAGGCGGCTTGCGGGGCTGACGCTCGGCCTGCTGGCTGCGGCGCTCTTCCTGTTCCCTGTCGCCGCGAGCATGGCCGAACTCAGTGGGATCATCGTTGCTGCCGGCTGGAGCTCGGCAACCCTTCGATTGGTCACCAGCTTCTGGATCAGCGGTGCGGCAGCCCCTTCGGGTCTGAAGCTCGGTCTCCAGCATTCCGCCGCCAGCATCGGGCAGGCGCTCGCGCCGCTGGCGATCGCCGTCGTCGCTCCCGGGGCGCAGCACTTAGTCTTGTGGGGGATTGGTGGTCTGTCGCTGGCGCTGCTTGTGTCCTTGCCGCTCGCCTGGAGGCCGCGCGCCATCGTGAAATCTTCAGCGTGATGAGGGGTAGGGGGCATCAATGCGTATAGATCATTAGGAACCCTATCGCATGCTTCCGGGAGCCGTTCATGAAGACCCGTCTTTCTGCCGCCTTGCTGTTCCTCGCCCTGCCCGGCGCAGCGCTTGCGGCGAATGATGTCGTCGTCCACCGGGACCCGGGTTGTGGATGCTGTGAGAAGTGGGCCCAGGCGCTTCGCGCGAAGCTGGGCCGCACGGTCGTCATGCGCGACGATGCGTCGCGCGGGGCGCTTCAGCGGAGGGCCGGCATGCCGGGCACGCTGGCATCCTGCCACAGCGCGATGGTTGATGGCTATCTGATCGAGGGCCATGTCCCGGTCGCCGATATCAAGCGCCTGCTGGCAACCCGTCCCGTAGGCGTCAGAGGCATTGCGGTGGCGGGGATGCCGATCGGCTCGGAGGGCATGGAAGTGGCAGGCGCCGCCCGCCAACCCTATGCGGTGGTGTCGTTCGGCAGTTCGGGCCAGAAGGTCTTCGCGCGGCATTGATCACGCACGCCTCGGCTCTCGCTGGTGATTTCCTGTTTGAATGACTGGGACTTGCTCGCCCCCACCTGTATAGTCATTTGATGCATGCTCCCGCTCGCCCCCATAGCCGCGCATCCGCTCCCCGGACGAAAGCTGCTTCTGTGGGCGAACCCGCGGTCGACGCTGCCGGTGCGGAGAAGCAACCTCGCTATGTGGCGATCAAAGACAGCATTTTCGAGGACATCCGGGAAGGTCGCCTGAAGCCCGGCGACCAGACGCCGTCAGAGGCCGAGCTCGTCGAGACGTTCAAAGTCTCGCGCATGACCGCAAACCGGGCGTTGCGGGAACTGCAATCGGCCGGTGTCGTGGTACGGCGGGCGGGGCGGGGCAGCTTTGTCGCCGAGCCCCGGCCGATCGGGCAGCTGATCGAGATCCGCAACATCGCGGAGGAGGTGCGCGGCAGGGGCCACGCCTATCGCGCGCGCGTCATTTATAATATCGAGATACGGGCTGATGCGGAAAGGGCAGCTCTGCTGGAAGTCGGCTTGGGCACGCGCCTCTTCCATTCGCTTATCGTCCATCACGAGACCGAATTCCCAATTCAGGTCGAGGAGCGCTTTGTGCTGGCATCTGCTGCGCCACGCTACGGAGAGAGGGATTTCAGCGCCTCGACGCCGAATGAATATCTGACACGTGTTGCCCCGCTCGAGCGAGTAGAGCACCGGGTGTGCGCGGCGATGCCGGATACAGCCATGCGAACAATGCTGGGCCTCGCTGAAGGAGAACCAGTGCTAATGATGACGCGCAGAACCTGGAGTCGCGGACGTCTCGTATCGCACGCTTGGCTCACGCACCCGGGCAATCGGTTCGAGCTATCGGCGGCTTTTTCTGTTGGGACCTAGCGATCAGCCCGCGCCCAACTTGACGGCCGATTTGCGCCTGCGCCGCAACCATCGCACGTCGGCGCGACTGAAGCTCTTAAACAGCAGGTAGAAGCCCGTCCCCGACAGCCACAAAGTACCGAACGCAACGAAGACGATCAGCGGGTGATTGAAGCTGGTGCGGTTCACATAGTCCATATTGTGGAGCATCCAGAAGAAATCCCAGGTGCGCCATGTGTCGCCGCGCATGACCAGGAATCGGCCGGTGTCGGCGGAGATGTAGGCGCTGCTGTTCTCTGCGTCCGCGAAATCCAGTCGCCACATGGTGCCTTCGTGCTCGCGCGCTTCCACATTCGGTTCGGCGAGCAACGTTGCCTTGCGGATCGGTGCTTCATTCACCATCGTCGCGACGTCGCGCGCGACCTGCTCGTCGACCCGAACCGGGGCGCCGCTCGTCGCGTCGATTAGCCGCGTGCCCGTGGTGGATCGAAGCTCGTAGACGGGGCGTGTGGCAAGGGACCGCAAGGCGATGCCGAGCACGGGACCATCAAGAGCGAGCTTTGCCGGCGCAATATAGTCACCGGCAGGTAGGGCGTGCTGATGGCTGGCCTGCGCACTGTGTCCGCCGACCTTCTCCTGATCGAGCAAGGCCATCATCGAGCCGCTCAGAGCCCAAAGGAGAAACTGCACGCCCAGGATCAGGCCGACCCATTTGTGGATGCGCCGAAAAAAGAGCGGGGTGAACCGGATTTTCTTCATGCCTTCTTCTTCCTGCGCCGCGGGAACGACCAAAGCAGCAGCCAAGCCCCGGCCAGCGCCATGGCAAGGGCACTCCAGGTCGCCACGCGCAGCAGCGGATTGTTGACGTCGGAGCGATCGTCATAGTCCATGATGTGCAGCATCCACGCGAAATCGAACACGCGCCACAGCGCATGGCGGCGCGAGATCAGCTCACCGGTCTGCGGAGAGAGATACAGGGTTGGCCGGTTCCAGGCATCGAATTCGACCTGCCAATAGGGAGGCTTGCGCGCCTGCATTTCCAGTGGCGCCGTCGTCAGCAGCCGGGCTGCGACGATGTCCCCGGTGCCGCTGTAGATGCGCCGAGCGGCGGCGCGGATTTGTGCCTCGCTCAAATCGGGGATGGGCTGTCCCGAACCTGCATCGAAGAGTCTTGGACCACCCGAGGTTTGCGCGCGCCAGACGGGCTGATCCATGAACCGTTGCAGGCGGATCTCGGACGCGTCGGGAGCCGATTGAACAATCCGCGCCGGCGGGACGAAGCTCGCAAGGTCGATGGGGGCGACGACCGGTGGGCGGACCAGATCGTCGCCATGGATGATGTCGATATGGACGGCCACCATATAGAAGCCGGTCAGCGTCCAGAGCAGAACCTGGACGCCGACGATCAGGGCCAGCCACTTGTGCGTCCGGCGGATGACCAAAGGCCAGCGAATTGCCATGTGCTGCCCTTCAGAACGCGGTTCGGAAGCCGGCGTAGAAGCGCCGTCCGAGCAGATCATAGGTCATCGTGTCGGTGTTGGCATCGGTGAAGCTCTGGATATAGGGCGCCTTGCGGTCGAACAGATTATCGGCCCCGATCTGGAAACGTGTCTTCTCGTCGATCGCGAAGGCAAGCTGAAGATTGTGGTAGAAGACGTTCGGCGTGCGGTAGCCGATGTCGCCGGCCGATGCGTTGAAGTCGGTCGCCTTGCCGATCCATTGTGTCGACCAGGTCGCGCTGATGCCGTCCTTTTCCGCCGTCAGCACGCCATAACCACGCCATTTCGGATAGCCGCCATTGCCGCCCCCGATAAACCCGTCGAAATAGATCGGCGCGCCGCCGGGGAAGGGGTTTACGACATATTTGTTGAGATAGGTCATGTTGAGATCCAAGGAGATCTTCACCTCGCCCACCGCACCACTGTACACCAGACCCAGATCGAGACCATTCATCTCCTCGCGGCCGGTGTTGATGGGCTGGGCGGAGAGGTAAGTGACCTCGCCGGTCAGCGCGCTGCGCGTAAAGTCGCTGCAGAACGGGTGCGACAGGTTCTGGCTCGCATAGCAGACTGCGAGCTTGGTCGAGCCGGGAATGGCCCGGATCGCGTCCTTGATCTTGATGTCGAACCAGTCTGCCGTCAGCGACAACCCTGGGATGATGCCGCGCGGCGATATCACCGTACCAACGGTCCAGGTCGTGGAGCTTTCGGGCCGAAGGCTCTGGTTACCGCCCACTGTGGTGAGGATCGTGGTGCCGAGCTGCGTATAGTTGGCCGGCACACCGGACGCCTGACAATTGGCGATCAAGGTCACGTTGCCGCTGGAGGTGTAGCGCGAGCAGGGATCGGTCGTGGTCAGATTGCCTTCCGAGACGCCGCCGAAAAGCTCCGGCACGTTGGGAATGCGAAAGCCCGTCCCATAAGTGCCGCGCAGACGGATGCTGTCATTGACTACCCAGTCGGCACTGAGCTTGTAATTCCAGTCGCTCCCGAAGAGATTATAGTCTGAGTAGCGGACTGCGCCATCGAGCGTGAGCGCCTTGGCGAAAGCTGTGTTGGCAAGCACCGGCACCGATAGCTCGAGATAGGCTTCCTTGGCGGTGCTCGAGCCCGAAATAGGATCCTGCTGATTGACGTTCGCCACGCCGAGCACCGTCAACGGGTCGGGATCGCGCCAGCCTTTTTCGCGCCGATAGACCACGCCGGTGGCGAAGGACACCGCGCCGGCTGGAAGGGAGAAGAGATCGCCGTTGAGGTCAGCCGTGACCGTGCCGAGTTCGTTGCCTCCGCGATCGCGCGAGGTGAACAGAATATAATCCAGAACCTGAGGTGTCAGGTCTCCGAACCCAAGATAGTCACCGCAGGGGATGGCCGCGCCCGCCATGCTGGAGCATTTGCTCCTGTCGAGCGTGTTCGCGACGCGCTCGAGATTGGCGATGTTGGTCGAGCCGTCGACGGCCGTGTTACGCCCGAAGCTGCCCGCGACTTCCCAGGCCCAGTCGTTCGCCAGCTTGCCGCGCAGCCCGAAGGTGCCTTGCCAGGTATCGGTCTCCTGGAAGAAGTGGCGCGCGCCGGGTTCGGCGAGGCGGCGCTGGGCCAGGACCAGGTTCTGGCCGGTCGGATTGGTCGGATTGCTGGCTGGTATTGAGAGATTGCGCAGCGTGCCGGGTGTAGCGATCTGATTCGACTTGCGGAACGTATAGAGGAACTCGCCGAACGCCTGGATACCGTCGGTCAGCGCATAGTCCGCGAAGAAGGCCGTGCTGACGCGCTCGACTGGGCTGACCGCATTGAGAAACGGGTTCGAGTTGAAGTTGTGCTTGGCGGGACTGTAAGGCTCGTAGAAGTTCCCGTTCCCTCCGGGTACCTGGTTGAAGTTGATCTGTTGGCCGTTGGGCAGCACCGCGCGTCCGCCGATCGTCGAGGCGCTGTTGACGCAGCTCAGCGAGCCCGGCGTCGTTTCAGCGAGCGAGCAGGGCGCACGCGAGGCCATGTTGACGGCGCTGGTCTTCTGGTAGGTGACTGCTGCCATGAACCCGCCACGATCGTTGCGAATGCCCCAAAGTAGGTCCGCGGTGAGATCGGAGCCGTCGCCGCGCTCGGTAATGCCTTGTCGGACGCTGAGACCCAGGCCTTCATAATCGGTGCGCGTGACAAGGTTGACCACGCCGGCCATGGCATCGGCCCCGTAGATAGCGGACGCGCCATCCTTGAGGACATCGGTGCGTGCCAGCGCCACGACCGGGATCATGTTGAGATCGGGTGAGGAATTGGCGCCGGTGCCGCCCGCGACGAGGCGTCGGCCGTTGAGGAGCACGAGTGTGCGCTTGATGCCGAGGCCGCGCAGATTGACCTGAGCAGTGCCATAACCGTTGTTGGTCCAGTAGGCCGATGTCTGGTTGCCCGCGAAGCCGGCATTGGCCGGCAAACGCTGCAAGGCGGTTTCGATATTGACGATGCCGGTATTTTGGATCTGCTCGGCGGTGACCACGGTGGCCGGTCCAACCCCGGCCAGATCCTGCCGACGGATTCGTGAGCCGGTAACGACGATGTCGCTGTCATCCCCCAGGACTTGTGCTTTTGGCTGCGGTGTCGGATCGGCCTGAGCGAGAGCCGGCGCGGCGTAGCCCGCGACGATGGCGGCGCTGCCGAGCAGGGCCATCCTGATGGTCATGTGCAATCCCCCTGACGTTTTAGAACAGCCACAGACAACATCAGTTGTATATACAGGTCAACAGTATTTTTCCTGTTTTTCCAATACCTTATTCTCGTGAAATTTAGATATAGATATAGCTATAATACGCACGCCAGACGTCGAACCCTCATGACTGAAGAGATATTTTTGCGAGCGCTCATTTGTAAAGCTGCTGAGATAGGAGATAGAATATCATATCGTAATACAGCCTCGCACGCTTCGATTTGATGATCGGGACATTTGGCCGGCAAGAATGCGAAGCGGCATGATCACATGTTATTGGTGTCGGCGTGATATACCTAGGTATAGCGCTAGAGATGCTCCGGGAACATTAGTCCTTTGCTGAGCTTGCACGCGCCAGGGAAAGTAATACCGATGCGGACCGCATTTGATCCTCGTTTCCTGGATGTGTCGCGCCTTCTTCCGGATTGAGCCGCAGGTTCGCCTTTTGAGGCAGATGAAACGACTCCTGACGAAACGTCGTGCGACGAGTCCGGCGACCTGAGATCGTCGCGCAGCCACTGGGTCACTTGGCGATGATCCAATCCGGTTCGGCAGTGGCGGCGCAGTCCTCGAACGTCGATCGCATCCGCGGAGCCGACGGGCCGGCTTGTGCATGAGCCGCCCTGATTTTGCCGCTGGGCAGTACGGCAGGTTGCGAAAAATGCTTGCTGTGTCCCGGTCGGCGCGCGGGCGTGCAGCTCGCGCCTCGCACGATCACACGCGCAGCAGTCGCCCCACCGCCCGCATGATCGTCGCCCGGCGCGCCGCGTGCTCGGCAGCGTCGCGTGCAGCTCCGGTCATGCACCAGAGCTGGGTGAGGGCGGCGACAAGCCGGACGACATCCAGGGGCGTGAAGTCGGCGACGATCCGCCCCTCGGCCTGCGCCGCTGCGATCCCGTCCAGCTTCTCCCCGAGAAGGACCTCGCCGGCCGGGAGCATCAGAACATCCTGGCCACGCTCCAAATGATGCCAGGTCAGCAGCCTCCACAGGCGCGGGCGTTCGACCAGCAAGTCATAGGTGCGCCCCGCATAACCCTCAAGATCATTGGGATCGAAGCGATCGGCATGCGCCGCGTCCATCACTTCCTGCGTCAGCGCGGCATCGAAGAGCGCCTCCTTGTCCCCGAAATAGGTGTAGAGCATCGGCTTGCTGATACCCGCCGCCTGCGCAATCCGGTCGATCCGCGCGCCCGCCAGCCCATGGGACGCGAACTCCTCGGTCGCTGCAGCCAGGAGCGTCTCGCGGCTCTGTGCGGCATTCCGCCGGGTTCGTTGCTTCATCACACCTCCAAGCATTGACGCATTCCAGGTTTCAAGTTGCCTACCAGTTGGTAATATATGGAGTAACATATGTCCAATCACTGGTTTCTCACGGGCGCGTCCAGCGGCATCGGCCGCCATCTGGCCGAACTGATCCTGGCCGCTGGCGACGACCTTACCGCGACGGCCCGCAAGCCCGAAAGCCTCGATGATCTCGCGGCGAAATATCCGAGCCAGCTGCGCGTCGAAGCGCTCGACGTCACGGTCAAGGACGATATTGCTGCGGTCGTGGCCCGGGCGCAGGCGCGTCGACCCGTCGATATTCTGGTCAACAACGCCGGCGGCGGCGTGATCGGCGCCACCGAAGAGATGTCGGACGCCGAGGTCGAAGGCCAGATCGCGCTCAATCTCATGGCGCCCATCCACATCACCCGCGCCTTTGTCCCCGCCATGCGGCTGCGCGGGAGCGGCCGGATCATCCAGATCTCCAGCGCTAGTGGTCAGGGCTCGCTTCCGACGAGCAGTCTCTATCATGTGGCCAAATGGGGCCTGGAGGCTTCAGCGAATGCCTCCGCCAGGAGCTTGAACCCTTCAACCTGTTCGTGACACTGATCGAGCCGGGCGGGGCGCGCACCAGCTTCAGCCACAATCTGCAATTCGCCAGCGAGATCGCCGCGTATCGCGATACGCCCGCCGGCCATATCCGCAAGATGTTCGAGACCGCCGGAAACGAGCTCTACACGCTCGACCCGCAAAAGATCGCGCAAGCGATCGTTGATGTCGCAACCAGCGACCATCCGCCGCTGCGCGTGACTCTGGGGGGTGACGCTTTCGGCGTTGTCCAGGCGGCGCTGCAATCGCGGCTCGCCTTTCTGCAGTCCCAGGAAGCGCTCGCGCGCTCGGTCGCTTTCGACAGTTGAGCTTTTCCGTCTTCCAGCTTTCGTCTCCGCGCGGTGCGACGCGCCTCACCGGGGCCCGGCAACCCTGTCGTCAGCGCCGTTATCCGATACTTAGGTATAGTCATCCGACACGATTGCAGAGGCGCCACACGGGCAATCGCTTGGTACCATCGCAAGAGAGGAAAATACCCTCGCGGTCGCCAATCAAGGGTGCGTGGACCTTCGCAGTCTGCGTGCCCTTGATTTGGCAGCGCGCCGCCCAGCCACGCGCGACATGAACGGGAGCGGCCTTCTGCGAAACCCAACGCTCCGCCGCATTTTCTATAAGCTCTCGCTCGAATTGCTGCGCGCCGCCTTTGTCTTCCTGCGACTGGGGTTAAAGGGCGAGGCGCGCCTGCTTGCGCACGCGTCTCAATGGGCGAGGCACACGGCTTCCGGTCGCCGCCGCAGGTGGTGGCACCGGAAAGTGGCATGAGCGTCGTCGCCGCCTTTCTATATCATGAGGGCAAACGGCTACGGCCGGTGACCCTGATCGATCCGGTGTGCGAGCATATCGCCGAGGATGACTTCGTGTGCGTAATCCTCGGCGTCATCGCCGCAGTCTGCATCGGACTCTACATCCGGTTCAAACGCAACCACTGGCTTTGACGTCGCTGACCGCTGTCCACATCGCGCAGGGCTGAGGCCGCCGGGGGTAGGTTGCCACAATTCAATGCTTTCGAAGCGTCTCGGCGCGGTGCCGGTCCAACGCATCGAGCAAAGCCCTGCCGATCAAAGGCTTTGCGAGAACGTGATCGAAGCCCGCCTCGGCGGCCCGCGAGGCCAGCAGCGTGTCGTGAAAGCCTGAGATCATGATGGCGCGTCCCGACCATCCGATCTCGCGAAGGTGACGCAGCATCGCGAATCCGTCGATGTCGGGCATGCGATAGTCGAGGATGACGCAGTCTGCCTCCTTCGCGCGGGGGTCGGCCAACAGCGCGTGGCCGGTCGTATATCCCCACACGGCATAGCCGCGCGATCTCAGCAGCAGCTGGAGGCCACGCCGCACGCCGGGATCGTCGTCGGAGACGAGGATGGTGTATCTGCCATCATGCTGAGTGGAACGGACCGATGGCATTGCGAGAAGCGGACACCCGTGTGACGATTGCACCATCGATCGCATATCGCGCCTCGTCCCGTCGCTACGTAGAGGTCGCAGTCACTTCGGCTTGCGGCCCATGCCCGCGGCAAAGGCGATCCGCAGGGCTTCGGACAAATTGCGGACCTCGAGCTTGGCCATCAGGCTCGCGCGATGGACCTCGACCGTTCGCGATGAACAGCCCAGGTCATAGGCGATCGTCTTATTGGGCAGGCCGTTCGCCAGCCCTTCCAGCACTTCACGCTCCCGGGGCGTCAGTGCAGCGACCCGCACGCCGGCTTCAGAGGTTTCCAGAGTGCGAAGGTCGACATCGTCGAGACGCGCGAACGCGCGGCTGACGGCGCCGAGCAGGGCGGCTTTCTCGAAGGGCTTCTCGAGAAAGTCGACCGCGCCGCCTTTCATGGCCTGCACCGCAACCGACACGTCGCCATGGCCGGTCAGGACGATGACCGGCATATTGACCCCGCGTGCTGCCATGGCGGCCTGAATCTCGAGACCGTCCATCTCGGGCATGCGCACGTCGAGGATGACGCAGCCGACGGCCGCCGACTTCGCCTCCTTGAGAAACTCCACGCCCGAGGCATAGGTCACGACGTCGTAGCCCGCGGTCTTGAGCGCAAAGCTCGCCGCCTTGCGGATGCTCTCCTCGTCGTCGACCAGATGGATGACGCGTCTATCCCCCATGTTCCTCCTCCGCCCGCGCATGGATCAAGGTAAAATGAAAGCGCGCGCCGCCGCGGTCGGGGCGCTCCATCCAGATACGGCCCCCATGCGCTTCGATGATGGTCCGGCAGATCGAAAGGCCGAGGCCCATGCCGTCGGCCTTTGTCGACTTGAACGCCGTGAAGAGCTGCTCCCGGACCTCGTCGGCGATGCCGGGGCCGGTATCCTCCACGGTCACCTCGATCAGCCCGTCAGGGCGCAACCTGGTCGCTACCTTGAGGTCGCGAACAGGACACGCCGCCATCGCCTCGATGGCGTTGCGCATCAGGTTGACCAGCACCTGCTGGATCTGCACCCTGTCGACGAGAACCGGCGTCGCGGCGGGATCGACCGCGAAGAAGCTGCGGATGCCGCGCTCGCGTGCACCGACCAGCGCGAGCTCGCTCGCCTCGGCGACAACCTGCGGCAGATCGTGGAGGCTCTTGTCGACCTCGCCGCGGGCGACGAAATCGCGCAGGCGCCGGACGATATGGCCGGCCCGCAGCGTTTCCTGTGCCGCATCATCCATCACCGACCGTAGCGACACGAAGGGTTCGTCGTCCCGCTCGTCGAGCATGTCGCGGATCGTCTCGAGATAGAGCGCGACCGCGGCAAGCGGCTGGTTGAGCTCATGCGCGAGGGTCGAGGCCATCGTGCCCATCGCGCTCAGCCGGGAGACATGGACCAGCTCTGCCTGCAGTTCCTTGAGCCTGAGCTCATCCTGCTCCTTGGCGGTGAGATCCCGGATGAAGCCGGTGAACAACCGCTGCCCGTCTTCACCGGCCTCGCCAACCGACAGCTGCATCGGGAAGGTCGAGCCGTCGCGGCGCTGGCCGACCACGACGCGGCCGAGGCCGATGATCCGGCGCTCGCCGGTCTGGAGATAATGCGCGATATATTCGTCATGCCGGTCGCGATCGGGCTGGGGCATCAGGCAGGAGACGTTGCGGCCGACGAGCTCGGTTTCCGAATAGCCGAACAGGCGTTGGGCGGCCGCGCTGAACGACGTGATGTCGCCGGTCTCGTCGATGATGATCATCGCATCGGGGACGGTCGCCAGGATCGACTGGAGATGCTGCTCGCGGGTCTCGATTGACGCCCGGACCGCCGCCTCGTCGGTGACATCGCGACTGATGCAGGCAAAGCCTCGATGTGCGTCGCCTTCGAACAGGGCGCTGATCGTCAGGCGCGCGAGATACTCCGCTCCGTTCTCGCAGACCCGCCACGCTTCGCGCTCCAGCGTGCCTTCGTGAAGGGCGGCCGCCAGGTCTGCGCACGGGCGGCCGGCCGCAATCTCGTCGGGCGGGTAGAACAGGTCATGGGGCTGTCCCAGGACGCGATCGAGGGGCCAGCATTCGGCACGCTCGCCTTCTTCATTATAGCTCAGCACGATCCCGGCAGGATCGAGCAGCGTCAGGACATGGCCGCCAGCCTGTCGCAGGAACAACGGCGCAAGCCGCACCACCTCCCTGGCAATCTCGTCCGCCCCGCGCCTCGTGTCGACCATCGGCCGGCTCACATACCTGGCCGGGCGCACGTATCCGGGCGTAGCCCGACCGTGCCACTCAGCGCCGCGCGAGTATGGCCTTCATCTCGTCGATTTCCTGCCGCTGCGAGCGCTTGATCGCTTCGCAAAGCCGGATGACTTCCGGATCGCTGAGCTTTGCTTCCTGGCACATCAGGATCGCCCCGGAATGATGCGGGATCATCGAGCGCAGAAAGGCCGTGTCGCCGATCGTGGTCTGGGTGCGGATGAGTGCAAAGCTGCCGAAGAAGGCGACCAGCGACGCGGCGATCAGCGCGATGTTGGCGGCCTTCGACACGAACATGTGTCGCATGGCGAGGATCATCAGCACCACCATCGGTGCGACCATCATCAGCGTCATGTAGAGCATGTTGAGGTTGTTGTAGAAGCTGTCGAGCCCGTCGATCATGACGAACATCACCAGATACATGATGACGCCGCTGATGACGGTCTGAACGGCAAGGCTCCAATAGGCACCCATCTTCCGGGTGTTCATGTGGGACGAATGGTCCATGGCGTATCTCCTTCGCTCGGCGCCGGCCGACCTGGGTATGAGTGTAACGCCCCGCTCTCTTGTTCGCCCCCGCCATCAACCGTCCTGATGCTAAAACCAGAAGCGAACGCCGGCGACGAAGCTGGTGGCATGGACGTCCTCGCCCGCAAGCCTCGACAGCCGCGCCGTGTCTCCGGCTTTGCGCAGATAGGAAACGCCGATGTAAGGTGCGAACTGGCGGCTGAATTCGTAGCGCAGGCGCGCGCCGAGCTCTATGTTGACCAGCCCCGAACCGATGTCGTTCTCCGGAATATCCTGCGCGGCGAAATTGACCTCGGCGCGCGGCTGCAAGATCAGGCGCTGGGTGATGCGCTGGTCGTAATAGCCCTCGACCCGGCCCAGAACATCGCCCTTGGTCGAGAGGAACAGCGCGCCTTCGACCTCGAACATGCCAGGAGCCAGGCCCTCGACGCCGATCGTCGCGTAGGTGCGGTCGGGCCCGCGGCCGAAGTCCTGGCGGATACCGCCCTGAAGATTGAAATAGGGGTCGATGGCCCGGCTGTAGAGCACCTGCACCTCGGCGCTGTCGATGCCGCGGCCGAACTCGCCTTCGCCCTCGCTCTTGAGCCAGAGCCGGTTGATGTCGCCGCCGTAAAAGCCTTCGCCATCCCAGCGATAGCCATCGCGGCCGCTATGCGCCTGATACTCGAACACGTTGAGCAGCACCTGCCCGAAATTGTTGCCGCCGCTATCCTTCATCATGATGTCGCGCGAGCGCGCCATCTCGCCGCCGGGAAAATCACGATCGGCGAAGTGGTCGCTTGGGGGAGGCGGCGGGGGCGCATTGCCGGCCGGAAGCGCCGTGCCGGTCATTTGCATGCCGGGCATGGCGGGCATTCCCGGCATCGTTGTCTGGCCATGCTGCGAATGGTCCATACCCGGCATCTCCGGCATCGCGGGAGACGCGGGTTGCGGCTGACCGGCCGCATCTCCCTGCGGCGCAGGACTGGCCTGGTGCTGCGAATGGTCCATCGCCGAGGTGGCGTCCGGCGCTGGTGTCTGAGCGCGCGGCCTGGCGGCGGCCTTGTCCTTCTTCTTCTCCTGCGCCGGCGCCACTTCGCCCGGCGGCGCCATGCCGGGCATGCCGTGCATCGAATGATCCTGGGCAAAGGCGGGCGCGGCAGCGAAAAGGGCGATCGCGCTCACCAGCGGCGTGAGGATGCGGGTCATTACGCGTCTCCCTTCGGACGGACGCTCACGACCCGCATCATCCCTGCATGCATGTGGTAGAGGAGATGACAGTGGAAGGCCCAGTCGCCGACCGCGTCGGCGGTGAAGTCCCAGGTCACCTTGCCGCCGGGCTGGACGATCACCGTATGCTTGCGCGGCGCATGATCGCCATGCCCCGTCACCAGCTCGAAAAAATGCCCGTGAATATGGATCGGATGCCCCATCATCGTGTCGTTGATGAGATTGACGCGCACCCGCTCGCCTTCGATGAAGGGGATCGGCTCGTGATGGTCCGACATTTTTTCGCCGTCGAACGACCACATGAACCGCTCCATGTTGCCGGTGAGGTGAATGTCGATGCTGCGGCTCGGCGCGCGCACGTCCGGATTGCGATCGAGCGCCATCAGGTCCCTGTAGACAAGCACCTTGTGGCCGACGTCGGCGAGGCCCTGGCCGGGCTCGCCGGTGCGGTCTACGGGCATCGGCGAGATGGTCTGGACGCTCGGGTCGCGCTTCACCTGGGGCGCATTCGAGAAGTCGCGCATCTTCATCGAGCCCATCGCGTGCCCGCCATGATCCATGCCCGCCATCTGGCCATCGGCGCCCATCGCCCCGTGGTCCATGCCCGCCATCGACGAGTGATCCATCCCCAAGTGGTCCATGTCTCCCATGGCGCCTTGCTCCATGCCGGACGCCATCGCGGCCCCCGCACCGGTTGCGAGGCGGGCAGATGCGTTCTTTTCGGCAGTCGGATCGACGCCCCGCGTCGTGCCGCCCGACATGTCCATGCCCTCCATGCCGGACATCGAGGACATGTCCATGCCCATGTCCTTCATGTCGGCGAGCGGCCGTTTGCGCAGCGGCGGCACCTCGCCGGCCATGCCGGCCCGCGGCGCCAGCGTCGCGCGCGCCATGCCGGAACGATCGATTGCCTCGCCGACGAGCGTGTAGGCCTTATCTTCGCTAGGCGTTACGATGACATCGTAGGTCTCGGCGACGCCGATCTGGAATTCGTCGACGCTGACCGGCATCACATTCTGCCCGTCGGCCTGAACGATGCTCAGGGGCAGGCCGGGAATGCGGACATTGAAGGTGGTCATCGCCGAGGCATTGATGACGCGCAGCCGCACCCGCTCGCCCGGGGTGAAGAGCGCAGTCCAGTTGTCCATGGGACCGTGGCCGTTGACGAGATAGGTGTAGGTCGATCCGGTCACATCGGAGATGTCGGTCGGGTCCATGCGCATCTGGCCCCAGTCGAGCCGATCCTTGAGCGGCTGGTCCTTGCCAGACAGAAGTCCGGCCAGCGTCTGGCGCTGGAAGTTGAAATGGCCGGGATTGACCTTGAGGCGACGGAAGATCGCCTGCGGTGACAGCGCGCTGTGATCGGCCAATACGATGACATGTTCGCGGTCATAGGCGACCGGATCGGTGCCCGCCGGGTCGATGATGATCGGCCCGTAATGGCCTTCTTGCTCCTGCAGGCCCGAATGGCTGTGATACCAGTAGGTACCGTTCTGCATCACCGGAAAATCATACAGATAGCTGCTGCCGGGCTTGATGCCGGGGAAGGAGACGCCCGGCACGCCGTCGTGTTTCGCCGGAACCAACAGCCCGTGCCAGTGGATTGAGCTGTCTTCCTCGAGCTGATTGATGACGTTGAGCCGCACGCGCTGGCCCTCGCGCAGCCGGATCAGCGGGGCGGGGACCGTGCCGTTGAGGCCGATTGCCCGGAACTTGCGCCCGTCGATGGTCATCGACTGCCGGGCGATGGTGAGCGTGATGTCTTCGCCCGACACGGTCGGCAGCGTCGGTCGCATCCCCGGCGAGATCGTCTGCGCCCAGGCCGGCAGCCAGGCTGACAATGCTGCGCCGCCGCCGGCGAGGGCCGCGCCGCGGAGGAACTGGCGGCGGTCGAGAGCAGAAATCATTCGGTTTGTCTCAGCTTTAAGAAAGAGGGCGGACCTATTGGAAATACGCAGCGTGGCCTCATCCCCCTCAAACTTTCTTCAATATTTCCGCGAGGCGCGCCCGGGCGCGGTAGAGGCGGGTCTCGACTGCCTTCTGGCTGATGCCGAGAATCTCGGCGGTTTCGGCTTCCGACTTCTCGTCGATCGTCCGCAGGATGAGCGTGTCCTTGAGAGAGGCGGGCAGGGCGGCGATCGCTTTCATCGCCTCTGCCAGTTGCTGCTCGGCGCCGATTGCCTGGTCGGGTAGCGGCGCCTCATCGGCGACGTCATCCGCCTCGCCCAGCGGCAGGGCCATGGAGAAGAAGTTCCGGACCGCGCGCCGGCGCCGCCAGTCATGGCATTTGTTGATGACGATCCGGGACATCCAGACCGGAAAAGGTCGCGCAGCGTCATAGCGGTTGAGTGCGGCAAAGGCCGCGACGAAGCTCGCCTGGGTGACATCTAAGGCCTCATCCATAGATCCGACATGGCTGCGCACGAGCCGGTGAACCCAACCTTGATGCCGCCGGACCAGTTCGCCATAAGCCGCTTGCCGCCCGCCAAGCGCCAAAGCCGCGAGCTCCCCGTCCGAGCAGTCGGGGAGGCTCGCGGTCATTTGGACTTGGCCGTCAGCGCTTTCACGACGGCGTCGTCGAACTTCTCGGTCTGATCGGGACGCAGCACGGCCCGCATTGCGAAGATGTGCTCGAGCGTTTCCTTCTGCAGGGCCCCCATGGCCTGGTGCGAGCGATCCACCGCCGCTGCGACTTGCGGGCCATAGCCATGCTCCGCTTCGATCGCCTCCGCGAGGCGCGCATTGTCGGCGCGCAGTTCGGCCTCCAGCGCTTGACGCCGTAAGGCGTAGTTCTTCTCGATTGTCTCGAGCCGGCTGTGTTGCGCGGAATCCAGCTTCAGATCGCGATGGAGCAGCTCGTGCAGCTCATTTTCGACCGGGCGTACTGGAACCACATAGACGCGGCCGATGACAACGCCAGCGATCGCCGCGGCAAAGGTCAGCAGGACGAGGAGCAGGAGCCGGCGGTCGCGCATCATTGTGAACTCAGCAGCGTCGAAGGAGCGAGCGCGAGCCGCGCGTCAAAGGGCGATATCGGCCCGGCTTCGGTCGACCGCACAGGCACGGCCGAGCCGGCAATTCCCAGGAACAAGGCTGCTGTCGCGGCGATACCGAATGTCGTGGCGCTCAGGCGGGGCATGGCCTGGAGCCGGGCGATCTCGGCCATGACGCGGCTGTCCAGCCCGGCAAGCCGGGGATCGAGCGGCGCTTCCCGCAACCGGCTGAGCATGTCGTCGAGGTGGTCCATGATGTTTCTCCGTCTTCACTTCTCAATACGCAGGATGGTCCGGCAACCCTTGTCCGGGAACAAAAAGAAAATTGCGAGGGGTGCAGGTCGCGGCTGCGTATTGTCTCATGGGATCCACAGGAGAATGTTCCAATGCGTTTCTTTTCGCCTCTCGCAGCTATCGCCATCGTAGGCCTAAGTGTTTCGGCTCCGGCCTATGCCCATCCCAAGCTTGTATCCTCGGCTCCGGCCGCCAATGCCAGCGTCTCGGCGCCCTCGCGCATTACGCTTACGTTCAGCGAAGGTCTGATGCCCAGGCTGTCGGGTGCCGAGATCGTGATGACCGGTATGCCCGGCATGCCCAACCATCGCATGGCGGTAACCGGCTTCAAGACGTCCGTCGAAGGCGACAAGACGCTCGTGCTGACGCTCGCCAAGCCGCTCATGGCGGGCAGCTATCAGGTCGCCTGGCACGTCGTCTCGACCGACACGCACCGCATCCAGGGCAATCTCGCCTTTACCGTCAAGTGACGCCATGAACGACGTGGCACTCGTCGCCGTCCGCTGGGCGCTCTACGTCGATCTCGGCCTGTTGTTCGGCCTGCCGCTGTTCGCGCTCTATGCGCCCGGCGGCGGCCGGATGGTACAGCGGCATCTGCCGATGGTAGCAATGGTGGCCGGTCTCGCCTGTCTCGCCCTCCTGCTGTCGGCGCTGGGGTTCGCGTTGCAGGCAGCGGCCATGACCGGGCTGCCGCTCACCCAGCCTGATCTTTCCATGGTCGCAGAGCTGTTCAACGGCACGTCCATGGGAACGGCGCTGAAGGCGCGCCTCGTCGCGCTCCTCGTTCTTCTGCTCTCCATCCCCTTCTATCGCCGGCAATCCGGTCCTGCCTTCATCGCCTCCACTCTGGCAGGCGCGGTCGCACTCGCGACCCTCGCCTGGAGTGGGCATGGCGCGGCTGGCGAAGGCGAGGCGGGCTGGCTGCAACTGGGGGCCGATCTCATCCATCTGCTCGCCGCCGGCGCCTGGGTCGGCGCGCTTGCCGCATTCCTCGCGCTGGTACTTCCCAGGCTCGCAACCGACGATCTCGCCGCTCAAGACATGGACCGGGTCACGCTCGCCGAGGAAGCGTTGCGGGGCTTCTCCCTCGTCGGCACGATCATCGTCGCCCTGCTGATCCTGACCGGGACGGTGAACGGCTGGTTCCTCGTCGGTCCGGGCAACATCGCCTCGCTCGGGCAGTCGACCTACGGCCTGCTGCTCATCGCCAAGCTGCTGCTGTTCGCCGGCATGCTGGGCCTGGCCGCGCTCAACCGTTATCGCCTGACCCCGGCACTTGCGCAGGCGATCGAGGAAGAGGACGCGCCACGGGCGCAGGCGCTGCTGCGCGCGAGCCTCGTCGTCGAAGGCGGTCTTGCGATCGTCATTCTCGGGCTCGTCGCCTGGCTGGGGACACTATCGCCGCCCATGTCGATGTAGCTTATCGTTTCGGACGCCTCGCGTTGGGAGAAGCCAATGCAATCCTACACCCCGCCGCTCGGGACCGGATCGACGAAAGACTATGATCGCGCGATCCGCCTGTGGACGCGGGAGAAGCGGTGGCGTGCCGCCATGCTCGCCGCCCTGGCGCCCAAAGCCGGTGAGACGGTCGTCGACGTCGGCTGTGGCACCGGCAGCTTCGCGCTGATGCTCAAGCAAGCCGAGCCCAGGACGCAGGTGATCGGTCTCGATCCCGATGCCGAGGCGCTCGACATCGCGCGGCACAAGGCCGCTGTGCGGCGGGCCGATATCGACTGGCGTCAGGGATTTGCCAGGGACGTGGCCCCGGGTACCGCCGACGCTGTCGTGTCGAGTCTCGTGCTGCATCAGATGCCGGTCAGGGAGAAGGCGGCAACCCTGCGCGCCATGTTCGCCATGCTGCGCCCGGGTGGGCGCCTGGTGATCGCCGATTATGGCCGCCAGCAGGGTTTCATGCGGCTTGCCTTCCGCCTGACCGTGCAGCGGCTCGATGGCATCGATGATACCCGGCCCAATGCCGACGGCGTGCTCCCCGGCCTGATCGCGGCGGCCGGCTTCAGGCATGTGGCCGAGACGTTTCGGCTTTTGACCATCACCGGCGCGATCGACTTGTTTACGGCGCATCGACCGGCGCAGGACCACGGCCTTACGGTTGCCAATGACCTTGGCTGATGGCGGCCAGGCGAACGGGCCCGCCGATTTGTCCGCTTAGGCGATTACGTATTGACCCTGACACGGTGTCAGACCCTAGATCGTCAGGCGTCGAAAGGAGCAAGGCGATGAACGAGACACATGGAGCGGCGCATGGCGGCGGTTGCTGCGGCGGCCACAGCGCCGCGAAAGCGGCGACCGGCGTCAAGGACCCGGTCTGCGGCATGACCGTCGACCCGGCGACCACGGCGCATCAAGCCGAGCATGGCGGTGAACGCTATCATTTCTGCAGCGCGGGCTGCCGGGCAAAATTCATCGCCGATCCCGAGCGCTATCTCGGCCCGCCGGCACCGCCGGTCGCGGTGCCAGAAGGCACGATCTGGACCTGCCCTATGCATCCCGAGATCCGGCAGGACCATCCCGGGTCCTGTCCGATCTGCGGCATGGCGCTCGAACCCGCGACAGTAACCGCCGACAGCGGCCCCAGCCACGAACTGGTCGATTTCACACGGCGCTTCCGGGTCGGCCTGATGCTGGCCCTCCCGGTGCTGATCCTCGAGATGGGCGCGCATCTCTTTCCCGCGATCCATCGCCTCGTGCCGATGTCGATCTCGGTATGGATCCAGTTCGTGCTGGCGACACCCGTCGTGCTCTGGGCGGGCTGGCCCTTCTTCGAGCGTGGCTGGACCTCGCTCAAGACCCGCAACCTCAACATGTTCACCCTGATCGCGATGGGGACCGGGGTCGCCTGGATCTACAGCGTCGTCGCGACGCTCGCGCCCCAGCTGTTCCCGCCCGCCTTCCGCGGAGAGGACGGCATGGTTGCCGTCTATTTCGAGGCGGCCGCGGTGATCACTGTCCTCGTGCTGCTCGGCCAGATGCTCGAACTGCGCGCGCGCGAGCGGACCTCGGGCGCGATCAAGGCGCTGCTTAACCTTGCGCCAAAGACCGCGCGCCGGATCGGTTCCGATGGCAGTGAAGAGGAAATCAGCCTCGATCTCGTTGCGGTCGGCGACCGCCTGCGTGTGCGTCCCGGCGAGAAGGTGCCGGTCGATGGCGTGGTCGAGGACGGCCGTTCCTCGCTTGACGAGTCGATGGTCACCGGTGAGTCCATGCCCGTCACCAAGGCCAAGGCCGACACGGTGATCGGCGGCACGCTCAACCAGACCGGCGCGCTCGTTATCGTCGCCGACAAGGTTGGCCGGGACACCATGCTCGCGCGCATCGTCCAGATGGTCGCCGAGGCGCAGCGCTCGCGCGCGCCGATCCAGCGCATGGCCGATCAGGTGTCGGGCTGGTTCGTGCCCGTGGTCATCGCGGTCGCGGTGGTCGCATTCATCGCCTGGGGCATCTGGGGCCCCGAGCCGCGCTTCGCCTACGGGCTGGTTGCGGCGGTCGCCGTGCTGATCATCGCCTGTCCCTGCGCACTGGGTCTCGCCACGCCGATGTCGATCATGGTCGGGGTTGGCCGCGGCGCCGGGCTCGGCGTCCTCATCAAGAATGCCGAAGCGCTCGAGCATATGGAAAAAGTCGACACGCTCGTCGTCGACAAGACCGGCACGCTGACCGAAGGCCGGCCTGCCGTCACCCAGATCGTGCCGGCGCCCGGCTTCGACGAAGCCGAACTGCTGCGGCTTGCCGCCTCGGTCGAGCGGGCCTCCGAGCATCCGCTCGCGCTGGCGATCGTCGAGGCCGCCAAGGATCGCGGCATCCCCACGAGCGACGTCACCGACTTCGATTCCCCCACCGGACGCGGCGCGCTCGGCACCGTCGACGGCCGCCGGATCGTGCTCGGTAATGCGCGGTTCCTCTCGGAAGAGGGCATAGCAACCGACGCGCTGGCGGAGCAGGCCGACGCCCTGCGCCGGGATGGCGCCACCGCGATCTTCATCGGCGTCGACGGCACCGTCGGCGGCGCCTTTGCAATCGCCGATCCCGTGAAGCAGACGACGCCGGAGGCCCTGGCCGCACTCAAGGCCGAAGGCATTCGCGTGGTGATGTTGACTGGCGACAACCGCACCACAGCAGAGGCGGTGGCAAGGCGGCTCGGCATTGACGATGTCGAAGCCGAGGTACTGCCCGACCAGAAGAGTGCCGTCGTCGCGCGGTTGAAAAGCGAGGGGCGCGTGGTGGCGATGGCCGGCGACGGGGTCAACGACGCCCCCGCACTGGCTGCCGCCGATGTCGGTATTGCCATGGGCTCGGGCACCGACGTCGCGATCGAGAGCGCGGGCGTGACGCTGCTCAAGGGCGATCTCATGGGCATCGTGCGGGCACGGCGGCTGAGCCAGGCGACCATGTCCAACATCCGCCAGAACCTGGTCTTCGCCTTCATCTACAATGTCGCCGGGGTGCCGGTGGCGGCGGGCGCGCTCTATCCGCTGTTCGGCATCCTGCTCTCGCCGATCATCGCGGCCGCCGCCATGGCGCTCTCCTCGGTCAGCGTGGTCACCAACGCGCTGCGCCTCAACCGGAAAGCGCTGTGAACATCGGGGAGGCGTCGAAGCAAAGCGGGGTCTCGGAGCGGATGATCCGCCATTATGAGAAGATCGGCCTCATCCCGGCGCCGCCGCGCCGGGGAGCGGGTTATCGCGACTATGACGAGCGCGATCTTCATCGCCTGCGGTTCATCGCCAATGCGCGCGATCTGGGGTTTCCGATCGAGGAGATCCGGACCCTGCTCGGCCTGTGGGCCGACACGGGCCGCAGCAGCGCCGATGTAAAGCGGGTCGCGTTGGCGCGGGCGGAGGAATTGCAGCGCAAGGCCGAAGCGCTGACGACCCTGCGCGAGACCCTCGTCGATCTCGCCGAGCGCTGTCATGGCGACGAGCGGCCAGATTGTCCCATCATCGCCGAACTGAGTCTCGACAGAAAATGTTAGCGCCGGCCGCCTCTCGGACCAGACCCGCTCTGGCGGCCGGGGTGCTGATCGCACTTGGCATTCTCACGACGGGCCTCGCGATATATTTCCTCGCAGTCCGCCCGCCACTGCTGGCGGAGGATCTTCGCCATATCGGCGGCAACCCGCAGACCCTTTCGCCGGTATTGCGGGACTGGTTCGGCGGGATAGCTGGCTCGCCCGTGCGACCGCACTGAGCCTCCTGATCGTATTTGGCCGCTTTTCATACAGCAATGTCGTGCTGAGCTCTGACTTCTGGGGCTGGCATATGCGAGGCAATCCCTCCGTAGGACTACGGAGTGCGCAGAGGCTTCCTGCGCTTCAGGGCTTGTTGCACCGCAGCAGGAGCGAAAATGTGCAGAGTCGAAGCAATATCCCTGACCCGTTGGACGGTCTGGCCACGACGCTGGATCGGTCGAGCTTCGCCGCCATCGCGCAGCTGACTTCAGGCCAGTCGCCCGCCACTTTGGCGCAGTCTTTTTCCGACTGGTGGACGCACATTCTCTGCTCGCCAGGCAGGCAGCTGCAGCTCGCCGCCAAGGGCGGGCGCAAGCTGATGCGGCTCGCCGACTATGCCATGCGCAGCGCATCCGGCAGCGATCCCGAGCCGGCGATCGATCCGCTGCCCCAGGATCGGCGCTTCGCCGACGCAGCCTGGAAGCGCCATCCGTTCGACCTGATCGAGCAGGCCTTCCTGCTCCAGCAGCAATGGTGGCATGCCGCGACGACCGGCGTGAGCGGCGTCACCGGGCACCACGAAGCGATCGTCGAGTTCGCGACCCGCCAGATGCTCGACATGGTGTCCCCGACCAATTTCATCCCGACCAACCCCGTGCTCCAGCAGCGCATCCTCGAAACCGGAGGACAATGCCTTGTCGAGGGTGCGCGATTTTTTTGCGACGACCTGGAACGCCTGGTACGCGGGGAGCCCGCAGCGGGCACGGAGGCCTATCGGGTCGGCGAGAAGGTCGCAGCCACGGCTGGCAAGGTCGTGTTTCGCAACAGGGTCATGGAACTGATCCAATATGCGCCCGCAACCGAGACGGTGCGTCCGGAGCCGATACTGATCGTGCCGGCATGGATCATGAAATATTACATCCTCGACCTGTCGCCGGAAAATTCGCTCATCCGCTGGCTGGTAGGGCAGGGCTACACCGTGTTCTGCATCTCCTGGCACAATCCCGACAGCGCCGACCGCGATCTCGACATGGAGGATTATCGCCTGCTTGGGCCGATGGCCGCCGTGGATGTCATCCAGGCGATTACCGGCACCGAGAAGATCCACGCGGCCGGCTATTGTATCGGCGGCACGCTGCTCGCCATCACCGCGGCCGCGATGGCGCGCGATGAAGATGAGCGTCTGGCGAGCGTCACGCTGTTCGCCGCCCAGACCGAGTTCAGCGAGCCGGGCGAACTTGGTCTGTTCATCGACGAGGCGGAGATCAACCTGATCGATGCGATGATGTGGGCGCGCGGCTTTCTCGACAGCAGCCATATGGGCGGCGCCTTCCAGATGCTGCGGTCCAACGATCTGCTCTGGTCGCGCATCCTCTCGACCTATCTCATGGGCGAGCGCGAGCCGATGACCGACCTCATGGCATGGAACGCCGACGGCACCCGCCTGCCCTATGCCATGCACGCGCAATATCTTCGGCGCCTGTTCCTCGACAATGACCTGTCCGAAGGGCGCTACGAGGCCGGCGGCCACCCGGTCTCGCTCTCGGGGCTGCGCATGCCGATCTTCATGGTGGGCACGGAAACCGACCATGTCGCGCCGTGGCGCTCGACCCACAAGCTCCACATGCTGACGGGCGCGGAGATCCGCTTCGTGCTGACGAGCGGTGGCCACAATGCCGGGATCGTCTCCGAGCCCGGGCATCCTCATCGCCACTTTCGCGTCGCGACACGGATGCAGGATGGCCCGGCGCCAGGTCCCGATACCTGGCTGGAGCGGGCCGAGCTGCGCGAAGGGTCGTGGTGGCCGGAATGGAGTTCATGGCTTGGATCGCACTCGGGCAAGGCGGCCGCCCCACCGTCGATGGGCGCGCCCGAACGGAACTATCCGCCGCTCGGTGATGCCCCCGGGCGCTACGTGCTGGAGCGCTGAGCCATGGCCACCGCCAACCTCATCGAGAACCGCACGTTCGACGAGATCGCCGTCGGCGACACGGCCAGCCTCACCCGCACGCTGACCGCCGACGACATCCAGCTCTTCGCGGCGGTGTCAGGCGACGTGAATCCGGCGCATCTCGACCCTGTCTATGCCGAAACGGACATGTTCCACAGGGTCATCGCTCATGGCATGTGGGGCGCGGGGCTCATCTCGGCGATCCTGGGAACCGAGCTGCCAGGGCCCGGTGCGATCTATCTCGGCCAATCGCTTCGCTTCACCCGCCCGGTGGGCGTCGGCGACACCATCACGGCCTGCGTCACCGTCGCGCAGAAGCGCGCCGAGCATCATGTCATCGTTCTCGACTGCACCTGCGTGAACCAGAAGGGCGAGACCGTCATCAGCGGCCAGGCCGAGGTCAAGGCGCCCACCGAGAAAGTCAGCCGGCCCCGCATGCCGCTTCCCGACGTGCGGATCGCCAGCCATGACCGCTTCCGCCAGTTGATGGCGCGCGCCAAGGACGGATCTGCGTGCGTCACGGCCGTGGTCCATCCGTGCAGCGCCGACGCCATGCGCGCAGTGGCTGAGGCCGCCGACGCCGGCATCGTCGTTCCGATTCTCATCGGCCCTGCGGCGCGTATGACGAATGCGGCGAAGGACGCCGGTGTCGATATTGCGGCCTTCCGGGTGATCGACGTCCCGCACAGCCACGCCGCCGCCGCCGAAGCCGTCGCGCGCGTGCGGGCCGGCGAAGCCGCGCTGCTGATGAAGGGCTCGCTTCATACTGACGAGCTCATGGGCGCGGTCGTATCGTCCGACACGGGCCTTCGGACCGAACGCAGGATTAGCCACGCCTATGTGATGGACGTGCCCGGCTATCCGCGCCCGCTCATCATCACCGACGCCGCGATCAACATCGAGCCGACGCTTGAGGACAAGGCCGACATCGCGCGCAACGCGATCGACCTTGCCCATGTGATCGGGATCGAACAACCCAGGGTCGCGATCCTCGCCGCCGTCGAAACGGTCAATCCGAAAATGCGCACCACATTGGATGCCGCGGCGCTCTGCAAGATGGCGGACCGGGGCCAGATCGAAGGCGCGCTGCTCGATGGCCCGCTCGCCCTCGATAATGCGATCAGCGAGGCGGCCGTGCGCGAGAAAAGTATCGTCTCGCCGGTCGCCGGCCAGGCGGACATCCTGCTGGTGCCCGATCTGGAGGCCGGCAACATGCTCGCAAAGCAGCTGACCTTCCTGGGCGGCGCCGATGCCGCAGGCGTGGTGCTCGGCGGGCGCGTTCCGATCATCCTCACCAGCCGGGCAGACAGCGTGCGCACGCGCCTCGCCTCCTGCGCGCTCGCGGTGCTGCTGGCGCGGGCTGCGACCAAGGCGGCTCCCGGCGTTGCGGGACAGCGCCGCGATGGCTGAAATCCTGTGCCTCAACGCCGGTTCGTCGAGCCTTAAGTTCGCGCTCTACGCCGAGCCGGGCACTGATGAGCCCTCTTTGCTGGCGAGCGGCAAGATCGAGAATATCGGCCTTGAGCCGCACCTGATCGCGCGCGATGCGAAGGGGGATGTCCTTGCCGACCGGCGCTGGACGAAAGACGTCACGATCACGCATGAGACGCTGCTCAAGGATTTGCTGCGGGAGATCGAAGCTTCGGTCGGCGAGGATCTGATCGCGGTAGGACATCGGATCGTTCATGGGGGCGCTGACCATTCAGCGCCGGCGCGGGTCGACGCGCCACTCCTCGCCGCACTCGAGGCGCTTTGCCCACTGGCGCCATTGCATCAGCCCCATAATCTCGCCGCGGTCCGCGCCGTCTCCAGGCTGCGCCCCGCTCTGCTGCAAGTCGCCTGCTTCGACACCGGCTTCCATCATGGCCAGCCCCCGGTTGCGACGCGCCTCGCGCTGCCGCGCGCGCTCGGCGAAGAGGGCATGCGGCGCTACGGCTTTCACGGCATCTCCTACGAATATATCGCGCGGCAGCTGCGTTTGATCGATCCCGATACAGGCGGTGGCCGCACGATCGCCGCGCATCTCGGCAACGGGGCCAGCCTCTGTGCGATGGACGGGGGGCGCAGCATCGACACGACGATGGGGTTCACCGCACTCGACGGATTGGTGATGGGCACGCGGTGCGGAGCGCTCGACCCGGGCGCGGTGCTCTATCTTCTCCAGCAGAGGGGCATGACGGCGCGCGAAGTCGAGCATCTCCTCTACAGTGAGTCCGGCCTTTTGGGCGTGTCCGGCACATCGAGCGACATGCGCGCGCTTCTCGGCAGCGAAACGCCCGCCGCTGGGGAAGCGATCGACCTCTTCGTCTGGCAGATCGCGCGCCAGGCTGGCGCCCTCGCATCCTCGCTCGGGGGGCTCGATAGCTTCGTGTTTACCGCCGGGATCGGCGAGAATGCGCCTGAAATCCGCGCCCGCGTCGCCGATCGGCTCCGCTGGCTCGGCGTGGCGCTCGACACGGACGCGAATCTCCGCGGAGCGTCGGTCATCAGCGCGCCGTTCAGCCGTGTCACGGTGCGCATCATCCCGACCGACGAGGAGTGGATGATCGCCATCCACACCGCCGATCTTCTGCGTGAGGAGCCGAAACCATGAAACCTCTCGTCGATCTTACTGGCAAGCGCGGCCTGGTGATCGGCATCGCCAACGCGCAGAGCATCGCGGCGGGCTGCGCCCAGGCCTTCCACGACTGTGGCGCGAGACTGGCGGCGACCTATCTCAACGGAAAGGCCGAGCCGCTCGTGGCGCCCGTCGCGGAGACCCTGGGAGTCGAATGGCTCGCCGCGTGCGATGTCCGGGTGCCGGGCGAACTGGAGGCCCTGTTCGAGCGGGTGAAGTCCGAATAAGGCGGCCTCGATTTCCTGCTTCATTCGATCGCTTTCGCGCCGAACGAGGATTTGCACGGCCGCGTCGTCGACAGCTCGGCCGAAGGCCTCGCGCTGGCGATGGACGTCTCGTGCCACAGCTTCCTGCGCATGGCGCGTCTCGCCGAGCCGCTGATGTCGGATGGCGGCTGCCTGCTGTGCGTCACCTTCTACGGGTCGGAGCGGGTGGTCGAGCACTACAACCTGATGGGGCCGGTCAAAGCGGCCCTCGAAAGCGCGACCCGCTATGTCGCGGCTGAGCTTGGCCCCAAGGGCATTCGCGCCCATGCGATCTCGCCAGGCCCGATCGCGACCCGCGCTGCCAGCGGCATCGACCGCTTCGACGAGCTGCTCGAACGGGCCGCGGCGACGGTCCCGCAGCACCAGCTCGTGACCATCGAGGATGTCGGAGGGCTCGCCGCCTTCCTGGTGAGCGATGCCGGCCGCCATATCACCGGCACGATCATTCCGGTCGATGGCGGTCAGCACCTGCTCGGCTAGGGCGGCTCGCCGCGATCGGGGGCTATCCTATTTGTCGCTGGTGGCCTGCTTCTCGCCGTCGCCCGGGCTTTTCTGCCCGAACCATGGTCCGACAATGGCAGCAAAGGCATCCAGCGCCCCGGGAGCCGTCGGAGCGCTCGCGACGGCCTGCCAGGCCTGCTGCCATTCCTCGAACGCCGATCTTGTGCCGGCAATCATATGCTCGCGGACCGTGGCCATGTCCTCGAACAGTGCCCGCGGTCCGGCCGGGCTGACCGCGCCGGCGTCCGACGTCTTGTCCGTCGCGCCCGCAATCGAGGCACGCGCCTCTTCGGCGAAGCGGCCGGCGGCGCGGTTGCCGACCTCGAGCGACTCTTCGCCAACTTTCCGGGCGACTTCGGCGAGCTTCAGCATCAGGCCGACATTCGCTTTGGCGAGCGCGGCAAGTTGATCGACCGGATAGGGCATGGGACGATGAACCTTTCTCTTCGCGTCTAAGCTCCAGCGTATCGGGCATGCAGCCCTGGCCTGAGGCTCATCGCGTCGCGCCGCCGATATTCGGCGAGGCTGAATCAGAGAGAATCGGTAACTCTACGTATGCCGAATCTGCGGCTTGCCTGCGACGCTCAGCCAATGCACTTTTGGCTTGTCGTCCATGTCGTGCCCGCGGGCAGCGACTTCTACCCGTCCCGTCATGATCGCGGCACGGTCGGGCATGATTATGGTCTGACCCGGCAACCGGCATGGGCGTGATACCATCCATAGCCAGGCTCGGCCGGATTGCGGCGCTCCGCGGTCCCGTCCTCGATGTCGAGTTCGACGAAGGGCCGCTGCCCGCAGTCAATGAAGCACTGCGCATCGATGCGGCGTCAGGCCCGCTGGTCGCGGAAGTGCAGAGCCATATTGATGATCGGACCGTCCGCGCCGTCGCGCTTCAGCCGACCTCCGGTCTGGCGCGCAATGTCGGCGTGGTGGCCTTGGGCGCACCCATCGCGGTTCCGGTCGGAGACAAGGTTCTTGGGCGGCTCCTTACGCCGACCGGGCAGGTGGGGGACGGCGGCGCGCCGCTCGGACCGGATGTGCCATTGAGGCCGATCCATCGCGCACCCCCACCGCTCGACGAGCAGAGCGCGGCGACGGCGATGTTCGAGACCGGCATCAAGGTCATCGATCTGCTCGCACCGCTTGCCCAGGGCGGCAAGGCCGCCATGTTCGGGGGCGCGGGGGTGGGCAAGACCGTGCTGGTGATGGAACTCATCAACGCGATGGTCGCCCGCTACGAGGGTGTCTCAGTGTTCGCGGGCATCGGCGAGCGATCGCGCGAGGGCCATGAGCTGCTCACCGACATGCGCGGCTCGGGTGTGATCGACAAGACCGTGCTCGTTTTCGGGCAGATGAACGAGCCGCCGGGCGCGCGCTGGCGGGTCGGGCTGACCGCGCTCACCATCGCCGAACATTTCCGCGACGAGCAGAAGCGCAACGTCCTGCTGCTCATGGATAATGTGTTCCGCTTCGTCCAGGCCGGCAGCGAGGTGTCGGGCCTGCTTGGACGCATGCCCTCGCGCGTCGGCTATCAGCCGACGCTGGCCAGCGAGGTGGCCGCGCTGCAGGAGCGCATCGCCTCTGTGCATGGGGCTGCGGTGACCGCGATCGAGGCGGTCTATGTGCCCGCCGACGATTTCACCGACCCTGCGGTCACCGCCATCTCCGCCCATCTTGACAGTTCCATTCTGCTCTCGCGCGCCATGGCGGCCGAAGGCATCTATCCCGCGGTCGATCCCCTGGGGTCCTCGTCGATCCTGCTCGATCCGCAGGTCGTGGGTGATCATCATTACGCGCTCGCCCAGCAGGTCCGAGAGACGATCGCGCATTATCGCGAGCTGCAGGACATCATCTCGCTGCTCGGCATCGAGGAGCTGGGCCGCGAAGACCGGCTGATCGTCGGCAGGGCGCGGCGACTTCAGCGCTTCCTGACCCAGCCCTTCATGGTGACGCGGGCCTTCACCGGGCAAGCCGGCCGCTCGGTGGCGCTGGCTGATACCCTGAAGGGCGTCGCGGCCATCCTGTCGGGCGAGACCGACGACTGGCCCGAAAGCGCCTTCTACATGGTGGGCGATATTGAAGAGGCACGCTCTCGCGTGGGGCAGGGCGCATGAAGCTGCGCATCACCGATCCGACCGCGATCCTCGTCGACGCCGATGTCGCGTCGGTTCGCGCCGAGGACGCCAGCGGCAGTTTCGGCATCCTGTCGGGCCATGCCGATTTCTTGACCGCGCTTGGCGTCTCGATCGTCTCCTGGCGGGGCTCCGATGGCGCTCCCGGCTATTGCGCGGTGCGCAACGGCATTCTGACCGTGAGCCACGGCACGGAGGTCGCGGTCGCGACGCGCGAAGGCCATGTCGGCGATGACCTTGGAACGCTCGAGCATGACGTGCTCGCGCGCTACCGCGAGCGCGACGAGGGCGAACGATCCGAACGGACCGCGTCGGCGAAGCTCAGGATGCAGGCGATCCGCCATATGGTCGAGGCCCTGCAGGGTGGTGGCCGGGAGCTTGGTCTGTGAACGCGGACAAGCCCGAGCAGCCGATCGTCGAAGCCATCCGGACCCGCGCGGAACGGCGGCGGCTTGCGCAGCGGCTTCCTTCCGTCGCCCGCAATCTCGGCCAGATCGGCGTGCTCGGTTGGCAGATCGTCCTGCCCGCGCTGGTCGGTCTCGCGATCGGCCGCTGGCTCGACCACCGGCTGGATAGCGGCATCTTCTGGACCGCGCCGCTCCTGCTCGTCGGGCTCGCCCTCGGCTGCTGGTCGGGCTGGCGCTGGATGCACCGGCAATGAGCCAGCTCTCCCCCATCCTGTTCCTGGCCCTCGGATTTGCGGTCGGCCTCGCCCATTTCGCGGCCATCGCGAGAGAAGCCGACCTCGTCACACATGGCGGCTCGGCATCGCGCGCGATCCTGCTGAGGCTCGGGCGTCTCGCCGTCACTATTCTGGTCCTCGTCATCGCCAGCCGCCAAGGGTGGCCGGCGCGGCTCTGTTGCAAACATGGGGCACGGCCGCGCGGCGTCACCCAGTTGGGGGATTAGGCAGCATTGGCGAAATGCTTATTGAGCATAATCATGGTTTCGGTCAGGGCCGAGGGTCCAATTCCGAATGCTCTTTCAACCAGGCGCACCTCCCCCATGATACCTGGCTGCAGGCACCATGCCTGGGCCTGTCCTTTGCGTAGGGCGCGCATGACCTCGAAGCCCTTGATCGTGGCGTAGGCCGTTGGCATCGACTTGAAGCCACGTACCGGCTTGATCAGCATCTTCAGCTTGCCGTGGTCGGCCTCGAGCACGTTGTTCAGATATTTCACCTGCCGGTGCTCGGTTTCCGCCGCCAGTTTGCCTTCGCGTTTCAGCTCAGCGATTGCTGCGCCGTAGCTGGGTGCCTTGTCGGTATTGAGTTTGGCCGGCTTTTCCCAGTCCTTCAGGCCACGAAGAGCTTTGCCCAGAAAGCGCTTCGCCGCTTTGGCGCTGCGTGTCGATGACAGATAGAAATCAATCGTGTCGCCCCGTTTGTCGACCGCCCGGTACAGGTAGGTCCATTTGCCCCGCACCTTTACGTAGGTCTCATCCAGACGCCAGCTCGGATCAAAGCCGCGCCGCCAGAACCAGCGGAGACGCTTCTCCATCTCCGGCGCGTAGCGCTGCACCCAGCGATAGATCGTCGTATGATCGACATCGATCCCACGCTCGGACAGCATTTCCTCGAGATCACGGTAGCTGATGCCGTATCGACAATACCAGCGCACCGCCCATAGGATGACCTCGCCGGTAAAATGCCGTCCTTTGAAATCGTTCATCGCAACTGACCTTGACAGTACATGAGCCCAATCTTGGAAACCGTGTCAGAGTTTGCAACAGAGCCGTTCGTGTCAGGCTCGGACCGGGCGTGCACCGACTGGATGAAGAGCTATGCCATCGACGGAGTTGAGGATCTGGCGCTCCATCACTTCTACCGTGCCATGGCCTGGCTGGGCGAGGAGATCGAGGAGAAGGCTGAAGGCGCGTTGGCACCCCGATGCGTGAAGGACGTGATCGAGGAGAAGCTGTTCGACAGGCGCCGGGACCTGTTCACGGATCTGAGCCTCGTGTTCATGGATACCACCTCACTATCGTTCTACGGCGCAGGCGGTGACACGCTGGGGCGGCGTGGTCATTCCAAGGATCACCGGCCCGAGCTTGCGCAGATGATCCTGGCCGTGGTGATCGATGCCCAGGGGCGGCCGATCTGCACCGAGATGGTGCCGGGCAATACGGCCGATGTGAAAGTCCTCCTGCCCATCGTCACGCGCCTGCGTACGCGCTTCGGGATTACCCGGTCCTGCGTCGTGGCCGATCGCGGCATGATCAGCGCCGACACTATTGCCGCACTCGAAGAGCTGGGCATGGAATACATCCTCGGCGCCCGCGAGCGATCAAGCAGCGTCATCCGCGATGTCGTGTTGAACGACACTGCTCCGATGGTTCCGCTCGTGCTCGAGCGGCAGGCAGGCGAGACCCAGCTGTGGGTCAAGGAGGTCCGTGTCGGCAGCGGCAAGGACACCCAGCGTTACATCGTCACGCTGAACGAGGCCGAAGCCAAGAAGGACAAGGCGGACCGTCAGGCCATCATCGACGGGCTCCAGGCCCAGCTCAAGAAGGGCGACAAGGCGCTGGTCGGTAACTCGGCCTATCGGCGTTATCTCAAAGCCAGCGGCAAGAGCTTCGAAATCGATCTGGGCAAACTCGCCGACGAGGCCCGCTTCGACGGCATCAGTGTCCTGCGCACCAATGCCCGGATCACCCCGCTTCAGGCCGTCATCCGCTATCGAGACTTGCTACAGGTCGAAGCCCTGTTCCGCGTGGCCAAGGCCAGCTTCGATACCCGGCCGATCTTCCATCAGTCCGATGCCGCGATCCGCGGCCATGTCTTCGTCTCGTTCCTTGCCCTGACGCTCGCCAAGGAACTGACCCGGCTATGCCAGGACAAGGGCTTCCAGCCCGAATGGCAGCCGCTTCTCAACGATCTCGATCGTCTCCAGCAGGCCACCATCGAAAAGGATGGCAAGGCCATTACCACACGCACGCACGTCACAGGTGACGTGGGCAACGTCTTCAAGGCTGTCGGCATCGCACTCCCAGCCAACATTGCTGAGCAGACCGCAACGTAAGCTCCGCCGCGCGTTCGCGCGTCCCACACATCAGCCGCAAAATGTAGTGGTAACACCCGCGCACACTCGCGTATCCTATTGATATAAAATCCGTTCTATGAAGGCACTGTTCAACTTGGGTGTGGGTGATGAAGGCAATGATGCGCATCTGCCCACCGCACATGGGGCACAGCAGCGGAAATGCCTCGTAGATGCGGGTAATCAGCACCGCCCACAAGTAATGCGCCGCTCGCTTCGGGCGTGCTTCAGGTTCGGGTGTGGGTGTGGCCGCGTTGCCCGGCGCCGCCACCCCAGGTACGCCCGCGCCAGGTTGTGCAGTCTCCACCGTGGCTGGTTGCGACGCAGCAGGCTGAGCCAGCGCCGTTACCGCCGCTCTCAGCGGCGAGTTTGGTGCCAGCACACCAAAGTAGCGGTGCCGGTGGGTGCGTGGCGGTGGCACCAGCGCGGCGATGCGGTCGATCAGTTCCAGCGGTGTGAGGTGCAGCTCATCTGCCTTGGCACCACGCTTGTCACTGGTGGGCTCGCTGCGCTGTTTGGCACAGCGGTACACCAGTTTGCTTCCCTCTTTGCGTAGGCGCTCCATGGAAAACGGTGGACGCGCGCAATAGCGCAGCAGCCGCTCCAGCGCAGCGCGGTCGTGGGCTTCGATGCACACCCCCGCATCCACCGAGAAGCCGCTGTGTTTGTAGCCCAGCATGTCTTTGGCGTCACAGTTCTCCAGCAGGCCCCGAGCAACGAAGGCGCGCAGGATGCGTTTTTGCAGTGTGGTCTGCACTGGGGCCACGGTAGCCGCATCGATGTGTGGAGCGGCGTGCAAAATTGACCCCCATAGCGGGGTGATCGGCGTCTAAAATTGACCCCTTCATTCCTGGGTGTGAGGCACCGCCGTTTGGGATTTCCAAGCGGTGGGGGATGGGGATGTTGATTGTGGAGACGACGGCGAAGATCCGACGAGAAGCGAGGCAGGGTAAACCGATCAAGGCGATCGCGCGGGATATGCATTTGTCGCGCAATACGGTGCGCAAGGCGATCCGGGCACCCGAGGCGCAGTTCAGTTATGAGCGGCGAGAGCAGCCACGTCCGCAGACCGGCCCGTTCCGGGAGCGCCTGGATGAGTTACTGGAACAGAACGAGGAACGGCCCCGCCGTGATCGGCTACGGTTGACCCGGCTTCACGATCTGCTGGAGCGGGAGGGCTTCACCGGTTCCTATGATGCGGTCCGGCGGTATGCGGCGCGCTGGAAGCGGGAACGCCGGGTGGATGCCGGGGACATGAGTAAGGTGTTCATCCCGCTGCTGTTCCGCCCCGGCGAGGCCTACCAGTTCGACTGGAGCCACGAGGACGTCGAGATTGCAGGCAAGCCGATGCGGGTGAAGGTGGCCCATATGCGGCTGTGCTGGTCGCGCGCACCGTTCGTACGGGCCTATCCGCGCGAGACGCAGGAGATGGTGTTCGATGCCCATGTGCGCGGCTTTGCCTTCTTCGGCGGTGTGCCCACCCGGGGCATCTACGACAACATGAAGACCGCGGTGACGACCGTGTTCACCGGCAAGGAGCGCATGTTCAACCGACGGTTCCTGATCATGACCGACCACTACGGCGTGGAGCCTGTGGCCTGCAGTCCGGCGGCGGGGTGGGAGAAGGGCCAGGTCGAGAACCAGGTCCAGACTGGCAGGGAGCGACTGTTCAAGCCTCGCCTGCGCTTTGCCACTATCGAGGAGTTGAACGCCTGGCTGGAGGCCGAGTGCCGGCGCTGGGCCGAGCGCTATGCCCACCCGGACCTGGAAGACACGACCATCGCTGCGGCCCTGGAGAGGGAGCGCGCCATGTTGCAGCCACTGCCCGTGCCGTTCGACGGGTTCTTCGAGAGCGAACATGTTGCCACCGCGACCTGCCTCGTCAGCTTCGATCGCAACCGCTACTCGGTCATGGCCAGTGCCGCTCGGCAGGTGGTGCAGGTACGCGCCTATGCCGACCGGATCGTGATCCGCCATGCCGGCAAGGTGGTCGCTGAGCATGCCCGCATGTTCGGACGCAACCAGACCGTGCTGGATCCCTGGCATTATCTGCCAGTGCTCGCGCGCAAGCCCGGCGCCTGGCGCAACGGCGCGCCGTTCCATGACTGGGAGCTGCCGCCTGCACTGGCACAGCTGCGTCGCAAGCTAGGCAGGAGCGACGATGCCGACCGGCGCTTTGTGCGGGTACTGGCTGCCGTGATCGACGATGGCCTTGCCGCGGTTGAGGGCGCGATACGCGAAGCCTTGGCGGCAGGCGCGGTCAACGACGAAGTGGTCCTCAATATCCTGTCGCGCCGACGCGAACCGCAGGTAGCGCAGCCCATCGACGTCGTGGTGGACCTCAAGCTCAAGCATCCGCCCATTGCCGACTGCGCGCGCTACGACACGGTGCGAGGCCTTGATGCAGCGGCATGAGATGATCAGCGCCCTGAAGGGGCTGGGCTTGAAGGGCATGGTCGCAGCCTTCGACGATGCGGTCACCCATGGCATCCGCCGCGACCGCTCCGTGATGGAGATGTTGGGCGACCTCCTGCATGCTGAAGTTGCACACCGCGAAGCAGCGTCGATCCGTTACCGCATGACCGCAGCCCGCCTGCCTGCGATCAAGGATCTGGATGGCTTCGTGTTCGACGATACACCGATCAATGAAGGGCTGGTTCGTTCTCTACACGCCGGATCGTTCCTGCCTGAACAGCGTAATATCGTGCTGGTCGGCGGCACCGGCACCGGCAAGACGCACCTGGCCCTTGCCATCGCTGCCGCCGTGGTCCGTGCCGGGGCACGAGGGCGGTTCTTTAACACCGTCGATCTGGTCAATCGGCTCGAGGAAGAGGCCCGTCAGGCCAAGGCAGGCAGCCTTGCAGCGCAACTAGCCCGGCTCGACCTCGTCGTGCTTGATGAGCTGGGATATCTGCCGTTCGCCCGATCAGGCGGCCAGATGCTGTTCCACCTGATCAGCAAGCTCTACGAAAAGACCTCGGTGATCATCACCACCAACCTGGCGTTCGGCGAATGGCCGAGCGTGTTCCACGATGCCAAAATGACGACGGCGCTGCTCGATCGCATTACCCACCATTGCGATATTATCGAGACGGGCAACGACAGCTGGCGGTTCAAACACCGCAGCTGAACCCCTTCCCCCGGACCCCCATCCCCGGCGGTTAACCCGGTGGGTCCACAGGTACCTCCCACGGACGCCGCCGCCAGCGCTCCTGACGGCGCGCGTCGTCGTCCGCGGGGCCCTCCTATGGACTACCGGGATAACCGCCAAAACAACAATCAGCTGGGGTCAATTTTGGACGCCGATAGGGGGTCAAATTTGCGCGCCGGTTGACACGCGAGCACACAGCAGTGCAGTGAGCCGCAGGAGAACGACAAGCAGGAGAGAGCAATGGTCAACACCAACGGCTTTGCGCCAACCACTTACGACGCGGATGTCATCGTCATCGGCGCGGGCATTTCCGGCAGCGCTGCCGCGAAGTCGCTGCACGACCAGGGCGTCGAGGTCCTCATCGTCGAGGCCAACGACCGCATCGGCGGACGCACCTGGACGGAGCCGGAAGGTATGCCGGGCGGTGCCCTCGACAAGGGCGGCATGTTCATCGGCGAGACGCACAAGCACCTCATCGAACTCGGCACGAGCCTGGGTCTCGAGATGACGCCGTCCGGCAAGCCCGGCGACGACACCTACATGATGCTCGGGAACGTGCACCGGGCACCCGACGAGAAGCTCGACCCCAGCCTGTTGTTCACCGCCGAGTACGAGGCATCGCTCGAGGCGCTCGACGCCCTCGCGGACCGAGTCGGCTATGAGGAGCCCTGGGCCTCGCCCGACGCCGCGGAGCTCGACAGCAAGACCGTCGCCACGTGGATCGAGGAGTCCTTCGAGCACCCCGAGGTCAAGCGCCTCCACACGCTCTTCGTGAACGTGTTCCTCGGCGCCGACGCCTCCGAGGTCTCGCTCCTCTACTGGGCCTACTACGTCAGCGAGTGCGAAGGCGTCGCCCAGCTCATGGGCACGCGCGACGGCGCGCAGTGGGCCTGGTGGGTCGGGGGCGCCGCTCAGGTGAGCTGGCGCATCGCCGACGCCATCGGGCGCGAGAAGGTGCTCCTCAACTGGCCGGTGACCCGTATCGCGCAGGACGATGACGGCATCACGGTCTTCTCGGGGGAGCGCAGCCTCCGGGCCCGCAACGTCATCATCGCCATGGCGCCCATCGCCGCGAACCAGATCCGCTTCGAGCCGGCCCTGCCGACCTCGCGGGCGCAGCTCCAGGCGCGCGCGCCCATGGGCCGCTACTTCAAGATCCAGGCGCGCTACCCCAGCACGTTCTGGGTCGAGCAGGGCAACTCGGGGGCGCTCGTCGACACCGACGACATGGGCGTCTTCGTGCTCGACGGCACCAAGCCGATGGACTCGCTCTCGGCGCTCATCGGCTTCGTCGGCGGCACGCACTACGACCGCTGGTCGGCGAAGTCGCCCGAGGAGCGGAAGCAGGGCTTCATCGACGTGCTCGTCAAGGCGTTCGGCCCGCAAGCGGCCGAGCCCAGCTACTACCACGAGACCAACTGGACCGAGCAGGAATGGGCCAGGGGCGGCCCCGTCACCTACATGCCCACGGGCGTGATGTCGAACTTCGGTGCCGCGCTGCGCGACCCGATCGGCCGCATCCACTTCGCCGGTACCGAGGCTTCGTACCAGTGGTCGGGCTACATGGAGGGTGGCGTGCGGGCTGGCCAGAAGGCGGCCGCCGCGATCGCCCAGGAGATCCTCGCCGGTTCGGCGCGAGAGGGCGAACGATGAGCCGGGCCGCTGGAGGGGCTGGCGCTGTGACCGGCCAGCGCGCCGGGGGCCGGCCGATCATCCCCCCGTCGATGGCCGAGTTCGCCGAAGAGTACGGCTTCGCACCCGGATTCGAGGCCGGCGGCCTCCTCTTCATCTCGGGTCAGATCGGTGCGGATGCTTCTGGCGAGGCTCCCGAGGTCCCGGCCGAGCAGGCTCGCCTGGCGTTCGAGGGCATCGGCGCCGTCCTCGCCGAGGCAGGGCTGGGATTCGACGACATCGTGAGCATCACGAGCCACCACGTGGGCGATGTCGCGGGCATCTTCGACTGGTTCCCGGAGGTCAAGGACTCGTTCGTGAAACCGCCGTATCCGGCGTGGACCGCGCTCGGGGTCAGCGGCCTGGCGATTCCGGGCGTCGTCGTCGAGATCAGTGCGATCGCGAGGGCCTCGCGCTAGGGCTCTGTTGCAAACTCTGACACGGTTTCCAAGATTGGGCTCATGTACTGTCAAGGTCAGTTGCGATGAACGATTTCAAAGGACGGCATTTTACCGGCGAGGTCATCCTATGGGCGGTGCGCTGGTATTGTCGATACGGCATCAGCTACCGTGATCTCGAGGAAATGCTGTCCGAGCGTGGGATCGATGTCGATCATACGACGATCTATCGCTGGGTGCAGCGCTACGCGCCGGAGATGGAGAAGCGTCTCCGCTGGTTCTGGCGGCGCGGCTTTGATCCGAGCTGGCGTCTGGATGAGACCTACGTAAAGGTGCGGGGCAAATGGACCTACCTGTACCGGGCGGTCGACAAACGGGGCGACACGATTGATTTCTATCTGTCATCGACACGCAGCGCCAAAGCGGCGAAGCGCTTTCTGGGCAAAGCTCTTCGTGGCCTGAAGGACTGGGAAAAGCCGGCCAAACTCAATACCGACAAGGCACCCAGCTACGGCGCAGCAATCGCTGAGCTGAAACGCGAAGGCAAACTGGCGGCGGAAACCGAGCACCGGCAGGTGAAATATCTGAACAACGTGCTCGAGGCCGACCACGGCAAGCTGAAGATGCTGATCAAGCCGGTACGTGGCTTCAAGTCGATGCCAACGGCCTACGCCACGATCAAGGGCTTCGAGGTCATGCGCGCCCTACGCAAAGGACAGGCCCAGGCATGGTGCCTGCAGCCAGGTATCATGGGGGAGGTGCGCCTGGTTGAAAGAGCATTCGGAATTGGACCCTCGGCCCTGACCGAAACCATGATTATGCTCAATAAGCATTTCGCCAATGCTGCCTAATCCCCCAACTGGGTGACGCCGCGCGGCCGTGCCCCATGTTTGCAACAGAGCCCCATTGCGATATCGTCGAGACAGGCAACGACAGCTGGCGCTTCAAAAACCGCAGCTGACCCAGCCAGAAAACCGCCTTCGCGCTGCTGACGCCTCCGGTCGGGCTACGCCCTCCCTACGCCGCCAGCAGCGCGAAACATGCGCTCAACATCAAAGGATCCTCATAGCCGCAGAGGGGTCCCTTTTGCGCGCCGATAGGGGGTCCCGATTGAACGCCGATTGACAGCAAGGTTCACGAAGGATAGAGCACGAATACAATCACCCTGAAACCGGGAGCAAAGACAATGAGGGAACGTCTTTTCCGATCGATCGCCATGGCAGGGGTAGCCAGCGGTTCGATCCTTCTGGCCTCTCCGGCATTTGCGCAACAGGCGCAGGCCGATGAGGCGGTGCCTGAGGGCGAAATCGTCGTCACCGCAACCAAGCGGGCGGAAAGCCTTCAGTCGGTGCCGATCTCGGTATCGGCCATCGGTGGCGACGCGCTGTCTAAGTCGCGCGTGATGAACGTCGACAGCCTTGTTACCAAGGTTGCCAACCTCCAGCTGACGTCGATCGTTGGCGACAATACTCCGATCTTCTCGCTGCGCGGCGTGTCGATGTCGGACTACAGCCTCAACCAGGCAAGCCCGGTGGCGACGTACTATGACGAAGTATACAAGGGTAACTTCGCCTTCCTTGGCGTGGCGATGTACGACCTTGAACGGGTAGAGGTGCTGCGCGGGCCGCAGGGCACACTCTATGGCAAGAACACAACGGGCGGCGCGGTAAACATCATCGCCAATGGTGCCAAGCTTGGCGAAACCAGCGGCTATGTTAACGCAGGCTATGGCAATTATGACCGCATCGACCTCAACGCGGCGGTAAACGTGCCTTTGGGGGACAAGGCTGCACTGAGAGTGGCGGGGACTTATGCCAAGGCGGACGGGTGGTTCAAGAACGTCGTGCCCGGCAAGCCCGACCTCGCCTCCACCGACGAATATGCGGTCCGTGCGACACTGAATGTGGAGGCAAGCGAAACCGTGCGTTTCGTGCTGCGCGCATCCACCAGCTTCCAGAATCCGTACAACTACGGCATCTATGCCCAGCCCGAAGCCGCCAACCGCCCAGGACTTGGCCGCCGCGAAATCGCCTCGAACATCGATACAAAGCGGCGTGCGCGTACCTATTCCGTGGCGCTGACAAGCACGTTCGATGTTTCCGACACGCTTGCGGTCACCAGCATTACCGCCTGGGACAAGGGCAACCTGTTCTTCTACGAGGACACCGACGGCACGGCGGGGCAGCTGCTGGAAATCCCCTACAATGACCGCGCCACCCAGTTCGCACAGGATCTGCGCCTGACCAGCAATTTTGGCGGACCGTTTGATTTCATCCTCGGCGGCTACTTCCACCGAGAAAAGGTGTTCAACGAGACCACTTTCGAGATCGGAAAAGACATCGATTCCGATGGCCTGCCCGGCATCACTGCCAATGATTGCGCGGTAGGTCTGCCGCTGGCATGCCTTTTCCGCAACCGTTTTGACCAGCTCAAGAAGAGCTACGCAATATATTCCGACCTGAAGTACGAGCTGTCTGACGCGGTGACGCTGCGCGGTGGCCTGCGCTACACCCACGACACCGGCGAGCAGAGCGGATTCCGGTCAGATGCGCTGGGCGTTGACGGCTCCTTGATCGCAAACCTGATCCCTGTTTCCGCGCTGCGCTATTCGCAGGACAATCTCTCAGGTAAGATCGGGCTCGACTACAAGCTGGCCAACGGCAACCTGATCTACGCCAGCGTCAGCCGCGGGTATCGCGCGCCCAGCTTCAACGCGCAGGCCTTCTTCGATCCGGCAGAGCTTTCGATTGCCAAGCCGGAGCAGGTCACGTCCTACGAAATCGGCGCCAAGACACAGTTTGCTGATCGGCGGGTGACGCTCAATTTTGCCGGTTTCTACTACGATTACCGGAATCAGCAGTTCATCAACTTCGATCCTGCCTCAGCGGCGCAGACGCTGCTCAACATCCCGAAATCCCGCATCTACGGTGGGGAAGCGGAAATTACCGTGCGGGCAAATGATCGCCTGACGCTGCATAGCGGCATGGGCGTGCTGGCCACCAGGATCCAGCGCGGCAGCGTGAGCGGGGTGAATGTCGCCGGCAATCGCCTGTCCAACGCGCCGACCTTTACCTTCAACGCCACAATCGATCTTACGCTCGTCGATGGAGACATGGGCAAGGTGTCGGTTCACCCCGACGTTTCCTACCAATCCAGCCAGTTCTTCGAGGTGCTGAACGTGCCGCGGCTTCGGCAGACGTCATATGCCTTGGTTGGCGGCCACATCGACTGGGAGAGCGCTGACGGCCGGTTCAATGCCTCAGTGTGGGGCAAGAACCTGACCGACAAGTTCTATTTCACGTCACGCGTCGATCTGCTGGCGGGCTTCGGCTTTGATTACAACCACATCGGCAACCCGCGCACTTACGGTGTGACGGTAGGCGCGAAGTTCTGACAATCTGATTTTGAAGGCGGGAATAACCGCCGGGAGAGGACCATGGCTGACTACAAGCTGCTGATCGGCGGCGATCTCGTCGATGGCGACATGACGATGGATGTGATCAATCCTGCCACCGGAAAGGCCTTCTGCAAGGTACCTCGGGCGTCGGCTTCCCAAGCCGATGCGGCCGTCGCCGCGGCGAAGGCTGCGGTTCCCGGGTGGTCTGCGGTGCCATGGGCGGCTCTGTTGCAAACATGGGGCACGGCCGCGCGGCGTCACCCAGTTGGGGGATTAGGCAGTATTGGCGAAATGCTTATTGAGCATAATCATGGTTTCGGTCAGGGCCGAGGGTCCAATTCCGAATGCTCTTTCAACCAGGCGCACCTCCCCCATGATACCTGGCTGCAGGCACCATGCCTGGGCCTGTCCTTTGCGTAGGGCGCGCATGACCTCGAAGCCCTTGATCGTGGCGTAGGCCGTTGGCATCGACTTGAAGCCACGTACCGGCTTGATCAGCATCTTCAGCTTGCCGTGGTCGGCCTCGAGCACGTTGTTCAGATATTTCACCTGCCGGTGCTCGGTTTCCGCCGCCAGTTTGCCTTCGCGTTTCAGCTCAGCGATTGCTGCGCCGTAGCTGGGTGCCTTGTCGGTATTGAGTTTGGCCGGCTTTTCCCAGTCCTTCAGGCCACGAAGAGCTTTGCCCAGAAAGCGCTTCGCCGCTTTGGCGCTGCGTGTCGATGACAGATAGAAATCAATCGTGTCGCCCCGTTTGTCGACCGCCCGGTACAGGTAGGTCCATTTGCCCCGCACCTTTACGTAGGTCTCATCCAGACGCCAGCTCGGATCAAAGCCGCGCCGCCAGAACCAGCGGAGACGCTTCTCCATCTCCGGCGCGTAGCGCTGCACCCAGCGATAGATCGTCGTATGATCGACATCGATCCCACGCTCGGACAGCATTTCCTCGAGATCACGGTAGCTGATGCCGTATCGACAATACCAGCGCACCGCCCATAGGATGACCTCGCCGGTAAAATGCCGTCCTTTGAAATCGTTCATCGCAACTGACCTTGACAGTACATGAGCCCAATCTTGGAAACCGTGTCAGAGTTTGCAACAGAGCCTTTTCCTCGACCAACTGGAGAAGCTGACGCTTGCTGTCGAACGCGCCCGTGCGAAGGGTCCCAGCGGATACGCATCGACTGCCAACGCGAAGCTCCTCACGGCGCTTCGCAAGTTGATGTTTGAGCTAATCCCCGTCGATCCAGCCCGCCCCGAATTCCGACAGGGCGGGACGCTGGGCCCGTCCCGCAAGCACTGGTTCCGGGCGAAGTTCGGAAATGGGCGATTCCGCCTGTTTTTCCGCTATTCGACATCCGCAAAGATCATCATCTTCGCATGGGTCAACGATAGTGACACGCTTCGCACCTATGGCGCGAAGAACGACGCCTATGCCGTCTTCAGGGCTATGCTCGACAAGGGCAACCCGCCCGAGGATTGGAATGCCCTGCTGAAGGCAAGTGAGACACTTACCGAAAGCTGACCCGGGCTACTCAGACCCAACTGCATCTCGACATATTCGACCTCGATCCGGTCGACATCGACAATACGTCCTCACACCCGGCCCCGCCCGCTGACCTCCACCGCTCATTCGTCGACAAACCCAAGCCGCCAGCACAGCCTGTCTTCGTCCGGCAATATCGGCCCACGCGCTCCCGGTGCGGTAGTGCCGTCGTGGTACCTGGAGACACGGGGGCGGGATGGCGTCGTAGGTCATGGATGGCGCAATCTGGTCGGAAGGCAGCCGCCCGCAGACCGGACGACATGCTCGTCCTTAGCCTGCCGAGCCGCTTTCTTACCAGTAGTGTCTGGGTGAAGGATTGGCGCGGCCCGGTGGGAGGTAACCCGGACCGCGCCGTCTTGCCCTTACGGGCAGGAAGTGAAAGCGCGCGCTGTCCCCGCAGATCATGGCTCGGAAGCGACGATCCATGGGCAATGCAAGGGCAACCGGCATTGTCATTCAACGCCTCGACAAAGCTCGTCTGAACGCCGAAGTGCGAAAGGCTGCCCATGCACTGGGACAACTTCACAGATCGAGTCCCAGCGACTTTTCGGGCACGGGGAGTTGCCTGACCGGAGCTTCGGATGCTGGCCCCAATACCGCGTCGAGCTTCGCCTTGAGATCTGCGCTCATCCTAAGTTCCGGCAACTTCCGGGCATTGACCGGATTGTGGTGGCGGGGTTCGACCTCAAGTTTGCCTGTCACCTCGAGCGCGGAGGTCTTGTTCCCAGGCGTCCGGTCGAGCTGCTGTTTGAGGCCCTCGAGGTCGTTGGTGACGACCATCATGTCGTCGGTCGCACGGGTGTTGAGCACATTCTGCGTGCGCTGGGTCGCAAGGTTGCGCTGCGAGGAGGATATAACCTCGATCGCTTCCGGTTTCGTCATGCCCTGTGCCATGTGGGCATTGAGCGCATAGCCAAGGTCGAGCCGGCGTAGCATCGGATCGCCCGGTGCGAGCACCAGTTGCCTCTTGTCGGCAAGCTCGACCCGCACACCTTCAGGCCGGGCCTCGAGGACGGTCGCATAGGTCGACTTGGCGATGTCGCGCGCCCCATCCTGGTCGCGCCAGAACACGGTCTCGCCGTCATGAATCTTGAGCTCTCTCTGCTCGTAGAGCCCGATCCGGTCGAAGCGATGATCGGGGTCTAGCCGGTCAGGGGCGATGACCTTGCGCCGTCCCCCGGCCTCGAGCACGACCTTGCCATTCTTGCGGATTTCGCGGACCTCGTACTCCCCGCGCTTCAGCCCCAGTTCGCGCACGTCCATCCGCGCGTCGAACACCTGTCCAACCCGGTAGGTCGAGGCAAAGCGAAGCTCCTCGCGCGTGGTGTTGGCGCTCTGCAGGGTGGTGAGGGGAAGACCCGATCCGGTGAGCGTGCCTTCCTTGAGCAGCCCCACCTGGACCCGCGCATTGATCTCGGCGCGGTCCTCGCGCCCGGCGGTGAAGATGGCGGTCGCCTCGCGCTTGTCGGGACTGAGTGACAGCCATATGTCGGCTGCACGGGCCACATGGTCGGGCCCTGCTTCGATCACCCGGCCGTGAGCCGCAAGCAGATCGAGCGCGAGGCTCGCATGACCTTCATTGGAGAGCCCGGCGACAGCCAGCAGCAGGGGCGAGTTCTTCTGGCGGATGTTCTCGTCCATCCGCACGGTGGCTTGCCTCGCGGCCTGGCTGACCGCGAACATCTTGCCCTGTTCGATCGCCGACAATTGCTGGCGGTCGCCCATGAACGGTGCCTTGGCGAGATCGAGCTGCTCGGCAAGCGCGGTCAGTCGCAGCATGTCGCGCGAGGAGACCATCGAGCTTTCGTCGGTTATGATGACGGTATTGGCGAGACCCGCCTTGGCGGCCTCGAAGCGCTCGCCCGATCCCGCGGCCGCGGCCCCGCCATAGGTGCTGAGAAACTTGGCGATCGTGTAGGCCTCGATCCCGGCCTCGCGCATCTGCTCGGCCGACATGCCCTGGCCGCCCCCGCCGCGCAGGTCGGCAACCATCTTGTTCTGAAAGGCGAGCCCGACGAGCTTGACGCCTTCATTGCTCAGGACCTTGTCGAGCGCTCCGAGCAGCGTCGACTTACCCGCACCCGCCACGCCCTGGACATTGAGAAAGCGATCGGTGCCGGAGAGGATCGCGACGCCGGCTGCGAGCTGTCCTTCGTTCAGCCGCCAGGTATCGACCCCGGCGCGGGCCTGCCCAAGTTCGCGCGCCGCGTCCTGCAGCCGCGCCATGGCCTGCTCGGGCGGCATGAACGCGCGGCCCTTTCCGGCCCCCTCATCAATGCGGTCCAGAATCTGTTGTTCCATAGCGAGTGCCGCCGGCGTCGTCACCAGATCGAAATGGCCATCGAGCCGGTCAGTCTTGCCGGGGATCAGGTGGCCGTCGCGAATGAGTTCGCCGATCCGCTCAACGACGGCGCCGCCTTCAAGACCCTTGATTTGGAAACCCAGCGCGGCACTAAGGATCGCCTGCGGCGAGAACGCCGCCTCGCGCTCGGACAAGTGGCGGATTGCGGATGCGGTGGCGTGCTGTGCCTTGAGCGTGCCGGCGGGGAGGAACAACGCTGCCGCGCCGCTCACCGCCAGCGGGCTCGGCGTGCGCAGCGCGGCGCCGATCCGGGTTGAGATTTCACCGAGCGCCGCGGTCGCGGTTTCACGGAAGGTTGGGCGTGCCTGTACTTCGGCGCGGGCTCTGGCCTCTGCGATCAGCGCCTTGCCGTCGAATCCCACTGCCGCGGAGCGATCCTGCCATGCCTGAACGAGTGCTGCGCGGTCCTCGACGGCGAGCTTGGGATCGCGGGTATTGACCGTCACCCGGTCTTGTCCCTGCGGGGAAGCGATGCCGAGTTCCTCGACCTTGGTCAGGATGTCTTCTCGGCGCTGGCTGAACTCCTTGATGACCTCCCTCGGCACGCCCTTGATCTCGAACGATCCGTGCTTGCCGGCGGCCTCGGTCTCGTAGCCGAGCTTCTGCAACTGGGCGCGGAAGGCGGCATGGTAGAACTGGCCGATCGTCGTGTTGTTCTTCCAGATCTCGCCGTTCCACAGCGCCTTCCAGGTACCCTTCGGATCGCGGGTCAGGTTGGCGACGACGGCATGGATGTGGCCCTGCGGATCGAGCGCACGGCTCGTGTCGTGGGCGAACAGCGCATAGACGAGATTGCCGGTCTTTTGCGGCTCGCCGCTGCGCGAGCGGTCGTAATTGCGGCTCTCGGCAAACTGCTTTTCGACGAGCTGAGACATCGTCGATTTTACGGCGGCGAGGTGCGCATCGAGGATGCGCTTGTCGCCGCTCACCAGTGCGAGGATCGAAGCGGACTTGGGCATCGAGAAGGTAAGGTCGAGACCCAGACGACGCCCCTCGACCTGACCCACCATCTCGCCGTCGGGCAGCCGCCCATTCAAAATCGCCGCGAACTGATCGCGCTCGACCTGGCCCTTAAGTCCGAGCGCGCGCGCACCCTCGCCGCCCCAGACCCCGGCTTCCGCGTGTTCATCGGCCGTGTAGTAGTTATCGTTCGCGAAATAGTCGGCTGCGCCGCTCGACGACCTGACGGATGCGATGGAGTGCATGGCCTACATCTCCATGCCGCCGTCAGCGGAGGGGGTATCGAGCTCAGGCTCTCGCGACGGTTCCTTCCCCCGTCCGTCCGCGGCCTCGCGGTCGATCGCTTCGGCAAGCTCGCGCGCAGCCTGCGTGGCCCGCTGGGCGGGGAGCTTAAGGGCCGCACTGCGGGGGGCTTTGGATGCGGTTTCGGGCTCGTTGGCGCGCGCAGTTGACGCGCTCTTCACGATCTCGGCGCTGGCGATCATCGAGCGCCCGAGGCTGGATTGCGGCGCTGCCGTGGGCTCGGCCTGCGCGGCGGCAAAGTTCAGCTCTTCCTGGCGGGAAGCGGGACAGGGCTTTGCCGGTTCGTCGTCGATCGCGGGTGCAGGGAAGAGTTCAATTTCATCTTTGTTTTCGCGTCCGCCGGCTTCGCCTTCCGCGTCATCGTCGGCATCGCGCGCAAACTCGATCGGCTCGACATGCGCGCGCAAGACATAGCCTTCGGCAACCTTGGGATAGTCCTTGTAGGTAAGCTTGATCCGCGCGGCATCGAAGCCTTCGGGGAACACCAGAAAGCCGCGCAGCGAGGGCAGCTTCATGATGTCATCGGGGAGCACCAAAGGCTGCACTTCAGAGCGCGGGGTGATCGTGGCGGCGTCGCGGATGTTGGAATAGCCGTAGCTGTAGGCCTCATCCATCATCCGCACCTCGCGGTGCCCGATGTAGTCCGAGCAGTGCTCGGCGGTGTCTCGGTCGGCTGCGGCGAGAACGAGCTTGGTGCGCGCAAGCGAGGCGAGGTTTTGCGCCCCCTCCTTGCCGTAGGTCTCGGCCAGCTTGGCGAAAGAATGGATGCCTAGCACGAAGGCGCCGCCGAAGCCGCGCGCGGTCTGCAGCCCGTCCTCGATCGCGGGCAAACGGTGGAGCGCGTGGACTTCGTCGAAGAAGAACCAGGTGCGAAGATCCCGGGTGCGCGGCAGGCGCATCAGGGTGTGGACCGCAAGGTTCATCCAGAGCGAGAGCAGCGCCCGGTTGAGCACCAGTTCGTTGTGCAAGGAGGTAATGAACAGGATCGAGCCGGGCTTGTTCTCGGCCCGGATCCAGTCGGAGATCGAGAAGCGCTCCTTGCCTTCGGGAAGGAAGCGCAGAGCCTGTGCGTTGGTGTTGAAGACGGCGCGAATGGATTCTGCCATCTTGGCGGCTTCGGGCGCGGTCAGCGGGTCGGCGACGGTGTGCTCGAGAAGTTTGTGAACCTCCTTGAGGTCGGCCATCATCAGGCGGCTCGCGAGCGCCTGGTTGGTCGCCTCGCCAAGCTTGATCAGCTTGATGCAGGTCTCGACGAACAGCGTGCGCGCAGCCAGCATCCAGAAGGGTTCTGCGCCGCCGCCATCTGCCGGAAGCAGGGCGGCGGCGATGCTGGTGAAGTCGGCATGGTTCTTCGCTTCGGCGAAGACCGACCAAGACGGGCAGCGCTCGTCCATCGGGTTGAGGATGGTGTCGGTTGCGGGGTTGTAGAACGCCTCGACATAGGCCCCGGTGAGGTCGAACACGACGGCCCGGTCGCGCCGTGCGCGCATCTGCGCGATGAGCGCCCGCATCTGGGTCGTCTTGCCCGTGCCGGTCGAGCCGATCATGATCGTGTGGGCCTGCTCGGTCCGCCAGGGGAAGGGCACTCCCGCGATTGAATAGGCGTGATGGATGCCCGCCTCCTTGCGCGCCGCGAGACTCATTTTCATGACCTCGTCGAAGCTCATGCCGGGGAGGCGCTCGGCGATCTCTTCGCCGAGCATGTCGCGGTTATGAGCGTTGATGACATCGGCAAGTTCGGCGGCATCGACCAGCATGGCGCCGCGCTGGTGCCGCTCCTCGAGGATCGACTTTCCGCGCCGCTTGGAGAAGTCGACGAACCACACCGCGATCGGCACGGCGACGAAGAGCGAGATAAACAGCGAGCCCCAGATTGCCCGCATCAGCTTGTTCCAGGCGACGACGACATCGGGGTGCGAGGCGACCATGCCAACAGGAGCCCGGACGACTTCGCCGGAGGGAAGGGTGAGGTTGAGAATCTTGGCGTGCGAGAACTCCATGAAGGTCCATCCAGAGGCGTAGACCCGCATCAGGATCATCTGGATCTCTTGGCTCTCGAGCAGCAGCGCGAGGACGATCGAAAGCGCGATGCAGAAGGTGAAGAACCACACAAGCAGCGGCATCTTCGCCGAGGCAAACCACATCATGAACTCATGGGTGATGAGCTGCGAGCCGCGGGTGAAATCGCCGGCGTTGCGCGGCATGTTCCCGCGCGCGGAATGGTGCTGCAGCTTGCCCGGCCGCGCCCGGTCGGACCAGGTGTCAGGACGCGGCACAGAGCGCCTCCATCCGGCGTTCGGCTTCGGTGATCAGCGCGCTGTGGGCATCCGGGAACTGGCGCTGGACAATGAGGTCGGCAACCAGGAACAGATACTCGGCCGAAAACTGGCGGCGACGATCTGCCTCGCTGGTGCCCGACATGACGCCCAGGAATTGCTCAAGCGCGATTCGCAAGAGGTTCGATCGGGAGACGTTTTGCGCGATTGCGGCGGCGTGCGCCGCATCGGCCAGCGGCTGTGGAAGCCGGAGTGTTATCAATACTGTTTCAGTCATCACCACGCCCTTCGAAAGGGCCTGGTGGAGATTGCGCGAGAACGGTTTTAGGCCATCGGTGGGCCCTTGGCAAGAAAGCGGTTGGGGACCAAATGGCGTATTACAATGTAATACCGTGGAAATAGCGCAATTCCGGGACTTTAACGGCGAGCTTCAACGCTGTAATTCGATGTATTACCAAATGTCCACTCTGTAAACACACGCATTTCCGCCATTTTCCCTACGCCCCTGCCGTGTAGGGTGTGCAAATCTTCCCCATAATCCGATGCCTTGTATCTGGTGACTGGCTTCTGGTCTTTCTGGCGCATGGATTCGGGCTTTGACCACCTGTCTTTAAGCCAATGAGTACCGCTGATTTCAGGACGGGGTCGCAAGATTTATTTCCAGGACTGGTGGCAAAGGGCTTGCCACGTCAGACACTGCTTGGAATCTTTGGCGCGGGAGGTTTCAGCACCAACCCACGAGGTATCATCATGGCCAGGAAAGGAAGCCTTGAAGCGGAACGACAGGCAATCGCAAAGGAGCGTCAAGCGCTGGAAGCGCGCGAGGCAAAACTGCGCGAAAGCGAGCGGGCAGCGAGTGTCGAACTGATGCACAAATCGGTTCTCGGCAAGGCCCCGTTCGAGAGGGTCGAAGCATTCTTCGCCGCTCTTGGAAAGCTCGGTCTGGACGAAGCTGAGAAGCGCCTGCGGGCAAGCTGAAACCGGTCTCGACCGAGGCCGGCGCAGCCGGGGTTCCCAAAGTTGCTGGCTGCGTCGGCAGGCAGGCGAGGGGGCCCCGGCTGCGCTTTATCGGGGACAAGCAAAAAGAGGGGCCGGAGAGCCCTCAAGAGCCCTCCGGCGCGGTGCTATATGCGGCCTGTCAGAACGGGCAGTCCGCGTCCCATTCGGGATCCATCACCACACTCATGAAGCTCGCGGCGCGGCCGATGTTCGCTTCGTCGAAGTCGTCGGCCATCATACCCGGGACGGATTGGACGATCCGGTCGATCAGGTCCTGGGGCAGGGCGTTGTAGTCGCCCTCGTCGATGGCGAGAAAGCCGCCGAACTCGTCCTCGATGACATGGCTGTCGAAGAAGCTGTGCTGAGCCCGGACAGTCGCGGCGCGTACCGCGGCGTCATAGCTGATGTGGTCGAAAGCCGGGATGTCGAGGGTCTTGGTAAGAGCGTTCATGTGAGCCTCCTGTCAAAGGAATCGAAGAGGTCTCCTCGGGTATGGCCAACCTTGGCCCGGGTCAGGAACGGGCCGCCCGCGGCCCGCCGCGTGAGCGGGGGTGGGGGAGCCGATTTTTCGCCTTCTTCAGGCGCAAAAATTGGGGGAACCGTGCTTCTTGACGCGGGCCAATGGCGGCCATCATGCTTGGAATTCTGCGAGAGTGTCTAACCCTGTTGGGCAGCACCCCGGCGGTCCCAGGCACGGGTCTTGAGCGCCCGGCCGATGCGAAGCCTTCGCAGCCCCGCCAGAAGGCCGTCAGGCCATTACTGGCGGGGGCAGGAAGCGAGCGAGCCGGGCATGACAGTGTGCGTCCCGATCGACAAAAATGAAGGGCATCCGGCGGTGAGACCGGACACCCTTCTGATTGATGAAGACAGATCAGCCCCGCTCAGAGCGGCGGGAGATCGTCGCCATCGGCAACGCGCTTCATTGCCGGGCGTTCAGCCTGCGCTGGAGCCTTGGCCTTCGCCGCCAGAGCCTCTTTCTGGGCCGAAGCATCGCGCACGATGTGAAGGGGAATTCGCGCCTCACGCAACCGGTCAGCGAGGTTCGCCTGGATGCCACCGCCGCTGCACACCACCGCTTCGACCGGCTTGAAGGCGAGCATGCGCGCATTACGCTGATAGGGCGCAGAAGGTCCCCGCGAGGTGTCGGGCTTGCACAGGATCACCGGCACATTGTGGCGCGAGGCCCATGCTGCTGCGATCACGTCCGCGCCCTTGTTCTGCGCGGTCGTTGCCAGCGCCATCGACGGGACCCGGGTGTGGATCGCATCGAGGTAGTCTTCCACCAATGCAATGTCGGTGAACTGCTGCCCGCCCGAGAACACCACAACCGGACCCGAGGGGGCGAACTGCTCGCGCCGCTGCGCCTTCTGTGCCGCGAGATAATCGCGCGCTTCGATCATGGAGGCATTGGTCTTGGAGGACACCCGCGAACCCCGGACCGGCGAGAACGGACGGCCGGTTTCGACGAGGTAGATCCGCGCGGCATGATCCCGCATGCATTCCATCGCATCGCGGCATTCGGCAAGGCTACGGGCCTGCATGGTGAGGTCCTCAAGGTCGGTGGCGTAGACCTCGCTCGGATCGTACTCGCGCAGCTTCTCCTGAAGCCGGTTCGCCATCGCATCCTCGCGATCATCGAGGCGCTTGGCCACGACATGGAAGCTGTTGGCGATGCCCCAGGCGACTTCGCCGGCGAAGTCCTCCATCCGGGTGTCGCGGAACAGGTCGAAGACCGTTGCCAGCATGATCTCGATCGCCGCCTGCGCCGCTTCCGGGTCGGGCATTTCAGCTGCGCTCGGCTCATGCTCGATCGAGAGCTTGGCCAGTTCGGTCTGCTCCATGAACGCCCGGGCGTAGTCGGGCGTGGCGATTTCGCGCGCATAGTGTTCAGCAAGGTCGGCAAAGTTCGAGAAACGGTCCGTCATGATAACCTCCAAAAGGAATTTTCTCTCATCACGCTGATGAAAGATGTGCCTTGAAGGACGCCGGAGTCAGGCAGTCAGGGACGGCGGCGCGCACGCGCTGCCGCCGCGAATAGCGGGCGTGGGGGGAGCCGATTTTTGATCGCAAGGCGCTAGCCGCAGCAGGCCAAAATCGGGGGGCACCCGCGATCCTTGACGGCCGCCAATCTCCCAGGCGTCATGCTATGGCGATGCTGATTTCGCTCAGCCACCGAGATGAGAGAGAGATTACGGTTTTGCCCCCGAAACCCTGAACCTGAAAGGAGCAGGGGCGTTCGGGGTTAACCGCAAAACACCGCTACTCTTCGCTGATCAAGCGGCTGTGAGAGGGCTGGGTTGGCGATGGGACGGATATAGACTGACGATTGGTCAGGCTTAGATTGACGATTGGACGCACTTTGATGTAGCAATTGGCCATGATCGCATCTCCAAAATTGCCGCTCGTACCGCGCCGTGCAGAGACGGCTGTGGCGACAGCACTCGAGGATACGCGCGTCGTGCTGGTCGAAGGTCCGCGCCAAGCGGGCAAGACGACCCTTGTGCGACAATTCGTTCACGAGCGTCGCCCCTACCTGTCGCTTGATGACCCGGTTATTCTTGCCAACGCCAAGAGCGATCCGGTCGGGTTTATCCGGAACCTGGAGGGTGCGGTCATCGACGAAATCCAGCGAGCTCCCGAACTCATGCTGGTGATCAAGCAGTCGGTCGATACCGACACAACCCCGGGACGTTTCCTGCTGACGGGCTCAGCCAATGTCATGGCGCTGCCAACGATAGGGGATTCGCTCGCGGGCCGTATCGAGATCGTCGAACTCTTTCCGTTCGCCCAGGCGGAGCTGTTGGAACGATCAGGCGATGCGATCGATCGCTTCTTCAGCGGCGATCCGATTGTGATCGGTGAACCCGTTGTCGGGCAGGATCTGGCGCAGCTGGTCACCCGAGGCGGATATCCCGAAGCCATAGGTCGCGCCGACGGAAAGCGGCGGATCAAATGGTTCGACGACTATCTCGCCTTGATCCTCGATCGGGACGTGCGCGACATTGCTACGATCGACCAGTTGGAAAAGCTCCCCTTGCTGGTCCGGCTGCTCGCGGAGCAGTCGGGACAGCTATCCAATCATTCCAACATGGCGTCGGCACTGCAAATCTCGCGGGCGACAGTCGGGCGTTACATCGAGACGCTCGAACGCATGTTCCTGATCGACACGCTGCCGCCCTGGTTCAGCAATCGTATCTCGCGCCTCATCAAGACACCGAAGCATCACTTCCTTGACAGTGGCCTCCTGGCCGCGCTCCGTCGCTTCAGCCCGGCACCGCCGCAGACAGATCCCGAGCGCTTCGGCCCGCTCCTCGAGAGCTTCGTCGGGTCTGAACTACGCAAGCTGATCGGCTGGAGCAATGCACGCGTGACCCTCTCGCATTTTCGTACGAAAGAGGGTGACGAGGTCGACTTCGTGCTCGAGGATCAACAGGGACGCGTCGTCGGTATCGAGGTCAAGGCTTCCGCGACGTTGCGTCGCGGGGACTTTTCGGGGCTGCGCAAACTCGAAGAGGCGGCGGGCGACAAATTCGTTCGTGGGCTGGTGCTCCACGACTATGACGGGCCGCGACCGTTCAGTGAGAAGATTTCCGGTGTTCCTGTATCGGTGCTCTGGGCCAACTGACCATGCGAAAAGCATGATCAGGCTGGTTGAACTTCACTTGCGAGCCGGTAGGACCTTTGAGATCCGATGCGCTGGAAGACGACAAAGTGGCCATCGTAGCCGATCTGTCGGCGGATCCGGGCTGAGACCGCAGCGCGCGTCCAGTCGGAACTTCGGTCGAGCGCTTGCTATTGTAGGCAGTATCCAGCTTCGATGGCGAAACCGATTTTGCCTAGCCGCTCGACGGCCTCGCTCGCCAAGATCCGGATCCCGATGATATCCCCAGGCCCGCCGGTCAGCGGCGAGGGCTCGGCCTTGGCGTAAAGACCCTAGCACTACTTTGGCAGAAGTGTGGTTTTGGGATTCCCTTGGCCCGTAATGCGTGATTCATGGGGAGCCAGCTTTGACGGAGGCTGGCGATGGACGAGGACTGGCGTGCGGATCTGGAGCGGTGGCTTGAGCCGTATCTGGGCTGGCTGGGTAACAAAACGCGGCGCCGGATGTGTCCGGCCTATATCGCCGGGCTGATTGGGCCGGGTGATCGCAAGAGTATCCAGCCCATGGCGGCCCGGTCTGACGCCATTGCTTATGACCGGCTGCATCATTTCATCGGGGCGGGCCTGTGGGACAGCGCGCCGCTGGAAGCGACCTTGTGGAGTCAGGCGGATGAACTGGTGGGCGGTGACGGAGCCTGGCTGATCATTGACGACACCGCGTTGCCGAAGAAGGGCAAGGCGTCGGTTGGCGTCGCGCCGCAATACGCCACAGCGCTGGGTAAGAACGCAAACTGCCAGACGCTGGTGTCGGTGACACTGGCCTCGGGCGAAGTTCCGGTCATGCTGAGTTTGCGGCTGTTCTTGCCGGAAAGCTGGACGAGCGATGCCGCGAGAATGGATAAGGCCGGCGTGCCTGCGCCCTTGCGTGAGTATCGCACAAAACCGGAGATCGCGATCGAAGAGATCGACCGAGTTATCGCTGCCGGAGTGCGCTTCGGCTGCGTGCTGGCCGATGCTGGTTATGGGTTGTCGGCTCCGTTCCGGCAGGCACTGAGCGAGCGCGGCCTTTGCTGGGCCGTCGGCATCCCTCGGCACCAAAAGGTATACCCGTCCGATGTGGAACTGATCTTCCCGGTGGCGGCTCGCGGGCGACCGCGGGTTCGGCACGTGCCAGACGTCAAGTCCCGGGCTGCACACACCATGCTCGAAGACGCTAAGTGGCGTCAGGTCAGTTGGCGCAAGGGAACAAAGGGACGCCTGAGCGCACGCTTTGCTGCTGTGCGTGTGCGCATCGCCGACGGAGCTCCCCAGCGGATCGGCTCCGCCGGAGCCCAGCATATGCCGGGGGAGGAAGCTTGGTTGGTGGGCGAGCATCGTTCGAATGGCGAACGCAAATACTATCTCTCGAACCTGCCCGCCGGCACTCCGGTCAAGGACCTGGCCAGCGCGATCAAAGCGCGCTGGATATGCGAGCAGGCCCATCAGCAACTTAAGGAAGAACTCGGCCTCGACCACTTCGAGGGCCGGTCCTGGACCGGGCTCCATCGCCACGCATTGATGACGATGCTGGCCTATGCCTTCCTGCAATTCCGCCGGATCGCCCAGGCGGGACGGAAAAAAAAGAGTCTGCGGCCCGCCGCCGCAACCCAGCCTGCCAGCAGTACGCCAAGCCATTATTGACTGCCTGTCACGCTCTCCACCATTGCAATGCCCTCACTGCGGATGCTCGTTCAATCCCAGCCCGTCTACACTTCTGCCAAAGTAGTGCTAGGCTGCGTTGACAAAAGACTTCAGCCATAGCCGTGCGGCGGCGAGGTTGAGGAAGCTCTCGAACGAGAGGACGGTCTTGTCGTAGCGGGTAGCGATGCGGCGCTGCTGCTTCAGCTTGCCGAACATCCGCTCGATGCGGTTGCGGTCCCTGTAGCGCCGATAGTCGGGATGGACTGGCGTTTTCCTGTTCGACCGGGGCGGGATAATGGGCAAGATCCCGCGCAGGAGCAGGTTTTCGCGGAGCCGGTCGCCGTCATAGCCCTTGTCGGCAAGCAGCGCCTTGGGCTTGGGCAATGGCAGGGCCATCAGGTCATCGACCGCCCCATAATCCGAAGCCTCGCCGCCGGTCAGGACGAACCCGATAGGCAGTCCTTGATTGTCGCAGCGGGCATGGACCTTGCTCGTAAAGCCGCCGCGTGATCGACCAAAAGCCTGCGCACAAGCCCCCCTTTTCCGCCCACTGCCGAGACATGGCCGCGAACCGTGGTGCTGTCGATCATGTGCTGCCAGTCGTCGGTCAAGCCGAGCTCGACCAGCGTTTGCAGCAGGGCATCCCAGACGCCCTGTTCGGCCCAGCGTCGGAACCGCACATAGACGGAGTTCCACTTGCCGTAGCGCTCGTGCATGTCCCGCCAGGGGCAGCCCACCCGCAGCACGTGAAGCATACCGTTTAGAAACCGCCGGTTGTCGCCAGCAGGTCGTGCCCAGCGCCCCCGCTCAGATGGCAGCAGCGGGCCGATCAACTCCCACTCAGCATCCGACAAGTCCCCACGGCCCATGACCGCTCCCCAAAGAGCAGCCTTGAATCAGAACCCGACCGGTTTGGGAATCCCTTTTGTCAACACGGCCTAGCACTACTTTGGCAGAAGTGTGGTTTTGGGATTCCCTTGGCCCGTAATGCGTGATTCATGGGGAGCCAGCTTTGACGGAGGCTGGCGATGGACGAGGACTGGCGTGCGGATCTGGAGCGGTGGCTTGAGCCGTATCTGGGCTGGCTGGGTAACAAAACGCGGCGCCGGATGTGTCCGGCCTATATCGCCGGGCTGATTGGGCCGGGTGATCGCAAGAGTATCCAGCCCATGGCGGCCCGGTCTGACGCCATTGCTTATGACCGGCTGCATCATTTCATCGGGGCGGGCCTGTGGGACAGCGCGCCGCTGGAAGCGACCTTGTGGAGTCAGGCGGATGAACTGGTGGGCGGTGACGGAGCCTGGCTGATCATTGACGACACCGCGTTGCCGAAGAAGGGCAAGGCGTCGGTTGGCGTCGCGCCGCAATACGCCACAGCGCTGGGTAAGAACGCAAACTGCCAGACGCTGGTGTCGGTGACACTGGCCTCGGGCGAAGTTCCGGTCATGCTGAGTTTGCGGCTGTTCTTGCCGGAAAGCTGGACGAGCGATGCCGCGAGAATGGATAAGGCCGGCGTGCCTGCGCCCTTGCGTGAGTATCGCACAAAACCGGAGATCGCGATCGAAGAGATCGACCGAGTTATCGCTGCCGGAGTGCGCTTCGGCTGCGTGCTGGCCGATGCTGGTTATGGGTTGTCGGCTCCGTTCCGGCAGGCACTGAGCGAGCGCGGCCTTTGCTGGGCCGTCGGCATCCCTCGGCACCAAAAGGTATACCCGTCCGATGTGGAACTGATCTTCCCGGTGGCGGCTCGCGGGCGACCGCGGGTTCGGCACGTGCCAGACGTCAAGTCCCGGGCTGCACACACCATGCTCGAAGACGCTAAGTGGCGTCAGGTCAGTTGGCGCAAGGGAACAAAGGGACGCCTGAGCGCACGCTTTGCTGCTGTGCGTGTGCGCATCGCCGACGGAGCTCCCCAGCGGATCGGCTCCGCCGGAGCCCAGCATATGCCGGGGGAGGAAGCTTGGTTGGTGGGCGAGCATCGTTCGAATGGCGAACGCAAATACTATCTCTCGAACCTGCCCGCCGGCACTCCGGTCAAGGACCTGGCCAGCGCGATCAAAGCGCGCTGGATATGCGAGCAGGCCCATCAGCAACTTAAGGAAGAACTCGGCCTCGACCACTTCGAGGGCCGGTCCTGGACCGGGCTCCATCGCCACGCATTGATGACGATGCTGGCCTATGCCTTCCTGCAATTCCGCCGGATCGCCCAGGCGGGACGGAAAAAAAAGAGTCTGCGGCCCGCCGCCGCAACCCAGCCTGCCAGCAGTACGCCAAGCCATTATTGACTGCCTGTCACGCTCTCCACCATTGCAATGCCCTCACTGCGGATGCTCGTTCAATCCCAGCCCGTCTACACTTCTGCCAAAGTAGTGCTAGCCAATCCGGACCAGACGGCCTGACAGCACCTGATGGAGAAGTGCGCGCCCGACCGTGTCATAGCCTCCAAATTCGCCAAGATCGATCGCATGAACACGTTGCGCCGGGATCGCCGGACCCGCTGTGCGATGCGCTCTGCACTCGACGAGGCGGACGAGGTCATCAGGCCGCTTGTAAATCCGAAAGCAAAGACATGGAAATCGACGACCAGATGCGACGCTTCTTTGGGACCGATGATCTCGGAGCGGTGTCACCTGAAGGATGCGCCGCCCGCAGATCGAGGCCAATGCAGGCGACCTGATCGGCACCCAAAGCGCGAGACAGGATCGGGTTTATCCCACAACCTGGCAAGAGGGGAAAATGTGGGATAAACCGGCGGGACGCGAGCGGTCACCGCTGCCACCGGTTTCAAATTGATAATATATCTTATGTTAAATCATATCAATGGTTTACACGGATTTCCCGTCGCGCGGCAAGTGCGATCGCGCGAAGCATAGCACTCCAGAATCAGGCAAAGCCGCCATCTTTCAGCCGATCAAGATAAGCGTGCAGCTTGTTGCTCCATCCCTGACGCGCGAGTTCTTCAGCCGTTGCATCACCGAAAGAAGGCAGCGATTGCGACCGGTACCAGGCATAGGCCGTTGGCGCGCTGGCCGCCCAAGGAATGATCCGGTCGATGATCCCGCAAATTTCAACCAACTGCGATTGCGGTGTCACGCTTCCGATGCGGGCAGCTTTGGTAAGCGCTTCAGGCGAGACCCAGGCAACAATGGCCAACTCGGATTCGGCGGTCCTGAGCGCCGCAGCCAGACGCCGGGGAGAAACACCGTGTTGGTCGGATACGTCACTCAAGAATTCCGAATTGCTCATGGACCCCGTCCGACCGCAATTAGTCTGTATTGCATTTTGCAATACACCCTGTATGATGCCTTGTGGAGATAGAATATGGCCAAGTCCCTTGAACGCAAGGATCACCCGGTATCGATGCGTCTGCCTGATGCCGACATTGCCCTGATCGATCGTGCGGCAATTGCGCGCGGCCGCTCGCGAACCGATTTCGTGCGAGAAGCGGCGGTGCGCGCCGCCGAGGATGTGCTGATGGACCAGAGGCTCGTGCGGATGAGCACCGAAGGGTTTGCCGAATTCATCGCGCTGCTCGAAAAGCCTGCCGAGGCCGTTCCCTCGCTCGTCGATGTGCTCAGACGACCGGCGCCTTGGGACATGCCCTCGGACGATCGGCACTGACAATTGGGCCTGTCGGCGCCGGAACTGTTGAACGCAGCTCACGAAGTCGATGACTTCGACTGCGGCAAGCCATCGCTCAATCACTGGCTCAAGGGGCGCGCCCTCGCAAACCAAGAGCGCGGGTTTACTGCGGTGTTGGTCGTGCATGAGGCGATGCGGGTGGTGGGCTACTACGGCCTGGCTCCGACATCGGTGATACCCGGCATTCTGCCGCGGTCCATCCGGACGGGGCAACCGCCCGATCCCGTGCCTTGCCTGCTGCTCGGTCAACTCGCGACCGATCTGGCATGGGCGGGACAGGGCATCGGCTCGGGATTGCTGCGGCACGCTCTGGGACGGTGTCTGGAAGCTGCCCGCCTCGTTGGCGGCCGGGCAGTGATCGTCAATGCCATCGATGACGAGGCTGCAGCCTTCTGGCTAGGCAAGGGCTTCCTGCCTTCGCGCGACGATCCACTCGTGCTGTTCCAGTCGATCGGCGCCATCGCTGCTTCCCTGGCAGCGGCAGAACGTTGAGCCCGTGCTGAGTCAGGGCACGACCGAAGCCATAACCGCGGAGCTCGGACCTTCGGCCTATGGCCGGGCGTAGGGCCAAAGCCCGATCCTCGCCGCAAGCTTTTCTGCATGGCGGGATAGCCGGGAGCGACCATGGATAGATCAGGCCGCAAAGAGTTCGCCTTGGGGATTGGCAGGACCTGGACGTTGTCGCTGCGGCGGCGCAGGTTTGCGCAGCAGCGCAAGGACGCCTGGCTTGACCACATAAACCGCGTGACGTCCGCCGCCGCGGTTCTTGTGGTTGGTGGCGTAGCCCGCATAGTGCCGGGTCATCAGCCCGGCGCGGACCAGATCGGAAATCGCGCGGCTGACATTGGCGCGGCCCACGGCCTGGACCTGCTCTTCCACCGCCGCTTCGATGTGCGCGGCATCGCGAACAGCGTCACCGGTCAGTTCGTCCTTCAGCGCAGCGGCAACGCGCGCACGCATCGCCGCACGACGAGCGGGCTGTTCGCTCATCGGCAGAAGCTGAGAGCAGAGCCATTCGCGCAGGAGCACCGGCACGCCGCCCTGCGCGACGAAGGGTCCGGCCTGCCCTCGCCCGTCGGCAATTTCGGCTACCAGTTGAAGGACGAGAAACGCATAGCGCGGGCGGTTCGAGGCTTCGACCAGGACCGCGTAGATCCCACCGACGCCAGTGATTTCAGGGGCTCGTTCCATCAATCAGTATTGAGCACAAAAGGTGAATCCTGTGAATCCCCTTTGTGCCCTGCCCTGTCATTTGTCGCCCGTGACACTTCGCCCGGAGACGCCATCTGGTTTGCCCTGCCACACGTGCGCTGCCCTCTCTCCGCGACTACTTCCGCCATCGTGCAGGCATAATCGATGACCCGCCCTCCGCGCATGTCACGGGCGCAGCGCAACATGACACTCTGCCCGAGGGCAAAGTGTCACAGATGCCATGCCCCGCAAGGGGCACAAGCCCCGACCCGACAGGCAAAAAAATAGGGCCGGCGTGAGCCAGCCCCTTGGAAAGTTTTGGGAGAGGATGCCTGAAAGGCATGCCACATAGGGGCCAGCCCCCTTCATGCTGCACGTGCGAAAAGAACGCGGAGTGTTGCCTTTTCGCAACCGCCGCTCCTTCTGGACATCGTCTTCATGAGCAATCGGGGGCCGGTCCGGATGATCCCAATGGGAGGCGGCGCTACCGCCTCCCGGGCTCGGTGTCACAGGAAGAGGACTTCCTCGGCGACGATCTCGACCGCGTAGCGTTCGACGCCCTCCCGGTCGGTCCACTTCGAGTAGTGTAGGCGGCCCTGCACCTCGACCAGGTCGCCCTTCTTCTTGTGCTTGGCGACCGAGGTGCCGAGGCCGTTGAAAGCAGTGACGCGGTGGAATTCGGCGAGAGTCTCGGCGTAGCCGGCCTCGTTCTTGACCGTCTTGCCGTCGACCAGCTTGGGGCGATCGGTGACGAGGGTGAACGAGGTGATCGCGGTCTCGCCGGCGTGGCGGGTTTCGGGAGCAGCAGCGATGCGGCCGATCAGGATGACGAGGTTCTTCATGGGGTATTCTCCGTGGCTGGAACTCGGCGGAACCGCCCGCCGATGAACACCACAGGCAGGGCCAAAGGCCCGCGCCCGCACCGAACGCATGTGAGGGAAACCCAAAAGCGAGGAGTGGTGCGGCAGGCCCGAAGGGCTTCACGGTCCGCTGCTTTTGGGTTGCGGCCGGGGACTGGCGCTGCAGGGTTCATCGGCAAACGAAGGGCGGTTTCGTCAGGTCAGGCTCAGCGGATCCCCGCAAAGATCAGATCCGTCAGCCTCGGCCATTTCGGCAGGACCTGCTCCCACCCGCCAGCGCCCGCGCAGCGGGCATTGCCTTCCTCGGCCCCCGCTCCATACTGGTCAGTGACGCACGGTCACACGGGGCCGGGCCCAGCCCCTCCCGTCCAGTGCCATGCGCTACGGCAAGGCTATTCGTCAGATGCGCAAGAAGGCGGCCGCAGGCGAGCATGGATCGCCTGCCCCCGATGGGGACGCTCAGCGCCAAGGCCTCGCGAGGCCTTGCGCGACCAGATAGTCGCCGGCATCCACGCCGTTCACCGAGACCGAGGCGAGCGTCCGTCCATAGGGGGCGGTGCCAAGTCGCGTGATCGTCACCTGTCCGCGCGACAGCAGCCGCGTCAGGGCAACCCGCGAGGCTTCGCCTGCGGCAAAGTCACACCAGGCGTAGGACCGTCTCCGGTCCTGGCACTTGGGACTATCGGGCAGTTCGGGTGCATCGATATTGGCGATGCGGACACGCTCGCGGCCGCAGCGGATCGTGTCGCCGTCGTGAACAGAAGGCGACATGCAAAGGGCGGCGGCAGCAAGAGCGATCGGCATGGGTAGAGCCTAGCGCCCTCGCCCGCCCGCGCCAACCAGCCTCGCCGCTTCCTCCACTGGCCCCGATCGTCACCCGAAGGCCTGGGTGGGCGGCGGTGCAAAAGTGCCGACGCTCCGCCCTAGCGAGTAGAGCGGGTCGCCGCGGCGCCCGCGTGGGACGCGGGCCCCGGGGTGCCCCCTTCCCTCCCCGCCTCGCCAGACTCCCGCAAAACCGGTATGAACGCACTTCAACCCGGCCGCACTGGCCCCGCTGCCGCAGGCAGAGCCATCTAAGGGAAAGGATCCCGGACCATGGCTGATCCTCAGATGATGCCAAGCGCCCTGCAGGTGGCGCGCGCGATGACTGAGGTGCTGCGCGCGAAGCTGAGTGTCTTAGCGGCTGAAGAGGTCACGCTCTCCCGCGAGGAAGCCGCGCTTTGCCTCGGTCTTGCCGAAGGCGTGACCGAAAGCCTGGAACAAAACGCACTTCAGGACCGGTGAGCCGCCCGGCCCTGCGACCTACCGGACATTGAGCCCCAATTCGCCCAGCAATTGCCCGGCCTGCTCGCGCGAGATGGTCGCCCCGCGAAACAGCCCCGCATCGACCAGGCGTAGCCCGCCGAGGTCGGCACCGCGCAGGTCTGAGCCCTCGAAGCGCCATCCGGCGACCAGCGCCTCGCGCAGCGAGCAGTCCTCGAACACCGTCATGCGAAAATCGCCCTTGCGCACATCCGCACCCGACAGATCGACCCGGCGCAGAGTTTCCTTGCGAATCGAGAAGCCCGGCAGCTTGGCAGAGACCAGCAGCACTTCCTCGAAATGGACGTGCATGGCGCGCGCTTCGGTAAAATCGGCGCCGGTGAGCTTGGAGCCGGTGAAGCGGGTCGAGGTCAGGCTGGCCCGGCGCATCGCGCAATTGTTCCAGTCGCCGCCGATGAATTTGGCCTCGCTGAGGTTCGCGCCCGAGAAATTGGCGAACGGTCCCCGGCAACCTTGCCAGACCGTACCTTCAAGCTTTGCCCCCGCAAGATCGCTGTGCCGCAGGTTGCAGCGTTCAAAGCGCGAGCGGGTGAGATCGAGCCCGGAAAGGTCGGCTTCCTCGAGATCGCAGTCGACGACCACCTGAGCCGGACCGCCGCAGAGCGGGACGAGATCGGCACGAACCAGTGTTCTTCCGACGAGGCCACGCGGGGGCAAACAGGTCGTCCATCACGCGCCCAACTCTTTCGCGGCCCATCGCCTCGCTTCGGCTCGGCCGGATTGGCACAATGTTCCGTTTGTCAATTGGCCGGGAGTGCGCATATAGGGGGCACAAGTGGACTGGGGGTTCCCGGTCGGCGTCATAGCCTCGGTGAGTTTCATCGGGGCTTTTCGCTTATTTGGGGCGGGAAAACCTTGAGCCCCCAGTTCTCATAACCGCTGCCGACATTTTCGCGCCCGCCGTCGCAATAGAACTTGCGGGTCAGGACATCGAACGCGCGATTGTCCTGGCTCGGCCGCAGCGCGCTCATGCCGATCGGCCGCGCCACCAGATCGGCCAGTTGCAGCCCGGATGAGTTCGCCTTCTTGTCGGCAAAGACAATCTCGAACGGCAGCGGTGCCCCGAGCTTGTTCTCGCCGTCGCAGATCCTGCGGAATTCCAGTTCGAGGTCCTTGTCTTCCTTCTTGCCGCGGCACTCGAAGACCACGTGGGTCTTCTTGGCGTCCTGGTTCTTCTCGATGAGAAACTCGTAGAGTGTCTCAAGGCAGAACCCGAGCGCAAGATGGTAGGGGTTGTCTCGCTCGACATCGCGCGCGCCGAGCCGGTGCTTGTCGATCACGCAGCTGATCAGGATGAAGTTGGACTTGTCGACGATGCCGCTGAGACCATCGATGAACCCCAGCTTCTCGGCCTCGTTGGCGAACTTGAAGGGACCCGTTTCCTTGCGGATTTCCCGCTCATGCAGGATCACGATGTCGTGGCCGAAGTGGGTGAATTTGAACTTCTCGAGCGCCGGGACAACCTTCTCGCTGTAGTGCTTCGTGTAGAAAACGCAGAATGCGAGGACGAACAGCGGATAGTTGGGATCGACGGTCTGCATGCCGTGATCGCCGCTTTCGTCGACATAGACGATGAAATTGCTGAAGCGCCCGGCAGGCGTAGTGGCGCTCTTGCGGTCTTCGACCACCGGGTCGAGATCGAGATCGAACAAGGAAATTGCTGGTCGGATGCCGTCATCGCGCAGTGATGCCAGCGCGGACCGTGCAAGCCAAGCCGGAGCGCGGTTTTCCACACACCACCCCCGTGCATAGCAAGCCTTGCCGCGCCCTTAAGGCCAGCATAGACTGACTCACGCGAGCCCACCCGGGGCCGCGTAAAACGAAGGAGATGCGCGAGAGGTCGAACGGGCAGCGTCGATCGCGAGAAATTGGAGATACCCCAATGATCCAGCGATACCGTGTGCTCGGCCGCAGCGTGGTCGAAGGCGATGAACTTCAGCACGTGCTGCGCGAAGCCTACGAGCGCAAAAGCCCGGTCCATTGCGAATGCCGCAAGGGAAGCGAACTCCCCCTCTACATTTCGCACCGGCAGAATGGCTACGTGCTCGCGCGCTGGCCGGGCTCGGGCGCGCGCCATGCGACCGCCTGCGATCACTACGATGCGCCCGATTACCTCACCGGCATGGGCCAGGTAAGTGGCAGCGCCGTGCGTGACGATGAGACAAGCGGCGAGACCAGCTTGAAGCTCGGCTTCCCGCTTTCGCGCGGGGCCGCCCGGCTCGCGCCCGCGGCGCTGACCAACGACAAGCCGACGGTGAAATCAACAGGTCAGAAGCTCTCGATGCGCGGGCTGCTGCACGTCCTCTGGGACCGTGCCGAACTCACCCACTGGCATCCGAAGATGGCGGGCAAGCGGACCTGGTTCGTGGTGCGCCGCGCGCTGCTCGAGGCGGCGGCCAGCTGCCGCGCCAAGCAGGAAGCCCTGCCCCACGTCCTATTCGTGCCCGAGAGCTTCAAAGTCGAGGAGAAAGAGGAAATCCGGGTCCGCCGCCGCGCGGCGCTTGCCCGGGTCTATGCCTCACGCGATGAAATGATGGTGGTGGTGGGCGAGATCAAGGAGATCGTGGCCGCGCACGGCGCGGAAAAGATCGTCCTGCGCCATGTCGGCGACATGCCGTTCGTGATGGACCAGGACATGGCGCGGCGCTTCCACAAGCGGTTCGCGGGCGAACTCGCGTTGTGGCAGGCGCAGGACAGTCCGAACGGCAAAAGCGGCCACCTGGTTCTTGCCGGCTCGTTCGCGCGGCGCCGCGAGGGCACCTTCGATCTCATCGAGGTCGCGCTCATGCCGGTGACGGCGGAATGGCTGCCCTATGAGACCAGCGACGAACGCTATCTCGTCGGAAAGGCAGTCGCGGAAAAGCGGCGGTTCGTGAAGGGCCTGCGCGTCAATCTCGATGCCGACACTCCGATCGCCAGCCTGGTGCTCAAGGACACCGGCGAGGAAGCGATCGCCATCCACATCCACGACCGCGACAATGAGGTCGCAGAGCCGCTGGAAGCGCTGCTCGCCGGGCAAGGCGTAGCGCACCTGCTGTGGAAGGAAGGCGAGCCGCTCCCGGCCCGCGTCAGCCGGGCGCCGCGGCGAAGCTGGGACGGGCAACAGGCGGCCTGAGCGGGCCCAGTCGCCTGTGCCGGGCAGCGGCTTCGTCGGCAGCAGATCGAGACGCCGGGGCGTGTCGTGGTCCGCCCGCAAAGCTTCGAGCCGCGCCGCGACTTCGCGCTCGTGCTGGGTGATCTCGATGCAATTGAGGCCGACGATGGTCCAGACCGGCAACTCGGGCCGCTCGGTCACGTGGACCGAGTAGGCGATGGGCAGCTTGTCGGGATAGAGCCACAGCAGCAGCACGGGCAGCGCGGCGAGGTTGGGTGTGCCGCCCGCCGCAGCGAGCGTCATCACGCCTCGGTCCTGGCCATATCGGAAGGTAATCCCGAGCGGCTGCGGGTGCCCGGCAAGGCCAAGGATCGTCTCGCGTGACCGAGCGCCGAAGATGGCGTCGAGTTCGGCCGGGGGCTCGGCCTCGGCGTCCTCGCCCACCTCGGCGAGGAACAGTTCGACCGCGGCAAAGCGCGCGGCTTCCTCGCTGGTGCAGGCAAGTTCGAGGGTGAGCTTGATCGAGGACATGGCTAGGGCTTTCGTGTTGCCGCGCGCCGACGCGTCCCGTTGCCAAGGCAAGGGATAGAACGGCGACCAGGCGCGGAATTGAACGGATCAGAGAACGGGGTGGCGCTCGACGTGGGCGCGTGTTCGCGGCGGCTGGAGCTTGAAGACGGAGACGCCGTGGCTGGCGGCGATGCGCAGCGCCTGGCCGGTGCCGCCCGAGGCCTCGCCGTCGGCGGGACCGGCACCGAGTTCGAGAATCCGGTGCCGGCTCATGACGCAGCCCCCAGTGAGCTGTCGGGATACCAGGCAAGTTCCAATGCGTCCGGATGCGCTGCCTCGAACTCGGCGATGCGGCATGGGTGATGAGACCCGCACGATCCTTGAGCCCGACGTAGCCCCCGTAGAAGCGGTCACCGGCTGCAACGAACTGGGCGTGGATGTCCTCGCTCACCGCCTCGCTGGCGAAGAAGCCTGGCACGCCGGCGATGTGCGCCGGGGGCAGGACGCCGAGCATGTCGTCGAAGAAGGCCTCGCTCACCCGCGAGAGCGGGAAGCGGGCGAGCACGGCTTCGCGCGAGGCGGCCGGCAGGGTTGCGTCAGCTGCGGTCATCGCTCGCACCTCTAGTCACCTCGAAGGCCGGGATGGTCATCTCGGCGCGGGCCATCTCGCGTTTGAGATCGCGCAGCCGCGTGAAGCTGTTGATCCATGACGTGGTGAAGAGAACGAATTCGTCTTCGCTTGCCGTGTAGTCGCGCATCGGCCCTCGCCCATCGAACAGGACGATTTCGGGGAGGAACGCACCGAGGCAGCCGCCCGACCAGCGGCGGAACGGCAGGCCGTGCTCGGCGCAGAAGGCGTCGATCTCGGGAATCTGTCCGCCATTGAGCTCGGTGCCGTAGAGCTCGAGCGGCTCGCCGCCGGGCAGTGCCGCAGGATCGAAGGGTTCGCCGTCCCACTCGGTGCGCAGGTCATAGTCGGCCGCGTGCGCGGCGAAGAGGGCAAGATTTTCGCGCGGCAATGCGCCGCCGATGGTGATGTGGACGGGGGCTCGGTCGTCCATGGGCCTGGGTCCTTTCGCTTGGGTCTGATCCGACCGGCGAAGCCCCCCTCCCCTCAGCCTGATGTCGCTGTGGGCCTCCCTGCCCCCCAGCGTTCGGCTGTGCGATCGACGGCGAGTGCGCTGGAGCAGGTCTGGCACAGCGCGAAGGCTTCAGCAGGTGTGCCCGCGAGCCACTGCTCCCAGTTTTCTCGGGCGAGGACGACGGGCATGCGGTCGTGTACGTCGCCCATCTGCGGGCAGCCATCCACCATCACCATTGAATAGGCCGCGCCCCACTCTTCGGTCGGGCGCCACAGCCCTGCGACGGCAAAGACCTCTTCGCCCGCCAGCGAGTACCCGGTCCGGGTCATCTGACCCTTGATGCCCTCGGCCTCGGCCCAGGCGGTCACCGGGATCAGGCAGCGGCGGCGCTCGAAGCTTGGCCGCCAGAACGAAGTGCCGAGCTTGTCCTCACGCGCGTTGTTGACGGGCTTTGGCTTCAGCGGTTGACCGTGCTTGCCTTTGAGGACGAGAGGAAAGCCCCAGGTCATCACCCGCGTCTCGCCGTCGGCAACGACGAGGCCGGGATAGCCGGGATAGACTTCGGCGGCGAAGTTCGCGCCTGCGCCGCCGCGCGCACCGAACAGCCGGACGATTTTCCCAGGGGCCCTGGTCATGCGATACAACTTGCACATGGGGGGATGCTCGGCCGACCACCCTGCCCTGTCAATCGGAACGGGCAGCGGTGCCAGCCGTCTTGCAAACATGTTCTTTCTATGTTCTCATATCGACATGGAACAAATCGATACGTCTGCTGTCGCTCATGCGATCCTGGACGCCCCGGGCTGGGCGCGGGTCGGCATCACTGCCCCAAGCTACTGGCTGCGCGAAGATGCCGCACTCGAACTCGCACGCGTGATTGCCGACGCGGTCGACGCGCCCGCGAATGCGCCGTCATCGCAACAGTCGATCCTGCCGCTCTGAGGCCCGCTAGTTCAGCCCGCCGGGCGAGTGAGAGCGCCTCGATCTGCCGGTCGAGCGGAAACCCGAAACGCCGGGCGATCTCGGCGGCGTGTTCGAAGTCCGCAGCGTTGAAGTGGATCGAGCGGGCGAGATCCGCTAGCGTTTCGCCCTCGGGCGGCGCGGACAGGCATGGAGATGCCCGTGCGCCTGCGTCACCGCAAACGGCTTGGGGCTGGCGACGCCGACCACCCTCCTCCGTGAACACGACCAGCGTGTCGCCGGTATGGATGGCCTCGTCGCACTGGACCGCATCGTAGGCATTACCGGTACTGGCAAAGGCGTGGTGACGCCGGGTGATGAAGGCGAAGCGTTCACTGTCAGTCAGCATTCTGGTTCTCCGGACATCCCCATGCAAGCGAAGAGGCGGAACGCCGGGCGGGGGGCAGTGCCGGCGTTCCGCCTCAGACCGCGGGGGGGGGGCATCCGCGGCCTTTGCACGGAGACGGGGACCCGCTTGGGGTCCCCGCCGGTTGGAGGTGGACTTGCCGATCAGGCCTCGACGAGCGGCGGCAGCGCGCCATCGTGTTCGGTGCCGTCCTTGGCACCCACCCGGCCGCGCTTGGCAGGCGGGGTCGCGGTGCTGTCGCCCAGACCGTCGTCATTGCGCCCGTCACCGGCCTGCTCCGCGCCGAGGTCGCCGCCGGCATCGTCGGCCGGGAACATGTCGCTCTCGCCGTATTCGGCCGAACCGAGCTGGCTGTTCCTGCGACGCGGACGCTGCCAGGCGATCGCCATGGTGCCGTCCTCGCGCGGGAAAGCGGCGATGTAGAGCGGCTGCGCCATCGACGGGTCGTCGATCTTGCCCTGGTAGAAGCTCTCGCCGGTCGAGTTCGAGGATAGCTCGAAGAGCGCGCCGACGATCACCCAGCGGCGCTGGTCGTTGAGCGCGACGATCTCGTAGCGGGGTGCGCGGGGGTTGCTGGAGGTCACCGGCCGCAGGCCGATGGTGCGGGTGATGGTGAGCGTTTCGACAGAGCCGATCAGCTGGCCGTTGGCGTTCTTGCGGATTTCACCGATGTTCATGGACGTTCTCCTAGGTGGATCGATTGCGACCGAACCCCTTGTTCGATCACTCTCTTCCCACCCCCCTTCCCTCCCGGCCGTCAGGCCGAAGCTGCCGGCATCGCCCGCAGTGGTACCCAAGACCGCACAAGCGGTGTTTTCTAACCACGAGGTCGATGAACGACCAACGACAGGAATGTCGGACGTTGCTGAACAACAGGCCCGGGGGTCCGATTTGCGGTAAACTGCTTCAGGTCGCTGCGTTCGGTCAAGACGGCTGCCGACCAGAGCCAGACCCTCAGATTGACTGAATTGAACGTCGTATTTAGCCGGAAGCGGTCGATCGCTGAGGGGAAAGCAGAAGGTCAGCAAAGCGCCCCATAGCGGCCATAAAGTCAGGCGAGGACACGCCTGAAAGCTGCCGTTCCAAAGTTTCGTCTGATTGAGGAAAATAAGCCTTCAATCGCAATAGGTCGAAAAATTTTCTTCGCGATGCGTCTTGGTCGCTGAAGTGAGGCGCACGAAATCCTCGTTAAGTTCGGCTTCGCCGTATCGTGACCGTGCACGAATTAAGTTGCTCCTTCATTATGACTTTCGGATGAGCACCACCCCAGCAATCACAAGCGCGCCGCCAGCCAGAAGCCAGGATTGATCGACAAGCAACGCGCTAGCTATGATCAATGCGGCAGCTAGAGGGCCTTTCAAGGACTGACGCTCATTGCGAAGTCCAGCGAGCTGCTCGATACTGAGCGGATCGAGCTGAACCGGCACATATCCTGACTTTGCGATCGAGTTCGCAGTGGCAAGTATGTCGGGCAAGGACGCCGACAACCCCAGCAGCTGACCGCGAAGTCTCTTCAAACCCGACCGAGCGCTGCCGAGCGAGAACCGCTCGGCGAGAAGCTCCGTCATGATCGGCCGGGTCTCTTCGGCGATGTTGTAGTCCGGTGCCAGCGATCGGACGAAGCCCTCTGCAGTCAACAAGGTACGCAGAAGAATGGCCAGATCAGGTGGCAGAACCAGTCGATAATCCCGCAACAGATCGAAAACGCGGGAAAAAATCTGCGAGAACTCGATGCCAGATAGCACGGTCCCCCTGAACTCTCCAATCAACTGATCCAGATCCACCGCGAGCGCATCGCGATCCACCTTCGGCTCCCCCGCCCATGCGAGCAGGACATCCGCGACATCGCTGGTTTCCTCACCAGCAATCGCAAGCACGAGGCGGACGATCTCGTCGCGCCTGGCCTTGGTGAGCGTCCCGACCGATCCGAAGTCGATGAAGCCGACATCCTGCTCGCCGATCAGGAAAACATTGCCGGGATGAGGGTCGCCGTGGAATTCGCCGTTCAGAATGATCATGCGCAGGACTGCGTTGGCATAGCACTTGGCGAACGCCGCCACCTCCGGATCGCCCGATGAGGCGCCCAGCGAAGACGCGGGCCTGCCGTACAGGCGTTCCTGAACGTTCACCCGCAGCCCGGTCAGTTCCCAATGGATGGCCGGGGTCCTGACGCCGATGGTTTCGAGATATGCGCCGATCCGCTCGCAGGCTCGGGATTCCGCAGCGAGGTCCATCTCCCAGGCAAGATTGCGGCCGAAGGTCCGCAGAAACTCGACTGGCCGGTAACGCGCGATGTCAGGCGAGCGTGCTTCCGCGATCTCGGCAAGACGCACAAGCAGGCGCACATCAGCTTCCATGCGCGCGGCGGTGCCCGGGCGGCGAACTTTCACGATGACCTCGCTACCGTCCCGTAGCTTGGCGGAATAGGTCTGTGCAATCGAGGCGGACGCCAGAGGCTGTTCGTCGAACTGCGCAAAGTCGTTCCGCCAGTCCTCACCCCAGCTTGAAGCAAGTACGGGCTCGATATCTGCGAAGCGCACCGGCGACACCTGATCGTGCAGAGTTGAGAATGCAGTGATCCAGTGTTCGGTAAACAGATCGCTTCGGGTGGCGAGGAGCTGCCCCAGCTTTATGCCGACTGGCCCGATGTCACGGAGGAACGCGACAACTGCGGCCGGACGAAATTCGCGAGGATCGATGACATTGCTCGAAGAGGGAATAAATCCGAGGGCTCCGGCGAGAGTCTTCGCACCGTGCCTCATTAAGATTCGGCCAATCTCCGCGGCGCGAGCGATGCTGCTGATAGGCTTTTCCGGGGGCGATGCCATGATATTACTCAGCCTCGGCCCGGAATTGGTCCAGATTTTCCGATACCCTTGCAAGAATCTGCTGCAACGTTTGCTTCTCGTCGGCGGCAATGTCGCGCCAAAGCAGATTATGAAGCCTATCCGCGGAGCCTCTCAGTTCGGGCAGCATATCATCTAGCTGCTCCGTGAGGATGAGCTGCCACGCTCGCCGATCCGTCTCAGCTCGAAGCCTTTTCATCAGCCCGCGAGCGCAAAGACCTGCAACCGCCTGGCCGATGGTCGCCGATTCCAGTTCCAGTTTCTTGGCGATTTCAGCCTGCGTAAGGGCAGGATCGCGAAGAAGTTGTCCGATGATCCTCCACTGTGTCTGATTGAGACCGATCCTGGCGACCCTCGAATCGTACACTCTGCGCGCGCCGCGACTGATCTCGTCCATAAGATAGAGAATGCGGTCATCATCGGTGATGACCTTCTGCCGACGCTGAGACCGTGACATGGTATCTGGTTTTTCATCCATAGCGCTGTGTAGTCGGATAGCCTCGGATGACCAAATGCAAACTGCTAAATGCCTTTACTATCTGTCTCACGGCTTATAAGGCGCAAGTCGGTGACGTGCTCCCCAGATTGTTACCGCTCAGAGGTAGAGTCTCGCTCCTTCATGATTGATGTTTGATGGGATGGCAACGTGTCTGGGGGCATGCCCCCAGACACGTTCGCCGGCGATCTCAGCGGGGGTCTTCCCGTCCAGTTTCGAGTGTGGCCTGACGTTGTTGTAGTCGTGCCGCCATGCAGCGAGCACGAACCGGGCATGAGCCAGTGAGGTGAACAGCGTCTCGTTGAGGCATTCGTCGCGCAGACGGCCATTGAAGCTTTCCACGAAGCCGTTCTGCATCGGCTTGCCCGGCGCGATGTAGTGCCACTCGACGCGCCGCTCCTGCGACCAGCGCAGGATGGCCGACGAGGTCAGTTCCGTGCCATTGTCGCTGACCACCGTATGCGGTTTGCCGCGCTGCCCGATCAGGCTGGTCAGTTCCCGGGCCACCCGTGCGCCTGACAGCGACGTATCAGCCGCCAGCGCCAGGCATTCCCGGGAGAAGTCATCAACCACGCACAGGATACGGAAGCGTCGGCCGCAGATCAGGCTGTCGGAGACGAAGTCGAGGCTCCAGCGCTGGTTCGGACCATCCGGCAGCACCATTGGCCTGCGCGTGCCCAGCGCCCGTTTCCGGCCACCGCGGCGGCGCACCCTGAGGCCTTCCTCGCGGTAGATGCGCAGCAGCTTCTTGTGGTTGGGCTTCATGCCTTCCCGCGCCAGCAGGTAGCCCAGGCGGCGATAGCCGAACCGGCGACGTTCCGCCGCCAGCTCGCGCAACCGTTGCCGTAGCGCCCCGTCATCGGGCCTTGTCGGCTCGTAACGGATCACCCTGCGGCTCACACCGACCAGACTGCACGCCCGACGCTCGCTCAGCCCGTGCTGTCCACGGGCATGGGCGACGGCTTCCCGCTTCGCGCCGGGCGTTACCATTAATGGGATGACCCGCCCTGTCCTTCCATCCACAGTCGAGCGATCAAGAAGGAGGATGCAATGAGCATACGGAACAAGCCAAGAGATGCAGCCGTGTTCGGCATCGACATCGGCAAGACGGTCTTTCACGTCGTCGGCCTCGATGCTTCTCACGCACCGATCCAGAAAGCCACCTTCAGACGGGAGACGTTGCTGCAGTTCTTTGAGCGTGCGTCGCCGGTGTTGGTGGGGATGGAAGCGTGTCCCGGTTCGCAGTGGCTTGCGCGCAAACTTCAAGCGATGGGTCACATTGTGCGGATCGTGCCGGCACAGTTCGTGAAGCCGTTCGTGAAGTCGAACAAGAACGATATCATCGACGCCGAAGCCATCGCAGAAGCGGTAACCAGGCCGACGATGCGCTTCGTGGAGATCCGGTCGCCGGAACAGATTGACCTGCAGGCTCTGCACCGCGTCCGGGACAGGATGATCGCTCATCGCACGCGACTGATCAGTCAGATGCGCGCCTTTTGCCTGGAATACGGCATCGCAATCCACCAAGGTGCCGGCAAGTTCAAAGCCGACATGCCACGGGTGCTCGGGGATATGGACAATGAGCTCACGCCCGCCATGCGCCGAATGCTGACTGAGGTATTCGGGGAACTCGGCGATCTCGAACAGCGCATCGCCGCCATGAACCGCGAGATCGAAGCTATCGCAGCGCGCAGCGATACGGCCCGTCGCTTAATGACTGTACCCGGTGTCGGCCCACTGGGGGCCACCGCCTTGCTTGCATCGGCCGGCACGGGGCGTCAGTTCCGCAAAGCTCGCGATCTGGCGGCATGGCTTGGGCTCGTGCCACGGGAGTACTCTACTGGGGGCAAAACGAGGCTGCTCGGCATCAGCAAACGTGGCAACAAGTACCTCCGGCGCATGATCATCCACGGAGCTAGATCCTGCGTGACGCATCTCGACCGAAGCCGGGACCGCCTGGGGCCATGGCTTGATGGGCTGGAACGCCGAATGCATAAGAACAAGGTCACCGTCGCCTTGGCAGCCAAGATCGCCCGCATCTTGTGGGTCGTGCTGACGAAGCCCGGTGCCAGTTACGAGCGGAGGGATCCAGCCTTCGGCTGATCTGGACCGCTACAGACTGCGAGGTTCGTGAGCGTGATGACGAAACAGTTGACCTGCGTATCGTAAGCTCCGTCAAAAAAACGGGCTACCAGCCCGAAGCATTTATCCGAGAACGATACGCGCGGATCTCATCAAGGCCTGGCCGCAACAGCGGTCCACTCGCGAGAGGCCGGATACATTTGTGCAGACTGGCACCGTCACCACCGATCGACCCTTGCATGGACAGGGCGGGTCATACATTTTTTGATGCCAGATCCTTCAGCACGACGTTGTCCAGCATCGCCTCGGCCAGCAGCTTCTTCAGCCGGCTGTTCTCCTGCTCGAGCGTCCGCAGCCGCCGGGCATCCGACACCTCCAACCCGCCGAACTTCGACTTCCACTTGTAGAACGTAGCGGAGCTAATGCCGTGACGACGACACACCTCTGCCGTCGGCATCCCAGCCTCCTGCTCCTTCAATACCGCGATGATCTGCTCTTCGCTGAACCTGCTTCGTTTCATTCTCGTCCGACTCCTTTGCGTCGGACTCTACCAAAAACCGGTCACATTTCAGGGGAGCACGTCATCGGGTTCACATTTTACTGAAGCTGTCGAAAGAGTCAGATGACCGATACCTCCAACCAACCGGAGCAGGAGGGCACAACCCCAACGAAACCGCAATCGCGGCGTAGCTTGCGCATCGTGCTAATCATCGTTGGTCTTGCCGTGCTGCTTGGCGGGATCTGGTGGTACTACCGGCACGTAACCTACGGACAGTACTTTCAGTCTACCGATAACGCCTATGTCGCTGCCGACAGCGTCGTTATCTCTTCCAAGGTAGCGGGATACGTCGAAGAGGTCTTCGTGGGGGAGAACGAGCAGGTTGCTCGCGGCGGAGCCCTCGTACAACTGGATCTGCGGGATTATCAGGCGCAAGCGCAGCAGGCGCGCGCACAGATCGCTGCGACCCTGGCCGGTGCCGACACAATCCGTTCTCAGGTATCCGAACAGGATGCAGCCATTCGCCAGGCGCGGGCCCAACTCGCCGCCGCGAGCGCGGCACTGGACCTCGCGAACGACCAGGTGGCGCGATATCGGCCCCTTGCCGCGACAGGAGCCGAACCGCGGGAAAAGCTAGACCAGTATGAGGCGCAGGCGCGGCAGGCGCGGGCCGAATTCGCCGCTGCGCAGGCGGCAGTGGCTGCCGCGACCGCTCGCCGGGGGACCCTGTTCGAGCAGATCAGCCAGACCCAGGCGCAGGCGGACGCTGCTCGCGCTCAGCTGGAAACAGCCGACCTTACGGTTGAATCGACCTTGCTGCGCGCCAGCAAGGCCGGCCGCGTCGGCGATCTCTCGGTCAGGGTGGGCCAGTTCGTGCAACCGGGTCAACGTTTGATGACGGTGGTTCCGGTGAGCGCGATCTACGTGACCGCGAACTTCAAAGAAACGCAGGTCGGCCTCATCCGGGCCGGCCAGAGCGTCAGGCTCGAAGTTGACGCCCTGCCAGACCTTGAGATCGCGGGACGAGTGGACAGCATATCGCCGGGAACGGGCGCGGAATTTTCCATCCTCCCCCCCGAAAATGCCACCGGCAACTTTACCAAGATCGTTCAACGGATACCCGTCCGCATCGCTATCGATGCTCCCCCTGAAGTGCGGCGTCTGCTCGTTCCCGGGATGTCGGTAGTGGCTACGGTCGACACTCGGAATGCTGCCGGCGAATTGGAAGAGATCTCGAGTCGGACTCAATGACCGAGATACTGGCAGCGCAGGACACTTCGATCGGGCCGGCCGGGAGCCGAAAGAACGCAGACGTTACTGCCTGGGTCGCTGTGGCCGCGGGCGCGCTTGGCGCCATGCTCGCGACGCTGGACATATCAATCGTCAATTCCGCACTCCCCGTCATTCAGGGCGAGATCGGTGCCACAGGCGCCGAAGGCACCTGGATTGCTACGTCATTTCTCGTTGCTGAGATTGTCGTCATTCCGCTGAGCGCTTGGCTGGAACGGCTGTTCGGTCTGCGAACCCTCCTCATCATCGCGGTCAGCGCGTTCACCGCCTTTTCGGTGCTGTGCGGGATTGCAACCGACCTTACGACAATGATCATCGGCCGCACGGGTCAGGGCTTCACGGGCGGCGTGCTCATTCCGACGGCAATGACCATCGTGGCCAAAAGGCTGCCGCCACATCAGCAGCCCATCGGAATGGCCCTGTTCGGCATGACAGTGATCCTCGGCCCCGTGATGGGGCCTTTGATCGGGGGTTGGCTGACCGAGAATCTGAGCTGGCACTATGCCTTCTTTGTCAATGTGCCGGTCTGCGGCCTGCTGCTGCTCCTGCTGTTCGTTGGCTTGCCCCACGAAAAGCCAAAGTGGGATTATCTCACTGACGCGGATTGGGCGGGCATTGTCGGGCTCATCTTGGGGCTGGGCGGACTTACGGTCGTCCTTGAGGAGGGCCACCGCGAGGAATGGTTTGAATCCTCTCTCATTCGCTGGCTCACAATCATCACAGTCGTCGGATTTGCCTCGCTGATCTACGGACAGGTGAAGGCACGCAAGCCAGTCTTGAAGTTGCAGCTCTTGTTCAATCGACAGTTCGCCAGCGTCGCGATCATGGCGCTCGCCCTGGGTATGGTGATGTATGGTTCGACCTACGTCATCCCGCAGTTCCTCGCGATCATTTCTGATTATAACGCGCTTCAGACCGGGCTGGTGATCTTCTGGATGGGCGTCCCGGCCTTCCTGTTGATGCCTGTGCTTCCCTTGATGATCCGGAAGATCGACATTCGCATCGCCGTCGGCGCCGGCATGTTGCTGATGGCGGTCAGCTGCTTTGTCAGCACCAGCCTTACAGCAGAATCCGGTGGTGCCGTTTTTACCGAGAGCCAGCTCTTGCGCGGTGTCGGCATGATCTTGTCGATGATGTTCCTGAATCAGGCGACGGTGGCTTCGGTCGCCAAGGAGGATGCCGGCGACGCCTCGGGAATTTTCAACGCGGCGCGCAATCTCGGTGGCTCTTTCGCTCTTTCGGCTCTGGCATCGTTCCAAGACCAGCGGATCTGGCATCATAGCCGGCGGATGGAAGAGACCCTGAATGCGAACAGCGTTTCGCTACAGGACTATCTCGACGGGCTGGCGCGAAACTTCGGCGGCATGGAGGGGGCGATGGCCGTCCTGAGCCGCACCCTCCAACGCGAGGCGTTCATAATGACCTACAATGACGTGTTCCTGGTTATGGGGATTCTGACCCTCGCGACGGTTCCGCTGGTCCTCTTCCTGAGGCCGCTTCCAAAAAATGTCTCCCTTTCGATGCACTGAGCCCTATATGATGCGCCGTTCGATACCATCGCTTCTCCTCATCGCCTTGCTGGCTGGCTGTACGGCTGGGCCGGACTACGCAGGCCCTCCGGAAATATTGTCGGCGGATACGGGCCATCGGTTTGTCCGCGCTGGCGAGGATGTGGTCGTCATGGACCCGGCCCTTGCCGAATGGTGGGTGCTGCTCGACGATCCTGAACTGACCCGGCTGGTCGAAACTGCGTTGTCCGAAAATCCGTCGCTCCAGGCAGCGCAGGCGCGCATCGCGCAGGCCCGGGCATCGGTCAGGCAGGATCGGGCCGGCAGAATGCCGACACTCGGAACCCAGGCCACCACTATTCAGGGCCAGCTTCCCGGCCTTGAAATTCAGGAGGGGGCACCCCCATCCTCACAGCAACCCGATCCGGAGGCGGGAAGCGACGATGCCCTCAGCTTTTACAATGTTGGTCTCAATGCCAACTGGGAGCTGGAGTTCGCGGGCGGCTCCCGGAGGCGTATCGAGGCCGGCAAAGCGCAGGCTGCGGCAACGGTCGCCAATGCGGAGGACGCAAAGGTTCAGCTGACCGCCGAAGTTGCCAATAACTACGTCAACTTGCGGGAGGCCCAGTTCCGCGCCGACCAATACCGGACGCAGATCAAGCTGCAGGAAGAAGTCCTGGCCCTAACTTATCAGCGGTATCAGCAAGGCGCGCTGCCGCTGTTCCCGGTGGGCAATGCGAACGCGGAGCTGGAGGTGCTCAAATCCCAATTCGCCGAGGCGGAGGCCGATACAGCCGTCCTGCTAGACGCGCTTGCGATCCTGTCGGGGCGGATTCCGGGATCGACGGACGAAGACCTTTCGACGCCGCGTGATATCCCTTTGCCCCCGGATGAGGTTACTGTCGGCGATCCGGCGAGTCTGATCGCGCGTCGGCCCGACATCAGGGCGGCTGAGCGCACTCTCGCCGCTGCAACGGCCAGGATCGGGGTGGCCGAAGCGGCAAGGTTCCCGAAGCTGTCCTTTATGGGGATTCTGGGCCTTGGCGGATCTTCCCCCGACGATATCTTCGATGTAGGCGAATTTTCGGCATTGGCGATACCCCGCCTGGAATGGAACTTCCTCGATTTTGGAAGGGTCGACGCGTCGGTCGATCGCGCCGGGGCGGTCCGCGACGAAGCTGTCGCCAACTATCGTCAAACCGTCCTCGCGGCGCTACAGGATGCCGAGCGCGCTCTGGCACGATTTGGCCAACAACGCGTCGCGCTGGCAGCCAGCGCGCAGATCAAGAGCCAGGCGGATAGCGCCGCCGATCTGAACCGCCAACGTTTTGCCGCAGGAGCGATCTCGAAGGCTGACCTCAACCGGGCCCTGCGAGAACAGCAGCAGGCCTCAGCAGACCTCGTCCGGGCAAAAGGCGCCCTTACGCTGGCGTGGATCGCGCTGCAGAAGTCGCTGGGCCTTGGGTGGCAAGAGCCTGTTCGAGATCAATAGTCTCGCCGCGATGATCAAGTGATCCGGTTGACGAGAAGTAGGCGCCCCTGCCGCTGGCGACCAACTTGCCGTCGGGCTCGAGAACCCGGGTTTCCGCCACCGAAATCTGTCGCCCGATCTTCACGATCTGTCCGTGAGCAGTGAGAGGTCCTGAGGTTGCAGGACGGTGGTAATCGACATGCAGATCGGCCGTCGCTCTCGCCGCGACGCCCCCGGCAAGCAGCGTATAAAGCCCGGTGAGGTCGACCAGTGAAGCCAGGACCCCTCCATGCGCCGACCCAATCATCGGGTTCGACACGATCTCTTCGCGCCATGGCATGGTGATCGCGATTCCCTGGTCGGAGCATGTTGCAATCTCCAGCCCAAGCCATCGATGAAACGGCGCGATATTCAGCATTTCCTGCAAGCGCTCTCGATCGATCATAGCTCCCTCGTCCCCTGTGGCTGAGCCGTATCGGATGAGTGATGGCGCCGTAGGAAGTCGACGATAGCGGCGGAAAAGGCATCGTTCGCATCGCCCACGACCATGTGCGTGGCATCGGCAATATCGGTGTATTCTGCATGGGGGGCGAGTTGTCGCAGATGCAATACGGCCTCTTCGGAAACAAGATCGCTAGAGGCGCCTCGGATGAGGTGAAGCGGAAGCGTGAGATTCGCCGCAGCTTGGCTGAGCATTGCCGATTGACGTTCTTGGCTGTCTGGGTCGCCTTGTCTGGCTGACACTATATTACGGATAAACACAGGGTCCCAGTGCCAATAGAAGCGCCCATCCGGCTTCTGCCTCAGATAGCTTTTCAGACCATCGCTCGCGCCCCGCCTGGGACGATGCGGCATGTAGCGAGCGATCACGTCGGCCGCCTCCTCTGGTGAGGCGAAGCCGCTATCGACATGCTCTTCCATGAAACCAACCACGCGCATTACACCGCTGGGCGCCATGCGCGGGGCAATGTCGACCAATGTGAGTGAAGCAAAGCTACCTGGAGCAAGCTCCCCTGCGGCAATCAGTCCAGCGAGCCCGCCCAGTGAAGCGCCGACCAGCGCTGGCTTCTGGTCCAGGCGCGACGCTGCAGCGACCAGATCCGCCGCGAAGTCGCGCATTTCATAAGCTCCGCATGGCGACCAATCGCTGTCTCCGTGACCGCGCATGTCGAAGGCGATTGCGCGAAAGCCGGCTTGAGCCAGCTCGCTGACCACCCTTCTCCACGCGCGCCGTGTCTGCCCGCCGCCGTGCGCAAGAAGGACGGGTATGGCGTAGGCATCCCCCTCAGCCTCGGCTGTAAGAGAAATCGCGCCTGCGCCCTCAATCGTAAAGGTTTCTCTCGCCATCTCTGGATGGTAGGAAAGGCGCGCTAAATAGTAAACCGATTTAGTTTGTGGCCCTCGGCTCCGTGTTGGCTGTCCTGCAGGGGCGTTTCAACGACGGCAAAAGTCTATGCCAAGAGGGGTTTTTCCAGACCATTCTCTAATGCACCGGCTTGCGATTCGGTCAGCAGTCGCTGTCCGCATAATCCGCTCAAAGATATAAAAGCTGCCTTTCCGCTATCGGCCCAATAGCGGTCGCAATTCGTGCCCAGCGCGCAGACGGCAGAGTGGCGGGTTTTGGCAATGAACCTGCCGTTGAACTCGTCAGGCGGGAATGGCCGGTTAGTCCCAACCCAAGTCTTTTCCCCACTGCTACAGCATGCTGAACGAGGGGCAGGAATCGATCACGAAAAACTGATGATCGAATGTCCGAGTTCAAGGCGCCTGCTGCCAAGGTGGGCTGGCATATGCCAATGTCGAGTTTCGGCATTTTCGGACTTTCAAGGATCCACTGCTGAAGGGCGTGTTTGGTCGGCAGAGAAATGCCAAGTCGGGTGGGATCTCTTCGGATTGGCCGCCAGCGCTTACCCTGCGACGGCTAACCGTGGTAATTCGAGGATATCCAATCTTCTCGACCATGCCGGACACGCAGAATGATGACCTTGTCCTCATCTCCGACATCATAAATCACCAGATGCGCCTTGTAGGGATGCACGCGGACAGGAGGTGATATTTCCTCTCGCAATCGCGCAGCTTGGGGATAGTCGGCAAGAAACTCGAAGATCGCGCTCAGCCCTTCGTGATAGGTATCGGCCTGAGGCAGTCCGAACTGCTCGATGCCTTGGAGAAAGATGGCTGTCAGATCTTCGGCGGCGGCGCGCGTTAAGCGAAAGCGAGGCACGGTCAGGCTTGCAGGTCAGCCTGGCTGATCGCTCGCGTCCGGATGTCCGCCATCGTCTCGTCGCTCAAACCGCTGGCGCGGGCCTCATCGACGAGGCGCTGCATGGCCGCGACTTTGTCAGCACGTTCCTGGTCACGACGGATGAGATCGCGCACATAGTCGCTGGCATTGCTATACCGACCAGTGTCAGCTTGCGCTTCTACCCATTGCTTCATCGGATCGGGCAGTGAAATGTTCATCGTAGCCATGGCAACCTCCAAGGCCAAAAAATAGCAAAGATTGGCAAAGGTTGTCAATTGGTGCTCAGCGACGGCCAGCCCCCGCGAACAGGGCTGTTGTGCAGCCGACGCAATGTACCCTTCCCTTCGTGGTCTACTTGGTTCGCGAGCGCCACCGAGACCAACATGCGCGGCTTGCGCGCCAGCATTTTCTCCAGCCATGAACCGGCGGGCGCCCCGAAGCGAGACGCCTGGCGGACCATCGAGCTACCGCCAATGATCAGCAGCCTTCGGATTGTGCGCTCGCCCATCCTTGCGATGCTGCCAATTCGCTGTTTGCCACCGGTCGAGTGCTGGCGCGGCGTAAGGCCGAGCCAGGCGGCGAAGTCGCGACCCTTGCGGAAGGTCTCGACAGGCGGGGCAAGCGCCAGGATTGCAGTGGCCGCGATGGGGCCAGTGCCGGGAATGGTCATCAGGCGGCGAGCTGCCTCATCCTCCTTTGCCCGCCGCGCGATTTCACGGTCGAGCGTAGCGACGCGATTGTCCAACTCGGCCAGCAAGTCGAGCATGAGCTTGAACATCGGCAGCGCCGCTGCCGGCAATGTCGAGGCCATCTCCTCTTCGTCGATGAGTGACGCCAGCAGCGTCATGTTTGCCGTGCCCTGCGGTGCCACCCAGCCATACTCTGCCAGATGTCCGCGGATCGCGTTGATCAACTGGGTGCGCTGACGCACAACGAGGTCCCGTGTGCGAAACACCAATCCTGCAGCCTGCTGCTCTTCGGTCTTCACCGCCACGAAGCGCATGCCAGGTCGTTGCGCCGCTTCGCAGATCGCCTCTGCATCGATCGCATCGTTCTTGTTCCGCTTCACTAATCACGAGGTCCCCATAATGCGGAGGAACGCGGCCTGATTGGCGGATTTTCGCCATTCTTGGCCATGCTCCTCCTCATTATTTCAGAGCGTGTCGAGCCAGGCGAGCACGCTTCCATCGCGCTTCCAGGATGGTTTGCCTCCGGGTGTGGTCGGAGCGGCGACCTGTTCCAGGGCTTTCCGCTTCGTTTCCAGATTGGCCCTGGCATAGTGGTTGGTTGTATCGAGGCTCACATGGCCGAGCCAGCTGCGTATGATTGTAACGTCGACGCCCGACGAGATGAGGTGCACGGCGGTGGCGTGGCGGAAGGCATGTGGCGTCACATGCTTGGCACATAGCGTTGGCATGGTTTCGGCCGCAGACCTCACGTAGGCAGCAAGCTTGAATCGGACCCCCGAGGCACTGAGGGGGGCGCCATAGCGATTGACGAACAGCCGCTGGTCAGGCGCCCGTGGCTGCCGCTCGAGCAGTTTGCGCAGCAACAGGACCGTTTCTGGCCATAGCGGACAGATGCGTTCCTTCCGCCCCTTGCCGGTCAGACGCACGCAGCTCGGGCTTTCGAACCGGATTGCCTCGGGGCATAGATCTAGCGCTTCCTGTATCCGTGCGCCGCTGTTGTAGAGGAACGAGAACAGTGCATGGTCGCGCGCACCCTCAACGGTCAAACGGTCTGGCTGAGCGAGAATCGCCGTCACTTCCGCCGGATCCAGATAGCTCGGCTCCGACACGGGAGCACGCTTGATCGGGATATGGAGGATTTCGACGCATTGTGCGATCGACGCGGGATCCTTGGTGGACACGAAGTGGAAGAAGCTGCGGATCGCGGCAAGCCGGCAGTTGCGCGTGCCGATTGTGCCGCCGCGTTCATGTTCGGCGTGGCCGAGGAACGCAATGACGGTACTGGCGGTCAGATCGGCCAGCGTGATCACCACCACCTTCTTTCCCGCACGCTGTGCGACGAACCGCAGCAACAGCCGCCAGGTGTCGCGGTATGAGCGAACCGTATGGATGGACGCGTTGCGCTGCTCGACCAGCCATTCGTAGAAGAACGCGCGCAGCAGTTTCGGGAACGGGTCGGCCTTGCTCATGGCTGCGCCTCCCGCCCCAGGCTGAGGCATTGAGCGCCCATCGTGCGGAACCGCTCGTTGGCGAGGTGCAGCAACTCCTGCGTGACCGTGATGTAGACCAGCGTGGAGTTGATATCCCGATGGCCGAGGTAAGTCGCAAGGAACGGCAAGCGCTCCTGCGGATTGATGCCCGTTCGGTACCATTCGAGGATTCTGTTCACGACCATCGAGTGGCGCAGGTCATGCACGCGCGGGCCTGCTTTTCCTCGCAATGGTTTCAACCCAGCGCGGCGTATGACGTCGGTGAGCAGCCAGGTGATCATTTCCGGGGTGTAATGGCCGTCGCCTCGCTCGTGCCAGAACAGACCCGAACGCGCGTCCTGTGATCCACCGGCACACCGGCGCGCATCGATGTAGGCCCGAAGCGCGACCACGACGCTGTCCGGTAGCGGCAAAATGCGGGTCTTGAAGAACTTGGTCTGTCGGATGGTGATGGTACCCTCGTGCAGGTCAACATCACCAAGATCGAGACGGGCAAGCTCACCGCGCCGCAAGCCCGCGCAATAGGCGAGGAGCAGCATGGTGTACATGCTCTGCGGGCGAAGTGGTGCCCGCGGCGACGGGTAGTTACGTGCGATCTCGAGCATCCGCCGCACGTCGGCAGGCGAGTAGATATGAGGCGTTCGCCATTGCTTGGAGGCCTCCTTCCTCGGTCTCGGGTCTGGTCGCCGCATAGGTATCGACGGGTCGCGGTGACGAAGGATTTTCGCAAAGACGCGCTTGAGCTTCTCGCATTCCTCGGCGTGATGACGCGTGCCATTCGTTGCTGGCCATCGATCTATCATGGAGTTCAGCGTCTCGGCTTCCGGTCCCGGATGCAACTGGAGGAACCGGTCGAACCGCAGAAGCAACTGGGACTGCGATGTGTATTTGTATCCTCTGCGCCGCATCATCGCGACATGCTCGGCCATCATTTCGCCCAGCTCGCTGCCGAACGGTCTGGGCTGGCGTAGTTCGGCAAGTGCCTTTTCCGGATTCCGCGACGCCAATGCCCGCCAAATCGGCATGCACTGCTTGATATTGCACTCATCGCGCAGAGCGGCGACGGGATTGCGTTGGATCGTGCCGATTTCGGCCAGGCGTTCGAAGAACCGGTCAACGATGCGGGTGCGGTGCAAGAGCGTGGACGGCGCTCGACGAACGGCCGATTCTCGTAGCCAGGCCAGCAGAACTTCCTGATCGAGTGCCTCGAAACGTTCGACGACATCCTGCAAGCCATGCAAGACTTGGGCATAGCCGGCTCGGCTTTTCGTGCTGCGCAGATCAAGGCTCGCGACATAGCGACCAATGATCGCGCGGTCGGGATCGGGCCAGCGCGCGGTCATTCGACCAACTCCATTCCCGGCACGTCTAGCGCGATGGCCCTGAGGTCTTCGGTAGCAAGCTTGAGGTAGGGAGCCGTCGATCCTGTCGAACGATGTCCCAGCACGTCGCCGATGACCTTTTGAGGCACCGCGGCGCGCAGCATTTCGACCGCGCGCGCATGACGGAAGATGTGGGGGCCGCACTTACCAGCCGGTTGGACGCCAGCGTCACGGAGCCGCCGCCGAACCATGCTGTAAAGCTTATCGAGCTTTCGGTAGGGCGCGCGTGTACGCACGAAGATCTCCCTGACATCGGTCGAGGGACGCCCGGAGCGCAGATAGGCGAGCACCGCTTCGCCGACCGGCTCAAGAAGGGGCAGGAATGTGCTGGCTCGCGTTTTGTGGTGATGCACATGGATGGCTTCCGTTCGCCAGTCGATATCCTCGATCCGGAGATGGCGGATTTCACCTGACCGCAGACCATAGGCTGCGAGGAGTTGCAGGATCGCATAATCCCGCAACCCCGCCGGTGACTTGTCCTTCTCGGCACTTTCCAGCACGGCGATGATCTGCCCGCGGTCCAGGACCGAAGGTACGCCTTCATATGCATAAAGCGTCGGTGCCAGGACATGCCCGGACAGATCCGTCGTAACGCGACCTGTGATATGGAGGTAGCGCAGTAACGCGCGAAGCCGCTCTGTGACAGACTTCAACGAGCAGCGCCTCAATTTCGGCGCGCGCAAATCCATGTAGTGGTCAATGTCAGTCACGCTCAGAACCGCCAAACCGTTGAGCCCGTGATCGATCTGCCAGGCAAGGAAGTGCCGGGCTTCCCACATCAGCGCTGCAACGCTGGAACAAGCCAACCCGCGTTCCTCACGCAGCCAGATTTCGTATTCGGCGCAGATTGAAAATCGGACCTCATCGGCCTCGCAGGCTGGCTTGATGGCGGGCGGCCATTGGCCGTGAACAAGCCGCAACAGTGCGTGAATTCCGGAGCGTGGGACCTCGCGCCAGCGCGCACTGGGACGTCGACCACGCTGCTTTTCGAACTGGACGATTGCGTGCCGCAGATATTGTTCCACATGCACGTCGATCACGTCCGCGACGGGGATGCCCCGCTGCCCCAGATAATCGAGAAATCCAGACGCGTAGGCGCAGTAGTTCCTCGCCACCACCAGGCTGTATCGCTGACCGATAAGCGACGACTTGAGTGCGGCGATTAGTTCGTGATGGTTATCCGACATGGGCGGCTCCTCTGCTGGTCGATTGACCCCCAGAGGTTCTGCGCCAAATAATGCGAAGCAAGTCGATCCAAGAAAGGCGAAAATCCGCCAATCAGGCCGCGTTCCTCCGCATTATGGGGACCTCGTGATTAGTGAAGTTATGGCGAGGTGAGCATAATTTGACAAACGGTTTGACGTAGGCGGGCGAGATCAGCCGAACTTCGTGGCCCATGGTCTCCAACTCGCGCGCGCAGTGATGTGCGCCGCCACAGGCTTCGAGAGCCACGACACAGGCTGGCTGGCCGGCGAAGAAATTGAGCAGCTTTGCCCTGGTCAGCTTGCGGCTGAAAACCATGGCGCCGCGCTCGTCGGCGCCATGTGCGTGAAAAACGTTCTTGGCGATATCCAGACCGATTGTGGTAACCTGCGACGACGGACTCCTCCTCAAGTGGTGTTTCAACACCTCCACTTTGGGACATAGAGCCGTCGGGGGGCGTCCACCCCATCAAGAATCGATCACGTCAAAATTGAGCGCGAACGACCGGGTTCGGGGCGCCAGCTGTCCGAGGCCTGGCCAAGCTTTGCTAGGCGCGGGGGGAGTGAATACCTAGACCGCAAGGCGCTTTCGATGCTTGTCGATTGCGGCCACGACTTCTCCCGAAAAGGGCAGATGCGCCTTTTCTTGATCCCAAAGCGCGTCAAATTGCTCGACGGTCTCTTTCGCCGTCGAGACGACAAGGTGTGAGGGCAACCGCGCCTTATCCGCGATTGTTTCCAGTTCGCGGTAGGTGAACGACTCCCATTCGCGCGAGCGATGGAATTTGAGAGCGGAATCTTCCTCGGGGATATAGGCAACCGTCGATAGGAGGTCGTAAGCGGGGGCGAGGATTGGTCGGCGCTTGTCGGGATAGATCAGCGACCAGTTTTTCAGGTGCATGTCACCATTGCCGATCAGCACGGAATAGGTGAGGCGGCGGACAAACTCGACGGCGCTTGCCTCGTCTGTCTCGATGGCGAGCACAGACAAGATTTGGCGGTAGCTGGCATTCTCATACTTATCGTCGGGGTACACGCCATAGACCTGGGCAAAGTCCTCGACGTGAATTGCGCCTTCCTCGCTACGATCGAAGCGGCGTATGGCGTAGGCTGACGCCCCGTATCGGGTGATGCCGTCGGGCAATCCTTCAATCGTATCGAGCGGCACGAGATCGATGCCAGGGACATCGATCCCGAGCTTGGAGGCCAAGCTCATGGCGGCGTACTCGTTTTCCGGTACGTCGGGGTGACGGGCTGATGGGAGTTTTACGATCCAGTCGCCGCCTGTGCCGCTTACCGGAATGGTGAGTCCACCATTTTTGCCTCGGGTCTTCAAGGCCGAGAATTTGAGCTGAACGCCTGCAAGGGAGAAACGCAGGGCATGCTTGGCCTGCCCTGCGACACCGTCATTTTCGGAATCCTCGGGCGGGGCATCGCGTGCCTCAACGGGAACGGCTTTGACGGCTCCTGGCAAGTCGCCGCCGAGTTGGGCGAGCAGCGGGTATTCGCGAATAGCTTTGACCCCAGCGCGCCGCGCCAAATAATCGCGCAGCGTACCCTCGGGCAGGAGGTTGGAGAAGAACGGCTCTATCTTGGTCTGGTAAGCGCGCGGCGCGTTGACGATGCCGCCATAAGGGTCGCGGTAGGCGAGCGAGAGCGTCGAACGATCCTCATCTGCGAGGTAAACCTCGTCAAACGTGAAGATGCTGCGATCCCCATCGAGACGGGCAAGCGTCCCGATGCGGCGGTCATACAGGAGTATGTCGAGAGCGGATGCGTCAATCATTCGTCATCCTCCTCCAGCCGATAGGCGGGAAGCTGACGCCGTGTCTCTATGAGCGGTGTGTGCACCTGAATGTTGCGGAAGTGCCTAAGCGATGAAGTCGCCTCCTCAAGCTGCTTGGCCAGCTTGGATGCAGCGCCCTGAGCTTCGACCAGGGATTTGAGACGCTTTGCAGGTTGCAAAGCTTCGTCCAGAGCCTTCAGTTGAGCGGCATCGAATTGCAGCTTTAGAATGTTCCGGATCGCGTTCTGAAAGCCCTCGATCTGCGAAAGATCGGGAAAGCTACCTTTGATGCGCTCGGCAAGCTGCGCTTGCTCGTTGAGCAAGTTCAGGGCCCGACTGGTTTCGACAGTCGTGCCGTGGGCGCGAACAGCGCCCTCCACAGCGGGCAAAGCCTTGCGGGGGACAAGCTTGACCTCAAGGTCGAGCGCGCGCGCGATTTCGACAAGGCTTGAGAGCTGGAGGTCAACTGCGCCTTTCTCTATCTTGGAGATATGGCTTTGAGGCAGGCCAACGCGCTGCCCCAGTTCCTTCTGGGTCATTGCCTTTGCCTGCCGTGCCGCACGAACGCTGGCGGCTATCTCGTTAATTCCTGCTCTCATTTATCTGCTTTTGCATATACCGGACTAAAAATATATGGTTTTGCATATCCTGCTCTAGGAGTTTCCTCAAGATTCATATGTTTTTGCATATATTCTTCATATTTAATCTGTAATTGCATATATAGAATGGCGAATTTGCAGGGCTACTGCCGTGGCCTAAGCCCGCCAGCTTCCTCCAGATTTGGGTGGAATTTGGTCCAGGCAGGAAGGGTGGCCACGACCTGGACCAAAGGAGACTTACATGCAGCACCTCTGGAGCCGTTAATGTCCGCCATGTTGGCGGCTGCGGTCGGCACGTCGAGCGGAGGTAGGACTGGCGGGTCCCGACCAACTCAAGCCGTTCCCATCAGCGGCTGGGAACGACCGTTCGGGCCGAAAGCGGCCATGAGCATCGCTAAAACGCAGCGCCCTGTTTTCGTGATCCCAGACTGGCGATTCCCGCCCCAAAGGCGGACATTAGGCCGGCAGAAGAATGTCGTAGCAGCGTTTCGTCGGGGCCGTTTCGCGCGGCTTACTTGTGAATTGGTGGAGCTATCGTGCCAAAGCCGGATCGCTAATTGGCAATGCTGGCCAGCCAAGCAAGCGTTCGATCCTGCGAGCTGGCTGTATAAGCCAGCTCATGCCCTTTGGCAGGAAAGATGTCGAGGCGGGCGTGTCCGCTTGCCGCGGCCAGCGCAGCACCTTGGGCCGCGGGAATGAGCGTATCCATTCCCCCATGCAATATCAGCGTCGGGCAGCCGATCCTCGCCAGTTTCCGCTCGTTATCGAAGCGGTCGCGCACAAGCAGGCCTGCAGGCACGAATGGGAGTTGCAATTGGACCACATCGACCATGCTGGTGAATCCGGAAACAAGGATGAGGGCGGCGACCCTGTGCTCCATAGCCATTTCGGTGGCGACCCCCGATCCAAGCGAGTTGCCCATAATGACTATCTGCGGGCCCTGAACGCCATGGTTCATGAGCCACTGAAGTGCAGCTCTGCCGTCGTTGTACAATCCTTCCTCACTGGGCGATCCGGGATTCCCGGCATAGCCTCGATACTCCGGCAGGAGCAGGCCGTATCCAGCTCGGGCGAAGGCTTGGGTTGCTACTCTGCTACCCGCGTTGGTGTCGCCGTTACCGTGGAAAAAGACGATCGTCGGCTGCCCATCCCTAGCGGGCCGATAAATTGCACGCAGAACGAACCCATCGGGCGTCCTGAGGCTGACCATTTCCGGATCGGCGAGCGCATTTGAGCCTGCATGAGTTGCGCCAGGATAAATGTAGGATCGCTGGTTGACGTACAACCATGTCAGGCTTGCCAAATAGAGCAGGAGGGTCCCTCCAACGGCGCCCAAAATGATCTTTCGCGCCAGTTGCCCATCTCCGACCAGGGACGACGGCTTCTGCCGATGTCCAATCCTCGAAACTCATAGTGCGATGGATAGCCATCCACTTGGGCGGTCGTCAAACCTACATTAGAGGGGTCAGCCATGCGACGGTCCGCTTCCCACCAGAATGCAAAATTCGCCACCGACGGCTGCCGACCAAATCCAGTCACTTCGGTGCCCATCTATGAACGGCGGCTACTTTCGAGAGCTGCCAAAGCGACATCATAGAATGCAAAGGGGGCGCCAACGCGGACGCACCCTGTGCAAGTCTCAAGCCGCCCGCGCCCGCAGTTCGTCAAAGCTGTGGCGCACCAGCATGGTCCCGTTGCGCCAGACCGGGCGGAGCAGGTTGTCGGCATCGGCCACGTCGTCCATCCGCCGCGCCACCATGTGGCCTGCTTCGAGCACCACCGCCTGCCGCCCCGCCTTGCTGGCCTTGCCGAGGTCGGTGGCAGGCGCCTTGGACACGTCGTGCCACACGCCTTCGGCATCGCCCATGGCGTTGGCCTTCATCGCAAAGCGCAAGGTGTCGCGATTGACCTGCTGGAGCAGGCCGCCGCCCATGCCGAAGGCGATGTTGTCGATGGCGAAGCCTTCCTCGATCAGCCGATCGATCAGACGGGCAATCGTGGCAGGCGTCATGCCATCGCCCTGGATCACGCGGACGTGGGGATCGAGCACGCGATAGCCCTTGGCGTTGACCGTGCCGCCGAAGGCCTCCCACAAGGTCTTGACTGCCCGCACCGGGGTTTCCACCGGGTCGCCACTGTCGGGCCGGACGACGAGCGTGCCCTTGCGCGCCAGCACCTTGTCGCGCAGGCTCCCGCCCCAGATTCCAGTCAGCGCCGCATCGAGGTCGTAGCTGTCCGAGACCACGGCGACGACCTTGCCTTCACCCTCGAAGGCGTCGAGCATGTTGGCATAGGCCGCTTCCTCGCGCTCGCGCCCCCAGCTGGTCATCGTGCTGTGCTCGGCCGCCGGGATCGAGAAGCCGGCCATGTCCGCTCCGTAATAGCGACGGGCGGCGATCAGCCCTTCCATAGTGTCGGTGCCCATGAAGTTGACAAGGTGGGCCATGCCGCCAAGGCCTGCACTCTCGCCGCTGCTGGTGCCGCGGGCGCCGAAGTCGTGCAGCTTGAATGGAAGCTGGCCTTCCACATCCTCGCTGGTCTTCGCGAGCCCTGCACGGATGATCAGGCGGCACTGGCGGCTGAGCGTGGCGACCGTAGTCGGATACCAGATTGCGCGAAGCAGCGCGGTCTCGATGAAGGTTGCCAGCCACGGCAGGCGCGGGTCTGTCGTTTCGACCTGCACCATCGGCACCCCGGTCGGCACGATCATGCCTTCAGGCAGAGCGCGGATCTCGATCGGCAGGTAGGCGCCATGTTCGTCGAGCACGATCTGCCAGCCCTTGCGATTGAAGGGCACGCCATGCGCGGTGCAGACTGCCTCGGCCTCTTCGATGTCAGCCTGGGTGATCGGCCGCCCGAGATAGTCCATGAGATAGGGCTGCAGGCCCATGAACAGCACTTCGTCAGCAAAGTCGTTGGGGCGAGCCTCGATATAGGCGCTGATCGCGCGGGTCTCGGGCGGGTACTGCAGATAGTGGCTGTGCTTGTAGCTGTCGGTTGCCAGGAGCAGGTTGGTCATGATGTGAACTCCTCACATTTTCGCCGGGTGCAGGACTCCCCTGCGCGGCGCTTCCGTCTTCAAAGGTCGGCCATTTCCTCGATGATGGCCCAGTGGTCCTCGAACAGCATTTCAGGCGACAGATCGCCAAAGCGGTACCACTGCGCGTGCGCCGCATCGTCACCGCCCTTCACGCTGAACAGCTTGCGGCGTTCGGGCAGGCGGAACAGGAAGGCGTGGGTGATGATACGACCACGCAAGGAACGGTTCGGCGCATCGAACACCCGCGTACGCGCATCCTCAATAAAGCTGGCGAGCATAGCCGGCGGGATCTGGCCCTTGCCGTCGCTGATCGCGGTTTCCTCGCGCAGCTCGCGGATCGCGGCGTCGCGAATGCGCTCGGCCGGATTTACGAAGCCACCCGGCAGTGCAAGCAGGCCCTTGCCCGGTGCCCATCCCCGTTCGACCAGCAGGATGTGTCCCGACTGGACGACGACCGCATCGGCGGTGACGAAGGGCCCCCTCCCCCATTGCGCAGGATAAGCCGCCAGAAACTCGGCTTCCTCAAGCAGCGCCTTGAAGGTCTCGCCCAGCATGAACTCGCGCAGGAACTCTGCAACACCTGCAGAGAGGATGGCGGCGGGCACTTCAGGGATGCGCTGGAAATAGCGCTGGCGCACGTCGCTCGACGAGAAGGTGCCGTACTGGCTCTCGACCTGCAGGTTCTCCCACTCCGGGAACAGCTTGAGGTAATAGGACGAGGCATCCTTGCCGTAGCCGGCCAGAGCGACACGGAAATCGCTCAGCCCATGGTTCTGGAAGCCGTGACCGTTGCCATGCTCGAGCACCAGGGAACGAACCTTGCGCTGGACCTGTGTGACCCAGGCGGTGTCGGAATAGAGGTGATCGTCGATGGGGGCGATGATCAGGCGGCCCTGTGCCACTTCGTGCCGGAAAGCGGAACGCAGCATCGCCTCCCGCTCGGCATAGGTGAAGGGATTGCGCGGATCGCGCGCGACATTGGCCGACCCCACCAGCACGAACAACCGCTCGACCTGTTCGAGCGTGCGCGTGATGACGTGTTCATGGCCGACGTGCAGTGGCTGGAAGCGTCCTATTAAGACGCCGAAATCGAACTTGCTCATATCCGAGGCTCCCCCAGATGATCGTAGCGAGGCGGACTCCCCGACTCGCACCAGTCTTATACACACTGGACTTATATCCAGTCAAGATATAAGACGGACGTCATGAGCCATCCACCCTTCGCCGTCACTGTCGACCTCGTGCTGATGACCGTCGTCGACGCTGTTCTGTCGGTCCTGCTGCAGCGCCGGGGCGAAGAGCCTTACGTCGACGCGCTTGCGCTGCCGGGCGGGTTCGTTGGCATTGAGGAGACGCTGGACGATGCTGCAAGGCGCATGCTGGTGGGCAAGGCAGGCGTTGCCGCGCAGGACAGCGCCTGGCTGGAGCAGCTGTACACCTTCGGCGATCCGCAGCGCGATCCACGGATGCGCACAGTGAGCGTCGCCTACTTTGCTCTGCTGCCACATGCGGTTCTACAACAGGCCGTTACTTCGAAAGCAGATCTTGCGTTACGCCCGGTCACAGAACCTGGCGAGCTGCTCGCATTCGACCACACCGCCATCATTGCAACAGCGCATGGGCGGCTCCGCGGCAAGCTCGACTACGCTCCCCTTGCCTTCTCTCTGCTGCCTGACCTCTTCACTCTGCGTGATCTCCAGGCCGTGCATGAGGCCATCACTGGCAGCACCTTCAACAAGCCCGCCTTCCGTCGCCGCATGCTCGACACTGGCTGGATCGAAGCAACAGGGCAGCGCGAGAGCGACACGCCGTTTCGGCCGGCGGAGCTTTACAGAATAAGTGCGCGTGTCACCGATAGCAGTGAAGTTTATCAACGAGACTTGGACCGCCGATACTCGAGGGTGCCCTGACAATTTCAAAAGTGTTTTGTGCTGTCTCCGACCAAATAAAGTCGTAGGGCCATGAACATCTAAATGGCAGCTCGACCCAAAACTAGACCATGATCTGCTCAGCTGTGATACAACAGGGGCGAGCCGAACGTTTGACGACCGAGCCAGATTTAGCATCTAAGAGCCCGATCCGAAACTAAGTTGAGTGGTATCAGTGGGTTAGCTTGACGACCCGCCCAGTCGTTGATTCAGGGGTTTCGCCAAAAACTACCTGGGATACAACGATGTGGACCGATACCACTCGCGCTCTCCATGCGCGAAGCATGCTAGCTTTACCAACAGATTTAACCGATGCCGAATGGGCTTTCTTCGAGCCACTTCTTCCTCCACCAGCAAAGACAGGTCGACCACGGAAGTGGGAGATGCGCCGGATTGTTGAGGCCATCTTCTATCTGCTCCGGGGTGGGCTGCCATGGCGAATGCTGCCACCTTGCTTTCCACCGGTCTCAACGGTGCGACGCTGGTTCTACATATGGCGCGATACTGGGCTATGGCAGGCCTTGAACCATGGCCTTCTTATGCTGGTCCGTGAAGCACAGGGGCGTGAGGCCTCGCCCAGCGCCGGTGTGATCGACAGCCAGAGCGTCAAAACCACTGAAAGTGGCGGACCTCGGGGCTACGATGCTGGAAAGAAGATCAAAGGCCGCAAGCGTCACATCCTAACCGACACCGAGGGCAATCTGGTTCACGCCGTCGTCCATACCGCTGACATTCAGGATCGCGATGGAGCTCCGATGGTCTTGGGCGGCGTCATCAAGCGGTTTCCCTGGCTGCGGCACGTGTTCGCTGATGGCGGATATGCTGGCCAGAAACTGAAGGATGCCCTGAAGCCTTTGGGTAGCTGGATGATCGCAATCATCAAACGCTCCGACACGGTCAAGGGCTTCGAAGTCTTGCCCCGCCGGTGGGTTGTCGAAAGGACAATCGCCTGGCTCAACCGAAATCGCCGACTTGCCAAGGACTTCGAGCAGACCATCGCATCTGCCACCGCTTGGCTCTTCGCGGCCTCGGTACAAGCCTTCATCCGGCGTGCCGCAAGACACTGTCATTCAACAAATTAGTTTCGAATCCGACTCTAAGCCGCCTTGGCCAGCCTACGCGGGGTCTGTGGTGGCTGGCCATACTGGCGCACGAACGCCTCGCGCATACGACGGATGTCGATGAAGCCCGATTCCAGCGCGATCTGGTCCATCGGGTGACGGGTCTCCTCGATCATCAGCCGCGCTGCAACCAGACGCATCTGCTCGATGGCCTTGGCCGGGGTTTGGCCGGGGCACCTCGGACGATCCCCGTGCCGCAGCCGCTTCCGCCTTCCCGCAAGGTTGCCGAAGCTCGAGGCAAGGTTTCGGCAGAGGATATCGAGGCGGTGAAGGAAGCCGGGTTCAGCGAAGGCCAGATCACCGAAATCGTCGCCGTGTTGGCCTAGATCTTCTTCACCAACCTGATCAACAACGTTGCGGGCACGGAAGTGAACTTCCCGGCGATTTAGGTCAGTGCTCCCAATGCCGAGGAAGTTGCGGCCTTGTGCGATTTTAAATCGCACTGGGCCGCGACCGATCGAAGGGAGGCCAACAGCGACACTGCTCGTAATCCGAGTCCGTCGCAAATGACCGCTTCGTCTCACGATCCGTTGATCCATTGCGACAGCAGCCGACCGATAGTGTTGAAAAACCCACTGCTGGGATTGAGGGTAATGTCAACTTGGCAACGGTTGAGGAAACGATGGGGTCGGACGTTGCGGGCCTGTTCCGTCCATGGCTGCAATTCATCGCGAATGAATGGGTTTACGATCGTGCGGGCATGAGCAAGCTGGAAGCCTTCATGCGGGCGACACAGCGCTCGTCGGCATGGCTTACCGCCTAGGTACGATGTTCGCTCAGCTTGGTGGCTATGTCGGCTCGGTGGAGCGTATTGGTCCTCACTGGTTCGCGGCGGGCATGAACACGACGCTGCGCAATCCTAAAGAGGCCAGTGCCTTCGCTCTCGATCGTAGCCTTGAACTCAAGAGCCGCTTCGACACGCTGGACCGCGACATCAGGGAAAGCGTGCGCCGCTTCGCTGGCAAGACTGACCTTGCTTCAATGGTGCAGCGCTAAAGGTTCACCGGCATCAGCTTCTTCGATCGCCTCGTCGTCTTTCCGACCTGGATCGGCGCGTACAACAAGGCCATCGCGGCGGGCATGGACGAAGACCAAGCGGTGCACGAAGCGGACTCCGCCGTCCGTGAAAGCCAAGGTGCGGGCGCTGCCAAGGATCTGGCTGCAATCCAGCGCGGGAGCGGTCCTGCCGGTGAGATGGGCAAGTCCTTGACGATGTTCTACTCGTTCCAGTTCGCGAACTATCAGCGGTTTCTGGAGTTGGCTTGGGACGCCGGAGAGGCTGTTCGCAGCCGCAATGGGAGATGGTGCCGGAACTGGCGATGCGCGGCCTGTTGCTGGCTGTCGTTGCTCCTATCCTGCCTGCGCTGCTGTCAGGGCAAGGGCCTGACGATGACAACGAGGAAAGTTGGACCGAATGGGCGGCCAAGACTTCGGTGTATGGTTTGGCGGCTCCTATCCCGTTGGCGCGCGATATCGTGCCTGTGGTCGGCCGCAAACTCGCAGGCGATCGGTCTTACGGCTATCGCTTCTCGCGAATCCAAGGCCTCCCAGAATCGCTTGAGCGTGTCGCTGGTGACGTTCGAAAGGCCGCTGAGGGCAGGGAAACCAAGAGGGCAACCCGTAACACTCTGGAAGCTGCTGGCTACATGACAGGGCTTGTGCCGGGGCAAGGCGCGGCATCGGCGCAGTTCTTCGTCGACGTGCTCGCAGGCGATACTCAGCCCCAAGACATGGGCGACTGGTGGCAAGGCGTGTGATTCGGTAAAATCTATGCGGAGCAATGACTTAGTTGCGTCAACGCAAGTAGGAGGTGGCCGCAATGGATGACATGGTAGAAATGTTAGCCTTGATCAAACAGGCCCGCGACATCTGGGAAGTTGATCCCGACGAAGCCAGCATCGAAGAGCCGCAGGCTTGGGAGGATTTAAACGAGGTCGGCATCAAGCTGGCGAGGCTCAAAGGTGAACCCGAACCGGGCTAGTCCTTCCAAATCGGCCCACACCGCACATCCTTGCACCCGTCATTTCGAGCACCTAAGCAAAGGCTCGACGAACATCATCATCAGGCTGCGGCCCTGCTTGTGCAGCGTTGCGTCAGAGCCCGCATAGGACGTGGCTGGAATTATTTGTGATCGCCCTTACGCACGTCGTCCAATTGACCGGAGCTTAGGAAGCGTTTGCAAATCATGTCGGCGATTATCCATGCGACGATAAATCCAAGTAGGACTATTGCGAGAACTGGTATGATCGGCATTACGATGCCCTCCGGCGAGTCGTCACTCTGGAGCGGCGCATTAAAGCCTACTGACTTTAGTTATGACAAGCCCCCCCTGTCTCCACGGGAACGAAGGGTCGATTGGGCTGTTGGTAGAAGAGGCCGGACGCCCCTTATCCGGCCCCTTTTACCAGTTGCACAAAATACTCCGGTCTGGTCATCAGATCGGAGTTTTTTGGATGGCAAACATGCTGCGAAGGCCGAACGTTGCCGGGTTCTTCAACGAAGGTAATATCTTGCCATCACGACGGGGCTTGAGTCGCCTGGTCGTGATGCCCTAGCCCTTGGGTGATCCAGCAAGGGCTAGGGCAGCTTATCGGAATACAACCCCAAGCCTGCAAGCATGCCGACGAGTAAGCAACCAAGTCCTGCAAGCGTCAGGACCAGCACCCACTCTGCAGCGTTCCAATCTGGCAGCTTCATGGGGTCCCTAGCCGTTCACTGCGAGTTGCAAGGCCAACAATGCCTTGCAGACGGCTCACCTAAATGTGAGTCTCAACAGTGTACTAAGGCGTTCTTTCCCATTGATTAATTGGGAAATTCGTCATCCTCGGTTCGGTCGGGCGACACGAATTTCCGAGACAAGATTTCCGCCAGGAACAAGGCCACAGCCAGGCCGACAACAACGATCAGGATTACAGGCAGGAGAGGCATTTGACGCGTCCCGTTGCATGCCGGGAGCGCGGTGGTCTCTCAAGCACCAGCAGGCGAACTGACTGGTGACATCAATCTCCTACACTCGTTTGGAGTGAGTGTCGAACCTTACAAGGGCATTACCTGTTTTGCGTTTCCGCTTTCACCGCGATCTTTCGCTCAGCATCAGCAATAGCTGCCTCGTCGAGTTTCCCAGACGCCTTCGGATAGTAGCCGGATTCGATGTCGAAACGGTCAATCTTGTCGCCTAACCCACTGCTATTGCCACCTCTTGAACGAGGTCCAGAAATGCGACGACAAAAGTGGACGGTTCGAAGAACCGTCTGATTCCGGCATGATAGGGACGCGATGGCCTGCGAGGGGATGGTGAGCCTCGGTGCTGGTTGGCTGATCCGCTGATTTCCTTGGTGGATCCGACTTCCGAACGAGGTTTTCGCGTTATGCAGGCGCACTACGCCCCTCAAGCCAGGCGAGCCTCTGGAAGTTATAGGCAAGGTTGGCCATGCCGATCTTGATGCGGGCGTGGGCAATGCCAATGGTGCGCACGATCAGGCCCATGCGGTGCTTTTGCCCGGCAAAGACGTGTTCGACTGCCGAGCGGATGGCTGAGCGCTTCGCATTGGCTCTGGCGACACGCTCGGGCATGGCACGGCGGTTCGGCTTGCGCTGGTGGATGTGGCTCTTGAACATACCCTTCTCAAGGAAGGCCTCGTTCTTCTTCGAACGGTAGGCGGTATCGGCCCAGACGCCCGAGCCGGTGTTGCTCGTGCTGATCAGATTCGGCAACCGGGCGCCGTCATTGGCATTGACGGCGCTGGCATCCCAGGTCCGGATCAACCCGTGAGCCCGGTCGATGCCCACGTGGTTCTTGTAACCGAACATCGGGATGGCGAGATCGACCGGCTTGAAGGCCTTGGGATCGGCACCCTCCTTCACCTTGGCCTTGGTGTACTTCACGCTCCAGCGGGCATCGCGATCCTTCTGACGGAGCCGGGCTGGCTTTGCCTTCCATGCCTCCGGGATCCGGCCGTCCTTGATCGCTGCCTTCTCCTCCTCGGTGTTCCGCTGCTTGGGGGCAGGCACAACGGTAGCATCGATGATCTGGCCGCCCCTGGCGTGTCAACCGGCGCGCAAATTTGACCCCCTATCGGCGTCCAAAATTGACCCCAGCTGATTGTTGTTTTGGCGGTTATCCCGGTAGTCCATAGGAGGGCCCCGCGGACGACGACGCGCGCCGTCAGGAGCGCTGGCGGCGGCGTCCGTGGGAGGTACCTGTGGACCCACCGGGTTAACCGCCGGGGATGGGGGTCCGGGGGAAGGGGTTCAGCTGCGGTGTTTGAACCGCCAGCTGTCGTTGCCCGTCTCGATAATATCGCAATGGTGGGTAATGCGATCGAGCAGCGCCGTCGTCATTTTGGCATCGTGGAACACGCTCGGCCATTCGCCGAACGCCAGGTTGGTGGTGATGATCACCGAGGTCTTTTCGTAGAGCTTGCTGATCAGGTGGAACAGCATCTGGCCGCCTGATCGGGCGAACGGCAGATATCCCAGCTCATCAAGCACGACGAGGTCGAGCCGGGCTAGTTGCGCTGCAAGGCTGCCTGCCTTGGCCTGACGGGCCTCTTCCTCGAGCCGATTGACCAGATCGACGGTGTTAAAGAACCGCCCTCGTGCCCCGGCACGGACCACGGCGGCAGCGATGGCAAGGGCCAGGTGCGTCTTGCCGGTGCCGGTGCCGCCGACCAGCACGATATTACGCTGTTCAGGCAGGAACGATCCGGCGTGTAGAGAACGAACCAGCCCTTCATTGATCGGTGTATCGTCGAACACGAAGCCATCCAGATCCTTGATCGCAGGCAGGCGGGCTGCGGTCATGCGGTAACGGATCGACGCTGCTTCGCGGTGTGCAACTTCAGCATGCAGGAGGTCGCCCAACATCTCCATCACGGAGCGGTCGCGGCGGATGCCATGGGTGACCGCATCGTCGAAGGCTGCGACCATGCCCTTCAAGCCCAGCCCCTTCAGGGCGCTGATCATCTCATGCCGCTGCATCAAGGCCTCGCACCGTGTCGTAGCGCGCGCAGTCGGCAATGGGCGGATGCTTGAGCTTGAGGTCCACCACGACGTCGATGGGCTGCGCTACCTGCGGTTCGCGTCGGCGCGACAGGATATTGAGGACCACTTCGTCGTTGACCGCGCCTGCCGCCAAGGCTTCGCGTATCGCGCCCTCAACCGCGGCAAGGCCATCGTCGATCACGGCAGCCAGTACCCGCACAAAGCGCCGGTCGGCATCGTCGCTCCTGCCTAGCTTGCGACGCAGCTGTGCCAGTGCAGGCGGCAGCTCCCAGTCATGGAACGGCGCGCCGTTGCGCCAGGCGCCGGGCTTGCGCGCGAGCACTGGCAGATAATGCCAGGGATCCAGCACGGTCTGGTTGCGTCCGAACATGCGGGCATGCTCAGCGACCACCTTGCCGGCATGGCGGATCACGATCCGGTCGGCATAGGCGCGTACCTGCACCACCTGCCGAGCGGCACTGGCCATGACCGAGTAGCGGTTGCGATCGAAGCTGACGAGGCAGGTCGCGGTGGCAACATGTTCGCTCTCGAAGAACCCGTCGAACGGCACGGGCAGTGGCTGCAACATGGCGCGCTCCCTCTCCAGGGCCGCAGCGATGGTCGTGTCTTCCAGGTCCGGGTGGGCATAGCGCTCGGCCCAGCGCCGGCACTCGGCCTCCAGCCAGGCGTTCAACTCCTCGATAGTGGCAAAGCGCAGGCGAGGCTTGAACAGTCGCTCCCTGCCAGTCTGGACCTGGTTCTCGACCTGGCCCTTCTCCCACCCCGCCGCCGGACTGCAGGCCACAGGCTCCACGCCGTAGTGGTCGGTCATGATCAGGAACCGTCGGTTGAACATGCGCTCCTTGCCGGTGAACACGGTCGTCACCGCGGTCTTCATGTTGTCGTAGATGCCCCGGGTGGGCACACCGCCGAAGAAGGCAAAGCCGCGCACATGGGCATCGAACACCATCTCCTGCGTCTCGCGCGGATAGGCCCGTACGAACGGTGCGCGCGACCAGCACAGCCGCATATGGGCCACCTTCACCCGCATCGGCTTGCCTGCAATCTCGACGTCCTCGTGGCTCCAGTCGAACTGGTAGGCCTCGCCGGGGCGGAACAGCAGCGGGATGAACACCTTACTCATGTCCCCGGCATCCACCCGGCGTTCCCGCTTCCAGCGCGCCGCATACCGCCGGACCGCATCATAGGAACCGGTGAAGCCCTCCCGCTCCAGCAGATCGTGAAGCCGGGTCAACCGTAGCCGATCACGGCGGGGCCGTTCCTCGTTCTGTTCCAGTAACTCATCCAGGCGCTCCCGGAACGGGCCGGTCTGCGGACGTGGCTGCTCTCGCCGCTCATAACTGAACTGCGCCTCGGGTGCCCGGATCGCCTTGCGCACCGTATTGCGCGACAAATGCATATCCCGCGCGATCGCCTTGATCGGTTTACCCTGCCTCGCTTCTCGTCGGATCTTCGCCGTCGTCTCCACAATCAACATCCCCATCCCCCACCGCTTGGAAATCCCAAACGGCGGTGCCTCACACCCAGGAATGAAGGGGTCAATTTTAGACGCCGATCACCCCGCTATGGGGGTCAATTTTGCACGCCGCTCCACATCCAGAAGCTCATTTTTACCTCGGGCAGATCCTGACCCGACGGTTACCGACCCCAGGCTGACAAGTCCGTGTGCTGGATCACATTGCATTGCTCCATCGCATGATCTGGCCCGCGCTGTCCCGAAGCGCGCAGGCGGGTCTGTGCCGTGCAAGAAGCGGCATCGGCTGTGAAGATTGCCCTTTGCCGGAACAATGCCCTTCACACTCCAGGATCAGAGGGCAGAGGCAGAGGCAGCACGCCGATCGAGGATCCTGCTCGGGCTGCCATTGTCTTGCGATGGGATAGCGCGCCGATGAAGGACGCTGGAGATGCTCGGCTCTGCGAGCCATGATCGCGTTGACCGCCTTCCAGCTCTGGCTGCCAGAGCGGAACCGGTCCGGGTGTGGATCGACGCTTTCCGCACCACCTTTTGCGACATGACCGGCCATCATGCGGCAGGTGCAAAAGAGACTATCGGAAGGCATTCGGCAGAACCGCAGCGCTGGTGCGTTCGGCAGAGCCGCAATGCCCTCCTGCGAAGCGATCTAGGCAAGTACCCCTAAGATCGCGTTAACATTGCAGCAACCATAAACTTGTGCTGTGGCTAGGTGGACGCCTGGGAACCGAACTCGCCTCCAGGCGGAGTGCTATCGGTCCCTCAGAATGAGACAAGCCCCGGGTCGATGATCGGCGTGGCCTGGCTGCAGACTTCCGGAATCAAACCATAGCGGCGGTCCGCGTCCGGACGCGGTGTGCACCGCGCTGACCTTGGCTCTGCCAATCGTTCTGACCGATGCCGGACGACCGCGGGTTCTGACTGCCATAGCCGGTCGCCACCCTTCGCTGGCTGATGGCGGTCATGCCAAAGGCAAGCTTCTGGCAAAACCCGGCAAGGGCAATTGCCTTGTTGCCCATGGTTTCAATCCCGCAATCTGCCCACCGCACGGCAGAAGCCTCGTGGCTTGCCGGATATCTCCAGAACGGGCTTGGAGCACCCGCGGAAAAAAGGGAAGGGCAGCGCCGCTGCCCTTCCCCAGTCTGTTCACTCAGGAGTGATCAGAAGCGCAGGCCGACGCCTGCGAGCACCTGGTTGCGCGAGAAGCTCGATTCGTAGTTCGAGTAGCGGTATTCGACGAGGCCGTAGCTGTTGCCGCCGAGGCCGAGCTGAGCGCCCAGGCCAAGGCGCACGCCATCACCGTTCTCGCCATCCTTGAAGCCGTTGAGCTCACCCTTGATGCGGGCGTTGGTATAGCCAACCTTGCCATAGAGATTCAGCTTCGGGTTGACCGCAGCGGTCACGCGAGCGCCGACGTAGAGGTCACGGCCGGTCGAAATCACCGCGCGATCGACACCATCGTCATAAACGTACCTGGTCGACGAATCCGAGACTTCAGCATCGATGCCAAAGGCGACGTTGCCAGTGGTTGGAATGTCATAGCCAAGAGCCAGACCGAAACCGACACCGTCTTCGCTGTACGTGCCGAGGCCAAAGTCATTCAGGTCGAGCGAGACGCGATCCCAGCCAACAAGCACTTCGGTGCGGACGCCCGAGGGAGCCTCGGCAAATGCAGGCGTGGCGCAAGCTGCAACAACGGCTGCGAGCGCGATCGAGATCTTCTTCATCATGTTCCTCATTTTTGCCATATCGCGGTTCTCATTGCGTTTCCTGCGACACCGCGGCGGCGCGCAATCGGAGGATTGACCGTCGGGGGCAACCGCAAAGTAGGACATGCGATATCGCGAAAAAACAAGGTGTTGCCGCAATGCAACAAAAGTCGCGATGGCGTGGGACACGAACGATGCTTGCAGGAAAATCGCACCAGGATCACAGAAATGTGCGCTTGCTCACTTGAACGGTCGGGATCAACGGCCAGGCTAGGCGTCCGGCATCCGACCAGGTCCCTGCATCCAGCCCGACTACGGGGATCTGGGCGAAATCTTGCAGACAGGCGCCCTGCGGCCGCCGTTTGCTCTTCACACTCTTGGGTCGTGTCCCACGGGGTGGTGTAGGAACCGTCGATCCGCAGTAGGATCAGGTTCGGGTCAGGCAGCCAGAGCTGGCAGGCTGACAATGGGGTTATGGCTCACCGAGCCGAGGGTTTCCAGCGTCATGTAACGGCGTGACACCGCCCACTCATCATTCTGTTCCAGCATGAGTGCTCCGACGAGGCGGACGACGGCGGCGTCATTCGGAAAGATGCCGATGACATCGGCCCTTCGCTTGATCTCCTTGTTCACCCTTTCCAGCGGGTTGGTCGACGCGATCTGCGCCCAGTGCTCCTTCGGGAAGGTCATGTAGGCAAGCACGTCCTCGCGCGATCCGGCCATCATGTCGGCCAGCTTCGGGAACTTCTCGCGCAGGGCATCGGCGACCTGTTCCCATTGCTGGTGAGCCGCTTCAGCCGTTTCCTGCGCAAAGATCGTCTTGATCATGGCGATGACTGCCGGTCGCTGCTTAGGCGCGGCATGTGCCAGCGCATTGCGCATCCAGTGGACCCGGCAGCGTTGCTGGCTCGCGGCGAACACCTTGCTGGCGGCGGCGCGCAACCCCTTGTGGTCGTCCGCGATGACCAGCTTTACCCCGCGAAGTCCCCGGTCGGCGAGCGAGCGCAGGAAGGCTTTCCAGAAGGGTTCCGCTTCTGAAGGGCCGGTGGCAACGCCCAGAACCTCGCGCCGACCATCGGTGTTGACGCCGACGGCGATTATCGCCGCCGTCGAGACGATCCGCCCGCCCTCGCGGACCTTGAGGTAGGTGGCGTCGATCCACAGGTAGGGCCACTCGCCCTCGATCGGCCGCTGCAGGAAGGCGTTCACCCGTTCGTCGATCTCGGCCACCAGACGGCTCACCTGGCTCTTCGAGACGCCGCTGGCGCCCATCGCCTTGACCAGATCGTCGACCGAGCGAGTCGAGACACCGTGGACGTAGGCTTCCTGGATCACCGCCGCCAACGCCTTCTCAGCCGTGCGGCGTGGCTCAAGGAAGCTCGGGAAGTAACTGCCCTTCCTGAGCTTGGGGATCGCCAGCTCGATCCGGCCGGCCCGAGTGTCCCAGCCCCGTTCGCGATAGCCGTTGCGGTGGTTGAGCCGCGCCGGGCTGCGACTGCCCGCAGCCGCACCCGTTCTGGCCTCAATCTCCAGATCCATCATGCGCTCGGCGGCAAATGCCAGCATATCGCGCACCAAATCGCTGTCTGCCCCTTGCTCAATCAGCTCAACAAGGGCCATTCTGTCGTCGGTCATCGTCTTCTTCTCCAGGTTCGAGTTCGCATCCGAACCCTACCAGAAGATCGACGGTGGCCACCCTCTCAGAGAAACCTTCCTACACCACCCCGTGGGACACGACCCACTCTTGGTGACAATGAACTGGCGCCCCTTGCCGCCGTTCTTGCCAAATCGGGTCGTCGCTGGCGGGACCTGGGATCGGGGTGATGTCTTGTACGGTTAGCCAACCAGCGCCTCAAATGCGGGAATCGGCTCTGACATCCGCGCAGTTGGCGCACCATACGCAGGCAAAGGCCTGCTCCAAGCTGCTTCGCACCGGCTATGAAAAAGGGAGATGGAACCATCCACTTGATGGATCAGGACCCCATCTGCAACGCAACCCGGTCCTGGGCAAATCTGCAAGCAGTTAAGCACAGATACCAATCTCGATCCCCCGATATGTTTTTTGGGGTACGATGATTTCCAGGGTCTAGCATGAGCGGGAGCAATTTTCGAACTTTATTGAGTTTCTCGGTATCCTGAAGACACGATCATATCGTGGACATGCTTACGCTCGCGCGTTGTCGAACCACTTATTAACATTGCGTTTCCAGTTTTTTGAATAAATGCACTGCCGACCATCGCGAAGGATAAGGAAAGACTGGTCGTGCAAGTCAGCGTGCGCTAGAAGTTCACGAATTATTTGAAAGTGCAATCCACCATGGGAGCTGACTGGAATGCAAGATGACCTTGCCGATCGCGAAACGCTTGTCACACTGACGTCGGATATTGTCTCCGCTCACGTGAGCAACAACGCCGTCGCAGTGGGCGACCTCCCTGCGCTCATCGCCAACGTCTACAACGCTCTTGCAGGTCTCGACAAGCCTGCGCAGGTACCCGAATCCCTTCCGGAGCCTGCAGTTTCGGTTCGGGCATCTGTCAAGCACGACTACATCGTCTGCCTTGAAGACGGCAAGAAGATGAAGATGCTCAAGCGCCATCTGGCGAACCGTTACAACATGACACCCGAACAATATCGTGCGCGCTGGAACCTGCCTGCCGACTATCCGATGGTGGCCCCTGCCTATGCCGAAAAGCGCCGGGAACTCGCCAAGGCAATTGGGCTGGGGCGCAAGCCCGGCACCAAGCTCGTCAATCCGATGGCCAAGCGTGGCCGCAAGCCCGCGAAGGCTGAAGCGGCACAGACCTGACACGCTACGCGAGCGACTTGCCTGTCGGGCCCCACGGATGGAATGGCTGCCTTGTTCTCGCTGCGATAGCGCGAGACAGCAGAAGCGTCCGGGCCGAAGGCCGTGTCGCATCCGGCTCGAACTGCGCCAATTGACCTCGGTGGGCCTTCGAAGCAGGGCCTTGGGGGCACGGAACGCGGGCACGGAACGCGGGCCCGCAGCGCGTGATCCTGGCTCACTCTCCATTGTGCGAGAATGTCCCGGTTGAGCGTGTGTCTCGGGTCTCTCCCTGAGGTCTGCCCGAATGAGGCGGCAGGCTTCACCCGCATTCATTTGTCAGGGCATCTGCAAAGCCCATACGGCAAGCTTGGACCACACTATGTGAGATTTTGGGGGCTGGGTCTCGGCTGTAAGGAGACAGTGGGCAGACCAAGGCGCCACGCCGCGTGGCAAGCCCTTGCATCGAGCTGTGCGATCGTGCGCATCCCGTCGCCCGAACATGCGGCATATGCTGCTTGTTCAGGAAAGTGCACTTCGTCCTGTAACGCGTAACGGCCGCCACCAGGCTTCATTTTCGAGGTACCAGCGCAAGGTTCTGCGCAACCCGGTTGCAAAGTCGTGCTGCGGGACATAGCCGAGCTCGGTGCGGGCCCTGGTCTCGTCGATCGCGTAGCGGCGGTCATGGCCCTTGCGATCTGCAACGAATGTCTTGAGTTCGCAGGTGGCGCGGCCCCGCGCTGCAGGGGCCTGCGGGTAGCGGTCGGCAAGGCCGTCGATCTCGGCAAAGGCGCGATCGACTTCAGCGCAGATGCGGTCGATCACGGCCATGTTGGGCAGTTCCTCCCCGCCACCGATATTGTAGGTTTCCCCGGGCTTGCCATGCTCGAGCGCTGCGTCGATGCCACGGCAATGGTCTTCGACATAGAGCCAGTCCCGCACATTCAGGCCGTCGCCGTAGATCGGCAGCGGCTTGCCGGAAAGCGCGTTGAGGTTGAACAGCGGGATGAGTTTTTCAGGGTAATGGTACGGCCCGTAGTTGTTGGAGCAATTGGTCGTCGTCGTATTCAGCCCATAGGTATGATGCCAGGCACGCACCAGGTGATCGGAAGCAGCCTTGGACGCTGAGTAGGGCGAATTGGGCTGGTATGGCGTGGTTTCGCTGAACGCCGGATCATCGGGGCCAAGCGAGCCATAGACTTCGTCGGTCGAGATATGGTGAAAGCGGTGATCCTTGCCCGAGCCTTCGTCAAGCCAGACCTTGCGCGCGGCCTTGAGCAGGCTGCTCGTGCCGATCACATTCGTCTCGATGAAGACGTCGGGCCCCGTGATCGAGCGGTCGACATGGCTTTCAGCGGCAAAATGGACGAGCGTTGCCACGCCGTGTTCGCGCAACAGCTTCTCGACAAGCGCTGTGTCGCGAATGTCGCCGACGACGAGTTCGGCCTGCTCGACATCGGCAATGGTCGAACGGTTGCCGGCATAAGTCAGGCAATCGAGCACGATGATCGTATCGTCGGGATGCTCCTTGCTCCAGTAGCGAACGAAGTTGCCGCCAATGAAGCCGGCACCGCCGGTAACAAGCAGGTTAGCCAAGAGTATTTTCCTCGTTCAACATTGTCCTGAGCTGGGCGGGCCAGTGGATGTGGGGATCGCCAAGTGTTGCCGCTATCGCCGCTGGCGCTCCGGATAGCTGATGCGTCTGGAGTTTTCGCCTGCGGCGGACGTGGATCTCGTCGAGATCGCCAGTTTCATCGCGCGCCGTGTGTTCCGTTGACGCTCCCCTTCGTCGATGAGCTTGCAGCGACCTGCACCAGGCTCGTCAACTTTACCGGGTCCGGACGCGCCCGTTTCGACCTTTGTGCCGGGCTGTGATCCAGGCGGCAGGCGATGAAAGCGAGAAGGACTCAGTCCATTATTGGGAGAGAGAGGCTGGGCTCACACGAACAACTGATCCGCTTGACGCGCTCCAGTCATACTGACGGCGATTTCTCCAGTAGAACCGGACGTTCGTGCGCGCATGGGGCGGCAGTTGGCGGGAGAGCGGCGGATTTGCCCTTGAGGCGGTTCTGGGCCGTGCGGACGCAACGCGCGGGATCGCGCCTGGCTCGCTCGCAAGGCGCTGCAGCAGCATCACGGCGGGCAGCCTAGCGCGCGGGTGCGACGATGCAAGCGGCTGAGGAAGAAGGTCAGGCGGCGTGTTTGGCGGCGTCGATCTCACCGACGCCGGTGAGCGTGAACGCGCCGGTGCCGGGCAGTTCGACCCGCAGCTCCAGCGTGCCGCCAGCGGCCTCGACGAACCGGCGCAGAGTGGAGAGGTAGAGGTCGGCCTGACGCTCGATCTTGAGCACCGAGGGCTGCTTGACTCCCAGACTCTGGGCGATCTGCTCCTGGCTGCGCTGGGCGAGCTTGCGCAGCGCCTTGAGGCCTTCAACCTCTCGGTGCAGTTCGGCGGCGCGGGCCTTGATGCGGGCCTGACGATCCTTGGGAAGACGCGCCATCAGCTCTTCATGGGTAACCGGCATGGTGCTCATCCTTTCAACGTTTCGAGGTGCTCGGCGAACCGGGCATCAGCCTTGGCGATCAGGCCTTTGTAGAACCGCTTCTGCGCGACCCCGCTCTTGTCTCCCGCCACCAGCACGATGGCGCGGCGCTTGGGGTCGAACGCGAACGCTGCCCGCCACACCCCGTCATCCGCCGTGAACCGGAGCTCCTTCATGTTGGCGTGCTTCGATCCGGCCAGCGTATCGACGTGTGGCCGCCCCAGCGTCGGGCCACTCACGGTGAGCAGTTCGACCAACGCCAGCAACTCGTCCTGCACGGATTCCGACAGCACCTCCAGTTCGGGAAGGAACGCATCGTGATAGAGAACCGTCCAGGCCATACCGCTATATATCCTTCAGGCTATAAATTGTCTATAGCCCACAAGCTATGGTCGAACGGGCATTCACCGTCACGGGCAGGATCATTTTCCGGATCGTGGGAGGGGCCACGATGCTACGCATCGGACCCATAATTCAGATATACACCTCACGCACGGGCGTGATTGGCGCTTTCCTGCCGTTTCCATGGGATGCAGATAGCACCCCCCATTGTCATACAGCGCGCACCGCAAGGCATAGGCCACCTCGACATTACCGGTCAGACCAACCTCGATCACCTCGAACCGCCCACCATCGCCTGCGATCAACCTGTCGCCAACAGTCAGCTCATCCGTGTCGCGCCATTCTTTGGCAGCATTCAGCCAGGGATGATCATCGGTGGCCTCGAACTGAGCCGTCTCGCCGTTGGCAGCGCGGAGAATCACATTGTAGGTTGGCTTCGGTTCGGTCCGCAGGACGTCGAGCACCGACTGGGGCTCAACCTCACCGGTTTTCACATCATAGGCGAGGACCATGTCACCTGCGGCAAGAGTCTCGATTGCGACTAGGCCTTTCGGCGTGTCTACCAGCGTTCCTGCCACGACACAGCCGCAAGCGCGTCCCAACTTTCTTACCTTTCGTAGCTTGCCGAAATTGCCAAGCTTACCGAGGCCGGGAACTAAATCGACTGCTGCAAGCACCTTGTCGGTGGTATCGCACTGGGAGATGAACATGCAGTCCACCGCAGCGCCGCCAGGAGCCGATTCAAGAGCGGCCCTGCCGAGGAAGTTTCCAACCTCGCCAGCGGTGATGCCGCCATCAGGCTTTTGGCCGGTGACGACGATCGGCAGACCATCATCCTGCGGATTGTCGTGATCGCAGTATGCTCCGCTATCGCCGCCGTCGAACGGCTCACAGGACTCACCGGTTGGGTCAAATCCATTTACCGGATCGTTTGCGACATGTATCCTGGGACATTGCTGATCATGCACTCAGAGCATTCTCGCAGCAGCTCATCGTGGGTTGGCCGGCAGGCCCCGCGTCCGATCCCGGCAGCTTGCCTGGCGCCAGGCACAACCCCGGATCGTCGCGCAACGCGACGAGGTCAACGAAGCGATGGGTCACGCGGATCGGCAATGCAAGCCGCAAACCGCCGGCAAATCCCCATCGCGGCCTCGACTTGAGACCGCAGCACCACGCCGCCGTGAGAGGTCAGTCGGCCAGAGTCGATCGCGACGGCGACTTTCTTGCCGAGGACCGCTGGAAACGAAAGTCCCGGCGCTCTATCGTCACTCCTGGCGGGTCTGGTTCATGACATTTTCTGTCCTGGGCAGGACTAGACCTGGTCAACCAGATTCCTGCTTCAGAACAGAACTTTACGCTACAACCGCCAACTCTTCACCTGCGCCCCGGTGAGTATTCAGGCTAATGGAATGCTATGTGGATCAAGTTGAGCGATCATTTCGCTGCCTCGACACTGCAGCGCGCTCATGATTATGTTGATCGCGGGCTGGTCATAAAGGTCGAGGCCGAGCAAGGCGGCGCTGTTGTAAGCCGCGTCTCGAACGGGCGCGGCCAGGCCTACAATCAACATATCGCCTTGCATGGCGATGCCCTTCTCGGTGCCTGCTCCTGCCCAATGGGCCATAATTGCAAGCATGTCGCGGCAGCATTGATCTATCTGGCTGCCGCACAGCACCAGAACCCCGTCAGTCTCGCCGCACCAGTCGAGGCCTGGCTCGCCCGTGTCAGACAGAATGCCACATCTGCCGCTCCAAGACCTGAACGGCCCGAAGAATATCCGAGCAATATCAAAGACCGGCTGCTTTATGTCCTTCAGCTCGCCGGTGCAGACCTTCGGGTGGACGTCTACAAAGGGCGGATGGCCGCCGCAGGCGATACGCTTAACAAGAGCATGCGCCGCTATGATCTTCTCGCTGCTATCCGCGCAAGTGCTGTTCCCGCATTCATCCGTCCGGTGGACCTGGAACTGATCCCCGCGCTGGTGCAGGCGGGAATCTGGGACGCACGCTATGGCTATGGCTATGGCTTTGGTTCGGGTCTACCCGATTGCCTGCTCCTCAACGGTGAGCAGGCAATCAGCCTGATCCGGCGGCTTGGTGAAACGGGCAGGCTGCTCCATGCTGCTTCCCCTGAGGCTTGCCTCACCTGGTCTGAAGACCGCCCCGCTGTCAGGTTACAATGGCGAATTCTATCAGATGGCGCCCAACAGCTCGGTTTCGTTGATCCGTCGGGCGCGGCCCTGCAACTGCAAGGGCTCGAAGGGGCGACATTCTGGATTGACCAGGATTCAGGCCGCATCGGGGCACTCGCCGAGCCTGTGAAACCGGAGACTTTGCGACTGGTCGAAACAGCGCCACTTGTTTCGGCTGAACACGCAGCGGTGCTCGCTGCTGCACTTCCTGATCGTCTGGCCAACCTCGTCTTGCCACGCCCCCACGTTATTCGCCAGATGACGCGCGCTCCCAGGACACGCCATGCCCGTCTCATGCTGGGGACGGAGTCAGCGCGGGAGAATGCTGGTCGTTGGGGAACAACGCTGCAGCTTCCAACAATCACTCTGACGTTCGTGTATGAGGGTCAGGAGGTTTCCGCTTATGACCCCGATCCGCGCATCGTGCAGGCTGGTGAGGTGGTCACCTTGCTGCGTGACCCAGAGTGGGAGGACGCCTGCCTGCTACGTCTCACGCAAGCCGGTGCGATCCCGGTGGAAGAGCTCGAGACGCACTGGCCCGGCGATCGCATGATGGATTGCGATCTTGTCTTTGCCGATGGTGAACTGAGCACGTCGCTCATGGATGTCTCCCGGCTCGATGATGCACTGGACTTCGCATTCCAGGTGGTCCCGGCCTTGCGCGCAGAGGGCTGGGACATCCTCGAGAGCAGCAGATGGCCTTACCGTCTCAGCGCCGAAGCTGCTTCGCTGTCGGTTTCCACGCAGAACGCCCCGGGTGCAGGATTCCAGGGAAATGACTGGTTTTCTCTTGGCTTTCAGGTCGAGCTTGAGGGCAAGGCCATCGATGTCGCGCCCCTGATTGCGGCATTCCTGGAACAGTACCGAGAGGGGTGGGAGCAGGTGCCTGATGTGCATGCGCTGACACAGCACCTCGCCAGCCAGCCAGTCTACATTGACCGTGGCAAGCAGGGCTATCTCGCGGTCGACCTCAGCCCGATTGCCGCCTTGCTCCACCTGTTCCTGTGCCAGCAGGTGGAACTGGGCGCGATGCATCCTGCAGAGGCAGGGCTGGTCAAACTGGCTGAAGAGGCGCTCGCAGGCAGCGATGTGCGCTTCTCCGACAATGCCGGAATCCTGCCACTGGCGCGCGGCCTCCATGCTCTCACCGCAGGCAAGGCTCATTCAGCCCCGGCCGGTCTGAAGGCCCAGCTGCGTGACTATCAGGCCCATGGCGTCGCCTGGATGGCGATGCTGCTGCAGGCGGGCTTCGGTGGCGTGCTTGCCGATGACATGGGGCTCGGCAAGACAGTCCAGGCACTTGCACTCCTGCAGGCGAGGCGAGAAGCTGAAGCAGCAGGCCCGGTGCTGCTGATCGTGCCAACCAGCTTGGTGCACACCTGGCGTAGTCAGGCCGAACAGTTCACGCCCTGTCTGCGTCTCGTGGTCCTGCACGGCAACGAGCGCGCCGCTTACCGCGCAGCGGCATTGGAAGCTGACCTCGTTGTCACGACGTACCCCCTGCTTGCCCGCGATCGTGACTGGCTGGCAGCCCATGATTGGCCCTTGGTCATCCTTGACGAGGCGCAGACCCTCAAGAACCCCGCCTCGCAGATGGCAAAGACCCTTCGCGAAATCCCTGCCAAGGGGCGCCTTGCACTGACCGGAACCCCGCTCGAAAACTCGCTCCAGGACCTTTGGACGCTGATGGACTGGGTCAATCCCGGGCTGATGGGGGATCGCAAGCAGTTTCAGACGCTATTTCGCACGCCTATTGAAAAGCATGGCGATGCCAGCGCGCAAGCCCGCCTCAAACGGCGCTTGCGCCCCTTCCTGCTGCGCCGGACAAAGGAACAGGTCGCAGCAGAACTGCCGCCAAGGACAGAGATCCTCGAGCGGGTCGATCTCCCCAAACCGCAGCAGGCACTTTATGAAACGGTGCGTAGCGTGATGGATGCCCGCGTGCGCGAGGCCATCAGAACCAAGGGGCTGGCAGCCTCCCGCATCACGGTGCTCGACGCTCTCCTGAAGCTGCGGCAGGTCTGCTGCGATCCGGCACTGGTCAAGACAGATGCTGCCCGGTCCGTCACGGACAGTGCCAAGCGCGCCAGATTGCGTGAACTGGTCAGGGAACTTGTCGCAGAAGGCCGCCGGGTGCTGATCTTCTCGCAATTCGTCGAAATGCTGCGTCTGATCGAGCGCGACCTGACCGAGGAGGGCATTGCCTGCCTGTCGCTGACCGGACAGACCAGGGACCGCGCATCAGTGCTTGATGCATTCGCGAGCGGGAATGCTCCAGTATTTCTCCTGAGCCTCAAGGCCGGAGGGGTTGGCCTGACCCTTACTGAGGCCGATACCGTTATCCTCTATGATCCCTGGTGGAACCCGGCAGTCGAGCGTCAGGCTATGGACCGGACCCATCGGATCGGCCAGACCAAGCCCGTCTTTGTCCATCGGCTCGTGGCGGCCGGCACAGTCGAAGAGAGAATTCTCGACATGCAGCAGCGCAAGCAAGCCTTGGCTGATGCCCTTTTCGAAGCTGAAAGCGACACAGCCTATGCTGTTCTGGACGAGACCACACTCCACGATTTGTTCGCGCCTCTTGGCGATTGAATGTCAATCGGCGCGCAAACGGGACCGGGTCTTCTGGGACATGGTCTCGCAGTCCCGTCCACCTGTCGGCAAGGAGGCTCGTCGGCGCAACTTCGCCAGCTTGCAAGGATGCTGCACGACAGGCCGGTCAGGATCGTCGAGCGCGGATCAATCCACCCGATCAGTTCCTGCGCTTGACGTTGAACGTTCCGCTGACGCGGCCGCCGCTACCACCACCTGATCGCCCATCGACGCTCGACAGGCCAGAATCGAGATCGATGACCAGGCGCCCGCCGTTCAACGTATCGCCGTTGCGACGGAGCGCCACGTTCCCTGTCATGGTGATGATGTTGCGGTTGAAGTCGTAGACAGCAACATCGCCGCGCGCACTTTCACCGCCACGGTTGACCATGACACCTCCGGTCGCATCGATCCTGTCGATCTGAATGTCGCCGGCATTCCTGTAGGCAACGGTTGTCCGGGCGGCCTGCATGCGCAAATCCGACTGGGTGATGTCGACATTGCCGGACAGGACGACGCGCTTTGTCTTGTCCTGCACCTCGATGCGATCTGCCGCGTAGTTCACAGGCGCATTGCTGTCATGTCCCGAGATGCCCTGCGCCCAAAGATGCTGACCACCTGCCATGAGCGCGGCCGATGCGGCAAAACCGATGGTGGCCCAGCGCAGCGGACGGGCCGAGCGAATGATCTCGCGTGTAGTCATGGGATACTTGCTCATCGGTGTCCTGCTCATGGCATTTGCATCCTGCCCGGTACCATGCGGAGGCGGGCATTACCCTCGAGCGCGACCGTACGCTCGTTCAGATCGGCGTTGATCCGATCGGCGGAAAAGGTTCCGGCAGGAATGCGCCCTTCGACAGGCCCGCGACTCTTGAGGATCTTGCTGCCAAGATCGATGTCGACGTTTGTAGCCGTCATGCGATAGCCGTCCGAGGTCTGGACGTTGATCGGGCCTGCGATATCCAAGATCTCCTTCCCGAAATCGTAGTTGCCCCGGCCCGCGGTGAGCAAGGCCGGGCCATTGTCCAGCATGATCCGTGCGGTCAGCTGATCCAGCTCGATCAAGGGCTGTGCCTTGGTTCGTTGGACTGCCGAGCCTGCCGTGATCGAAAAATTGCGACCTTCATCGTCCTGCCCGCGATACATGGCACTGGAAACCTGCATGCGTTCGTTGACCATGGCAACCTTGCGACGATCCAGCAGGAAACTGATTTCGCCGCGTGGCGAGAGCGGCGTAATGACCATGATCGCCAGCAGGGCCCCGACCAGCGCTGGCAAGCCGCGCGCGAGAAAATGCACGAGACGGTCATGGAAGCCGCCCGGCGCTGCAAAGCTGCGACGCTGTGTGCGAATCGTGTCTGCCGCGACAGTCATCGCCCGCCCTTGTCCCTTGTCACTTTACTCGTGGCTGAACACGTCACGCTCTGCCCAACCGGCAAGGTCGAGCCGCGCACGCATCGGCAGGAAGTCGAAGCAGGCCTGCGCCATTGCGGTGCGGCCCTCGCGCTCCAGACGCTCGACGAGGATCGCGTGCATGGCATGGAGGTGACGCACGTCGGATGCGGCGTATTCCTGCTGCGCATCGGACAGCACCGGACCGCCCCAGTCGCTCGACTGCTGTTGCTTGGAGATTTCCTTTCCGAGCAGTTCACGCACCAGGTCCTTGAGACCGTGGCGATCGGTATAGGTCCGGACCAGCTTCGAGGCGATCTTGGTGCAGAACACGGGCGCGGCGACCACGCCAAGGTAGTGCTCGATCGCCGCCAGATCGAACCGCGCAAAGTGGTAAAGCTTGAGCCGCGCAGGATCGGCGAGCACAGCCTTCAGATTGGGCGCCGCATAGCTGCTGCCCGGGGAGAAGCGAACGAGGTGTTCGTCGCCCTGCCCGTCCGAAATCTGCACGACGCAAAGGCGGTCACGCGGCGTGATCAATCCCATCGTCTCGGTATCGACGGCGACGGCACCGGGCGCAAGCACGCCTTCGGGTAGGTCTTCTTCATGGAAATAAACGGCCATTCCTGTCGCTTAGGCGGTAAGTCAACTTCTCGCAAGTCACGTGTGAAGCCCACTGGCACCTGCTCGCGCTGCCAACGCTGCGCCAATACGAAACTGGCAAAGGGCGGAAGTCGTCCGGGGCTTGAACAGATTTAGCCACGGCGCGCGAGGCAGGTTCGCGATCGTCATCGGGCACGCAGCCGCAGTACCGGCCTTTTGCCGTGCCAATCCTGTGCCTTGCCAACTTTGATCGATCGCAATGACCAGGTTGCGATGGTGTGCGAGCAGGCTTGCCAGACTAGCGGGAAGTGTGTGGAGCGGCGTGCAAAATTGACCCCCATAGCGGGGTGATCGGCGTCTAAAATTGACCCCTTCATTCCTGGGTGTGAGGCACCGCCGTTTGGGATTTCCAAGCGGTGGGGGATGGGGATGTTGATTGTGGAGACGACGGCGAAGATCCGACGAGAAGCGAGGCAGGGTAAACCGATCAAGGCGATCGCGCGGGATATGCATTTGTCGCGCAATACGGTGCGCAAGGCGATCCGGGCACCCGAGGCGCAGTTCAGTTATGAGCGGCGAGAGCAGCCACGTCCGCAGACCGGCCCGTTCCGGGAGCGCCTGGATGAGTTACTGGAACAGAACGAGGAACGGCCCCGCCGTGATCGGCTACGGTTGACCCGGCTTCACGATCTGCTGGAGCGGGAGGGCTTCACCGGTTCCTATGATGCGGTCCGGCGGTATGCGGCGCGCTGGAAGCGGGAACGCCGGGTGGATGCCGGGGACATGAGTAAGGTGTTCATCCCGCTGCTGTTCCGCCCCGGCGAGGCCTACCAGTTCGACTGGAGCCACGAGGACGTCGAGATTGCAGGCAAGCCGATGCGGGTGAAGGTGGCCCATATGCGGCTGTGCTGGTCGCGCGCACCGTTCGTACGGGCCTATCCGCGCGAGACGCAGGAGATGGTGTTCGATGCCCATGTGCGCGGCTTTGCCTTCTTCGGCGGTGTGCCCACCCGGGGCATCTACGACAACATGAAGACCGCGGTGACGACCGTGTTCACCGGCAAGGAGCGCATGTTCAACCGACGGTTCCTGATCATGACCGACCACTACGGCGTGGAGCCTGTGGCCTGCAGTCCGGCGGCGGGGTGGGAGAAGGGCCAGGTCGAGAACCAGGTCCAGACTGGCAGGGAGCGACTGTTCAAGCCTCGCCTGCGCTTTGCCACTATCGAGGAGTTGAACGCCTGGCTGGAGGCCGAGTGCCGGCGCTGGGCCGAGCGCTATGCCCACCCGGACCTGGAAGACACGACCATCGCTGCGGCCCTGGAGAGGGAGCGCGCCATGTTGCAGCCACTGCCCGTGCCGTTCGACGGGTTCTTCGAGAGCGAACATGTTGCCACCGCGACCTGCCTCGTCAGCTTCGATCGCAACCGCTACTCGGTCATGGCCAGTGCCGCTCGGCAGGTGGTGCAGGTACGCGCCTATGCCGACCGGATCGTGATCCGCCATGCCGGCAAGGTGGTCGCTGAGCATGCCCGCATGTTCGGACGCAACCAGACCGTGCTGGATCCCTGGCATTATCTGCCAGTGCTCGCGCGCAAGCCCGGCGCCTGGCGCAACGGCGCGCCGTTCCATGACTGGGAGCTGCCGCCTGCACTGGCACAGCTGCGTCGCAAGCTAGGCAGGAGCGACGATGCCGACCGGCGCTTTGTGCGGGTACTGGCTGCCGTGATCGACGATGGCCTTGCCGCGGTTGAGGGCGCGATACGCGAAGCCTTGGCGGCAGGCGCGGTCAACGACGAAGTGGTCCTCAATATCCTGTCGCGCCGACGCGAACCGCAGGTAGCGCAGCCCATCGACGTCGTGGTGGACCTCAAGCTCAAGCATCCGCCCATTGCCGACTGCGCGCGCTACGACACGGTGCGAGGCCTTG
>NZ_JBYSYJ010000004.1:0-124711 GCF_058783135.1 Novosphingobium sp. FW305-C-30-35
ATGAGCGGAGACACACTGCGGCCAATCGGACATCAATACGCCCTAGCAATGCTAGGCGGCGGTGAAGAGCGTGTCCGCTCCCTAGCACAGTCTGCCGGCACTCAGCTCACGATGGATGCCTTCCTTCGCGTCCAGGACGAAGAACCCGTTCCGGCATTTCTGCATTCCGCATTGTGCGCCATGTCGCTTCCGACAAAACGTCCGAAGGACGATACTCTACCGATTCTTCGCGAAGACGGAAAATATGCACTGGCCATCAATCCACGACCGGTTCTCCAGACGGTGGACGGTAAGCCAGTGCTACGAAGCGTTGGTGTGCCTTATGGAGCTTATCCACGTGTTGCGCTGATCTATCTGCTTTCTCAGGCGGTGACGAAGCGATCCCGGGACGTTTATCTTGGGCGCAACTTCACGGAATGGATGCGCCGGCTTGGCTACCAGACCGTTTCTTATGGACCTCGCGGCACCGCCAATTTGATGCGCGAGCAAGTCGATCGACTGTTGGCTTGTGAATGGCAAATCCGGTGGGAAGGCAACGACGCCGGCGACAATGCATTTGCCGTTCGAGACGTGAAAATCTCCAACGAATACGCAGGATCCCTCGAGAAGAATGGCGCGTTTGCGCGCGAAATCCGGATGTCCGAGGCATTCTACAGTCACCTAGTCGATCATGCTGTCCCGTTGAACGAGATTGCCATTCGTGAACTTAAGGGCACGCCCACTGCTCTCGATCTCTACACCTACCTCGCGTACCGGCTTCCGCGGATCAGCAGCGATCGAGGTCAAGTGATCTCGTGGGATCAACTGGCTAAACACCTCGGCAACGATGCAGACAGCAAGCGTTTTCGTCAAACTGTGCGTGAAACGATGCAGCTGGTCTCTGCGGTCTACCCGAACGCCGACGTCGATTTCAGTGGCAGGAAGGTGATCCTCCGGCCTTCGCCAGCGCCTTTGGAGCGCAAGCTGGTTGGACCGCATTTGCGGCTACTGGGTGCCCCGGCCCAAGAAACTGCACCGAGATCATCGGTCGGCAAAGCGTCACGTGCGCCTGTCCGGGAGGTCAAAGTCGCCGAACCGTTGTTTCCGTTCCCGGGTGGCAGCTTGACCTATGGCGAGCGCGAAACGAAGTTCCGAGCAATCGGCCTTGAGAAGGGTAAGCCCTGGTGCGTCGACACCATGGCGAACGCATTCCGCACTGGCTTTCCCGGTATCAAGCAAGAGCGCACAGACGCGGAGTGGCTGAGAGTCTGGGAGTCCTTTGTCGTTCGCTATGCCGAGCGACGAGCAAACTCGGATGCGAGCTGACCGATGATTTCCGAGCACTTCGGTTAGGCTGAAACGCAAACCGGGGAGGGGAGTGGGGCTGATGGGGCAGTCATGTCCTTGGCCCGAAACAGACCAACTGTAGAGCTCCGAAGGCTCGTCGAACATCTGAAAGGCAAATGGTCGGGTGAAACTGCCATGTGCCGTTGCCCCTGCCATCCTGACAGGACCCCGTCGCTCTCCATTCGTCAGGGTGATCGAGCCATCCTCGTAACATGCCACGCAGGTTGCGACAGCCGGGACGTCCTTAGGGCCCTCCGCCGCATCGCGGACCTGCCGACTTTCGATGCCTCAGATGTGCTTCCCAGAATCGAGCACCGCGTCAAACCCCACCTCACAATCTGGCAAGCCGGTCGGCCAATCGAAGGGACTTTGGCGGAGCGATATGTGCGCGGGGTGCGCCAGATCTGGGCACCACTCGACGACCTGCGCTTTCACCCCCGGTGTCCACGAGGGCAGGGCAGCCTCGTCCGCTTCGAACCGGCACTCCTCGTTGCGATGCGCAAGTCGGGCGCGATCGCCGCGATCCAGCGGATTTTCCTCGATCCTGCGACATCGACCTACACCGAGAAGCGCGTCCTCGGCCAGGCTATCGGCGCTGCATGGACCAACGGTCCGCCCGGCAAGACCATCGGCATCTGCGAGGGGTTCGAGACTGCGGCTGCCTATACGTCGCTCACGGGCATCCAGGCCTGGGCGACGATGGGTGCCAAACGCTTCCACCAGGTTGACATCCCGGCCTCAGTGGAAACCGTGATCCTGCTGGCCGACAACGACGCCGAGGGCAGGCGGGCCCGCGATCGCGCAGCCGAATCCTACCAACGCCCCGGCCTCGCAATCGAGACCGAATGGCCGCCGGGCCGCATGAACGACTGGGCGCAGCTCCTGAAGCGGTGAGGGGAGGGGGGCTGGAGCGGGCGTGCCGCTGATCGGCACGAGCTCAGGAGTTCTCCGCATGACAACAACGATTCCGCGCGCCAGCGCCATTCTCGGCGCTGCGCGCACACTTGCCGCCAAGCTGCTCCTCGCTGTTCCGATCGACCGCGCTGCTCTGAGCCAGGCCATGACCGAGAGTGCTGGCGGAAGTGACGCCGCAGGTGCCTGGCAGCAGCGCGACAGCTTCGAGGCCCTGGAAGTCGCCCTGTCCCTCGCAATTCCCGAGCTAGTCGGTCGGATGGAGGTGGGATCCGCGATCGGCACGCTCGAGGCGCTGACGCGCGAACTGCCGACCCACACGGTGCGCAGCGAGGACCAGATCCAGTTCCAGCAGTTCTCGACGCCGCCGGCGCTAGCCAGGTTCGCGGTCCATCTGGCGCGGCTTTCCGACGATGACATGGTGCTGGAGCCAAGTGCGGGCACCGGGATCATCGCTTCGCTTGCCAAGGGCGCGGTCAAGGACCTAATCCTCAACGAACTCGAACCCACCCGCGCGGACCTGCTCGAGGCCGTGTTTCCGGGCACGAAGGTCTACCGCCAGGACGGTGCGAAACTCAGCGCGCTGCTGTCGGGAACCGCGCGGCCGAGCGTCGTGCTGATGAATCCGCCGTTCTCGGTGTCGCAATCGCGGGGAGAAGATCAGAACACCGCCGCCAGGCACCTGCGGGCCGCGCTCGACCATTTGCTGCCGGGTGGCCGGATCGTTGCGATCATGCCGGACTGGTTCTCACCCTCGGCCAGGTACGAAGAAACATTCCGGCGCACCCTTGAAGGCGCGCGGGTCGTCCTGTCGCTCCGTCTGGACAAGGGAGGCTATGCCAAGCACGGCACCGGGATCGCCGTTCGCGTGCTGGTGATCGACAAGGTGCCAGGCGAGATCGGCGTATCCACGATCAATCGCGGTTCGGTCGGCGAACTCTTCGCTGCGCTGCCAGCGGTGCCGCTCCGGGCGCCGTTGCGTGACCCGACGCCGTCGGCAGCGCCCCGACCCAAGCTCAGCCTGTTCCGCTCGGTGAAGACCGGTCCAGCCCGGCCCGTGATCGTGCGAGCTCCCCAGACCAACGACGTCCGCCTCGTCGCCTACAAGGTGCTGGCCGAACCTGCCGCGATGGGCGAGCAGCGCGGGGTCTATGCCGATTACCGGCCTTCACGCGTGGTGATCGCAGAAGCTGGCGAACACCCGACGCACCTTGTCGAATCCGCCGCCATGGCCTCTATCGCCGCGCCCAAGCCCGGCTACGTGCCCTCATTACCCGAACGCACCGTGACCGCACGACTGCTGTCCGCCGCCCAGCTCGAAACCGTGATCTACGCAGGCGAGGCCTGGAGCCGCGATCTCCACGGCCGCTTCAGCCATCCTGCCGGCGAGGTTGCGCTCAAGGAGGATCCCGAGGGTCAGCTCTACCGCACTGGCTTCTTCCTTGGCGACGGCACCGGGGCGGGGAAGGGGAGGCAGGCGGCGGCCTGCATCCTCGACCAATGGCTCAAGGGCAATCGCCGTCACATCTGGATCTCGAAGAATGCGCCGCTCCTCGAGGACGCGCAGCGCGACTGGACCGCGATTGGCGGGCTGCCGTCCGACATTCTCGATCTCGCCCGCTGGAAGATCGGCGAGGAGATCACGGCGCCAGAAGGCATCCTGTTCGTTCCCTATGGCACGCTGCGCAGTTCGCGGGTGGAGGATACCAGGTTCGACCAGATCGTCCGCTGGGCCGGTGAAGACTTCGAAGGGGTCATCGTCTTCGACGAGGCCCACGAAATGGGCGGCGTTGCGGGCGGGGAAGGGGCGCTTGGCCAAAAGCAGGGATCGCTGCAGGGCATCGCCGGGGTCCTGCTCCAGAACACACTGCCCCGCGCCCGGGTGCTCTATGCCTCGGCAACCGGCGCATCGGAAGTCAACAACCTCGCATATGCGGTGCGGCTCGGGCTGTGGGGCCCCGGCACCGCCTTTGCCAACCGCGAGCAGTTCATCAGCGAGATTCGGGACGGCGGCATTGCCGCGATGGAACTCGTCGCCCGCGACCTCAAGGCCTCCGGGCTCTACCTCGCCCGCGCGCTCAGCTTCGCAGGGATCGAGTACGATATCCTGCGCCACGATCTGACCCCAGAGCAGATCGCGGTCTACGACACCTATTGCGAGGCTTGGACAATCATCCATCAGAACCTCGAAGCCGCGCTCGAACTTACTGGCATCGTCGATGGGCTTGAGAACAAGACCCTCAATAGCGGCGCCAAGGCGGCGGCCCGCAGTCGGTTCGAGGGGACCAAGCAGCGCTTCTTTGCGCAGGTCCTGCTCTCGCTTAAGCTGCCCTCGATTTACCCCGCGATCGACGAGCATCTGGCCGAGGGTGACAGTGTCGTGGTCCAACTGGTGAGCACCGCCGAATCGATCCTCAACCGGCGACTCGATGAGCTGGAACCGGCTGAGCGAGAGGCTCTCGACATTGCCTACGACTGTAAAGAGTACGTCGTCGACTACTTGACCCGGGCCTTCCCGACCCGGCAAATGGAGGAATACACGGACGAACTCGGCGACGTGCGCTCGCGGCCGATGTGGGACGAGGCGGGCAATCCGGTCCACAACCCGCAGGCTGAGGCTGCCCGCGCCGACCTGATCGAGCACATCTGCGCCATGCCGCCGATCCCGACCGCGCTCGATGCGCTGCTCGAACACTACGGCGTGACGGCCGTCGCCGAGGTTACCGGGCGTAGCAAGCGCCTCGTCCGTGACGGATCGGGGCAGCACCGCCTCGAAAGCCGCTCACCTCGGACCAATCTTGCCGAAACCACTGCATTTATGACCGAGGCCAAGCGCATCCTCGTGTTCTCCGATGCTGGCGGCACAGGCCGCAGCTATCACGCCAGTCTTGATGCCAGGAACCAGCAGCGCCGGGTCCATTTCCTGCTCGAGCCTGGATGGCGCGCGGACCGCGCAATCCAGGGGCTAGGCCGCACCCACCGGACGCATCAGGCCTGCCCGCCGCTGTTCCGCCCCGTGACCACCGACTGCAAGGGCGAAGCGCGCTTCACCAGCACGATCGCCCGGCGCCTCGACGCCTTGGGCGCGCTGACCCGCGGCCAGCGCCAGACCGGCGGGCAGGGCATGTTCGATGCATCCGACAACCTCGAGAGCATCTACGCCAGGCACGCGCTCCACGACTGGTACGGCCTGCTCGCTATGGCCAAGCTCAAGAGCACGACATTGTCCGAGTTCCAGCGCATGAGCGGGCTCGAGCTCACCGACCAGGACGGGGTGCTGCGCGAAGACCTGCCGCCGATCCAGCGCTGGCTCAACCGCATCCTCGCGATGAAGATCGCCGTCCAGAACGCGATCTTCGACGAGTTCCTCACCCTCGTTGAAACCCGCGTCTCGGCCGCCAGGGAAGCCGGGACCTTCGACATCGGCGTCGAGACCGTAGCGGTGGAAGCGTGCGAGGTGCTGTCGGACACCGTGATCCGAACCGATCCCGTGACCGGCGCGACTTCGCACCTGCTCGAGCTGTCGCTGACCCAGCGGCGCAAGGTCCTCTCGCTCGAACGGGTCATCAAAATGGCATCCTATGAGGAACAGCCGCTGTTCCTGCGCAATGACAAGTCCGGCAAGGTAGCGCTCGCGGTTCCGGCGCCCTCGCACATGGACGATGAAGGCCACATGATCCGCCGCTACGAGCTCGTGCGGCCGCTGCGCAGCGAATACCTGCGCGCCGATCGGCTCGATGAGTCCGCCTGGGTGCCCGTCACCAAATCCCGGTTCTCTGCGCTGTGGGAGGAGGAATATGCTGCCGACGAAAGCCAGCTTGTCACCGAGACCGTCTATCTCGCGACCGGGCTGCTCCTGCCGATCTGGGGCGCGCTTCCCAAGGAGGACCTCACGGTCAACCGCATTGTCGACAAGTCTGGCGCTTCCTGGCTAGGCCGCCATGTCCACGACCTCTATGTGGATGCGACCCTTGAGAAGCTCGGGGTTGCTCGCAAGGCGCAGACCGATCCGGCCAAGATCGCCGCCGCCATTCTCGCCGGTGGGACATGGAAGGCGCCGCATCCCCTCAATTTCACGATCCGCACGGCCCGCGTGAACGGCTCCCGAAGGATCGAGATCGTCGATGCCGAAGCTGCGCGCATCCCCGAGCTCAAGGCCAAGGGCTGCTTCACCGAGATCATCGCCTACAAGACGCGCGTGTTCGTGCCGGTGGACGGAGCAAGCGAAATCCTTTCGAGGATCATCGCCTAGGCCTCTGCTTGCGTCATTGCCGGTCAGATGGATTCGGCGTGGCCACTGAGGATCGAGGCGGTGACGAACAGGCCATGCGCCTCAAGTGATCGCAGGTAATCCTCAGCGGACATTTCCGGCCGCTTGAGCCGAATGCGCAGAGTGCGGATTGCTGCGACCGCCTTGCCTTCATCGAGCGCAATGGTGTCGGCGATGAACTCGTCTGCGGTCCGCGCTTCGATGTTGAGCGGTGCGAGAATTGCCGCCGGGAAATCGTTGATGTTTTCAGTCACGACAGCCTGGGCTTGCGTCTGGACCGCGGCGGCGAGGACGTGCTCGTCATCGGCGTCGGGAAGTCCGAACGTCAGGGCCGCGACCGAAGCGTGCGCCTCAACGAGGGCTTCGGGGAAGGCCCGGTGCATGGCCTCGACTGCTCGGGCAGCCCTTGCGGACGCGTCCTCGAACCCGCGCTCGGCAAAAATCTTGTTCAAGGCCGCGCCAGCCTCATCAAGGATGCGCTGCGACCAGCGCACACGAAAGAATTCCGCCTCGGCGAGGGTGAGCAGCAGATCTCGGCGAGGAACGCTCACCAGTGTGCAGGCATCGACCAGAGCGGTGTAGCGATTTGCGAACATGGCAGGGTCAGATCAATACAGGTCCGAGCCGTCCGCAATCAGTTCGTCCATCGCCTTCGAACGAATCTTGTCGCGCGCTGCCTTGTACGCAAACACGTCCTCGGCCTTGAGCCGTCGATGCCGTCCTACCATGCTGTGCGGGATGTCACCCTTCTCGATCAACCTGATCAGGTAAGGGCGGGAAATGTTGAGCAGATCTGCTGCCTGCTGCGTCGTCAGCATCTGCTGGATCGGCACGAGCGTGACGGCATCCCCGCTCCCGATGTGACGCAGCAACTCGAGGAACAGGTCCGACATCGCCGGTGTCAGCGAGATTTCTACCGGTTTCCTGGTCTTGGGATCCGGTATGTGCAGCTTGGCCTCGCCGGCCTTCTGCGAGGCAAGGATGCGCCGAAGCTGGTTGGCGATCTGGCGATCGTCGGCAGAGGGCAGCCTGTTGCCGAAGGGCAAGGCATTGGCTGGCAGTGTCATCGTATCTCTCCGCTGATGGCCATATGCCCTAGCGCATATTCGCAATAAACGCAACCAAGTTATGCGCCTCAGGTTCCGGCGCAGGTCCGGTCCGTGAGGCATAAATGATCGATTTATGCCTCACGGACCCAATCGGACCGCCTGGAGACGCGCCGTTGCGCCCCGGGAGTTCGGGCAATCCTGAAACCATGAGGGGAGGGGGGCTGGAAGGGGTGAGCCGAAGGGCTCGGCCAAATCCGGCCTTCAGGAGCACTCCCATGAACGACATCGAGTTGATCCCGCTCGGCAAGCTACGGCTGTCCGAAGCCAACGTCCGCAAAAACGACAGCAACCTCTTCATCGAGGAACTGGCCGCCAATATCGAGGCCAAAGGCCTCCTCCAGAACCTGATCGTCGTGCCCGCCAAGAAGCGGGGCATGTTCGACGTGACCGCGGGCGGACGCCGCCTGCGCGCGCTGAACTATCTCCTCGGCACAGGCAAGCTCCCCAAGGACCACCCCGTCGCCTGTCGGGTGCTCGACATCGACGCCGCCGAGCAGTCCGAACTCTCGCTGATCGAGAACGTCATCCGGCTCGACATGACGCCGACCGACGAGATTCGGGCCTACAAGCACTTCGTCAACGAGGGCAGCGATCTTGATGCGATCGCCAAGCGGTTCGGCCGCACCCGCCGGTTCATCGAAGGCCGCCTACGGCTCGCCGACCTCGCCGATCCGATCTTCGCCGCGCTCGAGGAGGGCAAGATCACGCTCGATGTTGCCAAGGCCTATGCGACGACGCCCAACCACGACCGCCAGATGATGGTCTGGAACGAGCTGTCGAACTCCTGGCAGGGCAACAATCCGGATTCGATCCGCCGTATGGTCACGCACAGCGCGATCCGTTCGTCCTCGCCGATGGCCAAGCTTGCCAGCGAGGCCGACTACCTCGCCGCCGGCGGCAAGATTGAGCGCGACCTTTTCACCGAGGACGGCGGCGAGACGTGGATCGATGCGGAGATCGCCCAGCGCATCGCCGGCGAGAAGCTCCAGGCCTTCGCGGCCGAAATTGCCGAAACCTCCGGCTATGCCTGGGTGCGCCCGATCCTCGAGACCCGCGTCACCTACAACGCAACCGAAGACCTCTACCAGATCCATCTCGAACCGGCACCGCTCACCGAGGAGGAGCAGGTCGAGGCCGACAAGCTGCTCGAGACTATCTCGGTGCTTGAAGCCGAAAGCGAGACCCTCGACGAGGACGACGAGGCTGCCGCTGCCGAGTTTCAGGAACGCTGGGATGCCGCGAGCAGCGCCTACGATGCGCTCCACGACAAACCCCCGGTGATCCCGGAGGAAATGAAGGCGAACGTCGGCTGCTTCGTGATCATCGGCGCCGACGGCCAGCCTGCGGTTGCAAGCGGCCTCTACAGCGACAAGCCGCTCGAACGCCGCAAGGTGCGCGGCGGTGACGCGGGCGAGGGTGCCAGCGGGGCGGCAGGGGAGGGCGGTAGCGCCTCGTCCGCGCCCAAGCCACTGTCGCAGAAGCTGGTCGAGGAACTCGCCGTCCAGCGCCGCGACATCCTCGCGATCAACCTCGCCTCGAACCCGGCGATCGCGCTCGACTACCTGATCTTCGCCATCGCCGACTCCCGCGCGCTCTACAGTGCGCAGGCCTTGGGCACGACACTCCGCGCGCCCTCGCCCTCGCTCTACCTCGCCAACTACCCCGAAAGCCCCGCGCACACGCTGATGGCCGACATGCGCGAGACGCTCGACCTGTCGTGGACCGAGCACCGCCGCACCGTCGACCGGTTCTCGGCGTTCAGCGCGCTCGACGACGATGCCAAGGCAAGCTGGCTGGCCTGGTGCATGGCAAAGACGCTGGAGGCCAGCATGGGGATCGACAGGAAGGCGGGCCAGTCCGGCCCTGAGCCGATCGACCTCCACGATCATCTCGCCGCTCTGATGGGGATCAACGTCGCCAGCCACTGGCGGCCGACCTCGGCCAACTACTTCGACCGGGTCAGCAAGCAGGCGCTGCTTGCCCACGTCAGCGAAGTCGGCGGACCGACCATGGCGGCGAGCTTCATGGGTTCGAAGAAGGGCGACCTCTCGGCCTCCTGCGAGAAGCTGTTCGCCGGTGAGACTATCGTCGCGCCCGAGGTCAAGGAGGCTGCGCTCGCCTGGGTGCCCGAGGCCATGCGCTTCCGCGTCCTCGCCGCGAGCGACCCCGAAGATGAAGCGCCAGTCGAGCACGAACCCGAGAGCGATGCCGATGAGGTCGAACCTGCCGAGGAGCAGGATGCCCAAGCCGGCGAAACAGTCGACGCCTGAGCAGCCTTGCCGGCACGCTGCCCGCGCACCCTTTGCGGCCAGTGGCAGCGTGCCGGTCCATCCAGGAACCACCCCATGACCATGATCACCAAGCTGCGCGCCCGGGTCTCCCCCGAGGCGATTTCCAAGGTCACTCGGATCTTCAACGGGACCCTCGACGACATCTTCAACGAGCTCTTCCAGAACGCCCGCCGCGCGGGCGCGACCCGCATCTCCGTTACCGCCGAGCACATGGGCGATGCCTGCCTCATCACGGTGAGCGATGACGGCGCCGGGATCGCCGACCCGGTCGACCTCCTCTCGCTCGGCCAATCCGACTGGTCCGACGAATGCCGCGCCCGCGAAGATCCGGCGGGCATGGGGTTCTTCAGCCTTGCTGGCCTCGACACCGTGGTCAGTTCGCGGAGCGCACAAAGCGCATTCTCGCTCGCGATCTCGGGCGACGCCTGGACCGGCGAGGCCGACATTGACGTGCTGCCCTTCGACGGGCCGGACGGCACGGCAATCGCGTTCCGGTTCGATCCGCAGCCTGACGGCAAGCTCGAACGCTGCGTCGAGGCGGCGGCGCGGTTTCTGCCGCTTGCGGTCAGCTACAATGGCAAGGATCTCGCCCGCGCCGATTTCCTCGCCGATGCGCACAAGGTCATCGAGCGTGACGGCTTCCGCATCGGCGTGTTCCGCGACCGGTATTCACCGCATATCGCGACGCTCAATTTCCACGGGGTCACGCTCAAACACGCCTTCCCGGTCGTGAAGGAAGTCCACCACACCCAGTGGTCCGTGAAGGTCGATGTCGTCGACGCGCCCGATCTCGTCCTGGTGCTGCCCGCCCGCAAGGAAATCTACCGCAACGCCGCGCTCGACTGTCTCGTGGCGCTGTGCCGCGAGGCGATCTTCTCGGTCATCCGCGAGGAACCGTTCCACCGCCTGAGCTTCGAGAACTGGATCGAAGCGAGCTTGTATCGCGACGACTTCCCGCAGGCGGCGCGGCAATTGCCGCTGTGGTACCCGACGCTCGCCCGCGACAGCTACCGTGAGGTGCCGCGCTTTGCCGACCTCGAGGCGGGTGCGGCGATCTACGATGACACCGACTCCTTTGACGCGGTCACCTTCGGCCGGGCCTTGCGGCGCTCGAACGGCGGCGAGATGCATTGTCTGGGCGGCCCAGAACCGCGCGCCTTCTACGAGCCGATCACAAATTTCATCGGCTATCCCTGGTACGATGCCCTCCCAGCCTTCGTCCGTACCGGCGAATGCTTCACCTTCGATGACGGAACGCCCACCAATGGAGAGGGTGCCGTCACCCTGCGCCCAGACGCGATCACGATCGAACTGACCGACCAGCACGACCGGCGGCTCGATCTCGAGACCGACTTTGCGATTCTGGAAGATGCTGACTCCTGGGGCGATCCCGACGGCGCGCGCATTGCTCTGACCCGGACCACCGCGCTGGGCCCCGACGATCTCACAGACCTCATCATCGATGCGGTGTTCTCGCCATCAGACGATTCCGATGCCGACAGCTACGACACCCAGGAGACCCGTTTCCGTCACGACGCGGCGGTGCGCGCGCACGCCATCCTTGAGGGCGAGGACGAGGCAATCCTAGCCGGCATCCGCATGGCCTTCGCCGACCGGGTCGCCTGGCGCATCCCGCATGGGCGCACGCTGCGCCTCTGCTGGTCGAGCGCCGCTTCCGACCTCTCGCTCGATCCTGCCCAGGAGGGCCCGGCACAATGACCCGTCATCCCAAACCCGACGTCGCGCAGGTCATCACCGACCTGATCCTCGAAAAGATCGCCGCCGGCACCGCTCCGTGGCTCAAGCTCTGGACCTCGACGAGCACGCGGCCGCTCCGCCACAACGGGGTTCCCTACTCGGGGATAAACACGTTCTTCCTTTGGGCGGTCGCCGAGAGCCGGGGCTATGCTAGCCCCTACTGGATGACCTTCCGCCAGGCGCTCGAACTCGGCGCCCATGTCCGCAAGGGCGAGAGCGGCTCGTTCAGCGTGTTCTACAGCTCGGCGCGCAAGACCGACACCGATCGCGAGACCGGTGAAACGAGCGAGAAGACGATCCGGTTCATGAAGTGGAACCACGTCTTTAACGGTGCGCCGTAACGGCGGAAATTAAGGAGTGCTATCATGGATAGTTGATCTTGCTGGCTATAGATCATGCCCACTGGACTAACCTCGGCCAGAAATGGCTGCGATCCCGAAAGGGACGGGGAACAATAGCATGTTCAGAAAAGGTCCCGAAACGCCAAAGCCATTTGAGGCGCGAGGGATCAGGGCAAGACGTGTATGGTGAAAGCTATACTGCCTGAACCCCAGTTTGCAGCGGCTGATAACGTGGCGATGTCGCAGAATGGTTGACGCGGCATATCGGAGAGACGGAGGAAAGGGCGTTGAGTTCCTCCACAGCGAGCGGGACTTCCGCGAGCGCGCCAGCCTCTCTGACGCACCCTCTATAGGGAGGGGTAAGTGAACGAACGGGGCACCTAACCACGTCGTATCTCCAATTTCCGTAATTACGGGATGCCCTGAAGCAGGCGCTGGGAAGACCAGCGACCTGTATGGGCACGGAGCCGCCATATTACTCAAATGCCCGGTGTAATGGCCGGGACAGCCGCCGAGCAATCGGCGGACGGTCGGCAGTATAAGCTCGGGGTGACCCGGGCGAAAGCCTAACCGACCGGGGGAAGGGCGGCAGCGACTGCGATCAGACGACCTCGAAAGGAGGTGTGCTAATGCTGCCAGATACCATTGAGAGGGCCGTCAGATCACTCCCGACCGTCATCAGGTCGGGTCGGAAGGTCAATGGCCTCTATCGCCTGCTGAAAAGCCCGCTCCTCTGGGAGCATGCCTACCAGCGGATCGCCCCGAATAAAGGGGCGATGACGCCCGGAGTTGATGGTCAGACATTCGACGGCTTCTCGCCCGACAAGGTCAGGTCCATCATCGAACGGCTTGCGAACGGGACCTATCGACCTCAACCGGCAAGACGGGTGTATATCCCGAAAGCCAATGGCCAGAAACGGCCACTTGGCGTGCCGACCACGGAAGACAAGTTGGTCCAGGAAGTGGTGCGGACGATCCTCGAGCAAATCTATGAGCCGCTGTTTTCCAGACACTCTCATGGGTTCCGCCCGAAACGTTCATGCCACACGGCGTTGGAATCGATCCGCGCCATCTGGACCGGGGTGAAATGGCTGATCGACGTCGATGTTGTCGGGTTCTTCGACAACATCGATCATGATGTCCTCGTATCCCTGCTCGAAAAACGGATTGCGGATCGTCGCTTCGTGCGGCTCATCCGGGGTCTACTCAAGGCCGGGTATGTCGAAGACTGGGTCTTTCACAAGACCTACAGCGGAACGCCCCAAGGCGGGGTCGTCTCCCCGATGCTGGCGAACATCTACCTGCATGAACTGGATATGTTCATGCAGGCCAAGATGGCTGGCTTCGACAAAGGGAAGCAGCGATCACCATCCCCTGATGCCCGGCGCATCAGGAACCGCCTGTCCTATGTCCGCCGCACAGTGGATCAACTTCGCGCCAAAGGGCGCGGCGACGATCCCAGAGTCACTTCCTTCTTGGAAGAGATCGGTCGGCTCAAGGCGGAACGGCTTGCCGTTCCGGCCAGCGACGCCTTTGATCCGAACTACAGGAGACTGCGCTACTGCCGATACGCCGACGACTTCCTCATCGGCGTCACTGGTAGCAAATCGGAAGCACGACAAATCATGGAGGAGGTCAGGACCTACCTGTCCGATCACCTGAAGTTGGCCGTGTCCGCCGAGAAAAGCGGAATCCACAAGGCTTCGGATGGGGCACGGTTCCTCGGATACGAAGTCCGGACCATGACCAATCCCAATCCGCACAAGGCGATCTTCGATGGTCGTCCGGCAGTGCGGCGAGGCTTGGCCGACCGGATGAAACTTCTGGTGCCAAGGGACCGCGTCGTGCGGTTCGTCAACTCAAAGGAATGGGGCGACTACGACAGCTTCAGACCTGTTGGGAGGGCGGCCTTGCGCTTCGCAAGCGATGTGGAAATCGTCCTAGCCTATAACGCCGAATGGCGCGGCTTTGCGAACTATTATGCCATTGCTGACGACGTGAAACGCAAGCTGAACAAGGCAGGTTACTTCGCCTTGCTCTCATGCGTGAAAACCATCGCCGGAAAGCACAGGACATCGGCTCGCAGAGTCTTCGCCAAACTGCGTCGCGGTACGGACTTCTATATCAGCTACGAGGTGGGAGACACCACCCGGACAATAAAACTGTGGCAGTTGAAGGACCTCCAGCGACACACGCGCACCTGGGGCGGGATCGATATCCCTTCCTCAGCAAAGTTCGTGTTCAGCAGGACAGAGCTGGTCGAGCGGCTCAACGCCCGCGAATGCGAGCGTTGCGGTAGCAATGACCAACCTTGTGAGGTTCATCACGTCCGCAGGATCGGCGAATTGCAGCATGCCGGGTTCAGTCGCCATATGGCGGCCGCCCGTCAGCGTATACGCATGGTCTTGTGCTCCCGCTGCCACAACGATGTCCATGCCGGACAGCCGACCGACCGCCAACGGCGGACAGCACGCAGTCGTGGAGAGCCGAATGCGCTGAAAGGTGCACGTTCGGTTCGGAGGGGGGCCTAGCGATGTTCTCTCCGAGACATTGCGGGCCTACCCTACCCTCGCAGATCGAGGGGCTGCCGGCGCACTACTACCCTGAGCCGCTGGACCCCAAGGCGATCGGTGAACTCTCGGCCGGGGTGCAAGCCTTCCTCGACGCGATCCCGATCCGCGTTGTCCACGGCGGTGATAGCGCGCACTACTCGCCGGCCACCGACACAGTCACCTTGCCGACGCCAAACGCGTTCCATTCAATCGAGGCTTACTTCTCGACCCGGTGCCACGAGCTCGGCCACGCCACGGGGGCGGCCAAGCGGCTCAACCGCCAGTTCGGCAAGCGCTTCGGGGACGATGCCTATGCCTTCGAAGAAATCGTCGCCTTATCTGGACAGTCTGCACCGTGCCTGACGCGCCATTGAACGGTATGTTCTTGGTACAACGCAGGGGGGCATCAGGCCGGATGAAGCGCTATCCATAAGCTGGCGTAGTCCGGCCTGATGGCCACCGTCCCGCAGCCGCGCAACATGCGCGATCTGGAGTCGGGAGGGGGTCCGGGGGAGGGACTGGCAAGCTGTGGATACTTCAGACACGTCGATCGTCATTCAGGAACGCCGGGCGGCGGATGGCTTGGATTCCTACGTTCCGGTGATCCTGCGAGGTGGAGAGATCTACGATCCAGACCTCGACCGCTACTTTCTTGATCTGCCGTTGAACGGGGCGCGGTCTCGCCATTCGCTACGCGCCCACGGCTATGATGTCCTGGTCTGGGCTCGCTTCCTCGCCTCAGTCTGTGGCAAGTCCGTCTGGCAAGCCGATACCGATGATGTCAGTGCTTATCATCGGGCACGTCGGCGTAGTGACGCTGAGTTCCGGGTTTCGGCGTCGACGTGGAACCGGGCGATTGCCTCGCTCGACAAGCTTTATCGATGGGCCGAGCGGGAGGGTCTGATCGAGCGCACACCATTTACCCACCGTCAGGTCTGGCGAAGTTCGCACGGAGGGCGTCGAGGGGCCGTCACGGGCCGCAACGACGCCTATGAACGCGCGGCCCGTCGGTCCGATGTCCGCTTCATCGATCTCACCGATTACCGCGCCTTCCGCGAGGTCGGCCTGCGCGGCCTGACCGTAGAGGGAACCGAGCGCCCTGGAGCACGTGACCGCAATGGCGCGCGCAACGCGCTGTTCGCGGACCTGCTGGTCACCACCGGCCTGCGCCTCGAAGAGGCATCCTTTCTGCTCGCCTCCGAGATTCCGGTTGGCGGCGCCCGCGCGGAACGTCAGCGGCGGGTAGAGCTTCCGGCGGCACTCACCAAGGGGGACAGGGGGCGTAGCATGTTGCTGCCGCGCCGCTTGTTACCGGTGTTTGACGCCTATCTCGCCGTGGAGCGAGCCGAAGCCGTCGCCAAGTTCGCAAGACGCCGTGGCTGGGAAGCCATCGACCGCCCGATCTTCATCCACCGCCCCTCATTCGGGCCGCGCGCATTGCATCTCGTTGGCGGTGGGACAATGGACTTGGAGGTCGTCACACCGGATGAACGCGGGAGGCTCGTCATTTGCGATGGCGACGGAACGCCCTGCGAAGCAGCGGTGCTCTGGTTGACCGAGGTCGGGCATCCTGTGCTCCCCAACTCGTGGGAAGCGATCTTCGCACGGGCGAGCCGCCGTTGCACGGATGCCGGCATCCCGGTCCGGGTCAGCCCCCATCAGCTCAGGCATTCGTTCGCGGTCCACATGCTGGCCATGCTGATCCAGCGCCGCCTTGCCGAGGCGGCGGCACCGGTGGGCGCTATGGAAGGTTATCGCCAGTTGGTCGGAGATCCGCTTCAGCAGGTGCAGCGATTGCTTGGCCACTCAAGCCTCGCCACGACCTCGATCTATCTCGATCACCTTGCCACGCGTGCCGATACCGTCGATGCGGCGGTCGAAGAGCTGTTGGCACTCGTACCGGGCTATCTTCCATCATGACCGCTGCTCCACGCAAAGGGCGCAAGGTCAGTTTCGGGGCCGCCGCGACTGCGCCCGAGGCCGATCCATGGTCGCGGATCAGCACGCTGCGCTTCATGATCGATCCGCCATACGGCGGCGAGTTGCTCGTGGATTTCACCAGCTTGCGGCCCCGTGGCCTGGCTCTCGCCTTTGCCCGCGGCCTGTTCATGCTCGTTGCCCCGCGCGGCCCCATCTTGGTGCGTTCGTCGATCAAGACATACGTGACGCAGTTACCGAGCTTCTTTGCCTATCTTGCCAGGACAGGCGACCGGATCAACGGCCCGGCAGACCTTCGCGCCGACCACATCGACGGGTTCGAGCGATGGCTCGCCGCGCAGGGCAAGTCGCGCGGGCACGCGCCGACCTATGTTGCCAAGGTTGTCTCTGTCCTTCGCCGCATTGCGGCCGATAGTCCCGAGCTTGTCGATCCTGGCTTGCGGGAACGGCTGCGCTACGTCAGCTCACACCCCCACGTTCGCCCCCGTCCACGCGATGCCTACAGTCCGTATGTCGCTCGCCAACTCCGCGATGCGGCACGCGCCGATCTCGTTGCGATCGAGGCGCGCTTGCGGGCGGGGCCGCGTTTCGATGAGGTGCCGGAGATCGAAGGCGCATACCGCCAAGCCCACGCTGCCATCGAAGAGCGCGGCGTGCTGCACCACCGTGATCCGGCATGTCAGAGCCTGTATAAGCTGCGGTGGATCCGCGAACTGAGCGGCGCAAGGTTCAACCTGAGCCTCCATGCTGCCCACTACCTTACCGCACACGACGTCGTGCCGCTTCTCGTTCTGCTCTCGCTGGACACGGGGCTTGAGCTGGAGTGTTGCAAGTCACTCACCATCGACTGCTTGCGCAACGCTTCGGGCGGCACCGTCGATGTCGCCTATACCAAGCTTCGCGCCCACGGTGCCGAACACAAGACCATCCGGGTCCGCGATGGCGGCTCGTCGACACCGGGCGGCCTGATCCGGCGGATCATCGCACTCTCCGCCAAGGCCAGAGTGCATAACCCCAGCGACAACCTTTGGGTCTATTATCAGACCAACGAGATCACCGCTGGTATCCGCCATCCGCGCATGACGATCGACGCCTGGACGCAGCGTCACGGCATTGTCGATGACGCCGGTCGACCACTATTCCTGCGCCTCTCGCAGCTACGCAAGACGCACAAGGCCCTGTGGTACCTCAAGACTGAAGGGCACATGGCCCGCTTCGCCGTCGGCCATACCGCCGAGATCGCGGCACGGCACTACGCCGATATTCCGGCACTCAGACCGCTGCACGAGCAGGCCGTGGCGGATGCCCTCGAAGAAGCGCTGACCGGTCCAAGGGTCCTTCTTCCTCCAGAGGAAGAGCGACTGCGCGGCGAGTTGGCGAGCCCCGCTCCGGATGATGAAGGCATCTCGCGCGCACTTCTCGACGGCGAACAGGACGTCTGGCTTGCCAGCTGCGGCAACTTCTATTCCAGTCCCTTTGCATCTGCCGGGACCGCGTGCCCCACGCCATTCTGGGGTTGCCTAGATTGTCGCAACGCGGTCATCACCGCGCGCAAGCTGCCCGCCATCCTCGCGTTCCTCACCTTCGTTGATGATCAGCGAGCCCGTTTGAGCGCGGCCGAGTGGGCAGCCAAGTTCGGCCATGCCCGTGACCGCATTGTTCAGCAGATCCTGCCCGCCTTCGGCGACGATGTCGTGGCAAGGGCCCGGGCGCAGGCCGCGGCCGAACCTCCCATGGTTTACCTGCCACCCGAGGCCCGCGCATGACCGCTCTCGAGCTTCTGGCCGACAGCTGCAATGGACGTGACGCCTTCCCGGTGCTCATCTCCGCACCGCTCCGCCCTGGGGTCGATCGCGCGCATATCTCGCGATATGGCGATCCGGTCTGGGATCTGGCTCCCGGCGTGTTTCGCGACAATGCCCGGCGGTGTCATGTCACGGTACATTTCGACGGCATCGAAGACCCATCTATCGCCGATGCCCTGCGCCAGATTCTGCATGCGCGGCTCAATGTCGATCTACCCGGCCACCGTTCACGGCTTGAGCCGGCGGGAGTGCGCGGCGAGGCCAACCGGACCTTGCGCTTTTTCGACTTCGTGAAGGCGGAGCTGGGTCGTTTCGATCTCGGCCGGGTCGATCAGCCTTTGGCCGATCGCTACGCCCGCTCTTTGCGCCTTGCCGGGCTGCGTCCGGCTGCAGTCGCTACCCGGCTGCGCGTGATCTTCGACCTGCACGAGTTGCGCCACCATCTGACGACCGCACGCCTGTCCTTTGAGCCATGGCCCGGCCGCAGCCCGTTTTCGGTGGCGGGAGCAAAGCATATCGCCGGAGAGAACCGGACGCCGCGCATTCCGGAAGCGATCATCACCCCGCTGCTCGCCTGGTCGCTGCGCTACGTGACCTGCTATGCAGATGACATCCTCGCCGCGCGGGCGGAACTCGATCGCCTTGAAGCAAAACGCGACCGTCTGGTTGCCGCTGAGGCAGGTCTTGATCATCCGGATCGACGGTCGCGACAACGCCACCGCCTCAACACCCATATTGCCGCCTTGCGGCGACAAGGGCGCGGGATTCCGATCTGGACCACGCCACACAACGGCACAACGCGGACAGATCCGCAAAGCGGCGATGTCACGCCGCCGATCAACTATCATCTGATCCACCTTCACGCTGGCATCGACGCGCAGGTTGAACCTGCCATGCACCTTGGCCTCACCACCGGCGCGCCGGACCTCATCGCCGCCGCCATCGCAGAACTCGGCACCGAGATCGGCGGGATGGATACGCCCATTTCGGCCGATCCCGATACTGGCCTGCCCTGGCGCACCCGCTTCGATGCCAAGGTCCTGGCTCTCGAAGAGGTCATGCTGCAGTCGGCAGCCTACGTCGTTTGTGCCTATCTCTCAGGTATGCGGGACAGCGAGATCCAGGCGATGAAGCGGGGATGCCTGTCCATCACCAGAGCAGAAGACGGTGCGATCTTGCGGCATCGCATCAAGTCCACCGCTTACAAGGGCAAGCGCGGAGGCGGCGAGGAGGCCGAGTGGGTCACGATCGCACCGGTTGCCGAAGCCATCGCCGTCCTCGAACGGCTTTCCGCGCGGGCGAGCCTAGCGCGCGGGACAACGACCTTGTGGCCGGTCCTCGCGCTTCGGGCCAATACCAAGACACACGTTTCTGCAGAGATCGTCCGGCAACTCAACCGGTTTCGCGATCATCTCAACGACCGGTTCGGAACGGCGCAGGCACCGATCATTCCTGCCGGCCCCAATGGCGCGCCCTGGCGTCTGACCACACGCCAGTTTCGCCGGACCATCGCCTGGCACATCGCCAACCGGCCCTTTGGGACGATTGCCGGCATGATCCAGTACAAGCACGCCAGCGTTGCGGCGTTCGAAGGCTATGCCGGCAGCAGCCGGTCCGGATTTCGCGGAGAGATCGAAGCCCAGCGCGCGCTTGGCCAGATCGACGATATCCTCGTCTACTTCGACGAGCGGCAAGGTGGCGCGCGCCTTGGCGGACCTGCCGCGAACAGGATCGGAGCCGCACTCGATACTGCCGCCCACGAGTTGGCGCCGTTACCCGCCATGATTGCCGACCGGCCACGCCTGCGCACGATGCTCGGCAGTCTCGCGCGGACATTGCATGTCGGACCGCTGGCCGATTGCTTCTTTGATCCGGCAACTGCCCTGTGCCTTAACCGCATTTCGGAACCGGGTGCGACCGGACCAATGATCGCCATGTGCGAGCCGGTCCGCTGCCCCAATGCCTGTATTGTCGAGCGGCATCGCCCGGTCTGGCAGCGCGGAGCTGACGAGGCGCGGCTGTTGCTGCGCGAGAAGCGGCTTCCTGAACCGCAGCGGGTAACGCTTGAGGCCGAGGTAACGCGTATCGAGAGGATCTTGTCGCAGATCGATCCCGAAGCGAGGCAAGTCTGATACCCCCCGCAAGCATAAAAGGAAGCCGACCTGGTCTTGCGGCGTCGACATTTCAGCTATCGGCCGCAGCCCGGCTAGAAGGCTACAGATTGGCGGACATGGTGGCCAGAAGTCGCTTGAAGATGGCAACTTCATCGTCCGATATGCCCATGAGCAACCGCTCATAGACCACATCGGCTTCCGCTCTGAGCGCGGGCAGGATGGCGATGGCCTTAGGGAGCAGGTGCAAGGTCCACACCCGGCGGTTGCCTTCCACCGCCCGGCGTTCGACGTAGTCCGCCTTTTCGAGTTGGTCGATGACGTGACCGACGCTGGCGCGCTCCAGTTCGAGGCATTTGGCGAGCTCGGTCTGGGTCAGACCGGGGGTGCGGAAGATATAGGCGAGAGCGCGCCATTGGGTTCGGGTCAGCCCGAACTTGGCGGTTGAGGAATCGAACACGCGGCGCAGCTTGCGCGGAACCTCCTCAACCAGGAACACCAGCCCATCGGCCTCGGTGAGGTAGCTCTGCTGGTCGGACGTGTTCGCCATGCCACGGCTCATAGCTTCCGATTGGCCAAAAGGACAGCCTTTACTGTAAGGCATCATACAGTAAGATAAAAGCATGTCGAATCCGCCCGTCACCCTGTCCGGCCATTCCGGCCATGCCATCGCCGCCCTGATTGAAGGCCCTGAGCAGGGTATGCCGGTGCTGCTCGCCCACGGCGGCGGGCAGACCAAGCGGGCGTGGAAGCGGGTGACGACGATGCTGGCTGATCACAGCTTTCGCGCCATCGCGCTCGATCTGCGCGGGCATGGCGACAGCGCCTGGGCCGATGACGGAGCCTATGACATTGTCGATTTCGCTGGCGATCTGGTCGCCATCGCCGGGTCGCTCGACCGCAAGCCCGCGCTGATCGGAGCATCACTTGGCGGGCTGGCCGGGATCATGGCCGAAGGCGAGGTCGCCCCCGGCAGCTTCGCCTCGCTGACCCTTGTGGACATCACCCCGCAAATGGAGGCGGGCGGCGTGACGCGCGTGGTTGGTTTCATGGCGGCGCACGCGCGCGAAGGCTTTGCCTCGCCGGAAGAAGCGGCGCGGGTGATTTCGGAATATCTCCCCCATCGCCCAAGCCGCAAGGCGTCGTCCGGTCTCGCCCATTATTTGCGGCAGAAGAGCGATGGGCGCTATTACTGGCATTGGGACCCAGCCTTCATCGATGGCATCATGCGTCGCAACGCCGAGCGCGGCGATGGCAGCGACTATGGACGCGGCGAACTGGGCGAAGCCGCCGCGCGGCTTGCGCTGCCGGTCCACCTCATCCGGGGCGGATCGAGCGATCTGGTCTCGCCCGAAGCCGTCGCGCATTTCCGCGCGCTGGTTCCCCACGCCGCCTACAGCGACATCGCCGATGCGACGCATATGGTAGTCGGCGACCAGAACGACGCCTTTGGCGATGCGATCCTCGACTTCCTGATGCGGACACACGGAACGGAGATCGCGGCATGAGTGAACCTGCAGCGAAGGTCGACCTCGAACAGCTCCGTGCGATGCTGCTCATCGCGCCGTTCCACCAATGGCTGGGGCTGGATATCGCCGAACTGACAGACGAGGCGCTGATCCTCGAGATGCCGTGGCGCGAGGAAATCGTCTCCAACCCGATGATCGGATCGGCCCATGGCGGTGTCCTCTCGGCGCTGATCGACCTGACCGGGCTTTACACCATCAACGCGCTCGGCGGATCGGCGCGTGCGACGGCTGACATGCGGGTCGATTTCCACCGACCCGCCACTTCGGGGCCGCTGCGCGCGATCGGGCGGGTGGTCAAGCTGGGCAAGCAATTGAGCGTTGCCGAAACCCGGATCGAAGATGCCGAGGGCAGGCTGCTGGCCAGCGGACGGGGTGCCTATGTCGGCTAAGCCCTTAGCTGCTCCGGGAGCCTTGGCAGTGCTTGCGCTGGCGGGTTGCGTTGCGGTCCCCGACGCCGGAGTTCGTCCGGTCATGGAAACCGCCGACACAATCGAGGCTGCGCAGACCTTGGCCGCGCGCGGCAATACGGCCTGGCCGCCAGACCAATGGTGGCGCCTGGCGGGCGATCCGCAACTGACCGCGCTGATCGAGGAGGGCCTTTCCAATTCGCCGCAGGTTGCGGTGGCGGTGGCGCGGGTCAGGCGCGCCGAAGCCGAGGCGCAGCGCGTCGGAGCCGCACGGCTCCCCTCGATCGGTGCCGAGGCCGAAGGCGGTCTGCGCCGCCAGAGTGGCAACAACGGTATCCCCGCGCAGTTCCTGCCCGATGGGTGGAAGGATTACGGGCAGACCTCGCTCAGCTTCGGCTTCGACCTCGACCTGTGGGGGCGCAATCGAGCCGCCTATGCTGCCGCAACGTCGGAAGCCCGCGCGGCGGTTGTCGATGCGGCGCAGGCTCGCCTCGTGCTCTCGGTCGCGATAACCGCCGCCTACGCAGAGCTCGGGCGCCATTACCGCGAGCGCGACAATGCAGCGGCCACGCTCGCCAACCGCCGCTCGATGCGCGATCTTGTCGCCCAGCGCCAGCGCAACGGGCTCGACAACCTCGCCAGCCTGCGCCGCGCCGATGCCGAAGTTGCCTTGGCGGAGCAGGATCTGGCAGCCGTCGATGAGAACATCGGCATGCGCCGCAACCAGCTTGCCGCGCTCCTGGGTGCTGGCCCGGATCGGGGAACGTCGATTACCCGTCCGCCGCTTGCACCCTCGACACCCGGCGGGGTTCCCGCCGGTGTCACCACCGACCTGCTTGGCAGGCGGCCCGATATCGTCGCCGCGCGCGAGCGCGTGGAAGCGGCGGCGAGCCGCGTCAAAGTGGCGCGGGCCGGGTTCTTCCCGTCGATCAACCTCAGGGCGCTGATTGGCCTTCAGGCCCTCGGTCTCGGCAATCTCGTCGATTCCGGCTCCTTGTTCGGAAGCGTCGGTCCGGCCATCAGCCTGCCGATCTTTCAGGGCGGCGCGCTCAAAGCGCAATATGGCAGTGCCGAGGCCGCCTATGACGAGGCCGTCGCAAACTACAACCAGACCGTTGTCACCGCGTACCAGCAGGTTGCCGACGCGGTGACCCAGCGCGACGCAGCGGACAAGCGGCTTGGCGCAACCCGCACGGCGCTGGCCGCAAGCGAGGAAGCGCTAGGCCTGGTGCGCACACGCTACGAGGCCGGGCTTGCCAGTTACCTCGACGTCCTCGCCAGCGAACGCGGTGTGCAGGACCTTCGCGTCGCAGTCATCGGCCTTGAGACATACGAACGCGGCGCGACGCTGGCGATGATCCGTGCACTGGGCGGCGGGTTCGACGCGGGCACTACCCAACCATCAGGACAGACCGAGCAATGAGCGATACTGCGACACAAGCTGCCGAAGTCGATCCGGAACTGTCCGCCTTTCGCAAGGCACGCCGGACGATGTGGCTCAAGCGCCTGGCCATCGTGCTCGCAGTGGCGGCTCTCGCATGGGGTGCCTGGTACGTGCTGGTCGCCCGCAACTATGTCAGCACCGACAATGCCTACGTGAATGCGCGAATGGCGCAGGTCACGCCGCTGGTTGCCGGATCGGCCATCGAGGTGCTGGTCGAAGATACGCAGCAGGTGAAGGCGGGTGATGTCCTGGTCCGGCTCGACCAGGCCAACGCCAAAATCGCCGTTGCGCAGGCCGAAGCCGATCTTGCCGCCGCCCGCCGCAAATTCGGGCAGGCGGTTGCGACCAACAGCGCGCTGTCGGCCCAGATCGACACCTCAAGCGCCGGTCTCGTACAGGCCCGGGCGCGACTTCGCACTGCAGAGGCCGAGTTCGAAAAGGCGCGGATCGACTTGCAGCGCCGTGAGGCCGTCATTGCCAGCGGCGCGATCTCGGGTGAGGAACTGACCCAGGCGCGCAAGGCCTATGCCTCCGCCAACGCGGCGCTCGAGGCGGCCCGCGGGGGCATCTCCGAAGTCACTTCAGCCCGCCGGGTCGCGCAAGGGCAACTTGCCGCCAACGATGCCCTGGTGCGCGGCTCCAGCGTAGATACCGACCCAGCGGTTCAGGCGGCCAAGGCCCGGCTCGATGCCGCCTTGCTCGACCTCCAGCGTACCGAAATTCGCGCGCCGGTTTCCGGGGTGGTGAGCCGCCTGCAGATTCAGGTGGGGCAGCGCCTGAGCCCCGGTCAGACCATCATGACCATCGTCCCGATCGACAAGCTCTACGTCGATGCCAACTTCAAGGAAGGCCAACTCGGCCGTGTCCGTCCTGGCATGGCTGTAACCCTCAAGTCGGATCTTTACGGCGGCGATGTCGTCTACCACGGCAAGGTCACCGGGCTGGCCGGCGGTACGGGATCATCGATGGCAATCATCCCCGCCCAGAACGCCACCGGCAACTGGATCAAGACTGTTCAGCGCCTGCCGGTGCGGATCGAACTCGATCCTGCCGAACTGCGCAAGCACCCGTTGCGCGTCGGGCTGTCGATGGAAGTCGAGATCGATGTTTCCGGTGAGTGAAACCAGATGAGCGAGACCGCTTCATCAGGCGCTGGAATTGCCCCGTCCCGGCAGCTTGTTGCCGGGCTGGTGCTTGCGCTTGCCAATTTCATGGTCATTCTCGACCTGACCATCGCCAACGTCTCGATTCCGCACGTCGCGGGCAATCTCGGCATCACGCTTGAACAAGGCGCATGGATTATCACCTCCTACGCAGTCGCCGAGGCGATCTGCGTCCCCTTGACCGGATGGATCGCCGGTCGCTTCGGATCGGTACGCACCTTCCTGTTCAGCATGGTCGGGTTCGGGATCTGCTCATTCCTGTGCGGGATCTCGGTAACGATGGGTATGCTGGTTGCCAGTCGGATCGGTCAGGGGATCTTTGGTGCCTTCCTGATGCCCATGTCGCAAACGCTGCTTCTCAACGTGTTCCCGCCGGAAAAGCGCAACATGGCAATGGGTCTCTGGGCCATCACTCTGCTGATGGGGCCTGCGGTCGGCCCGATGATTGGCGGCTATCTAACCGACAACTACTCCTGGCACTGGATATTCCTGATCAACGTGCCCGTCGCCATCCTGTGCATCGTGGTTGGTTTCGCGCTGCTCAGGCCGATCGAGACCGAGCGGCAGATCCTGCCGATCGACTTTGTCGGCCTTGCCTTGCTGGTACTTTGGGTCGGCTGCCTCCAGATCTTGCTTGACCTTGGCCGTAACCACGACTGGTTCGCCGACCCGATGATCGTGGCGCTGACGATCACCTCTGCTGTGGGTTTTATCGTTTTCATTATCTGGGAGTTGGGCGAGGATCACCCGATCGTCGATTTGCGAGTTCTGCGGCACCGTGGCTTCAGCGTCAGCCTGACTGTTCTGTCGCTCGCATTTGCCGGATACTTCGCGGGGTTTGTCGTTGTCCCCCAGTGGCAGCAAGCCTGGCTCGGATTTCCTGCGACCGCTGCCGGTTTGTCCTCTTCGTTTTCAGCAATGGGCGGACTTATCACCGCGCCGCTGGTAGCCTTTTTGATGAGCCGCCTCGACCCGCGCCTTCTCGTTTCAGGCGGCGTTGCCTGGATCGCAGCGATGGCCCTCCTGCGCACAACCTGGACGACAGATTCGGACTTCTGGACCCTCAGCATCCCGCAGTTCGTTCAGGGACTGGGCGTCACCTTCATGATGCTCCCGCTCATGACCCTGACGCTCAACACGGTCGACGAGAACGAGGTGGCATCGGCCGCCGGCCTGCAAAGCTTCATGCGAACCATCGCCACCGCCGTGGCGACCTCAATCACACTTTCCTACTGGGGTGATACCCAACGCCTAGCGCGTAACGACGCGGTCGCAGTCCTGCAGCCGGAAGCGGCACAGGCAAGCCTTGCGGGACTCGGCTTCCCACCAGACCAGGTACGGCAGATGCTCAGCAATATGGTCGACCTCGAAGCGACAACCATGGCGCTCATCCATACCTTCTGGGCGACCACCGCCATCCTCATCTTTGCCGCGTGTCTCATCTGGCTTGCCCCGCGACCCGCGAAGATTGGCGGGATGCCGATGGGGCATTGACGCGCCGCCATTCATGAGCGCTGGTTCATCCAATAGCAGCATTCGCCCCGCCTCAGGCGGGGCGAGAGAGGTAGAGGAGGCGTGTAGCGGGTGACGGGCTGAAGGAGCGGAAGAGACTTTCCCTCCGCCCGCCATGGAGACCCGCCATGTCCCGATCCCACCCCGCGACGCCGCGGGCCGACGTCTATTCGCGCATCACCACCGAGATTGTCTCCGCCATCGAAGTCGGTGTCGGCGATTGGCGCATGCCCTGGCACCATGACGGCGCTGCCACGACCAGGCCGCAGAACGTCACCTCTCGCCGGCGCTATCGCGGTGTCAACGTGCTCGCGCTCTGGATCGCCGCGGAGGCCAGCAGCTATTCCAGTGGTCTTTGGGGGACCTATCGCCAGTGGGCAGCGCTCGGCGCACAGGTCCGCAAGGGTGAACGCGGAACTACCGTCGTGTTCTGGAAGCAGACCGCATCACGCGCCGACGATGATCATTACGACGGCGAAGCCGGCCCCGGCCGCATGTTCGCCCGGGCCTTCACCGTGTTCAACCTCGCACAGGTCGAGGGCTATGAGCCCGCTCCTGTCGCGGTATTGCCCGAGAGCGAGCGGTTCGAAAATGCCGAGGCATTCGTGGCGGCTCTGAAGATTCCGATCACCGAAGGCGCCTACGATGCGCACTACCGGATCGATCTCGATCACATCTTCATGCCGACCTTTTCCGCGTTTCGGGATGCATCGGCGCAGATGGGCACCCTTCTGCACGAAGCCGGCCACGCTACGGGCGCAAAGCACAGGCTCGACCGCAATTTTGCCGATCGGTTCAAGCGCGACAGCCTGGCGATCGAGGAGATCTGCGCCGAACTGACAGCATCGTTCGTGCTCGCCGACCTCGGGATCGCCCACCATCCGCGCGCCGATCATGCGGCATACGTGGCATCGTGGTTGCGTGTGCTGAAGAACGATCCTCGCGCCATCTTCACCGCTGCCAGCAAGGCGCAGGCCGCCGCCGACTGGATGCATGCCCAGCAACCTCAGACCCAGGAAATCGCTGCATGACGTGCGTCCGGAAAATTAGCGCTCGAAGTCAGATTAGGGCTGGACTGTCAGGATATGTCGCCTCGCTGTGTCAGGCCACCCTCTGCGCCGAATACGGGCTCCCCAATGAACTCCACGACAGCCACGCCTCCTACATCCACCACTGGATGAAGATCCTGCGCGGGGACAAGACCGCGATCCTTCACGCGGCGGCCAAGGCCGAGCAGGCGGTGAAGTGGCTCCGTCGGTTCGATCCCGCGCTGAGTTCGACTTTGGCGGACGAACTCAAGGAGGCGGCCTGACGGCGACCGGAAAGCCGGGGCACTTGCGGACCCTCGCAGCGCGAGCGGGAAGGGGAGGGGGTGGGAGCCCGATGCGCCAGGGGGCGCAAAGGGAGATTTCACCGATGAACTACGATCTCGACTTCCGCTATCGCCGTGCCCTGCAGCCCGACGCGCTCGCGACCATTGCCACCGCTACCCAAGCCGTTGTCGATGCGATGCAGGACGCGCGCAACGCCGGGATCGATCCGGCGCGCGATCCGGCGACCATCCTGCTCGCCCGCCACGTCGGTCGCATCGCATTGGGCCATGCGTCCGATGAAACCTTCGCCGAAGATCTGCCGCTGCGCCGGCAGTGCCTCGCCAAGATCGACGAGCTGAAATCGAAACCCGCGCTCGTCGCGCTCGCTCGCCGCGGCATCGGCTACGATCCCGAAGCCAAGCGCGCCTTCCACCGCGAGGCGCGTTCGGCGCTGCGGGTCGCCGCCCGTCATCTAGGCCTGGAGCCCGACCAGTACGACCTGCGCAGCAACTTTGCGGGGCCCGCCGTCTCGGGTGAGATCACCCTCCATGCCGACGAGATCTTTGTCCAGGTCTCCATTCCCTGCATCCGTCAGGGCCGCGAGGTCATGTTCCGCCGCTGCAAGGGCCGCCAGGACTACTTGGGCGACCGTAACCACTTCTGCGACATCGCAGTCCTTGCCGCGCCGCAGAGCTTCCGCGCCCTCGTCGTTCGCGAGACCGGCCTTTCCATCAATCCGCGCCAACAGGCGCTCGTCTAGGAGAACCGCCATGGGTTGGCTGTTCATGTCACGCGGCGGCATGGCCCCGTTCGCCACGCCGAAGGCCTATCTCGACAACCAGTGCACCTATCTGCCCGACCCTGAAAAGGGCCGGGTGACGGGCCTGCGGGTCCTCAAATCCACTGTCCGTTCGGGCGCTTACTACGCCGCCTGCCAGAGCTACGATCTTGAGGCCCCGCGCGAAACCTTCGCGATCATCTGCCTCGTCAAATGGAACCCCGGTGCGCGCAGCGGCGAGGAGTTCGGCTACAAGGACATGAGCGAAACGATGGGGCCGTACAATTACGACTGTCCGGCCTCGATCCTCAATCTGCTCGGACCACCCGGCAACGAATATGCCGCGCAGTGGCGCGAGCATTGCCGCCAGCGGCTCGCCCTGACCACGCGCCGCAAGCCGGCGCCCGGCGACATGCTGGTGCTGGCCGAGCCGCTGACCTTCACCGATGGGCAGAGCGAGCGCAGCTTTCGGGTGGTCCAATCGGGCCGCAAGACGATCCTGCGCCGGGTGAGCGACGGGGTCGGAGTAAAGATCAGCAAGCTGATGAGCCGGGCCTGGACGATCGTGCCGCCGCCCGTAGCCCCGTCAGCCTCGTGACCCGGCACCCAAGCGAGTAGCGCAATGACCGACCCCCCACCGCAGCGCTCGTCCAAGCGGGCGCGCCTGTGCAGTATCGAGAACGCCAACCGGATCGCCACCCGGGTTGCCGAGCACGTCCAGGGCGACACCGCCGTGGTTAAAACCGGCAATCCGTTGCAGCCCTTCCGTGTGGTGCTGGCCAGCAAGGCGGCGCCGGGGCGCACCGTCTCGCGGGTCGTCACCTGCAACGACGACGAGCCCGATGATCAGTAAGGCACGGGACGGCGCTCGACGAACCACGATTGCCCGAGCTCGAAGTCCGGGCTGGCCGATACCACCGGGCCGTCGGGCGCTTCGCTGACATAGGGCGAAACGAGGTCCTTGCGGCGCACCCGCAGTCGGCTGAGCCAGGCGGCGGTGCGGCCGCGGGCCTTGAGGATCGTCAACAACCAATCCATCGCATCAGCCATCTCGACCACGCCGCGCCCGGCAAGGCAATAATAGATCGCCCGCTGGAAATCGTCGCACTGGGTGCTGAGGATGCCGGCGAGCTTCGCCCGCCCGCCGGGAGCGTTTTCATGGACCAGCGACACTGCCTCGCGCAGTTCCCGGACCGACAGATAGGCGTCATCCACGCCGACCCCGATGCACAGCGCCGCGATCGCCCGGCGCACCGGCGGCAGGTTCTCGTCGCACGACGCATCGCGCAGGCCGATGTCGAGATCGAAATGGTCGAGGTGGCTGGGAGCGGGCTTGGCGTGATCCTTTCCAAAAGAACGTAGCGTGAACGATCAGACCCCGTCAACCGGACAGCGGAGGGGAGGGGGCACACGGCTGAGGATCAATCTTGAAAGGAAGAACCGATGACCCAGCTTGCCCAATCCGCGCCGGTCGCGGCCGACCACACTGCCGAGATCGCCCGGCTCAATGACGCGGCCCGCGCGGGCTCACTGCCAACTTCGCGCACGGTGTTCACGCGTGCGTTGGCCGACATCCTGGCGGGCGACGCCGAAGACCTCGGCACTCGCCAAGCCAGCCTGATGCTGGGCCAGGCTGCGCTGCGCAGGCTAATCAACGAGACCCCGATCGAGCCGGGTAACGACCCTCACGGCGAGCGCGATTTTGGTGCGGTCGAGTTCCAGGGGCACAAGATCTTCTGGAAGATCGACGTCTACCTCAATGACGGGACGTTTTCCTGGGGTTCGGAGACCCCTTGGGACGCGCAGCAGAGCTTCCGCGTGGTGACGATCATGCTGGCAAGCGATTGGTGATCCAATGAGCCGGTATTCGTTGAGGCCGCTGCCGGAACGCTCGGACCTCTTCGAGGTCGCGGTCGGGTGGGATCCCGGGCCGGGGACTGTCAACCGGCGCGCAAATTTGACCCCCTATCGGCGTCCAAAATTGACCCCAGCTGATTGTTGTTTTGGCGGTTATCCCGGTAGTCCATAGGAGGGCCCCGCGGACGACGACGCGCGCCGTCAGGAGCGCTGGCGGCGGCGTCCGTGGGAGGTACCTGTGGACCCACCGGGTTAACCGCCGGGGATGGGGGTCCGGGGGAAGGGGTTCAGCTGCGGTGTTTGAACCGCCAGCTGTCGTTGCCCGTCTCGATAATATCGCAATGGTGGGTAATGCGATCGAGCAGCGCCGTCGTCATTTTGGCATCGTGGAACACGCTCGGCCATTCGCCGAACGCCAGGTTGGTGGTGATGATCACCGAGGTCTTTTCGTAGAGCTTGCTGATCAGGTGGAACAGCATCTGGCCGCCTGATCGGGCGAACGGCAGATATCCCAGCTCATCAAGCACGACGAGGTCGAGCCGGGCTAGTTGCGCTGCAAGGCTGCCTGCCTTGGCCTGACGGGCCTCTTCCTCGAGCCGATTGACCAGATCGACGGTGTTAAAGAACCGCCCTCGTGCCCCGGCACGGACCACGGCGGCAGCGATGGCAAGGGCCAGGTGCGTCTTGCCGGTGCCGGTGCCGCCGACCAGCACGATATTACGCTGTTCAGGCAGGAACGATCCGGCGTGTAGAGAACGAACCAGCCCTTCATTGATCGGTGTATCGTCGAACACGAAGCCATCCAGATCCTTGATCGCAGGCAGGCGGGCTGCGGTCATGCGGTAACGGATCGACGCTGCTTCGCGGTGTGCAACTTCAGCATGCAGGAGGTCGCCCAACATCTCCATCACGGAGCGGTCGCGGCGGATGCCATGGGTGACCGCATCGTCGAAGGCTGCGACCATGCCCTTCAAGCCCAGCCCCTTCAGGGCGCTGATCATCTCATGCCGCTGCATCAAGGCCTCGCACCGTGTCGTAGCGCGCGCAGTCGGCAATGGGCGGATGCTTGAGCTTGAGGTCCACCACGACGTCGATGGGCTGCGCTACCTGCGGTTCGCGTCGGCGCGACAGGATATTGAGGACCACTTCGTCGTTGACCGCGCCTGCCGCCAAGGCTTCGCGTATCGCGCCCTCAACCGCGGCAAGGCCATCGTCGATCACGGCAGCCAGTACCCGCACAAAGCGCCGGTCGGCATCGTCGCTCCTGCCTAGCTTGCGACGCAGCTGTGCCAGTGCAGGCGGCAGCTCCCAGTCATGGAACGGCGCGCCGTTGCGCCAGGCGCCGGGCTTGCGCGCGAGCACTGGCAGATAATGCCAGGGATCCAGCACGGTCTGGTTGCGTCCGAACATGCGGGCATGCTCAGCGACCACCTTGCCGGCATGGCGGATCACGATCCGGTCGGCATAGGCGCGTACCTGCACCACCTGCCGAGCGGCACTGGCCATGACCGAGTAGCGGTTGCGATCGAAGCTGACGAGGCAGGTCGCGGTGGCAACATGTTCGCTCTCGAAGAACCCGTCGAACGGCACGGGCAGTGGCTGCAACATGGCGCGCTCCCTCTCCAGGGCCGCAGCGATGGTCGTGTCTTCCAGGTCCGGGTGGGCATAGCGCTCGGCCCAGCGCCGGCACTCGGCCTCCAGCCAGGCGTTCAACTCCTCGATAGTGGCAAAGCGCAGGCGAGGCTTGAACAGTCGCTCCCTGCCAGTCTGGACCTGGTTCTCGACCTGGCCCTTCTCCCACCCCGCCGCCGGACTGCAGGCCACAGGCTCCACGCCGTAGTGGTCGGTCATGATCAGGAACCGTCGGTTGAACATGCGCTCCTTGCCGGTGAACACGGTCGTCACCGCGGTCTTCATGTTGTCGTAGATGCCCCGGGTGGGCACACCGCCGAAGAAGGCAAAGCCGCGCACATGGGCATCGAACACCATCTCCTGCGTCTCGCGCGGATAGGCCCGTACGAACGGTGCGCGCGACCAGCACAGCCGCATATGGGCCACCTTCACCCGCATCGGCTTGCCTGCAATCTCGACGTCCTCGTGGCTCCAGTCGAACTGGTAGGCCTCGCCGGGGCGGAACAGCAGCGGGATGAACACCTTACTCATGTCCCCGGCATCCACCCGGCGTTCCCGCTTCCAGCGCGCCGCATACCGCCGGACCGCATCATAGGAACCGGTGAAGCCCTCCCGCTCCAGCAGATCGTGAAGCCGGGTCAACCGTAGCCGATCACGGCGGGGCCGTTCCTCGTTCTGTTCCAGTAACTCATCCAGGCGCTCCCGGAACGGGCCGGTCTGCGGACGTGGCTGCTCTCGCCGCTCATAACTGAACTGCGCCTCGGGTGCCCGGATCGCCTTGCGCACCGTATTGCGCGACAAATGCATATCCCGCGCGATCGCCTTGATCGGTTTACCCTGCCTCGCTTCTCGTCGGATCTTCGCCGTCGTCTCCACAATCAACATCCCCATCCCCCACCGCTTGGAAATCCCAAACGGCGGTGCCTCACACCCAGGAATGAAGGGGTCAATTTTAGACGCCGATCACCCCGCTATGGGGGTCAATTTTGCACGCCGCTCCACAGCCGATACCGCGATAGCGCGGCGGATTGGCAAGTTCGGGGCGGTTCCACGGCGCGTTTTCAACATATTCGACATAAACCAGGTCCTTTCCTTTTTGGCTCTCAACCCGGCAACGATGCGTTGTGATGTCCACGATCATCATGCCCTGGGTGGTTCCGTTGCACACGATGCTGAAGCCGGGATGCGCCAACATGCCCTGCAAAGCCTGGGTCTTCTGACGCCAGTTCCAATGCCGACTTTGCGGCCAATGCACCCGCTCGACACCGGCGCGGTGCAGTTTCTGGATCGCTTTGAAGAGCTCCGGGATCCATTCGGCTTCCCAGTCACCCAGCTGCTTTTCGGTTATCGCATCCCAGAGCTCGGCTTCTTCAGGCTTGCCGCTTGTCGCGTTCAAGAGTGCGATCGGACTGATCGCGGCGGTCATAGCATCATGACTTCCGCTTTTTCTTTGCTCTTTTCGTCTTCGAAAAACAGCTTGTCGCCCTTTTCAACACGAGCTTCAACAAGCTGATAGAGCCGTAATGCCTGACGCAGCACAGCCGTCTTGCTCAAATCCTTCTTGTCGCAAAGGCCTTCGAGTGCGTGCATTTCCGCATCCGTAAGGTTGAGCGTCATCGTCTTCTTGGCAGCCATTACGCCTCCTTCAGCGGGAGTAGGGCTACACAACACCTGCGCAAATGTCAATCAAAAAATAGCCCTTGACTAGCTAAAAACTAGCTATCATATCCACGCCATCCGGCGATCAATCTCAAGCCGGGTTAAATCGCAGGCTTGAACAAGGGAATCGATCTCATGGCCAAGAACACAGGAAATGACTTCCGTCGCGGCGCTGTTACCGCTCGCACACAATTTCAGCGGACCGACGGCAACTATCAGAAACGGAACGAGCGCACCGGACACTTCATGGAGGTGAAGCAGGACGGCAAGCCGTTCAAAGGCGTCGCCCGTGAACCCGACGGGCGCGATAGCCCGAATTCCTGATGAACCGACGATTCATCCCCATTCCGGCCAAAGTGCTTTGGAGCCTTGGTCCGATTCCGAAGCCGCAACACCCAACCCTTGCATTGGATTCAAAACATGTCTGAAAAGCCGGAAAAGACCGTCACCATCATCGTCAACCAAGACGACCACGAAGTGGTCAAGACGAAAATCTCATATGACGAGGTCGTCGCCTACTACCTTCAGGACGGCGGCGCCTCTTCAACCGAGTATCTCATCAAATATTCACGCGGCCACTCCGCTAACATCAGCGGCACCCTCGCACCAGGTCAGGAGGTAATGGTTAAAGATGGAATGCGCTTCAGAGTTTCAGGAACTGGCGAGTCATAATCCTTTCATCCGGGACTTGGTGGAACAGGGCTATCACCTCGACTTCGTCAACGCCTATTTCGTCATCTACGGGTTACCGTGCCTCAACAGCGCCGGTGAGCTCGAATATGGCGATTGGGCAAGTCCAGTCGATCTGAATAACTGGGTCATCGATGCCCCAAGCGACCATCAGGCCTGGTTCAAGGGATGCCGTCCGCACGATCAGAACGGGCGGGCGCTGCGATTGGGCGGTGGCGCGGCTACCGTCCAGGTGGCTGACGGCTTTGTTTGCAACCATTCCTTTTCGTTCAAATTGCTCGAGTCTGGCGCAATGCGCCCATATCGGTCGTTCGAAGAAAAGGTGCGCACTTATCTCGATGTGATCGTTGCACCCGCGATGGCAGCTTTCCCCGATGCTAGTCCGCTTCGGGGCATAGAAATCAAAGCCGCGGCGCAGAACAGTCCGTTGCGCATTCCAGACTCAATGTCGTCACGCTACCACCTCAACGACGTGGCTTCGCGGTTGAGGGGCATAAAGGTAGCAATCATTGGCCTCGGCGGCACAGGAGCTTACATCCTCGATTTCATCGCCCGCACGCATCTCGAAAAGATCGGGCTTTTCGACGACGATAAGGTTCATATTCACACGCTCTTTAGAATCCCCGGCTTCATCCATCGGGCGGTCGGGATGAAGAAGGTTGACGCGCTGGCGCAACATTATGCCAATTGGCATTGTGGCATCGTTCCGATCCCGGAGCGCATCACCTCCGAGAATATCGAGAGCCTGCGTGAGTTCGATTTTGTCTTTGTGTCGATTGACGACGGGCCGTCGCGGCTCGCCATCGTCGACTGGTTGAGTGCAAATGCCATTCCCTTCGTTGATTGTGGCATGGGCCTCAATCGCTCGCTCATTGGGTTGAATGGCGTCGTTCGGATTACCGGAGCGGATCGCGCTGCATTTGAGCAATCGGTAAATACGCCCTATCTGCCAACGACGAATCCAGAAAATGGAGAGTATCGGAAGCAGGCGCAAGTCGCCGAACTCAATGCGCTCAACGCGATATTCGCCGTGATCCGGTTCAAGCAGCATTTTGAGTTTTATGACCGATTAAGCGATGCCATCGCCTACACTTTTGAAACGGCATCTTTTGATCTTGATCGCTTTGGGGGGTTAGAATGAAGTTTGCCTATCAAGCGGTAGATCGGATCCCTAAGCAGCTGGAGCCTGAAACTGTCTATCACAGCGAGGAATTCGAGCTCGCCGGACTTCTCTGTGCTTGCGGCTGCGGCCATCGGATCACGCTTCTCGTTCCCGATAGCCACCAAGTCTATTGCGACGACGGGTTTGCCACGATCCGCCCTTCCATCGCAGTGTGCGATGGTCCCTGCAAATCTCATTATGTCATCTCAGCCGGACAGGTCGAATGGCTGGATGCATTTAGCACCGAAGCGGCGAAATCGCTCATGCAGAAGCAGATTTTGCGCCATGTCGCCAACGACGCCAAGCCAAAATCCTGGATTGCCCGTCTGTGGAAGGCAGCACTGGCATTGGCTGATCAAATTAAATCGATCTTTGGAAGGTAGAATCCGTATTACACTCATCGTTGTCATTGAACGTCCTAGTCTCTGGTTCTTCGGTCATAGCGTTGTCTGAAAACACCGCTTGAGCGGTCCTGGACACCTCTGCGGGCAGCGCCCGCAGCTTCGGCCTGACGGCCGGGAGGGAAGGGGGGTGGGAAGAGAGTGATCGAACAAGGGGTTCGGTCGCAATCGATCCATCCAGGAGAACGTCCATGAACATCGGTGAAATCCGCAAGAACGCCAACGGCCAGCTGATCGGCTCTGTCGAAACGCTCACCATCACCCGCACCATCGGCCTGCGGCCGGTGACCTCCAGCAACCCCCGCGCCCCTCGCTACGAGATCGTCGCGCTCAACGACCAGCGCCGCTGGGTGATCGTCGGCGCGCTCTTCGAGCTCTCCTCGAACGCGACCGGCGAGAGCTTCTACCAGGGCAAGATCGACGACCCGTCGATGGCGCAGCCGCTCTACATCGCCGCTTTTCCGCGCGAGGACGGCACCATGGCGATCGCCTGGCAGCGTCCGCGCCGCCGTGACAACCGCCTCGGCACCGCCGAATACGGTGAGAGCGACATGTTCCCGGCCGACGACGCTGGCGGCGACCGCCGCGAGGAACAGGCCGGTGACGGTCTGGGCGACAGCACCGCGACCCCGCCCGCCAAGCGCGGACGGGTGGGTGCCAAGGACGGCATCGAACACGATGGCGCGCTGCCGCCCCTCGTCGACGCCTGATCGGCAATCCCAACTCCAACCAGCGGGGACCCCAAGCGGGTCCCCGTCTCTGTGCAAAGGCCGCGGATGAGCCCCCCGCGCGGCCTGAGGCGGAACGCCGGCACTGCCCCCCGCCCGGCGTTCCGCCTCTTCTTTTGCATGGGGATATCCGGAGAACCAAAATGCTGACCGACAGCGAACGCTTTGCCTTCACCACCCGGCGCCATCACGCCTTTGCCAGTACCGGCAATGCCTATGACGCCGTCCAGTGCGACGAGGCCATCCGCACCGGCGACACGCTGGTCGTGCTTGCCGAGCAGGTGGTCGGCGTCGCCATGACCTGGCCGTTCGCCGTAACGCAGACGCACGGGCATCTTCATGCCCTGTCCGCGCCGCGCGAGGGCGAGACGCTCGCGGATCTTGCCTGCATGCTCCACGTCAGCGCGGCCGACTTCGAACACGCCGCCGAGATCGCCCGGCGTTTCGGATTTCCGCTCGACCCGCAGATCGAGGCGCTGCTGGCTAGTACGGCGGGCTGAGCAGGCGCGCTTCAGAGCGGCAGGCTGGACTGTTCCGGTGACGGCGCACTGACCGGCGCATCGACCGCATCGGCAATCACCCGCGCGAGTTCGAGCGCGGCATCTTCGCGCAGGCAGGAGCTTGGGGCCGTGATCCCGACCCGCGCCCAGCCCGGGGCGTCCAGGATCGCATGAGCGACAGCAGGCGTATCGATTCGTTCCATGCCGACAAAAGAACATAGAGGGAACACATTTGCAAGATGGCTGGTGTCGCTGCTCCTCCCGATTGACAGGGCAGGGCGGTCCGCAAAGCATCCGGGCATGTGCAACTTGTACCGCATGACTAAGGCCCCAGCGGAAGTGGCCCGGCTGTTCGGCGCGCGCCGTGGCGCGGGCGCGAACTTCGCCGCCGAGGTCTACCCGGGCTATCCCGGCCTCGTCGTTGCCGACGGCGAGACGCGGGTGATGACCTGGGGCTTCCCGCTCGTCCTCAAAGGCAAGAACGGTCAACCGCTGAAGCCAAAGCCCGTCAACAACGCGCGCGCGGACAAGCTCGGGACTTCGCTCTGGCGGCCCAGCTTCGAGCGCCGCCGCTGCCTGATCCCCGTCACCGCCTGGGCCGAGGCCGAGGGCATCAAGGGCCAGATGACCCGGACCTGGTATTCGCTGGCGGGCGAAGAGGTCTTTGCCGTCGCAGGCCTTTGGCGCCCGACCGAGGAATGGGGCGCGGCCTATTCGATGGTCATGGTCGACGGCTGCGCGCAGATGGCCGACGTACACGACCGCATGCCCGTCGTCCTCGCCCGAGAAAACTGGGAGCAGTGGCTCGCGGGCACACCTGCTGAAGCCTTCGCGCTTTGCCAGACCTGTTCCAGTGAACTCGCCGTCGATCGCACAGCCGAGCGCTGGGGGGCAGGGAGGTCCGCGGCGACATCAGGCTGAGGGGAGGGGGGCTTCGCCGGTCGGATCAGACCCAAGCGAAAGGACCAAGCCCATGGGCGACCGAGCCCCCGTCCACATCACCATCGGCGGCGCACTGCCGCGCGAACATCTCGAAGCCTTCGCCGCGCACGCGGCCGACTACGACCTGCGCACCGAGTGGGACGGCGAACCGTTCGATCCTGCGGCACTGCCCGGCGGCGAGCCGCTCGAGCTCTATGGCAGCGAGCTTAATGGCGGACAAATCCCCGAGATCGACGCCTTCTGCGCGAAGCACGGCTTGCCGTTCCGCCGCTGGTCGGGCGGGTGCCTTGGCGCCTATCTCCCCGAAATCGTCCTGTTCGACGGGCACGGCCCGATGCGCGACTACACCGCGAGCGAGGACGAGTACGTCCTCTTCCCGCCGTCGTGGATCAACAGCTTCACCCGGCTGCGCGATCTCAAGCGCGAGATGGCCCGCGCCGAGCTGGCGATCCCGGCCTTTATAGTCACCGGAGGTGCGAGCGATGACCGCGACTGACGAAGCCATGCTGGCCTCCTCGCGCGAGGCAGTGCTCGCCCGCTTCCCGCTATCGCGGGTGAGCGAGGCCTTCTTCGACGACATGCTCGGTGTCCTGCCGCCGGCGCACCTTGCCGGTGTGCCGGGTTTCTTCGTCACCGAGGCGGTGTGTGACGACGTCCACGCCCAGTTCGTTCCTGCCGGCGGTCGCTTCTACGGCGCCTATGTCGGGCTGAGGGATCGAGAGGGCCTCATCACCCATGCGCGCATCGCCGAGTTCGAGGCAGCGCATCCGGACACGGTGGAACTCGCCTGGTATCCCGATAGCCCAGAGGGCGCCGCGTCATGAGCCGGCACCGGATCCTCGAACTCGGTGCCGGTCCCGCCGATGAGCCCTGCGCGCAGCTCGGGCAATGCGCGGACTTTGCCGCGGCGAACACGCTCGAACTACTCGCCTACAAGGCCGCGATCATTGCCCTCAACGGCGAGCCGCCGCTGCCGCTCGGCTTCGCCCTTATAGCCAATGCCCATGATTTCGGGACATACCGGACGCTCTGGCTGGTCTCGGCAGACCTGCCTCTACCCGAAGACGCGCAGGCCTGGCTCGACGACCTGGTGGAACCGGCCACCTGGATCGCGGCGGGCTTTCCGCAGCCCGTGACCTACGAGGGTTCACGCGCGGTGCTGCGGCCGTTCCGCGAGGTTATCGCCGCCGCGCTCCAGATCACCCGGGCGAGCGCCGACGGCAGCTTCTTTCCCGCTGAGAACGCGGTGCTCCACCGCAACCTGCTGGCCGCCTACGGCCCTGCCACTCTAGTTGCCGCCGACAGCGGGTAAGGGGAGGGGGCTTGAGGCTGGGCGTTCCTTTAAGGAGTTCAAGCCCATGCCTCGCTTCTATGCCGGGATCGGTGCGCGCGCGACGCCGCCCGAAGTGCTCCACCTGATGACCCGCGCTGCCTTCGCGCTCACCAAGCGCGGCTATGTCCTGCGCTCGGGCCACGCGATCGGCGCCGACAGTGCGTTCGAACGCGGGGCTGGCCGCAATGCGCAGATCTTCCTGCCGACGGCGGGCTGGCGCGGCTCGGCAAGCGCGTTCCATCCCGATACGCTTGGGGCCGAGCTCTGGGGGAGGGCGCGCTTGATCGCTGCCGCGCACCACCTGGCTTTTGCCGGGCTCTCGGCTTTCGTCCAGGCGCTCCACACCCGCAATGTGTTCCAGGTGCTGGGGACCGGGCTCGATAGCCCGGCGGAATTCGTGCTGTGCTGGACCGCCGACGGCGAGGCCTCGGGCGGCACCGGCCAGGCGCTGCGCATCGCCGCCAGCCACGGCGTCCCCGTCTTCAACCTCCAGAGGCCGCGCGAACGCTCGCACGTCGAGCGCCACCTCGTGCTCTGACCCGTTCAATTCCGCCCGTGTCCGCCGTTCTATCTCTTGCCTTGGCAACGGGACGCATCGGCGCGCGTCAACACGAAAGTCCCCGCCATGTCCTCGATCACGCTCACACTCGAACTTGCCTGCACCCGCGAGGAAGCCGCGCGCTTTGCCGCGGTCGAACTGTTCCTCGCCGAGGTGGCTGAGAACGCCGAGGCCGAGCCGCCCACCGAACTCGACACGATCTTCGGCGCTCGGCCACGCGAGACGATCCTCGGCCTTGCCGGGCACCCGCAACCCCTCGGGATCACCTGCCGGTACGATCGGGACAAAGGCGTGATGACACTGGCCGCGATCGACGGCACACCCAACCTCGCCGCGCTGCCGGTGCTGCTGCTCTGGCTCTATCCCGACAAGCTGCCCATCGCCTACTCGGTCCACGTGACCGAGCGGCCCGAGTTGCCGGTCTGGACCATCGTCGGCCTCAATTGCATCGAGATCACCCAGCACGAGCGCGAAGTCGCGGCGCGGCTCGAAGCTTTGCGGGCGGACCACGACACGCCCCGGCGTCTCGATCTGCTGCCGACGAAGCCGCTGCCCGGCACAGGCGACTGGGCCCGCTCAGGCCGCCTGTTGCCCGTCCCAGCTTCGCCGCGGCGCCCGGCTGACGCGGGCCGGGAGCGGCTCGCCTTCCTTCCACAGCAGGTGCGCTACGCCTTGCCCGGCGAGCAGCGCTTCCAGCGGCTCTGCGACCTCATTGTCGCGGTCGTGGATGTGGATGGCGATCGCTTCCTCGCCGGTGTCCTTGAGCACCAGGCTGGCGATCGGAGTGTCGGCATCGAGATTGACGCGCAGGCCCTTCACGAACCGCCGCTTTTCCGCGACTGCCTTTCCGACGAGATAGCGTTCGTCGCTGGTCTCATAGGGCAGCCATTCCGCCGTCACCGGCATGAGCGCGACCTCGATGAGATCGAAGGTGCCCTCGCGGCGCCGCGCGAACGAGCCGGCAAGAACCAGGTGGCCGCTTTTGCCGTTCGGACTGTCCTGCGCCTGCCACAACGCGAGTTCGCCCGCGAACCGCTTGTGGAAGCGCCGCGCCATGTCCTGGTCCATCACGAACGGCATGTCGCCGACATGGCGCAGGACGATCTTTTCCGCGCCGTGCGCGGCCACGATCTCCTTGATCTCGCCCACCACCACCATCATTTCATCGCGTGAGGCATAGACCCGGGCAAGCGCCGCGCGGCGGCGGACCCGGATTTCCTCTTTCTCCTCGACTTTGAAGCTCTCGGGCACGAATAGGACGTGGGGCAGGGCTTCCTGCTTGGCGCGGCAGCTGGCCGCCGCCTCGAGCAGCGCGCGGCGCACCACGAACCAGGTCCGCTTGCCCGCCATCTTCGGATGCCAGTGGGTGAGTTCGGCACGGTCCCAGAGGACGTGCAGCAGCCCGCGCATCGAGAGCTTCTGACCTGTTGATTTCACCGTCGGCTTGTCGTTGGTCAGCGCCGCGGGCGCGAGCCGGGCGGCCCCGCGCGAAAGCGGGAAGCCGAGCTTCAAGCTGGTCTCGCCGCTTGTCTCATCGTCACGCACGGCGCTGCCACTTACCTGGCCCATGCCGGTGAGGTAATCGGGCGCATCGTAGTGATCGCAGGCGGTCGCATGGCGCGCGCCCGAGCCCGGCCAGCGCGCGAGCACGTAGCCATTCTGCCGGTGCGAAATGTAGAGGGGGAGTTCGCTTCCCTTGCGGCATTCGCAATGGACCGGGCTTTTGCGCTCGTAGGCTTCGCGCAGCACGTGCTGAAGTTCATCGCCTTCGACCACGCTGCGGCCGAGCACACGGTATCGCTGGATCATTGGGGTATCTCCAATTTCTCGCGATCGACGCTGCCCGTTCGACCTCTCGCGCATCTCCTTCGTTTTACGCGGCCCCGGGTGGGCTCGCAGGGGTTAGCTTAAGTCACCAATCCATCGGCGACAAGGAGGTGTCTATCGATCCCCGGGATCGTGGGAGCCACCGAGATTCTCGGCCACTCCTTCGGCCAGGCCAAGGCAGAGTGCAGCTTCGTCCCGGGTGAGTACGATTTCCTGAGCGATATGATCGGCAAGTTTCCTGCGAAGAACTTCCGCCATGGCTTCTGCTACCTGCAATGCGCTTGGCATCGCGTAATCGTTGCTCATTTCAGGGCTCCCGATCCAATGGCTCACCTCAACTGAGAGCTTAGCAGGTGCTCGGATATGAACCTATCCCGCCGCAGGCAACTTGAAATGGAATTCGTCTTTCGGCCGCCTTACGGCCTTGCTTTGCCAGTCCGGGATCTCGACTTGGCCAGACGACCAGAGTTCGCGGGCTATGTCGCCGAGTGCCCCATAGGTGACGACGCATGCATCCAGTACAGGAGGCCAAAGCGCCTTCCATTCAAGGCCCGCGGCATTGTCACCAAGGCGCTTCAATAGCAGAGCGCGCGCTTGCGCCTCGCCATCCGCGATTGCCTTGGCACTGCGTTCGCCCGGCTCCATGACCGTAACTTGCGCAAACAGGTCATCCATGCCGGTAGCATTCTTTCGAACCTCGGCCTTCTTTGCAGTCCGGTAAGCCGACTGGGTTTCGAGTGCTCGGCGGTGAGCGTCCCGAAACACTCTGATGCCAGCCGGGTGCCGGGTGAGGTAGATCAGCTTGTACAGCGTGCGATCGACCTCAGTCTCATCGACGGTCAATGCGGGAGCAAAGGCGTAAGTGCCCATCCGTTTCAGTACCTGGCGTGCACGCTCCGAAATCGCAGCTTCCCGCTCGGCTCCGCGAAGTTCGACGAATTCCGACCTCCATTCGGCTCCGCCCTCTAGGTCGCCAAGCCAGCCTTCAAGCGTCGGCATGCGGTCCTGCGACCCGGCAAAGCGGTTCGCGAACTGAAACATGAAATTGAGCAGGACCTCTGTTCGCTCAGGTGCGATCAGGCATTGGAATTTCCGGATGTCGGGGACACCCTTCGGGTCAATCACGACAAAGCGGAAGGCGCGAGCGGGTAAGGCGGCAGCTATGGCGGCCGCGTGTTGTTCGGCCATGCCCTGGTAACAATGCACTTCGACCGCGGGAAATCGCTTCACCGCTTCGACAAGCTCGGCGTGATTTTTCGGATCCTTTTCCACGAGGTGCGCCACCATGCGAACGGAGCGTCCCAATTCCGCTTGCTTGGCTTTGGCCTCGCTCATGCGCTTGAGGGCGATCCCGAAACTGGTGTCGGAATAGTCGCCACTTTGCGATTGCCACGGTCCGGCGAACAGGTCGACGTAGCAGAACGTATCGGCCCAGCTGACGATCTTGGGGATCTGTGCCGGCATATAGGCGTCGAGGAACGTGTGCTTGACGAGTGCCTGTTCGCGGCCTTCGTACCAGCGGGAATCCAGCACTCAGCCGACCATCCGCTTTGCGGCAGGCCACTCACTCCACTCCCGGCCATCGAGTTCTCGCCCGCCCGATTTCGGCCGAAAGCCTCCCCACTGCTTGAAGAAGAACGGCACGCCCTGTTCGCGGCAAGCGTCGCGAATCTCGCGGGCCCACTCAATCTGCATCACGCGCGCATTAGGGCCGCTTTCCCCCCCCGCGATCACCCAATGTATGTCCGTAAGATCGACTGGCCCGACCGGACCGATCAGCGGCTCGACCGACAGGAACCGCACAGCTGAGCGCGCCTGGCGGAGATGCGCGATCCGCGCCGCACCGTTTTGGTCCTCGACCGAAACACCTGTCCAGATATGCGCCGGGGGCTCGCGGTCGGCATACCGCTTCGACATATAGTCGCGGAGCCGTGGGCTCCGTTTGGTCAACACCTGGTAGGTGTGCCAGTCTGCACTTTCCATAGTGTCGAACACGGAATCAATGAACGCCTTGGGCACTTCCTTGTGGAAGAGGTCGCTCATCGAGTTCACAAAAATCATTCGTCCGCGGCGCCAACGCAATGGTTGGTCAACACGCTCGTGCCGGAGCGTCAGATCGAAACCATTTTCGAAGGGGTGGCCGGGAACGCCCCTGAACCTCTCCGAAAAGCGGTGCGCATAACAATTGTCACAGCCGGCAGTAATCTTCGTGCAACCCGTAACCGGGTTCCATGTCGCGTCCGTCCACTCGATTGCACTATGTTCTGCCATTCAGGTCACCGATCTCTTCAACCAACAGCCTCCATGGGGAGCAATCAGCGCCGTCATTGAATCACAGTTCATCCCCGATTGGAATCCATGATCGCTTCGGTTCGATGAATACCCTTGAATCCACTAGCGTCGGTGGTCCGCTTCTGCCGGAGCAGCGGCCCTGGACTTGTTTGCTGGGATTTGTCCACTTTTGATCACGGCGATTAATGCAGAGGAAAAAGGAAAGGGGCACCCCGGCGCCCGCGCCCCGCGCGGGCTGGGGGCAACCCGCTCTACTCGCTAGGGCGCGCGTCGGCGCTTTCGCACCGCCGCCCACCCAAGCTCGCCGGCATGGATGCCGGCCCTGCGGGTGACGATCGGGGCCATTGGCGCGAAGGGCAAGGGGCGCTAGGCTTGCGGGCATGCCCGTCTTGCTTGCCGCCGCCGTCCTGTGTCTTTCTCCAACCGTCCACGACGGCGACACCATCCGCTGCGGCCGCGAGCGGCTCGGCACCGACCCCTATGGGCGGACGCTCGCCACGGTCTCGGTGAACGGCGTCGACGCAGGCGACTATTTGATCGCACAAGGCCTCGCGAGGCCCTGGCGCTGAGGGTCCCTATCGAAGGGGGCGAGCCTTGCCCGCCTGCGGGCGCCTCCTTTTGCAACAGACCGGGGGCAAGGCCGTAGCCGTAACGCTGAACGGGGAGGGCTGGGGACGGCCTCGTATGAACCACTCGTCTCTGCCCGGCATGATGCGGAGTCGAGGACGACAATCCCCGCTGCCGCGGGCGCTGGCGGGTGGGAGCAGGTTTCGGCGAAATGGCCGAGACTGACGGGTCTGACCTTTGCGGGGATTCGCGGGCCTGACCTGACGAAACCGCCCTTCGTTTGCCGATGAACCGATGCGGCGCCAGTCCCTGGCCGCAACCCAAAAGCAGCGGACCGTGAAGCCCTTGCGGGCTTGCCGCACCACTCCTCGCTTTTGGGTTTCCCGCGCATGCGCGCGGTGCGGGCCCGGGCCTATCGGCGCCGCCTGACCTGTTCATCGGCGGGCGGTTCCGCCGAGTTCAAGCCACGGAGATACCCCATGAAGAACCTCGTCATCCTGATCGGCCGCATTGCCGCCGCTCCTGAAACCCGCCACGCCGGCGAGACCGCGATCACTTCGTTCACCCTCGTCACCGATCGCCCCAAGCTGGTCGACGGCAAGACGGTCAAGAACGAGGCCGGCTACACCGAGACGATTCCCGAGTTCCACCGCGTCACTTCTTTCAACGGCCTCGGCACCTCGGTCGCCAAGCACAAGAAGAAGGGCGACCTGGTCGAGGTGCAGGGCCGCCTCCACTACTCGAAGTGGACCGACCGCGAGGGCGTCGAACGCTACGCGGTCGAGATCGTCGCCGAGGAAGTCCTCTTCCTCTAAACCCGAGCCCGGGAGGCGGCAGCGCCGCCTCCCATTGGGCCAAGACCACCCCCCATCACTCATGTTGACGCTGCGACGGGCGAAACACCGATTGCGAAAAAGGCAACGCGCGGCGTCTATTTCGCACTTGCAGCATGGAGCGTGCAAACCCATATGGAGGGTGCCTTTCAGGCATCCTCTCCCAAAACTTTCCAAGGGGCCGGCGCAAGCTGGCCCCATTTTTTGCCTGCCGGATCGGCGGCTTGCGCCCCTCCGGGCATGGCATCTGTGACACTTTGCCCTCGGGCATAGTGTCATGTTGCGCTGCGTCCGTGACATAACGGGACGGGTCGGTTCATCGATCATGCCTACACGATCACTAACGTGGTCGCGGGGCAAGGACAGCACGCTCGGCCGCGCAAGCCAGGTGGGGGCACCGGGCGAAGTGTCACGGGCGACAATCGACAGCGCAGGGCGAATAGGGGATTCACAGGATTCACCTTTTGTGCTCAATACTGATCGATGGAACGAGCCCAAGAAATCACTGGCGTCGGTGGGATCTACGCGGTCCTGGTCGAAGCCTCGAACCGCCCGCGCTACGCGTTTCTCGTCCTCCAACTGGTCGCCGAAATTGCCGATGGGCACGGGCAGGCCGGGCCCTTCGTCGCCCAGAGTGGCGTGCCCGTGCTTCTGCGCGAATGGCTCTGCTCCCAGCTTCTGCCGATGAGCGCGCAGCCCGCCCGCCGCGCTGCGCTGCGCGCACGCGTTGCCGGGGGGCTGAAGGCCGAGCTGACTGGGAAGCCGGAGTTTGACGCGGCGCGGATCGAGGTCGCGGTTGAGGAGCAGGTGCAGGCCGTGGGCCGCGCCAATGTCAGCCGCGCGATTTCCGATCTGGTCCGCGCCGGGCTGATGAGCCGGCACTATGCGGGCTACGCCACCAACCACAAGAACCGCGGCGGCGGGCGCCATGCGGTCTATGTGGTCAAGCCGAGCGTCCTTGCCCTGCTGCGCAAACCTGCGCCGCTGCGGCGTCAGGGTCCGGGCGCTGCCAATCCCCAGGGCGAGCTCTTCGCGGCCTGAATCCTTCGTCGACTGGCGTAGTGGCGACCGATGGCCTAGGAACCCCCGATCGTAGATTGGAAAGGGTCTCGCCCGGATGGAAAACGAAGCACTGCTGGATCATGTCGCCGACATCGTCTCGGCCCATGTCAGCAACAACTCCGTGGCGCCCGCCGACCTGCCGGGCCTGATCCAGGCGGTCTACGCTTCGCTTGCCGCGCTTGGACAGGCGGCGGAACCGGCCGTTGAAGAGCGGAAGCCTGCCGTCTCGATCCGCGCCTCGGTCAAGCCTGACGCCGTCACCTGCCTCGAATGCGGCGAGAAGATGAAGATGCTCAAGCGTCACCTCGGCACCGAGCACGCCATGACACCGACCGAATACCGGACGCGCTGGAGCCTGCCCGCCGATTACCCGATGGTCGCACCCGACTATGCCGCCAAGCGCAAGGAACTGGCGGTCAGGATCGGCCTTGGCCGCAAGCCAGGGCAAAGCCCGAAGGCTGAGGCCAACGCAGCGCCCGAAGCTGCACCCAAGGCGCAGCCCAAGGCCGCCGCGACCCCGGCAAAACGCAAGAAGCTCGGCGTTGCCTTCGGCTCGGCAGACGCCAGCTGAACCGCTGATTTCCGCCAAGTCTCTGATTTCATTTAACATAATTATTCTTATCAATTCGAACGATTGTAAGCGCAACTTAGAGATGTCACTCCCCGCAAGTTAAAGATGTCATCGCTCTCCTTTGGCGGGCCGCTTTTCCCACAAATCGCGCTGATTGCCCGAATGTGGGATAAGCCTGGGGCTGGCGTTTCCCAGGCTCGATCAATTCTGTGTGGTATCGTTTGCCTGATCCAGCAGATCCATGAACATGCGCGCCGCATCGCGGTCGCGTTCGTCCTTGAACGCAACATCGAGGTCCGGCGCAGAGCCCAACATGTAGAGCAGCGACCACATCGCAAACCGGCGGCCTTTGTCGGTTTCAAGGCCAAGCTCGACCTGCATCCGTTCGATGCCGCTCGCCATCGCCGCAGGTGACACCGCACCGAGATCATCGGTCCCGAAGAAGCGCAGCATCTGGTCGTCAAATTCCATCCGAGGCGTCTCCTGACCTCTGTTATCGCGTTGCCGGTGCCCGTGAGGGCTAGTCGACCGCATTGATCCGCCGCTCGATATCCACAAGGCGGGACACGAGTTCTTCGAAAGCCGGAGGCTCCTTCATGAACATTTCCGCCATGGCTGCGTAATCCGCCGCAAGTTCCTCGCGCATCGTGTCAGTGACCGAAAGCCGCAGTGTGCCGAGCTGCGCCGTTCCGTAGGAGGCCTTGGAATCTGCGAAGAGCAGACTCTTGTTCCTGACGACGTGCTCCAGAAGCACACGCTCGGCCAGCGCCCGTTCCGTGATGCCGGCAGCATCGAGCATGAACACATCATAGAAGTGCCGCGACAGACCTGGCCGCAATTTGCCGCTGTGGTGCAGCGCATGCAGGATCGTCGCCTTTTCCCAGTAGGTCCTTTCGAGTGCAAGCGTTGGCACGGCGGTCACCGCATCGGGCACTTCGTCCGGGAAGTCCTCGGCGACATAGGGCAGGATGTCCCGTAGCTCGAATGGCTCGGGATCGCCCCTTGCCCCAAATTCGAGCTTGATCCGCGGCTGCACGTAGCCGGTACGCCCGCCATAAGCGTTGCCATAGTCGAGGCCGTAGCCCGAGGATGCCGGGTAGTTGAACAGGACGGTCTGCCGATCCTTGTCTTCGGAATCCGCCTCGATGCTCCAACCATCACGGGTGCCCAGGGCTTGCGCGATCGCTTGGGCGAGTGCCGGCAGGAGGATCGTCCCAACCCATTCTTGCGCGGCAGCGCCGAGCGCCCTGGCGCGCCGTTCGCGTTCCTTGCCGCTGATGTTGCTTGCCATCGGCGAAGCGACCTCGCCGAGCAGCGGCGCTGCACGATTGATGGTGAGATCGATGTCCTCTGAAAATCGTTTGATGATCCCGAACGCCTTCGAGAGCGAGGTCCCGCCCTTGAAGGTCAGGACCTTGGCCAGCTCGGGCACGCCCATCAGCTGGCGCAGGGTCCAGCACACCCAGAAGTCCTTCTCGACGATGAGCGGCGTGAGATCGCGGCGCGCGGCTGCTTCGGCAAAGAACACCCGCCGCTCCTCGGCAGGCCGCCGGGCAAATTCATCCATGGTGCGCCGCCCCGATCTTCAGCACGACATCGCCCATCCAACCCGGCATCTGCGCGCGGCCCTTGATCAGCGCCTGCACGTCCTTGTCGTCGAGCCGCGCGGCGAGCTGCGAAATCGCATCGGCATCGACCTTGTCTCGCCCGAGCCCGGCCAGGAACTGGACCACGCCGTTAGCAGCCTCAGAGGCATTGCCCAGCACTGGTGCGCGGCTGTGCTTGAGCGTGACGCTTCGGCCAGCGGCCTGGCGCACGCGGGTTCGTCCTGTCGTCGCATAGCTCGCCCTGGCAGGGACTTGTGTCGACAGGCCAAGCTTGTTGGCCGCTGCTGCTGCCGAGGGCGCGAGCCGGTCGCCGCTTTGCGCCGATACGGCCTGCGCGATCATCTCGGCATCTGGTGTCAGCGCGCCCAGCTTGTCGTGCAACTGCGGATAGTCGTAGAGGCCGCGCCCGATCCGGCGTATCTCTCCATTCTTCGCCAGGCGCGACAGTGCCATGTCGACCGAGCCGCGTGTGCCGAAGTCGATGAAATGCTTGGGGGTGAATACCCACCCCCGCCCCTTCGCGCGAACGCGCTTCATGATCTTGTCGGCCATGGCGGACATGATTCGTATGCTCCTTTCGTTAGAAACTAGCACACATATTTCTAACAAACCATACCACCGCGAAAGGCCCTTCGATGGCCATCATGATCATGGTCAGCGCATGCCTGTTGATCATCACCACCATTACCATCACCATCACCGGCGTTCGGTGATGACGACGATCAGCAGGGTGCCAGACATCGCGGGTCCGAAAATAAGGAGCGGCCCCGTCAAGATTGCCGCACTCGGTCCCGCGCGCCTTGCTGGCGCGCTCCTGCGGGTGCGGGGTTTCCTGCATTGGGCCGCCGGCACTCTTGCCTTCGCCTCCGTCGCCGTCCCGCGCCCGTGCGATGCACCGGGCCACGGGGCGACTGACTGGCTCCGACAAGGGGTCCGTCATTTGTTGCGGGCTCCGCCGACCACGGCGCAGCCAGCGCGCCCCGCGACAACCCACAGACATCCTTCGGCCACGGCAATCAAGCGGGGCGCAGAGGACATGGCGTTTTGCGGTTAACCCCGAACGCCCAAATGGGGTTCGGGGGCAAAACCGTAATCTATCTCTCATCTCGGTGGCTGAGCGAAATCAGCATCGCCATAGCATGACGCCTGGGAGATTGGCGGCCGTCAAGGATCGCGGGTGCCCCCCGATTTTGGCCTGCTGCGGCTAGCGCCTTGCGAGCAAAAATCGGCTCCCCCCACGCCCGCTACTCGCGGCGGCAGCGCGTGCGCGCCGCCGTCCCTGACTGCCTGACTCCGGCGTCCTTCCGATGGGCATCTTTCATCAGCGTGATGAGAGAAAGTTCCTTTTGGAGGTTATCATGACGGACCGTTTCTCGAACTTTGCCGACCTTGCCGAACACTATGCGCGCGAAATCGCCACGCCCGATTATGCCCGGGCATTCATGGAGCAGACCGAACTGGCCAAGCTCTCGATCGAGCATGAGCCAAGCGCAGCTGAAATGCCCAACCCGGAAGTGGCGCAGGCGGCGATCGAGATGATGCTGGCAACGGTCTTCGACCTGTTCCGCGACACCCGGATGGAAGACTTCGCAAGCGAAGTCGCCTGGGGCATCGCCAACAGCTTCCATGTCGTCGCCAAACGCCTTGACGACCGCGAAGACGCGATGGCGAACCGGCTCCAGGAGAAGCTGCGCGAGTACGATCCGAGCGAGGTCTATGCGACCGATCTTGAGGACCTCACCATGCAGGCCCGCAGCCTTGCCGAATGCCGCGATGCGATGGAATGCATGCGTGACCACGCCGCGAAGATCTACCTCGTGGAAACCGGTCGGCCCTTCTCGCCGGTGCGGGGCTCGCGGGTCTCGTCCAAGACCAATGCCTCGATGATCGAAGCACGCGACTATCTCGCGGCACAGAAAGCGCAGCGGCGCGAGCAGTTTGCCCCATCGGGCCCGGTCGTGGTGTTCTCGGGCGGACAGCAGTTCACCGAGATCGCACTCGTTGAGGATTATCTCGATGCGATCCATTCCCGGGTGCCCTCGATGGTGCTGGCGACGACCGCGCAGAACAAGGGTGCGGACGTGATCGCGGCGGCCTGGGCGTCGCGCCACAATGTGCCGGTGATCCTGTGCAAGCCCGACGCTTCGCGGGGAGCATCCGCCCCCTATCAGCGCAATGCGCGCATGCTCGCCTTCAAGCCTGTCGAGGCGGTGGTGTGCAGCGGCGGCGGCATCCAGGCGAACCTTGCTGACCGGCTGCGTGAAGCGCGCGTGCCGCTCCACATCGTGCGCGATGCGTCCCTCCAGAACGAGGCTCCGGCGGCGCGGTCCAAGACCCCGGCGCAAGCTGAGCGGCCTGCGATGAAGCGCACGGCATGTGGCACCGTCAATGGCGATGAACTCCCGCCGTTCTGATCGGCGCCTGCTCCGATTGCATCAAGCATGAAGGGTGTCCGGCCTCACCGCCGGATGCCCTTCTTTTGTGTCGACCCGCACACACACTTTAATGGCCCGGCTCGCTCGCTTCTTGCCCCCGCCAGTAATGGTCTGCCGGCCTGCTGGCGCCTAAGCATCGCTACCCGCGATGCGGCAAACAAGAACGCTGCGAAGGCTTCGCATCGACCGGGCGGGCGAGACCCGTGCCTGAGGCCACCAGTGGTGCTCCCCAACAGGGTTAAACACTCTCGCAGAATTCCAAGCATGATGGCCGCCATTGGCCCGCGTCAAGAAGGGCGGTTCCCCCAATTTTTACGCCTGAAGAAGGCGAAAAAATCGGCTCCCCCACCCCCGCTCGCGCGGCGGGCCGCGGGCGGCCCGTTCCTGACCCGGGCCAAGCTCGGCCATCCCGGAGGAGACCTCTTCAATTCCTTTGACAGGAGGCTCATATGAACGCTCTTACCAAGACCCTCGACATCCCGGCTTTCGACCCCATCAGCTATGACGCCGCGGTCCGCGCCGCGACTATCCGCGCCCAGCACAGCTTCTTCGACAGCCACGTGATCGAGAACGACGACGGTTCCTTCAGCGCCATCGACGAGGGCGACTACAACGCCCTGCCCCAGGACCTTATCGACCGGATCATCCATTCCGTGCCGGGCATGATGGCCGACGACTTTGACGAAGCGAACATCGCCCGCGCCGCGAGCTTCATGAGCGTCGTCATGGATCCCGACTGGGATGCGGATTGCCCGTTCTGAAATGTTCATCGACCGCTGCGCCGGAGGGCACCGACAAGGGGCTCTCCGGCCCCCTTTTTTGCGTGCCCAGATAAAGCACAGCCGGGGCCCCCTCAACTGCCTGCGGATGCAGGCAGTGCACTTTGGGAACCCCGGCTGCGCTGGTCTCTGCCGAGACCGGTTTCAGCTTGCCCGCAGGCGCCTTTCTGCTTCCTCCAGACCGAGCTTTCCGAGCGCGGCGAAAAATGCTTCGACCCGCTCGAAAGGTGCCTTGCCGAGTGCTGACTTCCTCAGCAGTTCGGCCATGGCAACCTGCTCGCTATCCCGCAGCTTCGCTTCGCGCGCTTCCAGCGCACTCCGCTCCTTTGCGATCGCCTGTCGTTCCGCTTCAAGACTTCCTTTCCTGGCCATGATGATACCTCGTGGGTTGGCGCTGAAACCTCCCGTGCGCGAGGATTCCAAGCTGCGCCGTCAGTGGCAAGCCCTTTGCCATCGGTCCTGCAAATAAATCGTGCTGCCCGTGCTGTAATCAGCGGCGTTCATTGGCTCCCGGACAAGCGGTCAAGGCTCGACTCTATGCGCATCAAAGACCAGCAACCACCCACCAGACACAAGGCATCGGATTGAGGGGAAGAAATGCACACCCTACACGGCAGGGCCGTACGGAAAATGGCGGAAATGCGTGTGTGTACAGAGTGGGTCTTTGGTAATACATCGTATTACATTGCTGTATCCTGCCGGTAAAGTCCCGGAATTCCGCGATTTCATCGGTATTACAATGTAATACGCCATTTGGTCCCCAACCGCTTTCTTGCCAAGGGCCCGCCGATGGCCTAAAACTGTTGTCGCGCAATCTCCGCCAGGCCCTTTCGAAGGGCGTGGTGATGACTGAAACAGTTCTGATTACCCTCCGGCTTCCACAGCCGCTGGCCGATGCGGCGCAGGCCGCCGCAACCGCGCAAAACGTCTCCCGATCGAACCTCTTGCGAATCGCGCTCGAGCAGTTCCTGGGCGTCATGTCCGGCACCAGCGAGGCGGACCGCCGCCGGCAGTTCTCGGCCGAGTATCTGTTCCTGGTCGCTGACCTCATCGTGCAGCGCCAGTACCCCGATGCCCATACCGCGCTGATCACCGAAGCCGAACGCCGGATGGAGGCGCTCTGTGCGCCGTCCTGACACCTGGTCGGACCGGGCGCGGCCGGGCAAGCTGCAGCACCATTCCGCGCGCGGGAACATGCCGCGCAATGCCGGCGATTTCACCCGCGGCTCACAACTCATCACCCACGAATTCATGATGTGGTTCGCCTCCGCAAAGATGCCGCTGATGGTGTGGTTCTTCACCTTCTGCATCGCGCTTTCGATCGTCCTCGCGCTGCTGCTCGAGAGCCAAGAGATCCAGATGATCCTGATGCGGATCTACGCCGCTGGATGGACCTTCATGGAGTTCTCGCACGCCAAGATTCTCAACCTCACCCTCCCTTCCGGCGAAGTCGTCCGGGCTCCTGTTGGCATGGTCGCCTCGCACCCCGATGTCGTCGTCGCCTGGAACAAGTTGATGCGGGCAATCTGGGGCTCGCTGTTTATCTCGCTCTTCGTCGCCGTGCCGATCGCGGTGTGGTTCGTCGACTTCTCCAAGCGGCGCGGAAAGTCGATCCTCGAGGAGCGGCACCAGCGCGGCGCCATGCTGGTCGATGCCGCCGAACTCGCCGATGTCATCAACGCTCATAACCGCGACATGCTCGGCGAAGAGATCGCCGAGCGCCTCCCCGGCAAGAGCTTCGACGAGGTCATGAAAATGAGCCTCGCGACGCGCAAGGAGGCGGGCATCCATCACGTCTATTCGATCGCGGGGGTGCCCTTCCCCTGGCGCACCGAACAGGCCCACACGATCATGATTGGCTCGACCGGGACGGGCAAGACGACCCAGATGCGCGCGCTCATTGCGCAGATGCGCGCGCGGCGCGATCGGGCCGTCGTGTTCGACCTCACCGGGGCCTATGTCGAGGCGTTCTACAACCCGCAGACCGACACCATCCTCAACCCGATGGACGAGCGCTGCCCATCCTGGTCGGTGTTCGCTGAGGCGACGAACCACGCCGATTTCACCGGCATCGCCGCTGCTCTACTGCCTGCCGATGGCGGAGGCGCCGAGCCGTTCTGGATGCTGGCTGCGCGAACGCTGTTCGTCGAGACTTGCATCAAGCTGATCAAGCTTGGCGAGGCGACCAACCAGGCGCTCGCGAGCCGCCTGATGATGGCCGATCTCAAAGAGGTTCACAAACTTCTCGAGCATACTGTCGCCGACCCGCTGACCGCGCCCGAAGCCGCCAAGATGGCGGAATCCATTCGCGCCGTCTTCAACACCAACGCACAGGCACTGCGCTTCCTTCCCGAAGGCAAGGAGCGCTTCTCGATCTCCGACTGGATCCGGGCCGGGAACAAGCCCGGCTCGATCCTGTTCATCACCTCCTCGCACAACGAACTGGTGCTCAACCGGGCGCTGCTGTCGCTGTGGATGAACCTTGCGGTCCACACCCTGATGCGCCTGCCGCGCACCCGCGATCTTCGCACCTGGTTCTTCTTCGACGAGGTCCATGCCCTGCACCGCCTGCCGGCGATCGAGGACGGCCTGCAGACCGCGCGCGGCTTCGGCGGCGCCTTCGTGCTCGGCATCCATTCCTTCGCCAAACTGGCCGAGACCTACGGCAAGGAAGGCGCGCAGAACCTCGCCTCGCTCGCGCGGACCAAGCTCGTCCTCGCCGCAGCCGACCGCGACACCGCCGAGCACTGCTCGGACTACATCGGCCACCGTGAAGTCAGGATGATGGATGAGGCCTACAGCTACGGCTATTCCAACATCCGCGACGCGGCGACGATCACCCCACGCTCCGAAGTGCAGCCGCTGGTGCTGCCCGATGACATCATGAAACTGCCCTCGCTGCGCGGCTTCCTGGTGTTCCCGGAAGGCTTCGATGCCGCCCGGATCAAGCTCACCTACAAGGACTATCCCAAGGTTGCCGACGGCTATGTCCTGCGCGCGCATGTCGAGCCGATCGAGTTCGCACGCGATGCCGATGATGACGCCGAAACCGAAGCCGGCGGACGCGAAAACAAAGATGAAATTGAACTCGCCCCTGCACCCGCGATCGACGACGAACCGGCAAAGCCGCAGCCCGCTCCCCGACAGGAAGAATTGAACTTCGCTGCCGCGCAAGCCGAGCCGACGGCAGCGCCGCAATCCAGCCTTGGCCGATCGATGATCGCCAGCGCCGAGATCGTGAAGAGCGCGTCAGCTGCGCGCGCCAACGAGCCCGAAACCGCATCCAAAGCCCCTCGCAGCGCCGCCCTGAAGCTCCCCGCCCAGCGGGCCACGCAGGCTGCGCGCGAGCTTGCCGAAGCGATCGACCGCGAGGCCGCGGACGGACGGGGGAAAGATGTGTCCCGGGGCGCGGAAATGGATGGGCCCGACCTCGATGACGGACCGGAGCTGTAGCCCATGCACTCCATCGCCTCCGTCAGGTCGTCGAGCGGCGCAGCCGACTATTTCGCGAACGACAACTACTACACGGCCGATGAACACGCGGAAGCCGGGGTCTGGGGCGGCGAGGGTGCGCGCGCACTGGGACTTGAGGGTCAGGTCGAACGCGATCAGTTCGAAGCGATCTTGAATGGGCGCTTGCCCGACGGGGAGATGGTGGGTCAGGTCGAGAGCCGGCGCCTGGGTCTCGACCTTACCTTCTCGATGCCGAAGTCCGCCTCAATCCTGGCGCTGGTGGGCGGCGACACGCGGATCCTCGATGCGCACCTCGCCGCCGTCAAATCGACCATGACGCAGCTCGTCGAAAAGCAATTTGCCGAGAGCCGCAATTACGATCGCTCGCGCAGCGGCGAGCCGCAAAAGACCGGCATTCTCCTCTATGCGCTGTTCGCCCACGACACGAGCCGCGCGCTCGATCCGCAGGGCCACATCCACGCCGTCGTCGCCAACCTCACCCGCGATCCCAAGGGCACCTGGAAGGCGCTGTGGAACGGCGAGATCTGGAAAAACAACACGACGATCGGCCAGTTCTACCATGCCGCCTTCCGCGCCCAGTTGCAGAAGCTCGGCTACGAAACCGAGGCGGCGGGCAAGCATGGCTCGTTCGAGATCAAGGGTGTGCCGAGCGAGGTCATCAAGGAGTTCAGCCAGCGCCGCGAGGACATCCTGACCAAGGTCGAGGAACTCGGCATTGCATCGCCGCAGGGGCAGGACCGGGTGACGGTCAACACCCGCGATCCCAAACTGACGGTCGAGGACCGCGCGGCACTCGTCCAGACTTGGCAGGATCGCTCTGCGGTACTGGGGTTCGATGGCAAGGCGCTCATCGCCGAGGCCAGAGCGCGTTCCGAGGTGCAGGCGCGCCCGACCTTCCGCGAAACGGCAACCGCAGCGCTCGGTGAAGTCTCGACTTGGATCGGCGCTGCGCTGCGCACGCCAAGCCCGCTGGCGGTGAGCGGCGCGGCCGCTCTGTTCCTTCCCGCGGGAACGATCAAGGCGCAGCACGCGGCGGCGTCGGCCATCCGCCACTTGTCCGAGCGCGAGGCGGCGTTCTCGCCGCAGGCGATCCTCAGTGCTGCTTTGGGTTTCCAGATCAAGGGTCTCGAAGGCGGTGCCGTCGTGGAGCGGATCGGCGAGCTCATCCGCGATGGCCACCTGATCCCGGGCAAGACTGACCGGCTCGATGGCCACTTCGATCTGGTGACGACCCCGGCGGCGCTCGCCATGGAACAACAGATTCTGGACCGGATCGATGCCGGGGCCGGAAAGGGCCGCGCGTTCATGCCGCCCGAGCAGGCCATGGCGCGACTGCAGGACGCGGCGCGTGAACTCGGTCAGGCGCGTGCCGGGGTCGATACCTGGCAGCTCAACGAAGGCCAATTGGCCGCAGGCGTCGCGATCCTCTCGGGCGCCGATCGCTTTCTCAATGTCCAGGGCGTCGCGGGTGCGGGCAAATCGACGCTGCTCGGCGCGCTGGGCAAGGTCCTGGGTGATGAAGGCGTCAAGCTCGTCGGGCTTGCCTTCCAGAACAAGATGGTTGCCGACCTGCGCGGCGGGGGCGGCCAGGGCATGTCGGCCGAGCAGATGCGCGAGGCAGGGATCGAGGCCTACACGATCGCCAAGTTCCTCAGCACCTATGGCGGGGGTGCGGCTGCGGGATCGGGCGAGCGCTTCGAGGCCGCCAGGGCGGCGCTCGCCAACACTGTCATCATCACCGACGAAAGCTCGATGGTCTCCTCGCGCGACATGCTGCGGCTGACCGCGCTCGCCGAGCAGCTCGATCTCGCCAAGGCGCCGTTCATGGGAGACCGCCAGCAATTGTCGGCGATCGAACAGGGCAAGATGTTTGCCGTCAGCCAGGCCGCGGGGCAAGCAACCGTGCGGATGGACGAGAACATCCGCCAGAAGAGCTCGCCCCTGCTGCTGGCCGTCGCCGGGCTCTCGAACGAAGGCCATGCCAGCCTCGCGCTCGACCTACTTGCCGCCCACGGACGGGTGATCGAGGCCGGGCCCGACCACGTCGCCCGCGCCGCCGAGCTGTGGCTGTCGCTTAGTCCCGACAAGCGCGAGGCGACCGCGATCTTCACGGCCGGGCGCGATGACCGCGCCGAGATCAATGCCCGGGTTCAGGCGGGGCTGCTCAAGGAGGGCGCACTTACCGGGCCGGGTCTCACGCTCACCACCCTGCAGAGCGCCAACACCACGCGCGAGGAGCTGCGCTTTGCCTCGACCTACCGGTTGGGCCAGGTGTTCGACGCGCGGATGGACGTGCGCGAACTGGGGCTGAAGCGCGGGGAGTACGAGGTCCGCGAGATCCGCAAGGATGGCAAAGTCGTGCTCGAGGCCGGGGGGCGGCGCAAGGTCATAGACCCTGACCGGTTAGACCCCGATCATCGCTTCGACCGGATCGGGCTCTACGAGCAGAAGCAGCTGAAGGTCCATGACGGCGAGACCGTGTTCTGGCGCGACAAGGATGGGTCCCGCGATATCGCCAAGTCGACCTACGCGACAGTGCTCGAGGCCCGGCCCGAAGCCGTGCGGGTCGAGCTTGCCGACAAGCGGCAACTGGTGCTCGCGCCGGGCGATCCGATGCTGCGCCGGCTCGACCTCGGCTATGCGCTCAATGCCCATATGGCGCAGGGCATGACGAAACCGGAGGCGATCGAGGTTATTTCCTCGTCGCAGCGCAATTTGGCGACCCAGCGCACGCAGAATGTGCTCAACACCCGCGCGACCGACGACATGATGGTCGTCACCAACAATCTCGAGGGCCTCAAACAGCAGCTCGACCGGACGCCGGGGAACAAGACATCGGCGCTCGAGGTGACCGGCAAGGTCCAGGTCGAACCCCGGCACCACAATCCGGTCGATGCGCGCCAGGTACCGGAACTCAAGATGAGCCCCGAGCTCAAGGCGAAGCTCGACGCGGTATTGGGGCCGGCACCCGAAGCTCCGGTGAGGCAACTCCCCGTGCCCGAAAAGTCGCTGGGTCTCGACCTGTGAGGTCCCTGCCCGCCCTCGCCCCCGCTGCCGCCGCCCGGGTGTTCGACCGCGCATATTCCACGCTCGTCTGGTTGACCGTCCTCGCCTTTGTTCTGCCCGAGCCTGCGGCGCGAGGCCTGGCCATCCTGGCGATGGTCGCCGTCGCCCTTGCCGCGGCGGCCGTCGCGTTCCTCGCGCCGACCGCACCCCCATCCGAACCCCAGTCCGAAACGATGGAGAGCGATCATGGCCTATGAACACGAGGAAGTCGGCGACTTTCCCAGCGAGCGCGACGCCCAGGACTGGGCGGAACGCAACAACATCGATCCCCAGGATCTCCACTTCCGCGCCCGCGGAAGGCGGGGCGTCACCCTGAGCGTGCGCCGGTCAGCGCTCGGGGACTCGTCGCGCGGCGACCTCTCATACGGCCGCCGGACCGGCTTTTTCTGAACAAGGAGACTACGCATGAAACGATATGCCTATCTGCTCGCCCCGCTGTTTGCGGCGGCCGCCACCCCTGCCCTCGCCGCCGAACCCGCTCCCGGAGCGCCCGCGGCGGCAACCTTGATCCAGAGCCAGGTCGAGAGCCGGGCCACCCCTGAACTGACCAGAGCAACCTTCGCCCGCCTGCGCGAAGCGCTCGAGGCGCGCAAGCAAGCGCTCAAAGATGCGGCCGCTCGTGCCCAGCACGACGCCAATGGCCTCTGTTCGGACTGCCCGGAGAAGACGGCGCCCACCCATCGTCATTCCGCCAGCGAAGAGCGCCAGGTCGACTGCATTCACTGCGTCGAGCAGGCCATCTACGCCTGACCGGAACGTCGGCGCGGTCCGGGCCACCTCCCACCGGACCGCGTCGGCCTGACAAGTTTTCTGCAATTGTGAATGAGACGATCCGCGGTGCTATCGCAGTTGCGGCATCAGCCTTTAAGGGCGCCTACCTAACTCGCTCCAAAATAGAGATATCTCGGCAGATTTAACTTCCCGCAATATTGACAGAATGTCTTTATTCAACAATCGTTTGCTCTCTTGGCTTCGGGGGCGGCTTTGATGCGTATGCAGCGACTTCTGATCGATCGGAGTACGCTCGACTTGATCGTCTCCGACGGCAACGATTTTCTGGGTGTTCTGAATGCCGCTGGGCTGCTTCAGGCCGCCAATCTAATGATGACGGTGCTTCAGCAACTCGAAGCAGACCGCTCGCGATTGTTTGCAGACGACCCTCCTGCCGCGCTGAAAACCTAACCCTGTCCCAAGCTCCGCGCGGGAACGCCGAACGGGACAAGCCGGCCGTCCGCGCCGACCTCGCGCGTTCCTTGCCCGTAGAAGCGCCCGTCTATTTCCAGAGTTGGCGCCAGGCGGACGATGGCGGCTACTTCGCCCTCATGCGATCCCATCGCTGCGATCGCGGCCAGCACCGCCTCGCGCGCCGAGTAGATGTCTTCGCGCATCAACAGGCGCGCCATCGAGGCCGAACGCTCGGCGATGGCGGCCGCGATCTTCTGGTGCATCCGGAACGACTGCTCGGCATCCTCGGCGCGCTGCGACCAGGCGATCCGGCGGTGAAGCGCGTTAGGCAGCGCCATCCGTGCCATCTCCGCGACCTGCGGGATGCGCGACATGCGCATGACCTCGATATGGAAGCGCAGGTTCTCGTGAATGACGCGCTCGAGGTCTTCGGGGCTGTCGGGCGCTGCCTCGCAAGCCTCGGCAGCGAGCGCCCCCAACAGCGAGATCTCGGCCGCGCTGGCGCGCGTCGCCGCCCGGGAAGCGGCAAGCCCCTCAAGGTTGGCGCGCATCTCGAAAAGATCCTCGACCTCTTCGGCTGCCCATGCGCGCACCACGAACTCGCTGCGGGACAGGCGCATCAGGTAGCCTTCGAAGGCCAGTGCGTTGAGGACTTCGGCGACCCCAGCAGGACGGCATTCGTAAAGTTCGCCCAGTTCGCCCTTGGGAATGGTCTGGCCCGGCAGATAGCGCGCCGAGAGCACCCCGAACCTGATTTCGAGGAACATGAGTTCGGCAAGAGAATGCGCCTTGGCCAAGTGACGAGCCCCCATGGGCGAGTTCTTGCCCGCCGCATAATTTGCCCTTCCATAGCACAGGACCGATTTGATTTCCGAATCCTGCCGCTTCCGATTATCCCGTTTTTGCGATGAGGGAGTAGTTCGAAGCCTTGGGAACCCAGACGAAACTGGACGGTGTACTAACAATTGCGTGTCCGGCGCAGAACCTCTTTGCTGTGCTTCGCGAGCCCCACAAACGTCGCCGTTTCGATAGTCCATCGGATATCCCGGGGCTCAGCACCCTGACGCCTGACAGCGCCGAGCATTTTGCGCGGGAACTCGTCGACCTCGCCCTCCTTACCCGCGATCACGGCCGCTACTCGATCAACGACTGGACGATCGAGCGGATCGTCGAGCACCTCGATCTTGCCGGTGCGATCCAGGCCATGGCCGCTGCGCAGGTTGCAGGTAATGCAGGCCGCGCAGACTTCACCCATCTCGAGCGGCTGAACAGCGTGCTGCGCGGCATGGATGACCGCGACCCGGGTAACCTCCTCGCCGGAGCCTACATCGACTACCAGTGGCACCTTGAACTGGTGCGGATCAGCGGCAATCGGGCAGCACTGGCCGCCTATTCCAAGGCGATCCCGCCTGCGGTGTGGATCGCAGGGGCGAACTATTTCCAGCTTGAGGAAGCGCGCAGCTCACTGACCGAGCACGAGCGCCTCGTTGCCTACATGAAGGCCGGCGACACGCTGCGGGCACGCGACGCGGTGGCGTTCCATTTCGAGGAAGCTGCATCCCAGATCCGGCGAGCCGGGGAAGCGCGGATCGAGAGCTATCCCGCCGGCGCTTCCTGACCTCCAGCGCTTGACGCGCTGTGAAAGAAGAGAGGGTGCAGTCGTGGTGCGGGGGCTCCAATTGTTCCTGGCACATGATTGAAAAGACAGTCCGTTCGGGGTAATCATGGTCAGGGCGAGGAGACCCTCGATGGACCATGATCGCTACGGACTCGATGGAATGCCGATCTCGTGTCGCGGCGCAGACTGCGATCCTGTCACGGGTATTCAACTTCCCCGCTACGTTAAGGCGGATGCGAGAGGTATCCCGCATTTGCGACCGTTCCTCGCCATCATGATGACCCTGTTCGTGGCCATCTTCATTTGGCAGTCCAACATTTTCGGGTGAACCTCTAGCTCCGGCGCTTCGCAACATGGAGGTGATCCCTGGCAGGATCGTCCGGGAACCGCTCGAAGTCGACGGCATAGGCGCTTCCGAGACGACTCTGGACCTTGGCTGCCCATTGCTCACCCTGCTCGTTCGAGATGTTGTTCCCGCGAAAATCGAGCGCGCGATCGTCGTAGTGGGCCGACCCGGTCTTGTGCTGGGTGCTGTCATTGCCCGAGGTCACCACTGGGGTGGGCAGGCCAAGGGAGCGCGCTTCTTCAGCGACTACCCCCATCGCCGGCACCAGCGCGCCGTCCATGTGACCGAGACGCGCGCCGGGTTTGACCTTGATGCCAAGATCCTTGGCGAGGGTTGCCCCGTCGACCGGTCCATCAGGAACTGCCATGAGTGTTCCCCCTTCGAGCGGTGACGGCACAAGCGCAGTGGCAACCGTCCCTGACGGCAGGTGCGGCGTGCCCGGCATGCCGAGGTCGCCGTTAGAGCCCAGTGCCCCTGTCCCGGCAATCCCAGCGACATCGCTGAGTTCGTTGATCCGGTGTGCCCGAAGATCGCCCATCAGGTCGTCCATGATATAGGCGATGGCCTGGTCGCGGCGCGAGACGTCGCGGTATTCGAGCCGCGGGTTGGACAGGTCCGGCAAGTGCCATTCAGGATGCTCGCGTTGCAGCGTCTCGTAGCGATCCTGGATGAGGTTCGACATGTCGCTCGAGATCTGGAAGCCATGGCTTTCGGCATAACTTGCCTCCGACATCATCCGGCTGCCGATCTCGCGGTAGCGTGCGGCGGCAGCCCGTCGTTCTTCGGCTTCCGAGGTGCGCCAGTCGGTTCCATCGGTGCTGGTCCGCGAGCGAGAATGGTCGGCGTAGTCCGAGCTCTGGTTGTAGGTGCCCGACGACTGAAGATCGCCGCTCGAGCCGCTGACAACCACGCGGTTGCTGGTCTCGTCCGACTTGTCGGTCCCACGGGTGGTCTGGTTCGTTGCCGACCGCTCCGATCCAGCACGAGCGTCGTCTCCCCACTCCTTGCGTCCGTAAAGGGAGCCTTGGAGAGTGGCCGATGCTCCACTTCCTGCGATATCCTTCCCAGGTGTTCCGATTGTGCCGGATCCTGTCAGGCTGGCGGAAGATCCGAATGTGCGGCTTGCAAAGTCGCCGGAGCTTCTGCTGTTCCCCTCCCGCAAAATTAGGTCGTTATTGGTGACCTCGCGGGTCGAACTGCCCGAGGCACCTTCGACCACCACGTTGCCCCCGACATTGTGCGTGTCCGAGGCCCGCGAGCCGTTCTCGCGGCGCGAGCCCGATACGTCGCTGGTCGCGGTGACAGCGCTGCCGAACCTGCCCTTCGAACTGGTCCAGCTCGTCGAGGTGCCGTTCTCGATCTTGTCGGCCTCGTTCATGTACCACTGGCCCTGCGAGCGCAGGTCCGAGGCGTACCCGCGCGTCATGGTCGGTTTGAACGGCAGCTGCGAGATCGCGGCATTGGTGTCGATCACGCTGTGGCCCGATCCATATTCGTTGAACATGCGGCCATCGGCTTCGCGGAATCCCGAGTGTGCGCTGCCTGCAAGCAGGTTCGGCGCCGTGTTCCACTGCGACATCTGCCGGTTGTCGGCATTGAGATTGCCGTAGCTGACATCGCCATAGGCATAGTTGCCGGTGGTCCGTTCGAGCGCGGCCGCGTCAGAGCCCGCCTGGACCGGGGCGAGCATCGAGCCGAGGTTGTTCGCAACCGACATGGTGCCGCGCATCACCATCAGCGCCAGCACCGGCACCGACATCATCAGGAACCCCGCCATGGTGGCGATGTCCTGATTGACCGCATCGATCCCCGCCCAGTTTGCGAGGTTCACACTGCCGGCAGCAACCGCGTTGGTCTGGCTGGCAAGCCGGTCCATGATGAACGAGTGGATGAGGACGTAGATCGGTCCCCAGGCCGAGAGGTAGAAGAAGCCCGAGAAATAGCCCTTGAGCGTTGCGATCCCGGTACGCGGGAAGAGCAGCAGCGGAAAGACGATGGGGAACAGCGCGTAGAACACCACCGTCAGCACCACGCCGAGCACCGGGATCCAGATCAGGCCCTGCTCGGCCGCGGTCGTCATCGCATTGCGGGTTTGGGTGTCCGCGCGCTGCAGCGCGAAGGAATCCGCGTCGGCATTACCGAAGTCGAGCTGGGCCGCCTCGAAGGCATCGACCATGCTCTTCTGCTTGAAGAACTGGTTCCGGGTCATCGCCGTCCCGGTCAGGAGCTGCGAGACCACGGGCACGTCGGCGGCGAGCTTGGCCCCGGCGGCGGCCTCGGTAAGCTTGGGATACATGGTGTGGGCAAAGGGCAGCGCGTAGGCGCCCAATTGCGCGTCCCACTGATTGTTGATCAGCGTCCAGGCCTCGGCACAGGTCTTGCCTTCGATGTCGACGGTGCCAGCGCCGGTGTCGGTGAGGTACTTCATCCCCCGGTTGGTCGCGGCATTGACCCCGAGCTCGGCCCAGAGGTCCGGCGCTTCGCTGAGCAGCTTCAAGCTCTTGGTGCCGAGCAGGATGTCATAATAGGCGCATTGCTTGAGATAGCCGTCGACATTCGCCTTGAACACCGGATCGCGGATCTCGAAGCCGCGAATCTTGTCCCACATCCGCGCGCCGTAGACGAACCCGCCATTCGAGTAATTGAGCGCTGCGGGCATGACGAAGACGGTCTCGGCGGTGCGGGTCAGGTAGTCACTGACCTGGCTGGTGAACGAGGCCATCGCGGCAAGGCCGATCGGTACGTTGTCAATCGTCGCGGGGGCGAGATCCGGATTGACGCGGTCGGTGACCTTCACGGTCACGGTCGGGACCATCAGCACGAGATAGATCAGCGTCGACTGGATGAACCACCGGAACCAGGCCCGCCAGTCGAGGTCCATGGCGGTGACGAGCAGCGCGTAGATCAGCCCCATCACCATGACGACGCGGATCAGCGCCTTGAACCCGCCCGAACCGGTCCAGGCGGCGATCGCATTGAAGGTGTTGACGAGGTAGTCGCCGCCCCCAACCGTGAAGACCTCGAGCATGAGAGATGCCTTCCTTCTTCGCGGGCCTACTGGACCTGTTGATTGAGGGTGCGCGAGAAGCGCAGCGCCGCCGACATTTGCGGGGAGAGCTGCGTGCGCAGGGTCTTCTCCAGCATCTGCGTGCGCTGGATCAGCGCGAAGGTCTGGTCGAAGCGCTGCGAGGTATGCGCCGCGAGTCCCAAGAAGTTGCGCCGGGTCTCGTACAGACCTTCACGCCATTCTCGTAAGCTATCCGCGTCCGCTCCGTTGAAGTCCGAGCGCGCGTTCACGGCCATGTCGATGAAGCGCATGGTCATGGTGGTGACGAGATCGACCGCGACGATTTCGGAGAGGTCGTTGATCTCCTGCGCGGAGATGCCGAACTCGGCCGCGGCGCTTACCGTGATGATCTTGTAGACCGGCACGCTCGCCATACCGAGCAACTGGACCTCGGCCGGGGTCAGCGAAGCGCCGGGATCGCGCACCTTCAAGGCCATGCTTTCGATCAGGGTGCGTACCCGCGCCTTGATCGCCGCGTTGGGACCGATCACCATGTCGGTCTCGGCGGGCGCCATGCACTTGGTGGTGTCTCCGCCGCAGCTCCAGTACTTGTGCGGGGCCTGCGAAGTGCCATCGAGCATGGCGCTGATCAGCGCCGGATCGGCCGGACCGATGAACTGCACCCGCGGCTTTCCGCCCGAGCCTTGCGGATCGTAGATCACCGTGCCGACGAGCGTCATCAGGAACTCGCGGAACTGGGTGTCGAACCCGCCATACTTCTTGCCGAGAGCCTCCCAGGTGTAATTGTTGGGCATCCCGGCCTGTTCCTTCATGTCCGGGTCGGAATTGGCAGCTTTGAGCGCCTCGCGCTGGCCGCCGTTGTTGCATTGCTGGCGCGCACGGGCCCAGTCGGCGACCGCACCCTGGCTGTTGGCGATCGCCTCGCAGATCACCGACGAGGCGGTGTCGGTCTTGGGCCACAGCCCGCCGACCAGCGCCTGCGCCGTCTCGCACGACGAGATGTTCATCTGGTTCATCTGCTGAACTTTCTGGGCAAGCTCATCCATGACCTTGCCGATCTCGGGCGAGATCGTGTCGATCGCGAGTTTGAAGGCGAAGCCAAGCGCATTGTTGGCGGTCGCCTTGAGCATGGCGACGAGCTCGGCGGTGTTGATGAACGAGAACGAGCCGGCAAAGAGGTCGATGCCGCCGCAGCCAGCGCGGGCGTGGGGCAATTGGATATTGAAGGGTTGGATGTTTTTCTGCGGAAAGCGCGACCAGACAGCTCCGCCCGAGTAGTAGCCCGCCGACTGGCCCTGGTAGGCGCTGGGCCCCGTGACATTGGCCTGAGCACCCATGTCCGACATGAAGTTCTGCATCTCGCCCTCGACCCCGGCCATCGCGGGGGATGGGGAAGCCAGCAGGACGGCCGCGCCGAGCACGGTGCCAAGCGCACGGCGCGAGACCTGGTTGAGCCGCGGGCGCATCAGTAATCGCTCCCGGGCTGGACCTGTGTCAGCTGGAATACCCGGTCCATGATCTCGTCCTGGCTCAAGATGCCGTAGCCGATCGGCATCGGCTGCTTGGTGACGCTATCGAACAGAACCAGCGCCGGCACCTGCCGCTCGGTCCCTAGCCCAAGCTTCTCGTACTGGCCGCTGTCGACCATGTAGCCGGGGAAGGTCGCCGAGGGGCCGCCGTCCATCGAGACCGCGAGGACGGCAAGGCCGAACTTGTCGCTGACCGCTTTCAGGATCGGCGAGAAGATGTCGCAGGCGCCGCAACTCGACGAGAAGAAATAGAAAACCCCATAGCGCTGCGAAAGATTAGTCATGACCCGGTCGCGGTCGGTCTTGCGTTCATCGAGCCAGGCCCGCTTGCCGAGCGTCGAAACCGGCCGCTGGAGTGTGTAGTCGAGGCCCGGATCCTGCCACAGCGCGCGCTGCCACACGTCGGCAAACATCGAGGAGCGGTCGAGCTGTTCGCGCTGGAAGCGCACATAGGCGGTGACGTTCTCGGGACTGGGTTCGAGGATCGCGCGCGCCTTCAGTTCCTCCAGCTGGGTGCCGATCGCGGCAAGTCGCTCGCGCGCGGGAGGCTGCGCGGCCGTCGCAGCCTTGCGCGGCTCTTCCCTCGGCTTCTCGCAGTAGAACCACGTCCCGAGCTTGCGCTCCTTGCAATAAAGCGCGTCTTCCGACTGGCGGACTTCGACACCGTCCTCATTGGCAGCGTGCAGCGGGGCAGTGCCGGTAAGCGTCAGGCTGACGCCCAGGCACAGGGCGGTAATGCGGCGGTGGTTCATGATCCGCTCCTCTCCAAGACCTTGATCAATTTCATGAGCATCGCGAGTTCGCCCACCAGGTTGTCGACGCCGAACATTCGCGTGAGTGCGCGGTCGAAGTGGCTGAGCTCGCCATGCCCCCTGTCGAGCAGGCTCCAGCCTTCGGTGCCCAGCGCAGCCCAGCCCCGGTCAGCCAGGCTCTTGAGCGGCGCTTGCAGCGCGCTGACCCGGACCGACGATTCGAACCAGTGGGCCAGCTCTCCGGCCAGTTCGCCCGGCCCGAGCGGCGAGCAGCGCGAAAGCGCCTTGCCGAGGCAGAACTCGAGCAGCGAGATGTCGCGAAGCACCCCGAATGCGCCGCCAAAGTCGCCATAGGTGACGTTGCCCTCTCGCGGGCCCGATGGGAGGCACGCATTGTCACGGCTTGTGGGCGGCATAGTAGGCCTCGATCTTTGCCTGGATCTCGATGAGGGTGGCGGCCTCGTCGGGGAGCTTCGCCGCATCGACGAACTCCGCGTAGATCTCACGGAAGTCCATCACCGAGAGGTCGAGCTGCTGGAACTCGAAGATGGTGAAGCCATCGCAGAGGGGCTTTTTTGGCGTACCCCAGGTTTTTCCGATCTGCGGTCGCCCCTGCTCCTGAAGGATCCGGCTGATCTTCGATTGGAAGCAGCAATAGACGTCGCGCTTGGTGAGGCAGATGCCGAGGAAGCTCGACGAACAGTAGGTCCCGATCTTGTGGCAGAGCCCGGCATCGTCCTTCTGGTCGAGCAGGACTTCGGACGGGCTGCACAAGAGCGGGGTCAGGAGCGGCACGCCCTTGCCCGAGCAGCAATTGGCGAGGCCGAAGACCTTATGCGCGCAGCTTTCGGCGGTGCCCTTGAACAGGGTGAGCGTGCTTTCGTCGAATTCGGCATTGGCCTGGCCGAGCGCGTTCAGCGCCACGACCGCATCCTTGAATTCATCGGAGGCTTCGCGCACGATGGGCTCGCAGTCGCCGTTTACGCAGTAGACGTCGCCGCCGCAGATGTACTGTGCCGGCTGCGTCTCGCTCCCCGGGATCGGGCACTTGTAGACCCGTTCGGCAACCTTGCAGGAGCCATCGGTGCTTGGCGGATCGTCGAGACAGGTCTCGTGGTCGAATGTGCAGCCGGGGGTCGCATCGAGCTTGCCGCAGTCGTTGCCGCCGCCAATCACGGTTTGGCATTGATAGGTCTTTGTGCTCTCCCAGCACGGCCGGGTTACCGGCACGCCGTCGATCAGCCGGGTTTCGCCCGGCGCGGTGCAGGTCTCGCTGGCGAGCGTGCAGGTGCCAAGATCGAGAGAACAGGCATTGTCGGTCCAGGTTTCGGTGAACCACATTGAGACCGAGCTTTCGGGCACAATCCCGGCGACATTGGCACTGCAGGCATAGACGTCTTCGGGAGCCGCCGGCTCGGTGCAGTACAGATAGCCCCCGCCGCCGAAGGGATCGCCGACAAAGTCCCAGGTCTTGCACAGCTGCCGCTCGGCCAGACCTGCGGCGCTGGCCGTCGTCCGGGTGCAGCTGGGCTCGGTTGCGAGTGAGCCGCATTGCTGGAGCCCCGTCACATATTGCAGCGGGAAGCCGGTCACCGGATCGAAGGTCAGCGCGTCAGTGATCCCTTCGTTGTTGCAGCGGTAGACGTTGCTGACGACCTGGAAGGCATTGGCCGGTGGCGGCTTGGCCACCGTGCCCATGAGATAGACGTTGGGATCGGTGACAGCCGCGTCGCAGTCGTAATAGTCGACGGTGAGATTGTACTGCGGCACCGGGTAAGTCCCGGTCTTGCGGCAGAGGCTGCTCCCCTCGAGCGCGGCGCAGCCCGAAAAGCCAGGGGCGATGACGCAGAGGTACTGGTAGAGCGTCTCGTTCCACGCCGAGACCGAGAGACTGCGGGTGCAGGTCTTGGGCTGTTCGACGACGGTTGAACCGACGTTGCAGGTCCACTCGGCCATGTTCGTTCCGCCGGAACCAGGGGGCAGCGGCACGCAGTTTCCGGTCGAGCCGTCGGCGCTCATGCCAGTCAAGTACGCGTTGGGGTCCTCGGTCACTGTGTTGGCGCGCGCGAGGTCGCTGCGCTTCACATCGACGGTCGGCCGCGTCGTGGAATTGGCGGTGCGGTAGGCATCGTTGTTGTAGCCTGCCGCCGCCCCATCGGCATACATGTTGCCGGGGTTGTCATAATACTGGGTGAGCCCGGGATAGTTGGCCTGGTAGCCCGGAATCTGCCCGGCCGCGCCCGGGGCATCGGTGATCCCCTGGTTGGCGCCGCGAACGCTCGATCCGAGCTCTCGCGCCTGCGCCTTCGCCTCGTCCCAGGTCATGGTGGCCGGCGCGGAAGGTGGCGGCGGGGCTGGAGAAGGCACGCCGGGGTCGGTCGCGGGCGGCAATGCAGGCTGCGGCTCGATGAGGTCGTCGGGCGGCGGAATGTACACCTGCGCGCTCGCTGAGCCCGGCGCGAGCAGCGCCAGAGCCAGGAAGGCTGCTGTTCGCCGTTGGTTGGTGAAGCGGCGGCCACCCATCTCACTGGCCCTTGGCCAGTTGGGCGAGCGCGACGCGCGCAACGCCGGACCCGGGACCGCGCCCGCCGGCGAAGGTCTCGAGGGCGTACTCGACCGTGACATTGCCGGTGATGCGGTCGTGATCGGGGGTCGCGCTGGTGCAGTCGAGCCCGTCGCAGAGCTCGTATTCGCGGCCCGCGGCAACGAAGGTCGGGGCGGCGCTGACCTTGAAGGCGCGGAACAGGCGCGGGTCGATGGCGATGTGAGCTTCCTCGCCCTCGTTGGTCACCACCCGCTTGAGCCCATCAGCAAAGGCCTTGGTGCTCCCGTCCGGAAAGCCGCGGAACACCACGACCCCGCCGGCCCTCGTGGTCTCGGCGATCAGGCGGGTAAGCGATGCTTCGGGCATCGACAGGCTGGCAAAGACGATGAACATCGGCCCTTCGCCCATCGGGGTTTTGCTATTGGCGGCCGCCCCGCTCAGGAGTTCGTCGAAATCGACCGCGCCGCCCGGCCCCTTGGGAAGATCGGCCGGATCGATGCGGCCGACCGCGGCAAGGCCTTCCTCGCGTAGCTGCTCGGCTTCGCCGCGGTGCGCCTCGCCCTTGCCGGCGACGGCATCGACCAGGGTCTGGGCATCGCTCGTCGCTTCGGTGCCGCGCGCTTTCACGGCTTTCAGGTCGAGGCCGTCGATGGTTTGGGCAAGCGCGGCCGAGACCGCGGTCAGGGCGAGGAAACCGGCAAGTCCGAAGAGGCGGGATTTGGGCGGGAGCCGCGCGAAGGTCATGGGCGTTCTCACAGCATGCAGCAGTTGCGCTTGCGCCAGACGAGGTAGCCAAAGTCCTCGCCCTTGACGGGGTAGCCTTTGCCGGTCTGGGGAATGATGGTGGCAGCGCCCACCGGCGCGCAGGCGTAGCGGCCCTTCACCATCGAGATCGGATTGGTCATCTGCAGCCGGTATTGCTGCTTGCGCATCACCGGCATCAGGTACTTGTGGCACAGCGCCTTGGATCCCATCGTGCCCCAGGCCAGCGCCTCGCGGTGCATCTTGTAGAGCATGCGCTCGGCGACGAGCCGCGAGGCCTGGATCGGGGTGACGTGGGCCGAGACGTGGCCGTTCAAGGGATACATTCCGCCGTTGCAGCCTGCGCACCAGAACATCTGGTCGATAGGCAGCTTCGCGGTCGCCGCGACGCAGTCAGCCGCGCAGGCCGCGGTGGCGATTCCGTTGGCAAAGAGCGCGACCTCGGGGTTGATGATCGAGGTCAGCGCGGAATCCTGCCACAGCGGATCGATCTCGGTCACATAGGCGACGTCGAAGGTGGTCTGCTCGAAGCAGAGGAAATCGGTCAGGATCTCCATCCAGTAGAGCAGAGGATAGACGTAGTAGTGCGACTGCCACTGCGACGAATTCTGGGTCTTGCCGCCGATCTGGCTGCGCCCCTGGACGTGGCCGTGCCCGATGTCGAACCCGGGGTTGAGCCGGATTCCGCCGAGGTTGGGAAAGCACCACGCCTTGTTGGTGACATCGACGAGGCGCACCGGCTCCCAGAAGCCCACCGAGATGCCGATGCGCGGGATCGGCGAGCCGCAGGCGCACAAGGGAAACGACGGGTTCTTCGGATCGGGGCGCGAGCCCTTCCAGATCGAGAGCCCGCCGATCGAGAGCGGGAACAGACACGACCAGCACACATCGGTGATCGGATTGATGAACTTGCCGTGGCAGGTGACGGTGTCGGCCCGGGCCGGACTGGTTCCGGCAAAGGCAAGCGCGAGCGCGCCGAGCAGCGCCATGAATCTCGCGGGTACGCGCATCATGGCCGCGCCTCCCGCCCAAAGGCATCGTCCGCGCGTGCCTTGGCGCGGGAATAGACGAGACCGTGGAGCATCGCCGCAGCCAAGAGCAGCAGTGCGGGAAGCCCAGCCCACGGCCCCAGCATTACCTTCAGCAGCGGGAGCAGCAGCACGGCAAGCGCGAGCGACCAGCACAGCGCCATCCAGAGCCTGCGCATGCACCGCAACGTTCGCGTCTCTGGGGCCGCCATCGGGGTCTTGAGGAAGGTGATGAGCGGGTGGGTCATGATGTCTTGCCGCTTGGCGTCGCCGGTTGGTGCGGCAACGGTACCTCGCTGATCTTGAGGCTCGAGCCGGCTGCGCTCACCACCGCAGGGGTGTGGCGGATCCCGAACTTGCTCGTCAGCATGCCGCCCTGGTCGAAGTAAAAGCGGCGCTGCCACGGCTTCATCGCATCGAAGGGCGAGCCGGAAACGAAGATGATCTTGGCCGCCGTGTCGCTCCAGGTCCGCAGCGCCCATTGCAGCTCAGCCGCATTGTCACCGTCGACGAACACCAGCGCCTGGCGCAGCTGGACCATGTCGAGCGGATTGACCCGGGTGCCGCGCGCGGCGATTAGATTGCCCTTGGCGTCGACGATATCGTCCTCGGTCACGATCGAGGGATCGAACAGCCACTCGCGCCTGGTAGTCGCCGGGGTCATGCCATCGACCCGCTTGGGCCGCCGCACGCTCGCCACGGCTTGCTCCTGCATCTCGCGCTGCAGCCGCTCGATCCCACCGTTTGCTTCCAGCGTCCTGAGCCTGGTCTCGATCGTCGTGAGCAGATCGGCCTCGATGATCGGGAAAGTCTGGCCCATTTGCCCATAGTCGGCGGCCCTCACCGCCGAGATCAGCGGCCAGCCTATCAGCAGCGCGGCACCGCCCGTGGCGGACAGAAGGGCCAACCGGCTCACAGCACCGCGTCCCCGGTGCCGATGATCCGCCCTGCACAAACGAAGCCGATGTCGGCGTAGCGGCTATCGAGCCCGTCCTTGTGCTCGGTCCCGACATAGTAGCAGTGCTCGGGGATGCGGCCCGTGGGGCCCGGCTCCAGCCTCTCGCCGCGCGAACTCACCGGCTTTAGCCGTGCGACCTCGGCGCCGTTGATCCGCACCACGTCGTTCTCGCGGGTGACCACGTCGCCCGGCATGCCGTAGACGCGCTTGGCAAAGGGCGGCGAGATCTTCCCGAAATGCACGGTGATGAGCGGGGTCTGCGGCGGGGCAAACACCACGAAATCCCCGCGCATGGGCGCGCGGTGCTTGTCGATCCAGAAGGCCCAATTGGGGAGCGATTGGGTGGTGTTGATGAGGATCGCGTGATCGTCGCGCCAGCTCGCCAGCGAGGAGCTGGCCGCCAGCGTCGCGGCAAGCGCGCCGATCACCAGCCAGCGCCGACCGTGCGAGAAGCGCTGAGTGAGAGGCTCAGTTGGCGAGAGCACTGCCCTGTCCTCCAAAGGCAGCGCCCGGCATCAGGGCGGCTGCTTGCGGGGCCCCCTGCCCGTTCATCGCCGCGCGCATCGCGCCCATGACATCGCCGGCCGACGCTGCTGCAGGCTGCGGCATCTTGACCTTGGCATAGACTTCGCGGCGGACCTCGGCGGTGATGTCGGGGACATTGCCGGCGAGCACGGCCTCGCCCACCAGCACGATCTGGCCCGAGGCTCCGCGGCGCTCGAGGTTCTTCTGGACCTCGCCCATGAACGCGCGGGTCTCGGTGGTGACCTGCTCGGGCGGTGTGGCCGAACGAGCCTGAGCCTGGACATATTCGCCGACAATGCCTGAAAGCTGGACCTTGGCGATGGCCGGCCGGTCCCCTGCCCCGAGTACGTTCTTGGTGACCCAGGCGCCCCACAGCCCTGCGGCAACCAGCGCGCCGACCATGGCCACGGGGACGAGTCCGATCCGGGCGCGGGGCGCGGGGCGGGCCGTGCTCACCTCGGCCTCGAACAGCGGGCCGGCGCCCGTGCTTGCGGACATGCGGGGGCTTCTAGCCATGATGGTTCTCCCTGGGATCTGAGGTTGGCGCGGCATCGCGCGTGAGCAGCGAGTGGCGGCGAAAGAAGCCGACCGCGACGAAGAGCCCGGCGCTGGTCAGCCAGAAAAAATGGGAGAAGCGGTCCTGGCGCTCCGCGCTCGCGGCGACATAGCGCGAGGCGAAATTCTCGAGTTGGAGCACGGTCCCGACAAAGCTGAAATTGCCGAGCGCAGCGAAGAACAACAGCCACAGCGCGGCGACGCAGGCCAGGGTGACCGCGAGCCAACCGGCCAAGCGCAGGCCATGGTAGCAGGCATCGGCGAGCCGCATGGGTCGGCGGGGCGAGGCGAGGAGCGCGGTCATTCCGCCGCCTCGGCAAGTTCGCCGTCCGTAAAGTCAGGGGCTCCCGGCTGCGGCGGCACGAAGTCGGGAAAGGCCACCCGCTCGATCGCATCGGGGAGCGGCAGGCCGGCGCGCACCCTCTCCTCGATCTCGGAGAAGACCCGCGGGCTCGAAGAGTAGAGCGTCGCCGAATAGGGATCGAGCACGAGCCGGCCGACCGCGAGGGTCTCGGGCCCCTTGATCAGGACGTCGGAATACTCGGTGCCATTGCGCTTCAGCGAGCGCAGCAGGCTCTCGGTGTAGTGGTCCATCTCGAAGCGCTGGTGCTTGGCGAGATCATTGATCGTCTCCTCCTTCTGCTGGAGGACGATCGACCAGTCGGAGTTCTCAAGCGCGGCGAGCGAGCCTTCGGACTTGTAGAAGTCGTTCAAGGACTGGGTCGCGGTGATCAGCGAGCCGCCATATTTGCGGCAGGTACGCGCATAGGTCTCGATTGCCTGGCCCATCTGCCCGCCGCCCAGCAGCTGCCAGGCCTCGTCGATCATCGTCAGCTTGGGCACCGAACGGTCGAGATCGCGCATGACCCGCAGGGTCAGGAACATGAGCGCGGTGAGCGCGACGGAGCGCAGCTCGGGCTTCGAAGAAAGGTCCGAAAGCTCGAACACGGTGAGGCCCGCTGACAGGTCGATCGAGCAGGAACCCTCGAAAAAGCGACCGTATGTGCCGCCCTTGAGGAACGGCGACATCGCATCGGCGAGATCGCCGGCAAAGGGCGATGGGAGCGCGCGGAGCGCCGCCGCAACGTCGTCGATGGTGCCGGCACGCTGCTTTTCGCGCCAGACGCTGCTCACCGCGGAATCGATCAGGCCGCGCTCGGTATCGGACAGGCGGTCCTGCTGGCGCGCCATCTGCCCGACGATCGACTTGAGCATGGCGAGGCATTCGACCTCGTAGTCTTCGCCGTCCTCGTCCGAGGACAGCGCCTCGCCATCGATCATGTCGAACGGGTTCAATGAGAAGCCCGAGGAGAGCTTGAATTCGACAAAGGCGCCGCCGAAGGCCTTGGCCATGTGCTCGAACGAGCGCCCGTCGTCGATCACGATGACCTTGGCACCGGCGCCGGACATCGCCGCGCAGACGTCCTGCAGGAAGACCGACTTGCCCGAGCCCGATTTGCCGAACACTGCGACGTTGTGGTTGCCGGCCGCGTTCTGGAACGGCGACCAGAAGAAGGGCTGGCCGCGCCGCCCGATCAGCAGCACGTGCGGAATGTGCCCGCCGGTATGCTCGCCCTGCAGCGGCGCGATCGAGGCGGCCGTCGTCGTCAGCATGGTCTTGAAGCGCTTCATGCGCTTCAGATCCGCCGACAGGCCGTTGGGGAACGAGAGCGGCATGGCAGCGAGCAGCCCCATCACCTGGAGGTAGCGCTCGTCGATGAGGTCCCAGCCAGAGGCCTTGTAGACCGACTTCACCATGCGCTCGTTGACGTCGCCCTTGCCGAGCGGCGAGAGCGCGCCGACGCCGTAATAGACTTGCGCGAGCTTGCGGCCCTGGCGCATCTGTCCTTGCACATACTGCCACTCGTCGCGCTGCTCGGAGAGCTGGGGCAGGAAGCGGGCCGAGCGGCTGTCGGCAAGGCTGGTCGTGCGCATGACCTTGAGCCCTGCGCGCGAGCTCGCCGCCTCCTCGTCCTGGAAGACGAGGCCAAGCACGGTCATCACGTTGCAGCCGAAGCGCAGCTTGTCGTTGATGACGTCGCCGATGATCTTCTGGACGTCCCAGGGCGCCCATTGCTTGGGCAGGTTGCGGACCGAGAAGAAGCGCCAGTCGAACTTGTCGGGGACGACCTCGCCGATCACCGGCGCGCCGTCCTGGCTTTCGCCGGTGGCACGGAACCGTTCGGTCTGCAGCACGATGCGATCGGGGGTGACCTGCGTCTCGAGGTCGCGGCGCACGCACTGGATATTGATCGGATCGAGTTCGGAATAGTGCTCGGGCCGGTCGGCATTGTCGACCGCGGGGCAGAGGAAGTCGTCGAGGAAGGCGATCAGTTCGACCGGGCCGACGTCGCGCGCCGGGATTGACAGCGCCTGGAGCGTCCCGTGCAGGCTTTCGCGGACTGAGCCGAGTGCGTCGGTGCCGATCGGGCCGCTGAGCCGTGCGCCGACCGAGAGGATCACGCGGGTATTGCGCAGGTAGAAGGGCGCATCGCGCGAGATCGACATCCATGCCGCCCGGCGCAGCCAGCGCGCGCGGTGGGTAGCCGCTCGGCCATAGACGCCCTTGGCGACGATGCGTGGCATGACCCAGTCGGCGATGCGTTGCCCGACCGATGGACTTTGCCAGTGGATCAGCTGGATCTCGCAGCCCGAGGGCACGGCGTCGGAGAGGAACTGGGTCAGGATCTCGCCGCTGCGCTCGTCCGCCCCCATCATCGGCGCGAGTTCGAGGATAAACCCGACTGATTCCGTGTTGATGAACATCCGGCTTTTCTTGTCGTAGCTTCGATAGGGCAGCCAGTTCGACAGCATCGGCGCGCCGAGCACCGGGCGTGTCGCCTCGGGATGCGCGCTTTCGCCGAACATCATGTCGAGGAACCGGTCCCAGAACCCGCGCGAAACCATGGGCCCTACTCCTCGACCTTGGCTGGGAAAGCAGCGGGCCCGTTGACCGGTCCCGTCACGGCGGCAGCAGGCTTGGGGGCATCGGCCGGAGCCGCGCCCTGCGCTGCTCTGGCTGCAGGAGCCGGTATCTGTGCCGCAGCAGCGGGGGCCTTTGCGGTTTGCGCGAGGCGGCTTTGCACCTCGGCGCGGATCGCGTCGATCGCGCTCCCTGCCTTCAGCGCTGCGCCCTTGGCGCGCGCCGCCGCAACGGCTTCGGGGCTTGGCGGCCCAGCAGGTGCGGGCTTGACCTCTGGTGCGAGCGACAGGTCGCTCGGCAGTGTTGCTGCATCCGGCAAGGACGATGGCGGGGTGAAAGTAGCGCTCGCCAGGCTCGCCGTGCGGCCCTCGATCTGGTCGATCGCCGTGGGTTCGCTGCCTGAGAGCTGCATCCAGGCCCCATCATCGACCACCGCATGCACGATCCGCGGCTCATGGAGATTGCCGCCGCCATCGACGAACGATGGGAACACCACGCGAAGCACCCGGCGCTCTCGGTGCGCCATGCCGCCTTGCGCCGGCGTGATGCGGCCGGTTCCGGTCGGAACGTAGGCCGCAGTTGTTGGCCGCGCAGCGGTGGGCGAGCGCATATAGGGGCCAGCGGGGGTCATCGGCCGGGCGTTCTGGATAACTGACAGGGCCTGGTCGTCAATGACCGTCGAGGGCGCGCAGGTGCCGTTCGGCGCGCTGCAGGCGAAGCTGCCCTTGATGTTGCCGCCGAACAGGCTGGTGCAGGCCGCAAGCTGGGTTGCGGCGAGACCGAGCGCAGCGACCGATGCCGCTCGCGCGAGGCCGCCTGCCTTGCGCTGCTCGGCCAGTTTCCCGAGGCGCAAGGCAAGGCGCCAGAAGGCAAGGCCCGCCTCCAAGCTGAGGCTGGCTTCGCCAAGCGCCGCGTACCCGTGCGAAACCTGCCAGGACCGGCGGCGTAAGCGCTCGAGATCCCGCGCGGCAAGAAGCCGGCCCTCGGCATTGGCGAAGCTCGCGGCGACCTCGTGCCACAGCGCTATAGCCTCGGCCCGTTCGATCGCGACTGGCGGCAGCGAGACCTGCCCGCGCGACCTTCGTGTCACTGCGCGGCCCAGACCGGCAAGCTGCCCCGGCGTCAGCGCGGTCACGAGCGAGCGCCCTTCAGCCACTGCTCGAGGACCTCGCGCGGGCGGAAGCCTTCGATCACTGCCCCGTCCGAGCGCACGATGACCGGCGTGCCGGCCAGACCCTGCTCGCGGGCGAAACGCTCATTGGCATCGAGCGGCGAGGTGTCGCAGGCCCGCGTATCGGTAATTGGGGCACCGGCATAGGCGGCCTTGACCGCCTTGCGCCGGTCGCGCGCGCAGAACACCTGGTTGGCAAGGTCACGGCTGCCGAGCACCGAGATCGGCCGCTCGATCACCCGCACATTCATGGTCTCGAGAACCCCCGAAAGCGCCCGGCAATAGCCGCAGCGAAAGTCGCTGAAGACGGTGACGGTCGGCCCCGAGCTTGCTCCCCAGACAATGCCGCCCGCCTCGGGCAGTGCGGCGAGCGACATCATCCGGGGGGCACCGCTCGCCGAGGGCGTATTCACGCCCCGACGCGGGGTCTCGACTTCCTGGGCTTCCTGCCGGCTGCCCGCAGCCCCGCCAACCAGGAGGTCGGGGTTGACCTCGAGCAGCCGCACGGCGGTCAGGTCCTGACGGGTCTGCATGTCATAGACCCGCCCGATCAGAAGATAGCGCGCGGTCCTGTCGACGTAGAACAGCTGCGATCCGGCCGTGACCTCGCAGACCCCGTCAACGACCTGGCAATTGACGTGGGCAACTTGCGTGCGCGGCAAGCGCTCCTTGAGCGCCGCGGTCACCGCAAGATCGGCTTCCGACGGGGCGTTTGGCGCATTGGCATTGGCGTTCGCCCAGACTAGCGAGCCCCCGCTGCCAAGCGCGATCGCCGCGAGCGGCATCGCCAATTTGCGAAGGGCTATCGGCCCCCAATTCAGTGACTTCAGCTTCATGGCACCCACCTCATCCGTTTATGAACACGCCCTCGAGGAACACGATTTCGACATCGATCCCGGTCGGCATCTCGATCACGGGCTGATACTGTTCGGCCCGCTCGATCAGGTATTTGGACACAGTGTCGGCCGAGGTCGCGACGCCCTCGCCGAGCCCGCCCTGGAGGATCTCTCCGGCACCTAGTTTCTGACGCTGACCGTTCACATTGACGTTGGTGCCCTGAAGGATCGAATTGGTGTTGGCCGAGAACCCGCGCCCGAACCCGCCGGCGAGCCCCGCGAGGAACGCTTGGCCGATCAGCGAGCCTTCGCGGCTGACGACGCGCCCCCTCACCCCGGTCTTGCCGCCAAACGCGATGAAACCCTTCACGTCCGAGACCGCGTAGCGGCCGTTTGGCTGCGGGCAGGTCATCCGCTGCAGCTTGACGTAGACCTTCTCGGAAGAGAGGTCGCCGCGCGCCGCGCCATTGACCAGGCACCCGGCGATGTTGGTGGTGAGGAGGCGCCCATTATCATAGACCGACCGCGCCGGCCCGGTGATGCGCAGCACCACGGGAAGCGGGTCGGTCTGGCTCTGCACGCCGGCGGCGGCATCGACCCCGACAATGACCTTGGCGACCGCGATCGAGTTCGGCGGCAGGTAGTTGGCACTGTCGGTATAGACCGTGTTGCCCTTCGGCACCGGGCTGCCGGTCCCGCTCGCGCCTTCGCCAAACGAGACGAGGCTGACCTCGCTGCCCCGTCCGCTCGGGAGCCCCGCAGCAGCCGCCGCAGCCTGCCCTGCAGGAGTGGCCTGCGCACTTTGGTAGCTCGGCGGGCTGGTGCGGCCATACATGGCGTTGGGCCCGATCGGGGTTGCGCCGGGTCCGACAATTGGCTGTCCCATCACCGGCGGCTGGCGCGCCGCCGCGAGCGCGGCTTTCAATTGCTCGTTCTCGCTCTGATAGGCTGAAAGCACCCGCTCGGTGTCCGGTGAGACTCCCGCTGCTTGTGCCTGGCTTTGCGCCATTTGCGCCTCGAGCTGGTCGGCGCGCTGCGCGCGGGCGGCGAGCGCGCGCATGTTGTTGTCCATCGCCATCATCTGGGCCTCGGACTGGGCGCGCCACTCCTTCTCGGCCATGTTCTTGTTGACCATCTCGTCGACTGAGACCTCGCCGACTTCCTGTTTGACATGTGCATCGCTGCTCTTGCCTTCGCCTGAGAAGATGTAGGTCGAGCCGATCAGCAGTGCGGCGAGACCGCCCGCGCCGAGCAGCAGCATCTGCTTCTTCTTGACCGCCTCGTTGGCCTGAATCGCATCGCCGAGCGGCGAAGCATCGCTGCCTTCCGTGTCGCCGGCGGGTCCGTCGAGCGCCTTGGGCCCTTTGCGGAAGGGGTTCTTCCAATCCATCAGCGGCCTCCATTCGACTGGATGAGGTAGACGGCGGCGGCCTGGCCCGGCGCGAGTTCGCTGACCGGGGTCATGAAGGCGACCGCGCCCTTGGCGGCGAGCATGTTCTCGTCGAGCGGCAACGCGTCGCGGCCGGTGTTGCGGACGCGCAGGACCACGCCCTTGAGGTCCGCGCCGCGGTATTCACCGACCTGCTGGACCTCGAGCTTGCCCACTGTGACCGGCTCGAGCACGTCCTGGCGCACCTCGAAGCCCTCGATGGTCTCGCTGCGGTACATTGCTTGGGCGAGACGCACCGCGCTGTCCTCGGGCGAACTTCGCACTTCCCAGTCGCGTGCCGCTTCGGCCTTGATCGCAGTATTGGTGACGAAAACCTGTTCTGCGTCGTTTCCGCGCACCTGGCAGACGAACTTGTAGACGTAGCCCTTGCGGGTGGTGCCGAAGAACGAGAGGTTGGGCTTCACAAAGCCGTCGGGGACCGAGAGGTAGATGTCGCCGCGCACCGGCTCGTTGACGATCTTGAAGTCCTCGGCCGGGTTGCCGGTGCTGATCTTCGAGACCGAGGCAAACTGATCGCCGGCCAGGCTGATGCGGGTGAGGTCCTTGGCCGAGGCCACGCAGGCGACCGTGCCGTTGTCGGCTGCGGGGATGCTCTGGTCGGCCACGGCGGGCGCAGCGAGGCATAGTGCGCCAAGGCAGATGAGCGCCGCGCCCACCGGCCGTCCGGTGATCGCGTAGGGCCTGCCGGCAAGCACTGCCCCCACGCCGATCGCGCCCCATCCAAGCTGGGCCATCACCCCTCTCCTCCATCACTCTCGTTGCTCGTTTTGCCGGGCTCCGTTCCCGTGGCGCCACCCGCGCCGTCCTTGGTGACGCGTCCGAACCCGGCGAGCTTGAGGCTGACGCCCGAGTAGCTCCATACGAAGCGGAAGGTCCGCGCCTCGGCGGTCACTTCCTTGGAGCCGACGACGGTATGGAGCACGCCATTGACCTCGCTGGTCAGGGCATCGGGGTCGACGCTCAGCGCTTGAATCGTGAAATATTGCGATACGCTCGAGCCGTTCTGCTCATTGAAGATCTTCATGAGCTCGGCCTTCATCCGGCCGTGGGTCCTGGGATCCGTGATGGCGAGGATCGAATCCATCCAGTACTGGAGGTTCGACGGCGAGCGGTTGAGCGTGAGGAGCGCCGCGTCGCGCGTCACGAGCTCGAGATAGTCCTTGTCGACGTGGCTGGAGGACAGCGTCAGCGGCTTTGCCAGCACCGGCTGCAGCACGACCTCGCGGTCGCGGTGCGCTGCGGTGAGCGTCAGCAGTACGCTGAGGCCGAACAGTCCGGTTGCCGTGATCGCCAGGAGGTTGCGCTGTTTCAGGAGCCGCTGCGCCTGGCCGTGGGAAATCGAGAGGTCCATGTCAGCCCGCCATCAGTCGAAGATGGGAGGGCGGCGTCGCCTTGAGGCCCATGAAGGCACCGGGCAGGTACCAGTAGGCCGAATGAATGATCCACGAGACGGCACGTCCCGCCTTCAACTTGCGCAATCCCCACCAGGCCAGCACGCTTGCTGAAATCCCAATCAGAATATGTTGAGACAGGATCCCCCACGCGAAGGGCAGGATCATCGCGAGAAATTCATCGAGCGTCCAAAAGCCGATGAGCTCGGGATCATCGAGATGCGCGGGAACCGTGTAGCGATTCATGAGACGACACCGCCCTCCAGTTTGTCCGGCCAGTCCTCGTTTCGGGAGCGAGGCCGGAGGGGGACCGCTTGGGTCAGATCGTTGCGGTGACCGCGGCGGTGACGATCGGCACGCCGGTTCCGGCGCCCACACCGACACCCACCGGAATGGCGACCTGCGCCAGGCTGAAGCGGCCCGAGGCGAGGCCGACGATGCCGCCGGCCAGGCTCAGCACGGTGATGATCTTACCGCCCGAACCTTCGAGGAAGCCGGTGAAGGCGGTGAGCGCCGTGTTGAAGGTGGCGTCCGCGCCGGCCATCGCGACCTCGCTGCCGAAGACGGCCGCGACTGCGACGACCGCCGCGCCCTGGAGCAGGATCTGCCCCTTCCCTTGTGTGATGCGTTTCATCTCTCGTCCTTTTTCCAAAAGCCGCGTCATTCACGGCCTTCAGAATGAACAGAGGAGCGCTGCTGCTAGCAATTAACAGGTGGTTGAGGTGCCCTTGCGAATCGGAAGATTTCCCGAAACGTCAATTTCGGACGAGGTTTGTTTCCCTTTCGGGGAAACGGAATCCCCTTTGCGGGAACTGCATTTTCCTTTGCGGGAAACGTTTTTGCCCCAAGCGGAATTGCGGTTCCCGCTGCAGGAAACGAGCATGGCGACTCGCCCCGCCCGGACCGGATTCGCTAAATTTACAATTTCGGCCCATTATGCGCCGCGTCAGATGTCCTGGATCACCCGCCTATGGCTACAGGCAACCGCAATGTCCGGATCCACCTGAGCCAGCAGTGCTTCGACCTGCTGGCCGAGGTGATGTGCGCCTATTCCAAGCGTACCGGGCGCTTCCAGACGATGCGAATGACGGTCCAGAGGGCCTGCGAACGCCTTAAATCCCACGGGATTTCCAAGGATGACCTGGACCTGTTCCTCAGCGAATTCGCGGTCGATGGCGATATCGCGGTGTGGCTGGAGGTCACTCCGAAGTGGTCGGCTGACTACGATGCGCTGCGCGACAAGGTAAAGAACATCGGAGAGAAACAGGGCGTGGATAAGCTCCTTGTCCCGCTCGCCGTCTATCTCGCGGAGCACCATAATCTCATCTAGGTAGAGCTCCGGAGCAGTATTACGCGCTTCTTAAGACTCTTGACAGGTTATGCCATCCCATAGACGTTTTGCCTCGGGAGGGATGGAATATGCCTCACAGGAACTTGACGCCTGAGACGGTCTTCAAGCCGAGCACTGATCCCGAGACGGAACCGGTCTTTATCTTTGCCAATCCGAGCCCGGCGCCTGGGGAACAAGACCAATACAAACAGCTGATCAACGCTGAGCTCGCCCGGCAGGGCATCCCGCCCGCGCATCTCGCGGACCGGATGGGGATGTCCCGGCCCAGGCTGCACAAGATCCTCAAACAGACCAATCCGCTTCCAGAAGGCCTGCGCGACCGAATTTTTAACGAACTCGGGATGGATCACGTGCGCGCCAAGATCAGCGTGGCTCTGCTCCATGATCCGGATGCCTACGCCAATCAGGCGGTATTCCTCGCAACAGAGAGCCTCAAGAGCTTCTATCTCGAGGTCATGACCTGCCGGCGCGGCTCGATCGAGGTCGACCTGCGGCCAGCGATTATTCACGAGGCCGCGCGCCGGGCATATGATCTGCTGCTCTCGCACCAGGAGCGGGTCATGCAGAACCACCAGACTCTCCAAGCTTGAGCGCGCAATGGTGCCCGAGACCATTTTGGCTTGGCAGAAGCTCTACGGCGCTGTCGCGGTGCTCGCCGCGATCTGCTCGGCCTGTGCTGCGCTCAAGACGTGCTATGACATTCGAACGGGCGTGCTACGGCCCCCGCAGAAGTCTGCAGTGGGGTGGATCCTTTGGCTGCCGCGCGTGTGGCTGCACTTCCAGCTCGCGTACTTCCTCGGATTTCCGAGCATACTGGCGATCGCAGTGCTGTAGGCTCTGTTGCAAAAATCGTGAAGCTTGAGCATGCTTGGCGGAGATTGGACGGACGGAACGATGACGGATTTCAAGTGGCGCCATTTCCAGGGTGATGTGATCCTGTGGGCGGTGCGCTGGTATTGTCGGGTCGTGTCCCACGGGGTGGTGTAGGAAGGTTTCTCTGAGAGGGTGGCCACCGTCGATCTTCTGGTAGGGTTCGGATGCGAACTCGAACCTGGAGAAGAAGACGATGACCGACGACAGAATGGCCCTTGTTGAGCTGATTGAGCAAGGGGCAGACAGCGATTTGGTGCGCGATATGCTGGCATTTGCCGCCGAGCGCATGATGGATCTGGAGATTGAGGCCAGAACGGGTGCGGCTGCGGGCAGTCGCAGCCCGGCGCGGCTCAACCACCGCAACGGCTATCGCGAACGGGGCTGGGACACTCGGGCCGGCCGGATCGAGCTGGCGATCCCCAAGCTCAGGAAGGGCAGTTACTTCCCGAGCTTCCTTGAGCCACGCCGCACGGCTGAGAAGGCGTTGGCGGCGGTGATCCAGGAAGCCTACGTCCACGGTGTCTCGACTCGCTCGGTCGACGATCTGGTCAAGGCGATGGGCGCCAGCGGCGTCTCGAAGAGCCAGGTGAGCCGTCTGGTGGCCGAGATCGACGAACGGGTGAACGCCTTCCTGCAGCGGCCGATCGAGGGCGAGTGGCCCTACCTGTGGATCGACGCCACCTACCTCAAGGTCCGCGAGGGCGGGCGGATCGTCTCGACGGCGGCGATAATCGCCGTCGGCGTCAACACCGATGGTCGGCGCGAGGTTCTGGGCGTTGCCACCGGCCCTTCAGAAGCGGAACCCTTCTGGAAAGCCTTCCTGCGCTCGCTCGCCGACCGGGGACTTCGCGGGGTAAAGCTGGTCATCGCGGACGACCACAAGGGGTTGCGCGCCGCCGCCAGCAAGGTGTTCGCCGCGAGCCAGCAACGCTGCCGGGTCCACTGGATGCGCAATGCGCTGGCACATGCCGCGCCTAAGCAGCGACCGGCAGTCATCGCCATGATCAAGACGATCTTTGCGCAGGAAACGGCTGAAGCGGCTCACCAGCAATGGGAACAGGTCGCCGATGCCCTGCGCGAGAAGTTCCCGAAGCTGGCCGACATGATGGCCGGATCGCGCGAGGACGTGCTTGCCTACATGACCTTCCCGAAGGAGCACTGGGCGCAGATCGCGTCGACCAACCCGCTGGAAAGGGTGAACAAGGAGATCAAGCGAAGGGCCGATGTCATCGGCATCTTTCCGAATGACGCCGCCGTCGTCCGCCTCGTCGGAGCACTCATGCTGGAACAGAATGATGAGTGGGCGGTGTCACGCCGTTACATGACGCTGGAAACCCTCGGCTCGGTGAGCCATAACCCCATTGTCAGCCTGCCAGCTCTGGCTGCCTGACCCGAACCTGATCCTACTGCGGATCGACGGTTCCTACACCACCCCGTGGGACACGACCTATTGTCGCTATCCGATCAGCTATCGCGACCTTGAGGAAATGCTGGCGGAACGCGGCATTTCGGTCGACCATACGACGATCTATCGCTGGGTCCAGTGCTACGCCCCGGAGATGGAGAAGCGGCTGCGCTGGTTCTGGCGGCGTGGCTTTGATCCGAGCTGGCGCCTGGATGAAACCTACGTCAAGGTGCGGGGCAAGTGGACCTACCTGTACCGGGCAGTCGACAAGCGGGGCGACACGATCGATTTCTACCTGTCGCCGACCCGCAGCGCCAAGGCAGCGAAGCGGTTCCTGGGCAAGGCCCTGCGAGGCCTGAAGCACTGGGAAAAGCCTGCCACGCTCAATACCGACAAAGCGCCGAGCTATGGTGCAGCGATCACCGAATTGAAGCGCGAAGGAAAGCTGGACCGGGAGACGGCCCACCGGCAGGTGAAGTATCTCAATAACGTGATCGAGGCCGATCACGGAAAGCTCAAGATACTGATCAAGCCGGTGCGCGGTTTCAAATCGATCCCCACGGCCTATGCCACGATCAAGGGATTCGAAGTCATGCGAGCCCTGCGCAAAGGACAGGCTCGCCCCTGGTGCCTGCAGCCCGGCATCAGGGGCGAGGTGCGCCTTGTGGAGAGAGCTTTTGGCATTGGGCCCTCGGCGCTGACGGAGGCCATGGGCATGCTCAACCACCATTTCGCAGCAGCCGCCTGATCGGCGCAGAGCGACAGCCTACCTCTGACTGCCGCCAATCTTTGCAACAGAGCCGGCCGACTTTTGCTCCGCCGTTGACAGCAGCGCGCGCACATGGCAGGCCCGTTCCTCATTAGTCCACATTACAGCCATTCGGAGATTCCCATGAGCGATGCCATGGTCACGACAATTTCAAACGAGGCGACTGTCGCCGAGGTGGTTGCAATCATCGAGCGTGACGGCGGCGTCATCATCGAAGATTTTCTCAGCGCCGATACGCTGGAAGGCCTGCGTGCCGATCTCTATCCGCGCCTCGCCGCAACCCCGGTGGGAACCGACGATGGCATCGCTGGCGTCCGCACACGCCGTCTGGGCCGCCTCTTTGCGCATTCGCGCCATATGGCCGCTGTCGCACTGCACCCGCTATATATTGGCGCTGCTGAAGCCATCATCGAACAACCGGTCCATATGTGGGTTGGCGAGGATCGGGTGAGCATCACGCCAGGGCTGAGGGTCGGCGCGACGCAAGCGATCCAGATCGAGCCAGGTCAAAAGGCACAACCGCTTCATCGCGACGACCTGGTCTTCATGTGGCGGCACCCGCTTTATGAACGCGAGGCGCGATGCCAGATCATGGTGGCGCTGTCGGATTTCACGGCCGAAAATGGCGGAACTCTTGTCATCCCCGGCAGCCATCGTTGGGACGATGAGCGCAAGCCGGAACGTTGGGAAGCGGTTCCAACGGTGATGAAGGCGGGATCGGCAATGATCTTTGTGGGATCGGTCTATCATGCCGGTGGTGAAAACCGATCGGATGAAGCGCGCACCGGGCTGTCGATGACCCTCGATGCCGCCAATCTGCGCCAGGAGGAAAACATGTATCTTTCGCTTTCGAGCGACGTCGTGAAATCCTACCCCAAGCAGATCCAGCGCCTGCTAGGCTGGTCGGCCGGCAAGAATTATATGGGCTGGATCGAGGTTGACGGCCAGATGGTGGACCCGATCACCCTGCTCCAGGACGGCGACCAGCTCGACCGCTCCGATATGCCGATCAGGATCGTTTGACCGGCGGCTTTCACGCGGCGATGCCTCCCCGAGAGGATGCCGCCGAACGATAGCGCGTATCGGACGGCATCTCGCCAAATGCCGTCCGATAGCTCTGTGCGAACCGGCCGAGATGCGTGAAGCCCCAGCGAAGGGCGCAGCTTTTGACATAGCGGGCATCGCCATGGGCGATGATATCGCGACGTACGGCGTTGAGTCGGCGCATATTGATATAGCTGGCGGGCGATACGCCAAGTACGTCCTGAAAGCTGTATTCCAGCGTCCGCTGACTGATACGCAGTTCACGACACATGTCGGCCATGCGTATTGGCTGGCCGAGGCCTGCTTCAATGATTTCTCGACCGCGGCTGACGATATAATCGCGTGTCGACGGCGGTGCCCACCGGTCGCATTCGCCATGATCGATAAAATGGCTCTGTTGCAAAGATTGGCGGCAGTCAGAGGTAGGCTGTCGCTCTGCGCCGATCAGGCGGCTGCTGCGAAATGGTGGTTGAGCATGCCCATGGCCTCCGTCAGCGCCGAGGGCCCAATGCCAAAAGCTCTCTCCACAAGGCGCACCTCGCCCCTGATGCCGGGCTGCAGGCACCAGGGGCGAGCCTGTCCTTTGCGCAGGGCTCGCATGACTTCGAATCCCTTGATCGTGGCATAGGCCGTGGGGATCGATTTGAAACCGCGCACCGGCTTGATCAGTATCTTGAGCTTTCCGTGATCGGCCTCGATCACGTTATTGAGATACTTCACCTGCCGGTGGGCCGTCTCCCGGTCCAGCTTTCCTTCGCGCTTCAATTCGGTGATCGCTGCACCATAGCTCGGCGCTTTGTCGGTATTGAGCGTGGCAGGCTTTTCCCAGTGCTTCAGGCCTCGCAGGGCCTTGCCCAGGAACCGCTTCGCTGCCTTGGCGCTGCGGGTCGGCGACAGGTAGAAATCGATCGTGTCGCCCCGCTTGTCGACTGCCCGGTACAGGTAGGTCCACTTGCCCCGCACCTTGACGTAGGTTTCATCCAGGCGCCAGCTCGGATCAAAGCCACGCCGCCAGAACCAGCGCAGCCGCTTCTCCATCTCCGGGGCGTAGCACTGGACCCAGCGATAGATCGTCGTATGGTCGACCGAAATGCCGCGTTCCGCCAGCATTTCCTCAAGGTCGCGATAGCTGATCGGATAGCGACAATACCAGCGCACCGCCCACAGGATCACATCACCCTGGAAATGGCGCCACTTGAAATCCGTCATCGTTCCGTCCGTCCAATCTCCGCCAAGCATGCTCAAGCTTCACGATTTTTGCAACAGAGCCGTCGAAACTAATCGCGCAGCGCATCATGTACTGCGACGACGGCACACGCGCCGATGTCGACTTCATCGATGACGGCTTGAAAATGGCCGTCACCTGGCTGCCGAAGGGCAGGACCGAGATCCTGCGCGCGCAGCGAACCGGTGACGAGTTTCGCGGCGACCATTCGCGGGCTGTCGTGGCGGGCGGATCGATCGCGTTCACGCGACGCGGGAAGATCCGCGTCTGCCACCGAACCCCGGAGGAGTCCTAGGAAATGCAGGCACTGCTCTATACGCTTGCGCCTGTGCTGGCGGTCGTGCTCGGCGCGATTGTCGCGAGCCGCACCAAGTTGAAACCTGGCCTCGTGGCGGGCCTACAGCATCTCGCTGCCGGCGTCGTGTTCGCGGCGGCAGCGACCGAAATCCTGCCGCAGGTCAAGCATGAGGCATCGCCCAGCGCGACGTTGATCGGCGGGGCGGCGGGCGTCGCGACCATGCTGGGGCTCAAGGCTCTTGAGGCCCGCTTCAAGGGGCCGATGGCGCTACTCGCCGCGATCGGCATCGACATTCTGGTCGACGGCCTGGTGCTCGGCCTCGCTTTCGTGGCGGGCGAGAAGGCAGGTCTCCTGCTGACGATCGCGCTCACTCTGGAAGTGTTATTTCTGGGACTGACGCTGACCGACGAGCTGGCGGAAACCTATCGCTCGCGCTTGCGCATCATCGTGATCGTCTCGGCATTGGCCCTGCTGCTGCCGATCGGCGCGCTCGCTGCCGTGCCGGTCGCCGCGCTGTCGCCGGTGATGATCGCCGGCTTCCTCAGCTTCGGGCTGATGGCGCTGCTCTACCTCGTCACGGAGGAGTTGCTGGTCGAGGCGCACGAGAAACCCGACACCCCGCTCATCAGCTCGATGTTTTTCGTCGGCTTCCTGGCCCTGCTGACACTTGAGGAGATGATGGGATGATCCCGGGCAACGACAACAATGGCGGGCAGGAGCGCCGCACACTGTGGATCGTCCTGCTGCTGAACGCGGCGATCGCTGCGGGCTTCTTCGTTTCCGGCTTCTTCGCGGACTCGAGCGCGCTGATCGCCAACGGCGTCGACAACCTGTCCGATACGGCTGTGTATGCGCTGAGCCTTGTGGCGCTCACCCGGGGCCAGACATGGAAGACACGCGCCGCGGTCGCTTCGGGCGTCATGCTGCTGATCTTCGCGGGCGGCATCTTGATCGATGTCGGACGGCGCTACGTGCAGGGCAGCGAGCCCATCGGACCTACCATGATGGTCATGTCCGCGATCGCCGGCGTCGTGAATTACCTCTGCCTGCGGCTGCTCCAGCGCCTCAAGGATCCGGACGTCAATCTCCGGGCCGCAACCACCTTCAGCTTCAACGACTTCATTTCCAACGGCGGCATCCTGATCGCCGGCGTGCTGGTGCTGTGGTTGGGTACCAATTGGCCGGACCTGCTGGTCGGCTTCGCCACCGCCATCATCGCCATCAAGGGCGGTGTCGAAATCCTGCGCGACGCGCGCGCCGAAACCAAGAAAAGCGAAAGGAGGTCGTCATGAACGACAAGCTCGAACTCGACATTCCAGTGTTGTTGCCGGACCTTCCTGACGCGGCCGATGCCTGCCTGGACCGTCTCGTATCAACCCTGTCAAAGCGCGAAGGTGTCGAGCGGGCGCATGTGATCTGTCTCGACGGCAACACGCCAGCGGCGCTGTGCATCCATTTCGATGCCGCCAAGCTGCCGCTGCCACGGTTGCGCGAAATGGTGCGCGCCGCAGGTGCCGAAATCACCGAGCGCTACGGCCATGCGATCTGGCAGGTGACGGGGATCAACCACGAACGTCGGGCGCGCACGGTCAGCGATGCGCTGTGCGCCTTGCCCGGCGTGGTCCAGGCAAGCGCCAGCACCAGCGGGTCTGTCCGGGTCGAATATGATCGCCGCGAAACCACCGAAGAGGAGGTGCGCGCTGCGCTTCGCAAGCTGAAGGTGAGGGTGGGCAAGCGGGTCGCTGCCGATGAACATGCCGGCCACGACCACGGCCCCGGGGGCCACGGCGCGGGCGAAGAGAAGCACGGCCCCGGCGATGGCCACGACCATAGCCACGCCGAATTTCTCGGCCCCAATACCGAGCTGATCTTCGCGCTCGCCTGTGGCGCGCTGCTGGGGATCGGCTACGCGATCGAGAGGCTGGTCGCTGGCGCGCCCGAATGGCTGCCGACCGCCTGCTATATCGCAGCCTATTTCTTCGGCGGATTCTTCACGCTGCGCGAGGCGATCGACAACCTCCGGATGAAGAAGTTCGAGATCGACACGCTGATGTTGGTCGCTGCGGCCGGCGCCGCTGCGCTGGGCGCATGGGCCGAAGGTGCGCTGCTGCTGTTCCTGTTCAGCCTCGGCCATGCGCTTGAGGGCTCTGTTGCAAACTCTGACACGGTTTCCAAGATTGGGCTCATGTACTGTCAAGGTCAGTTGCGATGAACGATTTCAAAGGACGGCATTTTACCGGCGAGGTCATCCTATGGGCGGTGCGCTGGTATTGTCGATACGGCATCAGCTACCGTGATCTCGAGGAAATGCTGTCCGAGCGTGGGATCGATGTCGATCATACGACGATCTATCGCTGGGTGCAGCGCTACGCGCCGGAGATGGAGAAGCGTCTCCGCTGGTTCTGGCGGCGCGGCTTTGATCCGAGCTGGCGTCTGGATGAGACCTACGTAAAGGTGCGGGGCAAATGGACCTACCTGTACCGGGCGGTCGACAAACGGGGCGACACGATTGATTTCTATCTGTCATCGACACGCAGCGCCAAAGCGGCGAAGCGCTTTCTGGGCAAAGCTCTTCGTGGCCTGAAGGACTGGGAAAAGCCGGCCAAACTCAATACCGACAAGGCACCCAGCCCAAGTTGGACAGTGACGTTGGAACAGGTGTCGAACATTGCTTCGTAAGTGATTGAATTTGCGTGATGTGGATTTGGCGCGGAGATTGGGTGTAGTAACAACATTTGCGCTGAACGTGGTGTTTCTGTGGAGTATTGTGCAGGTCGGCGATAACAACACATGCATGTTTGTTGTCGAACGAGTCGCCCGGGGCCACCGCTACCTCTATCTCGTCGAAAGCGTGCGCGAGGGTAAGGTCGTTCGTCAGCGCACCATCAAGGCGCTGGGCCGCAAGGATGCTCTTGCCGCCAGTGGCGAACTGGACAGGCTGGCAGCTTCGATTGCCCGGCACGCCGAACGCAGCATCATCCTTTCCGACATCGATGATGGCAAGATAACCGCCCACCGCATCGGCGGCCCCTTGCTGTTTGGCCGGTTGTGGCAGCGGCTTGGTGTCGATGCCGTGCTGGCCGAGGTGGCGGCAGGGCGTGGATTTGGCTTTGATGTCGAACGCGCGGTTTTCGTTGCCATGTTGCACCGGCTGTTCGTGTCAGGCTCGGACCGGGCGTGCACCGACTGGATGAAGAGCTATGCCATCGACGGAGTTGAGGATCTGGCGCTCCATCACTTCTACCGTGCCATGGCCTGGCTGGGCGAGGAGATCGAGGAGAAGGCTGAAGGCGCGTTGGCACCCCGATGCGTGAAGGACGTGATCGAGGAGAAGCTGTTCGACAGGCGCCGGGACCTGTTCACGGATCTGAGCCTCGTGTTCATGGATACCACCTCACTATCGTTCTACGGCGCAGGCGGTGACACGCTGGGGCGGCGTGGTCATTCCAAGGATCACCGGCCCGAGCTTGCGCAGATGATCCTGGCCGTGGTGATCGATGCCCAGGGGCGGCCGATCTGCACCGAGATGGTGCCGGGCAATACGGCCGATGTGAAAGTCCTCCTGCCCATCGTCACGCGCCTGCGTACGCGCTTCGGGATTACCCGGTCCTGCGTCGTGGCCGATCGCGGCATGATCAGCGCCGACACTATTGCCGCACTCGAAGAGCTGGGCATGGAATACATCCTCGGCGCCCGCGAGCGATCAAGCAGCGTCATCCGCGATGTCGTGTTGAACGACACTGCTCCGATGGTTCCGCTCGTGCTCGAGCGGCAGGCAGGCGAGACCCAGCTGTGGGTCAAGGAGGTCCGTGTCGGCAGCGGCAAGGACACCCAGCGTTACATCGTCACGCTGAACGAGGCCGAAGCCAAGAAGGACAAGGCGGACCGTCAGGCCATCATCGACGGGCTCCAGGCCCAGCTCAAGAAGGGCGACAAGGCGCTGGTCGGTAACTCGGCCTATCGGCGTTATCTCAAAGCCAGCGGCAAGAGCTTCGAAATCGATCTGGGCAAACTCGCCGACGAGGCCCGCTTCGACGGCATCAGTGTCCTGCGCACCAATGCCCGGATCACCCCGCTTCAGGCCGTCATCCGCTATCGAGACTTGCTACAGGTCGAAGCCCTGTTCCGCGTGGCCAAGGCCAGCTTCGATACCCGGCCGATCTTCCATCAGTCCGATGCCGCGATCCGCGGCCATGTCTTCGTCTCGTTCCTTGCCCTGACGCTCGCCAAGGAACTGACCCGGCTATGCCAGGACAAGGGCTTCCAGCCCGAATGGCAGCCGCTTCTCAACGATCTCGATCGTCTCCAGCAGGCCACCATCGAAAAGGATGGCAAGGCCATTACCACACGCACGCACGTCACAGGTGACGTGGGCAACGTCTTCAAGGCTGTCGGCATCGCACTCCCAGCCAACATTGCTGAGCAGACCGCAACGTAAGCTCCGCCGCGCGTTCGCGCGTCCCACACATCAGCCGCAAAATGTAGTGGTAACACCCGCGCACACTCGCGTATCCTATTGATATAAAATCCGTTCTATGAAGGCACTGTTCAACTTGGGCCCAGCTACGGCGCAGCAATCGCTGAGCTGAAACGCGAAGGCAAACTGGCGGCGGAAACCGAGCACCGGCAGGTGAAATATCTGAACAACGTGCTCGAGGCCGACCACGGCAAGCTGAAGATGCTGATCAAGCCGGTACGTGGCTTCAAGTCGATGCCAACGGCCTACGCCACGATCAAGGGCTTCGAGGTCATGCGCGCCCTACGCAAAGGACAGGCCCAGGCATGGTGCCTGCAGCCAGGTATCATGGGGGAGGTGCGCCTGGTTGAAAGAGCATTCGGAATTGGACCCTCGGCCCTGACCGAAACCATGATTATGCTCAATAAGCATTTCGCCAATGCTGCCTAATCCCCCAACTGGGTGACGCCGCGCGGCCGTGCCCCATGTTTGCAACAGAGCCCGCCGGCCTTGTCCATCCGCCCAACATCGCTCGTCCAGCTTTCCGGTAGGAACAAACGCAAGCTCAGCATGAGTGGAACTTCGCCGGAGGCCAACGTCACTGACACCAGCGTCTGGCAGTTCGCGTTCTTGCCCAGCGCCGTGGCGTATTGGGGTGCGACACCCACTGACGCCTTGCCCTTCTTCGGCAGGGCGGTGTCGTCGATGATCAGCCAAGCGTCGTCACCGCCAACCAGTTCGTCCGCCTGGCTCCACAAGGTCGCTTCCAGCGGGGCGCTGTCCCACAGGCCGGCACCGATGAAATGATGCAGCCGGTCATAAGCGACCGCGTCCGACCGGGCCGCCATGGGCTGAATGCTCTTGCGATCACCCGGCCCAATCAGGCCGGCGATATAGGCCGGACACATCCGACGTCCTGTCTTGTTCCCCAGCCCCTCCAAATACGGGCCAAGCCACCGCTCCAAGCCACCGCTCCAAGTCTGCCTGCCAGTTCTCGCCCATCGCCAGCCTCCGTCAAAGCTGGCTCTCCATGAATCACGCATTCGACGTCAGGGGAATCCCCAAAATCACATTTCTGCCAAAGTAGTGCTAGGCAGATCGGCGATATTCCGCTGGTGTAATGCCTAACACCTTTCTGAATGTTCTGTTCATATGGCTTTGATCGGAGAAACCGCAATCAGCCGCAATCGCTTTCAAAGGCAGATCCCGTTTGAGAAGCAATGCCTTTGCTTTCTTAATTTTTCGTTGAATTACGAATGCATGTGGTGTCACGCCGAATTCGAGCTTGAACCTTCGGGAAAAATGAAACGGGCTTAATCCCGCGATCGATGCCAAATCCTCGAGATGAATTCGATCGCCTAGCGATTCCTCGATGTACTCTGAAACCACCTTCCGCAAATTTGATCCTAAAGTACCAATATGAGTTTCCTTTATTGCAATATCAGCATAGTTTCTGATCAGGTGGACTGCAAGTTGCGTTCGTAATGCATCAATGAAGAGGCACTCGCCTACTCCAAAACCACTGTATTCCTGTTCAAGCATATTTAGACAGAATTGGATCATATTATCCGTCGTACAAACACGGTCTGCAATATCGATGCTCGCGAGGTCCCGGTCAAATATTTGGGCAGCGGTTTCGCTGATCGCACTATGGCCAAGATAGATATGCCTGACGTTGATCGCATCGTCCCATTGCCACGTCGATTGTTCACCCCGTGTGAGCAGGGAAATGGAGCCCGGCCGAAGTTTCTCGGTTTGCCAAGGGCCATTGCAACGACGGCGCATGCTGGTATCGGCGTCTTGATAGACCACGATCATATAATCCCGCATCGGCGGAATCTCGACTTCGAGGCCAGCGTAACGATAACCCATTAATGTTAATCCGCGCCAGCCTTGTGCAGTGCTGTCGATCGTTTTGCGTCCAGGAATCCATTTCGTGATATCTTCTGGCGGAATTAGATCATTCATGGCTCACCCCCCAACCCAGAGCGCATGGTGATTGGAAAAATCTCAGTCGAGATCGGCCATTTCAAACCTGGCCAGTTTCGTTCTCTCCTGCACCAAACACTATGGCTTGCTCTTCCATCTGTGCAATTTGAGCTTCGCTGTACCCAGATTCAAGCAGAATGCACCGGCTGTCCTGCCCGAAGCTTGGCGGTGCACTGCGGATAGACCCGGGCGTCCGGCCGAACAGTGCCGGAATTCCCGTGCCGCTGTAATTGCCCATCTTCACCACCATGTTTCGGTGAATGGTATGGGGATGCGCCAGCGCCTCGCTCACGTTGCGCACAACGCCTGTCGGCACGCCGGCATTCAGCAGCATATGTTCGAGAGTTTCGGCCTCAAGCTCGGCAAGGCATTGCGTCAGCAACTCGCCAAGTTCCCTGCGATGCGCGATTCTTGCGGCATTATCGACGAAGCGGGCGTCCACGGCAATATCCGGGCGTTTCAAAACTGCACAAAGTTTGGCGAACTGGCCATTGTTGCCAACGGCAAGATAGATCTTTCCGGTGCGCGTCTCAAACATGTCATAAGGCACGATGTTCGGATGTCCGTTGCCCGTTGCTACCGGAATTTTGCCTGACATCAGGGCGTTGGCGGCCTGAGGATGCAGCATGCTGATCGCACAGTCGTAGAGCGGAACCTCGATTTTCTGGCCAAGCCCCGATCTGCCGCGCTCGATCAATGCGGCAAGGATTGCATTGCAGGCAATAAGGCCGGTCCCGATATCAACCACCGGAGTGCCCATACGGACCGGCCCGTTTCCGGGGTCGCCGTTGATGCTCATCAATCCGGTCATTGCTTGGACCACCGCGTCATAACCCGGATGTCCGCCCAGGGGACCGTCAGCGCCGAAGCCCGTCACATGACAAAGGACAAGCTTCGGGAACAGCGCTTGAAGCACTTGATCGTAGCCCAGCCCCCATTTTTCCAAAGTCCCGCTCTTGAAGTTGTGGACCAGCACATCCGCGCTCTCCAGCAGCTTGAGCACGACCGTGCGTCCTTCGGGCTTGCCAACGTCGATGCCGATCGATCGCTTGTTGCGATTTGCGCCCGAAAAATAGGCGCTGAGACCATCCTTGAATGGAGGGCCCCATCCTCGCGTCTCGTCTCCTTGAGGTGGTTCGATCTTGATGATGTCGGCGCCGTAGTCGGCGAGAACTTGCGTGCAGTATGGTCCGCCGAGAACACGGCTGAGGTCAACGACACGGATTCCTGTGAGGGGACCCGAGGTCATAGCACGTTTTCGTATAGTGACACGACATCATCATAAGACATGTCGCAAGGATTGTTGGCTATCAGGCGAGTAAGTCCCGTGGTGACTTCGCGCGCCATCGCCGGAACGGCATCGGCAGAAATGCCCAGCTGCGATAGCCGCGTTTCCAGACCGCTCGCTGCGAACATTTCCTCCATTGCCGAAATGAGACTATTGGCAGCCTCCGCGTTGCTTGCAAAGGTCCGATTCGGCAAGAATACCTTGGCAAGATGCGCGTATTCAGCTTCTGCGACTACCAGATTGAAGCGCATCACTGGTGCAGCAACCAGAGCATTGCCATGTCCATGCGGCACGTGAAAATGGCTTCCCAGCGGGTACGATAGTGCATGGATCGAACCCACGCTGGCGTTGATGAATGCCATGCCTGCAAGGGTTGCGCCCAGCAACATTGCTTCGCGTGCGGCTAGATCCGATGGGGTGTCGAGGACGCGCGGCAAGTTTTGCCCCAGGAGCGAAAGGGCCTTGTCTGCCAGACCGTCGGAAATCAAATTCTTGCGAGTCCTGCTCGTCGAAGCCTCGATGGCGTGGACCATGGCATCGAGTGCGGTCGCTGCCGTGATCTTGCGAGGCATGCCGAGTGTAAGCGCTGCGTCCAGCAGCGCAATGTCTGGAAGCAGTTGCGGCGCGTAAACAGCCAGCTTTTCCTGTTTGGCACTGGTCAAGACGGAAACCGACGTCACTTCCGAGCCAGTGCCGGCGGTTGTGGGAATCTGGATGAGTGGAAGCCTTTGGCCGATTGCTTTGCCGACACCAATCATGCCGTCGATAGTCTGGCCGCTCGCCGCTGCCAGCGCGACCACCTTGGCCGTATCGAGGGAGCTTCCTCCACCTAGGCCGATAATTGCGTCGGCTCCGAACGATTTGGCGAATCCAACAGCTTCCGAGACGATTGCCATGGGCGGATCTGCTGCTACGCGGTCAAAAATCTCGACCGCGATGCCTGCCGCACCGAGGCTGGACATGGCCTGTTCGGAAAATCCACAAGCCACAATGCCAGGATCGGTGACGAGCAGGACTCGGCTGCCTCCCAGCTCGCAGACGAGGTCACCGACTTGGGACAGCGATCCCGCTTTGCAAATAATGCGCGGACAAGACAGGAAGTTGAGGTCCATAAGTTTCTCCGGTGAGGAAGTTGCTCCGATCAGAAGGCGGCTTCCTTGATCATGTTTCGGGCGATTATCAGTTGTTGAATTTGGGTGGTGCCTTCGTAGATACGGAACAGGCGCACATCGCGGTAGAACCGCTCCACCGGGTATTCAGACATATAGCCCGCGCCGCCATGAATCTGGACTGCGCGATCCGCGACCCGGCCGACCATCTCGCTGGCGAACATCTTGCAGCACGCCGCGTCGGTTGACACGTCCTGGCCCGCGTCGCGCCGACGAGCGGTTTCCTCGATCATGCATCGTGCGGCAAAAGCCTCGGCCTTGCTGTCAGCCAGCATGGCCTGAATAAGCTGCTTTTCGGCTAGGGGTTCACCGAACTGCTTACGCTCCAGGGCGTAAGCGAGGCTTTCCTTGATCAGCCGCTCGGCGGCCCCGACGCATATAGCTGATATGTGTAAGCGGCCGCGATCAAGGACCTTCATCGCTGTCCGAAACCCTTTGTTTTCGAATTCAGGCCCGCCGATGATCGACGATTCATGCACACGCACATCCTGGAAGATCACATCGCAGGTCTGCGATCCCTTCTGTCCCATCTTGCGATCGCGTGCACCGAACGAGATACCAGGGGTAGTCCCGTCCACGAGGAAGGCGGTGACCCCGGAGGAACCTTTGGTTCCCGGCTTGGTACGGGCGAACACCGTAAATAACCCTGCCAGCGGAGCGTTGGTAATATAGCGCTTGGTGCCATTTATCACAAAGTGCTCGCTGTCCCGCTTCGCGGATGTGGAAAGTGAGCCAGCGTCGGAGCCAGCATCGGGCTCTGTCAGGGCAAAGGATGAAATCAATTCGCCCGTGGCTAGGCGAGGCAGGTAGTGCTCCCTTTGCTCAGGCGTGCCGTCAATGATGATACCCTGCGATCCAATGCCGTTGTTCGTGCCGAACAGAGATCGGAATGCGGGAGATGCTTGACCAAGAATAAATGCCGCCTTTACCTCTTCGGACATGGTCAGGCCGAGGCCACCAAACGCCTCGGGTATCGACATGCCGAAAAGACCCATGTTCCGGATTTCCTCGGCAAGAGCCTGGGGAATTGCATCATTCTCGGCCACCTCGGTTTCGCACGGAATGAGCCGCTCGCGAACAAAGCGATCCAGCGTGTCCAGGAACTGTGAAAGAGTTTCGTTGTCCATTGACATGAAATGGGCTTCCTAAAGGCTCAGGGCGAAATGGCGCTGACGTTGCGGACAAGTTCAATCAGCCGGGCAGCAATGTCGGTTTCGATCCAGTCGCGAGTCAGATGAGATGCCGCCCCGCCGCAATTGAAGGCCAGAACGGGCGCACCGTTTGCAGGGATGAAGGGCACGGCAACGGAGTTCACATCCGCCTTCCATTCGCCGATCGAGAGGCAGCATCCGTGTTTGGCGTAGGTCTCGAGAGCATCATTTATCCCTCTCTCGATTGCCGGCCATGCCTGACCCTCGTGGTGGCGGATGTCCTCGATAATTTCAGATCTGCGCTCTTCGGATATCCCCGCCAGAAAGGCGCGGCCCACGGCCGTGGTCGCCAGTTTGATATGGGCTCCCACGTCGATCGCGAGCGTGATCGGGTTCGAGCCGCGGCAACGCTCCAAGTATATCATCGTCAGGCGATCCCTGCCTGCCAGCGCAACAGGCATGCCCGAATAGTCTGCAAGTTCCTGCATGTACGGCTTGGCCAGATCTATGACCGGCAATCCGGCAAGGCATGAGAATCCCAGCGAAAGTACCGGCGGGGCGAGGCGGTATCGGGCTGTTTCCGGGTCGAAGCTGAGGTAGCCAAGGCGGTGCAGCGTATAAGTCAATCTCGATATGGTCGATTTGCTCAAGCCGGTCCGAGCGGCAAAATCGCCGTTGCCCAGCGCCTCACCCTCCCTGCGGAAAGCGCGCAAGACCTCGAGTCCACGCGCCAGGGCAACCACGAAATCGCGGTCCGTACCTTCCTGTTTTGAAAGCTCCTTGCGCGGTCGCACCGCAATACTCCTCTCACCCCGGCCGTTGCCGACTTGAAATGTCTCTACACTGGTAGTAAGAGGTTTGTCAATATTGCGGAATATATTTCCGCAGAGCGGAATAAAATCGGGTTTGTCCAGTTCCGCGTGGTTGCCAAAACTCGACGGTGAAGAGGATTGTTATGACTCAACATGACTATGCAGACATCGCACTGTTCATCGCAGGCACGTGGATCGGCCCGGAAGAGCGCGAAACCCAGCCCGTCATCAACCCGGCGACCGCCCAGCAGATCGGGCTTATCGCGAAAGCGACGCCCGATGATCTCGAGGCTTCGGTGAAATCGGCCCGCGTGGCATTCGAAGGGTGGCGGCAGCTTTCGCCGCTTGATCGCAGCGCCATACTGCGCAGGTTTGCCAATCTGCTTCGTGAGAACGAACAGGCAATTGCAGCCGCCATTACCCTCGACGAGGGAAAGCCATTGGCCGAAGCGATTGTTGAAGTGCGTTCTTCGGCCGATCATATCGATTGGCACGCCGAAGAAGGGCGTCGCATCTACGGTCGCATAATCCCATCGCGATCCCCTGCTGTACAGCAGCAGGTTCTGCGGGAACCGGTGGGCGTCTGCCTGGCAATCACGCCATGGAACTTCCCTTTGAGCCAGGCAGTGCGAAAGGTTGCCGCAGCATTGGCCTGCGGTTGCACAATGATCCTGAAAGGCCCTGCGGAAGCCCCGTCTGCGTGTATGGCCATCGCCCGCTATCTGCAGGAAGCGGGATTGCCTGATGGATGCCTCAATCTCGTCTGGGGCAATGCCGCAATGATTTCAGAAACATTGGTGGCCCATCCCGATGTTCGCAAGATCACCTTCACCGGATCGGTCGAAGTCGGCAAGAGCCTTGCCGAACTCGCTGGTCGTCACATGAAGCGCGCCACGATGGAACTTGGCGGTCATGCGCCTGTCCTGATTTTCGATGATGCAGACGCCGAGGCGACCGCAAGGGTGCTGGCCGGCAACAAGCTGCGCAACGCAGGACAGGTCTGCATATCGCCGACCAGGTTCTTTGTGCAGGCGAGCGTTCACAAACGCTTTGTCGCAGCTCTGGTTGATGCCTTTGCGACGGTCAAAGTGGGTGACGGCCTTGAGCCCGATATCCAGATGGGGCCAGTGTGTCACGCCCGGCGGATTGCCGAAATGGAACGCCTGGTCGACGACGCGCGCGCCGGTGGAGCCGCCATCCTTGCCGGCGGCACACGACAGGGGAATGCGGGCTATTTCTTCGCACCGACTATCGTCGATACTGCGGACGATCGTATCGCGCTGATGCGGGATGAACCTTTTGGCCCCATCGCCGTGGTTTCGCGCTTTGACGACATGAGCGATGCCATCGATCGGGCAAACGCATTGCCGTTCGGCCTGGCGTCCTATGTCTTCACCAACTCGCTTGAACGCGCGGACCGCGCTGCGGCATGCCTGCAGGCCGGCATGGTCAGCATCAATCATTTTGGACTGGCCTTGCCCGAAACCCCGTTCGGAGGGGTCCGTGACAGTGGATATGGCACCGAAGGCGGCAGCGAGACTTTCGATGGCTACCTCAACACGAAATTCGTTTCGCGTTTCGCAGGAGTTTGTGCGTGAGCGATGGGCAACTGGTGCGGATCGAGTGGCGAAATCGTGTTGCGCTTCTGACCATCGACAATCCTCCGCTCAACCTCCTGAAGGCTGCGGTACGTGCCGCCCTGCTTGCGGCGATACGCACGGCCGCCGCCAGCGATCCCGAGCGAATTGTCATAACCGGGGCAGGCAAGGCGTTCGTGGCCGGGGCCGATGCCCGGGAATTTGGCGATGCTCCGATAGAGCCGCATTTGAACGACGTGCTGCGGGAGATCGCGCAACTCTCCGTGCCGACCATCGCTGCGATCAATGGGAGCGCGCTTGGCGGAGGCCTCGAGATTGCGCTGGCCTGCCGGTGCAGGGTTGCCGCACCTTCGGCCCGGCTGGGCCTGCCCGAAGTGACGCTCGGGGTAGTGCCGGGCGCTGGTGGAACGCAGCGTCTGCCCCGTATTGTGGGCATCCCCCACGCGCTCGACATGATTGTGCACGGAAGGCTGCTGTCGGCACGGGAGGCGCATGATATCGGACTTGTCGATAGTGTTGCATCCGATCCCGTCGCCGCCGCTCTCGGCATGGACCGGAATCAACTCGATACCATGCTGGTCGCCGACCGGCGTCCCGCGCCAGCGGCACATCCAGATGCGGTGTCGGCCATTGCCAGGGATGCTGCCCGCCGCGCCCGAGGGCAGAAGGCCCCCGAGCGCGCGCTGGAACTGGTGGCCGGGAGTACCGACTGGGACCTTGATGTCGGGATGAATCGCGAGCGGGAGGCCTTCCTCGAACTTCGCGGATCCGATCAGGCCAAGGCATTGCGCCACATCTTCTTCGCCGAGCGCGCCGCTTCAACCCGGTCATGTTACCCAAGACCAGACCGTCCGATCGAACGGGCGATTGTCGTAGGCGGGGGGAATATGGGCGCGAGCATAGCCTACGCCCTTGCCCGAGCCTCAATCACGGTGACCTTGGTCGAGATGGATGCCCAGCGGGCAGCAGATGCCCGGCGGCGATTCTCGGGGCTGGTCGAACAAGGCACAAAGAAGGGGGTCCTGACCGAGAAAGAGGCTAACAGTATCAGCAGTTTGACGAACGTGGTGGTGGGGCTCGAAAATCTCGGGGCGGCTGACATCGCCATCGAAGCCGTGTTCGAGAATTTCGCTGTCAAAAAGGCTATCTTTGCAGCCCTTGGTGACAATCTGCCGCCTTCGACAATTCTCGCAACGAATACCTCGTACCTGGATGTCGATCTTCTGGCGGAAAGTGTTCCCGAGCCCGCGCGCTTCCTGGGATTGCACTTCTTCAGTCCTGCGCACGTGATGAAACTGCTCGAGATCGTGCGTGGTGGCAGAACGGCTCCGGAAACTCTTGGCGTGGGCATCGCGCTCGCCAGGATGCTAGGCAAAGTGCCGGTCGTGGCCGGTGTGTGCGATGGCTTCATCGGAAACCGGATACTGACCCGATATCGCCAAACGGCGGACATCCTTCTTGCCGAGGGCGCAACACCGTCGAGCATCGATGCGGCAATGCGGGGATTCGGCATGGCCATGGGCCCCTATGAAGCCCAGGACATGTCGGGTCTCGATATTGCATATGCCAATCGCCAGCGACAACGCCTGGACGGCCGCGCCGACGCAAGAATGCTTCCCATACTCGAGTGCCTGGTCGAAGAGCATGGTAGACTTGGCCGTAAATCGATGGCTGGCTGGTATGATTACGATGACGCGGGTCGGCTCCGGCCGTCCGCCTTGGTCGAAGACCTCATCGTGGCGATCTCGGCGAAAGAAGGCTTTGCCCGTCGGACTTTGAGTGAGGCGCAGATTGTCGATCGAATTATCACGTCCATGATCGTCGAAGCCTGCCTTATTCTTGAAGAAGGAATCGCCGCCTCGACACAGGACATCGATCTGGTCTTGGTTCATGGCTACGGATTCCCTCGCTGGCGAGGGGGACTGATGTATCACGCGGACACATTGACTCCGGCTTGCGTGGTTGCAAGGATCACCGAGTTTTCGTCCGCCGACCCTCTGGGCTGGAGAGTCCCTTCACTGATCACGAACCTGGTTCGCGACGCCAGGTCGTTCGCGGATGCCTGAACTTGAAGATAGGTCTGAAGACATGGCTGATGTGTTCATCTGCGATTTCATCCGCACGCCGATCGGCCGCCACGGCGGGGCCCTTGCCAGGGTACGCGCCGACGATCTGGCCGCTGTTCCGATCAGATCCCTGATCGAGCGAAATCGGTCGATCGACCTGGTCGAGATCGATGAGGTCCTGCTTGGCTGCGCAAATCAGGCAGGCGAGGACAACCGAAACGTGGCCCGCATGGCTGCCCTGCTCGCGGGCCTACCCGAGGAAGTTCCCGGCCTGACCCTGAATCGCCTTTGCGCCTCAGGTCTTGAGGCGGTTATCACTGGTGCCCGGTCGATACGGTGCGGTGAACTCCAGCTTGTGATCGCTGGCGGCGTGGAGAGCATGAGTCGAGCCCCGTTTGTTCAGCTAAAAGCCGAAACCGCGTTCTCACGCGCTGTCGCCATGGAGGATACGACCATTGGATGGCGATTCGTCAATCCGGCGATGCAGACGAGCTATGGCGTCGACTCGATGCCCGAGACCGCCGAAAACGTCGCGATGGAGTATTCGATCGGGCGGACCGATCAGGATGCCTTTGCCCTGCGGTCGCAGGCCAAGGCTGCCAGAGCAGGCAGCAACGGACGATTGGCGCGGGAAATCGTGGCGGTCAGCGCCCCAGTGAAGCGGGGGCAAGCCGCGATAATTGACGCTGACGAGCATCCGAAACCGAACACGACCATAGATGACCTCGCTCGACTACGACCAATCGTGCGTACCGACGGGACCGTCACGGCAGGAAACGCATCCGGGGTGAACGATGGTGCCGCAGCATTGCTGCTGGCGTCGAAGGAAGCTGTTCGTCGATATGGGCTGACACCCCTTGCCCGAGTGGTGACCGCTGCGGCAGCTGGGGTTCCTCCCCGGATCATGGGTATCGGTCCGGTTCCGGCGATCAGAAAGATACTCGCTCGGCAATCGCTGACGATGGGCGACATCGGCGTGATCGAACTGAACGAAGCCTTTGCCAGCCAGGCGCTGGCCTGCACGCGGTCGTTGGGTCTGGATGATGAAGATCATCGCGTAAATCCCAACGGCGGAGCGATCGCGCTCGGTCATCCGCTGGGCATGTCCGGGGCACGGATTACGGGCAGCGCAGCGATTGAACTTGCTCAAGGGACCGGGCGCTACGCCATTGTGTCTATGTGCGTGGGCGTCGGACAAGGAAGCGCGCTGCTGCTGGAGCGGGTCTAGGAGACCTGCCTCTGGGTGGCCGCAAAAAACGACAACGGAACGCGCAGTAAAATTCAAGACCTGAAGCCAAGCACGACATAGCTTCTCCACTGGATCAGCTCTCGGCCGCCCGAAGTTTCGGACAACGATCGATTGGGGCGTTCAAAAAAAGATGGATGGAGAGGCCAAATGGCGGACAATCGGGAAGCAGATTTCCTGCGCGAATTGTACGAGGATTGGAGCAGCCGGATGGCCGCCAATCCCGCAATGTCGATTGCCGATTTGCGCAGTATGTTCGACGAGTGGGGCAAACCAGCACGTGAACCCGAGGGCGTAAGCTACAAATCAGATGAAGTCGGCGGAGTCCCGGGAATATGGGCATTTCCGCAAGACGCCGATTCCGCGCGCGTCATTCTCTACACCCACGGCGGAGGTTTCGCCGTGGGATCGGCAGATAGTCATCGCAAGCTCGCAGGGCATCTTGCCAGCGCTCTGGGCGTAACTGCGTTCATTCCCGATTACCGGCGGTCCCCCGAATTTCCGTTCCCTGCCCAGATCGAAGACGGGATCGCCGCATATCTCGGTTTGATCGAAAGAGGTTTCCACCCTGGATTCATAACGACTGCGGGGGACAGTGCGGGCGGCAATCTCGCCATTGCCATTGCGTTTCGGCTCCGTGAGCTGGGCCGGCAACTTCCGGGCAGCATCATAGCTTTTTCTCCCTGGCTGGACATGGCGCTGCGTGGCGCGACACTCGAAGCCAACGCGGCGACGGACGCTCTTGTCGGGCGCCAGATACTCGAGGGCATGATCTCGATGTTTCTTGGCGGCACTGCGGACCCGCTGGATCCGCTGGCCAATCCACTCGAGAATGACTTTCAGGGCTTCCCGCCGCTTTATATCAATGCCGGTGGAGCCGAGGCATTGCTGAGCGATGCCGAGTCGTTGAGCGAAAAAGCTCGCAACGCAGGCGTTTCCGTCACCCTCTCGGTCGTCCCCGGAATGCAGCATGTCTTTCCGGCCCTTGCCGGGCGCGCGCATGAGGCGGACGACGAATTGCTCAGGATCTCAGCGTGGTATCGCGCACTTTGACCGCCGGAAAAACGCATCTTGCAACAATGGTTTGCGCGGAAATCCCGCGCTGGAGGTAAATATGATCAGAAATGTGACCGCGACAAAGACCCCTGGCGCGGACTTTGACGCAATTGTGATCGGCGGAGGCTTCGGAGGGCTCTATGCGGTCCACAAGCTGCGTAATGACCAGGGTCTCCACGTAAAGGCCTATGACAATGCGAGCGATGTCGGAGGGACCTGGTACTGGAATCGTTACCCGGGAGCGCTCTCGGATACCGAGAGCTTCTGCTATCGCTTCTCATTCGACAAGGAACTCCTTGATCAAGGCAGCTGGCAGACCCGCTATCTCACTCAGCCCGAGATTTTGGAATATCTCAACAATGTCGCTGACCGCTTCGACTTGCGCAGCAGCTATCAGTTCAACACCAAGATAGTATCGACCCGTTTCGACGAAGCGACTGGGCTATGGCATGTAGTAACGGACAAGGGTGAGACGGCATCGGCCAAGTATCTCATTACCGGCCTGGGACTTCTTTCGGCGATCAACAAGCCGACGTTCTGTGGCATCGACGACTATGCCGGTGACATTTACCATACAGGCGCGTGGCCTGAAGGGGTCGATCTCAGCGGAAAGCGTGTCGGCATAATCGGGACGGGCTCAACCGGAATTCAGGTGATCATTGCCCTGGCGCCCCAGGTAAAGCACCTGACCGTATTCCAACGATCTGCCCAATACGTCGTTCCGATCGGAAACTGGCCCGAAGACACTGAGACGATCGATACCTACAAGGCCAACTATGACGAAATCTGGAAGCAGATAAAGAGTTCGAATGTCGCCTTCGGTTTTGTCGAGAGCACCGTTGCGGGAATCGACGTCCCCGAGGCCGAGCGGGAGTGCGTATTCGAGGAAGCGTGGCAGCGCGGTGGTGGATTCCGCTTCATGTTCGAGACCTTCAACGATGTCGCGATCAGCGATGAGGTTAACACCTCGGCGGCAAACTTCATCAAGCGGAAAATTGCCAAGATCGTGAAGGATCCAGAAATCGCCCGGAAACTGACGCCCGGCGATATCTATGCCAAGCGCCCGCTGTGCGCGACGGATTATTACGGTGTTTACAACCGGAAAAACGTATCGCTGGCAGACGTCAAGGACGATCCGATCGCAGAATTCACGACAAGAGGCATCCGCTTGGCCAGTGGGATCGAACACGAACTTGACGCGGTGATTTTCGCTACAGGTTTCGATGCGGTCGATGGAAACTATACGAAGATCGATATTCGGGGACGCGGTGGCGTCACCATCCGGGACAAGTGGGCCGATGGCCCTCTGGGTTACCTCGGGATGATGGAAGCCGACTTTCCGAACATGTTCATGATCCTGGGCCCCAACGGTCCATTCACAAACCTTCCTCCCACTCTCGAAAGCCAGGTGGAATGGATTTCCGACACGATTGCAACCATGGAAGCTGACGGCCGCTCCACTATCGAGCCGACGCAGGAAGCCGAAGATGCCTGGGTGGAAACCTGCCGGACAATTGCCAACATGACACTGTTCCCTAAGGCGGAATCGTGGATTTTCGGGGCGAACATTCCTGGCAAGAAAAACGCAGTGATGTTTTATCTCGGTGGTCTCGGCAATTACCGTTCAGAACTTCAATCGGTACGGAATTCGGGCTACGAATCGATGATATTCGATCGTCAGACTGCAACCACCGCGCTTTGATGACCATCGAAATTCGTTCGCGTCTGAACGACCGGACTGTTGCATTCCCCATCCCCCGCAAGGGCTCTGTTGCAAACTCTGACACGGTTTCCAAGATTGGGCTCATGTACTGTCAAGGTCAGTTGCGATGAACGATTTCAAAGGACGGCATTTTACCGGCGAGGTCATCCTATGGGCGGTGCGCTGGTATTGTCGATACGGCATCAGCTACCGTGATCTCGAGGAAATGCTGTCCGAGCGTGGGATCGATGTCGATCATACGACGATCTATCGCTGGGTGCAGCGCTACGCGCCGGAGATGGAGAAGCGTCTCCGCTGGTTCTGGCGGCGCGGCTTTGATCCGAGCTGGCGTCTGGATGAGACCTACGTAAAGGTGCGGGGCAAATGGACCTACCTGTACCGGGCGGTCGACAAACGGGGCGACACGATTGATTTCTATCTGTCATCGACACGCAGCGCCAAAGCGGCGAAGCGCTTTCTGGGCAAAGCTCTTCGTGGCCTGAAGGACTGGGAAAAGCCGGCCAAACTCAATACCGACAAGGCACCCAGCTACGGCGCAGCAATCGCTGAGCTGAAACGCGAAGGCAAACTGGCGGCGGAAACCGAGCACCGGCAGGTGAAATATCTGAACAACGTGCTCGAGGCCGACCACGGCAAGCTGAAGATGCTGATCAAGCCGGTACGTGGCTTCAAGTCGATGCCAACGGCCTACGCCACGATCAAGGGCTTCGAGGTCATGCGCGCCCTACGCAAAGGACAGGCCCAGGCATGGTGCCTGCAGCCAGGTATCATGGGGGAGGTGCGCCTGGTTGAAAGAGCATTCGGAATTGGACCCTCGGCCCTGACCGAAACCATGATTATGCTCAATAAGCATTTCGCCAATGCTGCCTAATCCCCCAACTGGGTGACGCCGCGCGGCCGTGCCCCATGTTTGCAACAGAGCCCAGAGAAGTACCCGCTGGCACAGCACCTGAGATCGTCAAGCGCATCATCGACGAAGACGGCGGTGTGATCATCAAGGAGTAGACAATGAGCAACCAAACAGATGCAGATGTCATCGTGATCGGGGCCGGCCCTTCTGGCTCGTATGCGGCGAAGCTGCTGCACGACCAGGGTGTGAGGGTCAAACTCGTGGAGGCGAAGGATCGAGTCGGCGGCCGCACCTGGTCGACCAAGTCGGACGCGCCCGGCGGACCGATCGACTTCGGAGGCCAATGGATCGGCGAGACACACGTCCTGCTGCCCGAGCTGGGCGCCGAGCTCGGCCTAGAGACGGTCTCATCCGTGAAGCCCGGCAACGACCTGTTCGTCTTCAACGGAGATGTGGAAGTAGGTGAGGAGGACCAGGTCCCGTCCGGCGCGAGCTGGGCAGGCGAGCTGTCGAGGTCCTTCGAGCTGCTCGACGAGGTGGGCACTCGCCTGGGCTGGGCGGCGCCCTGGGCTTCGGAACATGTGGGCGAGCTCGACTCCATGACGGTGGCGCAGTGGCTGGAGCAGAACGTCCAGAGCTCCGAGGTGCGCCTGATCCACGAGGTCATGGTCAACATCCTCAATGGCGCCAGCACGACCGAGGTCTCGATGGCCTACTGGGCGTACTTCGTCCACCAGGGCGAAGGGATCGAGTCGCTCATCGGGACCCGCAGTGGCGCGCAGGTCGCCTGGTTCATCGGTGGCATGGGACAGGTAACCGAGCTGATTGCGGACAAGCTGGGTGACGACGTCCACCTCAACTGGCCGGTGACGAGGATCGAACAGGACCCGACCGGTGTCACGGTCTTCTCGGGCGAGCGCAGGCTCAGGGCGAGCTTCGCGATCCTGGCGGCTCCGCCCAGCGCGGGTTCCCGGATGATCTTCGATCCGCCTCTGCCGCCCAAGCGCGCCCAGCTGCAGGCGAGGGCCCCGATGGGCCGACTCGCGAAGATCCAGGTGCGGTACGACGAGCCGTTCTGGCAGGAGCGAGGCCTGTCCGGGGCCGCCTTCGAGTGTGGAGATCTCGCCTTCTGGCTCTTCGATGGGAGCAAGCCCACCGACTCCCTAGCGACGATCGTGGGGTTCATCGGCGGCAAACACCTCGATGCCTGGCATGCCCTGTCACCGAACGAGCGCGAGAAGCGGTTCATCGAGATTCTCGTGAACAACTTCGGAGACAAGGCGCGAGACGTCCGCTACGTGCACGAGACCGACTGGACCGTTCAGCCGTGGACCGGCGGCGCGCCGGTCACCTTCATGCCCACCGGGCTCCTAAGCAGCGCCGGTTCGGCGCTGCGTGAGCCCGTCGACCGCCTGCACTTCGCCGGCACCGAGGCTGCGCCCATGTGGTCGGGCTACATCGAGGGGGCGCTACGAGCAGGGAAGATCGCGGCGGGCGACGTCCTCGCCCGCCTGGCCTGATGCGACGACCGACAAAGGGAGAAGAAGTCATGTCCGAATCACGTCGCCGCCGGCGTTCCATCGTTCCCGAATCCATGCAGGCGGACTACACAGACTACCACTTCTCGCCGGGAGTCGAGGCTGGTGGTTTCCTCTTCATCGCCGGCCAGATCGGCCTCGATGAGAACGGAGCTGCCCCGGAGGATCCCGCGGAGCAGGCAAGGATCGCGTTCACGGCAATCGGCGAGGTCCTGGCGAAGGCCGGCCTCGACTTCACCGACATTGTCAGCCTCACAAGTCACCACGTGGGCGAGATCGACCGCATCCTCGAGTGGTTTCCGACGGTGAAGGACGAGTTCATCGTCGAGCCATTTCCGGCGTGGACGGCAATCGGGGTCACTGGACTGGCGCTTCCGGGGCTCGTGGTCGAGATTACTGCCATCGCTCAGCGTTGAGCACCTCGATGCACACTCGGTGGATCCTCGTCTGTCGTCCGGCCGCAAACCGGATGGAGGCGATCCAGGCGCGATTGGGACGAGCGCGGGGTCGGGCCGGGTAGTGACCCTCCTGACCCCGCGCGGCGGCGCCCTCACCAGTCGGCGCATTGAGGGCACCGGGAAGCCGACGAATTCGTTCTTTCAAAACTCCCGAGAGGACGAGCGTGCGCACAGCCGCAATACGTGACCGAGCGTCGAGAAATGCGGCCCGCTTCCCGAAGGGTGGAACTCGAGGGGCAGACCCTCGTGCCACGTTGTTGACACCCGTTCAGCTATCTCGGACAGGCGCTGTGCCCTTGGCAAATGAACTTCCATCGTGCGTGGCGATCCCCGGGCGAGGGATTGTCGTCGTGTCGGAGTAATGAATCATGTTGCTCTTGTGGGCGGCGCTCTAAGACTGGTCAACACCGGCGCTTGAAAAACTGACCGGTTGTCGGGCGTCTGGAGCTAGCGCCGTTCGATTCAGGCTGACGCAAGCGGGCGCGCAAGCCCTCCAGGCGGTCGGACTCGTGTTCGCCGAAGGGACACGTTTGCGATCCCACGGCGACTCCAGCGAGCCGGGCCAACACCTCGCGGGCGACTTCGCCCGTGTGCTGACGGCACGCCTCATCGAACTGGGTTGGTTGGAATGTTCGGGAAACCGGGCACTACGGGTCACACACGTCGGGGAGACGGAATTGCGCTCTAGCTGGTCCTTAGAGTCGCGGCGCTTTCGTCTCTAGCGGCCATAGCGCATGTGGTCTGCTCGCGCAGAATGCCTGTTCGCCAGCCTGCCACGCCCTTCAACTCGTTTGACCCTGGGCACGATGCCGCATGTCACAGGTGATGCAATGGTCCGAGTGGCGCAGGTCGGCGGGCGTGCCTGTCGATCAGCCGGCCTCGCGATCACTTTCCGTCGTTCAGTCTGTATCTGCTCCTGCGACGGGCCAGTCGTCCGATTGCTCTTGTTCCTCGCCGGGCCCCGATGCACGATGACCAAATACTGCGTCGACGGCTCGCTTGGTGCGCTCGGCGCTGTCCTCGACGAGGTGGGTGTAGGTGCGCAGGGTGAAGCCGGGGTCGGCGTGACCGAGGTACTCACTGAGGGCCTTGATCGATTCACCTTCATGGAGCGCTGTGCTGGCGTAGAAGTGCCGGAGAGCGTGGCTGCCGTTCTCGCGTGTCACCGGCACGCCTGCTCGCTTCAGCGCCGGCTTCCAGATGAAGGTGTTGATGTAGTTCCGGCCCAGCGCCTTCTTCTCGCGGCTGTAAAGGAGCAACGAGAAGGTCATGGGCTTCCCATCCGTCCTGTCCCACGGGAGAGTCACCTCGATCGGCGGATAGGCGGTCATGTGCGAGTTGATCGCCTCCAGGACCGCATCGGGAAGCGGCACGTCGCGCACCTTCCGTCCCTTCGGCAGACCGAACATCTGCTTGTTGCCGACGAGCTTCACCTGGCGCCGAACGTGCACCTCGCCACGCTCGATGTCGATGTCCTGGGGAGAGAGGCCGAAGATCTCGCCCTGTCGCATCCCGAGTCCGGCACCGAGCCAGACCATGAGCTGATAGCGCGCCGGCAACTCGTCACGGACGGCGAGCACCCGATCCCGGGTCCAGGGCACGACCTTGTGGTGCCCGCGCCTCGGACGGCGAACGGAGCGTGCTCGACACGGGTTGGCGACGATCAAGGAGTCGTCGACCGCAGCTGTGAAGACCGTCGACACATTCGCGAAGATGATCTGTCGATAGGACGGCGCGAGATCCGTGAGGGTGCGAAGCCAGCCTTGGATCGTCGACGGCTGGATATCGTTCAGGTTCCGGTTCCCGAGCACCGGAAATGCGTGCAGTCGGAACCGCAGCTCGACGGCGACGTGGGTTCCTTCATCGAACGTCTGGGCTGCGAGCCACTTCCGGGCGTAGGTCTCGAACAAGATCTTTCCCGCGTCGGGGTCGACGTACTGTCCCCGCACGAGATCGGCTGACACTGTGGCGGCGAAGCGGTCTGCGTCGACCTTGCGTTTGAAGCTCTTGTTGCGCTCCTTGCCATCCGGACCACGCCAGCGGACGCGGTACGACCTGAGGACCTGGCCGTTCTTGCCCCGACGCTCACGCCTTTCAACGTGGGCCATGGCGATCCGCCAGATGTTCATCGAGCTAGTCGTGCCCACAGTCGCCGCAGCGAGCGCGGGCAAAGCCATGGGCAAAGATGCCGCACTCAAGATACTTGGCAAACGCTTTGCGCACGAAGGGCTTGGGGGTGTGGTGGTCGCCCTGGCCGTCGAACTGACCCGCGCTGGCCAACTCTAGCCAGGTCTCGTAGTGCTCGGCTACCGTTTGGTAGAGCAGCGTGCGTTCGGGGTGGCGTGGGTTGTAGAGCTTGGGCTTGGAAGTGGCTGACATGAATACTGTACAAATGCAAGGGGTATCTATTTAGCTCCAGCAGCCCCATTGATACTGTGATTTCATCCAGCAATGGTATCCGATTGGCTCTCCCCGGTGTTCTTGCTCACGACATCCCCATACGTCACTGGCGGCGTAACCACCGCTTGCTGCAGCAAGCGGTAAAACAGCATCCCGCGTGAGCTGGATGTGCGCCGGTTGAAACGGAACACGAATTCATCGAGATAGGCGTCCAGGTGGTCTGGCTGTACAGAGCCATGATGTGTTCCCAGCACCCAGCGCTGTACCAGTGAGGCGACCCGGTGCACTCCCGCCATGGAGACATGGGCAGGTACGCCTGAGCCGAGCATGACGGTGCGCTGGTGGGTGTAACCCAGTTCTCCCAGAGCGCGGTATGCCGCCGAACCATCCGTGCGTACCTGGGCTCCAGGCTCGACCACCTCCTGCACAAAGGGGATTACGTGGGTGGCGGCGTCTCGGTCAATGCGGCGTAACCGCAGACCCCTATTCATCCTGGCGGCTCTGTTGCAAACATGGGGCACGGCCGCGCGGCGTCACCCAGTTGGGGGATTAGGCAGCATTGGCGAAATGCTTATTGAGCATAATCATGGTTTCGGTCAGGGCCGAGGGTCCAATTCCGAATGCTCTTTCAACCAGGCGCACCTCCCCCATGATACCTGGCTGCAGGCACCATGCCTGGGCCTGTCCTTTGCGTAGGGCGCGCATGACCTCGAAGCCCTTGATCGTGGCGTAGGCCGTTGGCATCGACTTGAAGCCACGTACCGGCTTGATCAGCATCTTCAGCTTGCCGTGGTCGGCCTCGAGCACGTTGTTCAGATATTTCACCTGCCGGTGCTCGGTTTCCGCCGCCAGTTTGCCTTCGCGTTTCAGCTCAGCGATTGCTGCGCCGTAGCTGGGTGCCTTGTCGGTATTGAGTTTGGCCGGCTTTTCCCAGTCCTTCAGGCCACGAAGAGCTTTGCCCAGAAAGCGCTTCGCCGCTTTGGCGCTGCGTGTCGATGACAGATAGAAATCAATCGTGTCGCCCCGTTTGTCGACCGCCCGGTACAGGTAGGTCCATTTGCCCCGCACCTTTACGTAGGTCTCATCCAGACGCCAGCTCGGATCAAAGCCGCGCCGCCAGAACCAGCGGAGACGCTTCTCCATCTCCGGCGCGTAGCGCTGCACCCAGCGATAGATCGTCGTATGATCGACATCGATCCCACGCTCGGACAGCATTTCCTCGAGATCACGGTAGCTGATGCCGTATCGACAATACCAGCGCACCGCCCATAGGATGACCTCGCCGGTAAAATGCCGTCCTTTGAAATCGTTCATCGCAACTGACCTTGACAGTACATGAGCCCAATCTTGGAAACCGTGTCAGAGTTTGCAACAGAGCCGGCCGGACAACCTGCCGGCGCAACACAAAATAATCTACAAGAGTAACGGCGGTGATCCCGACGAACGCCAAGGCAGTGTATGTGACGACACTCATGACATGCTCCAAGACCCAGCGCGTGAAAAATGTGGCGACTATCGAAGGCGCAAGCATGATGCTTACCACTATGGTCCAGGGCAAACGCGCGAAGCCTGCGATCTGTCGGGCGGATACCGATGCAATGTACACCAGGAGCGCCATGACGGCCATGTTGGCCGTCAGGACAACCAAGGTAATGATCGTCCCCCACAAAGGGCCGGCGAGTTGCCTGATCCAGACGACCGGATCAGGGCTTCCCATCCCCACCGCTGCAAGGCCTGCGACAGTTGCACCGAAAACTCCGCCAACCAGCGTCAAGCCGACCATCGCCCCGCTTAGTACGTGTTTGCGCTTAACAACCAGACGCGACAACCCACCCATAAATGGCCACCACGCAAGCGATGTGGCGACCCCGAATTCGACGGCGTAGGCCAGACCCACAGCCGGTTCCCGCGAGAAGACGTGATTGGGGTCGGCCCTTCTCAGCCAGAGCTCCGACAGGTCGAACCGCTCGGATAACAAGAAGAGAAGTGCACCCGCAAGGAACAGCAGTGACGGCCCAACGATGTTGTTGACCCGCTCGAGGAAGCTCGGGCCTGCCCTTACAAGCGCTCCGCAGCACAGGACGGCTATAAGCGCCCATGCGCCGCTCGGAACTTCGGCAATTCCCGCGGATGTTAGCAGCGGCGTCGACGCGCTTATCGTTGCATAGCCCTCTGCTATCATGGCCATGATCACGGTCGCCCAACCGAGCGCTGCGAGCAGGAGGCCCACTAAAGGCAATGCTGACCCTCGAAGTCCGAATGCGGCTTTGCTGGAATCGATCGATTCGACGCCATACCTGAACGGAACAATCCCCGACGCCAGCAATACCGGCACAAATCCGATTATCAGGCCGGCCGCATAGCCGAGGCTTCCCAAACCTGCGCTTCCGGTAAATGGCAGCATACCGCCAATGAGAAATATCCATATGGCAGATCCAAACGTGACACACGTCCGGATATACCCCCAAAACGACGTGAAGACGCGCTCGCCGGGCAGGATCGGCAAGCGACCATCTACTCCGGCAGATTCACCAATGCTCGGGCTGCGTGTTTTGCTCATTTGATCGCTCACACAAAAACCAGGAGCGCGCCGCTCCATATCAATGCGCCGAAGGCCAGCCAGAGAGCGCTTTCGACCAGAATTGGTCTGACCGGCCCGGAGTTGTCGGCATCCATTGCTGCTGGCGAGGCCAGCAAGTTCAGGCGCCGCGCAAGCTCATGATCGATAGGATGAGAAAACTCCCCAGCCCTGCAGTTCGAGGCTTCTTCGGTCAAAGTCGCATCCTCCCGGATCCGCAACATGCCCAGAATGCTTCACTTACGTAGGTTTGATCCGGCCAATCCGAACAACGCTATGCGATAGAATCGTCCGAGATTGCGGCCTGATCGCACCTTCCCTCCGGGTTTCCGATTGCAGAGGAAATCTACAAGCTTCGGGCATCATGCCGGCAAGGGAGGAATGGATGACTGGTTTTGGATCAGAGGTTGAACGTTTCTTGAATACGTTCAACGTTGGCGATTTCGATGGAATGCTGGCGACCTTCTCAGAGAATGGGGTCTACATCGATCCGCATGGAGTCGAGCACCACGGCCCGAACGCCATCTCCGCAGCACTTGGACCGATTTTCCAGGGCGCGCTGGGCGCAGTCCATTATAAGATTACGGCGACACTGCTCGATGAGGCTCAGGCCCGCGCTCTCGTTACATGGACTTTGGTAATGACGTCAGCCGAAGGTAACCAGACCGCCTTAGATGGCCTGGATATCCTGGAATATCGAGATGGAAAGCTCGCAACCAAGAATGCCTTCTGTAAGGCGGCCGACCTGGCAATCCGACCGCATTCGTAGCTTGGGTTTCCCACCGACGCGAACTGGCTGAATGCGACTTGCTGCTACCTGACCGGCATATGGCCGCTCCTCACCTTCTCAAGAGCCTCGATGTGAATGATCGGGGCAACCGTAAAGACTGGAAGGGTAATAGAGATGAGCGTCGATTTTTCGGGCAAAGTGGCAATCGTAACAGGCGCCGGCAATGGTCTTGGTCGCTCGCACGCACTTGCATTGGCAGACCGCGGCGCGCGTGTAGTCGTAAACGATCTGGGCAGGATGAACGGCACGTCACTGCGCTCCGAAGCTGCTGAGGAAGTTGTGGACCTGATCCGCTCACGTGGCGGTGAAGCAATCGCAAACGCCGCCAACGTTGCTGATGAAGAACAGGTAACGGGCATGGCTGCTGCGGCGATGGACGCCTGGGGTAGGGTGGACATTCTCATCAACAACGCAGGGCTTTTGCGTGATCGCTCCTTTGCAAAACTGACCCCGGAGGACCTTCGTCTGGTGATCGAGGTGCATCTCGTCGGAACAGCTCTGTGCTCCCAGGCGGTTTGGGAGATCATGCGGACCCAGAGCTATGGCCGGATCATCATGACATCATCGTCTTCCGGCCTTTATGGCAACTTCGGACAGGCCAACTACGGTGCGGCAAAGACGGGCGTCGTCGGGCTGATGAATGTCCTCACGCTCGAGGGAGCCAAATATGGCATCAAGGTGAACACCATCGCACCGACCGCCGGTACGCAGATGGTTGAAGGCCTTGTTCCTGATGCTGCCTTTGATTTGATGACAGTCGAAAGCGTGACCGCTGGCGTTCTGGCGTTGGCGTCTGATGATGCGCCTTCTCGTGTCATCCTCTGCGCGGGAGCGGGGGGATATGCGGCAACGAGGATCTATGAAACCGAGGGCGTCTATCTGCCGCCGGAGCAGCAGACGCCGGAAATGGTTCTGGCAAACCTCGACAAGATTCTCGACCCGGTCGGCCAGAAGGAACTGACCCAAGGATTCGACCAGACTCGCAAGTTCGTTTCCAAGGCTGCGGCCGATCGGGGAATCGATCTCAGCAACGTATTCTGATCGAATTTGTCATCGTAACCATTCTGGCAGAGGTACACCGTGGCAAGAGACATAACGCGCGCCGAACTGGCGGGGCTGATAGACCAACATCTTGGAAAATCGGACTGGCGCCTCATCGACCAGTCGATGATCGAACAATTTGCGGATCTTACTGATGATCGGCAATGGATCCACGTCGATACTGCGCGGGCCGCACGTGAAGTGGGTGGCACAATTGCGCATGGCTTCCTGACGATGGCAATGTTGTCTGCGCTCCAGGCCGAGGTCTGGCGGATGCCTGAGGCCACGCGAGCTATCAATTATGGCTTCAATAAGATTCGCTTTGTCAATGTCGTCCGCCCCGGTCAGAGAATCCGGCTCTCCGAAACGTTGAGAACGGTCGAAACTCGGGAGAATTCCGTCATTCTGACCCGCGACATTGAAATTGAAATCGAAGGGGAGGAGCGACCGGCGCTCGTCGGGCAGTGGCTTGCCCTCTTCGCATTTGATTGAAGGGTGATGTTGCGATCCGGCATTGCTGCGCGAATTTGGCCGGATCTCATCTGTTGCTTTGGTTCCGGCTCTTTCATGAACAGGCTGTTGACGGGCCCACCTGATGTGGCGTAGCTCCGGATTTTCGGGGTGGTAACCGTGAACCAGGGAGTAAGAGAATGAAACAACACCGCAATGTGAACCGCTGGCTCAGGGGCGCCGCCTTTTTCGCCATCGTTACGGCAACCGCAGGCCCCGCCTTCGCTCAGTCTGAGGCGCCTCAAGAAGACGAGGCGTTCGGCGAGATCACCGTCACGGCGCAGCGCCGCGAACAAAGGCTTCAGGATGTGGGCGTTTCGGTCACTGCGCTCGGTAGCGAAGACCTTCGTTCGCAGGGCGTCGTCGACAGCAAGGACATCGCCAGAATCGCTCCGGGCGTCGTATTTGACTCGACGGCCGGTGGCGGAATCAATGCCAACCTGACCGTTCGCGGTGTTTCCCAGTCTGACTTCTCGTCAAATCAGGAATCGCCGAATTCCATCTATGTCGACGAAGTCTATCTCTCGTCGCCCAACGCCGCAGCCTTCACCTTCTATGACCTCGACCGGGTAGAAGTTCTGCGCGGCCCTCAGGGCACGCTTTTCGGCCGCGCTTCGTCTGGTGGTCTCGCCAGCTTCATCTCCAAGCGCCCAAGCGATAGCTTCGAGGGGTACCTCGAAGCGGGATACGGACGCTTCAACTCCGCCTATCTCGAAGGTGCCGTCAGCGGACCGTTGAGCGACACTGTCCGGGCCCGTCTCTCTGGTCGCGCTTCGCGCGCTGATGGCTGGTTCCAGAACACGCTTGCCGGCAACAAGGATACCTTCGAAGATCGCTTCTGGGGCCTGCGGGGCCAGATCGAAGCAGACCTGACCCCCGATTTCGAGGCACGTGTGGTCGTCAGCTTTGATAAGACCCCAAGAAGCCGCCAGGGCGTGTACAAACCCGAGAATTTCTACCTTGACGGATCGGGGCAGCCTGCTCCGCTTCCGGCCAATGTCGATGCCTACGGCACCGGGCCTGGCAACGACTTCAATGGCTATCGGGACACCAATCCCGACGGTCAATCTGGCGCATTCAACGATTTTGGATTCCTCACCAATCAGCGCTTCATGTCGAGCTTGTACCTGACTTACAGCGGTGACGGTTACACGGTTTCGTCGATCTCGAACTTCACCAACTTCAGGTTCGACTATAACGAAGACTGCGATGGCACGCCAGTTGACTACTGCCAATTTCCGTTTGGCCAAAAGCTTGATCAGTACTCGCAGGAGCTTCGTATCAACGGCGAAGCTGGCAATCTGAACTATACTGCTGGCGCTTACTATTTGAACATCAAGCAGACCGGCTTCATCAACTTTCTCTTCCCGGCGCTTGCCGGTTCGGACTTTTCCTTCGATTCCTCCAACACTTTTGCGCAGAAACTTGAATCCTATGCGTTGTTCGGACAGCTGGAATATGCTCTCAGCGACAAGCTGAGTGCAACCGTGGGTATTCGCTGGACTCACGACAACAAGCGTATCACCTCGCAAACCGTGTTCAACGAGCTTGGCAACGGGTATTCCGGCGGTACGGGCACTGTCGTCTATACGCCGCCTTTGCTGGCCTACGATTTTTCGCCAGCGGCTGTCGGAGCGCTTGCGCGTCACAGCGCAGACCTCTGGTCCGGCAAGTTCCAGCTCGACTACAAGCCTGTCGATGATGTCCTGCTTTATGCCAGCGTCTCCCGCGGTGCCAAGGGCCCCGGATTCAATACCAATGTGGGCGGCGCATTGCTAATCTCCGAGACGCCCTTCGGAAGCGAAAATCTCTGGGCTTATGAAGGGGGCTTCAAGACCCGTATCCTCGACCGCCGCGTCACGTTCAACGGGTCGATCTTCTACTATGACTACAACGACTTCCAGGGTTTCGCCTTCAGCGGGCTTCAGGGGCTGATAGCCAATTACGATGCACGGTTCTACGGCGGCGAAGTTGAACTTGCTGCTCGCTTGCCGGGTGACTTCGAGGCCAAGCTCGGCGCCGCCTATCTGAAGAGCAAGGTCTTTGATGTGCCCACCATTTACAGCGGGTTGCAAGATCAGGAAAGCATCATGGCCCCTCGCTGGACCGTAAGCGGCAATCTGAGCAAGGACTTCGACGTTGGCTCCGGCACGCTGAACTTCAACTGGTCGTTTGACTATATTAGTGATCGCTATGCATCGATCGACAACAGCGAAGCCACCAAGATCGAAGGTTCGTTCGTGCATAATGCGCGCGTGACGTACAAGCTTCCGGACAATGGCCTCGAATTTGCTGCCTTCGTGAACAACATCAGCAATGTCGATCGCGAGAATTTCGCCTACGACTTACTCGCAACCACCGGCTCGGTCATCAAGAGCTATGCCAAGCCGCGCTGGTGGGGGATCTCGGTGCGCAAGGAGTTCTGAATCGCGGCAGAACCCATGCATCGCGAGGTGCAAACAGAGTGGACCAGGACGGCGGCGCGCCAGCATCCTGCTGGCGCGCCGTTGGCTTGAACTGCGGGCGATTTCGCTGGCATTCGCGGTTGATCGGCGCTCGGAAACTTAGTGTCACGATCGATGAAATACCATTAGCGAGAGTTCTCAGTGCATTACAAGAAACCCCTCCCTGCATGATCATCAAAGAGCTCAGCTGACCGCACATATCCCAGCAACACTTCAACCTTCTTGTGCCGCGACACTTCCTGCATCTTGGCGATGGTCGCCCCGGCGCGCGAGGCCTCAGTGAGGAACCCGGCGCGCAGCGAATGCCCCCCGACGCTCGCCGGATCGAGCCCCACCCTCGCCGCATACTTCTGGATCAGCCGCGCCACCGAGCGGTCCGACATCGCGCTTTCGACCACCCGTCCCTGCGGGTCGATCTGCCAGAACAGCGGTCCTGGCGCACTCCCCCGCACCGCCAACCAGGCTTGGAGCCGCGCCACGGGCTTGAGCACCTTTCCCGAGGGCACCGCGATCACATGCCTTTCGCCGTCCTGGTCGGTCTTGGAATGCCGGATCGTCAGGCGCAGCCCCTCGTCAACAAATTCCACATCGTGCAAGGTCAGCCCAACCAGCTCCGAGCGCCGCAGCGCCGCGGCCAACCCCAGCGCGAGCACCGCCCGGTCGCGGATCGAACGGGTGCCCTCGCCGTCGGCTGACGCAATCATCGCCGCCAAGTCCTTCGCCGTTACCACCGCCTTCTTTCGCGACGGTCTTGCGCGCTGTTCCCGGCGGATGCCCGCGAGCGTGTCGGCAATCAGCATGTGTTCGTCGCGCAAATTTGGCGCCACAAGTCCCTCCTGACGGTGATTCCACCCGATCGCCGCGAGATGGCGGCCGATGGTGTTGTCGGCCTTACCCGCCATGGCCAGCGCCGCAAGAAACGTCGCCACCGCCTCGGGCCGGGCCGGCAAGGGGTCAAGGTTCCGCTCCCAGCACCAACTCTCGAACTGCCTCCAGTCACTTAGGTAAGCGCGGATGGTGTTGGCGGCCTTGGCCTGGGCGCGGTAGGATCGGGCCGCCGCGATCTCGTCCTGCAACAGGGGGGCGACGACGGTCGAGGATGCTGCTGCGACGGGGTTCAATGCGACCCGGGCCTCGCCAGCGGTGGCATCCTCGCTTCCATCCTCCATTTCCCGGCCTTCCCCGCATCGAACCGGCCCGTCCGTAGCGCAAATTCCACTGTCCGTGAAGAGCCCTTATCGGACAGTGAATGCACCGTACAAGCTGAGTATACTTTTTTGGCGTATCATATATTCTTTTGACCATGGATCGCGCCCCTCCCCCATGGCAGATCACCCTCGCCCGCATCGAGGGCGCGCTGCCGTTCCTGTCCGCCGAGGTCGCCGACGGCCTGGCGCGCGCCTCGCTGCGTCGGCTGTGGCGCATCCATGTCCGCGATTTTCCTCAAGAAAACCAAGGCCCCGAGCACAATCCAGGACTTGAGGCGGCCGAACTGACCCGCTCGTGGTATGCGGCCGAACGGCAGGACTTCCTGTCGTGGATCGCCCGGCGCGGCCCCCCTCCCCTCGCCCGCGCCGCCCGGCTAACGCTCGCCGCGAAGGACGCGCCCGAGAGCTTCACCAGCACCTTCGCTCCCGCCGACCGGGCGCTCGAACGGCTCGATGCCCTGCTCCCGGCGCGCGGGTCCCTCGCCGCGCTTGCCGAATGGGTCCGCCAGCTGCGCGAGGACGAAGTCGAATTTCTCGAAGGCGGCAGCGAGGAGGTGGTGATCGAGGGCCGCGTGTTCCAGCGGTTCGCGCCGCGCGGGAGTGCCTGGGCCGCCTCGCTGGCCGCCGCGATGCGCCCGCACCTGTTCGGACTGGGAGCGGCGCCGCTGGCGCTTGCCGGGCTCACCCCGCGGGTTCTGTTCCGCGCCGAACCCGAACGCCCCCTCCTCGCCCTGCTGGCAAACGCGATCGGCGTTGCGGCAGCTGACGTGGCAACGGACCTCGCCGCCGTCACGGCCATGGTTGCGCGCGGCGAGGAACGCCTCGCGGGCCTCTACGCCTCGTCGCAGGCGCCGGCGATGTGGCAACTGATTGGCGGACTGGGGCCCCTCACCCGCGCCGAACTGGCCCGCGCGCTCGGCGTGACCCGCCGTACCGCTTCACAGGCCGCTATGGCGCTCGAGAAAGCCGATCTGGCGACGCTGCGACCGGGAGACCATGCCCTGGCCCCAAAGGCGCTCATAGAGGCTCCTGAGGCCTCCTACGGCGCCAACGCGACCTCGCGGTAGGGGACGCCGATCCGTTTGGGCGCAGACGCCGGGCGGCGCAGCAACTGGCGGGCAAAGCGCGCGGCTTCAGCCGCGCAGGCGAACGAGACCACCCTCCCCTGCCCTTTGGTCCCGATCCGCCCCCAGGCGAATTTGACGATCGACGCGCCGAAAAGATCCTGGACAACGCCCCCAAAAGGTCAGGACGTCAGGATAGCCTCAATGGCCTTCAAGACCTCAGCTGGCGAAGCGCCGCTACGCGCAGGCACCTTGAAGGTATATCCGCTCCTCGAAGAATGGGCATAGCGCAAGATCACTTTGCCAGCGGCGCCCTTAACGTCGATGTCGCCGCCAGCAGGTTTTGCAGGGGCGACAGTTGCCCGAATAAGACGCTTTGCGACTTCCGGAGCGGGCATAGCCGTTCCCAGATCGTCGCGCTCAGCAACAATGGCCCTGCTCTCTGCGACCATCAAATCCAGGGTGCGCTTTTCTGAAGTGAGTGGCTTGATGTCTCTTGCGATGCGGACCGTGATGCCATGCGTGTCAGGAAAGGCGTTCACGATCTCGGCCGGCAACCGCGCCACATCGAGCAGGCGGCTGAGCCATGAGCGCGAAATCTTCAGATGCTCTGCCATTTCACTCTGGTTGGAATCGTAGAACTCCTCCAGCGCCCGTGAATATTCCTTTGCCCGCTCCCAGTCTGAGATATCTTTGCGCGACCGGTTTTCGATGTCCGAAACCCTGAACGCTTCCTCGTCCGAAACGTTTTGGATCGTGACGAGGTATTCATATTCCGGGTGATGATGCTCGCGCAGCCACTGAACGGTCCACCATCGCCTTACGCCCGCGATAATTTCGAAGTCGTAGTCTGGGTCATCCTTGAGGCGGCGCACGATCGCGGGAATGCGCTGCTTCTTAGCGGAGAGGAATGCGTCAATGAGATCGCGGCAACTCTCTTCGTTCAAGTGGTCCAAATCGCGGTTATGCAGACGCCAGGGACGACAGCGCGATGGGTCGACCCACTCGGTGCGATCCGTGACGACTTTACCGGCGGCAATTCTCGCAAGGCTCTGGCTACGACTCGCCATAATGCTTTCCGATGGCGCAGGGCTGCCGACGTCGATCTCGTCGTCGAGCCCCTCTGTCAAACTGCTGCCGAAGCCTCGGTTACCCTTTGCCATCGCCTACTCCAAACCTTTCAAATCACACTTGGCGGCCACTTGTTGCCACGTGGCAACAAGCCCTGCCCGCGCCTCGATTTCACCCTGAATCTTGGCACGTTGCCACGTGGCAACATCCCTCGCTCAGCCAATAAAATCTCACCCTATCGCACCAATCGAATTTCTCAAAAAATGAGCTATATTGTTGTAGTTTAACTGTTTTATATCTTTGTTGCCACGTGGCAACGGTCCTAGGCCGCCTCCCCTGCCCTGCTCGCCCAGGACCGAATGACATCCGCCTCGATTTCTCTGCAAACGTCGCTCAAATGCTTCATGCACCGGTTGTGAACCTCATGGGACGTCACCGGTCGATCAAGTTCAAAGACCGTCTTCATGCGCGAGCTGGCATTGTCGATTTCGGCGCTGGTCTTGAGGACAGAAGTCGCCATCGAGCCACCGAAGACCTGCCGCATCATCGAGAGAATTTCGCGGTGCATGGACTTGCTTTCATCCACCCTGCTGCCAACGAGGCGGATAAAGTTGTAGGCCGGCTTCACCCGTTTCGCGAGCTGCTCGAGCTGCTTCATCGTTGTGCGCGCCATGTCGATAAACGACACGGTCGATGCGAAGTCGATGACGCTCGGCGGCACAGGAATTACCATCGCATTAGCCGCCTGCAGCACTGCCATCGAAACCATGCCAAGCGCCGGAGGCGGATCCATGATGACGATGTCGTAGTCATCGACGACCGTATCGATGGCTTCGGCGATCATGTCGATGATGTCGAAGTTCTGATTTTGTGCCAGATAGCCCGCGATCTCGTATTCTAGATTGTAGAGCTTGAGATTGGCGGGGATCAGGTCGAGCCCGAAAAAGTGCGTCTTCCGGATGATCGAACGAACGCCCAACAGTTCAGGATTATGGAAGTGGCCGTAGAGGGTATCATCCTCGGTCAGATCGACATCCGGCCGATAGCCAAACATCATCGTCGAACTGGCTTGGCTGTCGCAGTCGATGAACAGCACCCTGTAGCCATGAATCGCAAAGTGCTGCGCGAGGTGCAGGGCCACGGTCGACTTACCTACGCCCCCTTTGAAGTTCGAGACGGAGATGACCGCCGGGGTGTCCGTCGGAGCGCGCCAAGGGCGAGTTCCAAATACGGCACGCATATGATCCAGTTCTTCCAATGAGTACTGGACCCGGTGGCCAGAAGCGGTTCGGTCGCGCTGGGGGAGGCGACCATCACGCTCAGCTTCGCGAATTGCAGACGCGGTTCGCCCCACAAGGGAGGCCGCCTTCGAAATGGAATACGACGGGCCAACCTTTTGCCCGGTCTCCGGATCGAGCGCACCGTCACGAATACGCTTCAGGATGGTTAGGGCCTTGCGGTGCAGATTGCCAAGGCCGTCTTCCAGGAGTTCATCGGGTTGTGCATCGAGCGCTGCGTCGGTAGCCATGATCACCGCTTTGTGAGATTGAGGGGGCCAATTAGCACTCTTGGCAGTTTTGAGCAAACTTCGGCCACCAACCTTACAAATTGACCGATGATCTCCGTGCCCTTTCGCGAATCTGGTGCCGGCTCGACGCAGCTCGTTGTGGTTCAGACCGATGATGTCGGGTCCAGGGAGGGGAGCCAGCAGGTGACATCCCGACAGTCAGCTCGGCGCCCTGCCGTCCGAATTGATCCGGCTGTGGACAATCACCGATGATCTCGGTGCAAGCCGATGAATTCAGTGCGTTTCCCCGATGATCTCGGTTCCCTTTGGACCGATGATCTCGGAGCCCATACCTACTAAAGGAATCTCCTAGAAAAACCGATTCGCGAATCGCTTTTTTCAAAATTGAGATTGGATTTGGTTTCGCCTCGCCAAACCGCTCCGAGATCATCGGCCAACTTGGAGGTTTTAGGCCCGGAAACCCGTCGAAACTGCCAATGGCCTTGCTTTCGAAGCTCAAACCTGTTGTTTAACGACCAACCCGAGGCTCCAATGAGTCGGGAAGGGACGGTTCA
>NZ_JBYSYJ010000005.1:0-39386 GCF_058783135.1 Novosphingobium sp. FW305-C-30-35
AGTAGGATGGTCGCATCATGGCTTAAAGTCCTGTAAATATAGCGATTTATTTTTCTAGCGGGAGCATCATGACACCAGTCGTGCCATCATTTTGGCGTGGCTAGCTCTCCGTTGAGGGCGCGTTGTTTCCAGGCTTCGATGTCAGCTTCAGCCCATGCGACTCGGCCACCGCCGAGGGCGCGGTTCTTGGGGAAGGTGCCCTGCTCCATGCGGCGGTAGATCGTGCTCACGCCGAGTGAGGTTTCGGCCTGGACGTCTTTCAGCTTGAGCAGGCGACCGGGCGATCTAAATTCTGGGGTGGCGCTCATAGGAGGGCTCCTTGGGCTGCAGATTGGTCCTCTTGGGTTCTGATGCGCCGATCGCAGGCGCCGCACATCCACGGCCCATGCGAGCCGGAGTGGCTAATGACGGGATGCTTTGCCCCACAGGCGCAGCGGTCGGGTTTCCAGCTCAGAAGCATGCCGCGACTCCATTCTGTGCCTCGACTTCCGCAAGCGTGCGGTGGGACCCAAAAGGGAAGGGGTCGATGCTAGGCTTGGGGCCGTCTTCGCGCGCGGCGAAGCTGGCGAGGTATTGCTGGCCTGCAGGGGTGACTTCCAGCTTCAGCCGGAGGGAAGGGCGGGCGATCGGTGAGATGAAGGCGCCGGGCATCAGTCGATCCCCAGTGCGGTTTTGTAGGTTTCGAGGACCGCTTCCATGTCGCGGCGATCGTCGGGCCGCATTTTGCGCAACCGGACGATCTGGCGCATGATCTTGGCGTCGTAGCCGGTGGCCTTTGCCTCGGCATTGACATCCTTGATGTCGTCCCCGATGCCCTTCTTTTCCTCTTCCAGGCGCTCGATCCGTTCGATCAGCAGCCGCAACCGATCATCGGGAGCGCGATGCTGTTCCGGCAGGTCGATTGGGATTGTGATCTGCGCATCGCCGTCGGAGTTGGTCTGGATGCGAGCACCCTTGCGATACAGATCCTCGGCAAGCTTCTGCAGCTTGCCATCGGCCTGCTGAAGTACCATGCGGCGCCCAACGTGATCAGGAGCGGAAACCAAGCCTTCCGCTTCCATCAGTTCGACGTGGCGCGCGGCCACGTTGTATCCCACGCCCATCTGGCGCTGAAGCCAGCTGATCGAGGCTTTCTGATGATGCAGCACGAGGCCCTTGGCAGCATCATAATCCGCAATCGCATCAATGGGTGCGGTGGCAGGTGGGGCAGCGGCAGTCTGGACAGACATGGTGAGTCCTTCCGTGAGGCGGGGTCTCAAGGGACCGGGTTAGTCGAGCCACCAGCGGCGCGGGGCCTCTGGTGTTGTGAGGGCCGGTTCCACAACAGGAGCCGGGGCGGTTTCGGCGGCGGGGCGCCGCAGGGGCCGGTTCATCGCTGCGCGCAGGCGTTCGCCTGATTCCTGCCACTGGCGATCCGCTTCTTCGCGGCGGCGAGCCTCGCGCGCCTGGGCGGGCAGGCAGCCCATCTGCATTGCCAGGTCGAAGCTCTCGCGCGCGGCGCGAAAGCGCTGGGCGAGAGTGACGGCTTTACGCGGCATCGCGGTGCTCCTGTTCAAAGGGGATGGCGGGATCGCCTTCGATGCAGGCCCGCTCGCGCAGCGCGCCGCAAATCGCACGCGTCAGCTCAGCCCCGGTCAGGTGCCAGCGCAGGGCGCGGCGCATGAAATCCATCGTGGCGCGGCGATTGGCGGGCACGCGGTAGCGGGCACACATGGTGACCAGCTCGGCCTGCCACAGCATGTCGAGCGCAGCAGAGGGCAGGGCCTCCGCAAAGACGGGGCGAGGCGCGGTCCAAAGGTACTCGGTGTGCGAAAAGCACTCTGCCGAGAGCGCCCGGTTGCGTAGAGGGTTGGTGCCCCAGCGGTCAATCACCTCGGGCAATGCAGCACGGTAGTACTTCCCGTCACGCTCGCTGTGCGCGGCCCACTTGTTGGTCGGCTGTTCGACCAAGAACTTCTCGTGCAGAGCCACGATCACGTGATGCGCAACGCCCATCATTGCGGTCAGCTGCGCCGGAAGCCGATCGAGCTTGTCCTTCTTCGACTTGATCTCGACCGCGACGATCTCGGCCTTGTCCACTGCCAGTACATCGATGCGATTGCCAAAGCTGGCCGCGTTGACCTCGTGCATTATGCGTGCACCGGGCATCATGTTGCGCAGGCGCTTGACTACAGCCTCGCGGATCTCGGCTTCGTCAGGGGAGCGATAGGCTGGCATCAGAGCAGCGCCCCCTTCGCTTCGGGAAAGAGGCGGGAATAGTCCGGATAGTCGCCTTCGCGGGTCAGGCGGGCGCTGGTGCCGGGGGGTATCCAGCGGTGGCGCGTGTCGTGGTCCGGGCCGCGCCAGATGATCCAGCTGTAGGCCGTGGCCGAGCTGGCTTTCTTGGGTTCGCCGTTCTCATCCAGGTTGAAAGGATCGGGCTTGTTGCGCTCGATCAGTCGGCCCTTGAGCAGCACCACCCGTTCGCAAAACGTGGCGATGCAGGCGGGGCGCTGTTCGGGCGAGAACAAGGGCTCGTAGCGGTCCTCGGATTCGGTAAAGGCGGAGCGGGCAAACACGGCCACACCGCGCCGTGCGATGCGACGGGCACGCTCGATGAAGCGTCGCGCAGGCACGAACGGCGGGTTGAGGAAGATCCAGTCAACGTCCAGCACCGGGGGCGCAGCGCTGAGATCGAGGAAGTCGAAGATGCCGTGCTCAAGCGAGTAACGGTGGACGTCGGTGGCATGGACCTGCGCGAAGTACTCGCGCATCGGGCGCGCCATGTGCAGCTCACCGCAGCAAGGCTCCCACGCGCGCTGCAGTTCGAGAGGCTCGCCATATTCGGCCTGCAGCAGCTCGCACACCGCGCGGGTGGCCCAAGGCGGCGTGGGGAAGTACTCAAGGCTGTCATGTGGCTCGATGCGCCGCTGCATGACGGCGGTGGAGCGGTTGGGACCGGTCATGCCAGTTGTTCCGGCATGCCGTTGTGTTCGACGCCATCTAGTAGGCGACCGGCGCGCTTCTTGCCGACCTCGAACATCGTCATTGCGCCGGTGCCCTGCCAGAAGGCTCCGGGCTCATGCATGGCCCTGCCATCGAACCGCTTGCCGTCCCGGTGCAGGACGCACTGGTCAACCTTGCATCGGCGCGAGGCTTCAGGATCGTGCTTCGGGGCCGGGTGATAAATGTCCTCGAGCAGTTCCTCGGGCATTTCACAGACGGGTGCCCAGTTGCCCCACTGCTTGAAGTGAAACGGGACGCCAGCGGCGATGCTGCATTGATCGCGGAGGGAGCGTGCCCAGTCGGGGTGCATCGGGCGAGCACTCGGCCCGCTTTCGCCGCCAGCAATTACCCAGTCGAGACGGACTAGATCGCAGGGATCAAACTCAACCGGCCCGAGCAGCGGTTCGCAGGAGAGGAAGCGGACGGCGGCGGGGGTGGCGAGCAGATCGGGGATGCGCTCGTCGGCGCGGGTCTGGTCCTCGACGCTGACGCCCAGCCAGACGTTGGGGAGTGGCCAAGCCTCAGCAGTGGTGTGAGGGATGCCGTCAAGCCAGAAGTCGCCAAACCGCTCCCAGCCCCCGTACTGAGCATGAACTCTTTCGGAAAGGGCAGACATGTATTCCCGCATGCGCTTGCTTCGCTTGGTCAGGATCATGTGGATGTGCTGTGGGGTCGCTACCGCGCTCGCGAACACGCGGTCGATCCACTCGTCGGGCACGGCATCGTGAAAGGGATCGCCGTGGGCGTTCCAGAAGATGCGGCGCGGCTTTGACCAGGACAGCGGCTGCAAGAGCGCCTTTTCGTTGAGGCGCACTTCGCCGTTCCAGATGGGACCGGCCTTGCTTTCGATCGTCAGGCCTGCCCGCGTCGGGTGCGTCTTCATCCGCGTGCCTGCCAGCTTCATGGCATAGCAGTTCGTGCAGCCGGGGCTGGTGACGCTGCAGCCGTTGATGGCGTTGACCGTAGCATCGGCCCATTCGATCTTGGTGTGGTCAGCCATCACCGCACCCATGCGTAGACGAGGCCGCCGAGCACGGCAGCGAGGGCGATGCCGACAAAGATGCAGGCACGGGCAAGCATGACAGCCGCGTCGATCTCCGATTGCGACGACTGCTTTCGGGCAGGGTCGCGCTCGGTCTCGATCGAGAGGTAATAGTCTCGGAAGGGATTGCCGCTCATTGGAACACTCCCGGCAGGAGGGTTGGGCCACATTTGCCGAGCATCCAGATCAGGCCGACGATGGCAGCGGCGATGCCAACGGTTCCGGCACCCTCGCCAAGCTCGGCGCGGCGCGTCCGCTCAACACGGTTCGCCAGGTGCGGATTATCGGCGTCGAGCTTCCACGCGGGCGAGGCGGGCTTCCACGCTGCGCGGTTGTTAGGCGCGCGGCGCATCAAGCGGCACTCTGCCGAACGTCGGCCAGCAGGGCGTTAACCCGCTGCACCCAGTCGATTCGCACCGCGGCGCCGGGCGGCATCAGGTTGGCGCCTTCAACCAGCAAGTCCATGACTTCGCCGCGCAGGCGGACCTTGTCCGATCGCGCATCGGGGCGGCGCGTTTTTATTTCCCGCACAGGGATGCCGAGGCGGGTGCAATCGAGGCAAAACACGGCTCCGGCCGATTGCGTCCAACCGACCGGAAGCTTGCCATCAGCGGCGTGGTGAAGCGTGCCGCAACCACACTGAAACGATGGCACGGCCGCGAGTGCAGGGCGCGGGGAAGCGGTCTTGGCGATGGAAGGCTTGTAGCGAGGCCGGGATTGCGTCTTGGGCATTGCGGGCTCCGGAAACTGGCAAGGTGATGGCGCATCCGGAATCGCGTCCGGCAAAGCGCAGCGGGGAGCAGGGAATTGATCCGGGCCGATCAGCCCGGCGTCATGGCGTCAGCCGCACCCGGTATCGGGTGCGATCAGATCTGGCGTCGTGACGTCAAACAGCTCGGGCTGGGCCGGATCGCGCTCGCGCATCAGTTCGAGGACTTCGGCCCGGGTGGGCTGGCGCATCTTGAGATCGACGCGAGGGTCGGGGATGGCGCTGGGGCGCAGGCCGTGGTCGTAGATCTCGCTGGACTTCCAGGCATGGCCGCAGAACAGGTTGGTGCACTCGTAGTAGAGTTCGCGGTTGGTGATCGCGATCTCGCGGCTAGAGCGGCAGTTCGCGGCGCTCTGGCAGTGCGGGCAGCGCGCGCGGGCGCGGCCCTTGTGGAAGAACGGAGCCTCGGCCGTTGCGGCGGGCTGTCCGGAAACTGCTGCTGCTGCCCCTCCCATGACGATCAGCTCTCCCGCTCATTGCCGTGATGTGGGCCGCGCTCTTGCGCGTCCAGCGCGGCAATGCCCTTGGTCAACGATGCGATGGCTTCCTCGCCCTCTTCCCGGGCGCGGCGGCGCATCTCCGGGTCCTTGGACGTGGCCGCGTCGATCATCGCCGATACTGCCTCACCGGTTTCCTTGGCAGCTTCGGCAGCAACCTTGATAAGGTCTGCATGTGGAACGTTCCGCTCGGCCAGTTCGAGCCGCAGCGCGAACAAACGGTGGAACGGGGCATGATCACCGCCTTCATCCATGAAGGCGCGGTCAAGCCGCTCGGCGTCGATCATGCGGATAGCTGCCTGGGTGTCGGGCTCGGACCAGTTGCTGATCGCCCGACGGCCGACGCCGCAAATCGCGGCGCAATTGTCCCACCCGATCACGCCCGCAACTGTCGCCAACGTGCGCTCATAAGTAAGGGGCTCGCGGCGCTTGGTCATGCGGCGGCTCCCAGATCATTGTTGCGATGCAAAATGCCACCGTTTTGGAAAGAGACGCGGCCATCGCCGATGTCTACGCCATGCCATGCGGGCGGTGCGTGGGGCACTTCCACAGGGTAGATATCAGGGCGCAGGACATGGCGAGACACGCCGCACTTAGCTTCCGCAGCAAGTACGTGCTGGGGTGGAAGCTGTTTCGATTGGTTAAGCCAACGCCAAACAGTCGGCTGAGAAACCTCGAAAAAGTCTGCCATCTCCTGCTCCGTCTTGAAGCATGCGCGGACCGCCATCAGGGCTTCGTACCGGGTCGAATATCTGTTCATGTATGGCTGAATATACGACGACATATTAATGGTCAACGCAAAAGTTGCATGCTCGATTATGCGGGCGCGTATAATGATGCCGCATGGCTGAGGTAGTTGGTGAGCGCGTAGCTAAGCGCATGAAGGAACTGGGTCTAACCCAGTCCGCTCTTGCTCGCGCCGTCGGTGTGAAGCAGCCGTCTATCGGTCGATTGATAGCGGGAGAAACGCGGCAGACGCGGCATATCGTTGAATTGGCCCAAGCGCTTCGAACTTCTCCGGAATATCTCACCGGTGAGCTGGTCGAGCCAGACGTTGCGAGCGCCAATGACCGGCGGGATTCCTTCGGCGCCTTCCCGGTTCAGAACTTCGAGGAAATGGCGGCCGAACGGGGGCTCCTGCCCATCCGCCACATCGATCTAGCGTTCGGTATGGGGGCGACTTACCTCGACAATCCAGTTGAGGAGGAAATGCGCTTCTTCCCCGAAGCATTCATCCGCGCATTTACCAAAGCGCCGCCATCAATGATTTACTTTGCAGAAGGCGCCGGCGATTCGATGATGCCGACGATCCACTCAAACGACGTCGTGATCATCGATACTTCGGCCAACCGGATCACGATGGCTGACCAGATCTGGGCATGCACTTATGCGGGCCTCGGAATGATCAAACGGCTGCGGCCGATGCCAGATGGTGGCGTGAAGATCCTGTCCGACAACCCGAGCGTGCCAGCAGATACCGCTTACGACGGCGAGCTTAGCCTGGTCGGGCGTGTCGTTGGCGTTGCGAGGAAGATTTGAGGCAGAGCGGGGATATTTGATGGCTTTGCCTGGAATGTCTTTGGCCGTGGTGGGCGTTCGGCATCCCAACCGAGACAAAAGCAACCGACAATTCGAGATCGCGATCTGCAAGCCGGGTGAGCCCGTTGAACTTCGGCCGGAGCCCAAGAATCCCGCAGACGAGAACGCGGTAGCGGTCTTTTCCGTGCGGGGGGTGCAGATCGGTTATCTCACTGCAGAACGTTGTGGGCGTATTGGCGCTTTGATCCGTCAGGGGCGGGAGGTCGAAGCGGTCTTCCAGAGAGAAGCGCAACATGGCGCGTGGATACGCGTTGCGTTTGACGGCGAGAAACCAGTCGTCGATCTGGATCCGCCAGCATTTGTACGCGCACCGCTTCGAGCTGATGGCATTGATCCTGAGCCTGACTTTTACCCGGACCCGGAATGGGAAGACTGAAGCTCCAAGTGCAAGTAAGATAAAAGAAAAGGTAGGTCCGTCGAGTCGCGGTTAGTTCTTCATGGGGGTAGATGATGGATTTTGAAGCGAGCATCGCGGAACTCCAGTCGCGGCTGCGCCAGCATCGCGAGATATTGGAGACGGAAGAATCGGCCAAGACCACTTTGGTTCTTCCTTTCCTGCGCGCACTAGGGTTCGATGTCTTCAATCCCGCCGAAGTGAAGGCCGAGTTCACTTGCGATGTGGGGACCAAAAAGGGCGAAAAGGTCGATTATGCCCTTTGCGTCAATGGTGAGGTCACGGTCCTGGTCGAATGCAAGCCGGTTTCGAGCGAGCTGTCGATCAAGCATGCCAGCCAGCTGTTTCGGTACTTTGCGGCCACCAATGCGCGCTTCTCGCTGCTCACCAATGGGGTGATCTACAAGTTCTTCACGGACAGCGACAAAGCGAACATGATGGACGAGGCACCGTTCTTCACGTTCAATCTGGACGACTACCGCAAGGCCGATCTGCGCAACCTCTCAGCTTTCCAAAAGAGCGAGTTCGACGTGGAGCGCATTGTCGCCCAAGCCGGCACGCTCAAGCTGCAGTCGCAGGTGATGATCGAACTCAAGAAGGAGTTCGACAACCCATCGGATGAGTTCGTGCGCGTGATCGCCTCGCGCCTGCACGATGGCATCCTGACCAAGCCAGTGCGGGACAGATATCAGGCCGCAATATCCGTCGGCATCGAGACCATGATCCGCCAGCGCATCGACGAGCGCCTGCAGAATGCCATGGCACGGAACGATGAACCCGCACCGCTCGCCGAGCCCGATCCTGTCGCTGCGGCGGACGAGATCGAAACCACGCAAGTCGAGATCGATGGCTTCAACATCATCAGGGCGATCTGCGCCAAGCTCGTCTCGCCCGATCGCATCGTGATGCGCGATGCCAAGTCTTATTGCGCGGTGCTTCTGGATGACAACAACCGCAAGACGGTGGCGCGCATGCACTTTAACAGCGCGAAGGCGCGATATGTGGGCGTGTTCTCTGGCAAGGATGAAGAGAAGAAGCCTGTGACCGGCCCGATCGACATCTACCAACACGCAGATGCCATCGTTGCGCGCATCCAGGAGCTTGAGGCGAGCAAGTGAAGACGATCCCCTTCCTGTTCGCCGCTGCCGCCGCAGTTGCCCTCACTTCGTGCGGCGGCAGCACTTCTGATCCTAGCGCGACCAATGCTACCGCGCCGCGCCTGCAGGGCGAGCTGGATGTGGATTGGCAGCAGGCGCGATACCAGGCCTGCATGAAACGGATGGAGCATTACCAGCAGCTCGGCGTGTGGAAGCACGGCGGCGCGCGTCCCGGTGTGGCTCGTGCCGCTTGGGACCAGCTGACTGACGCAGAGAAGAGCGAGGTCTTCGACGTGGCTGGCTGCATCACCGCCGCAGGCCAGCTGGGCGAGCGCATGGTAACGGTCAGCGAAGAGGGCAACGGGCCAGAGATCGAGACGCGACGGGTGGCTAATGATCGGGATTTTGTGGCGGAGGCTGGATGAGTCTTTGATCCGCATGCCTCAGGCAACTGAATGAGCTGATTGCGAATGGGACCAGCACAAATGGGCTCCGAAGATACTGCTGAAGCTGCCATGCATCGCGTGACCTTCGAGCTCGATGGTCACATGACTGCCCTTTCGCTTTGGCATCCGTGCCAGCCTCAAATCGGAGACAAGATCTTTCTGGCTTCGAGCGAGTGGACCGTATCCGTGGTCAAGACAGAATGTGTGGACGCCGGGGACAGGCAGGTGATGCTGACGCGGTACGTTCTTTCGGATGAGACGCCGGTCACGGGCATCCAATATGGCAGCGGGCCCGGGACCAACACTCGGAGCGACTGACCGATTTTTCAGAAGGAACCAAGCTTATGAACCAAGAAGAAAGTTCGCTCGGAAAACCGCTCCACCGAGATGAGATGGCACTCGATTCCTATCGCCCGATAGTCAACAAGATGATGTCGAACGACCGCCTCGACAAGTCTAGTCGCCCTACACCAGCGCCCTCGCGAGACGATGGAGCATCCGTGCAACCACGCCCCGCGCCCGCGCCGTCCAGCCCGCCGCCTCCGCAGAGGAAGTAGCCCGATAGGGGGCAGACGGCGCAAAGCGGATAGCGATACGCCGCACCTGATTTGATGGGATGTAGGTGATGTTCGCACCCCATTCCGGATCAATCAAGCCTTCCACCGGAGCCGGTTCGGCACCCGGGGCCTGCGATTGATCAGCATACATCAGCACATCGCCGGTGCTGCCAAGGACGTAGGGGCCGAAGGGCAAGTCTCCAACGGGTGCGGTGTTGGAGCAGAAATAGGTGTAGCCATCGGTGGTCTCCACGCAGAGCTGACGGGGGTGGTGCCGGTCATTCTCCTGCAGGTGATCCATCGCGCTGATTGTTTCATCGGCCCACGAGTATCGCGTGGTGCGCAGCAGCGCGCGCAGCGCGGTCCGCCCCAGCTTTCGCCAAATCACCCCAGCAAAGAGGCTTGCGGCAAGGGCACTTGCCACTCGCGCTGGAAACACCAACATTGGTGTTAGCCACAGGGAAATCATGGCAACGAGGCCAAAGGCCACCGTAAGAAATACGGCATCTACCGGCTTGTGGTTATGCCGGATGCCTACGTAGGCAAGCAGATAGGCAAGGTATCCGCTGCCAATCACAGTCTGGAAATCCCACGGCAGCTTGGCCAACTTGCTTATGACATCAGCGTCCATTGCTAGTTCCTTTGCATGCAGTTGACATCTGCCTCACATTTCATAAGGTGAGAACACCAAACGACATGGCCTCGGGGTTGCAGCCTCGGGGCCTTCTTCGTTTCAGGCTGCCACTTCCATCTCGACCCGCGTCTTCAACCCGCTGCTGTCCATTGCATGTTCGGCGCTGCTGATCAGCCAGGGCGTGGCGTCGATCATGGATTTGAAGCCGATGGCGGTGATCTTCATGCCGGGGGAGAGCAGGGGATTGCCCCAGGCGAGGCTCGCCGAGAGAGTGGCGGCGGCGCGTTTCAGGCGTTTGCTTTCGGCCTCGGCAGCGGCCTTTGCATCGTCCTCGCTGGCATAGGTGCGCTTGAGGCGCTTGCGGTTTTGACCGCCTGTGCTGACCGTTTTGCGCTTGGCATCGGCGGGATCGTGCCACTGGGCCTCGGCCCCGTCCTGCGCCTTTTCGCGCGCGGCGCGTTTCCAGTCGATCGAACTGCAGCGCTCTTTCAGCAGGACTGCCTCCGGGATGGCATTGCCGGTGGCGGTGGTGCTGGCGCCCTTGGGCGCGAAGATCAGGCATCCGGCCTTTACCACCGCGCTGGCATCGTGCCGCCGCGCCAGATCGCGCAGGAACTGCATGTCGCTCCGACTCGCCTGCTCGGCCACCTTGATCGCGCGGGCGGCAAGGCTTTCGTGGCAGCGGGGTTCGAGGCCATGCTCCTGCGCGATCACGCCGACGATATCGCCCAGCGTGCCATCGCTCCAGGTGCGGTTGCGGCGGGTGCGGAAGCTCTCGGCCAGATCGGCGCTGCGCGCGGTGAGGGTGATGCGATCCGGCGGGCTGCTGTATCCCGCTTCGTCCACCTTGAAGCTGCCCTTGTAGACCCACCCTGTCGTCACATCGGTGCCGCGCTCCCAGCCCAGCCACACCTGCAGCGTTGCGCCTTCGGGCGGGATAGGCACGTTGCCCTTTGAATCGTCGAGCACAATCTCGAGCTGGTCGGCTTCCTCGCCGTCCTTTTCCGACAGGCGCAGCGAGACCAGGAGCGGATCGAGCTTTGCCGTCAGGTCTTCAGTGATCCCGGTGGTGCCGGTGACGACAACGCGCCATTGGGCCTTGGGCTGGACGTAGTTCGATCCGTAGGTGGGCGTGACGCTGGCCATCACTTTACGCGGGTCAGTTCGATCGTGAAGTCCTTCACCCGGGCCATGCCGTTTTCGGTGAAATTGTCGTGGCCTTCATCGACGCGATCGATGGTGAAATCGCCAAGCACGTTTCCGCGCCCGTCCATGAGGGTATAGGCATCGCCGGTGTCAGCCATGTCCACCAGCGTTTCGAGCGCGCCGTAGCGGCCCAACACCTCGGGCACGAGCCGACCGGTGAGGGTGATCTTCTCTGCGCCGGGGCCGACGAACTGGCTGGCGGCGATTGCGCCGAACCGCTCGGTGCGCTCGTGCCGCCATTCGCGGCTGCGCGTGAGCTTGTCGAACAGGGTGCTGTCGGTTGTGAAGGCGAACATGCCCAAGGCGGCGAGCTGCATCTGCATCAGAAATCATCCTCCTGAGAGCGGAGGCGCTGACTACGCTCGGCCCGGCGCACCAGTTCGGCAACGCGTTCGGCCAACGCCTGCGCATCCTCACCGGGCTGCTGATACACGTTGATGGTGACCGGGCGGGGCTGCGCTGCAGCGGCGGCGGGAGCGGCACCAGGGGCGGGGGCCAGCGCCATGGCGCCAGCGCCTGCCACCGCGCCTGCCATGCGCCCCATGGCGCGCACGGGCTGTCCCTTGGCCTGATCGAGGCCCATGCCAAGGCCGGTGGCGACGTGCCCGCCCATTTCCATCATCAGGCGCGAGGGGCTCTTGATCCCGAGGTAGGTCTTGAAGGCGGTGATGCCGTTCTTTGCCATCTGGATCAGCTTCACGCCCAGCGCCAAAGGATTGATCGCGAGCAGCAGGCCATCCATCATCATCCGGCCGATGTTGGTGAGCTCGGGAGGCAGACTACTGAAAATTCCCTTCACCGCCGCCACGCCCGCGGAGAATACGCCGGAGATGGCCTGCCACTTGGCAGAGAACCACCCGGAGATGCCGTCCCAGTTCGAATAGATCTGGTAGGCAGCATAGCCAATCACAGCAGCCAGAGGCAGCCATACCCCGGCAAACATCGCGACGCCCGCGCCTGCGCCAGCGAGTATCGGTGCCAGCGTGGCAATTGCCCCAGCAATGCTCGCTACGCCGATCAGGATCGGGCCGACCACAGCTGCAATGCCGCCGACGATAACGATCCACTTGCGGGTTTCCGGCGAGAGTGTGGCGAACTTCTGGATGATGCCGGTGAAGGTCTGGATCAAGGGCGTGATCGCGGGAATGAGCTGCTGCCCGACGATCAGCGACATGTTCTGCCACGCCGCCTCGGACGCGCGCAGCTGGTTGGCGGTGCTGCCCGAGGTTCGCGCCAGGTCGCCCTGCGCCGCCGTTGTCTGGGCCATGATCAGGCCCGCGCGGGCCATGATCTTCTGCTGCTCGGTCAACTCGCCGTTTACCGGCTTAAGCCCCATTTTTAGGGCCTGCGCCTTCACCGCGGCTTCGGTCATAAACACACCGAAGTCGCGCAGCGGCTCGCTCTCGCCCGTGAGGCCCGAGCGCAGCTTCTCGAGCGCGGTGCCGGGATCGACGTTGTAGAAGCTCGAAAGGTCCTGCGCGAGCATGGCGAACTGCTGGCTCATGCCTGCCGACTTTGCTGGGTCAGCCTGGTTGAAGAAGATCCCGAAGGTGTTTGCGGCCTGCATCAGTTCGACATTGGTGCGGCCAACGGCAGCGCCTGTCTTTGCAGCCCAGGCTTCCATCATCGCCCCGTTCTTGCCGAAGGTGACGTTGAATGCGCTGCGCAGCTCTTCGGCATCCATCGCCGCGATGAAGGCACTGCGCCCGAAGGCGACGAGCGGCGCGGTGACCGCAACCGATGCCGCTGCGCCCGCCTTGCCCGATGCCGCTGCGATGCCGGAAAACCGGCTCTGGATACCGGCGATGCGTTCGAGCTTCGTCTTCTGCGCGTCGATCTTCCCGTTGGTCTCGGCAATCGCGCGCGAGAGCGACTGTTCGGCAAGGACAAGGCCCATGCTGGTCGAGCCGCCCTTGAGCAGCTCGCGGACGCGCTTCAGTTCCTTCTCGTTCTCGCGCACTTCGGCCCGCATGGTGCGCAGCGATTGCGTGCTGGCCTTGCTGGCGCCGACGATGTTGCGAAGCCCGCCCGAGAGCTTGTCGATCCCGGTGAACTTGACCAGCAGGTTGAGCTTGTTGTCGGCCATCGGGAAACTCCTGCTATCGAGACCGCTGCAGCAGTCCGCATTGCGGCGGGGCGATACGGGCAACGGCAAGACCCTGCCAGTAGATCAGTTCGTCGACGTCCATCGACATCAGCTCTGACAGGGGCCAGTGGAACACCGCCGCGATGTCGGCCATGACTTCGCCTAGCTGTCCGAAGGTTGCGTCCCCGCGAAGTGCTCCCTGATCGCCGCCTTCATCTCGGCGCTCATAAAAAAACCCTTCACGGCACCGGCCAGTTCGATCAGGTCTTCGCTTTCAAGATCCAGTATCTCGGCCTCGATCAGCGTCGGTTCCGTGATGCGAGGGAGCAGCACGAGGAGCGAGTTGACGTCAGTCGAGTATAGGTCCTCGATCTTGAGGCCGCGCAAGGCGCCCGCCTTGGGCTTGCGCAGTGTGACTTCGGTGATGTCTCCACCCTTGCGCTTGATCGGGGTGGAGAGGCGGACCTTGACGGTCTGTGGGTTGGCTTCGGCTTCGGACATGTGCGGGGTCCTTCAGATTGCGCGGGGTTGCCTGATCTCCCGACCGACGGCCCCCGCTGACCGCCGGCCGGAAGTGCTTTACCCGCCGATGGCGGCGCGGATTGCTGCGCGTCGATCGACACCGAAAACGATGAAAATGCCTGCGATAAAGTCGATCTCGATCCAGTCCTCACCGTCCACGGTCAGCTTGTAGTAGCTGCAGGTTGTCTTGAAGGTCTGCTCGGTATCGTCACCCACCTTGGCCGTGCCCATGTCGATCTCGGCAGTGCGGCCCCGCGTGACGATCTCGCAAGAAAGGACCGCACCGGTGTCGTCGTCCTGATAGGCCCCGGCGAAGCGGTTCAGGTTCGAGGAAAGCGATGTCGCGCCGAACTGCTTGAAAAGGCCACGCACCAGACCGCCCGCCTTGAACTCGAGCTCGATCTTTTCCATGCCGAAGTCGATCGGCACGGGGCCCAACATGCCGCCAGCGCGATAGTCCTCGAGCTTCATGGTCAGCTTGGGCAGGGTCACTTCCGGGATCTGGCCCTTGTAGCTGACCGCATCCTCGAAAAACTGCATATCCTTGAGCTTGGAAGGGAAACCCATGGTGTGATTCCTTGTGGTCGACCGGGCTAATGCCCGCTTTGCGGTCATGCCGCCGGTCTCCGGGGCGGACTTCGCCGCCGGTTTCCGACGAGGTGTTGCGTTACGCCGCCAACTGCGCGGAAAGGTCCGCGTAGTACTTGTCGGTGATGCGCTGGTTGAGCTCGAGGCCTTCGAGCGGGGCGGCAGGAGTGAACTCGTAGTCGATCACCAGCTTGCCTGCGGCGAGGTTGGCCTGCGAATTGAGGGCCGGATCGAACCATGCCCGCCCGCCGATGAGGCGCTGCTGGACGACCAGGCTGCGGATGCGCGCGTTGATCGTTTCGAGCACGTCCTTGACCAGGAAGGCGGTGAGCGGTTTGTCGGACGCCCAGATCAGGCCCGCCGCGATCTCGTCCTGCAGAATCTGCGAGGTGCGCACCGCAGATTCGAACGCGAACAGCGGCTCGTCGGAACAGGTGCGGTTGCCCCAGTAGATGAACCCGCCCGAGGGGCTGCGCACCAGCGTGGTGATCTGCGCATCGTTCAATGCCGCAACATCGGTGGTCGGGTCCTGGATGTCGAAGAACAGGCTCTGCGACACGCCCGTGACGCCGCCGACCGCGACGTTGGACAGCGTCTTGTGCCAGCCCGTCTCCTCGTCGATCTTCGCGCGCAGGCCAAGCGCACGCGCCACGGCATCGCCCGGGAAGTCATTCGACCAGTTCGGCCAGAGCAACATCAGCTCGCGCGCAGCGAAGTTCTCGCGATAGGTCACCGCTTCAGCCACGGTAGCACCCTCGGCAGCGGCATAGACCATCGCGCGCAGCTTGCCCGCGACGGTGGCAAGGGCGGTGGTGACGGCCTGCGTATCGAGCCCCGGAGCGCCGATCACGCGCGGGCGGAACCCGGTCACGCTTTCGGCGGCGAGCAGGGCATAGAGACCCGAGTAGTCACCCGCGCTGCCGATCGTCGCCGTGTCCTGGTCCTCTTCGTCCACAGCCACGCGCACCACGATCACGATCGGGCTGCACTGGTCATAGATCGCCTCGAGCGAAGGCAGCAGCGTGCCGCCGGTGCCGGCCTGGCCGATCGCCTTGCGCACGTCGGTTACCAGGACGGGCGTATCGAGCGGGAAGGCAGCGTTGAGCGCGTCGGTTGCGGCACCGGCGGCGGCAGTGGCAGTGCAAACAAGGCCGATAACGCCGCTGGCCACGGCAGCAATCGTGCGGGTGCCTTCGGTGAGCACGTTGGTCTTGATACCGTGCATGAGATTAAGTCCTTCTGGCGATGGGGATGGACAGGCGGGTCAGGGTGTTGGCAGTGGAGCCGGTGCGGGTGCCTTCGATCGTGACGCTGGCCTGTCCGCTGGCGAACTCGCCCTCGATGCGCACCGTCTTAAGCTCGATGCGCGGCTCCCAGCGCGCGAGCGCGATGGCGATGGCCATCGAGCAGAGCAGCATGGTCGCAGGACCGAGCGGACGGTCGAGCAGTTCGAACAGCAGGCAACCGTAATCGCGGCGCATGGTGCGGCTGCCCAATGGCGTGGTGATGATGTCGGCGATCGACTGGGCGAGGTGCTCATCACCCGAGATCGCAACGCCGCTGGTGCGGGACATGCCGGTCAGGCTGCTCATACTGGGGTTCCGGTCTGGCTTCCGCCTGCCGAGACGCCGCTGTGGCGATGGCTCTTCAGGCTCTTGCCGCCGCCGATCACGTCTTCGCTGGCGGTGAGGATGCCGGTGACGGACACATCGCCCTGGATATCGACGCCGCCATCACTGACGAGCACGGTGGTCGCGCCCGAGGGCAGCTGCATCAGCAGCTCGTGCGCGTCGGGATCATAGGAAAATACCGCGCCGTCCTTGAACCGCACCAGCGCAACCGGTTCATCGATCGGCGGGGGATTAGCGCTGGAATGAAGCCCGCCGACGAAGATCCCGGCACCGAGTTCGCCACCGGGGCAGAACAGCAGGCCCTGTTCGCCCACCGCAGGCGGAAGCCAGGCGCGGGTTTCACCCATGCGGGGATGCAGCCAGCGCACCGGCGGGGTGACGGCATCGTCGCCCCCGCTTTCCGGATCATCGAGCCGGATGGTGCAGGTTCCGCCTTGCAGATCGACCGATGCGACCACGCCGACGCGGATCAGGGCGTCAACATCGGTCGGGGCGTCTTCTGGCGTTCTGGACATGACGGCAAACATGCCGCCCGCGCCGCCCCGCGCCACCCTGCTGCGTTGTAAGCTCCCACCTCACAACGCGCGCGGGTGGCGGGATTGCCGTGCTTTGCCGAACACAAGCGGCATGGTCAGTTCCATCGCCTCCGGCCCATCCATCGATCTTTCCGCGCTGCCCGCGCCGGAGGTGATCGCACAACCGACGTTCGAGGCCCGCCTTGCCGCCAAGCTGGCGCAGCTGGTGGCGCAGGCCCCGGAATTCACCGCGCTGGTCGAAAGCGACCCGGCGATGAAGCTGCTGCAGGCCGACAGCTACGACGAGATGATCCTTGCGCAGGCCTTCGCCGATGCGGCGCGCGGGCTGCTGCTGGCCTATGCCACCGGGCCGCGCCTTGATCACCTTGCCGCGCTGTTTGCCGTGGAGCGGCTTGAGGGTGAAACCGACAGCGCACTGCGCCAGCGCGTGCAACTCGCGCCGCACAGCTTCTCGGTCGCAGGGCCGGAACTGGCTTACGTCTACTGGGCTCGCACCGCCCATCCCGACGTTGCCGATGCTACGGCCGTTTCTCCGACGCCCGGGCAAGTGGTGGTGACCGTGCTTTCCGCCAGCGGCGATGGAGTGCCGGGTTCGGGCGTGCTTGATGCCGTGACCGAGCTGCTCACCGGGCCGGTGCGCCCGCTGACCGATGAAGTGATCGTGCAGCCTGCCACGCTGGTGCCATTAACGATCGAAGCCCAGCTCACCGTCTTTGCCGGGCCTGACCAGGCGCTGCTGCTGCAGACCGCGCTCGCCAGCTTGGACGCCAACCTTGCCACCGCGCGCAAGCTTGGTCGCGACGTGACCCGCTCGGCGCTGATCGCCGCGCTCCACGTCGCCAACGTCCAGAAGGTCGAGCTGCTCTCGCCGGTTGCAGATCTCGATATCGACCCCAGCGAGATCGCCTCCGTCACCGATATCGACGTGACCATCACCGGGACGGTGATCTGATGACCTCTCTCCTGCCTCCCAATGCGACCAGCGCCGAGCGTGCGCTTGAGCAGGCGATGCGCGCCGGGATCGACCTTTCGGCAGTCGGCACGCTGTGGAACCCGGCAACCTGCCCGGCAGACGTGCTGCCGTTCCTCGCATGGGGCCTCGCGATCAGCCACTGGGACGCGGCGTGGACCGAGGCCGAGAAGCGCGCCGCGATCGCGCAGGCCATCCCGTTTCACCAGATCAAGGGCACGCGCGCCGCTGTCGAGCAGATCCTCGCTCGGTTTCACCCCCTGCTTTCGATCGTCGAATGGTGGGAAGCCAACCCGCGCCGCAATCCCCACACGTTCGAAGTGCGCGCTCCGGCAGGTCCGGGCGGGATCGATGCGAGCTTCCTCACTGACGAGACTGCCAATGCCATTATCCGGGACGTGGCGGCAGCGAAGCCGTTGCGCGCCCACTTTGATTTCGTCTTCGCGCTCGAGGCGCAGGCCTCGCTCTACATGGCAGGCGGCGTGATGGCGGGCACGATCTCGCGCCGGGATTACGAAGCCATCCTCGATGAAAGCCGCGATTGGACGATCGTGCTCCAGACCGAGGATGGCGAGCCGATTTACACGCCCGATGGGCTGGACCTTCTGGAGACATCCTGATGAGTGCCATTCTCCTCTCGCTGACCAGCGCGGGGCTTGCTGCGGTGCAGGCTGCAGCGGGCACTGACCCGGTGGTTATCGCCGAAGTCGGCCTCACCAACACGCCTTTTGACGTTGCGCCCACGCTCACCGCCCTGCCGGGCGAGTTCAAGCGCATCGGCGCGGTCTCGGGCGTGGCGGCGGCAGACAATGTCACCCACATGACCGCCTACGACACCAGCGATGATGTCTGGGTGGCAACCGGCCTCGGCCTCTGGCTTGAAGACGGCACGCTGTTCGCGGTGCACAGCTCGGAAGAGCCGATCCAGAGCAAGGCTTCGATGGCCTTCGCCCTGATCAGCTTCGACATCGCCTTTGCGGCTGATATCGCCGGGTCTATTGCGTTCGGCGATCCCGTGTTCACAAATCCGCCGGCGACCGAGAAGATGCGCGGCCTGATCCAGCTGGCGAGTGCTCTTGAAGCCCTGGCAGGCACTGATGAGCTCAAAGCCCTGACACCAGCTCGGGCCAAAGCTGTCGTTCTCGCCTGGCTACTCACGCAAGACGGTTCGGGCTGTGGCCTCGATGCCGATCTGCTCGATGGGCAGCACGGTGCATGGTACGCCGATATCGCCGCGCGCCTCGGGTACACGCCGCTCAACGCCACCGCCTACACCGCTGCCGATGTTCTGGCCAAGCTGCTGACGGTCGATGGTGCGGGTTCGGGCGTGGATGCCGACACGGTCGATGGACACCATGCCGCTGCCTTTCGCCGCGTTGTCTCTTCAAACATCACCGCGAACGGCGGGTACATCGAATATTCCGATGGCCTCAAGGAAACATGGGGCTGGGTCGATTGCGGGGCCAACACCTCGGCCTGGTACAATGTGCCGCTTCCGCACACGAGCTGGATCATCCCGACGCTGGGCATCGAGGTGCAGCCGGGTGACGACAACAATTCGGAAAACACCGGCCTCGGCGTGATCACGCTCGGCCCTCCCACCACTATCGAGATCTACAGCGCGGAAAACTTCACCGCGCGTGTCTTCATCCAGACCAAGGGCGTTTGACCATGAGCGAAGCCATGAAGATCACCGTCGGCCGCTTCGATGCCGCAACCGGCACGGTCCCGGTCACTTTCGAACAGAACGGCAAGAGCCACTCGCGCGCCGTCAATGCCGTGATCGGAAACGACGGCAAGCACGATCGCGCCGCCACGCTGGCCCGCGTCGACGAGGTTGCGGCAGGCGTGGCTAACAAGTTCGCGCTTGGCCTGCTCGGCGATCCTGCAGGGGAGGCCTGATCGATGGCCAAGATCACCGAACTCGATCCGCCACCTTCGCCAATCGATGGGACCGAGCTTGTCCCGATCGTGCAGGATGGTGCGATGTGGAAATCGCCTATCGGGCAGCTTGTCGACGTATTGGCACAACCATTTGTCGATGAGGCGCAAGCCAACGCTGAAAACGTGCGCGGCACCCTGGGCGTCGAACGTCTCGGTCGCCCCGTCATTACCAGCACTGCCGGCAACGGTTCGAACGCCGGGCTGTTTATTCTTGTTGAACCCGTAAAGCATTCCGGCACGTGGCGCCGGATTCATATTCGTAATGGCACTGCTGGTGCGAAAACGCTCAAGATCGGGCGCTATCAAATTCTCGAAGATGGACAGTTCGAGCGTGTGCCCGGATCCGAGCTCACAGCTTTCGATGTTCCCGGGAATGAAACGAGCCAGATCACAGTCTCGGCGATCAGAAGGCCTGGCGAGTTTACCGGGATTTCTGTCCCCACCAATGGCCATGGCCCTGCATACGAAGTTGGCACTCCGGGCGACAGTGGCGGCTATTGGTACCACAACGTTGCTGAGCCTGTCGGGGCATTCATGCCTTCTGGAGGCAGCAATCCTCAGGTGAACATCCAGCTTCAGTTCGGCATCGAAGGCGACTATGCGCTGGCATATGATGATCTCAAGTCAGAGCTTGAACCTCGCATCGGGGCACTCGAAGGGCCGGTAGAGCTCACGACTGCAACGGTCTCACAGGTTATCGAGACGGTACCAGTTGTTGCTCTTTCGCGGATGGATCCGGCCAATGTCAGCTGGGTAACGGGGGCGCCGGCAGCAACGGCATGGGCGCCCGGATTTTTGGGAACCAGTTTTGGGGCAGATCTCGCTATTCGCGCCTTGAAGCTCAGGCCCCATCGTGCTGCAGGAGTTGTCTCTTTCAGGGTGCAGCTTTTCAGCAGACCAATCGCCAACTCCGGCGTCCCCGCCATAACAGATCGGGCAGATTGGCCAGATGCCGTTAGTATCTCGGCAGTATCGATCGCCGAAAATGCCTTCGGTGATGTTGTTGTGCAAAGTCCCGTCGATGTCTTGAATGACCAGACACGGTCGTACTACGCCATTGTCGAAGGACTTGATGATGGCGGGACTGTTGTAAGCTTTGGCTATGCGCGTGGCGGTGATGGCACCAGCCTTGCGCAAATGCAGCGCGGGTTTTACCGGATGCCCAACGGTGCATGGAGTGCCGTCGGCACAGCCTCAGCAGCAGCGATCGAAGTTTTGACAGACAAGGCCCAGATCAAGGCCAGTGCCCTTCCAGCAACGACGCCCACTACAACCACATCTTCAGGCCCGAGCAAGCGACGCGGCTTGCTCCTGATGCTGGGCAGGACAAACCTCGTCTTTGATAATACCACGCCGACTACCCATCGGCGTGCGTTTACGCTGCCAGCCAATGCCAAGCGCATCCGTGAGGTGATTTTCAGCCATTCCTCGGCTTTTCAGGTGCCTGTCACTCTGGCTGCGATCACATCTGTTACTTCGGTTGGGAACTTCGCCGCGGCAGGGGCGGCGTGGCAGCCGTTGACGTTCAACGGTGGCGCGCCCACCGGCAACATGCCGCCGCGTGCTGGCGCCAATCGCTACGCCATGCTTGCCTCTGATTCCGCCAACTTTGCTTTGCTCGATCGCACAGATGTAGTGGGCGCTGGTAAAATCGTGATTGTTTCGGCGTTCCTTGGTGGTGGCGGGTCGCCAGTTCTGCTCGGCCAGGCAGGAACTGACGATTACCGAACGGACTGGGAAGCGCGAGCGGACTTCCCATCGGTCATGCGTTGGAACACTGGCGATTGCGTAACCAATCCCGCAAACTTCACGAGCACAGAGAACCGCGTTAACGGCACCTGCATCGCTGGACTTGTGGTGGAATGCGACGACGGCGAACTGATGAGCATCGGCTTTGTCGGCGACAGCATCACCAATGGCGCGGGCATCACCGGAGCCAATGGAGTGCGCTATGGCCAAGGGTGGGCAGAAAAGCTGGCCTATGGCCTGAATTCAAAGCATCGCGGAGTGCTTCCTACGCTGCTCGGGTGGTCTGGCACCAGCATGGCGAACATCCGCGCCAATGCGCTCGACCTATACGATTTCTGCGCGGCGCGCGGCTTGCCGGTGCCAAACATCCTTTTCACACCCAACGCTTCGCCGAACTCGATGGGCACTCCGCTGCTGGAAAGCCAGATGACGGCCCAGCGCGCGCTATCGGATGACATCGTGAACCGTGCACTGGCGGCAGGATCGCAGGTGGTAAAGTGGCTTTGCCTGCCGGTTGATCCGACCACAAAGGATCTCGATCCCAGCGCAGACCCGAATGATGGCGACAAGTTCCGGCGGAATTACAACGATGCCGACAGGGCATTGGCTGCACTGCAGACCGGAGCGGTCATCGCTGACTACGACGCCGCCATGGCCCTTGGTTTCGATGCAGATGGGCAGGCGCTGTTCAACGATGCCTTGGAGGATGATGGCATCCACCCGAATGCTGCTGGGCATGATGTGCTGCATGACATTGGCCGAAGTGCTGCGCGCGTTGTCATGCCAGCGGCGGGGTATGCCGTCGGTGGACTGGTGACCGTATGAACTGGCAAGAGATTATGCAGATGTGACATTATGCCTCCGCTTGTTCCGGTGCCGATAAGGTCCTCGGTGACGCTCATCGATCGGCATTGGTTCCGTTCGAGATGGATGTCGAATGAAGGTTGTGGCAATTGTCGCAGCAAATGGCGCGCGCAGTTCGATTCATTTTTTTGGGAAGGGACAATCCCAAAAAGCGCTTTTCTGCATTTCATGAGATGGCGCGGCGCTTGTCTGCTGAAGGCTACCTTGTCGAATTTTTCGAGTCCGTTCGTGCGCAGGCTAACATCGATCTCAACAGGCAGCTGGACCTCTTTTGGCCAGGTTTGTCCAACAAGATCGGTTCGGGACATCCGGCTCATCTCCGCATAATCAGGTTATGCGTGAAATCCCTACTGATGTTGCTGAGTCCGGAACGGATACTGCTCTTTCGAGGTGTTCTGTCAAAGGACGCCTTCAGGTTGGCTTTGGAGCTGGAGCGGTATCTCGATTCCGTTGCTGAGCATGTTGTTCTGATCGGCCACTCTGCGGGTGGAATTGCTGCAGCGAAGGCATCTGACCATTCGAAAGTAAAAGGCATCGTTTGTATGGGATACCCCTTTCGTCATCCCGATCGTCCACCCGAGCCCTACAGAACGAAGGTCTTGTCCAGAGTCTCCAAGCCCATGCTCATCGTGCAAGGGAGCCGGGACGAATACGGGTCGGACCCCGCCTCATTCGGGCAGTTCCTGCCTAAGGATTGCAAAGTGCTGATCGTTCCCTCCGGCCACGATTACAATGATTTATCAGAAGCGGACTTGGACAAGGTCCTTGCCAGCTTGAGGGCTATGGCAGGAATTTAGCAGACCTGCCGCCGTGCTCAGCGCGAAACTCGAACTGTAGGCAAAAAGAAACCCTGCCAGTTGTGCGACGCGGCAGGGTTCCAGGTCGGTGTGGTCACACCATTGTCCGCCCATTTACTCACCCAGGCAGGCGGACCTGATGCAGCATTCGCACAGATGGTTCAAGGCATTCCAGTAAACCCCGGCTCTACTCGCGCGCGAAGATGACCAGACAGAGTTGATCGCAAGCACCGTTGCACCGCCTTCGTTGTCAGCAAGGCTCTGACAACGCTCCCCCACTGATTTCCGCGCGCGCGCGGGGCACCTTTCGGCATCGGTCGAACTGGAGCCCCGCACGATGTCATATCCATCAGGTTACGAGTGGCTGGGTCTGCAAGGCCAGCTCCCCCGAACAATCATAGAAAGCCTCAAGCTGCTCGACGTTGCCGAGGTGGTGGGCAAAGGATCGAACGCGACCATCCTTGGCTGGCGCGACGAGCTCAAAGCAGCGGGCGTTAAGATCCAGGGCTATTCCGATGACGACATTCCCTGGTGCGGCCTGTTCGCCGCGATCGTGGCGCATCGCGCGGGCAAGCGGGTGCCGGAAAATCCCCTTTGGGCGCGCAACTGGACGAAGTTCGGCTCTCCGGTGGTGAAGGCCGCGCTGGGTGACGTGCTCGTGTTCGAGCGGCCTGGTGGCGGCGGACATGTCGGCTTTTACGTGGGCGAGGACAGGACCGCTTTCCACGTCCTGGGTGGCAATCAGGGCAACGCCGTGACGATCACGCGGATCCGCAAGGAGCGCTGCATCGCCGTGCGCCGCCCGGAATACACCGCACCGCCTGCCAGCGTGCGCCGGTTCGAGCTGGCAGCAGCAGGCGCGCTTTCGGGCAACGAGGCATGACCGGCGAGCGCTTCTACTGCGCGCTGGCCGTCGCACGCTGGCAGGCGGGGCCATTTTCGCCCTGATCGACCAACTGATGGAGGCGTTCTGGTGATCATCAATTTTCTGAAGGCGCGCGGGACTCTGCTCGCCCTGATCTTCATCGCGGGATGGGGCGCTGCCCTCAAGTTCGACAACCATCGCCTCACCGGGCAGCTTGCCCAGTGTCAGCAGGGCAAGGTGCTGATCGTGGCGGCGGTGAAGGAAGCCGACGCGCTGGCCGAGGCCGCGCGCGAAGACGAAGAGCGGCGCCATGCCGCGAATGCGCAAAGGAGCGAGGTTTCCCATGATCAGGATCTGGAACGCGCGGCTGCTGCTGCTCGCAGCTATCTTGCTGCCCATCGCATCGCCGCTGGCGGGGTGCGCGACCAAGCCGATGGAAGTGCGGGCCGCAAAGCCCCTGCCACCGCCGAAGGTGGAAGTGCCGGGGTTCCTGCAGAAGTGCCCGCCGATCCCCTCGTGGCTGTCTCAAGTCGTGATCTGCAGGCCTGCACCGCCGCCGTGACTTATGCCGTGGCGGCGCACAACTGGGCCGCAACGATTGATCCGCCGGAGACCGAACCGGCCAACTGACCCCGCCCATCGCCGGGATCCGCAGAGGAACGATTCGCGCTATTGCCGAATCGTTCCTTTTTCGTTCTCAAAGCCGGATGGGGCGGCGCAAACTCGACAAGATCACCGATTACGTCCGCGAGGAGTATAACCTGCGGGTGACGTGCCTTGGGTGCGGTCATGTCGCGGTGCTGTGCTCGCGCACGCTGATGGTGATGAGCCGCCCGAACAAGAGCGACAGGCTTGACGTGATCGAACAACAGCTCAAATGCCGGAATTGCGGGGCGCGCAATGCGGCGTTGCAGCCGACATCGCGGGATCCTGACCCAATCGTCTAAGGGTTCTCAATCCGGCCGACGAGTGCCCCGGATGAAATCGATGGTACCGCGGACGGCAAGATACTCGCGGCGTGCCCAGAGCGCGCCCAGGATCACCAGCGGAACCGACGGGAAGCCAAGAATGACGGCGAACATTATCATCCGGCCATGCTCATCAGAGGGGCATCACTTTTCGAGCAGCGCCAGCGCCCCATCGTTGATCAGCTCGATGTCCTCTGGGCCGAAGCCGAGCAGGCGGCGGCGGGGGTACCTGGTGCGGACGCTCTTGCCGTTGGGGGCGCGGCCGACGAAGTCTTCCTTGCCATAGTGGTGCGCGGCGGCGGTGTGGCCGACCATGCCCTCGAACCCGATGGAGCCTTCATCGGGTGTGACGCGCAGCTTCATCGAGCGGGCGAGCTTGATCTTGGGGAACATCTTTTTCGCGCGGCGCACGCGGCCCTTGCCCGAGGTGAGGCGCTTCCTCGGCTTGCGCGGTTCCATGGCGCTGCCATCGGGCTGGATGTTGGCGGCGATGCGTTTGGCGTTCTCGCGGCGAAGAGCCTCCATGGCCTTGCGCATCACGCGGCGGCGCTGGCCGGGGGCGAGGCGGTTGAGATAGGCCGCGAGGAAGGGTTCGAGCTCGGCGAGGTCTTCCGCCATTGATCAGTCGGCCTCTATCGGCGCGACTTTCACCGGTTCGCCATCGTTCGCGCGCGTCCAGATCGAGGTGATCGGGCCGGAGGCATCGCGCAGCGGCTCGGCATCGGGGAACAGCGGCACCTGTTCGGGCACGACCTGCAGCTGCCAGCCACCTTCGACCGCATAGGCGACGATGATCTCGCGCAAGGGCAAGGTCATCTTCACGTCGAAAGTCTTGTCGCCCATGATGTCGACTTCGAAGGGGAAGCCCGGCGCGTTTGGCTGGGTGATGTCAGGCTGCTGATCGCGCAACCAATCCACCACGACGAAGAACAGGCCCTCCGGCTCGCCGGTGAAATCCTCGTACACCACGTTGAGCTGGTATTCCCAGGCGAAGCCGCGCTGGCCGTTCTTGCTGGCGCGCGTGGTGCCCTGTTCGATCCACATCGCCAGCTTATCCGGATTACGGACCAATTCGGGATACATCGCGGTGATGGCGGCGCGGAGCAAGTCGGGCTTCTTCACGGCATCAATCCTTGCGTTCGTGGCGTAGCACTTCGATGTGCCAGGTGTGCCGCACCGCCTTGGCCAGCAGAGCAAGGGCCAGCAGGGCGAACAAGGCCGAGACAGTGAGCAGGCAGGCCATCACGCTTCTCCGTTTGGACCTGCAGGCGGCTGTTGCAGGCCGATTCTGCGCCGGAACAGGAAGGCCGCGCCATCGAGCAGCAGGGGAAAGCCGACGAAGCCCTGCGCGATCGAGAGCAGCACGGCGGCGACCGGGCTCAACTGCTGATAGCTGACCAGCACGACCGAGATGGTTGCAAAGGCGGGCAGGGCGGAAAGCTCGGCCAGGGCGATGTATTGCCGGCGTCGACGCCAGTGCAGTGCCAGCACCGGATCATCGGGCAGATCGGGCGATGCGCCATAGAGCTTGATGCCAAGGCGCGCGACGACGACGGTGGTGGCGGCGAACAGCGAGGCTGCCCACCAGAACAGGAATTCGCGCCAGTCTTCGAGGTTGCTGCCCATCTTCAGTCCCACAGGTTCACAGTTTCGAGGGTTTGCGATGCGGCCTGCGGGGGATCCGGCAGCGTCACGGCGGTGCCCTTGGCAATCACGGGGCCAAGTGCTGCGAGCAGGGGATTGAGTTCGAGCGCAGCCTCGACCACGCCGCCCGAGGTGGTGCCCAGCTCGCGCCAGCACATCGCGTCGAGCGTGTCGCCCTGCTGTGCGGTTACAGTTCGGGGCATGGTGCCCTTTCCCTGATGATCCGCCACGAGACGCTGTTGACGAAAGTGTAGCGAGGGCACCGCTCGACGAGGCCAAGGGCCTCCATTTTGATCAGTTCGCGGCGCATCTTGCTGGCAGACACGCGCAACCGGCGGGCAAGAATGTAGCCCGGCTCTGACGGATCGGAAAATGCGGCGAGGATCTGCGTATGGTCCATCAGATCAGCTCCACGGTGGTGCGCGGCACGGCGAGGATGTCGCGGATCGCGGCGGTGGCGAGCTTGCGATAGTCCTCGGCGGTGAGCAGCTGGGGCTCGGCGCGGGTCTGGCCGTCGGTAGTGGCGGAAAGATCGCGGTGCAGCTCGGCCAGCTCGGCAGCGGCGTGGAACCGCACCGCGCGGGTATAGAGTAGGGTCAGGCGATGTTCGCCGCCGGTCGTGCGATCAGGCTCGACATCGGCCAGGGTGCTTGCGCCTTCCGATTCCTTCGTCGCGCGCCACCAGGCCAGCTCACCTTCGACGGTGAGCAGCCCGCCCTCGATCGCGCCGACGAGGCGGGTGTGGGTGACCTGATCGGTGATGCGCAGCGCATCGCGCATCGCGTTGCAATCCACGTCGGGATACCAGCCATCGCCATCGACTTTCGAGTTGGCCGGAGACGTTGGCGAGGCTGGCAGCGCGACGAAGGTCATTTGCGGTTCCTAAAGGGTGGGGGGTGAGGTTACGGCCTTTGGTTCGCTTGCGCTGCCTCGGTCGCTTCCGCCCCCCGGCTCGGGTGGAGCAGCTCGGGATCAGGTGGCAGGTGGGCTTGCCGGTTCGGACGCGGCCTTCTTCAGTTCGCGGTCGAGGGCTTCGATCAGCTTCTTGACGCCAGCGCCCTTGTCGAGCGTCAGGGCGGACTGGAAGCAATCGCGGGCGTTCTTGAGCAGGCCAGATTTGCCACCGGCAACGGCATTGTCGGCGGTGGCGTCGAAGGCGTCGGCGGCGCGCTGGAAAGCGGTGCCGAGCGCCTTGTAGAGCTTGGCTTCGACCTGGTCGAACATGTCGCGGCCCAGCAGCAGCTCGTCGAACTTCTGCAGCGTCACGAGGTCGATCGAGGAAGCGGGGGCGAGACCGGCCTCTGCCACCTGTTCGGCGATCAGGGTTGCGGGCTGGCGCTTGTAGCGCTCGGGCAGGGCCAGGCCGTAGCGCAGGAAGTGTTCGGCAAGGCGAAAGGCCAGATCCCAATCAGCGATATCGAGCGACCAGATCAGCATGTTGCCGACGATCTCGTCCTGCGCAGGGGTCTCGGCCGCAAGCGCGCCTTCCACCCATGGCAGGTACTGGCCGATCATGCCGCGCTTCGCCTCGATCTTCTTGTCGGTCGACTGGATCTGGCGCAGGCGGTTCATGTCGATCTGCAGCGCGGCAAGGAGCTGCTGATACTCGCTGGCAACGGGGCCGCTGGTGGGCATGGCAGCGCCGCCCGAGGCAGGTGCTGCGCCACTGGCCATCTCGGCCAAGATGCGTTGGCGATTGCGAAGGGCGGGGGAGAACATGGCGGCGGCTCCTTGGATGGGTGGCCAAGCTATCCGGCGCTTGGCCGGCCAGTCAGGTTATGGAGCATTTCGCTCCCCGTGCTGGCCTCTGTCTGGGCTCTTGCGGCACCGCCCCGAATGGCAGGAACCGCCGTCAAAGCCTCCCGGTGGTATCTTCAAAAATGCCCCTCTGGTTGGCTGAACCCGATAGGGTCACCGGGCCAGAGGGGCAGTCGTCGCACCGGAGCTGGGTCGAAGGCTCCGGCAGGGTCTGGGCTCAGGGCTTACGGGGCGACGCGGGCAGGGGCAGCGCCGAGGACGATATTCTCGACCAGGGCGACTTCCTCGTAGTCCTCGACCACGTAGTCCATGTTGACGCTTTCGTAGTTGGCGATGCGATCGTATTCCGGCTCATCGGCCAGACGGCGGCGGCGCGTGCCCTCCTGGTTGTAGATCGAGAGGTTTGCGAGACGCGTGATCAGCAGCGCGTTTGCCGGGAAGTATGGCACCTGGATTGCCTGCAGGCCGCCCAGCGTCTTGGTCGAGCGCAGGATGCGATCCGTGGCTTCGACCTCGGTAGCCGTTGCGCCGGTTTCCTGCGCGATGTTGAAGTACTTGTCGTCAACCAGATCGCTGCCGACGATCACCACCAGATCAGTGCTGTTGCGGATGCGATCGGGCAGGAGGCGCTTGGCATCAAGCACGAGGGCATCGATCGAGCTGTAATCCGCCTCGGCGTGGGCCGAACCGCCGGTGGCGTTGTAGGCCGCGTTGGCATCGAAGAGCTCAACGCCAGCCTTGACGTAGATCTTCTTGAGCGCGGCGTTGTTGGTCCCGTCGGTCTTAACCGTCAGGTTGCCATCGTTGAAGACCTGCGCCGGGGCCTTCGTGCGGATCTTGTGCAACCAGCCTTCGGCCAAATCCTGCAGCAGCGGGTTGGCCACGATATCGGTGGTGGCAGCGCGGCTCGTGCCGTTCCAGCCTGCCATGATCAGATCGCGGCCCTGCTGGCGCAAGATGGTGAGGGCGAGCAGCTGCTCGAACTCGGGGCGGTGACGCCATGCATCGAGCTTGTCGTACCGGCGCGACCAGTCGAAGTTTGTCTGCAGACAGTTGTAGCTGTTCGTTTCGCCGTTGTCGGTCGGATCGGTGGGGTTGCGACGGGTGCCGCCCGAAGTATCGACACGGCCAGCAATGGGGCGCGTGGTTTCAAGGCCGAGAGTCTGGCCGGACTGCTGCGGCACATTCTCGATATTGATCAGCCCGAGGAATTCGATCGATTCCTTGAGCTTTTCTTCGAAGCGCTGCTCGACCGTGGGCGCGACCGAGAAGGTGACGGACGGGTTTGACACGCCGTTGAGCGAGGCGATGGTCGAGAGGTAGCTGGTGAACAGCAGCCGGGTTTTATCAAGCATCTTTGGGGTCCTTCAGCATTGGTGCGGGACGAAAGGGGAAGTGCGGGGCTGGCTGCGGATCAGAATTCGGCCTTGAGGCCGGTGGCGTTGCCGCCGGTGGCGAGAGTGCGCTGCGCGAAGCCCTGCGGGTTCGAGTCGGGGGTGAGCGCCGGGGTGGCTTCGAGCTTGTCCGTTACCGCCTTGACGTCAGCGGTCAGCTTTTCGATCGAAGACTTGGTGTTGGTCGAAACCTCAGTCACCGTCGTCGCCAGCTGGGTGAGGATTGCGCCGAAAGCTGCAAATGCCGTGCCGTCAAATTCCGGTGCGGATGGGGCAGGCGGCGTCTTGGGCTCCTCCTGCGATTGCTGCTGGGCGGCGTTGCCGCCGCGCATGCCATCGAAGAACGCTTTGATTGAACCAAGCACGCCTGTCGGATCGGGATTGGCAGCGGGCTCATCTGCGAGCTCGAGGGTGAACTCAGTGGCGGCGGTGAAGAGGTTGTCCTTGTCGAGCTTGCGCGAGGCAAGGGGGTTTTTGTCGCCCTGCGAGGCAGCGAACTGCAGCATCTCCGTGCCGAGGCTGGCCGGGCTGTCAGTGACGGCGAGACCAACCAGGTAAGCCTTGCCGCTGTTAGCGAAGTTCGGGCTGATCTCGATCGAAGAGTAAAGCTTCTGGCGCTTCTTGTTCATCGCGATCAGGGCATCAGTGACGTCCAGCTCGGCAAAGAGTGCCAGCTTCTTTTCCGTCTTGCCGGCGAGTTCCAGCTCGATCTCTTCGGCCTTGAGCGAGAGCACATCGCCATAGGCCTGGAACGGCGCGTCGGCGGTGATGCCACGGACATGCTCCATGTTGATGCGCGCAGCATAGGTCTGGCGATTGTAGGTTGCAGCTGCATCGACGATCCACTGCCGTTCGATCGTGCGGCCATCGGTGGTCTGGCCTTCGACAGCCACTCGGAAAAATCGCGTCTTCGCCATGGGTTCGGCTCCGGTTCTCGGTTGGTGCCGTTCCCCTGGCGGGTGGGAGCGGCTGATCTGACAGTCGCCAAAGGACAGTTGCCGGGGCCTCTTCGCAACGCGGGCGCGTTGTAAGCCGCGCAGTCACAACGCAGCGGGGGCGAAAGGCCGGGAACAAGCGCCATAGCTTGCCCGCCATGGAGCCACCTGATCACGACCAGGGCGACGAGGAACCGACCGGCGGGGGCGGTGACTCAAACGTCATCAAGTTTCCGGGTGAGCTGACCCGGCTGAAGGCGCGCGCGCTCTACTGGCGGCACTGGACCATGCAGCAGATCTCGGAAGAGCTGCAGGTGCCCTATTCCACCGTCGCAACATGGAAAACGCGGCACAAGTGGGACGACGCCCCGCCGATCGCGCGCGCGCAGGAAGGCACGCTCGAGCGCTACCTCGCCCTGATCGACAAGGACAAGAAGACCGGCGGCGATTACAAGGAGATCGACCTGCTCGGCCGTCAGCTCGAACGGCTCGCACGGATCGAGCGCTATCGCGAAGGCGGGAACGAGGCCGACCTCAATCCCAAGCGCAGCAATGGCGCGAAGGCCGCGAACGCGAAGAAGCAGGAGGTGAAGAACCTGATCACGCCCGAGATGGCGGCGAAGCTGCGCGCCGACATGGAGGGCCGGCTGCACGGGCGGCAGAAGGGCTGGCTGCTGACCAGCACCAATCTGCGCACGCGCATGATCCTGAAATCGCGGCAGATCGGCGCAACATGGTATTTCGCGCGCGAGCGGTTCCTCGTCGGCATGGAGACCGGCAAGAACCAGATCTTCATCTCGGCAAGCCGCGCCCAGGCGAACATCTTCCGCAACTACATCGTCCAGTGGGTGCAGAAGGTTTGCGGGGTGACCCTGAAGGGCGACCCGATCGTGGTGCAGCGCGGATCGGACGACGAGGATGCAGAACCGCTCGAACCGTTCGAGCTGCACTTCCTCGGCACCAATTACCGCACCGCGCAGGGCTATCACGGCGATGTCATCATCGACGAGTGCTTCTGGATCTACGGCTTCGAGGAGCTGTTCAAGGTCGCCTCGGCGATGGCGACCCAGAAGCAGTACACCATCACCCTGTTCTCGACGCCCAGCACGCTGGCGCACGAAGCCTATCCGATGTGGTGCGGCGATCGCTACAACCGCAAGCGCCCCAAGGCCGACCGGGTGCAGATCGACATCAGCCACGAGGCGCTGAGGGACGGCCAGCTTGGCCCCGATGGCATCTGGCGGCAGATCGTCACCATCTACGACGCGATCGACGGTGGTTTCGACCTGGTCGACCCCGAGCAGCTGCAGCAGCAGTATTCGCTCGAGGAATTCGACAACCTCTTCCGCTGCATCTTCCTCGATGACAGCCAGAGCATGTTCCCCTTCGCCATCATGCGCCGTTGCATGGTCGACAGCTGGGATGCCTGGGCGAAGGACTTCCAGCCCTATGCCTTGCGCCCCTACGCGGGCGAGGTCTGGCTCGGCTATGATCCCAACGCCAGCGAGAATGGCACCGGCGACGACGCCGCGCTGGTGGCAGTGGCCGCGCCCAAGACGATCGGGGCCAAGTTCCGGGTGCTCGAAAAGAAGCGCCTGAAGGGCCTCGACTTCGCCGCGCAGGCCGAGGCGGTGCGCGAGTTTTACGACAAGTACAACGTCACCAAGATCGGGATCGACATCACCGGCGCGGGCAAGGCCGTGCACCAGCTGGTGAGCAAGTGGTTCCCGATGGCCCACGCGATCACCTATTCGGTCGCGACCAAGACGCAGATGGTCCTGAAGGCCAAGAACGTCATCACCAGCAACCGCCTCGAGTTCGATGCCGGGTGGCTGGACATGATGCAGGCCTTCATGGCGATCCGGCCCGAGATCACCAAGGGCGGCACGCAGGTCACCTATGTGGCGAGCCGCGCGGGCGGAACGGGCCACGCCGATCTTGCCTGGGCCGTGATGCACGCCCTGGCCTTCGAACCCCTCGACATCACCGAGCCCGCAAGCGGCACCACCACAGTGGAGGTTTACGATAATGACTAAGCGCAACAGCAGGGCTCGGCGGATGGCGCGGAACCAACTTGCCGACGTCGGGAATTTGCCGGTCTCGGCCAGTGCGATCAATGCCGATGGTACCAAGTCGCCGGTCCAAGCCGATATCGCTTTCACCTTTGGCGATCCAGAAAGCGTGATCGACCGGCGCGAGATCTTCGACATGTTTGAAGTGGCGCACAATGGCCGCTGGTATGAGCCCCCGATCAGCCTGACCGGGCTTGGCCGCGCCTATCGCATGGCACCGCACCACCAGAGCGCGATCCTGCTCAAGCGCAACCTGCTGACCGCGAGCTTCGTGCCCTCGCGCTGGCTTTCCATGGCCGAGTTCGAGAAGTGGGCGCTCGACTTCCTCGTGATGGGGAATGGCTACATGGAGCGGGTGGACAACCTTGCAGGCAGGCCGCTGGCGCTACGCTGCTCTCCGGCGGCATGGACGAGGGTAGGGCTCAAGCCTGACCAGTTCTTCTGGCAACCGCGCCAGGGCGGCGCGTGGGTGGCCGATGCGGTTGAATATCGCGCTGGCTCAGTGTTCCACATGCTTGAGCCCGACCCCATGCAGGAGATCTACGGCATGCCGGAATATCTCTCGGCGTTGCAGTCCGGCCTGCTCAACGAGGCGGCGACGATCTTCCGGCGCCGCTACTACCTCAACGGCAGCCATGCTGGCTTCATCCTTTACCTCGCCGACGAGGGGATCACCAACGAGAGCGCCGACGCGATCCGCAAGGCGCTGCGCGGGGCGAAGGGAATGGGGAACTTCCGCAACCTGTTCATCCATTCGTCCAAGGGCAAGCCCGACGGGATCAAGCTGCTGCCGATCGCCGAGGTGGGATCGAAGGACGAGTTCCTCAACATCAAGAGCGTGACCGCCGAGGACCTGCTCGCCGCGCACCGCACGCCGCCCCAGCTGCTCGGCATCGTGCCCAAGAACACCGGTGGCTTCGGCAACGTCAACGACGCCGCGGCGGTGTTCTACGAGATGGAGATCATGCCAATCCAACGCCGCATGCTGGCGATGAACGATTGGCTTGGCGTGCCGGCGGTGGCGTTCGAGCGGCCCGCGATTGCGCTGCAGGTTGGGCAGGCTGGGGGCGCAGCGACGGCGCGCGCGTGATGAGCAAAGAATTCCTCGTCGGTAGGCGGGGGCAGGGCCGTTGGCGCGGTCCTAACCGGCGGACTGGACTCCGCCACGAACCGAACGGTCCGGACGCGTCTTGCGGCCGAATCGATCCGTCCCGCCTCTCGGCCGAGAATGGAACGGATAGAGAACATAGAAGCGGAGTCCAGTCCCATGTTGAAAGAGTTTGATGACCTGTTGCCGGTTGATCCGGTCAAGCCGCTCGCCCCCTACATCGGCGGCAAGCGCAATCTAGCCAAGCGCCTGGTGCAGCGGATCAACGCCGTGCCGCATGATACCTATGCCGAGGTGTTCGTCGGCATGGGCGGAGTATTCCTGCGCCGGGATCGCAAGCCGAAGGGCGAGGTGATCAACGACTGGTCGGAGGACGTGGCGACGTTCTTCCGCGTGGTGCAGCACCACTATGTGCCGTTTCTCGACATGCTGCGCTTCCAGATCACGAGCCGTGCCGGGTTCGAGAAGCTGCTGGCGATGGAGCCCGGTTCGTTGACGGACCTGCAACGTTCAGCGCGGTTCCTATATCTGCAGCGCCTTGCGTTTGGTGGGAAGGTCAACGGGCGGGGGTTCGGCGTAGTTCTGGGCAGCGGCGGGCGCTTCGACGTGACCAAGATCGGGCCGATGATCGAGGCGGTGCACGAACGGCTTGCGGGCGTCATCGTGGAGCGGCTGCCCTGGTCGGACTTTATCACCCGGTACGACCGACCGGCCACGTTGTTCTACCTCGACCCGCCATACTACGGCTGCGAGACCGACTATGGCCGGGACATGTTCCGGCGCGAGGAGTTCGAGGCCATGGCCGAGCAGCTGCGCGGCATCCGTGGCCGGTTCATCCTCTCGCTCAACGATCATCCCGAGGTCCGCCGGATCTTCGACGGCTTCACGATCGAGGGCGAGCAGGTGACCTATTCCGTTGGCGGAGGCACGAATGCAAAGGCGTTCGGCGAGGTGATCATCTCAAACTAGACGTGCAGCTACGCCAAGAGTTGCATCAGCGTTCGCACACCGATTATGGATCAACCGCGCGCATTAACCCGCCCGGGCATCAACCCGGAATCGTTTCGGACGTCGGGTTAGGGCGTGCACTCTGGACCATTCAGTTTCATGGCCGGGCATAGCTTTCGGTGACCGCAATCTGGCGCCTTAGTTAAGCTGCTTCGTCATCCGCACCGTCATCCATAGCGGCCTTGCGCCACTCGATGTCCAAGCTGATATCCATCGGAAGCTCGATTTTTTCACCTTCCGGTCGGGTCGAATTCCAATGATCAAGGTCCAGCGACAGTTGCACGCCGTCGTCGACCATTTGTTCACGGCGCATGACCGCCGACTTGCGCATGTTCGACGGCGTTGTCTCGGGATCATCAATATCAATCCAGAAGAAAGCGCCTTGGCCCGCTGACGTGGGAACAGCATGGTACGCGCGGTAAGGGCGGCCACTCGCTCTATCTTTGCGAACCTCCTGTCGAGCAGCGTCACGGAATTGTGCAGCTAGCATGTCCACTGGATCTTTCGGTACAGGCATAGGCCAGCCCTTGCGCATCGCGAACAAAGCCACATCACGCATGTCGATCTCAGCTTTTCCCGTTTCCTCCCGATAGAGGCGGATAAGCTTCTGCATATCTTGAGCTTTTGACATTTCCCGTCCTTATTCGCCGACTGGCGCAATGTTTCCAAAACCGTCGACGTAGGCCGTCGGCAATACATAAGACCGAATTTTCACTTGATGCTGCCGGAAGCGTTCATATCTTCCGGTGATATGCTGCAACTGACCTGCGACAATGCCAGGATGAACGCCCTGACTGCGTGCAAAACCAATCATATCGCGTTCTGAGAACAGCGGAGCCTTCCGCTCAACGAAGGCCCGCATTTGCGACTTCGGAACACCAAAATTGGCTGCAGCTTCGTTGGCGAGCCGTTCTTCTTCCGGAATGTCAGAGCCAGTTCCCGCGCGCGCACCATCCAATTCGGCATCGAGCGTCATGGCGGACTTGCCATGGCCGAGACGCACGTGCTCCAACTCGTGGCGGAGCACGAACCAAAAGTTATCATTCCGGTCGTGACGCAGTGTCATGCCGACAACCGGCGAGTGATCGTTCAACCAAAAGCAAACGCCGTCGATTTTTGCAGTCGGCAGGGTTTCGACGACTACGTACCGGATTCCTGCCATCGCAAGGATTTTGGGGACTTTCCGGACGTTCTCAGCAGAAACCATAAGAGACCGAAGTTCGCGCAACGCTCCATCAAGTGCCTCCGGCGAATAGCGCGGGACAAGCATCTCTGATGCCATCGCACGAACCCGATATAGCCAAGCTAGCTGCGCGGGTGTTGCATCGACATTCACCTGCGTCTTCTTCGCAGCGTGGGGCAAAATCTCAATATCGCTGACTTGCGATACGCCGAAGAACGCAGTCAATGCTTCTTCGACCTCGGGAACGTTCCGAGGGTTTGCTGCCCCGAGCCACCCGCGCTTTGCCATTTCTGCAATTGGCAGACCGCCAAACAAATGAGCACGAGTAGAACGGGCTGGATCCGGACGAGCAGAAGCTTTCGCCAAAGCGAGATCATATTCCTTCTGCAAATTCAAGAATTCCGAGGCAGGAACGCCAAAAACCTCTTCGAGAAGCAGGGCGGTCTCCGCATCGAGGGACTGTTTACCCAGTACGATCTTATTGATCGTGGCATCGCCCTTGCCAATGACCATCGCGAGAGTACGCTGGCTCCAACCTCGCTGAGCGAGAAGCCACTCGATGTACTGTCCAGGTGTTTTGAACTCCGGCATTGCATTGATCCCCTACCACGACTCTGGCTGTGTTCCTATAGCCAAATTTCGAAATAGAGCTATTTAGAAATTTGGGGGCCGGGAACACCCATTCACACTTGCGATAACAGCCACGGCGGCATGCCTCATTCATGCAGTGGCAGGCTAAGCTTAACCGTGTAAGCGCTTTGCGTCACCAATCTGACCTGACACACTTAGGCGTGGCTAACGCAGACGCCCGCGGCAGCGCCGAGCGCGAGGAGCAGTGGCATGGGGCCGGTCTAATTGAATTGCCATGCGTTGCCACGGGAATAGGCATGTGCAGGGAGAGGCGCGCGGACTTCGTCAGTCTCTCGGCATGCGCAAAGGCTAGTCGGCCCCACCCCGCGCCCGCTGACGCCCAGATGCTCCTCCACTGGGAAGGCTCACCACTAGCCCCCGCGCGCCGCGCTTGCCCCCACGCCCCGCCTGCTCGCTTTTCGGGTTGAAATTACGCATGGGAAGGGACCGCTACGCGGGTTTATTCACATTGAGATGTGGGGTTTGATCGGGATCGACGGTGCAGTTGCCGATTAACGCAGAATTCCGATCATTACGCACCTCTCCGATAGAGTGAGGGTGCAGTTAGGCACAGTTCTTGCGCCCTCGGCCCCTGCCGAGCCCCCGGAGCGGCCATAGCCGCTCCGTACACGGGTGCGGCCCGTGCTCCGCCTTTGGCGGATACTGCGGTGAAGGTGGGGTGACGTGATCAAATTACGTGTGGCGAAGCCACTCCTTTCCATAGGGGATATATCCCCTCCCGGTTTCTCAAGCCCTCGAAGATTCGCGCTCCTGGTCCAACAGACGCGCGATGCGGGCAAGCGTTTCTCCCGCGAGGTTGTCGCCTGTCCACGTGTCGCGGACCAGTTCCTGCGCGCTGAGGCCATCCAGCATAGACTTCCACTCAGCCGCCTGCGCTTCCTTGCGCCAGCGCGCATCGTCGGGGATCGGTGCCTTGCCCAGGAGATGCTTGATGAGCCCCTCGATCGACTTCGGGATGAGCAGAGCATAGGCGTTGGTGATCTGTTCGACCTGCGGCCCTGCTTCACCCTTGCGCTCTGTCGGCCTGCTGCGCCGGACCCAGTGCAGGAAACCTGCAGCCCGGAGTCGGCGCAGGGCCGCGTGTACCGCCGCATAGGAATGACCCACCGCGTCGGCAATCGTGGCAATTGCCGGTTCCAGTTCGCCAGTCTTGAAGTCGACGAACCGGGTATAGAGCACCTCGAGTACGTCCAGTCCGATTTGCCCGAGCACTCCGTTGCGACATCCGGGGTGGGCGCGCTGACGTTCGCGCCTGGTCCTCCGTTCGAGCTCCCTCGCGCTCTTTAGAATGGCGCCGATGCGACGGCGGGCACCGCGCTTGGTGCCGTCGGCGATCGGACGCCAGATGCGCTTTTCGATCTGGCCTTCGGTGTAGCTGTTGCGCCAGACGGGCTGTCCGGACCGGAAGGCTTTTTGCGGCTTAGCGCTGGCGACGATTTCGCCGATCGAGCGGGCGCTCATGCTGCACCTCGCACTGCGGCGCGGTCACGTCCGGCATGATGGCTCCCGGTGGTGGGAAGCCATCCAGCAGTAGATCGGCCCACTCCTGCGCCAACTCGCGCCGGCGCGGCATGTAGAGGTAGCGATTGTAGATGATCTCGACGCCTTCCTGCACATGTGCCAGCATCAGATCGATGATCTCGCGATCGTCCTTTCGATCGGCCAAGGCGGCACGCTCGTTCATCACGGTGGAGAACGTTGCCCGCCAACCGTGAGGCACGTGCTTCCCGGTGAAGCCCACTTCCCGATAGTGCTTCGAGACGGTCGACGGCGATATCGGCTTGTCGGCCTTCGTCATGCCGGGAAACAGCCAGGTCTTGCTGTGGCTCAGCAGCATGGCGACTTTCACCACCGCTACGGCCTGTTTCGAAAGCGGCACAATGAATTCGTACGTCGCGTCCTTCTTCTGGCTGCGCGTGAGCTTCATCTTGTCGGCCGGAATGCGCCATATTGGCTCCGGGCCATCCAGCCCCTCGAACTCGGAGCGCGCTGCCATCCAGACCACGCCGGGGCGCGCCGCCGTCAACGCCAGCAGGCGCGAGGCCAAGCGAACGCCCCAGTAGACGCCCGACGTCGCCTCGGAGTTGCGCAGAACGCGTTGCGCGTTGAGCACGGTCAGCATTGCAGGCCGAAGTTCCGGCTCGCGCGGCTTCAACGCCTTCTTGATCAGCGCTGCCGGGTCCGTTTCCGCCAGCCCGCTCGAAATCGCCCAGACGAACACATCCGAGATGTGAATACGAACGCGGTGCGCCATTTCCAGCGCGCCGGTCTTTTCGATCTTCCGTATGGCATCCAGCACCATGGGCGCGGAGACCTTCTTGATCGGGATCGCGCCGAACTCCTTGAATACGTGCCGCTCGAATCGTTCCAGGATCTGCCGAGCATAGCGAGGCGCACGATTGGACGTGGTTTCGCGGTGCCACTCGCGTGCCACCAGCTCGAAGCTGTCGAGAGCCTCCGCCCGCTTGGTGACCTTCTCCTGATGGCGCACCACCGAAGGGTCCTGCCCGTCGTCCACCAGCGCTTGAAGTTCGTTCCGCGCCTTCCTGGCTGCCGCGAGCGATAACTCGGGATAGGTGCCCAGCACGATCTGCTTTTGCTTTCCGGCAAACCGATAGCGGAAGCGCCAGGACTTCGTCCCACCCGGCAGCGCGTGTAGGTAGAGGTTCCCGCCGTCCGCCAAGCGCTGCTCTGGCGAAGTCGACTTCAGGTTCTTGCAGGCCTTGTCGGTCAGCTTCATTCGATACCACCAGCGGTGCCATCAAAGTGATGGCACAGGGCTGATAACGAGTGGCAAAGGATGGGAAAAGAGGGAGGCTGAAATTCAGCGTTTCCGGGCACTTTTGCCAATGTGTGGCAATGGCTGGGAAAGTAAAGTGGCTCCCTG
>NZ_JBYSYJ010000006.1:0-33683 GCF_058783135.1 Novosphingobium sp. FW305-C-30-35
ATGCAGCGCGGTCGCGGCAACCCGTTCGATCCTGCCAATTACGGGGAAATCGTGAAGCCAGGCGAGCTGGTCGATATTGTCGAGCTGTCTCCCCTCACCCTCGCCGATCGCCGCATCTATAATCTGTTGATCGCCAATGCCTGGGACCGGATTGGAGAGCCGGTGATCCATCGCATCGCCAAATCAGCACTAAAAGGCACGCACCAGGGCAATGAGCGGATCGAAAGCTCGCTGTTGCGCCTGATGGGCACGATCGCGATCGTCACCATCCGCAAGGGTGGCAAGAGCTTCAAGCGCCGCGTCCAGCTCCTCGGCCCGAGCGACGAAAGCCTCGAAAAGGACGGTTTTCTTCATTACCGCATTCCCGAGGAGCTGATCGAGATACTGCGCAACAGCGAGGTCTATGCGCGGCTTAAGACGCAGGTGATGTATTGTTTCGAGTCGAAATACGCGCTCTGCCTCTATGAAATGATCGAGCGCCGCATTGGTCTCGAATACAAGCAATCTGAAGAGTTCACCGTCGCCGAGCTGCGCGGCCTGCTCAACGTGCCCGATGGCAAGCTCGACCGCTTCGCCGACTTCAACAAATACTGCCTCAAGGTGGCGCAGGACGAAATCAACAAGCTCTGCCCGTTCTATGTCGAGTTCACGCCGATCAAGAAGGGCCGCAAGGTCGAGCGCGTGGCGATGATGTGGCTGCCCAAAACGTCGAGCGGACGCCGCGACGCGCAAAACCTGATCGACCAGCATAGCATCGTGCGCCGGGCCAAGCTGCGAGGCGGCATTCCCGAAATGCCGGTGCTGGTGGATTTCAGCCTGCCCGCCGCCCAACGGTGAGCCCCTACCCCAAAACTCACCGTTCGCGCTGCGGACCGTGACTGTCGAGCCTCCCCCTTGCGACATTGAGACCCAATGGTGGGTGCATGATGGGGAAATCCGCGTCCATCGCCTGCTGACGCGGGAACGCTTCCCTTGGCTCCATGACCTGCTCGCCTCCACCTCGTGCCAGGATGAAGAGACGCTCTGGGAAAGCCTCGATGCCCGGATGCACCTCTGGCAAGGCCGAAACTGGCAAGACGATGGCGAGCTGCGCGCAGGGCTCGCGCGCGATGCGAAGCGCTTCAACAAGCGCCACCCTCCTGGTTCGGCGGCACGCCGCGCCGCATGGTGGGCGTTGGGTGGGTTCGCCGCGCGTGAAAGCTATTTCGGCCCGCTGCTTGGCGAACTGGAAGAGCTGGGCAGATAGCTCCAAAATGGAGCGATCTCGATCGGCCTCACCCTTCGCCGGCGTCGAGCGCGCGGCTAACGGTGAACTGAATCCAAGCGCTGCGGCTGATCCCACGCCGCTTGGCCGCCGCATCGACCTTCGCGAGCAACGCCCGATCAAAGCGCAGCATCACCGGCGACTTGCGTGGCTCGCTCCCCTCCCCTGCTTCCTCGGCCGCCGCGATCGGCGCGGCCGCCGGTTTCGCTGCGCCGGCGATAAAGGCGTCGGCCGCCGTGTCATCGGCCGGAGCTTTCGGCTTGCTGTTCGGTTTACGGGCGATAGCCATCGACGTGCACTCCGATATTATCTTGATATACAGACGGCACCGATCAGCGCTGTCAGCTCGTCGATCGCCTTGGGGTCGCGCGGGCTCTGCTCAAGGATCGCCCTGCCCTCGGCCGCCGCGTTCGGGAACGCCTTGCGCCGCACGATCGACGTGGGCAGCACCTCGATCCCCTCGATGTCACCGATCATCTCCAAGGCCGCTTCATTGTCCGCTCCTTGCGCGTCCGCCCCGTTGAGCACGGCGACGGCGCGCAGACCCTCGTTGATCTCGCGCGCCTCGGCGACCAGCGCCGCGACCTGATCGAGCGCCCACACATCGAAGCTGCGCGGTTGCACCGGGACCAGCAGCGTGTCGGCGACGGTTAGCGCGGCGCGCAGCGAGCCGGTGTCGCGTCCGCCCACGTCGATAATGATGTCGTCATACTTGCCAGCGAGCTGACGGACCTGGCTGCGCAGCGCAGCGCCGGTGAGCGCCACGGCAGTATAGCCGGCCTCGCCAAGCCGCTCGGTGCGAAGCTGGGTGAAGGTGAGGGCGGTGCCCTGTTCGTCCCCGTCCACCAGCAAGAGGTCGCGGCCGGCGAGCGCCAGCGCAACCGCTAGGTTGACGGCGAGCGTGGTCTTGCCGACGCCGCCTTTGGTGTTTCCGACTGCCAGTATCATAGCGCCCTCACTGTGCGAGCTATCGTTATGCGCTTTGGCATGATCTGTCCATCGCTGTGATATACAGATAATGCTCACTCCTTTGGCTCGGGATCGTCCTCGTTGAGCGGGTCGTGCTGCATGGGGCCGTGCCCCTCGATCGGACAGACCGGCGCTCCGGCCAGTTCCAGCCATTTGCGCGCGGTCCTCACCGTATAGCCGCATGTCTCACACTCGCATTTGAGCAGCCGGGTCGTCTATTTTTTGGGCGCGGTTGTCTCGCCGGCGGTGTCGAGCCGAGCATGGGGGAGGGGGCCTGCCGCGTCGAGGATTGGTGCCACCGCCGCAAGGAACGCCTCGCCGGGAGTCGTGGCGCGCATCGGCCCGATCAGGCCAAGTCCAAGCGCGACCCATTTAAACGCCTTCCCGTGGCCCGCTGGGATGCCAACGGCGGCATGGGCCAGCTCGTGGGCGAGGATGCCCGCGATCTGCGCCGGCATGGCGTCGGGGTCGTGGGCGAGGTCGGGGCGGATGAAGATTTCAAAATGCCCGTCCGCGCTAAGCCGGTTATCCCAGCACTCGCCGATCGCCTTGCCCTTGGCACCCCTGCTGGTGAAGCCGATCGCGACCCGCACGCGTGCGGGCAGAGGGGCGTCCAACGCCTCGAACAGCGGGGCCATGCCCGCCGCCATCCGATTGAGCCAGCTTTCCCGGTTGTCCTGTTCCATGCCTTCTACTCCCTTCAAATCGCCTGACCGGCGATGGCCAGGCCATCGGCCGGACACGGACGCCCAAGAACGCCGGCAGGAGAGGGGGGCAGCGGGAATCGGCGGGGTGGAGCGGGCGCAGCGAGGCGCAGCAGAGTGAGCCACGGCCCGTCTATTCCCGTTGCTGGGGAGAGGGGGGCGGAACGCTCTCTCCCCTCAAATGAAAGATCCTCGCCGGCGCACGCCGGCACGACAGGCAGGGGCAACGCCCCTGCCTTACGCGAGGATCGTCACGCTTATGCGCCAAGACCGCTTGCGGGCTTGGTCGGAGCGGTCACGCGGAGATAGAGCCGTGCCCGAAGGGTCGCGCCCGAGCTTCCTTTAAACTATCATAATGAACGCAGATTGATAGCTCTATGATATACAGATGCCACACATTTGAAGTCCAACACGATATGTGAGCGGGAAGGATGGGTCCGGTTGAACATCATGGCAATTTTTGCCATATATAGCTGATTGGAGGTATCAGCCGATGGCTACCATGAATGTTTCCCTGCCTGACCCGATGCGGGACTATGTGCAGAACCGTATCGACAGCGGCCAATATGCCAGTGTCAGCGATTATGTGCGTGACCTGATCCGCCGCGATCAAAGCGCAATCGTCGATGAAGAACGCTGGCTGAAGGAACTCGATGCCTCGATCGACGAAAGCCTTCAGGAGATGAAGGCTGGTGGCGGTCATGACCTCGATGAAGTTTGCGATGCGATCATTGCCGACATTCAGGCAACGAGCGGTGAAGCGCGGCAATGAAGGTCACGCTGTCCACACGGGCTAGGCGCGACCTCGAAGGCATCCGCAATTATATTGAGAAGGACAATCCCGCCCGCGCGATCTCGTTCGTTGGCGAGCTGCGCGACACCGCGAAACGCATAGGCGACATGCCCCGCGCCTTCCCGCTCGTCCCGCGCTACGAACAGCATGGGATCAGGCGTCGGTCCCACAAGGGATATGGGATTCTCTATTCCGTCGAGCCGGATCGCATCTTCGTCCATCGGATCATTGGCCCCGGGCAGGATCACGACGCTGCCCTGCAACTGAATTGAGGGGAGCGACGGGACCATGAGAGCGATATTCATCCGCCACGGCGAAAGCACCGGCAATGCCGGCATGCCGTGCCACGATCTGGCGACAATCGAGCTGACGAAGCGCGGTCAGGAACAAGCGCGCGCGGTCGCGGCGAGCTGGACCGAAGCGCCGGCGCTCATCGTCACGTCGCCTTATACCCGTACCCAGCAGACAGCCGCGCCGACGATCGCCCGCTTTCCCGACGCGCCGGTGGAAGTGTGGCCGATCGAGGAGTTCACCTATCTGCAACCGGCGCGCTGGAACGGCACGCGCAGCGCCGAGAGGATGCCGCACCTCGAACGCTATTGGCGTGAGGCGGACCCAGCTTATTGCGACGGCGAGGGGGCGGAGAGCTTCGGCACCTTGCTACGGCGCTGCGAGGCGGCGCTGGCCCGCCTCGCAGCCATGCCTGCCGGGTCGCTGGTCTATGTGTTTGGGCATGGGCAGTTCATCCAGGCCGCACGCGCGATCATCACGGACACCCATCTGGATGACCGAGGCAAAATGCTCGGGTTCTGGCGCAAAGGCGAACCGCCCGCGATCAGCAACGCCGAACGGGTCGGATTCCGCTGCGGCCCCGGCTGTGAAGACAGCGGTCACTGGATGCCGGATCATCCCCAATGCCCCAACTATGATCGTTGACCGGTCTTTCCTTCTCGCCATCCGCGACCGTGCCAGCAGCGCGCTCATCTTCTTCGGCTGCATCGCCGATCCGACACTCCGCTGGAGAAAGCCGAATGAGAAATCTCGCCCTTGCTATCAGCGTTCTCGCTATTGCCAAGGCGGTTCCTGTGATTGCGCAGGAGCAGAAGCCTTTGTCCGAAACCTGCCCGAACCTGACGCCCGAAGAGATCGAGGCGATCGAGAACTACAAAGGCGAGTTCTCTGAAAACGCGCTCTACGCCCGCGCCTATTGCGTCAGCGTGAAAGAGGCTGAGCGGCAGATGGAAATCCAGAACCGTGGCGCGATTGGACCGCGCAGCGAGCCGGGGCCACGCCCTGCGCCGCCAGCCCCCGATGCCGATATCGGCACCCTAGCACAAACCCTCCACGCGAATGAGGCAGATACATTCGCGGGCCTGTGGATCCAGCATCAGCCGAAATATGGCGTGGTGGTCGCGTTCACTCGCGATGCGGCGGAGACACTGGCGAAATATACCAATGATCCACTTTATATCCCGCTCGACCGGCCCGGACCGACCCTGACGGAACTGCGCAGTGCACAAGAGCGGCTCGTGCGCGATCTCAGCGCGCTAGGGTCAGGACCCATTGATATGAGCGTCGCGATCTGATTCAGGCTCCGCGAGGAGACCGGGATGAGCGACCTGTTTTGGCTAACGGATGAGCAGATGGAGCGGCTGCGGCCGTTCTTTCCGAAGAGCCACGGCAAGCCCCGAGTGGATGACCGGCGGGTGCTGAGCGGCATCGTGTTCGTCAACCGCAACGGGCTGCGCTGGCGCGATGCTCCTGGCGCGTACGGCCCGCACAAGACGCTGTACAACCGCTGGAAGCGTTGGGGCGAGGCCGGTGTGTTCACACGCATGATGGAGGGATTGGCGAACGCAAGCGCCGAACCCAAAACGGTGATGATCGACGCGACCTACCTGAAGGCGCACCGCACGGCATCGAGCCTGCGGGTAAAAAGGGGGATCTCGGCCGCCTGATCGGACGCACGAAAGGCGGCATGAACACCAAGCTCCATGCCGTCGCCGACGCGAACGGTCGCCCCTTGAGCTTCTTCATGACCGCCGGTCAGGTCAGCGACTACACCGGTGCGGCCGCGCTGCTGGACGACCTGCCAAAAGCGCAGTGGCTGCTCGGCGACCGCGGCTACGACGCCGACTGGTTCAGGGACGCTCTTCAGGCCAAGGGCATCCAGCCTTGCATCCCAGGCCGCAGGTCGCGCAACGAGCCCGTCCGGTACGATAAGCGCCGCTATCGGCGCCGCAGCCGCATCGAGATCATGTTCGGCCGCCTCAAAGACTGGCGCCGCGTCGCCACCCGCTACGATCGCTGCCCTACGGCCTTCTTCTCCGCCATCGCCCTCGCTGCCACCGTCATCTTCTGGCTGTGATCAACGAGTCCTGACCCTAGGCGCTTAGGTTGCGCGCCGGATTCGTGCGCGGCCATGTCGAACAGCGCCTTGATCTCCGGATCGACGAACAGGCGCTGATACATGCGCGTGGTAATCTCCACGCCGTGCTGCTGGAGCGCAGGCGCCGTAGCTTTCACCAAAGCCATTGTTTCGGGGGAGAGTGGTTTGGACATTCAGACGTGCTCCGGATTTCAGGCCCTGACAAAGAGACGATCGAAGTGGCGAGAGGTATCCAGTCGGGCAAGGAGCGCGGGCCGGGGAGACCGGCATGCGCGATGAACCCAAGGCTAGCGGCGGGGGATTCCGTATCCGGACTCGATCATAGCTCGATCGCGGCCAGAGGGGCGAGCAAGGTCCACACGACGCCCGAGACGGGAAATTCCAGCTCGGCACGGCCGCGCAAGCTGCGGCTCGCGGCCGTGCATATCAGCCGCGACCCAAAGCCCCGCCGCTCGGGCCTGACGACTGGCGGGCCGCCACGTTCGGTCCATTGCATCCAAAGCTCGGCCTCGGTGCCCGATCCCAGCACTTTCCACGTCAGCTCGATCGTGCCTGTTTCGTTGGACAGCGCACCATATTTGATCGCGTTCGTCGCCAACTCGTGAAAGGCGAGGGTCAACGTCATCGCCGCCTTGGGGCCGATCGTGACCGTGGGGCCGTCGAGGCGAAGCCGCTCCGCGTAGAGAGTGAAGTGGCCCAGCGCATTTTCTGCGAGCGCGGGCAGGGGTGCCGCCTGCCAGTCGTGAGATAGAAGCTGCTCGGTCGCCTTGCCCAGCGCCGCCAATCGCTCGTCAGTGGTCGATCGGGCGTCTTCGATCGAATCGGCCGCCTGCAAGCTCTGGCTGACAAGGGAGCGAACGACAGTGAGAATGTTCCTGAACCGATGCTCAAGCTCACGAATCCGGGTTTCAGTATCGACCATAATTCTACGCGCCCCCTGCTCGGCTACTTAGATCAATGGACAGCCGAAGACGAACATTTTGCACCTCCGTGTGGAGCTACAGAGCCGGACGGCGCGTTGCTGGCTGGCCGGTGGAACGGCTGCGTAAGTGCTTGGTGCGACATGACTACACAAAGCGGAATCACCGGTCTTCGCGTGCTGATTGTTGAAGATGATTATTGGGTCGCGGCAACGCTGGTTGAGATAATATCCGATGCCGGTGCCGAAGTCCTCGGCCCTGTCGATTGCGTGCGGGACGCCCTCGCGGCGCTTGACTCATCGCCCCACGTCGCCAGCCTCGATGTGCAACTTGGCCTCGAAACCTCGTTCCCGATCGCGGACGAACTGGACCGGCGCGGCGTGCCCTTCATCTTCGCCACGGGCACGGCCAGCATGATCCCGGCTGCCCACGCCTCACGCCCGACCTGCCACAAGCCCGCGTCGCGTGAGCTTCTGATCGGGGCGCTCTGCCGCGCGCTTGATGCTGCCTGCTAAGCCCCCGCCCGCCCTCGGACCTCGGGAACTTTTACCTTCTATTCCCGCTCCGGCAGCAAGCATCGGGTGGCTGCACAGTTATTCCCCCGGAGGGAACAGCCGCGCCTCAAGGGCAGCGGCTTCGGCGCGTTGCTGTTCGGGGGACTTGTCCTCGGCCGCGTCGAGCGCCGCTTGAAGGTGCACGGCGACATTGCCGCGCTCGTCGGCCTTGTCGAGCGAAGCCATCGCCCTCTTCATGAGGCTGATCGCAGTCGCGATCTCCTGTGCCCGCTCGTCCATGCGCCTCTCCTGCGAAGGAATGTGAACTGTAGCCGTCCGCGAAAGCTCCGCCCATCGCTCGGATGAGCCCCGTCCGGCTGCTCGCCCGTCATGTGGCCTCCATCACCCGGAGCCTGGACGGAACAGGGGTGTCCCGGTCTCGACCGGTCGTTCCGCGGCCGATCTCTACGGCGTTCTTCCCGGCGCGCTTGACCGCGTACATGAGCTGATCGACCGCGTGCATCAACGAGGGCTCGTCGCGCGGAGTATCCGGCGAGATGAGCAGCGCGCCCATGCTGCACGTCACCGGATGAGGCGTGCCGGCCAGAACCGACGACAGGCGCTTGTGAAGCAAGCGAGCGAAATACACCCCTTCCTCGGCCGAATGGACGGGAAGCAAGAAGGCGAACTCGTCGCCGCCGATCCGGCCGAAATCATCCTCGCGCCGGATGGTCTCCCGCGCGCCCTGCGCGAAGGCGCGCAGCACCTCATCGCCGGCAACATGGCCGTGGCGGTTGTTGATGCCCTTGAAATCGTCGAGATCAAGGATCGCGAGCAGGAAGAATTGCCGGGCAGGCACCGCTAGATCGAGACGATCGATCACGCGCTCGCGGAACGTCTCCTTGTTGAGGGCATCGGTCATGCGGTCGCGCGCCGCCAGGTGGTGCTCCCGATCGAACGAGCGGCGAAAGCTGAGAACAATGGCGGCGACGAAAACATACGTGACCGCGCGCACGGCCATCCGCGCCCCTAACAGGGCGGGGGAGAGCCTTGGCAGCTCGGCAAGATGCGGCACGACAGTGAGGACCGCCGCAACGATCGCCACCAGATAGCCAGCACGGCTGCCCAGCGCCCAGCAGGCGGCGCAGACAATCGGGATATAGAGTGGCGCGAGACCTATCCGGGGAAAATGTGCGTCCGCCAGCGCCAGCGCCGTGACGCTGAGGAGGATCGCGAACCATGCGCGTTCGCGTGGCAGGGAATGAAGACGATCGGCGAGACGGCCGACAGGCAGATGACTATTCACGCATGTCCTACTCGGTCAAAAGGTTCTCCAAGCTCATTCCCGCCCCAAGTGTTCCTGTGCAGCCGGCGGCACGCCCCATTTCGGAGACGTGCCGGCCACTGAACCGGTTGTGGTTTAGCTGAGGTCTTCTCTGTCCGGGGGGTGCACGATGGCGTCGTGAGAGGAGAGCCACGATGACCAAGAAGATCAGCAACCCCGAGATCCTGGCGGTGCGGGCGGCGGCGGAGGCGGACCCGGCGCGGGGCCGTGTCTGGGTCGGCCTCGATGTGGGTATGAAGTCGACCGCGGTGTGCGTGCTCGATGGCGACGGGAAGGTCGTCCACCAGTGCGCCATGAAGACGCACCCGACCGAGATCGGACGCTATCTGGCGAAGAACTTCACCTCCAACGTGGCGGCGGTCGGCATGGAGACGGGCGCCATGTCGGTGCACCTGTCGGGCGGCCTGCGCCGGCTCGGCTATCAGGTGGCGGTAATGGATGCGCTTCAGGTGCACCGCGTGCTGTCCTTGAAGCGCAACAAGACCGACACCAACGACGCGCGCGGCATCGCCGAGATCACCCGCACCGGGCGCGACTATCTGACCGAGGTCTACGTCAAGACTGCGGCTTGCTACGAGGTGCGCGCCCAGCTCATCATGCGTCATCGCCTGGTGCAGCAGCGCGTCGCCAACGAGAACATGATCCGCGGGCTGCTGCGCGTCTATGGAGGCCAGGTCGAGGCCGGTGCCAAGTCGGCCGCCACCTACCGCACCCGCGTCGTCGAGCAGCTGCTGCAGATCCAGGACCGCGACGGCATCAACATGCGCCCGCGCATCGTGCCGGTGCTCGACCTGTGCGAGCGGCTCCAAGCCGATGCCGACCGGATCGAGGCCGAGCTGGAGGCGCTGGCCGCCGCCAACCCGATCTGCCGGCGCTTCATGGCGGTGCCCGGCATCGGCGCCATCACCGCCCTGTCGTTCTTCACCGCGATCGAGGAGCCGAGCCGCTTCCGCCGCGCCGACGACGTCGCCGCCTATCTCGGGCTGACCCCGCGCGTCTACCAGTCGGGCGAGAGCTTGGTGCATGGGCGGATCAGCAAGATGGGCAACCGGCTGACGCGCACCCACCTCGTCACCGCCGCCACCGTGATGCTGTCGGCGACCAAGACGTTCTCATCCTTGAAGGACTGGGGTCTGCGGCTTGCCAAGAAGATCGGCTTCAACAAGGCGCGGATCGCGGTCGCGCGCAAGCTGGCCATCATCCTGTTCGGCATGTGGCGCGACGGCACCCACTTCCAGTTCAAGACAGAGACGGTCGAGCCGCATCGCCAGATGATGCAGGCCGCGCACGTCTGACCCCACCTATTCACCCCATCCGTCCGATGGACGGTACGATCCTCCCGGGAGGCGGAGGGACCGGCGACTTCGCTTTCAACTTTGGGGCAGCGATGACCCCGAGCTACGGTTGTTGAAGCGCCACCCTTCGATACGAATCCACCCCCTTGCGGCATGCGACCGTGACAAGGCTGCCTCACCACAGCCGTCGCATGACCCCGGAGAGACTGTTGCACCCCGGGTTGATCGACACCGACCACAAGGACGTTGCCAGAACAGGCGAACCATGATGAAGTAGTTGTCGCCAGCGTTGCCCCCAGACGAGGGGACCTCAGCTAGAGAGTGTTGGAAACCTGAAACACGTCAGGCGCGGACGCCTTTGGCCGGGTGGCTTGGACATGCGCGCCCGCCACCCGGTCGATGAAGCTCGACCGGCTCGTGTTTCAGGAGGTTTCCACGCCTCCACCCGCGTCTCCGCAGGTGCGCGCACGCTACCGGCAAACCGTTAAGAAAAGCAACAAGCCGACAGGCAACATCGCAGATCAGCCGATCTTGACGCCCCGCCAGTCCCGCTTTTTCCGCAGGTGGATGGGCCGCTTGGTCACTGACGCGGGCGTATCACGGCCGGTCCTGTCGGCCAGCAACGGCGTCGATCGCTCCTCGATGAGGGCGCGCAGCCGGGTCCGCCCGCGTGCGATGCGGCTCTTGAACGTGCCTGCTGCAATGCCGAGTTGCGCCGCTCCGTCCTCGATGGACACGCCTTGGCTCGCCAGCAGCACCGCCTCGCGCTGGTGAGGCGGAAGTTCGCTGAGCGCCCAATCCGTGTCACGCAGCCAGATGGCAAGGCTCTGGGTCTCGTCCACCTTCAGCATCCGGTCGCGTGCATCCTCGGGCAGGTCGGCGTGAAAGCGGGCGCGGCGACGTCCCGTGAGAAAGCTGTTCTTCATCACGGTCCGCGCCCAGGCGGCGAGGCTTGTTCCCGCCGTGAAGCTGGCGCGCGCAGTCCAGCACCGAAGCATGGTGTCCTGCAAGAGGTCGTCGGCGTCGGCGCCGCCTCCGGTCAGTCGCCGGGCATAGGCGCTAAGCGCGGCTGCCTGCTCAAGCAACGCGGCGCCGAATTCATCGTCGGGCATGGCGATCAGCACGGGAACGCGGGCAGGCGCAGTGGGCGGCATCTCATTCTCCGGCAGGCTTCTCCTGCTCAAAGCGATATAGGATGCCCGCCCCGACGATGTTGCCGGCCAGACCGCTTCAAGGCCCGCTTCGTCCCGTCTCGGTCGATCAGGCCTCCATCCGTGCTATAAGGCTCCCATATCGCAATCGGAGAGAGACGATGGAGCGGCTGTTTCCGCGCGCCTTGATAGCGTGCATTCGTGAGGCTCGCGCGCCGACACCGCAGGAGCTTGCATCGATGGCCGAAAAGATCTGGCGCGAGGCTTTCCCGGAGCGCCCATTTCGACGCGAGCGCGCCATGAACATCGCCGCCGTAGCGCTCACAGGCGAATGCCCGACGCGCGACGCACCGCCGGTATCCTGTCCTGCGGAACCATTTTCAGCGAGAATGCGGAGCGCTACGGTAAGCCGATGGTCGTCGGGACTGTCGAGAGGATGCGCCGCTTGAGCCGGCAAACATGCTGGCCGTAGCACCGGCTGTTTCTTCAAGCGGCCAGCGGGCCGCTGACGGTGGCGGCTCAAATCTTGGCGATCATCAGCTCATAAGGCACCCCGATCCGCGTCTCGGCGGTTCCGCGCCGCCGCAGGATCGTAGCGATATGGCGGTCGGCCGCCGCGCGATCGGCGAAGGCGTGCCGCTGGGCTTGGCCGTGTGCCCCGATCCGGCCCCAGCGGGCTTCGACAACGATCATGCCGAAAAGATCGAGGCTCACGGAAATGCTGTAGCGCCGGCGGATGTTGCGCGCCGGATCGAGCGCCACCAGCTCGATCGGTTCGGGCAGGGAAAGGTTCGCGCCATTCATGGCGCGGAGCCTACAAAACAACGGCTCCAAAGTCCGGCGACTTTCCTGAATCAATGACGCGCCGGTGATTCAGGAAATCGATGGTTCCTCGCATTGTTACCTCGTGTGCGGGAGTTCACGTCGCTTCTGACGCTGTTCGAACCAGGTGGTGAATGCCGACTGAGTGCAAACGTCCAAGGGTTCGTAGGTGCCAGGCGCAACGCGCCGAAACAGCATGGGGCCGGTCCGAACGGCGCTTCGGCCGAGAGAAACCTGGCAGCTATTCCCCGTCATCCCGCAGCGGCCTCCTATGTTCATCACCGGACTGGTGCGGATGCGGATTGGCCCCGAGGCGCGGCCCTTCATGATCCGGATAACGCGCGCGGGGCGGCTCTGCTCGATCTGCTGCCCGGGCCTGAACCACGGTCGCGCTCGTCCGTCCGACCCGCACCAGAAGCTGCGCGGTGCCGTCACCGGCGCCCGCCCTATCTCCAACTCACCAACAAGATCGGCTTTGGCGAACGCCGCGCGTCCCGCTGCCTCAATGTTGTCGGGCAGGATGCACGAACACGCCAGGGCGGACGCGGGCGCGCTCAACGCCGCACCGGCCAGGGCCGTGCCGATCGCTCGGAAAAGCGATACCATCATCATGCCGGGAGGCTATGCTAGCACGGCTGAACGGAGCATGCCCTTGTGCGCCTAGGGAATCGCGGTCGGATCGGCGATGCGCCCGAAAAACAGCACCGCGCCGCTCTTCCGGTCGCGCAAGGTAACGAGGAAGGGGCGATCGACCACCATCTCCGGCACCTTGGGCTCCATCCGCGCACTGGTCACGACGATCTTCACTGCGGTCGCCGCCGCTGCCTCGGTGCCCTCCTCATCGACACGCAGGAAGGTCGCGTGCGCCACGTCATCGATCGCCAGGCGCGCACCGCTGGCGATTCCCGACAGGTCCGCACGCTGCTGGTCAAAGGCGCTTGGCATTCCCGCTGCGATCAGCGCTGCCTTCACGCTCTCATCGAACCTGGCTTCGAAGCGGGGCAGAATGATCCGCATCTCGCGCGCCTGCTCCGCTGCCAGGTCGAAACGATCATTGCCGCCCTGCTCGCCGGCGAAGAAATCGACCCCCTTCATCTCGCGCTCCCAACGGCGCAGGGTCGCCGTGTCGCGCGGCAGGAAGATTTCCATCACGAAGCTGCCATCGCCGCCATAAGGCAGGGCAATCGCCTCTCCCTCATGGGTCTCGCGATAGTCGAACCGGCCTATCCGCTTCATCATCGTGATCGGAATGCGCGTGCCGTCGCCACGCGTGAAGGTCCGCGTTTCCGTCTCCTCGAACGGCACCTGCCACTTTGCCTTGAAGTAAAGCGCGTTGGTCAGCACAGCGGCGGTGTCATCTCCGAAGCCGCTCGGAGAGACGATCTCCGAAATCCTACCCTTCGTCTCGCGCGAGACCCAGCCATTGATCCGTGCGGCCGCTCCGGTGGGATCACCGGCATAATCGACCGTTTCCGGAGCCGCCCCGAAGCCGGAGCGCGCCTCGGCGACATACTCGCCCCGGATCGGCAATCCCTTTGCCAGCCATAGCGCGTTCGCGATGCCGAGCGTGGTATCGGCATTGCCGGTATCGCTGAGCTGGGCATTATAGGCTCTGATAGGCACGGCCGCATTCGGGACCGAAGGCCAGTCCAGAACGCGCCCGATCTCGTCGCGTGTGACACCTCGCGCACCGAGGTAAGCAAGCCCCAGGCCCTGTGACAGACTGACCGGGGAGATGAACAGATTGGCGTTTGCATCGGCCGTCGCTGCCAAGTGCGGGTAGACCTTGGCGGTCATCACCGCCGCACCATAAGTTAGCGCCCAAGGCGTGACCTCGCTTCGCGCCGATGGCCCGGGAGGAGACCTGCCGAACTTGGGTGCCGGAGCGCTTGTCACGCAGCCACCAAGCGCCAGGCTCACGAGAAACGGGAATGACAAGGCTGCTTTACGCATGGCTCTCTCCCTAGAGGCTTGGCCGCTGATCGTAGAAATCGACCTGCATCCGCATGGCTCCGAGCGGTTCCACGAAATGCGGCTGTTCCGGTAGAACCAGCCCTGGCCGATCGGGTGTAAGGATCACCTCGGAGGCAGGGTCGAGACAGGTGAGCTTCAATCTCCCCTCGATGACCCGGATCACGCCCCACACACCGGCCTTGGTGCGATGCTCGGAGCGCAAGGCAGCGGGCAATGTGGCCTCATCGAATATGGGTGTCGAGCGGTAGGGAATCGCCATTACCTCTTCACTCCTACCTGGACCGTGCATCGCACCGGCTGATCCGCCTTCCTTGCAGCTTGCCGGCATCCTTCGATCTTTTCACGATTGTCGCGCAGCAACCTGTCGGCCGCGACGATCGCCTCCCAGCTCGGCTGCGACGCACTCGCCATCAGATGCTGCCCGGCATCCCACGGTGTCGCTTCGGCAAGAACCCGCGTCGCCATGCGTTCGGGCCATTGCCAGCTCGCCGGCACGATCTCGCGCGCCACCAGACCGGGCAGGAAGGACCATAGCAGGATGCCTATCAGCAGCCCGCCCAGCCCGAACCATAGCTGTCGGTCCTTCTGGTCTCGTGCCGTGTGCGCGGAATGAACCACGCCGCGCAGTTCGCGCGCATGCTGCTTCATCTCGTCGGTGGCGGCTGCGAGCGCTGCATGGTCGGCGCTGCGCAGCTCGACCGCCGCGCGGTTGATCTGCGCCGCCATCTGGGCAGGCGTCATCGCCAGCGCCGGCGACTTCACGATGGCCGTCGCGATCTGATCGAGCCGCCCGTTGGTGCTCTCCAGCCCTTGCGCGATATGCCCCAACGTCTCGGAATAATCCGGCACGTCGATGCTGGCGCGCTCGGCCGCAACGCTCTCCACGGCGCGGCGCATCAACGCCACCTCGCCGCGCATCTGCTCGACCGTGGCCTCTAGCTGCGCGAACGCCTCGGCCGCCGCGTCGCCGCCCTCCTCCCATTGCTCGTCGGCCATTCTCTCTCCTTACCGGCTCATCCCTCGGTCGCGGCCGATGGCAAGCGAGCGGGTCAGCTCCTGCTCGATTGCACGGTCCCGGCGCATTTCCAGCCCCAGCTCGGGCGCACGGCGGCGCAGCACCGATTCAAGCTGCGGATCGCGGTGCAGCGTTCCGGCCAGGCTCTCCATCTTCTTGCCCGTGCGCTCCGCGCCGGCACGATCGCCGCTGCGCGCAAGCTCGGCTCGCTGGCGCGCCATGTTCTGCCAGCGCTCCACAAATCGGTCGGCGCGACGCTCGGGGCTGGTGCGCACCTGGCCTTCCTCGGCCATCGCCCGCGCCGCCCCGCCGGGATTGCCCTCGGCCGCCTCGCGCACCAGCGCCGGATTGCGCTCGAACGCGGATGCGAGGTCGCGCGCGCCATGGGGCCGCACCCGGTCGAGCGTGTCGCCGGCCTTCGCCAGGGCCGCCTGCTGGTGCGGAAGCACCGGCAAGCCCTTGTCGCGCATCCGGTCCATATCGGCCTGCGCGCGCGCATAGCGCTCGATCGCCCTGGCCTGACTGGGCGCGGTCGATCCCCGCTCCGAGCCGGTATCGATCCCCCCGCCTTTGCCGTCGCGGCCCGCCAGCTCGGGTGATGCCGGTTTCGGCCTGAACCCGGCGAACATGCCCTTGGCCTTGTCGCGGACCTTGGCGACCATCTCACGCGCGCGTTCCGGGAACCGGATCTCGCGCCGCTCGGCGAACGCACGGGCCTGGTCCTGCTCGGGCTTCGCATAGTCGCCCGCCATGTCCTTGGCGCGCTCGCGCGATAGCGTGCGGGTGAGCTGGCGCTGATCGGCGAAGTCATCGCGGCCATAATGGAGCTGCATCCCGTCGCGGTGCCGCGACAGACCGACATAGGCGCTGTGCCGGTCCATCCCCGGCGTCGCCAGCACATGCGCCTGATCGACCGTTACCCCCTGCGACTTGTGGAAGGTCGCGGCATAGCCGTGATCGACATGGGCATAGTCCTTGAGGTCGAAGGCCACCTTGCGGCCATCGTCCAGCTTCACCGCCATGCCCTCCGGCCCGACGCGCTCGATCGTGCCGAGCGTGCCGTTCTTCACGCCAAGGTCGCGCTCGTTCTTGAGGAACATGATGCGGTCGCCGCTGGCGAACTCCCGCGCCCCCCTCTCGGCCGAGACACGCACGTCATCGCCCAGCCCGCCCGACGCGCGCACCCGCTCGCGCGCTTCCTGATTCAGCTCGCGCACCTCGGCGTTGGTGTGGGTAAGGATGATCCGGCTCTTGTCCGGATCGGCCTGGCGCGCGCGATCCCAGCCATCGACCAGCGCGCCCCGGGCCAGCTCGCGCGTCTCGGCCGCATGGACCATGCCGTGCGCCTCATAGGCGTGGACGGCCTCGCCGGTGCGACCCGTGGCGAGGGCCTTGGTGGCGTGGCGCTGCCAGACCTCGCGCTGCCGGCGTATCTCGGTGATCTCGGCCGTGCCGTGCCGCTCGGCCAGCGAACGGAACGCCGCCCCCGCCTCGATCGCCTGCAACTGCTCGGGGTCGCCGACCAGCACCACCTTCGCGCCGGCGTCGCGCGCGGCCGACAGCACCCGCTCCATCTGCCGCGAACCGATCATGCCAGCCTCATCCACCACCAGCACGTCACGCGGCCCAAGCTGCTCGCGCCCCTGTCCCCATGCGTGCTCGAGACTGGCGATCGTCCTTGAGGCGATGCCGGAACCGCCCTCAAGGTTCTCGGCGGCGATGCCCGACAGCGCCGCCCCGCGCACGGTATAGCCCTCGCGCTCCCATGCCTCACGCGAGACGCCGAGCATCGCCGACTTGCCGGTCCCGGCATAGCCGACGACGATGGCAAGATCGCCGCTCCTTCCTATATGCTCCAGAGCGGCCTGCTGATCTTCACCGAGTGTCAGGCCGCCACTCCCGGCGGTGTCCAGCCCCCTTGCTAGCGATGCCGCCGGGAGACTATGCCCGGAACGCTCCGCAAGCTGATCGCCGGCGCGTTCAAGCCGCTGCTCGACCGCGATCATATCGCGCGACGTGAACCGCTCCTGGTCGCGGCCGTCCTTACCCAGCGCCACCAGCTCGGGGCTGGCACGCACCGCGCTCACGCACAAGTCGAACTGCTCCTTGCCGTCGCTATGGCGGTGGACGAACATGGCCAGGTCGCGGGTCGTGAACGTCGCTTGGCTGCGCGTGATCGCGTCCAGCGCGATCTCCGGCCTGGCGATAATCTTCTCGCCATTCTCACGCGCGATGCGCAGATGATCGTCGGCGCGCTCGGCATCTTCGCCGCGATCCAGACGCCGTGATCCTGCCGGACCGATCTTGTGCTGGGGCTCCAGCGCGATCCCCTGCGCTTCCAACGTGCGATGGTCGATCCGCGCGTCAATATCGAGCGACGCAAGCCGTTCGTTGACATGATCGGCCCACGCTTCGCGCCATTCCTTCAACAGCTCCGTGCTGTTCCAGTCGCGCACCTTCTTGCCGAACCCCTCCGGCCCGACTTCGCGCATCGACAGCATGACATGGGCGTGAGGCTTGGGACTGCCATCCTCGGCGAAGTCCCAATGCACATTGAGGTCCGCCACCATCCCGCGCTCGACAAACTGCTTCTTCACGAAATCGCGGGCGAGGTTCACGCCTTGCTGCTGGTTCAGCTCACGCGGGATTGAGAACTCCACGTCGCGGGCAAGCTGCGCATCCCTGCGCTTCTCCCCGGCCTCGACTTCATTCCACAAGGTTGCACGATCGTTTAAACGCTCCGGCGCGCCTTCGGGCAGCATGATTTCCGAATGGACGACGCCGGCCTTATTGGAGAAATCGTGATCGCGCCCGAGCCGGTCATCGTGCAGCTCGGACGCCGAACGATAGGCCGCGCTCGCAACGGCGCTCGATCCGTTGGCGCGACTGATGACCTTGGCCGAGAAATGGTAGATCGCCATGACGGCCACTATACTGCCTTCTAAAGCGCACGTCGGCAATTTGCGGAGCGATGCGCTACGTGCTGACGGCTGCGCCGCGTGTTCACTATTGCCATTGCTCAATGTGCCAGCGCGCGACCGGCAGCGCCTTCGCGGTGCTCGCATGGGTCAAATGGGACGATGTTGGCTGGCACGGCGATACGCAGAAGAGCTACCGTTCGTCACCGATCGCACGCCGATCGTTCTGCGGCGAGTGCGGTACGCCGCTCACCCTGCACTACGATGAGGCCAGCGGCATCGAAACGGATGAAGTCGCCTTCCATGTCGGCACGCTCGATCATCCCGAACGGGTCACACCTGACCATCATTATGGCGTCGAAAGTCGCCTCCCTTGGGCCGACTGCGGTGCCGGCCTTCCTGAACAGCAGACGAAGGAATCCTGGGATGCGTAAGGTGCGCGATTACGATGCCGAATTGAAGGCGCTGAACGACAAGGCGCGAGCCCTCAAGGCGCGGAAGGTGGAACAGTTTGGCCAGCTCGTTGTCGCCACCGGAGCCGATGCGCTCGACGCTGAAACTCTCGCCGGCGTGCTGCTCGATGCGATCGGATCGAACGACGCCAACGTAAGGGAGGCGTGGCGCGCGAAAGGCGCCGCCTTCTTTCAGCGGCGCGGGCGCAAAGCTGGCGGCGCTGCTGCAATCGACGGCAACGATGGAACGGCACAATCGGGCGTCGATGCTACGGGCGGAAGCGGGACAGCGGCGAGCTGATACGCGGGGCTGGGTGATGCAACGCCGCGAACGCACCCGCCACCTGATCGAGCTGGGCGGCCTCGTCCAGAAAGCCGGTCTGGTCGAGCTGGTCGAGGATGATCGTGCCACCCTCTACGGCGCACTGCTCGATCTGGCGGTAAAGGCGCGCGAGGACGGCAATGCGCTCGCGCTGTGGAAGCGGCGCGGCAAACGCGCGTTCGACGCGGAAGCGGAAGGGAGCGAAACACAATGACCAAACTCGATGTCGAGGCGATCCGGGCCGAGGTCCGTGCGCTGCATTTCAGGCGCGGCTCGCTGGCCGAGGTCGCGGCCTGGCGCGAAGCCGATGCTGAATCCCGCGCCAACCTCGCGATCGAAGACATGGCGCTGGAGCCCGATGAGGACGCGCTGTTCGATATGCTGCGCGACGAGGCCGTACCCCCTCCCCTCGCCACGCAAATCCTTCTCAAGCTGCTCGGTCATCCCGACGCCGATCCGGCGCTGGCGATCACGCCGATCGGAGCGGGCAAGTGAGAGGCGCGGCACTGTTCACGGCCGCGCTCGGCCTGGCTGTCCTGACCGGCTGCACCCCCGCCGCTCCCGACCCGCGCGGGCTCGATTCCGACGAAACCCTGCTGACCGTCACCGGCACCGGCCGCGCCGAAGCCGCGCCCGACCAGGCGCTGTTCACCGCCGGCCTGTCGAGCATCGCGGCCGATGCGCAGGCCGCCAGCGCCCGCAACGCCGAAACCATGAACCGGATTACGGCCGCGCTTGGCCGGCTCAACATTCCGGCACGCGATATCCAGACCCGCAATCTGTCGGTCAGCCGCATCGACTACGGCACCAACAAGGGCAAGTTCGAAGCGAGCAACAGCGTGTCGGTGCGGGTCCGCGATACGGCCCGCGTCGGGGATGCCATCGCGGCCGTCACCGCCGCCGGCGCCAATATCGTCTCCGGCCCCAACCTCTCGGTGCCGATCCCGAAAAGGCGAACCTCGGCGCCTACAGCCTGGCTTACAAGGCAGCGCACGCCAAGGCACAAGCCTATGCCGATGCGGCGGGCCTGCGGATCACGCGCGTGCTCTCGATTCATGATGGCGGCCAAGGTGGCTACATGCCGCCGATCGCGGAGATGGACGCCCGCATGGTCGCACCGCCGCCAGTCGTCGCGGTGCAGGCAGAACAAGCGCCCCCCGTCATGGCCGGCACCAATGCCGGCATCGTCTCGGTGCGCGTCGATTTCGCACTGGCGGTGAAGTGAGCTGACGATGGAGTGGTTTCGCCAGCTCGGCCGCGCGATCCGCAACCTCACCCGGATCGCGCGCCAGAATCCGATATGGGCGATCACGGCGCTGACGCTCAGCCCCGTCAAGCTGATCCGCCACCTGTTCGGCGTCGCCATCCTGTTCCTGATCGTCGGCATCGTGCTCGCTGGCGGGATGCAATTCGTGCTGCACTCGCTGCTCGGCCTGGCTCGCGATTCCCATATCTATCAGACCGTGATGATGCTCACCTTCCTGGTCATCATCCTCGTGACGCTGCGCGCCCTCTTCCAACCCCTGATCCTGCGCTATGGCGGCCCTGACGGCGACGCCACCCACGGCTCGGCCCGCTTCGCCACCGATCGCGAGGCGCGCCCGCTCGCCCAAAGCGAGGGCCTGCTGATCGGGCGGGATCGAAAATCGGGCAAGCTGCTGCGCTATGCCGGCCCCGCCCATCTGCTGACGATCGCGCCGACGCGCACCGGCAAGGGCATCGGCACCATCATCCCCAACCTGATCGACTATCCCGGCTCTGTGGTCTGCATCGACCCCAAGGGCGAGAACGCCCGCGTCACCGCACGCCAACGGGCAAGGTTCGGGCCGGTCCATGTCCTCGATCCGTTCGGGGTAACGGGCCAGCCTAGCGGGGCGTTCAATCCGCTCGATCGCATCGACCCTGCCGGCCTCGATCTCGCCGACGACGCCATGACGCTCGCCGACGCGCTGGTCTATGACGCTCCCGGCGAAGCCAGCGAAGCGCATTGGAACGAGGAAGCCAAGGCGCTGATCGCCGGCCTGATCCTGCATATCGTCGCCAGCGAGCCGCCCGCGACCCGCACCCTCGCAAGCTTGCGCGATCATCTGACGCTCGCCCCGCAAGCTTTCGCCACCCTGCTCGCGGATATGCAGGCACAAGGCGGCCTGGTCGCACGCGCCGCCAACCGCCATCTCGGCAAGTCCGATCGCGAGGCCGCCGGCGTGCTCTCGGCCGCGCAGCGCCACACCCATTTTCTCGACAGCCCGCGCATGACGGCGGTGCTGGGCCGCTCCGATTTCGCCTTCGCCGATCTGAAAGCAACGCCAGCGAGTGTGTTCCTGGTCCTGCCGCCGGACCGGCTCGCCACCTATGCCCGCTGGCTGCGCCTGATGGTCGCGCAAGGGCTGACCGATCTGGCGCGCGCCGGCACGGCCCCTCCCCGCCCCGTGTTGTTCCTGCTCGATGAGTTCGCCGCGCTCGGCCGCCTCGATCCGGTCGAGCGGGCTATGGGCCTGATGGCCGGCTATGGCGTCCAGCTCTGGCCGATCCTGCAGGACGTGCATCAGCTTCGCGCCACCTATGAGCGCCGCGCAGGCACCTTCCTGTCCAACGCCGGCGTGCTCCAGGTGTTCGGGGTCAACGATCACGACAGCGCCAAGCTCGTCTCCGATCTGCTCGGCCAGGAGACGGTCGTGTTCGAAACCATGAGCCGCGCGCTCGACGCGGAGGAAACCGGCGTCTCGTTCGGCACCCAGCATGTCGGCCGCGCCCTGCTCACTCCCGATGAGGTCCGCGCGATACCCGGCGAATTGGAGCTGCTGTTCCTCGCCGGCCAGCGGCCGATCGTCGCCACCAAGCTCGCCTACTATGCCGATCGCGAGTTCGCCGGGCGGTTCGACGCGGTGCTGAGCGTTTAAACGATCGCAGCCGGCGTGGCCGCAAGCGTTATAATATCACCTGTATATCTACATGGTTGCGTTCCGCCGTATCGCGCTGCGCGTATCCACACGACGAAAACGCGGAAAATCGGTCTTTGGCGCGCTAAAGGTGAGTTTTGGGGTAGGTCCTCACCGTTGGCGATCGATGCTGACGGGGTGACTACACGAAAGTGACGTATCTGCACGCTAAGGGCGAACAAATCCGGTACGATGCCAGCAGATGCTATTCGCAGGCTTTCCTGCCCCTTTTATGTGGTGCCGCCCTACGGGCGCCGATATGGGAGGGCGGCAATCCGATTGACCAACGATCGAGGTAGAACCCTGCTCGCCAAATATGTGAGCTGGTTGCCCATCCCCGGTATGGCGAAGGATTGCCGATAAACCAGAGCGTGGACTGCATGGGCCGCGCACCGGTCAACGTCCATCAAACCCAACCTCCCCCACTTCAAATCGCTGAGGGCAGCCATGTCTGTGTCGATTCCACCGGGTGCAAAAGACCCAACACTCACTCCCGTCCCGGCAAGCTCCACGGAAAGCGCTCGCATGAGGGTGCTCACATAGGCTTTCGACGCGCCGTAGACCGCTTGGAAGGGCACGGATGTTTCGCCCGCCAGGCTCGACACGGCGATTACTGAGGATTCAAACGGCTGCTCCCTGAAAATCGCAATCAGGCGAGCCAGCAAATCCGTGAAACCGAGTATGTTTGTTTCAATTACCTCGGCATAAGTGTCGGCACGGCCTGCATCAAATGAACCAACGCTCGTCATTCCGGCAACCAACAAAGCGGCTGTTACTTGCAATTCTGCAACCTTAGCCGCGATTTTCTCCCTGCCCTCGATTTCACGTTGATCAGCCACTATAATCTCGCACGGCACATTGAACCGCTCGTCAATTTCGGTCTGTAGCTCCCGCAAGTTGTCGAGCCTTCGTCCAACAATCAGGGGCTTGGCCTGGTACGATGCCGCCAAGCGGAGGGCGGACGCTCTGCCCAAACCGGTCGAAGCCCCTGTGACCAGCACCCACGAGTTCTTGATCGCCAGCGGTTTCACGCGTTTTCCAGAGCCTTGTATAGGGCGGTTTTGCCGATCTTGAGCCGGGCCGCCGCCTCACGAACAGTGAGGCCCGCTGCGATATGCGCCCGCGCTTTACGTAGTTTGTCGGGGGTAACGACAGGCCGGCGACCACCCTTGTTGCCCCGCTCGCGTGCGGCCTTGAGGCCGGCATGAGTGCGTTCACGGATCAGGTCACGCTCGAATTGGGCCAGCGAGCCGAAGATGTTGAACACCAGCATGCCGCCCGAAGTGGTGGTGTCGATATTCTCGGTGAGTGAGCGGAACCCGATGCCGCGCGCCGCAAGCTCGCCGACCTTCTCGATCAGGTGGCTCATCGAGCGGCCGAGGCGGTCGAGTTTCCAGACCACCAGCGTGTCGCCGGGGCGCAAATAGGCGAGCGCTTCGGTTAGGCCAGGCCGATCGGCTTTTGCCCCGGATGCGTGATCGTCGAATATACGGTCGCACCCGGCAGTGTTCAGCGCGTCAAGCTGGAGCGACAGCTTCTGGTCTGCGGTCGAGACGCGCGCATAGCCGATCAGCGCCACATGATGCCCGATCCTGTCCGTTTTCCCGTCATTATGCGATCTTGTCCGAATCGCCGTTACAGGTCCAGAGTTAACGGACATATTCCTGTTGGCCGCCAGAGGACCGTCTGACGGACACGCAAAGCGAAGGAGATGATGCTTGGCGAGACGGCGACTGGTGAGCCTGGAAATCTGGGCGAGGCATTATGGCGCGCCGCTCGATGAGCGCGAGATCGCGCGTCATTATACGCTGACCAGCGACGACCTGGAAATTGTCGGCCGCCGTCGCGGCGATGCCACCCGGCTCGGCTATGCGATGCTCATGCTATATATGAGATGGCCTGGCCGTGCGCTGGAAGCGGGCGAAGTCCCGCCCGCTCCTGTGCTCGCCTATGTGGCGCAGCAACTCGGCGTCGCGCCGGCAGCCTTCGCGGATTATGCCCATCGGGACCAGACCCGTCGCGAGCATCTCGTCGAAATCCGACGATCGCACGGGTTCAGGATTTTTGACCGCAACGCTTTCCGTGAAGTTGTCGCCTTCTCGGTCCCAATCGCGCAGACCATCATACACCCCGGCCAGATGGCAGACGTCATCGTCGATGAACTCCGGCGCCTGCAGATCCTCCTGCCTTCTCCGTCGATTCTCGAAGCGGTGCTGCGGCGGGCGCGCCAGCAAGCCGAACAGCTTACCTCCCACATTCCCCAAGTAAATCGCTGATTTTGCTGTCAGGATCTCAATATTTCCGATATAAATCATGGTGTTGATGGCCGTGAGGGGCGCGTTTGATGGATCACCCAGAGGGTGCGGGTTCGAAGCGGGCAGATCGGGTCGAGTTCGACCGCCGGGTGCATGTGGAGTTCCGAGGTGCGCAGCTCAGTTCCGACGGCGGCCTGCTGGTGATGCGCGAGCTGGATGACGCGCTCGGGCTGTCCGATCTGGCGGCAAAAGCATTGCGCGACACCCGGCGCGGCAAGAACACGGTCCACCGGCTTGACGGGTTGTTCCGGCAATCGGTGTTCGGGCGACTGGCCGGATACGAGGATGTGAACGACGCCGACCGCCTGGCCCTCGATCCGGTGATGCGCCAGGTCGTGGGTGGAAGGGCTGTCGATGCGCAAGCGGCCTCGGCCTCGCAGATGGGACGGTTCGAGACCGAGACACTGGCACAGCCCGAGAACCGTGCCGCGCTGGCCGACCTGAATGGCCAATGGATCGACCGGTTCCATGACCGTAACGGGCTGAAGTACATCGTTCTGGACATGGACAGTTCGGTCAGCCCCACCCATGGCGATCAGGAGGGCGCGGCCTGGAACGGGCATTTCGACTGCACCTGCTATCACCCGAACTTTTTGTTCAACCAGTTCGGCATGCTGGAGCGCTGCGCCTTGCGCCATGGCAACGTCCACAGCGCCGATGGCTGGCGGGACGTTCTCGACCCCGTCATCGCCCGCTACGCGGAGCGCGACCTTTGCGGCCGGTTCTTCCGGGCTGACGCCGCCTACGCGATCCCCGCGATCTATGAGCGGCTGGAAGAAGCCCGATTCTTCTACGCCATCCGGCTGCCTGCGAACAACGTCCTGCGCGAGAAGATCGCGCATCGGCTGACGCGCCCTGTCGGGCGACCTTCGCTGACCAAGGTCAAGCGCTTCTACGAAGACTTCGAGTATCAGGCGGCATCCTGGGACAAGGAACGCCGGGTGATCGCCAAGATCGAATGGCATCCGGGCGAACTGTTCCCGCGTGTCGGCTTCATCGTCACCAACCTGCCGATGGAGCCCGACTGGGTGGTGCGGTTCTATAACCAGCGCGGCACCGCCGAGCAGCACATCAAGGAAGGTAAATATGCCTTCCACTGGACGCGGCTGTCATGCCGGAAGTTCCGCGACAATGAGGTGCGACTGCAACTGCATGCGCTGGCCTACAACCTGGCCATCTTCTTGCGCTGCATCGAGTTGCCCGAGACGATGGCCGACTGGTCGTTGACCAGCCTGCAACTGAAGCTGATCAAGATCGGGGCACGTGTCGTCCGCCATGCCCGCGCCATCACCTTCCAGCTGGCCGAGGTGGCCGTCACCGGTCCGATGGTCCGCGCCATCCTCGCCGCCATCCGCCGATTGCGAGCGCCTCCGCTATGCGCATGACCGCCATCCACGCCCAAACTGAACGAAAACGGCAGGATGGGTCTGTCCGCTGCGCTGAAAAACACCGCCACCAGGGCACAACACGGCGGCTTCGCGGGCCGATCTGCCCTGTCTCAGCGCCTTGCGCGCCCGACGACGCCGCTCGGGACGGAAAATGATTGTCCTGCGGTCGGATTCAGGCGAAACTCACGTCAGACGGCATGCCACTTGGGGAATGTATGGTAAATTCGCTAGACCTTTGTCGATAGCGCGCTAAACCGGCCGCGATACCGGATGTTCAAATCCGGACACATCGACCCGTCATGTTTGGGAGAGGCACTGTCGCCATGCGTCTGACCACCGTCCTTCTGTCCACCGCCGCCGCGCCCGCGCTGCTGTTCGCCGCCACCGCACCGGCCCAAGCCTCCACCGGTCAGACGTCTACCGATCAGGCCGCCACCGATCAGGCCAGCCCCGTCACCGCCAACGCCGCCGTCGCCGGACAGGCCGATACCACGGCGGCACAAGCCGACGCGAACGACGTCGGCGCGGGCGACATCGTCGTCACCGCCACCCGCCGTTCCGAACGCCTGTCGGAAGTGCCGATCTCGATCAACGCGGTCAGCCAGGCCGCGCTCCAGAATTCCGGCGCCACCGACATCCGCCAGATGGCGCAGCTCGCCCCCTCGCTCAACGTCTCCTCGACCGGGTCGGAGGCGAACGCCTCGGCGCGCGTGCGCGGCATCGGTACGGTCGGCGACAACCCCGGCCTCGAAAGCTCGGTCGCGGTGTTCATCGACGGCGTCTACCGCAGCCGCACCGGCTCGGGCCTCAACGACCTGGGCGAGGTCGACCGGATCGAGGTGCTGCGCGGGCCGCAGGGCACGCTGTCGGGGCGCAATTCGTCCGCCGGCGCGATCAACGTCTACACCAAGGCGCCGTCGTTCGACTTCGGCGGCTATGCCGAGGGCAGCTACGGCAATTTCGACGCCTGGCGCGCCGCCGGCGCGCTGACCGGGCCGATCATCAAGGACCTGCTCGCCTTCCGCATCGACGGCGTCTACGCCAAGCGCGACGGCTTCATGCGCGATGTCGTCAACAATACCGACTATAACGATCGCAACCGCTGGTTCGTGCGCGGGCAGCTGCTGCTCGAACCCTCGTCGGACTTCTCGCTGCGGCTGATCGGCGACTACACCTTCCGCGACGAAAAGTGCTGCGGCGCGGTCTATGTCGACACGCGCGAGAAGATCGATCCCACCCCCGGCGTCGCGGGCGATTACGCCATCAACCCCAACGGCAACCGCATCGTCGACGTGATCAATTCGATCGCGGCGCTGCGCGGCTATCCGGCCGGCTCCGCCTTCCCCAGCGGCAACGATCCATACAGCCGCCGCATCGCCTTCTCCCCGGGGAAGGCCTATTCGAACGTGACCAAGGATTACGGCGGGTCGGCGCAGATCGACTGGAACCTGGGCGGCGCCTCGCTCACCTCGATCACCGCCTATCGCGAATACAAGTCGGCGGGCGCCAGCGACATCGACTATAACGTCCTCGACATCGGCGATCGCCCGGCGGACGGCAACAACTACCGCCAGTTCCACACCTTCACGCAGGAAGTGCGCCTCAACGGCGAGGCATTCGGCGACCGGCTCAACTGGCTGGTCGGCGGCTTCTTCTCGAACGAGGATCTGGAGGTCGTCGACAATCTGAAGTTCGGCAGCGACTATGGCGCCTTCGCCGCGTGCCGCATCGTCGCGACGATCAATCCCACCGCCGCCCTGCGCAACCCGGCCGGGCCGGGATGCCTCGGCACCACGCCGCTTGCCGCGCTGGGCGGTGCGACCGGGCGCCAGGCGATTGGTGCCGGTCTGGGCGCGGCGGCGGGGGTGATCCTTCCCGCGATCGACCTTCTGGGCACGCTCAACAACCTGGGCACGACCCGCGACGTCTACCGCCAGAACAGCAAGAGCTTCGCGCTGTTCACGCACAACATCGTCAAGCTGACCGACAATCTGTCGTTCACCGCCGGCCTGCGCTGGACGCAGGAGCGCAAGCGGTTCGACGCGACGTTCGGCAACAACAATACCGTCTGCCCGCAGATCCAGGGGCTGCTGGGCGCCGGCCCGGCGGGCAATCTGTTCAACAACGCACAGCTTGCCGCGCTGACCCGCGGGATCGCGACGCTGGCGTGCACCGGCAATTCGTCGTCGGCGCTGAACGGCCGCACGCTGGCGGACAATTTCAAGGAAGACCAGCTGACCGGCACCGCGGTGCTGTCGTGGAAGCCGGTCGACCGCGTGATGACCTACGCCAGCTATTCGCGCGGGTACAAGGCGGGCGGCTACAACCTCGACCGGTCGGACCTGGGCGATGCCTATAACCCCGCGACGATCGGCAATGCCACCGGCGGGCGGCTGCGCTTCGACCCGGAAACCGTCAACGCCTATGAAATCGGGCTGAAATATTCCAGCCGTCCGTTCACGTTCAACATCGCGGGCTTCCGGTCGGAGTTCAAGAATTTCCAGCTGAACACCTTCAACGGCACCAATTACGTGGTCGAGAACATCGGCTCGTGCTCGAACGACCTGAACGGCGCCGATCGCGACAACAGCGCGGCGACCGGGGCGTGCACCGGCAACGTCAAATATGGCGTCGTCAGCCAAGGCGTCGAGGTGGAGGCCGGCTTCTACCCCGCGCGCAACTTGGCGGTGAACCTGGGCTATACCTTCGCCGACACCAAATACCGCCGCAACCTGGTCGGCTCGGATGCGGGCGCCCCGCTCGACCCCGCGCTGTTCCTGCTGTCGGGGTCGCAAATGTCGAACGCGCCGCGCAACGTCATCACCTCCTCGGTCGCCTGGACGCCGGACATCGGCAGCGACGGCATGTCGGCGCTATTCTACGTCGATCAGCGGACCGCGTCGGACTACAACACCGGCTCCGACCTGTTCGTAGAAAAGATGCAGGACGGCTTCACCGTGGTGAATGCGCGCGTCGGCCTGCGCGGGCGCGACGAACGCTGGGCGGTCGAACTGTGGGCGCAGAACCTGCTCGACACCAACTATACGCAGGTCGCGTTCAACTCGCCCTTCCAGGGGGCGGGCAGCCAGCAGCAGGTGCAGGCGTTCGGCGGCACCGGCAACCAGCTGTTCTCGGCGTTCCTCGCCGAACCGCGCACCTATGGCGTGACGCTGCGCACGCGCTTCTGATTCACACCTTTGCACCCATGGCGGGCCGGTCGGCGCATCCTGGCGCCGGCCGGCCCGTTCGTTTCGTCGGTTTCCGCGCGCATCCTACCCGTTCCGGTGGGAAAGCGCCGCGACGATGGTTGACCCGTTAACCGTTTTCGCGGCTTCCTCCGGCCAAGCGACCGTCCGAGTCGGTCGCGTCTGGCCCGTGGGGGGCGCAACGGCGATGAACGGCGAAGCGGTAATCCGGTTGGTGTCCGAACAGATGGAGCGCATCCTGTGGACCGCGCGCAGCGCGGGCGGCACGCTCATCATCTCGCGCGGTCACGATCCCGATACGATCCGCCAGTTGCTCGACCAGGGGCTGATCCGCGAACGCCTCGGCCACCTCGTCCTCACGCCCAAGGGCACCCAGCAACGCCGCGCCTGCGCGCCCTTCTGACGGCGTCATACCATCACCGTCATGCCGGACTTGATCCGGCATCCATGTCTGCCCGAACGCACAGGCCGTTGTTGTCCCCGCACCATGGCCCCCGGCCTTGGCCGGGGTGACGGACGCAGGAGGCAAGGAAACCGACTCTCGCAACGTTCTGCCGAAGGCCGGGATCGTAAGGTTCATCACGTTCCGCCCCGTCGCCCCGGATATACTCAAAACCTTCGCGAACCTCCCCACGTCATGCCGGACTTGTTCCGGCATCCACGGCACGGCATGATCCCAGACCGCCGATCGTGCGGCACGGTGGATGCCGGCTATAGGACGGTGCACGCCATTTCCGCTCGCGTGAGACCGCGCTGACCCGGCGGTGGATGGTGGCGGCCGACTGCCGAGGCTTGGTGAACGCCATGCCCTCGATCAATTCCACCACCTCGCGCGCGACCTTCCGCTCGCCCGCGTCCGATCGCGTCTTGAAGGACAGTCCGGCAGGGCCGGCATCGCGGAAGCAGGCGAGCCAGCGCCGCGCGGTGCGGATCGGGATGCCGGCCTCGCGCGCGGCGCGCGCCAGCGGCACGCCGTCGTCGAGGTGGACTCGGAGGAAGGCCAGCCGGTTCGCCACCTTGTCGTCCGCGTCGGTCATCGGATCGCTCCTCGCGCTCGTGTCCGAAAGAGGGTCGTTCAGCGTACAGGCCGGACCCACCCCGGGCGGGCCACAATCCCGGGCTGGGCCGAGTCTCACAAGACTGGTACTATATCTTTTGCATTGATGGGGCCACTATCGTTACAGATCGACTCCATGACCCACACTATGATCGGCTACGCCCGGTGCTCGACTGACAAGCAGGACCTGGCTGCCCAAAAAGGCATCCTCGCCGAAATGGGTATCGCCGCCGATCGCATATACACCGACCACGGCTTCACCGGATCGAACCGGCTGAGGCCGGGACTCGACCAGGCACTGGCGGCCGTGAGGGCCGGCGACACGTTCGTGGTGCCCAAGCTCGACCGGCTGGCCCGCTCGGTCCCCGATGCCCGCGCCATCGCCGACGCGCTCGCCGCGCGCGGGGTGAAGCTGCAGCTCGGGTCCAGCGTCCACGATCCGACCGATCCGATGGGCAAGATGTTCTTCAACATCCTCGCTACCTTCGCCGAGTTCGAGGCAGACCTGATCCGCATGCGCACCCGCGAAGGCATGGCGGTCGCACGGGCCAAGGGTAAGCTCCGGGGCAAGAAGCCCAAGCTGTCCGATCGGCAGCAGCGCGAGCTTCGGCGAATGTACGTTACCTATGAAGTGCTCACGAATGGCCTGCTGCCTGACACCCTTCAGGGCCTGGACGATTTGCTGGCCCGACGACCGGGGCAGGTCGCGACATGGCTATCCTGGATGCGCAATGCGCCACAATCGCCGGCAGCGCGCAACATCCTGCGCCTGATCGAACGGCTCGCCTATATCCGCGCGCTGGGCCTCGATCGCGCCCGTGCCGACATGATCCCGGCTTTGACTTTTGACAGGCTGGCGGACGAAGGCAGCCGCATCACACCCCAGCACCTTGGCGAACTCAATGCCCTGCGCCGCCATGCGACGCTGGCGGCAACCGGCATCCGGCTTGAGGAAAGCCTGACCGACGCCACCCTGACGATGTTCGACAAGCTGTTGGGCAGCATGGCGCGCCGCGCCGAGAACCGGACCCGCGACAAAGCCCTCAAGACGGTGCGCGAGTTGCAAGGCCACCTCCGGACGCTCACGGGGTCTTGCCGCCTCCTCATCGACGCGCGCAGCAAGGGCGTGGATTCTCTGGCGCAGATCGAGGCGCTGGACTGGCAGCACTTCGCCGTGGCCGTCGAGCAGGCCGAAGTGCTCGGGCGACCGGAAACCGTCGATCGCACCGCCGAATTGATCGAGCGGCATCGGACGGTGAAGCTCTTTGTCGGCGCTTTTCTCAACGCCTTCGAGTTTCGCGGCGCCGGCGCGGTTCAGGGGCTCCTGTCAGCGCTGGCCATCATCGCGGAGCTATATCGGACCGGCAAACGGCGCTTGCCTGATCGCGTGCCGCTACGCTTTGTGCCGCCCGCATGGCGCCCGTTCGTCCTGCGGGATGGCATCGTTGATCGTGCCGCTTATGAACTATGCGCCTTGTCGCAACTACGCGAGCGGTTGCGAGCCGGGGATATATGGGTCGCGGGAAGCCGGCAGTTTCGCGATTTCGACAGCTATCTCATACCGCCGGCGACCTTTGCGGCGCTGCGCGAGAAGGGGCCGTTGCCGCTCGCCATCGAAACGGATTTCGAGCGCCATATCGAGGAACGGCGCACCAGGCTCGACACGGCGATCGAGCAGGTAACGGTCCTTGCACGGCAAGGGGAGCTGCCCCAGGTTAAGCTTGACGAAAACGGTCTCATCATCTCGCCGCTGAAGGCGGCAACACCGCCCGCCACCGAGATTGCCCGTCGCGCCGCCTATGATCGACTGCCGCGCGTGAAGATCACCGATCTTCTGCTGGAGGTCGATGCCTGGACCGGGTTCAGCGAATGCTTCATCCATCGTCGTTCGGGCCGGGAAGCCGACGATCGCAATGCGCTGCTCACGGTCATCCTCGCCGATGGCATCAATCTCGGCCTCACACGCATGGCGGAAACCTGCCGGGGCGCAAGTCTGCGTCAGCTCGCCCATCTTCACGACTGGCACATCAGCGAAGCCGCCTATGGCGAAGCGTTGGGAAGGCTGATCGACGCCCATCGCGCCATGCCGCTCGCCGCGCTGTGGGGAGACGGCACCACTTCGTCGAGCGACGGACAGCAATTTCATGCCGGGGGCCGTGGGGCCGCGATCGGCGACATCAACGCGCGCAGCGGCAACGAACCAGGCGTTGCCTTCTACACCCATGTCTCGGATCGATATGACCCCTTCGCAAGTCGGGTGATCGCGGCGACCGCTGGCGAAGCGCCCTATGTGCTGGATGGCTTGCTGTATCACCAGACCGGCCTGACGATCGAGGAGCACTACACCGATACGGGCGGGGCATCGGACCATGTGTTCGGCCTCATGCCCTTCTTCGGCTACCGCTTCGCGCCGCGCCTGCGCGACATCAAGGAGCGTCGTTTACACCTCCTTCCCGGCCAAGAATCCGGCCCCTTGCTTGCCGGCATGACGGCCGAACCGATCGCATTGGGTCATGTCGCGGCGCATTGGGACGAACTGCTGCGGTTCGCCACGTCGATCCGCACCGGCACCGTCACTGCTTCGGCGATGCTGCGCCGCTTGTCCGCCTATCCGCGACAGAACGGACTGGCCCTCGCACTACGCGAGCTGGGCCGCCTCGAACGCTCGATTTTCATGCTCGACTGGCTGCGCGACATCGACCTGCGCCGGCGCACCCAGGCGGGCCTCAACAAAGGCGAAGCCCGCAACGCGCTCGCCCGCGCGCTCTTCTTCAACCAGCTCGGCGAACTGCGCGATCGTCGGTTCGAGAACCAGACCTATCGCGCCTCCGGCCTCAACCTGCTCGTCGCCGCCATCATCTTGTGGAACACTCGCTATCTCGAAATGGCGCTGGCGGACATCGGCACAGCCGACGAAATCGCACGCCACATCGCGCCATTGGGCTGGGAGCATATCTCGCTGACCGGTGACTATAGCTGGAATGTTGAAGATCAACCCGATCCGGACGCCTTGCGACCGCTGCGCGCCGTCAACTCCCTACTTGCCGCGTGACGTTCGCTATCCGTTCGCCCTTTCCGTGCAGATACGTCACTTTCGTGTAGTCACCCCCTGACGCCCGCCGGTTGAGCAGGGTAGGTGAAACCACGAAGATCTAGGCTTTGAAAACGGCGGCCAGGGAAGCCCGTAGAGCGCCGTGAACGCTCCATCCCCATGCCTCTCTCACCCGACGCCTAAAAAGAGGCTGAGCGGGCCGGAAATCGCGTCAGTAGCAACGTTTCCACCTGTCCTGCCCTCTCGATTGGATCACTACCCTATCCGCTTGGCTTTTCTGGAAAGCCATTTGGACGGTTGGTCTTGGTGATGTGCTGGCTGTTGGGGCAGAACGGTGGAGCTGGTGCCAAGCCATAGGAAACGTGCCGGCGAAGCCGGCTCATTATGGGGATGCCGGGTGGGAGGATCGCTTTAGCGATCCGGGGCGGCCGAAGGCCGCGAGCCGGCGGGGCGAAGCCCCAAGAGGCGGTGCTTTCTTCTCTGTCCTATCGGTGCAGCAGGAGCGAGTTATCCACAGGTCGGCTACCCCAAAACTCACCGTTCCCCTTCAGATTCAAATATTCTTCTTAGATTCAAGATTCAGGGGTGCGCAAACCCGCACAAAACCAAGGAAAATGGCCTCGAAAAGTGAGTGTTGGGGTCGAGTCGCGTGAGTTTTGGGGTAGCCGAAAGTGAGCTTTGGGGTCGGTTAAGGTGAGTGTTGGGGCAGAGTCGGGTGAGCTTTGGGGTATGCCCGATCGCGACGGTGAGTTTTGGGGTATCCCTCTCTCTGAACGGCGAGCCGGAAGATTTGCATAACTCACCGCTCGTCATTAGGGTGAGCGGGTGGAAAGAGTCTCCTCACCGTTGGAAGTGATCGCATGACGCAAGCTGCCTTGGCCGAAACTGCTCGAACGTTG